>NZ_CAMLHC010000002.1 GCF_946479755.1 uncultured Chitinophaga sp. | reverse complement strand
CAGACAACAAACAGCATGGTGTTATACGACTGAAGGAGCTGGCTTATTCGTGCTACTTTTTGGCAGACGTATGACAGTCCGGATATCTGTTCAGATATCGGCATGCATGTTCAGGATTGGCTATTGCTTAATAAGGCCGGTCATTTTCCGGAGGCTCAGATTTGCTCTTGGCTGATTTTAGGCTATCAGCACATTTGATGGTTTAACTAGATTTCGTTGCTCGTTTTCAAATTATCGTGCGTTCAATATTACAACTTTCGTTTAAACAAACAAAATATTTTGCGATGTTATGCAAAAAGCTTGTGGCAGCATAAAAAAGGACTGATCATAAGATCAGTCCTTTTTTCAATAGTATGAAGTAAGTTGATTACAGGTGAATTGCTTCGCCGTAAGCTACTTCGATCGCGTCTTTTACAGACTCGCTCATGGTTGGGTGCGGGTGGATAGAATCCAGCACTTCCTGGTAAGTAGTTTCCAGTTTGCGGGCCACTACTGTCTCAGCGATGATTTCGGTCACGTTAGCGCCGATCATGTGTGTACCCAGCCATTCGCCGTATTTAGCGTCGAAGATCACTTTTACAAAACCTTCGGTAGCACCGGCAGCAGAAGCTTTACCGGAAGCGGAGAATGGGAATTTACCCACTTTCACTTCGTAGCCGGCTTCTTTAGCTGCTTTTTCAGTGTAGCCTACAGAAGCGATTTCCGGTGCGCAGTAAGTACAGCCGGGGATGTTCATGTAGTCGATGGTTTCAGGTTTGTGTGCGTATTTTTTCTCGTTGTAAGCGATGGCTTCCACGCAAACGATACCTTCTTTAGAGGCAACGTGTGCCAGTGCCTGGCCGGGAACCATGTCACCGATAGCGTACACGCCCGGAACATTGGTCTGGTAATATTTATCGACTGTTACGCGGCCTTTATCGGTTTTGATGCCCAGTGCTTCCAGGCCCAGGTTTTCGATGTTGGCGGCGATACCTACAGCGCTCAGTACCACGTCTGCTTCGAGGGTGATTTCGCCGGTCTGTGTTTTCACTTTCGCTTTCACACCGTTACCAGCGCCTTCTACCGCTTCCACAGAAGCGTTGGTCATGATTTCGATACCTTTCTTTTTGTATATTTTTTCCAGTTCTTTGGAGATGTCTTCATCTTCCACCGGCACGATGCGCGGCATGAACTCAACGATGGTCACTTTAGTGCCCAGGGTGGCATAGAAGTAAGCGAACTCCACGCCGATAGCGCCGGAACCTACCACGATCATGGATTTAGGCTGTTGCGGCAGCACCATGGCCTGGCGGTAACCGATCACGTTTTTACCGTCGATCTTCAGGTTGGGCAGCTCGCGGGCGCGGGCGCCGGTAGCCAGGATGATGTGTTTAGCATCATGTACGGTGGCTTTACCGTCTTTATCGGTCACTTCTACCTGGCCTTTGCCTTTCAGCTTGCCGGTACCCATGATCACGTCGATCTTATTTTTCTTCATCAGGAACTGTACGCCCCTGCTCATTTTATCAGCAACGCCACGACTGCGCTTGATAACAGCATCAAAATCAACCTTCGCATCTCCGATGGTGATACCGTAGTCTTTGGAATGCTGCGTATATTCAAATACCTGTGCCGTTTTTAATAACGCTTTGGTAGGAATACAGCCCCAGTTTAAACAGATACCACCCAGGCTTTCTCTTTCCACTACTGCGGTTTTAAATCCCAGCTGCGAAGCACGGATAGCAGCCACATATCCACCAGGGCCACTACCAATTACGATTACGTCGTATGCCATATTGTTTAATTTTAATTGAAACTTGCCAAAGGTAAAACAATAATTGGGAATTGCGAATTACGAAATTTGGGCGGAGATATAAGCGGAGAGGGCTTCGCCCATTCTTCACTTATATCTCCGCCCAAATTCACTATTTCTGATTCGCGGTCTTCAATTTTTACCGGAGGTCTACTACTTCTACGCCCGGGTATTTTTTCGCATCAAATGTAAAGATAGCATCTGTTACAGTGGCGGCGTTTGGCGTAAAGCTGGTGATCTCATACGTGTAGTGGTTGCCGTTTTTCTCGAACACCTTCATTCTCGCAATGTTCTGGTTCTTTTTATCTACGGAAACGATCACTTTAAAGATATTCTTGGACTTGTCGGTCGGCGTCATCTCGATGTTCTGCAGCACTTTGCCCTTTTCGTTGCTCTCGCCATCCAGGCGGTACAGATAGTCTTTATCGTAGAAATTGGTGAAGAGCTTGGCCGGTGTCATGGCGCCGCTGCTCTGGTCCACGTTGTTGATGGTCACCTCGTTCACATCTTTCGCGTATGTCCAGGAAGTTTTGTTGTCGCTGATGATTTCCTGGCCGGGCAGGGTTACTTTATATTTGGCCCCCTTCAGGTACACGGTCCCTTTTTTGGAGTCGTTGACGCTGTTGTTGGCGCCTTCCACTTTCAGTACGAAGTTGGCTACCACTGTTTTGAGGGATTTAAATTTGCTGCTGACACCGTCCAGAATCGTTTTCGCTTTTGGATCGCTGGCACCCTTGGACTGGGCCATACCGCTGAAAACAATACCGCTTAACAACAATCCCGTCAATACAAATTTCTTCATTGTAGTTTTTTTTGATTTTCTAACCCAGCCATGTCAAATGCCATGCCGGTATGAAAGTTTGGTCTTTTATCCGGAGGGCAAAATTCGGTTTATTTTGTTAAAATGTGTAACGTATGCCCCCTTATCTTAATATATTATAACAAATCATTAAGAATTTCCTGCAGTTCCGATTCAGTTTTCACCAGCACATCGCGGGCTTTGGAACCCATATTCGGTCCAACGATGCCAGCGGACTCCAGCTGGTCCATGAGGCGGCCCGCACGGTTATACCCCAGCTTCATCCGCCGTTGCAGCAAGGAAGTGGAGCCCTGCTGGGTCTGCACGATCACCTGGGCGGCCTCTTCAAACAGGGGGTCCCTGTCGGCCAGGCTCAGTTCTTTGCCGTCGCTGTCCTTGTCATCCACATATTCGGGCAGCAGGAAAGCATCAGGATAACCTTTCTGGTTGCCGATGAACTCTGCCACGCTTTCCACCTCCGGTGTGTCTACAAAGGCGCACTGGAGACGTACCAGCTCCCCGTTGAACGACACCAGCATGTCCCCCTGCCCTATCAGCTGTTCTGCCCCGCCGATATCCAGGATGGTGCGGGAGTCTATCTTGGAAGACACTTTAAAAGCCACACGGGCCGGGAAGTTGGCCTTGATGGTACCGGTGATAATGTTTACTGACGGGCGCTGCGTAGCGATGATCAGGTGAATACCCACGGCACGGGCCAGCTGGGCCAGGCGGGCGATCGGCATTTCCACCTCTTTACCCGCCGTCATGATCAGATCGGCGAACTCATCCACTACCAGTACAATGAAGGGCAGGAAGCGATGGCCTTTCTGCGGGTTCAGCCGGCGCTGGGTGAACTTGGCGTTGTATTCCCGGATGTTGCGGGTACCGGCTTCCTTGAGCAGGTCGTACCGCAGGTCCATTTCTATACAGAGGGCGTTGAGTGTATGGATCACCTTTTTGGTATCGGTGATGATGGCATCCTCTTCACCCGGCAGTTTGGCCAGGAAGTGCTTTTCGATCAGCTTATACAGCGACAGCTCCACTTTTTTCGGGTCTACCAGTACAAACTTCAGCTGGGAAGGATGTTTTTTATAGAGCAGCGATACCAGCAGGGTGTTGATGCCCACAGACTTACCCTGACCGGTAGCACCTGCCATCAGGAGGTGCGGCATTTTGGCCAGGTCGGCGATGAAGTTCTCGTTGTCGATCTTCTTACCGATAGCGATGGGCAGGTCCATGGTGCTGTTCTGGAATTTCTCCGATGCCAGCAGTGCTTTGAGCGATACGATACTTTTCTTGACGTTGGGCACTTCAATACCGATGGTGCCTTTGCCCGGGATAGGCGCAATGATGCGGATACCCAGGGCCGACAGGCTCAGGGCGATATCATCTTCCAGGTTTTTAATACGGGAGATGCGGACACCGGCGGCGGGCACGATCTCGTAGAGCGTTACGGTAGGTCCTACGGTAGCGCTGATTTTCTGGATCGATATATCATAGTTTTTAAGGGTATCGATGATCTGGTTTTTGTTTTTTTCCAGTTCACCGGTATCCTGTACCACTATTTTATCGGCGTTATGATTTTCCAGCAGGTCGAGGCCCGGGTAGCGGTAATCGCGCAGGTCCAGCGAAGGATCATACGGATCTACAGGCACTGCCGGACGTACGGTTGCCAGTTCTTCCACCTCTTCGTCTTCGTCTTTGAAAGTCTCCTTGATTTCGAAGGCCACTTCTTCCGGCTGGTTTTTCTTTTTCGGCGGCGGCGGTGGCAGTTCTTCCTCCACATCTTCCACATACAGCAGCGGGCCGGGATCTTCTTCTTCCTCTTCCTCCGGTTCATCAGGTTCAGGCTCCGGTGAAGCTACCGGGGGTGGCACCGGTGCGGCCACCGGCGGCACGTAAGCCGCGTGGGCAGCGGGGATGACGGTCACTTCCTCGTCTTTTTCGATGAGGGTCATGGGCATTTCTTCCTCCGGCTCGTCGGCATGCGGCGGGATTACGACCACGCCACTGTCGCCTTTGAGGGCATTGCCTTTCGCTGTTTCCGGCGTGGCGGCGGCTGTGGGTGTTGGAACAGCGGTGGAGGCCACAGCGGGAGTAGCTGGCGCTGCGGGGGCTACCGGCACCGGTTTGGGTGGTTTTACTTTTTTCTCCGGCCATTTGAAATCGAAGTTAAACTTCCAGATCAGCCAGGAGAAGCCTGCCACGAGGAGCAGCAGGGCGGTGCCTGTTTTACCGATGAACCCGGAGGTCCATTTATCGAGGGCGTTGCCCAGGGCGCCTCCCCACGGAAAATCGGCTCCGTTGGTGATAAAAGCCATGGCCATACTGATGAACAGCAGGCCGAAGATCATATACTTGATATTGCGCCATACGCGGAATACGCGCCGGCCCACAATAAAATTGACGCCGATGATAAAAAAGAAGTAGCAGAACAGGTAAGCGGCGATGCCTACTCCGTTGTAGAAGAAGTTGTGTGACACGTAGGCGCCCAGGCGGCCGAGGAGGTTATCCACTTTCACATCGCCGATGAGCAGTTCACTGGTGGTGTAGCGGAATACTTTATCCTGGTCGTCTTCCCAGGTAAACAGGTAGGAGGTGAAAGCAATAAAGCAGTAGACAGACAGGAGCAGGAAGAACACGCCCATCACTTTGTGGGTGCGTTCATCCTTGACAAGTTCTTTTACTTTTACCTCAGCCTCCTTGTCTTTCTTCAGCACGTCAGGGTTGGGCGTGGGGGCTTTGGTTTTTTTGCTCTCCGGTTTTTCGTTTTTCAGTTTATTCTTGGACATAATTTAACTTCAAGTTGGGATTACCTGGGCCTTGGCGGCAACTGGAGTATCCAGTGTGCGATGAATTCCGGCACCAGCGGATCAATGGTCTGTTCCAGGTCGCCATATTCCGCTACAGTGCAAGTTTTACAGCGTTGAAACAGGTGATTTAATCCGTCGAACTTTCGTATGGTGACAAGCATATTCCCATTTTCGCGCAGTGCGCGTTCGATGGCGTTCAGGTTGGTGGTGGCGTCTACCTGCAGGTCGCGGGTGCCGTTGACAGCCATGAACGGGCACTTGATCTGTTTCAGATAGTCCAGCGGTTTGTATAACAAAATCGATGACAGTTCACGGTCGAATTGTATATCGCTGGTAAACTCTTCTTCCGACACCTGTTTTTTGATGTCTTCCGGGGAATTACGGTAGATATCGTGCAGTGCGGCTTTCGCCCTGGCGGCGGCCACCGTATAGTTGGTATCGCTGGCAAGCGCGTCCCAGTATGGTTTCAGCCGTTGCAAGCGTTCATTTATTTCTGCATCTGAAGCGCCGGACATCCGTCCGTCGAGGACCACTTTCTGGTCCACCATTTCGCGGCCGGTGACGCCCAGTCCTGCCAAAGAAACTACAAAAGCCACTGACTTATTGTTTGCCGCCGCAATTTGCGCTACCGCGGCGCCTTCACTGTGGCCGAGCAGACCTATCGTGTACGGATCTACGTCTTTTCGTGTTTTCAGGTATTCGAGGGCTGCTTTGGCGTCGTTGGCGAAGTCGTAGATATTCGACTGGCTGTATATGCCGCCGGAGCTGCGGGTGCCGCGGTCGTCGAAGCGGAGGCTGGCGATGCCGTTGCGGGCCAGGAAATCGGCCAGTACCAGGAATGTTTTGTGGCCGGCCATTTCATCGTCGCGGTCCTGCGGGCCGGAGCCACTGAGCATGATCACTACGGGATAACGTCCCCAGTCAAACGGGCGGGTGAAAGTTCCGGCCAGCGATACATGGTCGTGCTCATTGTTGAACTGCACGTTTTCCGTATGATAAGGGTACTTCGGCCTCGGTTCCTGCGGACGGTTGTAGACATCGCTTTGCCTGATCTCTTTCCGGGTGAGGTTAAACGTACCTTTGATGCCACCCCAGGTGAAAACGCCTTCGAACTGCTTTTCGGCCGGGTTCCATACACCGGTGTAGGCGAACCGGATGGTATCAATGCGGAGCAGCAGGGTGTCTCCGCGGTAGATAATATGATCGAGGTCGATGGCTTCATTGTCATGATCGGGGTTTTGCAGTTCCCCATTGTAGCCCTCTCCTTCTTTGTCCAGCGCCACTATGAGGCGTTGTTTATCGCCATAGTAGGATTTGGTTATACCGTACCATTTACCACTGATATCTTTTGTTTGCTGAGCCATGGCGACAGCGCACCAGGTCATACACATCCACAGCAACCAGTATCCTTTACGCATATACGTTCTGCTTTTTTTAAGCTTTAATTTTCAGAAGTCCCAACAGTAGCGAGATCCATCCGGCGATGAACACCAGGCCTCCGATGGGGGTGATGATGCCGATTCCTCTCAATCCTACGTTGCCCGTTGCTTTCAGCATGGTCAGCGCATAGAGGGAGCCGGAGAACAGGAAGATGCCGATGATAAAACATCTGCCGGCCCATTCCAGGTGGCTGCCCGGAGCATTAGCAAAGAGGATGCCGGTTGCCAGCAGTGCAAACACATGATAGAACTGGTAAGTAACGCCTGTCTGAAAAGTAGATACTGTCTCGGGGGGCACCAGTTCTTTCAGTTTATGTGCGCCAAAAGCGCCTAAAATCACTGCGAGCGCGCCCAGAGCAGCTGCCCAAACTAAAAAGCCTTTATGCATGTTCGATATTTTTCGTAAAGGTATCCAATGTAATGTTATCGGATGAAATGATATGCCTCGATTGTTCGTAGAAAGGTCTGCGTTCGGCCAGCTTTTTCTCTACAAAGTCCGCCAGGTCCTGATCGTCGAGGTCCTGGATCAGCGGGCGTTTATGTTTTTTACGGGTGAGCCTTTCCACCATGGTCTCCAGCGGAGGGTTGATCCAGACGGTAGTGCCTTTATCGTTCATGAAGTCCATGTTGTCCTGGAAGCAGGGCGTGCCGCCGCCGCAGGAGATCAGGAAGTTTTCCTGGCGGGACAGTTCACGGAGCAGCATACTTTCCTTTTCCCGGAAATAATCTTCCCCTTTGGTGGCGAAAATGTCACTGATGGCCATCTCTTCTGTTTCCACGATCACCTCGTCCAGGTCGTAGTATGGTACGTTCCAGTGGTCTGCCAGCTGCTTTCCCCAATAGGATTTTCCGGCTCCCATGAAGCCGAGCAAGAATATTTTCATAAGTCAAATAACGCAACAGTTAGTAAATGCCGTTCCTCACACCGGATGGGTCCATGCCAGGCACAGACCATTTTCCATTATATATTGCAAATATAACCGGGTATTTGAATCCGGCTTCACAAAATTAGCGGTAATAAAACCCGTTGACTGATATACAAAGGGTTGTAACACGAGATTTTCCTTAAAATCCACGCTGCCCAGGCCATACCATTTAAACATCGCTTCTTTGGCACTCCAGCAGATGGTCTTGTGGACCAGGGAATGCCGGGGATCGATGAATTCCCGCTCTTCGGGCGACAGGAACTTATGGGACACCCGTTCTATTTTGTCTTTTACCTCTTCAATATCTATCCCGACGGCGGCTTTGGTGCTGACGATAGCTGCTACATAATCGCCGCAGTGGGAAATGGAAAAATGAAAGCTGTCGCACAGTAACAGGGGTTTACGGGATTCGCTGACTTTTATCTTCTCCAGCGGAAATTCCGGGAAAAGGGTCACCAGCAGGTACCTGCCGGCCAAATGCTGTAACCGCTTGTGTGGATGATGAATGCCGGGGCTGATATTAACCCGCTCCCGGAAGAAACTTTCCGGCTCTTCTATGCTCCACACGCCCAACCTGGTTTCCGGATCAATTTGTATGGTACGTATTAATGGCATATCTTGCCAAATTAAAGCAAAAAAGCAGAAATAACAGCAAAGGTTAAAGCTTTTTAACGCTTCCCTTAAAATGCTGAAACCTTCTTGCTACTACTAAAACACCTAACATGATCCTGTCAGACAAACGGATATTGGAAGAAATTGAAAAAGGCACCATCGTTATTTCGCCTTATGACCGGAAGTACCTGGGTACCAATTCCTATGATGTGCATTTGGGCAAATACCTGGCTACGTATAAAGACCGTATCCTCGACGCCCGCAAACACAATGAAATAGAACATTTCGAGATCCCCGAGGAAGGCTATGTACTGCAACCAGGCACCCTCTACCTGGGCGTAACGCTCGAATACACTGAAACACATGCCCATGTGCCGTTCCTGGAAGGCAAATCCAGCACAGGCCGCCTGGGTATCGACATCCATGCTACCGCCGGCAAAGGCGACGTAGGCTTCTGCAACACCTGGACGCTGGAGATCTCCTGCGCACAACCGGTAAGAGTATATGCCGGTATGCCCATCGGGCAGCTGATCTACTTCGTGGTGGAAGGCGAAGTGGAAACCATGTACAACAAAAAAGGAAATGCCAAATATAATGGCCGCACGGTAAGACCCGTGGAGAGCATGATGTGGCGGAATGAATTTTAGTCTCGCAAAACACGCGAAGATTTTTGGTATATATTAAGAACGCAAAGGAGCGAAGATCACCTCTTGCTGATTACATGATAGAAAATACTGTTGGTCATTTCTATTTTGTAAACAGTCTCAGTGGTTATTCGCTCCTTTGCGTTCTTAATATATACCAAAAATCTTCGCGCGCTTTGCGAGAAAAACTATGAACTCTTCGTTATCCAGCTGACAATTTTCCCGAAGCCCTGGTAAGACTCCTTCAACTCCAACGGGCCATTCACAGCCGGCACCGTATACTTCTCCCAGGAACCGCCTGTCTCCGCCGGCCCGGCAAGCTGATAGAACCCTACCACCAGTCCGTCGGACGCATTGTTCAGCAGCGTGATCTCAGCCCCCGGCCTGTCCAGCATCAGCTTGGCCGTTTTCAGGGAAACATCGTATTCGTACAACTTCCCCCCTACGGCGTAGAAAACGTAACCGTTCACCGGGTCTACCGCAAACAACGTGGCTTTGTCTATATCTGTGGCCACCATCTCATCGTAACTGTTTTGCCGCAACACGTCCGCCGACGCGTTTACACGGGCCAGCGTCACTTTTTTTGTGGCGCGGTCTTTCAGCAGGGCAAACAACATCCCGTTACTGTAAGTGTTCCACGTCATATACAGCAGATCTTTCGATGGGTCCTGGTAGTTGAACAGCGTTCCCTCCGGCATCAGCGAGCATTCCGAATTAGGTGGTGTATACCGGACAAACCGGTGATTGGTTTCATCATACAAAATGATCGGGATCATATACCGGTTATGGACGCCCATATGCCGGGAGATCTTAAAATACTGCTTGGTCTCCGCCAGATAGTTGACCGGGAGATTGTACCGCACCTGGTAAGCCTGGCTGTAAACATACAGGTTACTGTCCGAGTAACAGAGCACCCCGCCAAAAGTAGTGACCAGCCGCTGCGCTATCATGTTTTCCGGCATGCGTGACTGGAACTCATAGGAAATGCTGTAGGTGGGCAACCAGCCGAAGGTGTTGGTATTGATTTTATGGGTGCCCGCCGCCGTGGAAAGATAGTATCCCGTAGATACCACTGCCACGTCTACCGGCGCGCCGTTGCGGGGCACCGTGGATCCCAGCATACCCAGTACATCGGTATACATGGTGTATTTTTTCGGGTACTCCGATAACATGTCCAGCCTGGCCTTGCCATTCACGTCGCTGAGAACCAGCAGCCCTTTGGAGATCACGATGGACACGGTCAGGTTAAATACGTATTTGAACATCACGCCGGTGGCCTTGTCCGTTACCCGGTAGTGTACCGCGTAATCTTTTGACGGTGGCAACGTCACGTTTATATCGAGGTTCCTCGTAGTGGCCAGGTCGTAACGGTCGCCAATGGGCGTACCGCCTACCTTGGCAATGGCCAGCCATTCGTACCGGTATTTGCTGGTATCCCCGCTGGCATCTTTGGAGAATGCCAGCACCGGGTTAATCTGCAGGCGGGCGCCCTGCAACAGCGAATAACTGCTGTCGATACCGCTGATAGAGACAGCGTTCAACTCGGTGTAGGTATAGTTGCCCTTGTCTTTGTAACATCCTGCCAGTACGATGACGGACAGGATCCCCAGGATATATTTATACATGTTGTTTATCTCAAAAAGGTGAATAAAAATAAATCCGTCATCCTCCGGTAATGGCGTCGCCCATGGTCATGACGCTGCCGTCGTCGTCCAGGATAATGTTCCCTGCCCTGGCCTGTTCATCCAGGTAACGCTGGGTCACTTTCCCGAGGTAGTATGTATCGGCAATAGGCACTTCGTTAGCCAGTTTATAAGGATCATAGTCTGTCAGCTCACACACCAGCAGGAATTTCTTACGGCTGAAATTCCCGAACACCGCAGAGAACCAGAAAGCGGGCTTCGACAGCACGTCCGTCATACGGATACGCAAGGTGGTAGCGCTGAGGTAAGTATTGTTACCTATCGCCACCCGCTTCATGTTGGTCGTGAAATAATCATTGGCCTGCAGTTGCAGTACCAGCGACACCGTGTCTGTCAGCATATCGGGGGTGCGGCGCAACCGCAACAGGATGGTGTCCACCACCCTGTTGGCCCGCATCACAAACGAATCGGGCAGCGCATCGTAATGTTTGCCCGCCACCGCGTTGGACGGTGCGGCGCCAACGCTGAAGGTGCGGTCATAACCCACAGGCGCTCCCATGGTTTTCACCGGTATTTTCAGGATGGAATCGGTCGTTCCTTTCGGCGCGAAGATGAAGAGGATATTCATGCTGTCAGACGTCCGCTTGGCGGCGTTCTCCACCACGCTGTTTTCAAAATAAATATCGTTGGTGCCCGACCAGGTTTTCAGTGTTTCCTTCTGGCAGGCCGTGAGGGCATAAAGCATGACAGCCCCCATGATACAGTGAATTGCTTTCATTGACAATATGCTTTTAATTGGTGCGCTGATTGGTTTCTGATAACGGTAACGGCACTACGTAATTAGGCGTCACATTACTGCCGGTAGCGGCGCCGTTCACCAATTTGGCTGTCATGATCCTTTTATGGTAAAAGAACAGTTGTCCTTCACCGAAAAATTCTTTCTGGTATTCTTTCGTCAGCTCGGTGGTGATATTGGCAGTGGCGGCGAGATCCACCAGGCCACGGGCAAAACGTACGGTGTTCAGGTATTGCAGGGCCTGGTCCCGGTCAGCCGTACACTCTGCCGCGATGTAATACATCTCGGACATTTTAAGCATCGGCTGCAGGAAACGGAACAGCTTTTTGGTATCCTGCACGTCTTCGTATTTCACAAAAGTGCGGTAGGTTTTACCTCCTACAGAGGGCACTATCCAGGACGACTTATACCGGTAGTCTCCTTCCAGCCCTTCGAATACGGCGGTCAGTTTGGACTGTGCCGGCGCCAGGATAGACTGTGGCTGCAATGCGCCCGCGAAGTAGTCACGCTGGTTGAGGTACAGCTCCGGATTGTACAGGGCAAAAAACACTTCACTGGAGCAGATCCTGTCGGGATTGATCAGTTCTGCATTGATATCCGCCGGTTTCACCCAGGGAAACCATTTCGTAGCGCTCGTGATCACCTCCTGCGCGGCGGCGAGCGCAGCGGGCTTATCGCCGGCATATAACAGCACCCGCGCCTGTAAAGCTTTCGCGGCGAAATAGTTGAACCGTATATTTCTTTTACGGAACCAGTCCCCGCCATCGCTTTTAAAATCCACCACCCCGGTGGTGATCACCGGGTCGGCGGCGAGGTACTGCTGTGCTGCTGCGAGATCGTGCAACACGGCGTCGATGACGCCGGTGGCGGGCAACAGCGGCTGCGGCGCCGAGCCGGTCGTAGTATTATAAGGAATAGCTGTCTTACTGCTGCCGGTGGCATATACCGGTCCGAACAAACGCAGCAGGTCAAAATGGATCATGGCCCTTAACCCCATACATTCTCCCCGCACCAGGTTTTCCTTGTCTTTGGACAGGATGCCTTTGTGTTTGTCCAGCGCTTCCAGCAGCTTATTGATGTTCAGTATCTGTTTATAGGCAGACGTCCACAGCCCGTCAAACCGGGATTGCACGTCTGACTGGTTGTACTGGTAGCTCGCTATGGTGCTGAAATTATGCTCCCCGCTTACGTTATAGCGTTGCGCCAGCACTTCCACGGTGGACAGTGTCAGCTCTGCGCCATACAGGTTACGGGCCGACAGGGCGAGATAAAGGCCGTTGAGCGCATTGTTGAACCCGGCCTCTGTGGAATAGAGGTTATCTTCCGTGAACTTGTCTTCCGGCTTAATGTCGAGATACTTGTTGCACGACGCCAGCAGGCAGGAAACGACTATCAGGAGGTATATCTTTCTCATGTGATCTTGTTTGAAGCATTAAAAAGAAGCGCTGACGCTGAAGGCTATCGTATTGGTAAAGGGATATTCCGTTCCCCTTTCTGTCCGCACGGTAGACCATCTGAAGATATCGTTGAGATAAGCGTTCAGGCGCAGGCTTTGCATACCGGCTTTCTTCAGCCAGGGCTGGGTCAGCATTTCATAACCCATATTGATGGATTCGCCTACGATCGTGTTGTCTTTTTGAATAAAGCGGGAAGACATTTCGGTCTTGTCGGTGATAGAGATCCCTTTGAACTGTGCGATGTCGCCCGGATTTTTCCAGCGGTCGTACAACGCTCTTTTGTCCTGGTTGTAAGCCAGCGATGCCCGGCTGATGTTTTCCACCTTGTTGTAAAGGGCGGTATTGAAAAGGTCTGCGCCCCAGCGGTAGCGCAGGTTGATACCGAGGCTGAAAGGCCCATAGGTAAGGTTGCTGCTGACCACGCCTTCCATGCGCGGGCGGGAATTACCTACCACCGCGATATCGTCGGTATTGTAGTTATAGGTGGTTTCACCGTTTTGTTTCACCAATACTTCCCTGCCGGTAGCGGGATCTATGCCCAGCGAGGGCACCGCCCAAATATCATCAGGGCTGCGGCCATCCCGGAAACGGATGAGGGATTTGGCATCCAGCTGTTGTTTATTGAGGCCGTCGAGTTTATTGTCAAACCCTTCGTACCTGCTGCGTACCATGCTGCCGGTATAGCCGACGCGCCAGATGATACGTTGTTTGGGTTTATAGATCACTGCATAGTTAGCCAGCGCCTCCACCCCTTTGGTGGACATATAACCGAGGTTGGCCGGGAATCCGCTCAAACCGGTAGATGTTGGCAGGGTGAGGATGACAATTAACGGGTCTGTTTTTTTATTATAGGCGTTAAAGGTCAGGTTGAAACGATTGTTGAACAGTGTTACATCTGCACCAACGTTGCTGTTCAGGGTGTTCTGCCATTGCAGGTCGGGGTTGCCCATGGTCATCAGGGCAGCGCCTTGTCCGAACGGGTTAATATTCTGATAGTACTGATACAGGTCGGCGGAAGAGAAACTGCTGAAGTTCTGGTTACCGGTGCTGCCGATGTCTGCACGCACTTTCAGGCGGTTGACCCATTTCAGTGCTTTGAAGAAGCTTTCCTGGTGCAGGTTCCATCCGATGCCCGCAGACCAGAACGGAGAGAATTTGCGGTTGCTGCCGAAAGCGGTGGAGCCATCTATCCTGTAGGTGAGGTCCATCATATAACGGCTGTCATACATGTAGTTCACACTGGCCAGTGCGTTTACCCTTCTGTATTTGTCGATGGTTACGCCCGGGCGGCTGTTGGTCTGGTAGGAGAAAGCAAAAGCCGGGTTACCGTTGCTGCCTTCGGGGAAACCCTGTGCAGCGGTGATATATCCCCTGGTGGCTGCTTCCTGGGCTTCTGTACGCAGGTTGGCTGTGATGGAATGTTGTTTTAGCACCCGCGCGTAAGTGAGCATAATATTGGCCTGGTAGCTGAAAACATCTGCCCTCGTGTTGTTGTAGCTACCTTTTTCATAGATGCTGCTGTTGTCGAAGCGGCTGTTGAGCGGTGAAAGGAAATTTTCGCGGGTGGTATTTTCCTTGCTCAGTTGCAGGCTGCCTTGCAGGCGGAGGTAACTGTTGAACGACCATATCATCTGCAGGTTGTTCTGCACGCCCATGTTCTTCGCTATGTCGAAACTATTGAGCATAGCGTTGTACAGCGGGTTTACCACCATGATGGTTTTATTCAGCGTGTCTCCTTCCGGTTTATCGAGGTATTTGGCGATGGTGCCGTCGGCCTGTCTTTTCGGGAAATAGGGGCTGGCAGCCGCAAAGTTGCTGAACGAGCCGTATGGCGATTCATGCGCCGTATAGCCGGACACGTTGAGTTTGTTGCTGATATTAAACCGGCCCTTGCGATAGGTCAGGTCTACCGTACCGCCCCAGGCGTCCCTGCCGGAGCCTTTCATGGCGCCGCTGATTTTTTTGTAGTTAACGCCCACGCCATAACGCAGTTGTTCGTCGCCACCGCTGGCATATACGGAGTGGCCTTGCGTAAAGCCGATTTGTACCGGTTCATTGAGCCAGTAGGTATTTACGCCTTGCTCCACCAGCGCGCGGTGAGCGCTGTACATGCTGTCCAGCCACAGCTGTTTCTGCGGCTGTTCGCTGGACCTCATCTTGTATCTGCCGGACAGTACTTCGAACTCCAGTTTTTCACGGGCGTCCATGAGGTTGTAGCTGCGCAGGTCCGGCACTTCCACGCGGAAGTCGCCGCTGTAGTACACCTGCAGCTCTCCCTGTTTGGGTTTGCGTGTTTCCACCACTACTACCCCGTTGGCTGCGCGGGCGCCATACATGGCGGTAGACGCTGCGTCTTTCAGGATGGTGATGGATTCCACGCGGTTCATATCGAGGTCGATGATATTGCGTAGTTGTGTTTCAAACCCGTCGAGGATAAAAAGCGGCAGGTTGGGATCTTGTCCGAACTGGTCTTTTACCTGTGAGGTAGAGAGGCTGGTTTTGCCCCTTACTTCCACGTTGGGCATGGCGTTGGGATTGGCGCCCAGGGAATTGTTCTCTACGATCACAAAGGAAGGATCCAGTGTTTTGAGGCTCTGTACCACGTTCTGGTTACCGATCGCTTTCAGTTCCGCACCGGTGAAGGTGGCTACGGCACCGGTAAAACTTTCACGGTTACGTGTAACCATACCAGTTACCACTACTTCTTTCGTGGCGTTGTTTCTTTTCAGGGACAACTTCAGCTCTCTTTTTCTGCCGACGGCGACGGCGAGCGGTTCCATGCCTACGTAGGAAATACGGAGGATGGAGCCGTTAGTGACGGGGAAGGTGAAATAGCCTTTGTCGTTGGTGTAGGTGCCGCGGTTGGTGCCGGCTTCCTGGATGGTGACATGAGAGAGCGGCTGTCCGTCTTCATCGGTGATGGTGCCTGTCACCGGCGGTGTTTCCGTTGCCTGCACGGGTGTTTTTTCGAGTGCCGGCCGGTAACGCAGCACCAGGGTACCGTTGGTAATGTTGTAATACACGTGCTGTCCTTTGAAGGCAGCTTCCAGTACTTTGTCCAGCGGTTCGTTACGCACTTGTAAAGTTACCGGTGGCAGCTGCATCATTTCCTCCTGGTTGTAGAGGAAGCGCAGTTTGGTCTGGCGGTTCAGTTGTCTGAGGAATTCCGGCACTGCCATGTTGTTGGCTTTCAGCGTAACTTTTGGTTGTGTCTGGGCATTGGCGGCAGCGGCCCACAATACACAAAAAAGAAAGAGCAGTACAGGTTGATAAAATCTTTTCAGGAACATGGCTACGCCATGCATGTAATTTTTTTTCATTACATTTAGGTTGATTTATATTATAGATGATGATCCAGGCCCTGTTTCCTACGGGGCTTGCTCATAAAACGAACATGCTACAACATGTTCGTTTTTTATTTGGCTTGTTTTACCATGATGGCACGTTTTGGTTGATCTATTTCAAAGTGTACATCTGTCAGTTGTTCAATTAAAGTCAGCACCTGAGCGACGGAGGGTGATTTTTCGATGTTTCCGCCGATGCGTAGTTGTTGCAATGATTTATTTTCAAAGTTGACTGTATAGTCGTATTCGCGGCCCAGCCGGGTCATAATATCCTCCAGGCTTTCATTGTCGAATACCAGCAGGCCTTCTTTCCAGGCGGTGAACTGTTCAGCGTCTACGCTGGCCACGGTCATATTACCCTGCCGGCAGGCCGCCTGCTGGCCGGGAGACAGCTCCCTGGCGAGTGGGCCGGCGTCTACCATTACCTTACCGGAAACAAGGGTGGTAAGTGTATTGCTGGTATAGGCGTTGATATTAAACTCCGTTCCCAGTACGGTCACTTTCGTGTCACGCACTTTTACGAGGAATGGCTGGGCGGCCATGGGCACAGTTTCAAAGCAGGCCTCCCCTTCCAGTTCCACTTCGCGGGTTTCGCCGGAGAAGGCCACCGGAAAACGTAGCCGGGAATCAGCGTTGAGCCATACCCGTGTCCCGTCTGCGAGGGTCACTTTATAGGTATGTCCGCGGGGCACCACGAGGGTGTTAAATACAGGCGCGCCGCCGGTTTGGGCAGGCTGGTAGGCCACGCCGGCTTTACCGGCGGTGATGCGGGTACCATCAGTTTCCCTGAGCTGGGTGGCGGAATCCAGGACTACCGTAGCGCCGCTGCCGGTAATCAGTTGTATTTGCTGATTGTTTCCGGCAGCATGGGCCACTACGCTGGTGGTTGGTTTGTGACGCGGTGGTTTCAACAGGAATACCGCTCCTCCTGCAATCAACCCGGTGACGACCGCTGCTGCGGCCACCCGGAACCAATTAATGGAATATCTTTTCCGATGGGTATGTTCTATCCTGGCGGCTACTTCCTGCCAGGCTGCTGTGGTGTCCAGTGATGCTATTTCCTGCCAGCCTTCTGCCGCGTCCCTGATATCAAAATACGCCTCCTCATCCGGAGAAAGCGGTCCTTCCTGCCGGGGTTGTTCCAGTTTGGCTGCAAGCTTCTCCCACTCGGGGGATGGTTGATTTTCTGTCATAGCTTCTGATGATTAGACAGTGAGGTATTAAAAAAGGGTAGGTACTACAGGAAAGTTTTTTCAAAAAAAGGCAGCAGGTTCAGCAAAACGCTGATCCACAGCGGTATAAAAGCTTCATTCCGCAGAAAAACATAGGCTGCCTTGATATGAAATTTAACGGTGTTGATGGAGATGTTCAGTTCACGGGCGATCTCCGCGTACTTTTTATTGTCGGCAGCGCTCATGAGGAAAACACGGCGGCGCTGCTCCGGCATACAGTCGATAGCATGCGACAACCGCTGATAAAACTGCTCCCTGTCCGCATGGTCTGCGTCCGGATCGTCCGATGGCATGGCGGCAAAAAGCTGCCGGTGTTTGTCCTGTACTTCCTGCCGGGCAATGTAGTTAAGGCTTCTGTTCTTTACCGCGCGGGCAGCATAGCCTTCAAAAGGCCCCCTCAGCTGCAGGGTATGCTGTGTTTCCCAGAACTTTACAAAGAATTCCTGCACAATATCCTTGGCAACATCCTTGTCTTTCACCACACTATATGCCAGCAGGGCTAATGATTTGAAGTGTTCCTTAAACAACAATTCAAATTGCTCCAACGAAAAAGGGGTCTCCTGCATACGTTGTCAAATGGTTGGCCCTTTAAATGCTTATTAAACAATATGGGTAAAACAAAATGGATATATCTCACGAGCGCGGGCCAAGATAATCAATCCATAATTTTTTACCCATACTATTTTTAGCGGACCTGGTAAATCACTTCATGGGCTTCTGTCAGCGAGGGTACTTCCAGCTTGCTGATCAGCCGTTCCATCGCTGCCGCCGGTACAATGTGTTCGCGCCTGCCGTTCTGTTGCAGCAGCCGGGCCGCGGGCACTTCCACATATACGATGGTGACGGCCGCATGATAGGTAAAGAACAGGCTGGTCAGCTGCTCCCGCATCTGGCGGGTGATGTTGGTAGCATTCCAAACGAAGGAACGGCCTTTGCGCAGGTATTCCCTCGCCTGCTCTTTGGCGGCCTGTATCACAGTACCGTTACCGCTTTTATCGGTGGGCGCTATTTTCATGGCCCGCCTGATATCATCGAGGGAGATGACCGGCCAGTCTTTATACTGCTGCTGCACGATGGTGTCTTTACCCGCGCCGGGCAAACCGCTCATCATGATCACCTTCGCCTGCGGCTGTTCGTACGGCACATAGTCCGGCGACACGCCTTCTTTCAGCAGGTAGTTCATCTTTGCTTCCGCACTGGCAAAAGCGCGGGGTGCACCCCAGCACTGGTTATCGCGGCACAGCTCTTCGAAGCAGTCCAGCCGGTACAGCAGGTCAGCCTGATCGTCGCAGATGCGGCCCAGCGCATCGGCACGGGCCAGCAGCGCCAGCAGGCGGGTATCCACCTCCAGGCTGGCCATGATCACGGCTTTCTGCGGATCTCTTTTATCGAATGCCCACAGCGGCAGGCCATGGTAACGCACCAGTTTAGCGATCGTTTCCCGGATAAAAAACGGCGTGGGTATGTCGCGGTATAGTATCTGCCGGGCGCGCATCTCCCCTTTACGGGCATGCCCGGCGGAGGTGATCCTGCCGTCCGGCTCCAGCACGGTGGTGGAATACTTCTCCACGTCATGCAGCAATGCCGCAGCCCACAGGATCTCCTGCTCTTCTGCCGTCAACCCGCGGTATGCCGGTTGCTGCTGCAGCTGCTCCAGCACCATCTGCGTATGTACGGCCACGTTACCTTCCGCATGGTGACGGGCGTCCTGCGGCACAGAAGCCATTACCCGCACCCACTCAAACTGCTGTTCGAGGGACGCCCAGTCTTTATTATTTGTGATCTGCCACATAGTTACCTCCTTCATAGTTGAGCCGGGCCCTGCGCCAGTGGCGGGTCCAGTGCTCATCGGTTTTCACATGCCCTTTACGGACATATTTAAACACATTGTGTGAAAATTCACTGACCGGATAACCGGCAGCATTACGGGATACAATGCCTTCCATAATGGTGGGCTCACCGCTGAAAGCATCGTGCGGATCAAAGGCGCCATGACCGCTTACGAGCGACAGCGTGTGCCGTTCAAAATCAGTCCGTACAGCCGGCGGCGTTATAGTGCTTACCACCGGCACCACCGGCAGGTCCAGCATGGCGGCATAAAAGCAGGTCTCTTCCCAGCTCAGCCAGCGGTCATGCTCCCGGACGCCGAACACATAAAAGTGATGGTCCAGGTTTTTATATTCAATAGAATGCACGGCGTACAGGTTCTCCAGGAAAATTTCCAGGTCGCCGAGGTCATTTTTAATGCTATGCCAGTACCGGCGGATGCTTTCGGTCCACGGCGAGGTGGTGGGCGCCACATGCGAGCGCGCGAACACACCGTGGCGGGAAAGGCAGTTATTCTCCCCATCCAGCTTTTCCGTATGTATCAGCTGCGGTATGTTTACCAGCCAGTCCCAGTAATCATGCTGGATGCGGTCATCGCTGGTAGTTCCCGGTGAGAACGGATAATGATAGGTACGGCCATATTTTTGGGAAATCGCCATATTAATGAAATTACGGATTACGGATTACGAATTACGAATGAGGGGCTGTTTATCAGCAGGGGTATATAAACCTGCAAGACAGTGAACTACAGGTAATCAGCCTGTTGGCCCTCATGGTATTCCGGTAACGTAATCAGGTTAGACAAAAAAATTCACAGGCCGGTCCCGGAACGGGACGGCGAAGAAAAAGAGGATCAATATGCCTGTGAAATTACATGGCGCAAGGTTTTATCTGTTTTTATAAATGAGCCGCAAAGATAGGGAACTTTTTTATTTCTGTCTCCGCCCATCCTCTTATTCCTGTCCCTTACCTCATAATTCTTTATATTAGGCGCCGACAATCAACAAAATCTCCACCATCATGAGAAAGATACTTCTTTGCGCCACGGCGGCTGCGGCCATGATTGCCTGTAACAACGGCAACAGTACCCAGGGCGGTGGTCAGGCCGACAGTGTGCTGAACAAAGCATTCCAGGCCTACCAGGAACGTTTTATCGACCAACTTTGGAAAGAAAACCCCGATTGGGCCACCGGTGTGGGCTATCACAAGTACGACTCCGTACTGATTGTGCCTGACAGCGCCGCAGCACAGGCCAGTCTCGCTTTTGCGCAACAACAGCTGGACTCCCTCAAAAGTTATGAGCTGAGCAAACTGACCGATGCCAACCAGACAGACTATCAGCTGATAGAAAACTACCTGAAGTCCGTACAATGGAGTATCAAAGAACTGAAGAGCAACGAGTGGGACCCGTCTTCCTTTAATGTGAGCAATACGTTCGCTTTTATCCTCAACGAGAACTACGCCCCGCTGGAAACAAGGCTGCGCGCCTTCTCCGCCAGGCTGGGCAATGTGCCGGCGTATTACGAAGCGGCCAAAAAACAGATCAAAGATCCGGTAACGGAGCTCACCTCGCTGGCCGCGGACCAGAACACCGGCGGTTTGTCTGTGTTTGAAAAAGACTTTGCAGATTCCCTGCAGAAGACCAGCATCGGCGCAGATGAAAAGAAAGCGATGATCGCCCGCGCGCAAACAGCAGTGAAAGCTATCAAAGATTATGCGGCATGGCTGAAGACACTGAAGCCTGCCAATCCGCGCAGCTTCCGTCTGGGTCAACCTTTATACGATCAGAAATTCAACTACAGCATACAGTCATCTTTCTCCGCTACGCAGATCTACGATTCTGCCATAGCGCGTAAAGCTTATGTTCACGGTGAGATGGCTAAGATCAGCCGCCAGCTGTGGCCCAAGTATTTCGGCAGCCAGCCTGTGCCTGCGGATTCACTGGAGCTGATCAGCCGTATGATCGATACCTTATCGCTCAAACATGTGAAACCGGAAGAATTCCAGTCGGCCATTGAAAAGCAACTGCCGGAACTGATTGCCTTCATCAAAGAAAAAGACCTGCTGTATATCGATCCGTCCAAACCGCTGGTCGTGCGTAAAGAGCCTGCCTATATGGCCGGCGTGGCCGGCGCTTCCATCAGCGCTCCCGGCCCGTATGACAAAGGCGGCAACACCTACTACAACGTAGGCAGCCTGGAAGGGTGGCCTAAAGACAAAGCGGAAAGTTATCTCCGCGAATACAATCATTATATCCTGCAGATACTGGATATCCATGAAGCTATTCCCGGTCACTATACCCAGCTGGTATATGCCAACCAGTCTCCCAGCCTGATCAAATCCCTGATGGGCAATGGTGCCATGATAGAAGGCTGGGCAGTGTACACGGAGCAGATGATGCTGGAAAACGGCTACGGTAATAACGAGCCTGAAATGTGGCTGATGTGGTACAAATGGAACCTGCGGGCAGTATGTAATACTATCCTTGACTACAGCGTACACGTGAAAAACATGAGCCGTGAAGATGCCATTCACCTGCTGACGAAAGAAGCGTTCCAGCAACAGGCGGAAGCAGAAGGCAAATGGAAAAGGGTTAGCGTGACCAGCGTGCAGCTCACCAGTTACTACACCGGTTACAAAGAAATCATCGACCTGCGGGAAGCTTACAAACAGAAGATGGGCAAAGAATACAGCCTGAAAGCTTTCAACGAAAAGTTCCTGAGCTATGGCAGCGCACCGGTGAAGTATATCCGGCAGCTGATGCTCAAATAAATTTGGGGATTTTTTGATTTACGATTTTTTGATTTCGGGACCACAAAAAGAGGAGACCAAAGCGAATAAATGAGTCGCTTTGGTCTCCTTTTTTTATTCGCTCTTTTGATACCTGAAATCAAAAAATCGTACATCAAAAAATCCCTAAATCTCTCAGGTATCACACGTAACACTGTCCCATGGCTGGTTACGGTAGTTGATCAACCAGTTGAGCGCATAATGTCTTTCATAGACCACGCCCGGGTGTACCGGCGCTTCTTCGCTTTTCAGGCGGGCATCCACGCAGGACCAGTGTGCGCGGTAATACAGATCGTTGGCATCCAGTATTGCCGCGGCAGGGCGTAGCGTGGTGGCTTTTTCAAAGAAGGAGGTGAGATCGCCGGAGAGGCCGCGGAAAGGGAACACTTCTTCCGGCACCATGTCGAGGTTACAGAGGTCAGTCATGTATCCCAGTTCCGGCATGAGTCCGAGCGCCCAGAGCAATACCCAGATACTTTCGCATTTCCAGGTAGCTTTTGTTTTCTCTTCTTCGGTGGGATGGTGCAGGAAATTTTTCTCATCCGGAGTGACGTGTTCCCACAGTTGATTTTTTTG
Organism: uncultured Chitinophaga sp.; assembly: GCF_946479755.1. The sequence goes on along the minus strand of NZ_CAMLHC010000002.1, from coordinate 591,975 downwards.
CAGATAGCCGATCACGTCCTGCGGTTGCAGATGCCCGAAGGCGACGCCGTTGATGGCAGTAAGGATGGCTACCCTTTTGGCCACTTCTTCCGGCGTGCGGATAACGGCCACGGTTTCATCGACGATAGCCGGCAGCATGGCGCTGGAGCGGACGCCCATGGTTTGCAGTTGTTGCAGGCTGCGGGCTTTTCTTTCCAGGGCTTCTGCGGAGGGAGGCGTCTGGCTGTCGAAATATTTTGCTTCGATATTGACGGTGAGGTTGGTAGCGGTAGAGTGACCGTTGACGTCCAGCAGCAGGGCGCCGGTTTTATCCCAGAATCCCTGTACGTCTGTGTTAAAGATGGAATTGCCTTCGGAGAAAAAGAAAGCGTCCAGTTCGTAGGCCAGTTCCATGACAGCGGAGCGGAGATCTCCGTTGAAAGACGGTTCGGCTTTGATAGCTATTTCCGTGTTGACGGTCGGGATTTTTCCCAGCAGCAATTTTTTCAGTTCCTGGTTTTCGGCCTCTATTTGTTGCACAAAGGCGTACATGCCGTGAAGATTAACGATGATGGGCTCATCACTGTGTTCCAGGGTGTAGCCCGGCACTGACCGTTGGCGGTAAGTGATTGTAATGGTATTGCCTTTTCTTAAACGTCTCTTTTTCGAAACTACGGTAATACTCTCCCAGTTGTCTTCCTGTCCGTTTACATTCAGGGCCGATGCATCGAAATGCGCACGCATGCGCGTCAACACCTTCCCCATATCTACCTCATGCGTGTAGAGGGTACAATTTTCCATGCTATTTTTTTCGAGGGGCCAAAGGTAGCCCAAACCTGTAAAAAATCAACCTTGGAATTTTCGTTTTTTCTTTATTCGGGAATAGTTATTGCCTTCGTATAATAAAAAACAAGCATAACTATGGTAAGAAAACGTGCTTATTACCGGTGTGCATGGCTGTTGACAGTGGCTGCCCTGTTGGCAGCCAGCTGTGTTCCTCCGAGAAGACCGAAGCCGCCGCATCCGCCACGGCCGCGTACGTCATCGGCCTTATTTACGGCCTTTGTTCCGTTGCTGCAGCAAATGCAATATCCTGTTGAGTTTCACCGGATCGTTGATATAAGGTGACAGGTCGAACAGTTCTACTTTACGGAACTGAACGGGGTGGCTTTCACTTTGCAAAGAAATGGATCCTTCTGTGAGCAGTTTTCCGTCCTGTTTCACAGTGGGATCGGCATGTAATACGTTGCCGGCGCCAATCTGCGGCTTATTGTACACGATCACGGTATCGCCCTGAACGATGTGTTTGATAACAGAATCGCGCAGCACCAGCGCTTCTACGTGCACCCATTGGTCGCCATGATATGTTTTGGAAGTGGAGCTGATGCAGTGATCGGTGATCAGTTTGCCATTCATGACCACGTTGGTGCCCGGTGTGCAGAGGTTGGCCGTGCTTCGCGGATCTTTACCGTTACCACCAAGGAGTTGTTCTTCCAGTGAAATGGGGAAGTCCTGGTCTTTCGTCATGGTAGCTGCCGGCTGGCCGTGCAGCATGATGCCGCTGTTGCGGAAGGCCCAGCCCGGACCGCCTTTCACCTGGTCGCCGGTGAATCTGTACTCCGCTACCACGAGGTAGGCGGAGAAATTCTTTTTATAGAAGATGTGGCCGTATCGTTCTTTGAATTCGTCGTATTGGTCGTAGGCAACGGTCAGATAGCCGTCTTTCACGCGGAACGTGTTGCCGAAGTTATCATTGAGGTCGTAACCGGTTATTTTAACGTCCCAGTCTTTCAAATCCTTGCCATTGAAGAGTTTCAGCCATTTGTCGGGGGCTATTTCCTTTTGTGCATAGCTGTGGAGGCCGGAGAGTAATAATAACGTGGTCAGTAATTTTTTCATATGTTCAGTGGTTTGGCCGGTTAAGATAGACTATCGGGCACAGAAATACAAACGTGGCATATAATTGGCGTCGGGGCTCTTATCAGAAATATTTTCATATGAAGCGATTACTTTTACTTTTCCTGATGATAACCAGTGGTATCACGACCCTCTCTGCGCAGGACAGCTCCTGGCAGGCCGCATTACAGGGGCAGTTACAGGTGCTGGAGAAGAGCGATCCCCCGCAATGGCCGCCACATGCCGATACGCTGGCGCAGCTGGCCGGCGCCCATCCGCAGGAATGGCTGTTGCAGTATTATGCCGGCTGGGCCTATACGCAGCTGTCTTTCAAAGCACCAAAGAAAAAATCGGAGGAGTACTGTGACAAGGCGGCTCCTTTTGTGAGAAAAGCGCTGGAGATGCAGCCGCATCATACGGAGACGCTGACGTTGATGGGTTACTGGTTGTCGGCGCGCATCAATGCCGTCCCTTCCCGTGGCGCATCGCTGGGCGCAGAGAGCCGGCAATATGCGGAGAAAGCGATCGATGCTGATCCTGCCAATCCCCGCGCCTCGCTGGTAAAGGCTTTGAACATCTATTATACGCCGGCTATTTTCGGTGGCGGTAAAAAAAGGGCGCGGTCTACGGTGGTGGAAACGGGAGAAAAATTCGGGCGGTTTACGCCTGCCGACGCGCTGTCACCTAACTGGGGAAAAAATATTTACGACGTGTTGAATGCCTCTTATCAGTGATGGATGATGGTTACCGGAAGTGTGTAATTATTTACGCACCGTACCCATCATGCCACAGCCATTGCATATATTTTTTAATATTTAGTTCTTTAGATATTAGCATCTTATTCTCTTCCAACAAAAGTTGCAGGGTTTTAGCTGCTTCACCCCAAACTGTATCTAATGACAAAACTATCAAATGGTCATGTACCTCCGAAGGCAGGACCGCTCTATGAAAGTTCAAATATCATCAATGTAACTCCGGAAGGCAGGATAGTCTCTATTTTCACAGGTGCGTGGCTGTTGGGCAGTGCTATCAGTAAGGTAGACAAGAAGCCCGCAGGCAGTTTACTGAAGCTGCTGGCTGCCGGTTACCTGTTGTACCGTGGCATCTCCGGCAATGACCTCGTGAACGGATTGCTGGGCAGAAGGAAACCCGACAAGCACACCGCTTCTATTAATATCCGCACTTCCCTGAAGATAGACAACCCGAAGGAGGAGGTCTATTATTTCTGGCGGCAGCTGAGCAATCTGCCGGTATTCATGAAACATCTGAAGTCGGTGGAAGAGATAGACCCGTTACATTCCCACTGGATCGTAAAGGGGCCGGGAGGCATTGGTACGCTGGAATGGGACGCAGAGATTGTAAAAGAGATACCCGGAGAGATGCTGGGTTGGCGTTCTTTGCCCGGATCATCGATCGCTACGGCCGGCCGTGTTACTTTCCAGGAAACGCTGAATGGCGGTACGGAAGTAGATGTGATGATCTCTTATCGCCCGCCGGCCGGGTATATGGGCAGTGGCCTTGCCTGGCTGTTGAATCCCGCGTTTGAAAACATGATTGACAAGGATATCAAACGTTTCAAGAACTATATGGAAACGGGGGAAATCATCAGTTAACCATTTTCGGATTTCTTGATTTACGATTTTTTGATTTTGAGTACACGAACTTTAAATCAAAAAATCGTAAATCAAAAAATTCCAACATTTATGAAAGGGCTTCTTTTTTAAAGCGGTTGTATTTTCCCTGTGCCTTGTTGATCAGTCTTAAAACGCGTTCGCGGGTATCGTCCTGCAGTCCGTCGATTTCTTTCTCAAATACTTCTTTCAGGTCTGAAAGATCTTCACCGCCGCGATTTACCATACCATTAATTTTGTTACGCCAGTCATCCGCAGTATGCCTGATCCTTCTGCGGGTATTATCGCCGCTTTCCGGGGCTGTTAACATACCAATAATAATCCCGGTGGTTAACCCTGCAATTGCTCCTGCTAAAAATTTGGTAGTAGACATAATGTGTAGATTTTATTTGGTTTAACAAAAAAAGCGCGTGCGTGGTTTAAACCTGCACAGTGAAGCAAGATTTTCAAATATCAGGCCATAACGGCCACCGCAAATGTTAAGATAGCGTGAAAGAAAAATACGTGGAATTTACAAGGCTAAACGTGGAGGCTTCGTAACCTGCCGGAACAATACCAGGTATTGACATTGTTCCGGAGGTGGATTGACAAGCGTGTTAGATAATGGTGGAATTCATAAAGTCAAACGGAGCAGTAAAATAGGCAGTTTTTTCAATTTTTCAATACTTTTTGAAAGAGATGAAAAAATAAATTTTCTTAAAAAGTCAAATCCTTCCCGGTAACTGTTTACCAGGAAGGATTTGCACTTATTTATCCGTTAAAATTACGATTCGAGCAACTGGGTGATCAACCTTTCAAAATCGGCTTTGAACTGTTCATAATGATCTCCTGTACCCGGTCCGGAGAACCCGGTGTGTACTTCTTTCACATTTCCTTTCTTATCGATGAAGATGGTGGTGGGAAATCCTTTGATGGCGGTAAGCTGGGGCAGCGTCTTCTCCCCTTTTTCGGGGTCTGCCGGCGTTACGCCGGTGATCAGCACAGGATATTGCACATTGAAGCGGTTAAGGAAGCCGGTGAGCGCTTTCTGTGATTTTTCGAAGTCGGGCGTACGTTCGTAAGCCAGGCCGATGACTTCTACGCCACGGTCTTTATTTTTCTGATACCATTCGCTGAGGAAACCGGTTTCGTCCATACAGTTGGGGCACCAGGAGCCCATGAGGGTGATCACCACTGCTTTGTTTTTGAAGCGCTCGTCATTAATGCTGACTTTGTTACCGTTCATGTCCGGGAAGGTAAAATCGAGCTTGGACTGTCCTGGTTTCATCGTGGCGATGGTACGTTCGTCGGGCAGTTTGGCCGTATCGTTTTTCACGGCGGACCAGTCTTCCACATGATCGCCGATACCGGCGAAGAAGCGGCCGTTAACGATACTGTCGTTTTTCACCACGGCTTTAAAGAGGTAGGCGTGGGAGCCGTCGAAAGTAGAGAGGCGGAGGGTGTCACCGTCCATGCTGCCGTCGAGGAAACGGTAGTCGCCCGTGGTGGTGAGGAAGGTACCATACACCAGGTCGCCCATCTGTTTGAATTCGCCGATGGCGGTGCTGCTTTTGTCTTTCTCTTTATCCACGAAGGTGGTTACCCAGCGGCCGGTCACCTGTTGCGCAGGGACTACGCCTTTCGGGAAACGTTCGGCCGTATTGGGTTTGGCGGTAAAAGGTATTGACACGTCTTTATCCGCGAGGTGGCGGGTCCATTGTCCTTCGAGGCTGCCGCTGTCGGTGAAGCGGGCTTTAAAATCAGAATCGAAGAAAGGCATTTTGATGAAGACGGAGTCGCCGGAGACTTTTACATCGTCTACCAGCAGTTTATCTGTTGCGTTGAGCACATACAGCACTTTTTTACCGGCGGTGTCTTTTACGAGAAAGTTAAAGACGATGTTGGCGCCGTCTGCGCGGTGCAGGCTGGCCTGCCAGGTGCCGGTAGTGAGTTCTTTTTTTGCGGTGCCGGTGTTGCAGGCGGTCATGCCGATGCCTGCCAGGCAGTAGATCCAAAGTCGTTTCATAAGTTACTGATTGTAGTTCCTTTCTCCAAACAGCAGGCTGCCGATGCGCACCAATGTACTGCCCTCCTCCAGTGCGATGGTGTAATCAGCGCTCATGCCGATGGATAGTTCCCTGAAATAATCCTGTGTGTTAAAAAATGTGGTTTTAACAGACCCGAATAACTGGTGGAGCTGGTGGAACTCTTGGCGGACCTGTGTTTCGTTGGTGGTGTTGGTGGCCATGCCCATCATGCCGGCGATGCGGACGTTTGCGAAATCGGACTGGTGGTTGTTCCACGATGAGAGCAGTTGCTGTAACTCCTGCCCGTCCAGGCCGAATTTTGTTTCTTCCGCTGCGATATGTACCTGTAGCAGGCAGTTGATCACCCGTTGGTGTTTGGCCGCCTGTTTATTGATTTCCTGCAACAGTTTGAGACTGTCTACCGCATGGATGGTGTGCACAAAAGGAGCCATGTATTTGACTTTATTGGACTGGAGGTGTCCGATAAAATGCCATTCGATGTCGGCAGGTAATACTGCCTGTTTGTCCACGAGCTCCTGTACGTAGTTTTCGCCGAAGATGCGCTGTCCTGCAGCATAGAACGCTGCTATGTCTTCCGCTGGTTTGGTTTTGGAAACCGCCACCAGTTGGGCGTTATAGGGCTTCAGCCGGGACAGCACTTCCTGGTAAGCATTGATATTGATAGCCATCCCGCAAAAATAAACAAAGCTGCTGTAAAATAAAGCGCCCCGGGGTTTGGGCCCGGGGCGCTGTGGAATATTTGGTGCTGATTACGCCAGGATGGAGCGGCTGATCACGATACGCTGCACTTCGGAGGTGCCTTCGTATATCTGGGTGATCTTCGCATCGCGCATGAGGCGTTCTACGTGGTATTCTTTCACGTAGCCGTAGCCGCCGTGTACCTGTACTGCTTCTGTGGTGACCCACATAGCGGTTTCAGAGGAGAACACTTTGGCCATAGACCCACTGAGGGTATAATCGAGGTGCTGGTCTTTTTCCCATGCTGCCTTGAGGCAGAGCAGGCGTGACGCCTCGATCCTGGTAGCCATATCCGCCAGTTTGAACTGGATGGCCTGGTGCTGGGATATTTCTTTTCCGAATGCTTTTCTTTCTTTGGAGTATTTCACTGCCAGTTCATAAGCGCCACTGGCGATGCCGAGCGCCTGGGAAGCGATGCCGATGCGGCCGCCGCCCAGCGTTTTCATGGCGAATTTGAAGCCGAAGCCATCTTCCCCGATCCTGTTTTCTTTCGGCACTACCACGTCCTGGAACATGATGCTGTGGGTGTCGCTGCCGCGGATGCCCAGTTTATTTTCTTTGGCGCCCACGGTCACGCCCGGGCTGTTTTTTTCTACGATCAGGGCGTTGATGCCTTTGCTCCCTTTTTCCGGGTGGGTTTGGGCCATCACCAGGTATACGCTGGCGGAGTTACCGTTGGTGATCCAGTTTTTGGTACCGTTGAGCAGGTAGTGGTCTCCTTTATCTTCTGCCGTAGTGCGCTGGGAGGTGGCGTCAGAACCGGCTTCCGGCTCACTGAGCAGGAAGGCGCCAATGATTTCCCCTTTGGCCAGCGGCACCAGGTATTTCTGTTTCTGTTCTTCGGTGCCGTAGGTTTCCAGTCCCCAGCAAACCAGTGAATTATTTACGCTCATCACCACGGAGGCCGAGGCATCTATCTTTGATATTTCTTCCATTGCCAGCACATAGGAGATGGTGTCCAGGCCTGCGCCGCCATATTTAGGGCTTACCATCATGCCCAGAAAACCCAGTTCACCCAGTTTTTTTATCTGTTCTGCCGGGAATTTCTGATGCTCATCACGCTCTATCACCCCCGGTAAAAGTTCGGTTTGGGCGAAATCACGCGCAGCCTTCTGAATCATAAGATGCTCTTCCGTAAGTTGAAAGTCCATGGTTATAGTTGTAGTTGTGTTGAAAAGATGAGTTGATAGCATCCAAATTATTTATAAATCAGCATGTAAAAAAATGCCACTGGGAAAATTCAACGTTGTCAACCATAACGCGATAATTATTGAATAAAATGCGAGGATAACACCACTGTATTGGATTTGGTTCATACAATATCCGTCCTTTTTTTACCGTTGCCGGTTCCGCTGCTTTGGGCGTTCTGCCAAAATCCTGTAGCTTGCCGGTAATGAAAACTTTATGAAGAATATCAAGATAATAGAAGTCAAGTCGGAAATAGGGGCTGGTACCCGGGGCGCAAGCCTGGGGGTGGACGCGATCAAGATAGCTGCGCTGGACTTCATGAGCAACTTTTTTGTGCACTTCCCCACCGAAGCGATCGAAACGGAAAACAAACTGCTGTTTGAACCTATTGAGTCTCCCTATGCGAAGAGGATCAAGGGCACGGTGAACATGTACGAGCGTATCAGCAAAAGCGTATGTGAAACAGTGAAAGCCAATTGGTTCCCAGTATTGCTTTCCGGGGACCACAGTACCGCCGGCGCCACCATTGCCGGGTTAAAAATGGCACATCCCAAGTCCAAGCTGGGCGTGATCTGGATAGATGCCCACGCCGACCTGCACACGCCTTACACCACTCCTTCCGGCAATATGCACGGGATGCCGCTGGCCACCGCCATTGCGGAAGATAACCTGGACTGTAAGGTGCACGACCTGGATGAAACCACCACCGGTATGTGGAACGCCCTGAAAAACATCGGTAAAATCGCTCCCAAGGTATTACCGGAAGATATTGTGTTCATCTCCCTGAGAGATTATGAGAAGGAAGAGGACCACCTGATCAAACAATACGGCATGAAGGTGATCACCACCAATGAAGTACGCCGTAAGGGGCCGGAGAATATTTCCCGTTCCGTGTTCCGTTATCTGAGCGACTGTGACTATATCTATGTGTCTTTCGACGTGGACAGCCTGGACGCCTCCATTTCCAAGGGTACCGGTACGCCGGTGAGCAATGGTTTAAGGGAGCGCGAGGCGGAGGACCTGATTGCCAAGTTTATGCAGCACCGTAAGATCTGCTGTTTTGAAATTACCGAGGTAAACCCGACACTGGACCGGGAGAACCTGATGGCCGAGATCGCGTTCAACATCCTGCAGCGCAGTGTGAACGTGCTGATGATGAACTAGTCAGCGTATTTTAAACCAGGCGATCAGCCATCCGGTCACTTCGCTGTAGCTGCGGATACCTTTCTGCTGTTTATTCGCTTTCAGATACTGGTCATACAAGATGGTGGAATAGTCATCCACTTTGCCCGTATACTTTTCGTAGAAAGTAATGATGCTTTTATAATCAGCCTTTACACCGGGGAGTGCCCGGCGCCAGATATCCTTTGCCAGCACGGTGTCTCTGATGGCCAGCTGGCGTACGCTATAGAGGAGCATATCAAAATTGGCCGCATAACGGAAATGGCTATCCTGAATGCTGGTGGCGGCAAGATATCCCACAAAGTTCGCTTCTTCTTCCGGCGCATATCCCAGCTGGTGGGCAATCTCATGGCAGGTAATAATGGGTTGTATCACCGTGGGCACGGTCGTGTTCACCTGTGCCTCGAGGGTAAAGGGATTGAGGTATCCGGTTACCCCGGGATAGTTGAGCCATTTGCCGAAGAGTGCTTTTTTCACGCAGGGCGCTTTGTACCGGAAGGCGGGCCAGCGTTCGGCAGCGGCCTGGTAGGCGGTGGCCGCACGGGCAAACAGCGGGGTGGTTTTATCCGGCAGGGTAACGCCGGTGGTATCGCCGAGGCGTTGTTTTTCGGCGTTGGTGAGCCGCAGCAGGGTATCTGACAGCTGGTAGAGCTGCCGGGTGTTATAGTCGCCGGTGATAATACCGGTATCGCGCAGCAGGGTATTGCGTTCGTAGTTGAATCCCCAGAGGATGAGGAAGGCAAGATAAAGTTTCAGGATAAAATGGATACCGCGCAGGGTGAGCCAGCCGGCCTCTCCCCATTGCATCCGGACCAGTTTATAACATAGTTTTAACAAATAAAACAGGGAAGTTACAATCCAGGCGGTATATATTACGTCCCCAACACTGAATGGTACTATACCTGTTAACTGTCGAAACACCGTACTGATACTGCTGTACCACCTATGGAAGTAAGCTTCTCTGAAGCGGTTACTCCAGGCAAAGCATCCCTTTAACAACAGTATACCCGCAAGTGTTAATACAATACGGACGATCTTCTTTTTAATTTTGGCTTTTGTTTCCATATAAGTGGCGAAACATGATCGATGAAATTCTACAAAAACAACTGAGCGCGGCGTTATCCGAACAGCTGAAAGTGAAAATACATATTAATGACGCAAAAAGCGTACATGGTGGCGATATTAACCAAACATTTCGTATAGGCACCAACGAGGGATATTTTTTCCTGAAGCTGAATGATGCCCGGCGATACCCGGATATGTTTGCCGCCGAGTATGCGGGCCTGGAAGCGTTGCATAGCGCGCAGGCGCTGACGGTGCCGCAGCCGCTGGCATACGGGCAGAGCAACGGGCAGTCTTACCTGTTGATGGAGCTGATGGTAAAAGGCAATGCGGTACAGGATTTCTGGGAGCATTTTGCGCAGTCGCTGGCGCAGCAGCACCGGAAAACGCAGCCGCATTACGGGTATCCAGCGCCGAATTACATCGGCACTATCCGCCAGTACAATACGCCCTATAGCAGCTGGCCGGTGTTTTATGCGTTCAACCGGCTGATGCCGCTGGTGCGGATGGCATATGACCAGCGTATTATAGAGCAGGGTATGGTGCAGCAGGCGGAGCGGCTTTGCCGGCAGTTGCCGCAGCTATTTCCTGCCGAGGCGCCGGCGTTGTTACATGGGGACCTGTGGTCGGGTAATTTTATGGTGGGGCCGGATGGCAGGGCTTGTGTATTTGATCCGGCGGTGTATTACGGTCACCGGGAGATGGACCTGGCGATGGCGCGTTTGTTTGGTGGTTTTGACACCCGTTTTTATTATGCCTATCAGGCAGCCTGGCCGCTGTCGCCGGGATGGCAACAGCGGATCGGTGTTTGCCAGTTATATCCTTTGCTGGTACATATGTTGTTATTTGGCGGAAACTATTACAACAGCATCCGGGAGGTGTTGCAGGCCTATTGATGGGGATGGGAGGCAGCGTCCACAAATTCCCGCATACGGGCATATTCTTCATCCACTACGGGATAGTATTTATCCACGTCTGCCACGATTTCGTCGAACAGGCGGGTGGCGCTTTCCGGTTGTTGCGGTTCTCCGGTGCGGAGGTTGTTTTCCAGTTCCTGCATTTTGGCGCTGATCCAGGTGAGGCCTACCATGGCGAAGTTGGGTTTCAGTTTATGTACCTGGAACTTCACCCGCTCCCAGTCGCCGGTATCTACGATGGCTTTTAATTTTTTGATTTCGTCCCGGATGGTCCGGATAAATATTTCAAACAAGTCGGCCGCATAGGAAATATTGTTCTCATAGAGCGCTGTGAGATACTTAACGTCCAATTCCGGGTGGAACTCAAATCCGCTGATATTCTGCACTTCTTCTTCCATTATTAATTCTGTTTCTTCTTCGTTGAGATATTTGTTAAAGATCTGTAGTAGCTGATCCGGTGTATACGGTTTAATAAGTATGTCGGTGATGCCCGCGGCCCTGACGGTGGCGGCGGTGTTTTCCATGGCTACAGCAGTGGTGGCGATAATAGGTGTTGCCACATTAAATTGGTTTTCATCTGTCCTGATTTGTTGGGCCAGTTCCAGTCCATTCATGCCGGGGATGCGGATATCCATGAGGATAAGGTCATACTGCCGGGCGTTGAGGAACCATGTGGCATCGGGTCCATTGGTGGCCAGCTGGTAATTGATTTTATATTTTTCCAGGAGGCTCATCATGTAGCGCAGGTTCATCTGATTGTCTTCCACTACCAGCACACGGGCTTCCTCAAAGGTACGTTGTTTAAGTTTTTTACGGGGTTTAACGCCCGAAGCTGAGATGGGCTTTCTGCTGTCCATGAACGGGAGGTCAAAAACGAAGCAGGTATTGTATCCCTGGCATTCTTCCACGCTGATGGTGCCGCCGAGCAGTTCCACGAGCTGTTTCACGATGGCGAGGCCGAGGCCGGTGCCGCCATATTTTTCGCGGATGTCTGCTTCTGCCTGTTTATAGTTGCGGAAAATCAGTTCCAGTTTATCTTTCGGGATACCGATGCCGGTGTCGCAGACCCGGAAGCGGACCCAGATGGTATTATCCAGCCAGCTTTCCTGGGTGGCTTTAATGGCTATTTCTCCTTCGCTGGTGAACTTCTCTGCATTTCCTAACAAATTGAGTAGTATTTGGTTCAGCAGCACGTCATCCCCGATGAGCCAGGTATTGAGGTTGGCGTCCAGTTCGGCCGTGATGGAGACGGGGCGCCGGCCCAGTTTGAGTTCAAAGGTATGGCGGAGGGACTGTATCAGTTCGCGGGGGTTGAATTCCCGTTGGTTGACCTGCAGTTCGCCTGCTTCTATGCGGGAAATATCGAGAATATCGCTGACGATGCCCAGCAGTATGCCGGAGGAGTGTTTCAGGATGTTGACATATTCCTTCTGCTGCGGGTCCAGGCTGGTTTCCTCGAGGAGGTGTGCCATGCCGATGATCGCGTTGAGGGGGGTGCGTATTTCGTGGCTCATGCTGGCCAGGAAGTCTTTCTGGGCGATGCGGGCTTCCTCGGCGAGGCGGCGGGCATTTTCCAGTTCACGCTGGAGGCGTTTCTGCCCGGTGATGTCCATGTGGATGCCGGCGCCGCCGGTGATGTTGCCGTTGCGGTCGTACACGTTGGCCGAGCTGGCGAGCACCCATCTGCGGGAGCCGTCTTTCAGTACGATTTCCATATCATAGACCAGGGGTACATTTTCCGAGAGGCGTTTACGGCGGAGGGCGCGGGCGAAAGCCCTGTTTTCTTCCGGCACGAACACGTCGGTGATGTTTTTGCCCAGTAGTTCCCCTTCCGTGTATCCGGAGAGGCGGCAGAAGCTTTCGTATACGCGGGTGATATTACCGTCGAGGTCTGTTTCGCACATGGCCGCGTTCAGGTTGTTGAGCATGACGCGGAATTTGTGCTCATTGCGTTTTATTTCTTCCTGGACATGGTATTTGCGGGTGATATTAATGACCTGCCATATACTGCCTTTAAAGCCGGGACCGTCAAAAACGGGGGTATAAGCCACTTCTACGGTCGTTCCGGTCTCCAGCACCAGTTCCCAGCCAAAAACGGGCTTTTTTTCGCTTCGGAGGGCATTCATTCTGGCGGCGAAGGCGTCCGGTCCGGTAACGAGTGGTTTCAAAAGCAGGATGAGGTCGTCAAAAGGCAGATTTTCCGGGATGGGATGTGGCAGGCGCTGGGATAAAACGTCGTTTGTCCAGCAGCAACGGAAGTCTTCATCTGTCACGATGATACCGGCGCTGGTATGGTTGAGCCAAGCGTGGATAGGCAGCGAGCAGATGTCCGGGGTGTCACGGGCAGCCTTGGGGGCCGTGTCAGGAGCCGGGATTTTCCTTGCATTCTTTCCTTTGGATGTCATTTGGTTATGATGGCCAGGGGACTTCAGGTTTTCAATTTCACGGTTGTATTGCAAAAAACAGGTATGAGATAAAGGCGGAAATCCTTACCTTTGCGGCTCACTCCCGCTGTTTAGCAACAGCACTATGGATGATATTCTGATATATAAATATATATAATCCGGATATCGAAAGTGAACAAATTTAGGAAATTTTTGCAATTGCAAATATTTAATTACCTTTGCATCCCTCTAAAAGTGAGGACATTGATATGAAACCACTCCGCGAATTTGAGATAGCCTTTGTTGGATTAAAACCAGGGGTGCATTCATTTCAGTATGAGATCGGGGAGAGTTTCTTTGAGCATTTTGAAGGAGAAAGGGACTTCAGTGATTGTAAGGCGACGGTGAACCTGACGCTGGACAAGAAAGTAAATTTCTTTTTACTGAAGTTTGAGATCGGCGGTACGGTAACCGTTACCTGCGACCGTTGTGGGCAGCCTTACGAGCTGCAGCTCTGGGATGAGTTCAACCAGATTGTGAAAATGGTGGACAATCCTGAAGAAATGGCCAATGAAGACGCAGATCCGGATGTAGCGTATATTTCCAAGACCGAGAGCCATCTGAACGTGGCGGAATGGATATACGAGTTTATCCTGCTGAGCATTCCGATGCAACGTATCCATCCTGACACTGCCGATGGCAAAAGCGGATGTGATCCAAAGGTAATAGAAATGCTGGAGCGTATGAACCAGCAGGCAAAAGAGAACGATAACCCAATCTGGAAAGGATTGGATAAATTTAAGGACAATTAAAAATTAAATAAAATGCCAAATCCTAAACGCAGACATTCTCAGCAGAGATCAGCAAAGAGAAGAACGCATTACAAGGCGGTAGCGGATACATTAAGCACAGACAGCGCAACCGGTGAAGTGCACCTGAGACATCGTGCTCATTGGGTAGAAAACAAACTGTACTACAAAGGAAAAGTAGTGTTGGAAAAACAGAGCGCCGCTAAATAATTATTTTACTATTTTTACCCGAGCTAACAAGACAAACTTGAGTTACATGAGAATCGGGCTTGATATGATGGGAGGCGATTTTGCCCCCGCAGCAGCAGTAAAAGGAGTAAAGTTATTTTTAGACACCGTTGCATCTGATGCGCATCTGGTACTGATAGGGGACGAGTCACAACTGGTCCCTTTATTAGCGGAAGCGCAGGTGGACCAATCAAAATATTCAGTTGTTCATTCATCCCAGGTAATCGGGATGAATGAACACCCTACCAAGGCACTGAAAGAGAAGCCACAATCCTCCATCTCTATTGGCTTTCATTTACTGAAAAATGAGAAGATAGATGCTTTCATCAGCGCAGGTAACACCGGCGCCATGATGGTAGGCACCTTTTATTCCATTAAAGCCATCGATGGTGTGCAACGCCCTACTATTTCTACCCTGGTCCCCCGTGAAAACGGTACACAAGGACTGATGCTGGATGTAGGTATCAACGCTGACTGTAAACCTGAAAACCTGGTGCAATTTGCTATTCTGGGTTCCCTGTATTCCAAACACATCCTGAAGGTCGACAATCCAAAGGTTGGTCTGCTGAATATCGGCGAAGAAGAAGGCAAAGGCAACTTACTGGCCCAGGCCACCTACCCGCTGTTAAAAGAAAACAAACAAATCAATTTCATCGGAAATATCGAAGGCAGAGATGTTTTATCCGAAAAAGCCGATGTCATTGTATGTGAAGGTTTTACCGGCAACATTATCCTGAAAATGGCCGAGTCCATCTACGATATCGCGGCAAGACGCAATATCAACGATGAATACCTGAACAAACTGGACTCAGAATCCTATGGCGGCACTCCCGTACTGGGCGTCAACAAACCGGTGATCATCGGTCACGGTATCTCCCAGAACGTTGCCTTCAAAAATATGATCCTGCTGGCACAACAAATGATTGAAAGCAAACTGCTGGAAAAGATCCAAGAGAGCTTCCACAGCAGCAACTAAGAGAAAAAGATATTAAAAAAGGGCAAACCGGATGGTTTGCCCTTTTTTGTTTTTGCTCCCGGCTTTAACCCCGGGTCATAATATCCTTCAGATTTTAAGGAAGCCTGTATTCTTACCGATAACTTATTACCCCTCATGAAGCGGCAACTTTACATAGAAAGTAGTGCCTTCATTCAGCTTGGTTTCAAACCAGATCTCCCCTCTTGTCTGCTCCGCAATATTTTTACACATCGCCAGTCCCAATCCGGTACCGGATGATTTGGTCGTGAAATTGGGCACAAAGATCCGGGACTGTACCTCCGGAGAGATCCCTCCCCCGTTGTCGGCCACGCTCACAATCACGTAGTGGTCGGCCGTTTCCTGCAGCCGTACGCGGATATGGCCTTCGGTTTCTTCCGGAATAGCCTGGATAGCGTTGAGCAACAGATTGGTAAACAACCGGTTCATCTGGGTTTTATCGGCAAATACGTACAGCGGCCTGCCCGGTTCCACATACTCGATGCTACAGTCTTCCTGCGTCTGGTAGAGGCCTGTCAGCGATGACAGCACCTCATTCAGCAACACCACCTCGTTGTTCGGCTCCCCGATACGGGCAAAGGCCGAGAAATCGGAAGCGATATTGGACAGGTGTTCTATCTGTTCCACGAGCGTACGGGCCACATTGGTGGACAGTTCCTTCACGTTGGGCGAATCGCCGGCAATTGCCCGCTGGAGATATTGTATGCTCAGCTTCATGGGTGTCAGCGGATTCTTGATCTCGTGGGCCACCTGCCGCGCCATTTCCCGCCAGGCCCCTTCCCTTTCGCTTTTGGCCAGCCGGGCGGCGCTGACTTCCAGCTTCCGCACCATCTTATTGTATTCTTTTACCAGTGCGCCGATTTCATCGTCTTTGTCCCACTCGATTTCATCGTTGCGCTGTCCCAGGTTCACGTGCCGCAGTTTCTCCGTTACCAGCGAGAACGAGCGGGTAATGGAATTGGTGATCAGCAGCGCTACCATCCCGGCGATGAGGAAAATGAACGCGTTGAAGTTGATCAAAGCCACGAGGAAGTTGGAGATCTGCTGGTTACGTTCCGTCTGCGTAGCGAAATAGGGGACGTTGAGATATGCCATCACGTCTCCGCTGCGGTTGCGCAGCGGCATATAGCCGGAGAGGAACGGCATGCTGCCGATCTTCTCTGTTTGTATAAACTGGATATGCTGCAGGCGGGATATCTCGTAATAAGCCATGGGCTCCATTTTACCGGAGATCAGCCCTTTTTCCGTCATCAGCGGCTGTGTGGTGAGTCGCAGGTTGCCGTCGGCGTCGTATACGTTGATGTCGAGTGCCCGCTCGTTGGCGATATTACCCAGGGCGGCGGTCAGTTTTTCTTTAAACACGGGATCGTACATATTGTCGATCTCGTCCATGTCGCGCTGGTTGAGGAATACTGTTTCCACATCGGTGGCCACCTCTCCCATCGTTTTGCTCAGCCTTTCGCGGTTCTGTACTTCGGAGCGCCAGATAAAGAACATGGTGGTAGTGATACCCAGTATCACGAAAGAGAATACCACAACAAAGATGATGGTGCCATGTACTTTTTTGCGGATACTGATGTTGATCAACGCCCGTATGTTGCTGAGGCGCATACGCGCTTTGATGAGCAGGTCAAATAGCTTGTATATCACGATAATCAGCAGGAACAGGCAGAACATGTATGCAAAGAGCGTGATAAACTCAACGAACGTACGGCTTTGTTTTACCACAAACACCACTTTTTCGGGCGAAGCGCGATAGATCATTTCCGAGTGCCCGTCTACATCCTTGATGGTCAGTTCACCGGGCGGCACATCACCGGGGTACAGCCGGATGGGGAACGGGTAATCGCTGTAATGGCTTACCAGCACGCCTTTGTCATAGATAGCATAGGAGTAGTTGGCCTGCGATTCCCGGCTGCGGTCATAGAGGTCCCCTTCTACCAGCAACTCGGGATAGAGCCGTTCCTGGCTGAATATCTTGGGTTTGAGCACATATACCAGCCAGCCGGTGCCGGTGTTATCCACCGGGTTATGGAACTCTTTCTTACCGATGTAATTATAGTCGTTGAAACTGGGCTCGTAATAATAGAGGTCGTTGCCGCTGGCGTCTGTGGGGGAAGCTTCCGATTCGAAGAACATCCGGCGGTTGAACGAAATCAGGCTGGTGGTATCTCCCTGGTAGATCGGCTGGCCGTTTTCGTCGTATGGGTAGAACGCCACATCGAAGCGGCTCAGGTATCCCTGGAAATAATTCTGCAGCAGCACTTCTTCCATGCGGGCTTTGGACTGTTTACTTCCTTTGTCCATAAAGAAGTACTGCATGTATTCATCGTGTTCAATTTTTTTGCCCAGATCGTTGAGCAGCATTTCCAGGTACGGGTCTTTCTGTTTGGAGAGATCTGCCGCCAGTTTTTCGCGGGTGGACAGTTCTTTCTGGTCGTTGTAATACACCAGTGCGCCGGAGGTAGTGATGGTGAGCAGGAAGAGCCAGAACAGGAAAGGCACGGTGGCCACGCTGCTTTCGAAGCGGTCGGCCAGGAAATCGAGCAGTACGATGTACAGCAGCAACCAAATGACCATGGCCACGGAGAACGGCAGTTCCGGGTTGTGGATGCGGAACAGCAGCCAGATGATGCCTACCGCCGCCAGCCACACGTATTTGGTGCGATATTGGAAGTTGGTGAGCTCATTGAGCAGGTAGTTGATGATCTGGGAGAAGAACAGGAAGCTGAAAGAGATGAACCCGAGCACTACGAACCCGATCAGGCTGTATTCGTTGAGGCTGAAGGGGTTGGTCACGTCAAACGAGATGCGGGAGTCTATCACGAGGCTCTGGATCAGGTCTGCCAGGAACTGTTCCACCATGTACAGCAGGAGGCTGGCCACGATGATCACAATGCTTTGCAGCCAGCGCTTGCGGAGCACCGGCAGGTTGATTGTTTTTACGTGCTCGCGGAAGAACAGGATCATCCAGAAGGCCAGCAGCACGTTGAGCAGCAGGTCTCCCAGCGAGTAGAATATTTCATCTTTCGCATAGATGACCGGATCGAATACGTTCAGCGCGCGGAGGTTGAACGGGAAGGGGTATACGTAACTCAGCACGCGGAGGCCGAAGACCATAAGGAAAAGGAACAGGAACCCGTAGAGCGGGTTGGTGTTTTTGGCCAGCAGCGTAGCGAACAGGTTAAAGAAAATGAGTACGCAGATACATCCCAGTACGCGCAGGACAACACTCAGGTTGTTGGGAGGTTGTGCGCGGATGCTTTTATTATAATCGAGAAAAAACAGGGTTTCATCGTACCCGTTTTTCACGGGCAGGATGGTATGATCGGGTAATATGAGGCTGGGGAGGTCCATGTGGACGGTATATTCCGCCCCCAGTTCTGCCTTGTTATAAAAATGGCTGATGAGGAAGTTGTTCCGGATGGCATATTCCATGCGTACCGGGATGGCGGCCACGACAAAATGCTGGTGGTTGCCGGCGGCTTTCAGCTGGCGGGTAATGATTTCGTAGTACCCGTTTTTCAGTTTCATGAACTGCGCGCCTGGTTTCAGCACGTCCTGCATATCTTCCGGCTGCACCTGGCTGGTGCTCCAGAAGGTGAGCCAGGTGCCCTGGGCGCTGGAGTCGTAGGCGAACACGAAGTAGTCGCGTTTGCCGATGCGGTCCAGTGTTTTTTCATCGTAGGAACGTTGAAAAAGGCTGTTGACCACGGTGGTATCTTTCAGCAGTTTATCGAACGACTGTTCGCGCTGGTGCAGGCTTTTCTCGATGCTTCGTTTCACGCCCTGGGGGGAGGAATAGTAAGCCCAGTAGTTGCTGAACAGGAAGGCGAAGGTGAAGAGCCATGCTGCAACGATCAACAGGTATCCGTGCCGGAGGAAGAAGAGGCGTATTTCTTTTATATCAACCAAAAGGATTTGATTATTTGATGATTGGGTTATTGGATTACCGGAAGGAGGAGTGCTGTCAGATGCCAGCCTCTTTCGCTTTGTTCCAGAGTGTGTCCATTTCCGTTAGATTCATATCGTTGAGGCGGCGGCCTTGTTCCAGTGCGAGGGCTTCCATGTGCTGGAAGCGGCGCTGGAATTTTTTGTTGGTCCGTTCCAGGGCGTTTTCCGCGTCGATATTCAGGAAGCGGGAGTAGTTCACCAGGGAGAACATCACATCGCCGAATTCCGCTTCGATGGCGTTCTGGTCGCCGGTGTTCACTACTTCTTCCAGTTCATCTACCTCTTCTTTTACTTTATCCCATACCTGGCTGGTGTTGTCCCACTCGAAGCCTGTTTGTTTGGCTTTTTCCTGCAGGCGCATGGCTTTTACGAGGGCGGGGAGAGAAACGGGAACACCGCTGAGGACGGATTTTTTCCCTTCCTTCAGTTTGAGTTTTTCCCAGTTTTGTTTCACCTCTTCTTCGTCCTGTACTTTTACATCACCGTAGATATGGGGGTGCCTGGCGATCAGTTTATCACATACGCCGTTGATGACATCGTTGATATCGAATTGTTGTTGTTCGGAGCCTATTTTAGCGTAGAAGACGATGTGCAGGAGGATATCTCCCAGTTCTTCCTTAATGGACTTCCAGTCTTCTTCCGTGATGGCGTCTGCCAGCTCGTAGGTTTCCTCAATGGTCAGCTGCCGCAGGGTCTGGATGGTTTGTTTGCGGTCCCAGGGGCATTTCTCCCTTAAATCGTCCATTATCTGTAACAATCTGTTGAATGTAGCTGTCTTTTCCATGGCCGTAAAAATACAGAGAGATTTTGTCATTTTGGCATTTTGCGGATAGCGGGAAATGGGGGAAAATTGCTTTCTGTTTAAAAGGCTTTTTAATTACATTTGCGAGCTGTAAAAAAATCAGCGATTTTAGTATTTGGCAGCTGGCCGTCTACCGGTTAAAATAAAGGCATCAGGGCTTGCTGTCAACATAAAAAAATCCCAAAAAGTATTGATATGAATCCGAAACACATTACGCTTATTTCATCCGAACTGGGCATCTCCGCCAAACAGGCAGAGAACACCATGGTGTTGTTGTCTGAAGGGTCTACCGTGCCTTTTATCAGCCGTTACCGCAAGGAGATGACGGGCAGTCTGGATGAGGTGCAGATCGGCAAGATAGAAGACCTGCAAAAGCGTTACAAAGAAGTGGACGACCGTCGTGAGTTTATCATCAAAACCATTACGGAGCAGGAGAAAATGACCCCTGAGCTGCTGGAGAAGCTGGAGGGCACCTGGGTACTGGCAGAACTGGAGGACATCTACCTTCCTTACAAGCCGAAACGCAAGACCCGCGCCACTGTAGCCATTGAGAAAGGGCTGGAGCCGCTGGCCTGGCTGTTGTTTGACCAGCAGGACGGTGATATTTCCGCTGCGGAGACCTTCCTCAACGAGCAGGTGGCCACTTCGGACGAGGCGCTGAAAGGCGCCCGCGACATCATCGCTGAATGGATCAACGAGAATGCCGAGTGCCGTGACAAGCTGCGTAAACTCTTTACCCACACCGGCAAGATGACTTCCAAGGTAGCCGAAGGCAAAGAAGAGGAAGGCAATAAATACAAAGACTATTTCGATTTTTCCGAAGACCTGCGCGAGGTGCCGTCCCACCGGGTACTGGCCATTCTGCGTGCCGAGTCTGAGGGTATACTGTTCAGCACCATTGCGCCGCAGGAAGAAGAGGCCATGGAGCTGATCAACAAACAGTTTGTGACCGGTAAAGGCCTCGCTTCCGAGCAGGTGGCCAAAGCCGGCGCCGACGCTTACAAACGCCTGCTGCGTCCTTCCCTGGAAAACGAGTTCAGGGCGGTGGCCAAAGACAAGGCCGATACCGAGGCTATCGACGTGTTCGCGGAGAACCTGCGTCAGCTGCTGCTGGCAGCGCCGCTGGGCCCGAAAGCAGTGATCGCCATCGACCCGGGTTACCGTACCGGTTGTAAGACCGTAGCGCTGGACAACCAGGGCAATATGCTGGACCACGACGTTATTTTCCCGCTGGAAAAGAATTATAAGAGAGATGATGCCGAAGCCCTGCTGAAAAAATGGGTGAACCGGTACGATACCGCCGCCATCGCGGTGGGTAACGGTACCGCCGGCCGTGAAACAGAAGAGTTCGTTAAAAAGATCGACTTCGGTAAGAAAATCAACGTGTTTATGGTCAACGAAAGCGGCGCCTCCGTGTATTCCGCTTCCGAAGTGGCCCGTGAGGAGTTCCCCGACCAGGACGTGACCGTGCGCGGCGCCGTGTCTATCGGCCGCAGGCTGATCGATCCGCTGGCGGAACTGGTAAAAATCGACCCCAAATCCATTGGTGTGGGTCAATACCAGCACGACGTGAACCAGTCCTCCCTGAAACAAAGCCTCGACCGTGTGGTGGTAAGCTGCGTGAACAATGTGGGCGTGAATCTCAATACCGCCTCCAAACACCTGCTGGCGTATGTTTCCGGCCTGGGCCCTTCCCTTGCCGAAAACATCGTGAAATACCGCAAGGAAAACGGTGCTTTCAGCAACCGTACGCAGCTGAAGAAAGTACACCGGCTGGGCGACAAGGCCTTTGAGCAGTGCGCCGGCTTCCTCCGTATCGAGAACGGCGATAACCCGCTGGACAACTCCGCCGTACACCCTGAACGCTACGCCCTCGTGAAAGAAATTGCTGAGAAGCAGCACTGCACTATAGAAGAGCTGATCGGACAGGAAGATCTGCGGAAGAAAATCAATCCGAAAGACTTTGTCCGTGAAGACGCCGGGATGCTCACCATCGAGGATATCCTGAAAGAGCTGGCCAAGCCCAGCCGCGACCCGCGCGACGAGATCGCGATCTTTGAGTATGCAGAAGGCATCCACAAAATGGAAGACCTGAAAGCCGGCATGGTACTGCCTGGCGTGGTGACTAACATTACCGCTTTCGGTGCCTTTGTGGACATCGGCGTAAAACAGGACGGCCTGGTGCATATCTCTCACATGTCCAACAAGTTCATCAGCAACCCCAACGAGGCGGTGAAGCTGAACCAGAAAGTACAGGTGACCGTGCTGGAGGTGGACATCGCCCGGAAACGCATCTCCCTGTCTATGAAAGACCAGGAGAAAGGCCAGGGCGGCGGCGGACCGCGTAAAGAACGCCGGGATGACCGTCGGGACGACCGTCGCGATGAGCGCCGTGAAAAACCAGCTAAAGAAGCGCCTTTGAATGATTTTCAGGCGAAGCTGGCAGCATTGAAGAACAAGTTCGATAAATAATCCCGCAAAGGCGCTAAGTGAGCAAAGAGCGCAAAGGCTATATAAGCGAGCAAAGAAAGGAGCGAAGATCAAATGTGGTCTTCGCTCCTTTGCTTTGTTATTTAAGCTTAAAAAAATCTTTGCGCTCTTTGCTCACTTAGCGCCTTTGCGTGACGGCTTTGCGTGAAACTACCGGTTCAGCCATTGTCTGAATTTCTTCGGGTAGGCCGTATCATTTTTTTCGGCGAAGATCATCACATTTTTATGGAAGGAGTAGGCGGCGTATATGATATCGCGGTCCATGTCTACGGCGATGGCGGCTTCGTAGGGGCCGGCGTTGTCGGGCATACGGCCCTGGTTGAAGAGGGTGCTGTCTTCCACTTCTATGGGCGGGCATACCTTAAAGCGCTCCAGGAAGGTTTTACGGTTTTTTCCCAGCAGGTGACTGAGCCGGGATTTCAGGGGTTCCTGTTCCAGCAGTCCTACTTCTTCCGCAAACTGTCCTTTATATTGTTCAAATTTCTTCCAGGAATCGACCCTGTCGGTCTGGATGGTGTCTCCGTTGGCGATCATGGTATCTGTGGGGGGCACGGTGGTATCATCTGCCAGCATGACCGCCCTGATTTCCTGGGCAGGGCCGTTACAGGCCGTTGTGCAGATGCTGAACAGGAACATCGTTACAGGTAACAACTTAACGATCATGGTTAAATTTTTAGTCATCAATACAAACGGGTTGCCAAAGCTGCCGGGTGCCACTCCCCTGCGCTCCGTTACCTACAGGTTCAAACGTCCATACCAGGTTAACAATTCAAATAACAAAAAAGTTTAATAGTTTTTCAAGCTGTTGTATTCCTGTCGGTTATTGTCCTTTGAAGTCAGGTGTTCTTTTCTCCATAAAGGCTTGCATCCCTTCTTTCTGGTCGGCCGAAGCGAAGAGCAGGTAGAAGTTTTTCCTTTCGAAGTGCAGGCCTTCATCGAGGGTGGTATCAAAAGCTTTGAGGACGGCCTCTTTCGCCATTTTCACTGCCAGCGGGGCCATCGCCGCCACTTCGCCTGCCAGTTTGATCGCTTCCTGCAGAAACAGTTCCACCGGTACTACCCTGTTGATCAGGCCTGCCTGCAGGGCTTCCTGTGCGGTGATAAAGCGGCCGGTCAGCACCATTTCCATGGCGAGGGCTTTCCCTACGGCGCGGGTGAGGCGTTGGGTGCCGCCGGCGCCGGGCATTACGCCCAGTTTGATTTCCGGTTGACCGAAGCGGGCAGTTTCGCTGGCTACGATCATATCGCAGAGCATCATCAGTTCGCAGCCGCCGCCGAGGGCGAAGCCGCTAACAGCAGCGATGATGGGTTTCTTTGTTTTTTTGATGGCATCCCAGGTGCTGAACTGGTCGGTGTTAAACATATCGATGGCCGATTTTTCCGCCATCTGTTTAATATCGGCGCCGGCAGCGAAAGCTTTTTCATTGCCACTGAGGACGATGGCCCTCACCTGGTCATCTGCATCGAGAAGTTTCAGGGCATCCCGCAGTTCCCCCATCAGCTGGAGGTTCAGGGCGTTCAGTTCCTTGGGTCTGTTTAACTGGATGTGGGCTACATAGGGCGCCACTTGTTGGTGTATGATAATAAATTCCGGTTGCATCACTCAATTTAAAGAAAAGTTATCAATAAACGGTCAGTGTCAGGAGCAGCACAAGTACAAACAGTGTTACCGCGATACAGAAATAGCCGGAGTACAGCAGTACCGCTTTGACCAATGCTTTGCCGAATGACTGCTGGTAGGCGTTTTTCAGCGCAAATACCAGGTAGAAAAATGCGCCCCAGTAGGCGAGGTCCAGTGGCAGATCGTCGTGCACAAAGTAACGTATTACCAGTCCCACGAAAAGGACGATAAACAGGAAAGCATGAAGATGAATGGTGAAGATAGCGTGGTCGGTATACACCAGTTTCCTTTTGCGGTGGCTCCATTTCATCATCAGGGCGAACAGCGGCATGAGGACGAACATGATTTTGGGCAGGTTATCGGTAAACAGCCCTTTGATCAGTTCTTTGGCGCTTTGTTTGTTTTCCCGCATTTTGGCCATGCGACGCTCGATGCGGGCTTCCAGTCCTGTGAGGCGTTTCTCAGGCGGTAATGCAGCCTGTACCGAATCAAATTCCGCCACGCTTTTATATTGTGAGTTGATGTCGCCCACATTTATATCTGCCAGTCCCGTCTGAATACCCGGTTTGGCGCCCTGTTTACGGTCGCTGCTGGCCAGTGTCAGGAAGAAAAAGAAAAACACAAACGATATGAAGACATATAGTTTGATAGGATTGACATAACGCACTCTCCTACCGGCCCAGTATTCCTTTGTGAGGAAGCCGGGTCGGGTAATGAGATATTTGAGGGTGGTGAAGAACTGGGAATCGTAGTGGACGATATCCGCTACCACGTGGCCTGCGAGATGACCGAAGCTTTCGTGTTGTACCGTGTTTTCCTGACCGCAGTGGGGACAAAAACGTTCCGGCACTTCTGTACCGCAATTGAGACAGTTTTTCTCTGAGCGTAAGGGTTGTGTTTTCACGCGATGTAGATGGTTGTGAAAGAAAATTTAAGCTGACAGTACTGCAAATATGAAACCCATGAATACCAGCATGGCGATAAATATATAGCCGAAAAAAAGCAGGGCGCCTTTCAGGAACGCCTTCCCGAATCCCTGCTGATAAGCGCTTTTCAGCGCGAATACCAGGTAGAAGAACCCGACCCAGTAAGCCAGGTTCAGCGGCAGCTCGTCATGCACGAAGAACCGCAGGACCAGTCCCACAAAGAGGATGATAAACAGAAACGAGTGGATATGAATGGTAAAAATGGCATGGTCCGTATATACCAGTTTGCGTTTACGGTGGGTCCATTTCACCAATAGTGCAAACAGTGGCATGAGGAGGAACATGATTTTCGGCAGGTTATGGGAGAACATCTCCATGATAACATCCTCCGCTGTTTTGCCCCCTTCCTTTAATGCAGCCACCCGTCGTTGCCAGCGGTATTCTACGCCTGTGAGTCGTTTCGCCGGAGGCAGGGCAGCCTGCAGCGAGTCAAACTGCGCTACGCTGCTGTATTCCGTGTCCATGGCGCTGAGGACAACGCCCCCCTCTTTCTTTGGCGCTTTTACTTTCTTTTCGGTGTGTTGCTCCGGTGCGTGGGTGAGGATGGCAAAGAACAGGAAAAATACAAAGGAGATAAAAACGTACAGTTTGATGGGATTGACATACCGTACCCTTCTGCCTGCCCAGTATTCTTGGGTAAGAAATCCAGGGCGGATGATGAGGTATTTGAGCGTAGTCAGAAACTGGGAATCGTAATGGACGATGTCTGCCACGACATGCCCTGCCAGGTGACCGAAACTTTCGTGTTGAACAGTATTTTCCTGCCCGCAGTGAGTACAATAACGTTCCGGGACCTCCGTACCGCAGTTGAGACAGTTTTTCTCTGAGCGTAAGGGCTGTGTTTTCACGCGATTTAGATGGTTGTAATATGAAATCAGGGAACAAGATAATTAATAATCGCCATGTATCTTATACGGTTAAAAAATTTTAATATGAAAATTGCGTTTTACATTTGTCGTAATTGTCACCATTAAAAAATCTGCGATTATTACCTACATGAAGAAGACGATCCTCTTGGTATTGGGAATGCTGGCCGCGGGCAGCAAGGCGTATACACAGTTTTATTTCCAGGACATCTACAATACGCAGCAGACCGTGGCTACCATGGCGTTGCTGAAAGAAAACAAAGTGAAACTGCAGCGGGTGATGACGCTGGATGCCGCCACGATGGAGATAGACCGGGATTTCCGCTGTGAGCGCAGTCTGAGCCCTACCTATCACCAGATGAAATCGCAGACGCAGTCCACCGCCACAGGGTATTCCGCCCTCACCTCTTCTTTCTCATCGAAGGGGTTGCTGACGAAAACGGTGGATAGTTCCGCTAACAGTATCACCACTACCTTATACCGGTATGATGCGCAGGGCAGGCTGCAGTCTGTCAGCAGCAGTTCCGTTGCCCGGGAGAGCAAGATGCGGTTTGACGAGACGCGCAGTTATAGCTATGACAGCGCCGGCCGCCTGCAGCAGATGGTACAGAAAAAAGGTATCAGCACCGATTCCGCGCTGATCACCTTCAAGACAGACAGTGCCGGTCATGTGACCGAAGAGCTGGAGCAGCGCAAAGGCGCCCCCGCCAAACGTATCTTTTACAACTACGACAAAAACGGGCAGCTGACCGACGTATACCGCTATCAGCCTGCGAAGAAACGTATGCTGCCGGACTATATCTTTGAGTATAATGCCAAGGGGCAGGTGACGAAAATGACTACCGTCAATGCACAAACGTCTTCCTATACGATCTGGGAATACGAGTACCAGGGCAACGGTCTCCCTTCGAAGGAAAGCTGCTATGGCAAGGGGAAAGAACTGCTGGGCATGGTAAAATACAGCTATGAGCTGAACCCTTAGTTACAGTTAAATTTTCTGGAATGCATAAATTATTTTAGCTCAATGCCAAAAAAATTTTGCAGCTTCGAAAAGATTGCTATCTTTGCAGTCCCAACGAAAAAAGCCCTGTGCTAAACGTTGAAAAAGTTCTTATATTAGACAACTCTGCGGAAGTAGCTCATTTGGTAGAGCACGACCTTGCCAAGGTCGGGGTGGCCGGTTCGAGCCCGGTCTTCCGCTCCAGGTTTTACACCTTGATACCCTGGTGGTGGAATTGGTAGACACGCGGGACTTAAAATCCCGTTCGCAGCAATGCGAGTGTGGGTTCAACTCCCATCTGGGGTACTTATGGAGTTTTTGGCAAAACTCAGAGAAGGCTGCTCAACAAAGAGCAGCCTTTTTTCTTTTATACTCAAGTAGTTAGCCATTAAACCAGGGTGTAATAAGTTGGTTCTAAGTATCTCCACATCATATATGAGAGTAAGTTTGAACCACATCCTGTCGTCACAGCACGGTCACTCTACACCGGAATTAGCGGTTCAATTTAGCCCAGACAATATACAATATACAAAGCCCCCGCATTTCAACCTCATCACTTACTTCGATATGCGCCGATCCAATAGAATCTTTAGGCTTACAACGTAGCCTTACTTCATTGCATAAGTCATGATAGTAAGTTTAGTTATCGTCCATTGTTCTCCAATAAGAGCCCTTCCCTATCTTTCGAAATGCGTCGATTGAACAATTATGTTGTTGTCAAACTTGTCTATCCGGTCTTTTATATTACTTAAGAACGATTTGCTTGACATAACAAACAATATTTCGAGATGATTTTGGAAATGGGGAATTGCACAACCTGACGTTAATTTAAATCAACTAAAGTAAATATTTGATCTCCACGAAAGATTTTCATGGCTTTAATTTTTTCGACAGCCTGATCGACATCACTAGTAAAGTAAATTACCGCCAAATCATTTTTTGCACGGGAACAACATACGTAAAAAAGTCGCCTAGTCCTTGAAATTACGTGGTCATCTCCCGCTTCAATATTTTTTTTGTCATTGGCTGACAACTCCGTCAATCCAAAATATTTATCATATGAGAACTGAAAATGCTTTCCTTCGTTGTCATCAAGCACTGTAACAACCCGGTCGAATTGGGCGCCTTTTACACCTTGCTGAGTAGCAAAAGGCGATTGCTGACTAAAGTACTTTGAATACCCCCAAAAGTCAACAACAGGGACGGTAAAGAAACGTTGAATCGCAATGGCCTCTTTTAATTCAGCATCTTCCCCATCTTCTTCGTTCTCATTTTCATTATCCACAGATGGATTGGCTTCCATATGTTTAAGCAGTCGCTCATCAAGAATCGCTATTTTTTCATCATGTAGTGTCTTGAGCACATCTAGAACCGTGCTGGTAGAGCCTTCATGCAATTGCATAACAAGCTGGTTCATACCCACCCTTAGCTCCTCTAGCACCTTGCGCACCTCGGCCCCCTGGACCAATGGACCGGTTAGTTTCGGGCTATGCGCTCTCAGCATATGCATCACGGTTGAATTCTGACGGTTTCTATACGCTTCCACAATCGGAAGAACAAACTTTAGGA
Organism: uncultured Chitinophaga sp.; assembly: GCF_946479755.1. Next base: position 563,652 of record NZ_CAMLHC010000002.1, on the reverse strand, counting down.
ACACTGACATTGGCCAAGACGTTCCCTCCATAAAACCATCACTAAACGAAGCTGGGGCCTGGTCATTCATGGCTGCATAAAGAGTTGGAAAATTCAACCTCTTTGCGGCCATACGGTGCACAATAACCAAGATCTTGACCTTTTCATCTACATTCCATTGTGGATCGGAAAGTTTATTGGCACAAGTTTCCCGCACCTTAGCCAGCAAATCCGTTCGCTGTTCTTCAGTGCCCACAGGAAGTACAAATATCTGGGCGGATCCAATGTTCCGATTTCCAGGTGTTTGCTCAAGACCGTCCCCCGATCTTCGAATATTATTTATCAAATCCAGGACTTCAGTTGCACAGCGAAAGTTTTCCGGCTTCTTAATAACTTTCCACCCCCGATCTACAGGCAGTTCACCTACGCCGGTAGCGTATATTTTTTGCATAGGGTCGCCAAAGAAGCCCAGGCAAAATTTATCGCCGGCTGTTTCCCTTACCAGAGAAAGGGCTTCAACAACATTAGAGAATGTATCTTGACTTTCGTCAACAAATATGTAAGGGTACTTTTGCCCGACAATCTTGCGAAACGTATCGCTACTGTTAAGGCAGGCTATCGTCAGTTTAATGATGTCATCGTGACCGAGGATGCCCTTTTCATAGTTACTGCCTGTCCCATAATTGAAATAGGGCACGGCATGTAATGCGTCCTTTTGCTTATCCAACCTTTCGATCTCTTTTCCAAGCTTCATCTTTGTGGCTGCCCTTGTGCCTGTTTTAGCTATTTTTTCCTCCTTTTCCAGCCGCTTCTCAGCAATCCTTCCATAAACCCACTTCTTAATATCCTTTTGAAAAGGATGGACAATAGCCCATAAGAAGCTATGGATCGTAGATACGTGTATTAGGGGCGTATTTCCTACGTCTTCCCATATTTCCTCGGCAGCAATTTCTGTGTATGTTATGCAGGCAACTTGTTGCCCACGCATTTTTAGATTTGCCCCCTGGCTGGATACTATATGACTCAAAGCCTTTACTAGCGATGTTGTTTTGCCAGATCCTGCTCCAGCGATCATGTTAAAGGAGACACGTGGAAATAAGTCGAGGCATGCCCTCAGTTCGATGTCTGCCTGCGTATCAGGGGAATGAAGTCTTTTGGACATAGGCGTATTTATTGAAGGGATATTTCAGGGGTGACCGTAATTGCTTCATGAACTGGGGCCGGGTTTTGCTTATCCAGCATTTTTTCCAGCCATTCTAGTCCATTTTTTATGTAAGTAGGTACTTTCCAGTTAGCCTGATCTTCCTGTAAGACACCTAATGCAAAGGTGGTCTTATTGAAGGTTTTTGATTTTACCCGCTTATGAATGGCATCGACCAAGGCTTCCAGCGACGTATGATTTTCCCTCAGGAAGAGCTGCAGGTGCTCTTTTGTCCTATCTTTACACCAAGGCAGATTTTCCAGGGAAAAGGCCTCCTCAAGGGTGCGGCCGGCGTAGTTACCTTCCTGCCCATTCCAAGTGACTTTAACCTCCTGTTGGTAGCAAATTCGTATCGTGCTCTGGGTATTTTCAGAAGGATTCTGGGTTAGATCCTCTGGTTTTGCAGCGAGCAAATCCTTAATTAATACTTTTTGGGGCAGCCATTTCGTAAGTGTCATATTGGAAGTAATAGCATCGGCAATATGGGGCACACAGGCCTTCCCAATTTTGTATTTGGTTACCTTCTCTGGCCGCCCTTCCGCTACAGGCTCTTCTGGCAAACGTATCTCCAATTCGGCCTCTTCATCGTCATGGCCATCTTCATCCTTCCTTTGAAGTACGCTGTCAAGGTCGGTGATTACCAGGGCTGGGATACCTATAAACTCTATTAACTCCCGAAACCTATACGCATAGGCGCCACCAACTTCCATAATACTTAGGCAGCTGCTTTGCAATGATTTTCCAACCTTATCAATCATAAGGGGCAACAGGACACGTTCCACAGTTCCTTCTACCAGTATTACCCCATCTGCAAAGAATAAATCACAATGGGTCATTTTCATGTATCGTTCCAGGAAATCGACATTCTCCTCTTGAGATCTGTAAAAGGCGGATACATTTAGGACTGAAGAGTATTGACCGACCCCTGCAACGCCCTCACGTCGGAAATATCGAATGGGCTTAAACCCTCTTTCGAACAGAATGTGAGGCGAATGGGTAGTGATGGCAATCTGCGTACTGTAATATTGAGCGTTTTCACCCTCCAATTTTAATATATCTAATATCTTCCGAATAAAGACTTGTTGTAATTGGGTATGCAGGTGCGCTTCCGGTTCTTCTATGATGATGAGTTGCAGTAAAGAGCGATTTTCTTCTTCCTCTAACCATCTCGCCTGTACATCCAGTAGTTCAACCATCATATAAATGAGGTTTTTAAACCCAAGTCCACTATAATTGTCCGGCAATGTCAAATTGCCGTCGGTCCCATCTAGAGAGTAATGTACCTTGGTGTCCTGGTTCATAATAAGGGTTGGGTTTAATGCAGACCGGATTACCATTGTCGGGTTGAGAACGCCAGGATACCCTAGCTTCTGTAGCTTGTCAAGGGTTAGCCCGAAAACACTCTTTAAATGCGCATTAAACTGGAGCTCTGAATCATAAAGTGCGCTTAAAGCTTGGTGGTCGTCTTCCCTTTTTTTAAGGTTCCTCTTATAGAAACGGCTTAGGCATTTGGAAAGATCTTCAGCCCGGCCGTTAGAGTTTTGGTCTGAAAGGAATCGCTGTGCCTCTAAAGTGTCAACCCGAAGCAGTGATTTGATCAAAGCCTTTCCCTGCTCGGGCTTAAACTTTAAAGACGTGTAGTCAGCCTTTTCTATATAGTCTTCGTCAAACATTGAACGATCCAACGCATAATAGCTAAACTCAAATTCCTCCTTCAGGTTTCTTCCTAAGTAATCAATGAGGTTCTTGGGCCAGGGTCGATACGACTTTTGGGAATCTTCCGATTCTTGTGCGGTACCTTTGTTCCTGGCCTCGCTATATAATTTCAGTGTTTCCTGGCTGTCCTTTGCCTTAAATGCAATTCTTGCACCTACGACTTTTCCCTTCCAGTCCATTTCAGGAAGAAGGTCAAGTACTCGGTGAAGATCGTTTTCCTGCACCGTAAACCATAAATCAAGGGTAATGGCTGGTAAGGATAGTCCGTCCTGAATACTTTTGGCAGGATCATCTCCCAAGTCATTTATCTCACGCCAACAAATAGATGTAAAATCATAAATGCTTAGCATGTCTTTTTTGCCATTGATAAAGATGTCTAACACGTGTGCCGCCGAAGTTTTACCGCTATTATTAGAGCCAACAAAGATGGAAATTTCATCTTCAAGGTCGATCAATGCGTTTTTAAGGCGGCGGAAGTTCTGGATTCTAAAACATTCAATTTTCATAATTGCCAGTTAATGAACATAAGAAAGGCGAACTAATTTGCTCTCGAACAGGATAACTAATGGAGCGCGCGAGCGAGCCTATTTAGGTGAAATATCCTACATATGGACAACCCAACATTACGGGTTCCCATAATAAGCCCATCGCTTATTCAATATCTATTGAGTTGCTTTTAGCGATCAATTCGTAAGGGACATAGTAAGTCACTGCATTCTCGCAAAACTTTTTAAGTGACCCTCGGTAAATAGTTAGCTGTCCCCTTCGTTTGACAGGATCGAAGTTGTATAACCGGTACAAGTAATAGTTTTCCGGGTTTTCTTCGCTTTTCTTAAGTTCATTACCCGTTATAAAGAAGGGATTGCCCGGGGACCTGGTGGTTTTAACCTCTATTAGAATTGCGTTACCGTCAAGATCAAAAGAGCTGATGTCATACCCCAAACCATCGCCGTGCTTCTTGGATGTGTGCTCAGGGGTTTTATCACCATTAAACTTCGGAGCGAGTTTTTTCTCCTCGTACTTCATTACTACCAGCTCCCCTAGGTCTCCCAACCATTTCTGAGCCGCGGCTTTTACCTGATGATCAACCCAACGGCCTCGCAAAGTGGGGCTGGAGTTGAAAACGTTAAATTCCCCTTCCACCACTTCAATTTTGAAGTCCTGATCTGGTTCGGCTGTTCCAAGTAAGCCTTTGCTAGCGGCATAAATAATATCCGGGGTAAGGAGCCTATAATGCGGATCTGCATAGTGATCTTTGGTCAGCCTGCTATGATGTAATTTAATAAGGTCATTGTCCAAAAGTATCTGCTGCAGGACAATTTCGCACACCGATTGGAAGCTTAGGACATTTTCGAATTTTTCGTCACGCTTAATTTGCAAAGGGTACCCAACCAGTTCACCGAACTTAACGAACATGGAGAATTTATACAAAAAGTAGGTTTCAGGATAGCGGAGCACCAGGTATAATACGATTGCGCGCGGATCCTGATAATGAATTTTACCGGGCAGATGTCTGTCGCAGATACTAGCCATTCCTTCGCTAAAAGCCTCCATTCTGTCCAGTAGTGGACTGGTTTCATCATATAGATCACGAAAAAGTCGTCGTACTAATTCTGACTCGACGTTCAAAAATTCAGTGAGCATTCTTTTCGGGAAATACTGCCCAGAATCGGATAGCATCTTTGTTCCAGCCTGCGCGGAAAGAAGCATATTTTTGAAGTCGAGTGCCGCCATGTTCCAATTATCCTGAAACTTCTTCACTGCCGCCCATTTGTAGATTTCCTCCTGGCTGATCTGGGCAAACTTTTCTTTGTAAACGTTTATGAGTTGCTTTAGGGCGTTTATATCTATCATACTAGGGATGTTGTAACGTACTTTGGATTTGTACATCTGCCGGCAGGTGCAATTGGCGCAAACTTCCTTGATGCCAGCGATTAACGATATACCACGATGTTTTGGCAGTGCTTAAACTCAGGCTTAGCTTCCGAGGAAGAAAAGCATATAAAATTAGACAGACATTGGCAGTCAATCCATTTTACTATGTCACTTCAGCTATCTAATTGCAGAAAATTCTCAACTTTTTTTGCCGAACTCGCCGACTGATTTAGAGCATTCTCCTATTGGTAACATTTTGAACTTTAAATTTCGGTTGTATTAACGGAGCATTCAATATTGGGTATGGCTAAAACCAATTTAATCTTATTGCAATTTATTGAATTTTTTATTTATTAAATCAATATTATGAATCACTCATCAACCATTTGTTTGTATTTTAATAATCCAAACACTCTCAAAATAATGGGAGAATGGGAAGAAAATCTTTAGGAGAACAATTAAAAATGGAGGCATCCTTATTTTAAATGTTGAATATTATATCGCTTGTTATACTTCGGACTCTCCGCCTGCCCCACAAACCCATTTGACTTAAACCCCACCTTTTCTGACAGGTCATCCTGGGTCATATTGGCGACCTTCTGCATCTAATCGCCTCACCTTGCTGCTGAAGTCGTTCATTCTGCGCATCCAGTGCCTTTGTTATTTCATTTAGAATAAAATCTTCCATATTTAGAATTTTTCAATATTATTGACGCCAGCCCTTTTTCTGCCTTTTCGTCCCTGCTCCATTAATAATCATATGGGATCTTGCCGGAATCAGGCATAGGCGCGAGTGCAATTTTAATCAATTCTCAGCCATCTTCAGGACCACGGCTGATGAAAAAGCATTTAGGAGGACTTCATAACTTCCTTGGTCCGGAACACGTTCTCGCGAATGTGTGGATTCGGTCTGCAGCCGGAGTATGGAAACGTCATTACATTGCGCGGTAATTGCCTTTTGAATGTTTGCAAGAGAATAATCTCGAGCTACTTTGCTCCCTTTGAAACAGTCGACCCCGACCTTAAAACTGATGCCCTGCGGCCCGGTCGTTCCATTACGATACTTAATAATAGTTTCAATTCTATAAGAAAGGATTTAAACTGTAATTTCTAGGTTTGAAACTTGAGAGTGCTACCCCGGCCTCAAGATAATCATATTATTTTTAATCATTATGTCAATAATTTGTCGACGTCGCGACACCTTATCTAAATAAGTCTTGAGAACGACGCTAACAAATTTATTTATATAAAATATTTCAATATTTTATAATTAATTTATAAAATATGATTTATAAAAATCATACAATCATATTTAACTTATTTCCATCAATTTGCATCTTTTTAAATATAACTGAATACACAATAAACATATAACATGAAAACTGCTATAGATTATTATTCTCTTCATACAGCTGTAAAACAAAGTCAGCTGCGTATAAAAGAGGTTCTAATAAATCTTCATTCTCGGTACATCATCAGAACTGGCGTTCTGGAAATTGCTGAAAAGGCATCGCTTTCGCGATGCCTTTTTTGTTTGTAGAAGAATCCGTATATTTCTGTTTGCACCTTTATAATTCATACCTGGCATCGTGAGTACTTATCAGCTTCAAATAGTAAATGACAACCTTTTGCAGCAATTCAAGGATAATGTTGATGCAAAGGTGCTTGCGACGAAATTCTCTGCATTGGAAGATGCCGAAATATCCAATGAGAATTTTAATTTTTACACATCAGTAGCGTCCGTTTATTCCAGTAAAATTGAAGGCGAATCAATTGAACTGGATTCTTATGTAAAACACAAGAGGTTTGGAATCGAATTTCAGCCTGACTATGCAAAGAAAATTGATGATTTGTACCTCGCCTACCAATTTGCCATAGACCATAAATCAACCAGGGAGAATATTTCAAAAGCACATACTATATTGGCAAAACATATCGTTTCCAAAAACTGGCAAGGCCGCTTTAGAAATCAAAATATGTATGTAACCACTGATGATGGCCGGATTGAGTATGTAGCCGCTTCTCCGTTTATAGTGAATACCGAAATGGAAAAACTATATAATGATATCGAAACTCTCCTGGAGCACCCCTTAGACGTACAGGAAGTATTTTACTTCGCCAGCATGATCCACCTTGTTTTTGTCAAAATACACCCGTGGAATGACAGTAATGGCAGAAGCGGCAGATTACTTGAAAAATGGTTCCTCGCACAACATTTAGGAGCTAAAGCATGGTTTGTGCAATCTGAAAAATATTATTACCTGCACCATCAGGAATACTACAACAATATAAGACTACTCGGACTGGAATATGACGAGCTGAATTATGCTGCAGCATTACCTTTTTTGATGATGCTTAGCAACGCTGTTATTGAGATGGCCCGCTAGGTCTGCTGGGAGTTCATTGGTGGACACATCTACTTTGATCCTTTCGGTATTCATGTAATTAAGCCACAGCTTCTTCTTTAACCAGGCTCAAGTCGACTGTTGTGAAAGAAAACTGCTGCAGAATTTTATCCCAGGTCAGATAGATTCTCTCTCATGAAAAATTGCAGGCTTCTATTCCTTGCATCCAAATAGTAAAGATATTTCTGGTCATTGCAGGATTGAGGACAAGCTCATGTTTTGTCGTAAATCCGCACTACCCTACCGCTGCGTAAAGCTAACTTTCCCCGAAAGCTCATAGTAGAAGTTCGCTATGTCCATGAAGTTAGCACGGGCCGTTCCTGTTTAGTAATTCCTTCCTATTTGCAACCAGTATATTTTACCGGATAAATGTAGTATTTTCGACCGGAAAGCACCATTTTACCCGCTATCCTTATGAAATTACTTACGCTCACCTGCGCCCAATGTGGCAGTTCTGATATCAAACTTGTACCCGGACGCAACGATATGGCCGGCTGCAACTATTGCGGCGCCCTTTTTATGATCTCCCCCAAAGAGGAAATAAAACCGGAGATTACACAGGAAGAGGAAGAAGAAGAGGTAGACATGAGTGAAGTAGTTTATCCGGTAAAACCGGAAGCGCCAACAACATCAGGGTTGGTGGCCCTGGCGGCAATTGCGGTAGTAGTGGGAGGAATCAGTGGATTTAATACGATCATGTCCTTAGGAAGATCTAATAATGATCTTATCTTTATTCATATCATCCTGACACTGGCGGGCGTCGCTGTATTTCTTATTTCGACCAACCGCATCACCGGGATACACAAAGCATTTCAAAGCAGTAAAGAGATGCGGGAGTATAACCAGCAACTAAAAGCCGCGGTTAAAAAACAGTGGGCACAGGACGAAAAAAGAGGGCTTCGGCCTAAATGGTCCAGTATTAAGCCGTCACGATAAACGATTAACATGCTTGAACAGCTGACCACATACATTACTGACAGGGTTCAATTAACCGATGCCGAATTGCAGCGGGTGCTCTCCTGCTTTCATCTGCTGAAAGCGAAAAAGAATGAGCTGGTGGGAAGAACAGGAGAACCGTCGAGGCGTATGTTTTTTGTCAACAAAGGATGCCTCAGGGTATACTATATAAAACCAGACGGAAGGGAAGCCACCCGCCGATTCGCTTTCGAAAATTCTTTTTCCACTTCGCTGACGTCTTTTATCGATGGAACACTGCTGAAAGAAGATACGCAGGCAGTGGAGCCATCGGAACTGCTGTATATTCACCGGGAAGACTTTTACGCCCTGCTGAACACAATTCCTGGTTGGAACATATTCTATCGTGGCTTTCTTGAATATGCCTATTTAACCAACACAAAGCGACTGGAAGATTTTATTACCCTCAACCCACGGGAGCGCTATCAGTTGCTGTTGAAAGAAAACCCGGAGATGGTACTGCGCCTACCGAACAAATTGGTGGCTAACTACCTCAATATTACCCAGGAGGCGCTCAGCAGAATAAAATCGGACCTGTGATTTTTTGATCACGATCAATGATATAGAAATTGTATAGCTGGATTTTTGTAGCTCAATTTATTCAGCTATGCGTATTATAACATTGGAAGAGCACATTGCCTTACCGGAATTTGCCCACGAGATACAGCAATGGCCTCTCCCTCAGCAGGCAATAGAAAAACTTGCCGACATCGACGGTATTCGGTTAAAATCAATGGATGACAACGGCATTGATGTACAGGTGTTGTCGGTAGTGGGAAGAGGCGCCGAAAGCCTGCCACCCGGGGAAGACCTGAAATTCGCCATCCGGTATAACGATCTCATGGCCACAAAAATTGCCGCACACCCCACACGGTTTAAAGCACTCGCCCATCTACCCATGTCTTCCCCGGAACTGGCAGCAAACGAGCTGGAGAGAACAAAAACGGAACATCGTTTCTGCGGAGCCCTGGTCAACGGGCTTACCAATAGTGAGTTTTTGGACCATCCTAAATTCAGGCCGCTGCTGCAAAAAGCGGAACAACTACGCATGCCGCTTTACCTCCACCCCGGCCTGCCACCGGAAGGCGTGGCCGAAGCGTATTACAACGACCTGCCCGCCCCCCTAAACGTAATGCTGGCATGCGGCGGCTGGGGATGGCATGCAGAAACAGCCCTGCAGGTGCTACGCCTGATTACTACCGGAACATTGGACCGGCATCCCCGGTTAAAAATCATCATCGGTCATATGGGAGAGATGATACCCATGATGATGTCCCGGCTGGATGAAAAGTTCCCGGTTACCGGCAACAGTCACCATCAGCGCTCTGTCAGTCAAACCCTGCGGGACCAGGTGCACATTACCACCAGCGGCATTTTTACCTTACCTCCGTTGATGACCGCACTGAAAACTTTTGGTATCGATAATGTGATGTTTTCTGTAGACTATCCTTTCAGCACAAACGAAGCGGGGAGGCAACTGCTGGACAGCATTCCGCTGCCAGCCGGAGAAGTAGCGAAGATAGCAGGCGGAAATGCAGCAAAGTTGCTGGGTCTGTAACGCCCAAACGTTCCTGAGAAAGTCTCAGGAACGTTTACTTTCACACCGCTATCGCGATACTCCCCTGCCCGTTCTCCAACGCCGCCTCAGGCCCTATAACCGCCTGCCCTTCGGCTCTGAAAACACCCGCCACATTAATACCGATTAACGTAAGAAAGGAACGGACATAAGGTTCTGCAAAATCGTAGGTCTTTAATTCACCTTCTGAATAAATGCCACCGGACGTTGTCGCTATATATGCCTGTTTATCTTTCAACAACCCCTCCGGTAATAACCCCTTTCCCGTGTACTTAAAGGTGATCCCCATCCTGGTAATATGATCGAAATAGGCCTTCAGGGTAGAAGTAATGGTAAAATTATACATCGGTGTTTCTACCACCAGGATATCTGCATCCAGCAGCTCTTTGATCGCTTCCTCTGAATACCGGATATTACCCAGCTGCTCGGCTGTCCGGTTCTCAGCAGGTGTGAAAAAGGACTGAATATGAGACTCGTCGAGGTGAGGCGGCGGCGCCTTAGCCAGATCACGCACTGTCACGATGCAGTCACCATGCTTTTCTTTTATCTTCTCTACAATAGCAGTTCCTAATTTTCTGCTGACAGAGGCATCCGTTCTGGGACTTGAAATAATGTGGAGTATCTTTTTCATATTTTTTTCAGTTTGACAAACCAAAACTACCTACATTCGCTAACAAAAGGTTAGTAGTATACCAAAGGTTAGTAGTAACCTTTATGTTATCCAAACCGCATAGCATATGGAAAAAACAGACTCAAGACAGGTGGAATGTGCCGCCCATCTGGCTTCCGTGGAAGATGCCATCTACGTGCTCGGGGGCAAATGGAAGCTCCGTATTATGATTGCGCTGGTCACCGGCTACCATCGTTTCAACGAATTGCAGCGTGCCACTGAAGGTATCTCTGCAAGGGTATTATCGTCAGAACTGAAATCACTGGAAATGAACGGACTGCTAAAAAGAGTGGTCAAAGCTGACCAGACACCGGTAGTAGTAGAATACCTGCCGACCGACTATGCAGAGACGCTGAAGGAAGTAATAGCCGTGCTGGGCAACTGGGGCTTAAAGCATAAAAAAAGGATTACGGGAAAGATACCGGCCCAATCACAGCCTGCTTAACTCATGGTAAACAGTGGATATCCAGAAGTCCAGCGCTGTTTCCTTCTGCCGTATGGCCTCCAGGGAAAATTTACCGTCCTTGTACAGCCTCACCAATGCGATCCGCTGATCTTCGATCACCTCCAGCTCCATTTCGAGATAGTCTTTTAACCATGCCGGCTGCAGCGTGCCGCTTTCTTCCGTAAGCGGCTTCTCCTGTTGCAGCTGTGCGTGCGCCCTGACCAGCTTTTCCTTCATTTTGATACGTACCCCCTCCCTGCCGGTATATCCATCCAGGAACTGAATGGAACGTTCTGCGAGCAACGCATTCAAATCCCGCTCATTGTCGTGGTCCGCATGCTGCGGATTCAGTTTAGTGATGAGCTTCGGTAACGTTAACCCCTGTACGATCAGCGTAAACAGGATCACCACAAAAGTGATGAACAAAATGGTATTGCGCTGCGGCAACAAAGATCCGTCGGCGGCATGCAGGGGTAATGCCAGCGCAGCCGCCAGGGACACAACCCCTCTCATACCTGACCAGGACAAAATCAGGAACTCCTTTTTACGCTGATGCAGGGCTTCGTTCCTGACCCTGTTGTCCCTGGATAAAAATGGGAAAGGATAGATCAGTAACCACCGTACCAACACCAGCACGATACTGATCAATATACCATACGCTGCTAACCCGGGCAGCTCCTGCCGGGGTATGTCTTTCAGGATAAAAGGAAGCTGCATGCCGATCAACAGGAAAACGAAACCGTTCAGGACAAATATGATAACGTCCCAGAAATGGCTCATCTGCATCCTGCTGTTGACGCTGAAGATCCGGAACCCGTTCCAGGAAAGGAACATCCCCAGCACCACCACCGCCAGCACGCCTGACACATGTATCTTCTCCGCTACACCGTAGGCCACAAACGGCATCAGCACAATCGCAAAAGTCTCCACATTGAGCGCCCCCGTCAGGAAACGATGCAGGCGCAAAAACAGGAAACCCAATACCAGCCCTATGATCATGCCGCCCAGGCATACCCATATAAATTGCACGCCTGCCTGCCAAAATGAAAAAGTACCACTTACCGCTGCGGCTACCGCATACCGGTAGGCCACCAACGCCGAAGCATCGTTGACCAGGCTCTCCCCCTCCAGTATCACCGTCAGCCTTTTGGGAAGCGACAAGCCTTTCGTGGCGCTTGCAGCGGCAACAGCATCGGGCGGCGCTACGATAGCCCCCAACGCGAAAGCCAGCGGCCAGCTGAAACCGGGAATAAGATAATGTACTCCCACAGCAATGATGCTGGTGGAAAGCAACACCACCCCGATCGCCAGAAACGAGATCCGTGGCATTTCCTTTTTAAAGTCAGGCCACGAAGTGTTCCAAGCAGCATCAAACAACAAAGGCGGTAGTACGATATAAAAGATGACGTCAGGATTGATAGCAATAGAAGGTATGCCATCTATTAAACTCAATACCAGTCCCGCTACGACCAACAGTATAGGCAATGCCGCTTTGATCTTCTCTTTTACCGAGATGATAATAATCAGCAGGAAAGAAACCAGGACCAGTTTTTCGATGAGTTCCATAATTGTCAGTTTAATGATGCAAAACTCCACACAATTCCCTGGCTGAACATTGACATAGGATAAAAAAACTTTTTCTGCCTGTTCCCATTTTTTAACATAGGTCAAAAACTATCTTCTTTCACTGATTGAATTTTGCATCATGATTCAAAACGCAGTAACCAATTAACAGGTGCAAACCCTGACTGGCGAAGCCTTGCCCATCAACGATTAAACATCACTCAAATGAAAGCATTCATGATACCATTAAAATTTATCCGCAAAGCATCGCTGCTATGTATTGCAGCAGGCATGACCGTGGTTTCAGTGCATGCGCAGTCCCGTACACTTACCCTGGAGCAGGCCATTACCATGGCGCTGTCCAACAGCCACGTATTAAAAATGAACAAGGCAAAAGTGGACCTTGCCATCAGTAAATACAACCAGGCGAAAGATATGGTACTGCCGGCCGGTAGCGCAAGCGCCACCTTTTCCCATGCGGAAATTCCTGCTAACCACATCAACCTGGGCTCCCTGGACTGGACCCTGCCTAAAAGGGCCGATTCTTACAACGGCGGCGCATCCCTGACAGAGACCATCTTCGACGGCTTTAAACTGAAATACGCCCAACAATCCACCTTATTGTTAGCAGAAATCGCAAAGAAACAAGTTTCCCTGGATGAAGAGGAGGTGATATATACGACGGTGCAGATGTACTTTAATCTCTATAAAATTGCACGAAGCCAGCAGATCGTTCAGCAGAATGCCATCTCCATCGACAGCCTGATTCGCCAGGCAGAACAATTCTATCAACATGGTATCGTTACAAAGAATGACGTACTCCGGTTCAGACTACAAAAATCAGCCACCGCCATCATGGCTTCTGACCTCGCAGCCAACCGCAGTATAGTTTGTTACAATATGGCTGTCTTGCTCGGGTTGCCGGAGGACAGCGATTTTCAGCCTGAAGCAACACCGCTGAAAAATGAGACCGCCTCCCTGGAGCAATATCTTGACATGGCATTCTCGGAAAGGAAAGAGCTGCAACAAAACGGCCTGCAATCCAGGGTAGATCAACTGTCTTACAAAACTGTTAAAGCAGCGGTACTACCTAAACTATCCGCCAATGCGGGGGTAAAATACATCCATGCCGGATCAGCCTTCATCCCGGAGAGCGGAAGTTTTATCTCCCCCTTTTCAGCAGGAGCCACGCTGTCCTGGAGCTTCTCCCATCTATGGACCAATAAAAACAAACTGTCGGAAACAAAGATACAGCAGCAGCAAACCACCATCGCCAGGGACATCTGGACAGACAAAATCAAAACAGAAGTAAATCAGGCCTACCGGATCTATCTGCAGGCGCTGAACAAAGTGAACCTGTTACAATCGGCCATCGAAGAAGCTACGGAGAACGACCGGATGCAGGCCGACCGCTATAAAAACAACGTTACTACTGTGACAGAGCGCGTGGACGCGGACACAAAACTTTACCAGGCGCTCACCGACATGGAAATTGCCTGCGCCGATACCCAGCTGGCCTGGTACCGGCTCCTGAAAGCCGCCGGCAAAATCTCCGCTATTCATCAGTAATTCAACCCAATCAATATTTAACAATGGAAGCTAACACACAACAACGAAAAAAATATATCGTACCAGCCATCCTCGTAATCGTCATCATTGCGGGCAGCATCTTCGGCATAAAACAATACACCTACTATCAAAGCCATGAAGATACCGACGATGCACAGGTAGACGGTGACCTCAGCGCTGTGGTCACACGCGTTGGCGGCTACATAGACTCCATCGGGTTTGAGGACAACCAGCGCGTCAGCAAAGGCCAGCTGCTGGTGAAGCTCGAAGACAATGAGTATCGCCTGAAACTGGCACAGGCACTTGCCGCCCGGAAAACGGCAGACTCGAAAGTCGTCGTATCCCAAACACAGGTCACCGCTACGGAAGCCGCCTCCCTGGGTTACAAAGCACAGGTAGACGGCGCCAAAGCACGGCTATGGCAGGCCTCCCAGGACTATCAACGTTATGCCGCCCTGGTTAAAAACGGCGCTGTGCCGCAACAGACGTTCGACAAAGCCAAGGCAGAACGTGATGCCGCACAAGCGGCGTATCAATCCGCCCGGGAGCAATACAACACCGCTGTCGCCAGGATCAGCAACAGCCGTTCCGAACTGAATGCCACCAGCATAGCAACGGACCAGCACCAGGCAGATGTCGATTACGCCAGGCTGCTCCTCTCCTATACGCAGATCACCGCCCCTGTTTCCGGCATCGTCACCAAACGCCGCGTGCAAATGGGACAGCTGTTACAGTCCGGACAAACACTGTTTGCCGTAGTCGATGAACACAACCTCTACGTGACCGCCAATTTCAAGGAAACCCAGATGCAGCATATCCGTCCGGGCCAGAAAGCGGAAATCACCGTAGACGCCTTTCCCAATGAACCGATTCGGGGCACGGTGTACAACTACGCGGGCACCACAGGGGCAAAAATGTCGCTGTTACCGCCGGACAACGCCACCGGCAACTTTGTAAAAGTGGTACAGCGGATTCCCGTAAAAATCAAAATCGACGCCTCCCCGGAATTCCTGAAGAAGATACGCCCGGGTATGAATGTCGAGGTAAGTGTAATCACCAAATAAATCGAGTTTATGGCTGAGAAAGGCTTCAAAAAATGGGTGATTACGTTTACGATGGTCCTGTCCTGTATGTTGGAATTTCTGGATACCACCATCGTAAACGTAGCGATACCACACATACAAGGCAATATGGGAGCCATCCTGGAAGATGTGGCCTGGGTTTCTACCGGTTACGCCATCGCGAATGTCATCATCCTTCCGATGTCCGGATGGCTGGGCAGCCGCTTTGGCAGAAAGAACTACTTCCTGTTTTCCATTATCCTGTTTACCATCGCTTCCATGTTATGCGGTAACGCGCATACGTTAGGAGAACTGGTCGCTTTCAGGATACTGCAGGGACTGGCCGGCGGCGGACTGATATCCAATGCACAGGCCATCCTGCTGGAAACATGGCCTCCAGAAGAAAGAGGCACCGCCACCGCCATTTTCGGCTTCGGCGCCGTCGTAGGCCCCACCATCGCCCCCGCCCTGGGTGGATACCTGACCGATCATCTGTCGTGGCCCTGGGTGTTTTACATCAATCTGCCACTGGGTATCCTTGCGGCTATCCTCACTTACCAGTACGTAAAAGCCACCCCCAAAGACAATACCGGCAAACCGGTTGACTGGTGGGGCATTTTGTTACTGACCATCGCCGTTGGCAGTCTGCAGACCGTCCTTGAAAAAGGAGAAGAAAAAGACTGGTTTGCCACGAACTACATCATTGTGCTGAGTGTCACCGCTGTCATTGGCATACTGCTGTTTATCTGGAGAGAAAGCAGTACCGGTCACCCGGTGGTGAACCTAAAGTTATTCCGGTATAAAAGTTTTTCCGCCGGCATGGTCACCTCTTTCCTTTTCGGGATCGGTCTGTACGGCTCTGTCTTTGTATTCCCGCAGTTCTGTCAAAGCCTGCTGGGGTTCTCCGCGGAGCAAACAGGCTTCCTGTTACTGCCCGGCCAGGTATTCACGATCGCGCTGATGCCGACTGTAGGCAAGCTGCTCAAAAAAGGCGTGCCGGCGCAACTGTTCGTCATCGCCGGGTTCCTCTGCTTTTTTGTTTTCCCGACCATCATGAGCAAAGCCACACTGGCATCGGGCAACACAGACTTCTACTTCCCGCTTTACTTCCGGGGTATCGGCATCGGACTGCTGTTCGTTCCGCTGATTACGCTGGCCATCAAAGACCTGAAGGGACCGGAAATCGGGCAGGGTGCGGGGTTATACAATATGATGCGGCAGCTGGGCGGCTCTTTTGGCATCGCCGGGTTAGCCACCACCATCCACATCGGGCAGGCGAAACACCGGAACTATCTGCTGGAAAATGTGCATGAGTACACCTCCACGTTCGGAGAGCGGATACAGGAATATACCACGGGCTTTATGGGAAAAGGTTTCTCTCATTCCGATGCAACCGGCATGGCGCTGAAAGCAGTCGATGTTACGGTCAACAAGCAGTCGATGCTCATGGCATTTACCGACGCTTACCTGTACCTGGGTATTGCGATGCTCTGCTGTATTCCTTTTGTGCTACTACAGGGATTTAAGAAGAAAAAAGTGGATATACCGGCGGACGCGCATTAATGCGCTGCGTGAAAACGATTCAGGTCTTTCTATAAATGATAAACAATGAAACTACAAACAAACCACCTCCACGAAGGCGTTGTTGCAGACAGTAAAAAAATGACGGCCACTTCATGGCATCTGAAAATAAAAGTCGCCCCCTCAGGAGACTTTGATACCGAAAAAATAACGGGTTATGTGTTGCCGGTACTAATCGGCAACAGCCCTGAAGGTGCTCCGGTGATCAGGCGGCTCATGCTCTGGAACTACGATGCCATCCGTCATATCATTGACCTCACCATTCAGCCATCGGAAGATATGGCATTGACGCGCTGGCTGGAGCGCCTGGAAACGGGCGCCGCTATCCAATGGCAGGAGCCGGAGGAAATCGTTACGCAGGGGTTGAAGGCCGACAACTACTATCTCATCGGCAACACAGATGCACAGGCTTTTTTTTACCAGTTCAACAGAAACCTGCCTTTTGTGAGTAACGTGCAGAGCTTCATTTACAGCGAACATACGGGTGAGTTTTTCCCCGATATTGACGGTAGTTATCCGCTCAGTTATCATATCATTTATCCGTTCAGTCCCGAAAGGGTACTGGATTTCTTCAGGCATCATTTCAAAAAAGCAGCGGGCGATTTTGTAGTGTTACTGGCTGGAGGTACGGTCATCAACCAGTTATTCCAACGCTTCCTGAAAGCGGAATGGCTGGCTGCCGAACATCAGATTAAAGTAGCTAACTTTGATCCATCACACTAAACAGACAACTATGTACCCCCTGCTTGCCGATAAAATAGCCCAGATCACCTCCATCGACGAAGATGGCATGAAGACAGTATTATCTTACTTCAGGCACCTCCAGGTAAAAAAGGACGAGATACTGTTGAACGAAGGAGAAAAATCCTCCAGGATCTACTTTGTGGTAAAGGGCTGTCTGCGTATTTATTTTCTGCAGACCGACGGCACAGAGGCCACCAGGTACCTGGCTTTCGAGAATAACTTCGCCAGCAACCTTGTCGGGCTCATTACGCAAGACCCGTCAGAGGAATTTATCCAGGCAGCAGAAAGCGCGGAACTGCTTTATATCCACGCCACAGACTTTTTCAGCTTGTTAAATATTGTTCCCGGCTGGGAGAAATTTTACCGGTATTACCTGGAACATGCCTATGTAAACAATACAAGGCACCTGATGAGCTTTCTTACCATGGATGCAACCGAAAGATACAAACAGCTGCTGAAAGATAGCCCGATCATCGTACAAAGGCTGTCCAACAAGATGGTGGCCAATTACCTGGGTATTTCGCAGGAATCACTGAGTCGCCTGAAAGGAAGGCTGAACGATTAAAAATAATATTAACATGGACATCACACACAGCGGTGAAAAAAAATCACCGGTATATATGCATGCTTCCGTTGTTGCGGTAGTGGATATCACCCCGCACTTCCGGAGCGTTACCTTACAACATGAACTGATAAAAGAAGTCGGTTTTTTGCGTATCGGCACCCATTTCAAACTGATGTTTCCTGCGGGAGAGAACCGGGCGCCCGTACTTCCGGATTTATCTTCCGGCAGGCCGGTATGGGCCAATGAGGCAGACAAACCATTTGTACGGACCTATACCGTCCGCAGGATAGACCGGGAAAGTGGCACCCTGGATGTTGAATTTGTTTTGCATGGTGACAACGGACCGGCATCCGCGTGGGCAGCAAAGGCAACCATCGGCGACACGGTAGGTGTTGGTATCAAACCGGGGAAACAGGAAAGCTCTTTTGCCGACTGGTACCTGTTGGCGGGCGATGAAACAGCCTTACCGGCTATCGTGGCGATGTTGGAGTCATTTCCGGAGCATGTGGGCGGCATCGCATTGCTGGAAGTGGCACAGGCGTCTGAAGTATTTCAGATTAACACCAGGTCCGCCGTTGAAGTGAAATGGCTGATTCGTAGCGATGTGCCGCCGCAGTCATCGGACCGACTGTTGAATGCCATTAAAGCAATTTCCCTGCCGGACCTCGCAGCTGGAAAGAGACGCCTCTGGGTGGCCGGAGAAGACAATGTGGTGAAAGCAATCAAACAATATTTTAAAAGCCTGAACGGGATTGCCCGGGAAGAGCTAAACGCCACTGTGTATTGGAAAGCCGGTATGAGCGAAGACCTGTATCAAAATATCCGGCACGGGGAAGCAGGGGCACGCTAATCAACAATTACGCTATTTTAGAAGTCCGGCTGTATGACAGTCGGACTTTTGTATTTTTATACCATGAAACATCCTTTTCAGTGCATCGACTGGAGTACCATAGCCCCCACCACACATCCCGGCACTACTGGTAATGCCTTGTGGCAAACCCTTCAACTATCAGGCTTACGCCTGCGGATTGTCACCTATTCCCCCGGATATCTCGCGGACCACTGGTGTCAGAAGGGGCATATTGTCCATTGCCTCGAAGGCAGCTTTGTCAGCGAGCTGGATAATGGGGAACAGTTTGTATTAGCGCAGGGCATGACGTACGTGGTTTCCGATGATATGAGTAGTCATCGCTCCAGCACCGAATCTGGGGTAAAGCTGTTGATCATTGACGGTGATTTTCTGCAATAGATAACCGCTATAGTGTTACTCAATCTTACCTTTCGATTTAAGTATGCCCAGCAATAGCAGCGTAGCGGTACAAATACCCATAACGAAAAGGATCAGTTTTTTTATCCAGTTTCCCCTGATGAATACTGGTTCATTCCCCTTATCTATATACCTCACATTACTGTTGATGGCGCCGTCCTGAGCAGCCATCAGATTATCAACGTATATCGTGACTTCGTCACCGGTGTGGAGCTCATCGATCTTTTCCATATCTGGTTTGAAGTCCCCTTTGTCTTTACCTACAAAAACTTCGAACACATTTGTATTAATGTCAAGCCGGATATAACGGCACTTCCCCTGGTGTCTGGCAGGAGGATGATTACCGAAACTCTTTTCGAAATAAGTAATTCTGCCGGTAATCTTTTGGATTGCCTCTTTCTCCATTCCCTCTCTGAAATACAGCACAATGCTCAAAATCAGCAGACCGCATATTGAAAGCACACTTTCCAAAAATATCTGGGGAGGTGTTTTACGCATCTTTTTAGTTTTTGGATCATTAAATCTTCCCCAGTAAGCGCCGGAGCGCCAGGAATTTCTATTCTGGCAAAGCACTCAAAATATGCGGGTAAATATATATTATTTTCCGCCATTTAAGTAGCGGGTCCCCGGCCGTTTTCATCGTATACCATCCGGGTAATACCGGTATTTTAAAAATTATTTTACCGAACGTTTGGTAATTAAAAATATTCTCCTACCTTTGTTCCATGAGACCGCAAAAAATAGACGACGCAAGGCTGATAGAAGGACTGATGTCCGTGCTTCAATCCAAAGGATTTGAGGGCGCCAGTCTCAACGATCTGGCCCAAGCCAGTGGTCTGCAGAAAGCGAGTCTTTACCACCGGTTTCCCGGCGGGAAAAATGAGATCGCCATTACCGTACTTCATTTTATACATGAATGGATCCGGGAAAACATCTACCTGGTGCTGACAGAAAAAGGCGTAGCGCCTGCCACCAAATTACAGCGGGCGATACAGCATATCCGGCAGGTGTACCACAATGGAGAAAAGACCTGTATCCTCAACGCCCTCTCTCTCGATTCAGGGCTGGTGGTACTGGGCGATGAAATCAGCAAAGCTATGCGCCTCTGGATCGATGCTTTTACCGCCTTAGGGGTTGAACTGGGCTTCACCTCTGCACAGGCAAAGGCCAAAGCCAGGCAATCGCTCATCCAGGTGCAGGGAAGCCTCGTACTGGCCAAAGGCCTGGGCGATCCTACCCAGTTTCATAAAGCGCTGGCAGATGTAAAACTGCTTTTCACCAACGAGTAAAAATTTTTTCTTTATAATTTTACCGAACGTTCGGTAATTAAATTAATATCAAACTTAAAAACAAATACAATGAGCACCGTAAGACACAACACCACCCTGGTAAACGGCATAGAAATCTTCTACAGAGAAGCTGGTCAGAAAGACAAACCGGCATTGGTATTACTGCATGGTTACCCTACCTCTTCCCACATGTACCGCAACCTGCTGCAGCAGCTGGCCGATGACTTCTACCTGATCGCCCCCGACTATCCGGGATTTGGCAGAAGTGCGCAACCACAGATGTCCGACTTCAACTACTCCTTCGACAACTTTGCCGGCATCGTGGAAGGTTTACTGGAACAACTTGGCCTGGAACGCTACAGCCTCTATTTGATGGACTATGGCGCCCCTGTAGGATACCGTATCGCCTCCGCCCATCCTGAAAAAATCGATTCGCTGATCGTACAGAACGGCTGTGCCTACGACGAAGGCCTGGAGCAGTTCTGGGACCCTATCAAAACCTACTGGAAAAACAAAGACGACAAAGCAACAGAACGCACCCTCGAAGGTTTCCACAGCATCGACGGCCTGAAATGGCAATACACCAACGGCGTCGCCGACGCGGCACTGGTGAGCCCGGATAACTGGGAACATGACCTGCGCCACATCCTGCGCCCCGGTAATAATGACATACAGCTTCAGCTGTTTTACGACTATCAGCAAAATGTGGCCCTGTATCCCAAATGGCAGGAATACTTCCGTACCTACAACCCCGAAATGCTGATCGTATACGGCAAGAACGATTATATCTTCCCGGTAGCCGGTGCAGAAGCCTATAAAAAAGACGTGAAGAACCTCGAATATC
Source organism: uncultured Chitinophaga sp. (assembly GCF_946479755.1). The sequence continues at coordinate 542,327 of NZ_CAMLHC010000002.1, read as the reverse complement.
ATTTATTCGACACCGGCCACTTCGCATTGGAAACACATGGTGATGAAATTGCCGCCACCATCAGAACGTTCCTCCATAAAAAAGTCACCCGCAAATCTTTGCCTACCGTTTGATAAATTCGCCCTCCCATGAAACACTCCTTATCCTTTCAGCGTTTTTTAATTTTTCTGTTTATGATCAGCACACTTTCTGCCAATGCCAAAGAATACCCGGTGTATCACCGGACCATCAAAGTCGACGGTATCAACATCTTCTACCGGGAGGCCGGAAACCCTTCGAAACCCACGCTGCTATTGCTGCATGGGTTCCCCTCCTCTTCCCATAATTTCAGGACGCTCATCCCCCTGCTGAAAGATGACTTTCACCTGCTGGCGCCGGATTACCCCGGCTTCGGGTTCAGCGATATGCCGCCGATGTCAGCATTCGACTACACGTTCGACAACTACTCCCGCTACATCGAAAAATTCCTTCAGCTGAAAGGTATTCAGAAATGCAGCATGTATTTCTTCGACTACGGCGCGCCGGTAGGCATGCGCATCATCCAGCGCAATCCGGCCATCCTCGAACACCTGATCATACAAAACGGTAATCTCTACGCAGAAGGACTAAGCGACATCCTGAAATCGTATCGCAAAAACATCGACGAAAACACAGAAGCCTCCCGCGCTAAAGTCTACCAGGCGTTCGAACTGGAATACACCAAATTTGAATACCTGCACGGTGTCAGCGATCCGTCCAGGATCGCCCCGGAAGGCTACCAGCTCGATCAGCTGCTGATGGACAGGCCAGGCAACAAAGAGATCCAGTACCAGCTCAAATACGATTACCGCTTCAATATCGCTGAATACCCGCAATGGCAACAAACCCTGCGGAAACTGGCGCCGAAAGTACTGATCGTCTGGGGAGAAAATGATCCTGTGTTCCTGAAGCCTGGGGCACTTGCCTTCAAAAAAGATATGCCTGAAAGTGAAATACATTTTTATCCCACCGGGCACTTTGCATTGGAAGAATATGTGGTGGAGATCGCAGAAAGGATAAGGGTGTTTTTGAAAGGATAGTATATTTTCACCAGTTAAAAAGCACCGTTTCGCGGTGCTTTTTTTTGCGTATATGAAAGATTATTTTCCAGACCTCTCCTTAGCTTTTAAAAAATGGTTGACAAGACGACTAATTGCTGGTAATCCCTTTTTCAACCAATTTTTTTTCAATGCATCTTTGTCAGCCATAATTATTGCTCCGTCCTGCATCTTCACGAGTAAAACAGGCATTGCCATACCATCGTATAAGCAGATTACTTTAAATGTATCAAAATAATCATTGATGAACTTCAAATTTTGTTCATATACTCCTTTGATCGTCCTCGCATCTACCGCGTGCCCTCCCTCCCGAACACGCTGCCTTACACGCTGTTCACAATGTTGTATCGTATCCAGACACAAATAATTTAACTGGATCTGATAACCACTCCTCTCAAAACGGTCAATATACCTCCAATAATCAGGATGAGACAAAGGTGTTTCCAGCACAAAATGTTGCTTCCTGATAATAGCATCATTAATTTTGGTCGAAAGGTGAGCTTCCATCATGGAGGAGGACTGACTATTAACTTCTTCCGGAGTTAATCCTCTTCCCTGAAGTTCGTTTTCAAATCCTGTACGGGTTAAATCTCGTCAAAAGGGGGAACACCATCAAACAATTCGGGTAACATGGATTCAATGTGGGTAGACTTTCCCGCGCCGTTGGGGCCGGAGATAACAAGCAATGTAGGCTTAGTGTAATCCATTTTTGCGCATAAAGTTTTTGCGTACTTCCTCCGCCTCCGTTTCAGATAAATTACGGATAAATTTTGTTTCGATATCTGCACCTTTGGTATAGACTTCCTGAATTTCTATATGCCCATCTGCATATTCATAAAAGCCTTGTCCTTCTGGTAGTTTATCCGACAAAATCAAGAATGGCAGATTCTTGGCGAAATTGCGCTTCCTGATCTGCTCAATTGTGATAGCAAACTTCTTCTTCTGGATGGCTATTTCCTGTTCTAAAACTGTCATTGTTAATTTTTTCACACTCAAAAACTCCAATAAAATTACCAAAAACTACCTACATAGCCAGACCCATATTTCCATCAAAAGATGTCCTGTGTCTTCTTTTCATCCTTACCTAAAACATTCATAAAAAACTGATTATTAATAAAAAAAATAATATAAATTCAACAACTATATAATATACTCTGGCCCTTTACAAGGGCTATTTATACAACATAGGCTGTCTTAAAAAAGACAGCCTTTTTCGCTTCCGTCGTTTTGCCTGTAAGGCAAGCATTTTTTACAGATCACGCCTGCGGCGCTTTCTTTATCGCCCCGGCAGCCACCAGCGCTCCTGCCAGGCTCACCACTGCCGCAGCCAGAAACGCTGTCTGAAAGCCGCCGTTCAACGCTTCTACATCACTCATCTCCCCTACTTTCAGTACACTGGTTTTTGCCGAGGATATCGCCACAATCACTGCCAGCCCCAGTGCGGAACCGATCTGGTAACTGGTGTTCACCAGGCCGGAAGCCAGTCCTGATTCCTCGGGCTTCGCGCCGGATATGGACGCCACCGTTCCCGGGATATAAGCCAGCGACATTCCCACAGCGCCTAACAACGATGCCGGCAATACATGTGTCATAAAACTGCCGTTGACAGGCGCCATGCTGAAAAGAAACAGCGCCGCTGCCAACGCCAGCAAACCGCCCACCAGGTTAGGCTTGATACCAAACTTCGCCATCAGCTTCCCGGTGATGATCACCATAAACAACATAATGGTGATGGTCATCGGCAGTAATGCCAGCCCGCTGTTGAAAGCCGGAAAATGAAGCACCTGCTGCAAATACAGGTTCAGAAAAAACCATAGGGGTATCCACGCCGCCGCCATCAGCGCCATCACGATGTTACCGGCAGAAAGATTAAACGCCTTAAAAATCGATAATGGCATCAGCGGCTCTTTCCGCTTCTTCTGTAACGCCACAAAAGTTATCAGCAGCACTACCGACAACGCCAGCAAACCCCATGTCTGCACCGACTGCCAGCCGGCGCTCTCGGCGGCCACGATGGCGTATACCATCAGCACAAACGCCGCCGTGGCCAGTACTGCACCACCCAGATCGATGCTCCCCTTACGGTGCGTGCCTTTCAGCAACAGCGAAGGGCTCAGCGCCAGCACAATCAAACCAATAGGAATGTTGATCAGGAACACCCAATGCCATGACAGCCACTGCGTGATGGCGCCGCCAAGAAATACGCCCGCCGAACCACCGGCTGCCGCCGAAGCGCCCCAGAAGCCGAGCGCTTTATTCAGCTCTTTCGGGTCCGTGAACTTCGTCAGCACGAGCGTCAGCGCCGAAGGCGCTATCAGGGCAGATCCCAACCCCTGCAACGCCCTGCCCACGTTCAGCGAAGCCTCAGACCACGCCACGCCCGCCAGCAGCGAAGCCGCGGAGAGAATGGCAAAACCCCACATAAATATCTTACGGGCGCCGAACAAATCGGACAGCCTTCCGCCCAACAGCAGGAAACCACCGAAAAAAATCACGTAAGCATTGAAGATCCATTGCAGCCCGGACTGGGAATACCCCAGGTCGCTTTTAATAGCCGGCAGCGCCACCCCGATGATAGACGTATCCATGATGACGATGAATTCCGCCATGCAGAGTACAAAAAGGGCTGCCCACCTTTTTTTGTAGGCAGCCTGTATGGGAACAACGATTGTTTCTGAAATCATATGATCGAATATTTTTGTGTGAATGTATTACGGCAGCTGCAGCAGTCCCTGTGCCCGTTGCAGCCGTACATGAACTACTTTATGGAGGTAGATCGCCTGCAAATGATTGAGCCTGGCCTGCGTGAGCGCCAGCTCGGCGTCCGTTAATTCCAGCCGGGTGCTGAGGCCGTTCCGGTACCGGTCGTCCATCATACCGTAGCTGATCTGCGCCAGCTCCACCGTCCTTTGCTGTATCCGCAGCTGCTCATTGGCTTCTTTCCACTGCGACAGCAACGACGCCAGCTCTGTTCTGACAGACTGCTGAAGATCATCCTGCCCGATCATTTCCTGTTGCTTCCGGATACCGGCCTGGCTGATTTTGGCTTTAAGCCGGTTGCCGGTAAAGATGGGCATGGCGATCTGTAGCCCTACGAAAGAAGTAGGCGGCCATGCATACTGGCCCAGTCTGAAATTATCTGCCTGCGCCTGCAGCTGGTACTGGCCTACCGCGGTGATCTGCGGCAGCCTTTCGGCTTTCGCCACCGCAATGTCCAGCACGCTCTTTTCGGTCAGCAGTTTTTGCGCGGCCATGTCATTGCGGCGTGCTACCGCTGTAGCCATCGCGTCTTCCAGCGCATAAGCGCCTGTAGCCGGCATTTCGGCGGCAAGGGTGTCTGACAGTTCCAGCGCGGTGCTGTCGTCGATGCCGAGCAGCCTTTTCAGCTGTATGCCTGCCACCTCGAGGTTATTGTGCAGATAAGAGATCGATGACCGTAAATTTTCCACGGCAATAAAAGCCCGGAGGGTATCCTGCTTCAGGCTGCGGCCCTGCGCGAACAGCGAACGGGTATCCTTCAGCGCTTTCTCGTTGCGCTCAAGGCTTTGCTGGTGGAGTGCCAGCTGGGACTGCATCAGCAGCATGTCAAAATAAGCGATGGATATCTGTGTGCCGAGGTTGCCTTTCAGGTCGGCCGTTTTCTCCCGCTGGATTTTTTCGTCATAAGCCGCGGCCTTTGTCTGCCGCCACGCTCCTTCGTTGAGTATAGGCTGACTGGCAGATACCAGGCCGTTAAACGCATTCTTGCCGCCTACGGCCACGTCCTGTACCGGCTTGGCATTGCCCACAAAAGAACCGGGAAGGAAGATGACCTGCCGGTCGAAATACCGCTGGTAGCTGGCGCCCGCCGCCACATTGGGCAGCAGCAGGCTCCTTGTTTCCCTGGTGACCTCCTTCCAGTAAGCTTCTTCCAGCGCCTGAATCTGCAGCTGCCGGTTGCCCGTTGCCGCCAGCGACAATGCTTCGGGGAGACTGATTCGTTTTGCTGTCTGCGCACTGCCGTGAAGGGCAATCAGCAACAGCAGTATAATGAGATTACTTCGTTTCATGATGTTGTTTTTAAAAAATCAACCGGCATATTCCACTTCTTCGGTGGTCACCACCGGGTCCGGCTCTTCTTCTACCACTTTCCGGCGTTTGCTGCCGGACAGATAAGAATAAACAGCGGGAATGATGAACAGCGTCAGGATACCGGCGAAGATCAGCCCGCCGGCGATAACGATACCCAGCGACTGACGGCTGTTGTGCGTCATCGCGATCGGCAACGCGCCGAAGATCATCGCCAGGGACGTCATTAAGATGGGACGGAAACGCTGCTCCGCCGCCTGGATAGCGGCATCGAATTTTGAAAGGCCGGTGTCTTTCAGATGGTTGGCAAATTCCACGATCAGAATGCCGTTCTTCGTGATCAGCCCTACCAGCGTGATAATACCGATCTGGCTGAATACGTTCAGGCTCTGGCTGAACCAGTCGAGGCTCAGCAACGCGCCTGTCACGGCCACGGGCACTGTCAGCATAATGATCAGCGGATCACGGAGGCTTTCAAACTGCGCGGCAAGGATCATGTAGATCAACAGCAGCGCCAGTATCAGCGTAAAAGTGATATTGCCCTGGCTCTCTTCGTAGTCTCTCGACTGCCCCGCCAGCGAGGTTTTGAAATTAGCGCCCAGCACGTCCTGCTGAATGCGTTTCATCTCATCAATACCTTCGGCCAGGCTTACCCCCGGCGCCAGTCCTGCCGATACGGTGGCAGAAGTGTACTGATCGTAGCGGTAGATAGACGCAGGACTGATACTCTCTTTAATAGTGACCAGGTTATCCAGCGAAATCATTTCCCCACCGGTAGATTTTACATAGATGGTTTTAAGATCGCTGATCTTACTCCTGTTTTCCCGCTCCAGCTGACCGATCACTTCATACTGCCGGTCGTTGCGCAGGAAGTAACCATACCGTTGCCCTGACAGCGAAAGCTGCAGCGCTCTTGCCACTTCCTGGATGGAAACGCCCATCAGCGCTGCTTTCTGCCGGTCGATGCTGATCTGTAATTCCGGTTTGTTGATTTTCAGGTCGGCATCCACGAACATCAGCTTAGGGCTTTGCCGTGCTGCCTGCAGGAACTTATTCAGCGCCGCAGACACCGTGTCCAGCGTGGGGCCCTGCAATACAAACTGCAGCGGCATACCACCGCCATAACGGGTACCGATGGTGGGCGGCAGATAAGGGAACAATAACAGTCCCCTGAAATTACCAGACGCGGCAGCATACTGATTATACAGGTCCTGCACGGATGCTTTACGGTCTTTAGGCTCTTTCAGATAGATGCTCTGCACCGCGAAACTGGTAGGCGCCGGCGCAGGGATAAAAGAAACCGCCACCATGGAATAAGTCTGATAAAGTCCTTCCGTGGAATCGTTGACGTACTTGCCTACTTCCGTCATCTGTTTTTTCATATAGTCGAACGATACGCCTTCCGGGGCTATCGCGATCAGGCTCATATTGGACCGGTCCTCCACAGGCGCGAGCTCAGAAGGCAGTTTTTTACCGACGAGGTAGATCACCGCGCCGCCTCCCAGCAGGACCACCCAGGCCATCCAGCGCACTTTCATAAATCGTTTCAACAACCAGGCGTAACCGTTATTCATCCGGATAAAGAAGGGCTCCGTAGTGCGCTGGAACCAGTTGGGCCGCTCCTGCCTTTTCAACAGGTAGGCGCTCAGCATCGGCGACAACGTGAGGGCTACAAACGCTGATACCAGTACAGAGCCGGACACCACGATGGCGAATTCTTTAAACAGCTGCCCGCTGATACCGCCCATGAACACGATAGGCAGGAACACCGCCGCCAGGGTGATCGTGGTGGAAATCACTGCGAAGTAAATTTCTTTTGATCCTTTAAAGGCTGCCTGTATTGGTGTCATGCCTTCTTCTACTTTCTTGTAGATGTTTTCCAGCACCACGATCGCATCGTCCACCACCAGCCCGATGGCCAGCACCAGTCCCAGCAGCGTTAGTACGTTGATGGAGAAACCGGCGATGTACATGATAAAGAACGCAGACAGGATCGACACCGGGATAGCCAGCACCGGGATAATAGTAGAGCGCCAGTCTCTCAGGAACAGGAAAATGATGAGTACTACCAGCGCGAAGGCGATGAACAGCGTTTCTTCCACTTCTTTGATGGACTCGCGGACAGGTTTGGTGAAATCAAAACCAACGATCAGCCGGTAGTCTTTCGGGATTTCTTTGCGTAGCTGTTCCAGGCGGCGGTAGAATTCATCCACCACTTCGATGGCGTTGGCGCCGCGCTGGATCTGGATGGCGATGCCTATACCGATGCGGTTGGCATTACCGGTTTCATTGATGATGGCCGTACGTTCGTTGTGCTCTCCCAGTTCCGCATAGCCGATGTCTTTTAAGCGGACAACGGAAGTACCGGATTGTTTGATGATCATCTCATTGAATTCAGCAGCGGTGGTGAGGCGCCCCATGGTGCGGACGCTCAGTTCTGTAGTGCTGCCTTCTATTTTTCCCGAGGGCAGGTCCATATTCTCCCGGAGCAGCGCGTGGCGGATATCTTCCGGCGTCAGCCGGTAAGCGGCCAGTTTCACCGGGTCAAAACGCAGGCGCATGGCATATTTATGCTCGCCTACCACCGCTACCCGGTTGATGCCCGGAATAGACTGCATACGGTCTTTGATGACGGTAGAAGCGAGGTGGCTCACTTCCTTAATATCTTTGGTATCGCTTTCCACTTCGAGGAAAGCCACCAGGTTGTCCGCAGAACTGGCTTTCTCCACAATAGGCGGGTCCACGTCTGCCGGCAGCTGGTTACGGGATTTCGCGACCTTGTCGCGCACGTCGTTTAAGGCATCTTCCAGGTCCACGTCGCGGTTGAATTCCACGGAGATAACGCTGGCCTGCTCTCTCGATTCAGAGGAGATGGTGCGTACGCCGCCCGCTTCCGCCAGCGACTCTTCTATGGGCCTGGTGATTTTGGACGCGATCACATCGGGGCTGGCGCCGGGATAGAAAGTGACGACGGAGATGACCGGCGCTTCCGTCAGCGGAAACTCCCGGATGCCCAGGTTCTTCCACCCTACCAGTCCCAGGATGATAATCAGGACGGAGAAGACGCATCCCAGTACAGGTTTTTTTATGCTTAGTGTTGGTAAGTTCATGATCGTAAGTGATTTGAAGTCTTATTTGGATACCACAGCCTGTACGGGCGCGCCATCGCCCAGCCGGAGGATGTTGGAGACGATCACACTGTCCCCGTTTGCCAGGCCGGAAGTGATTACGGCATGTGTCTCCGTTCTGCTGCTGATAACTACCGGCGACATTTTAGCCGCTCCGCCTTTTTTCACGAAAACAGCGTAACCGTTGCCGCCAGGTATCAGCGCCTCCGTAGGGATGGTAACGCCTTTGGTGTCTGCACCGGTGGTAGAGAAGAAAATCCTGGCCGACAGCCCTCCTTTCAGTTTACCGCCGGGATTGGCTGCTACCGCCTGCACGATGATACTCCTGTTGTCAGCGTCCACACCGGGTTCGGTGGCTTTGATGGTAGCGGTATACTGATCGGCGGAGAGCCCTGTTGTGAAATGCACGGTGCTGCCAACCTGGATCAGCGGCAGGTATTTCTCCGGTACCGCGAAGTTGATTTTGATCTGTGCGAGGTCTTGCAGGCTGACCAGCTCAACGTTCGGCGTTACATACGCGCCGGCCACCATTTTGGTGATGCCGATGCTGCCGGAGAAAGGCGCATGGATGGCTGTTTTCGCCAGCTCTGCCTGCAGTATTTCTTTCTGTGCCTGCAACATATTCAGCTTCGTGGCTACTTCGTCGTATTCCTGCTGCCTTACCGCTTCGGTTTTAAGCAGGTCAGCCAGCCGTTTTTCATTGAGCGCCGCCAGCTGCAATTCTGCTGAAAGCTGTTTCAGCCGCGCCTGCAGGTCAGCGTCATTGAGTTTATATAAAAGCTGCCCCTGGGCTACATGCGCCCCGTCCTGGAAGCCTACCTGCAGGATACGCTGGGGAACTTCGCTTCTGATCGTGACTTCCCGGAAAGGAAGGGTGGTACCGGTAATGCTTTCATGCTGCTGCAGCGTTTCCTCATGTGCCAGCACTATGTCGACGGGGACCGCCGGTGAAGGCGCCGCTGCAGCTTGCTGCGGTGCAGACTTGCCGCTGCTGCATGCAGTAAGAAAACTTGCTGAAACAGCCAGTGAGAGCAGGATCGGATTAATGGGAATTCGAAACATAACATTTTGATTGATGTGAATGCTTATTGTTTTCTTTGACCACAAATGTAGATCCGGCAACAGCCCTGGCTATTATACTATAGGCCTAAAGGTTTGTAAGATTTTATACCACCGCAGGGAAATAAAAAAAGGTTTGGCATACACCAAACCTTTTACCTTGCCGGGGGCTTTGAACTAATTATAGTTTATCGAGTGATGTCCGTCTTTCGCTCTTCTGTTGTTTATACACACTCGGGGCCAGCCCGGCCACTTTTTTAAACTGGTTGCTTAAGTAAGCAACGCTGGAATAGTTCAGGCGGTGCGCTATTTCGCTTAACGTCAGCTCGTCATAATCCAGCAGTTCCTTCGCCCGTTCAATCTTCTGGGCGATGTAATATTTTTCGATCGTTTTACCGGTGACTTCCGAAAAAATGCCGGACAGGTAATTGTAAACACAGTGCAGGTCGGCACTCAGGATCTCTGAGAGATTATTGTTCATGCCTTCTTCCTGGTGATGTACCAGGTTGATGATAATATGTTTGATCCTTTCCACCATCCTCATTTTCTCGTCGTCGATCACTTCAAAACCGAAAGACATCAGCGTATTTCTTACCAGGTCTTTTTGTTCCACGGTGATTTTATTTTTGAAGATCAGTTCGCCCAGCGTCACCTGCTGCAGTCCTACATTCAGCGGCGCTACCTGCTGTGTCACCACCAGGATGCAACGGCTGCACACCATATTTTTTACGCTGACTTTTTCCATAAGGGTATTGTTTAAGACAGGGGAGTTTCATTATGTGAAAGGGATAGTTTTGTTTTGCGGATTTCTTTAAACCAGGAGGTATTCAGGCCGGTGGTGGCTTTGAACTGGCGCGACAGGTGCGCCGCGCTGCTGAAGCCCAGCCGGTAGGCCATATCTGCCAGGGTTTCATCGGTATATACCAGCAGCTCCTTTGCTTTTTCTATGCGGTACTCCATAATGTATCTCTCCAGTGTAGTGGCTTCGGCGGCGGAGAATATACTGCTCACCGTATCGTAGTCCCTGTTGAGCGTACGGACCACCACATCGGAAAAACGAAAGTGATCGGGGAAATCATAGTTCCCGGAATACACCTGCTCCACCAGCATTTTGATATCTCTCACCAGTTTGGTTTTCCTGTCTTCAAGAAGCTCAAAGCCCAGCGCGGACAAGCTTTTTCCAAGAGCTGCAATATCCGGCGCCGACAGGGCAGATACGGTCGTTACTTCTCCCAGGCTGATATTCACAACCGGGATATCGAGGTCGCGGAAAGCATCCCTGATGGTAAGGATACATCTGTCGCAGACCATCCCTTTGATGAAAACCTTATAATTACTCAGCATAAGACCCAATCATGGAGTTTCTGCAAAAATCTTACAAGCTGCCCGGGATATGTTATACAATTTTCAGAAACATTTACATGATTGTGGGCCGGTCCGGACAATAAAAAAACGGGCTGCAGGAGCTGCAACCCGTTTTTCTGTGATGCTTACTGCATTATTTCTTTAGTTCCTTGCCCCATGCATCGAACTTTTTGTTTTGCAGGGTATATATCCTATACGGTCCATCGTTGTCTGTATCGGTATCGGGAGAAGCCGCAAACGGTACTACTACCGCTCCGGAGGTATTGATCAGCGCAGCCTCGTCTACATTATTAATGGTGGTGCGCACCACCATGGAGATGCCCTGGTTAAACGTTGTCGCTGACCGGTATTCAAACGGGATGGCCACCTTTCCCTGTGTATTCAGGAAGCCGGTGTTACCGGTTTCATTTTCCATGGAGGCCAGGCCTTCCGTAAAGGGTTCAATATTATAATATCCTTTCAGGTCGATCACCTTTGTGCCCTGAGGATTGATAAAGAAAGCATTTTCGTTGATATCTTTCACCAGCAGCAGGCCATGTGTAAAAGCGTTGTGGATTTTATACGGTCCTGCTATTTGTTTGCCGGTATTGTCATAGATGATGGTCATACCACCCAGCGGCCAGTCGTCCCTGTTTTTGTTGGCAAATATCAGGTTGGTAGCAGTGTCGATGGTCACGTCGTCAAACTCCATAGGCAGCAGCAGCTGGCCGGCGTTCGTCATTACACCGAACTTACTTTCCTCCTGCTTGTTAGGGGCCACTTTCACCAGTTCCGATGTCAGGAATTCCACGTGCTCATTGATGGCCACCAGCTGTTTGGCAGCAGTGTCCAGCCGGAAATAATGAAACCCGGAGGCATCTTTGGTCCCAAAGAACCAGGGCGTGATCTCATGCATCTCCTGGTAATTAAAGGGAATCACTGTTTTACCGGTAGCAGCGGATATAAACCCGGCTTTATGGGTACCTGCGTCCTCTACCAGCAGCAGCCCGGTATAGTTAGGCTCGAGGTTACGCAATACCAGGGATTTTTTGCCTTCCTTTTTCTCGTCTTTGAGATGTATTTTAACCTTCGCCACATTTCCCTGGTAATAAGCGTCGATATTGCCTTCCTCCACATCATCGAAAGGAGTGGCGGATGGCATCTTTTCCAGGATATCTTTCTGCAATGCCGCGATGTCCTTGTATTCTCCTTTCTCCAGTTTCTTTACGAACCGTTCCACTACTTTTTGATAGTCTTTCATCAGCGCGACAATGTTTTCGCCTCCTTCCGGCGCTTTGGTGTAGCTGCTGCGGCTGAGGAGCTTACCGTCTTTATTGAAGGCTTCCATTTCGAGAAAGTCCTTATAAGCATCTTTTCCCATTTTCACCCGAACGAAGTTATCTTCGATGCGCATCACTTTCAGGCTACCCCCTTTATAGTTTTTCGAGTCGCCCTTGCCTTCCAGCGCGATGACAGCCGTTTTTACCGGGTAATTATATTCGGCTTCTACCAGCATACTGTCCACCGTCTTGAGAGAAGTCAACCGCCCGGACTCGCTCAGGTCCAATGTAACGGACTGTTTAGTCCCGTCATGGAAATATATTTCTTTCGCCGTAAAAACAGGGTTCTCTATGAGGCTTTTACGCAGGGAAGGTCCATCCGGTCGCAGTACGCTGTAGGTACGGTGATAGCTTTGGTTAAAACCAACGTTGGTCAGGGCCAGCTGATAACCTGCCTCCATCTGCGCGTCGCCGATGATGGTAAAAGGCGTTCCTTCTTTCTCCTCTTCCGGCTTAAAATGTTTTGGTTTCTCGTCGTCTTTAAAAGTATCCACAAACCTGAGATAGGCGCCCACATTGGCACTCTCATCTTCGAGGCGTGCCTGGGCCTCTTCCAGGCTTTTACCGTCTAACTCTTTGACAAAATCCTTTACAAACTGGGATGGCTGGTGGCTTTTGCATGACAGCAGTCCAATTGTAACGGCTACGCATACACTAGCCCGATTGGTGATTTTCCTCATGATTCTTATTAATAATTAAACATTGGGGAGTTGGTTAACAAACCCATTTCAGAGGCGGAAATTAGTAAAAAAACGCCTAACCTCAAAACCACCATCGTTTTCGTGCTGCCGGAAAAAATGCAGGAATACCCTAACTTTATGCCATCACCGGCATTGCTATCATACCTTCGATTATGAACGAACATGCTCTATCCATCCTCCGCCACCGCACCCATAAGCCTGCTGTCAGGGCTAAGATCACCCTGCAGCAACATATGTTCACCTTTTTGCTGGAAGGCGAAAAAACCGTTCATTTTGCGGGTACACAGGTAGCGGTGAGACCGCACCAGTTTATCATGTTAGCAGCGGGCAACTGCCTGATGAGCGAGAAACTGGCTGCTCCCGATGCACCGTATCACAGTATCCTGCTGCTGTTCGATAGTAGCATGGCGGCTGATTTTTTTGACCGCCATCCTTCGCTGACAGCAACATCCGCACCGGCAGCGGGCGCCCGGCCGTTTGTATTGTTTGAGAAAGACGCGTTCCTGGTGAATTTCATTCATTCACTGGATTATATGCTGCAAGGCGCAGCGCCCATCCACCCCGACCTGCAACGGGTAAAGCTGGAAGAGCTGTTTTTATATCTCGCTATCCATTATCCTGAACAGATGCAGCAGATCAGGCATATGCATACCGCCGCCAACGATGAACTGATGCTCCGGCAGGCAGTCACCTCGCATATGGACAACAATATCACGGTGGAAGAACTGGCGTTCCTTTGCAATATGAGCCTGTCATCTTTCAAGCGTAAATTTGCCCGTATCTATGGCAACAGTCCTAACCGCTGGCTGCTGGAAAAAAAGATGGAACGGGCAGCCACCATGCTGCGGCAGGACAATCGCAAGGCCAGCGAAATTTATTATGAACTGGGGTATGAAAACCTCTCCAGTTTTATCCAGTCATTCAAACAGATCTACGGTATCACTCCCAAACAATATCAATTATCAAATTGAACGTTTAGCGATAGTTTTTGACCGGTTACCTATCCTTTGCCGCCTGTCCCCGCAGCTACCTTTGCCTTATCACTCAAACAAAAAGAAAGATCATGGCAACAGCAACATCCTTTACATTAAAGAGCCACGAATTGGGCGGCCAGCTGGCCAATAAACACTATGCAAACGGCATGGGTTATAACGGTGACAACCAGTCACCCCAGCTGTACTGGGAGCATGCACCCCAAGCCACCCAAAGTTTCGCCGTTACTATCTACGACCTGGACGCTCCCACCGGCAGCGGCTTCTGGCACTGGGTAGTGTTTAATATCCCCGCTCACATCCGTGAGCTGGCCGCAGGCGCCGGTGATCCGGCGAAAGGCCTGCTGCCCGAAGGAGCGGTACAAAGCAACACGGACGCGGGTGTGCCCGGCTATATCGGTGCAGCGCCCAATGACGGACCGGCGCACCGTTACCTGATCACCGTACACGCCCTCAGCGAAAAACTCGCGCTGGGCAAAGAGGCCACACCGGCGCTGGCGGGCTTTAACATGCACTTCGCCACACTGGCAAAGGCTTCACTGGTGGTATATGGCCAGAAACACTAATTGTTTAAAACGAGTCGTCCCGGTACGTCATCGTACCGGGACAACTACTATGATCACAACACCACCTGCGATGCACTCCACAAACGAATATGACAACATAGAGCGGGAATTGTGCTACCTCATTCATCAATACGAGGCCTGGGGCTTCCGGCATCATTTCTACCTGGAAGGGGGATCGCTCGTTTGCAGTGAATATAACTTCCCGCTACTGCATCCGGAGATCATCGTGTATGAAAACCGCTACTATCCCAAAAGGGATGGTATGCCGCACGGTTATTGTTTATTTGCCCTGACCGTCACCGATGCCTGTTGCCTGTTCAAAGGGATATTCCTACTGCCGCAGGGCGTACTGACACAGCAGCAGATTTCCGTGGAACTGGAGCGCCAGCTGGGGCTATCCCGGTTGGACCCGCAGTTGTTCAGGGCCGAAGAAAGCCACAGGGATAAATTTTTCCCTGCCACCTCCCTCCCGCCGATACCGTAACTTTACGGAAACCTTTCCTTTATGTACGAAAAGAAAATACCGGAACTGCTGGATTGCGGCCTGGCCGTAACCCTCAAGGTGATAGGCGGCAAATGGAAAGCCTGGATCATGACCTGCATCATGGACGGTATCCGGCGGCCCAGCGCTATCCACCGGGTGATGCACGCCGTCAGCCCGCGTATCATCAATGCGCACCTGAGAGAGCTGGAAGCATACGGGATCATCTACAAAAAAATATATGCGGAAACCCCGGCCAGGGTAGAATACTGGTTTACGGAGGTGGGCGAAAGCGTGCTGCCGGTTATCCGGACGCTGGAGGACTGGGGCCACCGGCACAAAGCTTATATCCACCGTCATAATGCCTCCTACCAGGAAGGCTCCTGCACTTTTTTACAGGAGCAGTCATGATTCGTGCTGACGCAGGATTTTGATAATAGCGGCGTGTTCTTCTTTGCCGTAGCCTGCTGCAATAGCTTTATTGAAAATACCGGCCGCCAGTGCCGGCAAGGCGCTGTGAAGACCTGCCTCCCGGGTATGCTGCAGCAGCAGTTGCAGGTCCAGCCCGGTAGTATTGATGGTACTTTCCGGATGGCTGAAGCGGTTATGTTGGATCACCTCGCCCATATGCCGTACTTCCGCGGCCAGCATGGGCGTAAAGCCTTCCATGAGTTGCCCGAAATCATCCACTTTCAGTCCTTCTTTTTCGCAGATGAGCGCACCGTAGCAGAAGCCTATCCAGTTGCCCGCCAGGTAAGCCATAGCGGCGGTCGTTAAGGTCGCTGTAATGCCAGGCTCCTCACCGGCGAAGTTCACGGTGCCGGCCAGCGCTTCTAACACATGAAGCTGCCGGTCAAAAACGGCCTTGTCGCCGGAAGCGGTGATCATGGCCGCTGCTGTGCCTATCTGCCGTGGCCAGGCGGCGATGCCGCCATGCAGGCAATGCGCACCTTCCGCACGCAGCCGGGCGTCCAGGGAACGGGCATCGTTAGGGGTGCCGGCGCTCAACTGTATCAGCGTGTGATCTTTCAGGGTGGCAGCCACACCTGTCATATCCAATATTTTTGCGGCAGTGTGATAATCAGATACACATACGATCGTCACCGGGCTGGCGGCGATGGCTGCCGCAGGACCGGGGGCCAGCATAGCGCCTTGCTGCACGAGCGGCGCGGCCTTTTCCGGCGTGCGGTTCCATACGGTAACATTAAATCCTTTTGCCAGCAAAGCGCCGGCGATAGCGGCGCCCATAGCGCCCAAACCGATGACGGTGATTTTATCTGCTCCTGTCATGATACTATTATTTACTGAACGATACAGCAAATTAGCAACCATGGCCATCTCCGGCAATACGGGAGAAAAGATTCCGGTGAGGGAAAATTTTCTCCCCATAAAAATAAAAGAGCCGGATCGTGATGATCCGGCCCCTCTTTTACACTGCAAGAAACTCTTCAAAGACTGCCGTCAGCTCCTCCGCGAGGCTACCAGCGTCGCGGCTTTCAATCCGGTGCTTCGGAAGGAAAAAAATCAGCTCCTTGTCTTTAAACATGGCAATGGACGGGGAAGAAGGAGGAATGTCGGCGATGTAGTTGCGGAAGCGTGCGGTAGCCTCCAGGTCCTGGCCGGCAAATACGGATACCACCCGGTCCGGCTTTTTAATACTGCTGTCTTCCATCACTTTCCTGATAGCGGGGCGGGCCATTCCTGCGGCGCAGCCGCATACACTGTTGATCACCACCAGCGTGGTGCCGCTTTGGGCCATGACCTTGTCTACCGCTTCAGGGGTCAGCATTTCCTGAACACCGACTTCCGTCAGTTCATCTCTGAAAGGTTTGATTAACAAAGGAGAGTAAGGCATACTCGAACATTTTGAGGGTGAGAAAAGGGTTATCATATCGCCTCTATAACAGCGAAACATTTAAAAATGTTTTTTCTGCCAAATTACCTACTTTCGCACCCGATCAGTTCTTACTTTATTTCTTATCAGCCGGATAAGGTTTTACTGCATGTAAATTAATAGGGAATTGTGTGTAAATCACAAGCTGTCCCGCAACTGTAAGTAACCAAAAGGTTTTGCCAATCGATGTCCACTGCCGCAAGGTGGGAAGGACGGCAAAATGTTACAAGCCAGGAGACCTGCCTTACCGGATTTGACAATGCTTTCGTGGATTGAAGCGATCGTCGAGTGATTCCTCTCTGTATACCTGTGGGCATCCTGTGCCCTGCAGGGAGACCGTCTATGCTCTGCTAACACTTCCTTCTCCGAAACATGCTGAAATGCTGCGAAGAACTTTTAACTGATTTTATCATTTTAAAAGTTTCAGATGCGTACACACAATCTTGGCTACCCGAGGATAGGCAGCCGGCGCGAACTCAAAAAAGCCTGCGAAGCTTACTGGGCAGGCAAACAGTCATTGGCTGACTTATTAACCACAGGACGCGATATCCGCCATCAGCACTGGCTGTTGCAACAGCAGGCCGGTATGGACCTTATCCCCTGTAACGATTTCTCTTTCTACGACCAGGTGCTGGACATGAGCCTGATGATGGGCGCCATTCCCCAACGGTATGTCCCGCTGATCACCGAACGGACCCTGTCCGCAACCGACCTGATGTTCGCCATGGCAAGGGGTTACCAGCAGGACGGTCACGATATCACTGCCATGGAGATGACCAAATGGTTTGATACCAACTACCACTACATTGTACCGGAATTCACTGCCACACAACAGTTCTCCCTGTTCTCCGAAAAAGCAGCCGATGAATTTAAAGAGGCCTGCCTGCTACAGATCAATGCCAAACCGGTGCTGATAGGCCCGGTCTCCTACCTGTTGCTGGGCAAGGAAAAAGAAGCGCATTTTTCCCGTCTCGAGTTAATAGATGGCCTATTACCGGTATATCTGCAGCTCATCGGTAAACTGTACGATGCCGGCGCACGCTATATTCAGCTGGATGAACCCTGCCTGTCACTCAATCTCTCTGATAAAGAAAGACAGGTATACGCCACCACCTACCAGGCCATCAGAAGTACCTTCCCCGATCTGCATATCATACTCGCCAGCTATTTTGAATGTTATGGGGACAACCTGCCGGTAGCCCTGCAGCTGCCCGTTGATACCCTTCACCTGGACCTGGTGAGATGCCCGAGCCAGTTGGGCGACATCCTTGCGTCGCCGTTGCTGTCCGATACACTGCAGCTTTCACTGGGACTGGTAGACGGAAGGAATATCTGGATCAATGATTACCGGCATTCCCTTTCACTGATATGGGAAGCCAGCAATAAAATCGGGGCAGACAGGGTGTGGATCGCGCCGTCGTGTTCCCTGCTGCACTCCCCCTGCGATCTCAGCCTGGAAACCAACGAAAGCACGCTGACGCCGGAAATCAAGCAATGGCTGGCCTTCGCCAGGCAGAAGATCGACGAGGTAGTCACCCTGCAACAACTGTCCTGCGACACACCGTCACCCGCCGCGAAAGCCAGGCTGGATGAAAACATCAAAGCGATAGACAGCAGGAAAACATCTCCCCTGATCCACAACGAAAAAGTAAAACAACGCACCGCGCAAATAACCGATGCTGATGCACAACGACAGCATCCCTTCGCCCAACGCAGGGTGCAACAGCGCGCTGCGCTGCAACTGCCGCTGTTTCCCACCACTACCATCGGCTCTTTCCCGCAGACCAAAGAAGTGCGTACCTGGCGTGCCGGTCTTAAAAAACAGGAGATCACGCCGGAACAATACGATGCATTGCTGAAAACAGAAACGGAGAAGGCAATCCGCTGGCAGGAAGAAATCGGCATCGACGTGCTGGTACACGGTGAGTTTGAGCGGAACGACATGGTGGAATATTTCGGCGAACAGCTGTCCGGCTTCGTTTTCACCGAAAACGGCTGGGTACAGAGCTACGGCTCCCGCTGCGTGAAGCCGCCCGTTATCTATGGCGACGTGCACCGCGAAACACCCATGACCGTCTACTGGTCGGCCTACGCGCAGTCCCTGACCAACAAACTGGTAAAGGGTATGCTGACAGGGCCTGTGACGATCCTGCAATGGAGCTTTGTACGGAACGACCAGCCACGCAGCGAAACCTGCACACAGATAGCGCTGGCCATCAGGGATGAAGTAACCGACCTCGAACAGGCAGGCATCAAAATCATCCAGATCGATGAACCGGCCATCCGCGAGGGACTTCCGTTAAGAAAAGAAAACTGGCAGGCTTACCTGCAATGGGCGGTGCGTGCTTTTCGTATAGCCGCCAGCGGTGTAAAAGATGCAACACAGGTACACACGCACATGTGTTATTCAGAATTCAACGATATCATCCAGCATATTGCCGACATGGACGCCGACGTGATCACCATCGAGTGCTCCCGCTCCCAGATGGAGCTGCTGGACGCTTTCGCCGCGTTCCGTTATCCGAATGAGATCGGCCCCGGCGTGTATGACATCCACTCGCCCCGTGTGCCTTCCGTAGCAGAGATGACGGCCCTCATGGAGAAAGCCAAAGCTGTTATTCCGGCAGACCAGCTGTGGGTAAACCCCGACTGCGGCCTGAAGACACGCCACTGGGAAGAAACGCGGAAAGCGCTCATCGCCATGGTAACCGCTGCCCGCCAACTGCGGCAAACAGTGGCTGCTACCACCGTATAAGTGATGGCTGTTTTAATCATCCGGCGGCGACACTACCGCCGGATGATTGTTCATAAACGGCTTCCTTATTCAGCTTCCAACCACCGGCACGTTGCTGTATGTCCCATAATTTTGCGTATAGCCCTTTACGTTCCAGCAACGTGGCATGACGGCCACTTTCGTGCACCCGCCCGTCTTTCAGCACCAGTATCTGATCGGCCCGAATGATCGTACTGAGCTTATGGGCGATAACGATGACCGTTTTTTCCTTTACCAGTTGCTGGATCGCCTGTTGTATCTGTACCTCGTTCTCCGGGTCCAGCGAGGCGGTCGCTTCATCCAGCAATACGATGGGCGCATCTTTCAGCAATGCCCGTGCAATGCTGATCCGTTGTTTCTGCCCACCGGAAAGCCGGTTGCCATTTTCCCCTACCCTGCTGTTGATACCTTCCGGCATCTCCCAGGCAAACTCCATCACCAGCGCCCGGTCAGCCGCATCGATGACCTGCTCGTAGGTAGCCTGCGGGTTTCCGTACCGGATGTTGTTGTAAATAGTGTCGTCAAAGAGATACACCTCCTGGAACACTTCGCTGATCAGGCTGTAAACGGCGGCCGGCTCCATGTCACGAATATCGGCGCCGCCAATTTTTATACTTCCCCCGTCCACATCCCAGAAGCGTGCGATCAGGGAAGTGATGGTCGTTTTACCCGAACCTGACGGTCCTACCAGCGCTGTGAGCGACTTCTCCGGTATGTGAAACGAAACATTGTGCAATACCTGCTGCCCGGGCAGGTAACAGAAGTCCACGTTCTCAAAACGGATATCGCCACCGGCAGGCCGTACCGCAAGGCCGCCCTGCTGCACCGGTGTTTCCAGCACCTCCACGATACGGCCCATACTGATATTCATATACCGCAGCAAAGTGTAATCCACCAGCACAATCTTAATCGGTTCGTACAACCGGTAACCCATAATCAGGAACGCTACCAGTGCAGGCACCGACAGGCTGCCGCCTGCAAAAAAGTGTACGCCCGCCAGTATCATCAGCAGAAAACAGGCTTCCAGCACAGCGGCAGCCAGCAGGATAAACGGACCGGGAATACCCTCGGTACGGATACTGGCGCGACGGAAATCATCCAGCGCCTGCTGCAGGGTGCTGAAACGTTCTCCCGTCATGCCGTATGACTTAATATGACGGATACCTGTTACATACTCCAGGAAACGTGCGCCCGTAGCATTGCGCGCCTCGATATGCTGCACGCCCGGCCGCTGCATCAGGAAGGTGGCCACCTTTACCAGCAGCCATACCAACGGTAACGCCAGCCAGAGAATGAGCGCCAGCCGCCAGTCAGTAATAAACAGGAACACCGACACGATCACAAAAGCAAAAACCGCCGATATCAGGCTACCGACCGTATGCCCGAAGATCAATTCAAAATTGGCCACATCCTGTAACACCACGGAAGCCAGGTCGCCCGGGTCGCGCTGCCTGAAAGCGCCCATGGAGATCTTCTGTAAGTGACGCCCCAGCTTCATCCGTAAAATGGTAGACAGCGTATAGGTCATGTTGTTGGTAAAGGTGAACGTTCTCACGGACACCAACAACTGCACCAGTAACAGTCCCGTCATAATGGCCACGTATGTCCATAGCCGTTGCTGATCGGGCGCGGGTGAAAAAAATTCGCGGACGACCAGTAGCAGGAAACCCGTTGGCACCGCTACGAACAGGCTGTGAAACCATTCGAGCAACAGGCTTTTTCTCACCAGTGCCGGCGCCCCATTGAAAATATAGCGTAGATTCCGGATCATATTTTTTGCTGTTAAATGACAAACGATTTTGCACGGGTATGTGCGTCCCACATTCTTTGATACAGTGCGCAGTCCCGTAATAACTCTTCATGCGTGCCGCGGCCTGCCACCTTCCCCTGTTCCATCACAATCACCTGGTCGCTGTTGGTGATGGTGCTCAACCGATGCGCGATCACCACCACGGTTTTATGCTTTATCAGTTTACCGAAGGCCTGTTGTATCAGGAACTCATTTTCCGGGTCGCTGAAGGCGGTGGCTTCGTCCAATACGATCACCGGCGCATCTTTCAGAATGGCCCGCGCCAGCTGGACGCGCTGTTGCTCGCCGCCGCTCAGATGCACGCCGCCGGCGCCCCAGGGCGTCTGGTATCCCAACGGCATGGCCATAATAAAATCGTGGCACTGTGCCGCTTTGGCGGCAGCCACCACCTCGGCTTCTGTTTTGTCCATCCCCATCCGGATGTTGTCGTAGATCGTTTGCCGGAACATAAAGTTATCCTGGAACACAAAAGACACCAGTTGCATTAGCGCTTCCGGCTTCATCTGTTGCACGTCCGTGCCACCGATGGACACGGTGCCCTCCCGCACATCCCAGAAGCGGGGAATCAGCTGCGCGATGGTAGATTTGCCGGACCCGGAAGGACCCACCAAGGCCGTAACGGTCCCCTGCGGCACGTCGAAAGTAACATTGCGCAGCACGGTCGCGTTTTCGTCATACCCAAAAGTCACCTGTTTAAACCGGAGATCATAGCTGTCACCCGGCAACGCCGTGCCTTCCGCCTGTTGCTCTTCGCTGAACAGCACTTCATCCAGCCGCTTTACGCCGTGACTGATCACAGACAGCTGCGAACCCAGGCTGGACAAGGAGAACAACGAACGGATGTATCCTACGCCCAGCAGCAGGAACAGCAACAATACTGACAACTGCAGCCCGTGGGAGAAATAAAGGTATAGTCCCATGGCCAGCACCGGCAGCGTGGCGTTGCTGGCGAAACTCATGAATATGCCAAACGGCGGGGAAGACTCTTTGTTCCATTGGGTCACCATCTTATAAAAACTATCTACCCTGCCGCTGTAACGTTCGAAGCTCTCCGCGTCGTGACCGAAGATGCGGATGACCGGCATGGCGCGTACAAACTCCACAATGCCGGTGTTCATGTCTTCAATAGAGCGATGATAGGCCGTCATCAGCGCCAGCCGTTTTTTATTGAACATGATCGGTATGATCAACGCCAATAGTACAATGGGAATACAACTCACCAATGCCAGTCGCCAGTCGACCGTAAACAGGTACCCCAATGTCAATACCGGCAGCGTAATCCCTTTCACCAGGTCGGGGATGCTGTGGGCCACAAAATTTTCGAGGCGTTCAATATCATCCGCCATAATTTTCTTCAGCACGCCGGAGTTGTTGCGGTTGATGAAGCCCAGGGGCAGTTTCGCCAGTTTAGCCGCCATCTGCATCCGCAGCTCGTACAGGATGTTGAAGGCCGCCGTATGCGAGGCCATACCGGAGGCATACAGGAACACGTTGGCTGCCAACATAGCAGCCACACCCCAGATCACATAACGCTGTACCAGCGCTGTGTCTATCGGAGGTATCGTAATGGCCTTCAGGATATAGTAGACCAGTACATAAGGGATGAGCGATAACAGGGCGTAGAGTACTGCCAGCAGGGCCGACAGGGAAAGCATGTACTTTTTACTGCCGGCGATTTCCAGCAGGCGCGCGGCGCCCGATTTAGGCTTTTGTTTCATAGTGCTCGTTTTCTTTATGACGTTCTGCAGCGGAGTTATCTTCCGACTTCCCGGCTTTCCAGTAAGCGAAAGCGTCCAGCTCATCATTGGTCCAGCGGAGGTCTTTGCGGAAATATTCCCTTAATGCTTTCACGGTGGAAAACTCCGCCGCCACATAGGCAAATTTTGACACGCCTGGTGCCGGAAGCTGCTCGCGGCGTGCCGTACAGGCGAGTAAGCTGCCTGCTTCGGGATTGTCGTTGAAGAGCCAGTCGATAGAAACGCCCGGCGGTGCGGTGATCACCTGTGCATCCGCTTCGCTGTGTACTTCTATCAGCGCGCGGCCTTTAGCATGGGCCGGCAGGCTTTCCAGGATGGCGCTCAGCACCGGGATAGCGGTGGCATCCCCGATCAGGAAATACCAGTCTGCCGCCGGGAACAGCTCCTTTGTCATGTCGTGCATGGCCACGCCCAGCACATCGCCGGGCTGACAGTGCATGGCCCACGCGGAAGCAGGGCCGTTGTCGCCATGTACCACAAAATCGATGTACATCTCTTTGCTGGCCGCATCCATGCCGCGGTGCGTATAGGTACGCACAACGGGACGCACGTCTTCCGGTGCATGTATCCACTGTCTTTTCTCATCGTCGAAACCGGGGAAGTGGACCTTGTTCATCCCCGCAGGGGGAATAAATATTTTGTTGTTCGTGCCGGGGGTGGTGTTGGCAAAAAGGGGCACTTCATCACCGGTGAGCGTGATCCTGATATAATGAGGTGTGATCGTCGTTTTTCTTTTTACCTTCAGTTCGGCTTGTATCGTCTTTCTGCTCATGATAGGCTGATTTACAGTGAGTGAATACGCTTCCCCCGGATTTTTTCCGGATTGGAGCGTATGCCTTCGCAAAGTTTGATGAAATTGCTTTCACGTTTTTTATACATTCGGGAGTTGTTTTGATACAATACGGATTATATCTGCTCACCGTCTAATAAACATGTCGTATGGGGATGAATTTTCGCGGCGCATCGGGCACATGGCTGGAACTGGGCGACCTCGACGGTTTTTTCGATGTCAACCCGCTGCTGGTAAGGGAAAAAACAGAAAAGTTCAGTTTACCTTTCGGGGATGTTGAATTCCGGCAGATCCTTTTGCCGGAGATCTATGTTGTATATGGAGATATGTGCATCCGGGAACGTTGCCTCGATATGGAAGCCCCGGGCTACCGGGATATTGTGGAGCTGCACTTTATCCTGTCCGGCAAAGGGGTGATCACCAACCACTACTCCAGGAAGCCGCTGGTGCTGGCGCCTAACCGGCAGAACATGTTTTACACTCCCCTGTTTTCCGGCAAAGCGGAATACGACCCCAATGTCCCCTTTCGTTTTTTCGAAATACACTTTACCCGGGAAAAATTCCTGAGCCTTGTACAGGACTGCGGACCTGCCTTACAGCCTTTCTGCGACGCTATTATCGCCGGGGAAAATATGCAGCTGTCTGATATGGGCGTGCCGGCCAATGCGGCCATGCTGCAATGTATCAATAGTATGCTGAATTGTCCTTACAAGGGAGGGCTCAAACTGCTGTACCTGCAGTCCAAATGCGTGGAGCTGCTGGTATTGCAGGCAGAAGCGTATGACCAGCATCTGAAAAACAACACCAAAAGCGCCTTAAAATCGTCCTACGACCGGGACAGGATACATTTTGTGCGGGACTACCTGATCGCCAACGCCGTGGCGCCGCCCAGCCTGAGCGAGCTGGCGAAGCTCTCCGGGTTGAATGAGTTCAAGCTGAAGAAAGGCTTCCGGGAGGTATTCAACGATAGTATTATCAATTATGTGAATGAATACAAACTCCTGCAAGCGAAGGAACAACTGCTGTCCAACGTGCCTATAAAGCATGTAGCTGAAGAACTCGGTTATTCGTCCATACAATATTTCAGTAAGATGTTTAAGAAGAAGTTCGGCGTTTCTCCCGGTCTCTTTTCCAAAGACGCACAAGATTAATTTCCCGATTGCGTAAATAATTTTTCCTGATCCGATACACACCCGCGGCCGCTACGTCCCAATTTTGTGAAAAATTTCAATATGGAACGCCGCTATGGCATTGTAATATCTAAGATCGTCACACTGGGATTGCTGTTATTATTTGTTTTGAATGCATCCGCCAATGATCCGGAGACGGAGAAAACAGGCGCTATCCGCGGAAAGGTGCTTACCTCCGACGCCAGACCGGCCGCAGACGTCATGATCGTGCTCGCAGAGCCTAATGTCACTACCACCACAGAAGCAGATGGTTCTTTTGTGTTCCGTCATGTATCACCGGGCAAATACCACCTGCTGATCACCCTCGCGGGCTACAGCACAGTGACAGAAGAAGTCACCGTACAACAGGGTAAAACAGCCACTGTTTCCTTTACGCTGGAAGCTTCCAGTAAAGCGTTGCAGGAAGTAGTGGTGACCGGCAGCCATAACAGGATCACCCGTAAAAGCACTTACGATGTTGCTAAAATACCGCTCAAAAACCTGGAGAACCCACAGGTATATACCACTATCACCAAAGAGCTGTTGCAGCAACAGCAGGTCTTTTCCGTGGATGACGCCATGCAGAACGCTACCGGCGTTACCAAAATGTGGGATGCTACCGGCCGCGGCGGCGATGGCGGCGGCTATTACAGCATGCGCGGTTTCGTGGTACAGAGCCAGCTGCGCAACGGTATAGCCGGCAACGTTACCTCCCGTATAGACGCTTCCAACCTGGAAAGAGTAGAGGTCATCAAAGGCCCTTCCGCCACCCTGTTTGGCAGCAACCTGGGCACCTACGGCGGGTTGATCAACCGTGTCACTAAAAGACCTTACGACCACTTCGGCGGCGAAGCCGGTTTTGCAGTGGGCAGCTTCGGTTTCAACCGCTTCAGCGCCGACATCAACACCCCGCTCGATAAAAACCGGGACGTGCTGATGCGCGTCAACGCGGCCTACAACTACGAAAACTCCTTCCAGGACTATGGCTTCAACAGAAGTGTAGCCGTGGCCCCCAGCCTCAGCTACCGCGTCAACGACCGCCTCTCCTTTAATTTCGATGCGGAATATATGGCAGGACAAAATACCGGTCTCAGCGCGTTCTTCTTTTCTTCCGGGCAGCCAATGTCCAAACTGGGCACCCACCGGGCCGACGAGCTGAATATCGACTACAAGCGCGCTTACGCGATGAACGACCTGTATCAGACCTCCCGCTCCACCAACCTGTTCGGGCAGATGACCTACCGCCTGTCTTCCCAGTGGAGCATGCAGACGAACATCACCAGCACCAACAGCTACTCTGACGGGCCTTCGCCTTATTTTTACCTGCTGACGGATGCGGAAGTAAAAGGAGACCCTAACGCCATCGGCAACGGTTACATCTCCCGTAATGACCAGTTTACCAACAACAGTCATGATAACGTGATAGAGCTGCAACATAATTTCAACAGCGACTTTAACATAGGCCGCCTGCGGAACCGCTTTGTGGGTGGTATCGACTTCTTCCACCACAAGGCCAACCAGTTCTTTGGCGGTAACACCTACGATACCATTTATGCCAAGGGAAATATTCCTACTTATCGCGACTTCAACCGCAGAAACCTCGACAAGGTATATGATGCGCAGGGACTGGCTTTCACCTATCCCATCAACCTGATCACCAACACCTATAGCGCTTATGTGTCCGATGTGCTGAACATCACCGACAACCTGCTGGTGCAAGCCGGTTTACGCATCGATTACTTCGACAACAAGGGAAACTACAATGATGTCAGCGGCAAGTACGAGAACGGCTACACGCAGGCAGCCCTGTCTCCTAAATTCGGCGTGGTATACCAGCCGCTGAAAGACAAGGTATCGCTGTTTGCCAACTACCAGAACGGGTTTACCAACAAAGCCACCGCCAACCCGAACGGCAGGCCGTTCAAACCCGAGCAGGCCAACCAGATGGAAGGCGGCGTGAAAGTATCGCTGCTTAACGATATGATCACCGGTACCGTTAGTTACTATGATATCCGGGTAAAAGACATTATCCGTCCTACCAATGTGCCGAACGTATCTGTACAGGATGGTACGCAATACAGCAAGGGCGTGGAAGTGGAAGTGATCGCCCACCCCGCACGCGGACTGGACGTAGTAGCAGGTTACGCCTATAACGATTCCAAATTCGAAAAGACAGAAGCGAAACTGGAAGGTTTGCGGCCCGCTACAGCCGGCGCTCCTACGGTGGCCAACCTGTGGGTGAGCTATCGTATCCAGCAGGGCGCTGTAAAAGGACTGGGCTTTGGCGTGGGAGGTAATTACGCCAGCGATAACAAGGTAGTCAACGACCGGGAGGTGGGTTATTTCTATCTGCCGTCGTACACGGTGCTCAACGGTAGTATCTTCTATGAAAACAACCGGTTCCGGCTGGGCTTCAAATTAAACAACATCACCAATAAAGAATACTGGATTGGTTATTCTACCGTGAACCCGCAGAAGACAAGGAACTTCAGCGGAAGCATCGCGTTCAAATTCTGACGCAGGACCATTTAACCTCTATTTGCCTTCAGCAACACACGTGGTGTCGCTGAAGGCAATTTCTTTTTACGCAAAAGAGAGGGAGCTGCCCGGATGCACGTGAAAGGCTTTCACGTTGGGGAAATGTTGTTTCAGCCAGCCGATCATATAAACGGAGCCAGGCTCTTCACTGGCAATATGTCCCAGCACTACCAGCGAAAGCTGATCGCCTTTGGCGCGCGCATCGCGGACATATTCGGCCGTTTCCCATTCAGCGATTTCTCCGCAGCAGAGCACGTCCGGCTTATATTTAGCGATGGCTTCTATCTGTGCTTTGCCGCCATAAGCGCCCGGCAGCAGCAGGATTTTCTGGCAGCGCTGTTGCAGATCGCCTACATAGCGCAGGGAGGCGATACCTAGCTTTTTCTTTAACTCCGCTATCAGTCCGCTCAGCGGACGTGGCGCCGGCAGCTGGTACACCGGCTGGTCTTTTACCGCCCATTGCCGCCAGCCCAGCACATCTTCCACCCCTTTGCTCACCCCGTCGGGATGATGGGCGTGGATGTAATCATGGTTGCGCCACACCGCTATCCCGTGTTTCTCCAGTAATGCCTTTTTATATTGATAAACATCGTCCTGCTGCAGCCAGTTCACGTCATCGAGGTGATTATAAAAAGTAGGTTCGTGCGCGATGATAAAATTGGCCTTTAGTTCGATGGCTTTGCGGATCACTTCTATGGTGGCGAACATAGTGGTGACTACACCCGTGACTTTTGTATCACGGGAGCCCGCTTTCAGGGTATCAACCGTATGGGGGATAGCGCCGGAGGGCACCTGTGCAATAAAAGCATCGATGAGCTGTCCGACGGTGGGTGTTTCCTCCGCAAAGGACCAGTTTTTCAAAGGGCTTCCGGCAAGGACAGCTGATCCGGCAAGGACAGCGCCGGAAGAAAGAAACATTCTCCGGCTGATTCCAGTTGATGTCATAAGTGGCATGTTTGTATGAAAAATAGCTAAAAAATATGGTCAGACAAAGCCTTGCCAGCAGGTATATACTCATGGACGCGGGGCGGATAAGATACATAAGTCCCCGGAAATTTTTCCGGGCGGATTATTCTTTTTTATATTAACTTAATCCCCGGTTAGTTCTCCAAAAGCCAGGAAGCGCCAAAATCACCAGAATCTCAGTGGACGTTTTGTGTATTTTTAATTGATCCTTAATATTCAGGTAATAATTAGTTCTGATTTTTGTACCTCATATCGTCATGAGTCAATTAGGAGTGGAATGTATATCTAAAATAAAAGAGGGGGATGCTACCGCGTTTCAGGAGCTGTTCTATGCCTATAAGGACGCGCTCTTCGGATATGCCTGTAAGTTATGCCGTTCAACAGAAATGGCAGAAGAGGCGGTCCAGGAGGTGTTCATGAAGGTATGGATCAACCGGCAGCAGCTCGATCCCACCCTTTCCATCCGGGCTTACCTGCATACCGCCGTCCGGCACTGTGTTTTCAATATCTTAAAAAAAGCCGCCCTGGATGAAGATCTCCGGCAATCTGTGTTCCGGCATCAGCCTGTGGCCGTCAACAGCACCGAAGAAGCGGTGAACGCCGCAGACCTGCAACGGGTCAAAAGCCGGGTATTGGACATGCTGCCGCCGCAACGGAAGCTGATATTCTGTCTCAGTCGCATCGAAGGGCTCTCCCATGAAGAAATAGCCCTCCGCCTGGGCATCTCCCGGAATACAGTCAAAGACCAGATCGTAAAAGCCAGCCGTTTCCTCCGCCAGCAGCTTCACACGCACCAGGTGTTTTTTCTCCTTTTTCTCTGGTATATCGAAAATAACTAACGCCTTCCGGAAAAAATATTTTTCTTCCGGATCGTCCTTTCTTTTTTTTCAATTGTATCATATAATAAAGCACACCGATGTACCCGGACCCGGCATATATAAAAGCGTTGTTTAAGAAGCATGCGAATGGTTCCATTACACCCGAAGAGACCACAGCGCTGATCGCGTTTCTCCGGCAGGAAGACCAGGAAGCGCTGTTGCCGCTGCCCGATGAACT
Source organism: uncultured Chitinophaga sp. (assembly GCF_946479755.1). The sequence continues at coordinate 512,819 of NZ_CAMLHC010000002.1, read as the reverse complement.
GGAAGATATACCGGCCCCGGTGATGGATGCCGCTGCCACCGCAAGGGTGTTTCAGCAGCTTTCCGTGATGACGGCCCCCGTGCCGCAGCCGGCACGCCGCCGCACGTTGATACGCAGGATCGCGGCCGTTTCCGCCGCCGCAGCAGCCGTGGCCGCAGCAGTAGTGCTGCTGTATCGTCCGGTGCAACAAAAACCGGTACTGGCGGCAGTGTCTACCGGTTACGGCAGTATGAAAACAATCACGCTGCCAGACGGCACCATCGTTACCCTGAACGCCAATTCCATGCTGCAATACGACAGCGCAGGATGGCAACCGGGTGCGCGCGAGGTGTGGGTCAACGGGCAGGCTTTTTTTGACGTAGCCCCCGACGCCGCGGGAAAGTTCCTGGTACATGCCGGGGAGCAGCTCACCGTACAGGTACTGGGCACCCGCTTCCATGTGGCCGCCCGCCCGAAAGGTACACAGGTAGTACTCAACAGCGGAAAAGTGAAAGTCAACAGTAACGAACATACGCTGATACTCCTGCCAGGGGAAATGGCCAGCTACCGGCCGGGCAACAGTGAACTGTTCCGCCAGCACGCCGATACGCTGCAGCTCACCTCCTGGAAAGACAACCAGAAAGTGTTCCGTGACGCGACACTGGAAGATATAGCCGATTTTATTGAAGAACAATTCGGGGCTGAAGTCACTTTTACTGCCCCACAACTGTCGCAATTACAATTTACCGGCACCACGCCCGCCAACGACCTGGACGTGCTGCTGAATATTCTTACCAAATCTCTTGATATCAGAATCGATAAACACAACAACCAGGTAATGATTATGCTGGCCAGGTGATCGTTACCACCTAAACGAACCCGGGATTTTTATTAAAACGCATTTTATGCAACGAAAACTACTTATACATCATAAGGTAGTAGGGATCTTATTGTGCCTGATGCCCGCTGTGCCGCTTACTACGACGCAAGCGCAGGACGTGATGGCCAAAGGAACCACCAGACAACATACACGCGAAACTTATTCGTTGTCCGAGGTATTCCCTGTACTGGAAAATACACATCACGTTAATTTCAGCTATAACAGCGCCATCCTTAACGGTAAGTCCGTCAGCGCGCAGCTCTTCAAAAGAATGCAGCAGGCCGGCGTAGCCACGGAGCTACCCGCGCTGTTACGCCCTTATGGCCTCACCTGTGAGCCGATACAAGGCAATTATTATGCGGTGAAAGCCCTGCCCAATGCCGGTCACGCCGTGGCGCAGATCACCGTCAAAGGCGCTGTTACCGATGCTAAAGACAACAGTCCCCTGCCCGGCGCCATCATCTCCATCAAAGGAAAAACAAAGGGCACCAACACCAACGAAACAGGACGCTATACCCTCTCCGGCGTGGAGGAAGGTGATGTACTGCGCTTCTCCCTCGTGGGCTACAAACCACTGGAAATACCGGTGAACGGCCGCACACAGATAGACGTGGCCCTCCAGCAGGATGTGGCCGGCCTCAGCGAAGTGGTGGTGACCGCCCTCGGCATCCAGAAAGAGAAGAAATCGCTGGGATACGCCGTACAAACCGTGAAGGGCGATAACATGACCAAAGCCCGGGAGCCCAACCTGATAGGCTCCCTCACCGGTCGTGTAGCCGGTCTCGTGATACGCAACTCCACCGATATGTTCCGCGACGCCACCATCCAGCTGCGCGGGCAGAAACCCCTGATCGTAATAGACGGTATCCCCGATCAGACGGCCGATATGTGGAAAGTAAACCCCGACGACGTGGAAAGCATCAACGTGCTCAAAGGCACCTCCGCCTCCGCCCTCTACGGCTCCATCGGCCAGTTCGGCGCACTGATGATCACCACCAAAAGAGGAAAAGGGAAAGAGCTGTCGGTAGACTTCAACTCCTCTACCATGTTCCAGCCCTCTTTCATCCGTATCCCCGACGTGCAGACCACCTACGGCAACGGCGCCAAAGGCAAATACGCCTATGTGGACGGCTCCGGCGGCGGCACCGAAGGCTCCGGCTGGATATGGGGCCCCAAGCTGGACCAGAAAGATCCTTCTACCCCCAGCGGCTACTGGGAAACACCCCAGTACAACAGTCCCATAGACCCTGCCACCGGGAAACCGGTGCCGCTGCCTTTCGTGTCCCGCGGAAAAAACAACGTACGTAACTTCTTCCGCACCGGCATGATTTCCACCAACAGCCTCAGTATTACCCAGTCCAGCGACAAAGGCAACTTCCGCGCTTCAGCCTCGCACATCTATCAACTGGGTGTAGTACCCAACACACAACTCAACAACAGCTCTTTCAGCATCGCCGGTAACTACAACCTGACCGACAGGCTGAACGTAGATGCCCGCATTACCTACAACCGGCAATATTCCGATAACTATCCCACCGTCGGCTACGGACCTACCAACTACCTCTACAACCTGGTATTGTGGACCGGCTCCGATGTGGACATCCGCGACCTGCGCGACTACTGGGCACCCGGAAAACAAAACCTGCAACAACGCAACTATAACACATCGTGGTATAACAACCCTTACTTCCAGGCGTATGAACTGCTGACAGGTTATTACAAGAACAATACCTTCGGTTCCATGACGCTGGATTATAAGATCAACCGCGATTTCAGCGTGAAACTGCGTTCCGGCGTCAACGCCTTCGGCCTGAATGAAGACACAAAAGAACCAGCCAGTTATATCGGCTACAGCAGCAAGTCCAGGGGTAACTATATCGTCCGCTCCCAAAACTACTTCGACATTGTGACGGACCTGATCGGCCGCTACCAGCATACCTTCAGCAAAAACTTTGCGGTACATGCGGAAGTGGGTGGTTCCAATTACTATCGTAACGATAAATACCAGAGAAGCAACACAGACGGCCTTACCATCCCCGGTTTTTACAACCTCGACAACTCCGCCAATCCCATCCAGGGCAACAACTTCATCGAAGAAAGAAGGACCAGCAGTATTTATGGTTTTGTGGATATGGAATTTATGGGCGCTTTTTATCTGTCGCTTACCGGGCGTAATGACAAAATCTCCACCCTGCCCGTCTCTAACAATTCCTTCTTCTATCCTTCCGTTTCCGGATCGGTGGTGGTGTCCGAACTGGTGAAGATGCCGAAGTGGCTGTCTTACCTGAAAGCCAGAGGCTCATGGTCACAGGTTTCCAGCGGCGTGCTCGCCACGGTGAACAATGACTATACCTATTCCCACCTGTCTACCTACGACAAGGGTATTAAATGGAATGGCATCCCTTCCCTGACATTCAGCGACATGCTGCGCAATCCGAATATACACCCGCAGACAACCGGCGCATGGGAGGCCGGCCTGGAAACCAAGCTGCTCGACAATCGTATAGGCCTGGACGTGACCTACTACCGGGCCCGTGATTATAACAACATTGTAAAGCTGCCGGTAGCCAGCAGCAGCGGCTACGGCTCCTACCTCTTAAACGGTAACGTGTTTATGCGCACCGGCTGGGAGTTCATGCTCACAGGAACACCTGTACGCAGCAGCGATTTCCGTTGGGACGTGATGGTTAACTTCAGCAAATACAAACGTGTATTGAAAGAGATCTACGGCGGCGCTGCCGAACTGAATAAAATCAGGGTAGGCGAGCGTATGGACAGGATCTTCGACTATGTTTATGAAAAAGACCCTTCCGGCAACATCGTATACGAAAACAACGGTTTCCCTAAAAGCGATCCCTATCAGCGCTTCATCGGCAACGCCGATCCTGACTGGACGTATGGCATGGAAAACACTTTCCGGTACAAACAGTTCACCCTGCGTTTCCTGGTGGACGGCCGCATCGGCGGGCTGATCTACTCTACTACCAACGCCAAAATGTGGTGGGGCGGTACCCATCCGGGAACGGTCAACCCCTTCAGGGACGACGCTAATGCCGGTAAAAACACCTACGTAGGTCCCGGCGTAATCGTCACTTCCGGCGATATTCAATACGATGCCGACGGCAATATCATCTCCGACAGCCGCAAGTTCGCTCCCAATACCAAAGCAGTGAACTACATCGATTATATGATCAACACCAGCAACAACGCCAATACCAATAACAACTACTACTCCCAGACTTTCCTGAAGCTGCGTGAAGTGAACTTCACCTGGCAGCTACCCGGAAAATGGATGAGCAGAACGTTTATCAGGGACGCCTCGCTGTCACTGGTGGGACGTAACCTGCTGTTGTTCTCCAGGTTACCGAATGTTGACCCGGATACAGGAAGCGATAACCTGCAAACGCCATCTTCCCGCAGTATGGGTTTCAACCTGAATTTAAAGTTCTAATCACAGCATCATGCGAAAACTATCAATTGTCATATTTTGTTTGCTGGCAGCCGCTTTCAGCAGTTGCAAGAAGTTTGAGCACTTCCAGACAGATCCGAATAAACCCACGCAGTCCACACCCGAACTGTTGCTGACCAATATTGAAACCAAAGCTTTCAATGACATCAGCACCTCCGGCGCGTTCGCATCGCGGTACCTCGTTAATACCGACGGGATCGATGCCAACCAGTATTACAACTGGCAGCGTTCCAGCTTCGACGACTTCAACAGGCTCCGCCTGGTTATAAAGATGGAAGAAGAAGCTACCCGTACAAATCAGCCCGTGTACCTGGCGCTGGGCAAATTCTTCCGCGCCTGGTTCTTTATGCGGATGACGCTTACCTTCGGCGATATCCCTTACAGCGAAGCGTTGAAAGGATCTTCCGAGACGTTCACACCGGTGTATGACAAACAGGAAGATATCTTCCTGAACATCCTCAACGAGCTCAAATCCGCTGGCGAACAGCTGGCTGCCTCCGATGGCGAGATCCGGGGCGACGTTATATACGGTGGTAAAAAAGAACAGTGGAAACGCCTGATCAATACCTTCTCCCTGCGGGTATTAATCAGCCTGTCACAAAAAGAAGGCAGCGCCAAGCTGAAAGTAAAGGAACGTTTCGCCGAGATCGTCAACAATCCGGCTAAATACCCGCTGATGAACGGCATCACGGACAACGGCCAGCTGGTGTTTGCGGACCTGCAGGACAACCGTTACCCTTACTATAACAACAACAGTATGCAGACCGCCTTCTACCTGGAAGAGAATTTTGTGGACCTGTTGAAACAGCATAAAGACCCGCGGTTATTCCGTTTTGCGCAGAAAGCCACCAAATTTGCTTCGCTGCCCGACAATGATTTTAACGCCTACGGCGGCGCCAAAGGCAGCGCTACCATCGACGAAAACAACAGCCGCGTGGTAAACGGTGAAGTTTCCAAGATCGCCAAACGCTATTACAATGATCCGGTGAATGAGCCGAGCATTGTGCTGGGATATGCAGAACTTCAGTTTATCCTGGCGGAAGCAGTGGTACGCGGCTGGATCAGCGGCAACGCAGCAGATTTTTACAAAAAAGGTATACAGGCATCCATGGAATTTTGTAAAATAGCACCTGCTGATATCACTGCTTACCTTACGCAGCCCTCCGTGCAACTGACCACGGGCAAGGAACTGGAAGGTATTTTTAACCAGAAGTATATCAGCTTCTTTATGAATTCCGGCTGGCAGGTGTTTTATGAACAGCGTCGTACTGGTCTGCCGGTGTTCGATGTTTCCGGCAACGGGGTGCTGAACAATAAAAAAGTACCCAAACGCTGGATGTATCCTGAAAGTGAGCTGAATCTCAACAGGCAGCACGTAAGCGATGCCATTACCCGGCAGTACCCGCAGGGCGATAACATCAACGGCATTATGTGGCTGCTGGTAAAAGAATAAAAATGTGACCCATGTTAAAGACATTTATCCTTTCAATCGTTACTTTCTCCTGCACCACCCTCATGGTGCAGGCGCAGAAAAAGAAAGCCCTGTTTATCATCGTGGATGGCATTCCGGCAGACGTCATCGAAAAACAACCGACGCCCCACCTGCGTAACATCGCCAAAGTAGGCGGCTACACCCGCGCGCATGTAGGCGGCGAAAAAGGCGGCTATTCCGAAACACCCACCATCTCTGCCGTAGGCTATAACAGCCTGCTGACAGGTACCTGGGTGAACAAACACAACGTGTGGGACAATGACATTGCCGCACAGAACTACAGCTACGGCAGTATCTTCCGCTTTTTCAAACAGGCGTACCCGCAAAAGAAAACGGCTGTTTTCTCCTCCTGGCTCGATAACCGCACCAAACTGGTGGGCGACGGGCTGCCGCAGACCGGCCACCTGAAAATAGATTACCATGTGGACGGACTGGAGAAAGATACCACCCGCTTCCCGCACGATAACGACAGCTGGTACATGCACCTGATCGATGAAGCCGTGGTGGACAGCGCCGCTGCTTATGTCCGTAATGTAGCGCCGGACCTCACCTGGGTATACCTCGAATACACCGACGATATGGGACACCGCTATGGCGACAGCGAAAAATTCTATGCCGCCATCAACATGATGGATGCACAGGTAGGCCGCATCTGGGACGCCATTGAATATCGCCGTAAAAACTTCGGGGAAGACTGGCAGCTGTTCATCACCACAGACCACGGCCGCACCGCCAGTAACGGCAAAGGCCATGGCGGCCAGTCAGACCGCGAACGCACCACCTGGATGGTCACCAACGCCAAAGGCCTGAACGATTACTTCAAAACCGGTCAGCCCGGCATCGTGGACATCCTGCCTACAATGGCGCGTTTCCTGCAGATCAACATCCCGCAGGAAGATACCCGCGAGCTGGACGGCGCGCCGCTGACAGGCAAAGTATCGCTGACACAGCCCGGCGCCACACTGAACAACGGCTCGCTGCACCTCACGTGGAAAGCCCGCGAAAAGAAAGGCAAAGTGAAAATATGGGTGACCACCACCAATCACTTCAACACCGGTGGGCATGACGACTACAAATTGCTCGGTGAAGTGCCGCTGCAACAGGAGCAGGCGGACATCAATGTAAAAGACATTCCTTCGGGGTTCTATAAAGTAGTCATGGAAGGACCGGACAATACGGTCAACAGATGGGTGGGAAAACCCTGATGCATTATTTTTTCAACAACGGGCGTCTTTGAGACGCCCGTTGTTGTTTTATCAACTTACTCGTACTTATACTGATCCGGATAAGCCAACCCCTTTCCGGTTTCACACAACCGCCGCAGACTTCTTAAAAACATGGCCCAGTCGTAGGTACATACCGCGTAGGTAGGCGTATACTCTTTCCATCCATCATGGTGAAAGAACAAGGTGGTGCCATTCTTATGCGGCTCCAGGTCGAAAGTGATGGTAGTACCAACCCATTCGTCGATCGCTTTCAGCACTTCCCATTTCACCTGTTTGGAAGGTTCCAGCGTAAGCACTTTCATCTCTTTAAAATAGTCGTTAAAAGTAAAGCGGGCGATGCTGCCCGTTTCAGGTTCCGCTATGGTGTCGGGGGTCCACCAGCCGGCCAGTCCTTCCTGGGTAGAGAGGGCCTTATACACGTCCTCGGGCGAGGCTTTAATAACCAATCTGTGCCAAATATTGTTCATCATTATTGGTTTTGTTGAACAACAAATGTACTGGCTCTATATGGAACACAAGGGGCGTAAAAAAGACATTCTTGCGGGGCAATTGGGACAAATAAAAAAGGCCCGGTTTCCCGGACCTTCTTCAGTCAAACCATAGGACACTTCATCGTTATTGATTGGCCAGCGTCACCATCGCCGATACTTCCGCTACGGCCGCATCATCGCCGCCGCTGAAGCCGGTGAACCGGAAACGGATATCTCCCTTGCCGTCGATCACAAACTTGGTAGGAATGCCCTGCACTTTATAACTATCCACCACGTTATTAACACCGGTGGCCGGGTCTTTGAGGTCCATCAATACCTGGAAGGGATAGTTGTTGCCGGTGATAAACTTCTTCGCGCTGGCGGCGGCATTTTCTTCTTTCTCCCACGTATGTACAAAGAGGAACTTCACGTTGGGGTCGTTCTTATATTTTTCCATGGCTTTCTTCATGGCCGGGAAAGAAGCTTTACAGGGCCCGCACCAGGTAGCCCAGAAATCGAGCACCACCGTCTTCCCTTTGTAATCAGCCAGCGATACGGTATTACCGTCCACATCTTTCAGTGTGAACCCCGGCGCCGGCTCTTTGATGATCTGTTTGGCAAATTCTGCTTTCATCTTGTCATCCAGACCGCCTTTCAGGGAGTCGATGTATTTATCGAGGTGATTGTCGCCGCGCACTTTGGCGTAGGCTTCTGCCAGCATTGCCTTACTGCCGGGGTTCAGCTTACCTTCCGCCGCCACTTCGCTGAGGCGGGCAAATGCCTGCTGATAATCGCCTTTGGCGATGAGCACTTTGGCGTACATCAGGTTCACTTCCGGGCGGACAGGCGTTTCTGCTTCCTCAGCGCGTTTCAGGTACACCAGTGCGGAATCATATTCCTTGTTGTTGAACAACAGCTGCGCATAGCTGCTGAGATAACCGGGATAACCCAGCGCCGCAAATCCTGCGCCTTCTTCGCTCTTCCGGGTGGTCCTGAAGGTATAGGCATCTTCAATCGCCATTTTTAGCAACGTCTTTGCCTCCGCGGTATGACCATGCTTAAGGATACTGTTGGCCGTTCCTACCCAGCCCTGTCCTTTCCAGAAAGGTGACACGATGCTGTTGGCATATTCCAGCGCTTTAGGCAGATTGTCCGCCTCCGCATAGGCCGATCCTACACTGTTACGGGCATAATCATAGATGATCACATCCTTGTTCTGTTTATCCTGCGGGAACTTTTTAATCCATGCTTTGTAGAGCGCTTCCTTTTTCACCGGATCAGTTTCGTCGTAGATAACCTGTACTGCGTTATTGCGGGCGGCGAAGCCGGTAGGAAAGTGTGCTGCGGCCGCTTTCTGTATGGAATCACCTACATTATTTTTCTTCAGCTGATAGAAGAAGCGGGCAGCGGTGAGCCAGTCAGCTTCTTTTTTGCTTTTGGTCAATGCATACATTTTTTGGGTCAGCTGTTGCTGATCTGCATCGTTGCCTTTGGCGAGGCGGCTATAATAGCGCGTCAGCGAGTCCTGGCTGATCTTCGCCTGGCCGCTTGACTGTCCTGCTGCCAGCAGGCAGCCGCCCAGCAGGATGGGGAATATTTTCTTCATATAACAGGGTTGGTTTTATGTTTAACGATTATATCCGGGATTCTGTGTCAGCGCCGGGTTGGCCACCCGTTGCGCGTCCGGTATGGGATAGAGCACATCCGTGCTGGTCCAGGTAGCTGGCCGCATCCCCCCGATCACTTCATCGGCACGGGTTTTACCGCCACCGGCAACAGCCGGTGTACGTTTCAGGTCAAACCAGCGATGTCCCCACTCCCCAAACAGTTCCGCCTTTCTTTCCTTTTCGATGGCCAGCAGCAATGCCGGTTGCGTAATGCTGTTGTCCAGCGGCGGCAGCCCTGCTTTGGAGCGGATGCTGTCCACATCCGCCACTGCACCGGCGAGATTGCCCAGCTGTGCCCGTGCCTCGGCCCTGATCAGGTATTGTTCCGCCAGCCGCAGCATCACGTTGAACTCATTGCCGGTGGTGCTGCCGGTAGCCAGCACCCGCAGTTTGTATTTGGTGATGACTTTGTAATTCTGTCCGCCGATGTCTGTCGCGGCTACCCAGCTGGTTTTGCGCTGGTCGGCCGGCTCCAGCGAGTTATACAGTGTATCCGTCAGCGTTACTGCCGGAATGGTGCCGGGAGCAGCCGCATAACTACCACCATTGGCATCGCGGTTGGTGGTGTAGGTAGAAATACCGGTGAGCGTAGCCAGCTGCCAGATCACTTCGTTGCTCGTATTGCTGAAAGTGGTATTCAGGTCTTTATTCAGACTGTACATCCCGGAATTGATCACCGCGTTGGCGGCCATTTCTGCTTTAGCCCACTCCTTCTGGTACAGGTAAGCCCTTGCCAGCAAAGCGTTGGCGGTCTGCCGGTTGATCCTTGTCCTCAGCGTGGAAGGATAAGCATCTGTCAGTAACGCCTGCGCCTCTGTAAGATCAACAACGATCTGCGACCACACCTGCGCTGCCGGTGTACGTGCCAGCGTGGCGTTGCTCAACGGATCATCTTTCACCGGCAATGGCACATCGCCGAACATATTCACCAGGTAACTGTTGATAAAAGCTCTCCAGACTTTTGTTTCTCCCAGCAGCTGGTTCTTCACCGCGGGCGAAAGGCCCTTACTGCGGTTGATACCTTCCATCATGGCGTTGGCCTGCGCCACCGTAGTGTAGGCATAGCCCCATAGGTTGACGGCCACCACGCTGTTGGTCACCGTAATACTATTGGTTTTAAACTCATCATAGGAGGGACTGGAAACATTATTCTGCAGCTCATTGGCAGAAAGACCCGGCATCTCGCTCAGCGGGAATAGCAGGTCCCGCGTGGCGGAGGCATTGTAAATACCCAGCACGGCGCTGGCAGCCGTGGCGTCGGAGGAGAATGCCTGGTCCAGCCCTACCTGTGTGGTAGGCGGACCGATTTCCACCAGTTTTTTACAGGAAGAAAAAACACTGCCTGCCAGCAACAATGACAACATCACTTTTTTATGACTATTGAAAGACAACATAACCATCAGATTTTAGAATGAACAGTTAACACCGAATACAATTGTTCTCAACGGCGGCATGGCGATCATACCGGTACCCAACCCGGGAGGGCCACCGGGAACACTCGTTTCGGGATCGTAGATGTATTTGTTCTTCATGAAAGTGAAAAGATTCTGTCCCTCTGCATACACTTTCAGGTTGGCGATATTGGCTTTCTTCAGCCACATTTTCGGGAGAGTATAACTAAGAGAGGCGGAGCGCAGCTTCAGGTAACTGGCATCACCCCACAGGGCGGTAGAGGCCCAGTACTGCGTATAGCCGAGGTAGACAGGCGTGCCGGGCGTAGTGGTCGCTGCGGGATACGTAGCCACATCGCCGGGCTGCCGCCACCTGTCGAGCAGGGAGGTATTCTGATTACTCCTGCTGCTGCCAACAGGCGTGCTGATATTGTTGGTACTGCCTTGCCGGTGGTGGAACTGTAAGAAGAAACTAAAATCCCAGTTTTTATAGGAGATCGTATTGTTCATACCACCGAAGTATGGCGTACCCGGGCGAATGATTTCCCGGTCATTATTAAAGTCGATATTCCCGTCATTGTTCAGGTCTGCATATTGCGGGATACCGGTTTTAGGATCATAGCCGGTGTAGAGATATTTACGGACGAGGTCTATCGGTTGACCAATCAGGTAACTGCTGGCATAAAAAGATTTTTCAATCCCGGGGAAGTCCACCAGTTTGTTGCGATAAAACGTCACGTTGAAAGCCGTGGTCCATCCGAATTTAGCGGACTTCAGGTTGAGCGTGGTCAGCTCCAGTTCCACGCCGCTGTTCTGCACCAATGCCGGCATGTTCACCGTGTAGCTGTTGTAGCCCGATTGGGTAGGCAACGCGGCAGACAACAACTGATCGGTGGAGCGGTTGCGGTAATAGTCACCGGTAAATTTGATCCGGTCTTGCAGGAAGCCCAGCTCCAGTCCGAATTCCAGCTTACGGGTGGTTTCCCATTTAATACCCGGGTTGGGTAAGGTGCCCCGGGACAACGCAGCGCTTCCCTGGTAGGTACCTGCTGACGACAACAGCGGTAAATAAATATAATTCGAGATCTGATCGTTACCGGTAGTACCGAAGCTGGCCCGTAGTTTACCAAAGTTCAGCCACGGCAGGTTATCCTGCACAAACGACTCTTCGGAAAACAGCCAGGCCGCGCCTACTGCCCCGAAGTTGCCCATCGCATATTCCGGCCCGAAACGGGAGGAAGCGTCGCGGCGGAAAGTGATGTTCAGCAGGTATTTCCTTTGATAGTCGTAGTTGATGCGGCCAAAGGCGGAGGCAAAACGATAATCGAAATAGGCACTGGAATTCAGCAACAGCGTGCCGGCGCCTACGAGAGAGCCTAACAACGCTTCATTGCTGTAGTTACGGCCTTCGATGCTCTGGCCGGTGGACAGGCTGCGCTGGTAAGTACCGCCCAGCATCACGTTCAGGCGTCCTTTCTTTCCGTCGAGCGTGTAGTCGAGCGTAGGCTCCACGATGTAGTTCTGCGACCGGGTATTAGCGAAAGTGGCGGACGACTGTGGATTATTGATCGGGTTCTGCGCCGATGCCGGCTGCGGGTTTACCTGGTCTAAAGTAGTATTTGTATAGCCGAGGCTGACTTTAAAATTCAGGTCTTTGATGATGGAATAACGCAGGCTGGCATTCGTCATCAGGTTGCCCGTCGTGCTGGTATAGCGGCGTTGCAGCAACGCGATGGGGTTGCTAAAACCGCTGGACCACACCAGCTTTCCGGTGCTATCGTATAGTGGCATATTCGGCGGCAGGTTGTACATTGACAGCAGGTCCGAGCCCGGCAACGCTGTTTTATCGTTGGAATAATTAGCCGTGATGGCCGCATAGAATTTATCATTGGCAGAACGATGGTCTACAGACAGGCGGCTGGTAAAACGCTGACTGTTGAAATCACCGGGATATACCGTTGTCTCTTTGTGATAACCGCCGCTGAAGAGGAAGTGTGTTTTCCCTTCTCCACCGGAAACTGAGGCTTGCGCATCCGTGTAGTTGGCAGTACCGCCGGCGAGGAAGCGCTGCCAGTCGGTGTAGGCGTTGGGGTCCCACAAGGTCAGTTCCGGCGCGTTGACAGTGTTCGGCGTGACGCCGTCATTTTTAAACGCTTCTCTTCTCAGCTCGAGGTACTGCGGAGTGTTCATCATGGGGATGAAGCGGCCTATTTTCCCTGCTCCCGTAGCTACGTTGACGTTAGCGCGTGTTTTACCTGACTTTCCTTTTTTGGTGGTGATGAGGATCACACCGTTGGCGCCCCTGGCGCCGTAGATGGCCGTAGCATCCGCATCTTTCAGGATGTCCATCCTTTCAATATCGTCCGGGTTGATCATGCTGAACGGGCTGATACCGCCGTTGGCGCCGGTGAGGCCGAGGGAGTTGAGGTTGTCGGTTGGCGGATAGGAGCCGTTGAAGTTCGTGAAGGGTACGCCATCGATCACGTAGAGCGGCAGCGTGCCGGAGTTCATAGAGCCTTGCCCGCGGATCTGCACCACGGCAGCGCTGCCCGGCAGACCGTTCTGCTGCGTGATCTGTACGCCGGGAATTCGTCCGGGCAGGGCTGCCAGCGGGTTAGACACCGGCTGGTTTTCTATTTCCTTTGCTGTGATGCTGCTGACGGAGCCTGTATTCATCCTGCGGGTGGTGGTGCCGTAGCCGATCACCACGGCTTCGTCCAGCGATTTCAGTTGCTCCTGCAGCACGACGTTCAGTGTGGTACGTCCGTTGACAGGCACCTGTTGCGCTTCATAAGAGAGATAAGACACCGTCAGCACGGCATGCGCCGGTACGCGGCTGATCATATAATCACCGTTGTCGTTGGTCATGGCGCCGAAGGGTGTGCCGGGCACTACTACGGATACCGCCGGAAGCGGGTTTCCTTTGGCGTCCGTGACCCTTCCGCGGATGGTCAGCCCCTCTTCCGCTGCGCGGACTTCGTTGGCTGGCGCGTTCTTCAGCCGTATGGCGATGAACTTGCCCGACAGGGAATAGGTGAACGGCTGATTGCTGAAAAGCATTTTCAGCACGTCGTTCAGCTCCTGTTTTTCCACAGCGATGTTGACAGGCGCCGCCTGGCTGAGCTGATTTTTACCATAGATAAAGCTGTAGCCCGTTTGTTTTTCGATCTCCCGGAATGCTTTTTCCAGGGAACCGGATTTGATGCTGATGGTGACTTTCTGCGCGAAGGTCTGTGTTGTCATCAGCAGGCAGATGGCCAGCAGGCCTATCCTGCCATAGTTGACTCCCGATGTTGCATCTCCCGTTTTTAAAAGGCATAGCGCGCTGAATAGCTTACTGACAAGCATATCGTTTGGTTGATTTTTGGTAAACAATAAAATACTCCCCTACCCTGTAAGATGGCCGGTCTTACAGGACAGTAACAAAAGGCTGGTGTACGATCTATTTTATGACGGTAATTTTCCGTCCTTCAATTTTGAAGTGCACGAGATTAGTCATCTCCAGCAGGTTCAGTAGTTGGGATACCGGAACATCCCTCGGAATTTTAGCGACAAAAAGGTCTTTGACATCTGCCTGATAGACGACGTCGATATCATAATATCGTTGTAACTCTGACATAATGGTGGTGATATCAGCGCCATTGAAATAAAACAGTCCGTCTTTAAAGGCGGTGGCCTGCTGGAGGTCCGCGCCGGTGGCCAGTTGCACCGCTCCGTTGCCGCCTACGGCTGCCTGCTCACCCGGATGCAGCAGTTGCGATGTGGCGCTGGTGTTCACTTTCACGGCACCGCTGAGGAGCGTCACCTGCATGTTGCTGCCGTCGCGGAAAGCGCGTACGGTAAAGGAGGTTCCCAGTACATCGATGGTGGCATTATTGGTGGTGGATGTTACGCGGAAAGGCTGCTGGCTGTTTTGCGCCACTTCAAACCATGCCTGCCCGGACACGAACACTTCGCGTTTACCTCCCTGGAAGGCGGTGGGATAGGTGAGCATAGCGCCGGCATCCATCCATACTTTGGTACCGTCGGCGAGGATAATGGCGAGCGGCTTGCTTCCCGGCGGCAGCTGCAGCGTGTTGAAACTGGCTGCTTCCGCGGTGCCGGCATACACAATTTGTCCGCCGGCGGTTTTAGAAACCTGTACCTGTCCCTGCACGGCGAGGGTGCCGTTGCCGGCGCTGTCCAGCTGTATCTGCTGACCGTTGGCTAATGTCAGCACCGCGTGATTTCCCGCAGGGGCCGGTATATCATTCCGGAAACGGACGGCCTGCGGCTGCAGTGGCTGTGGCCTTTGCAGGAGATAATACCCGGCGCTCAGCAGCAGCGCAACAGCCGCCGCTGCAGCCCACCGTGGCCAGCCGACCAGTTTCCTGGAACGCCGGCGATGGAGCACAGGCTGCAACCGCTGGCGGATCGTCTCCTCCAGCTGCTGTTTGTCGCCCAATACCTGCTCATCCCAGCTGTCGCCTGCCTGAAAAGCGTTGAACAACCGGTTGTATTGCATCAGCTCCACATCAGTGGCAGTACCGGACACAATTTTTTCCGCTAATAATATGGCCTCCTCTTTTCTCATATATAGCCTATCCTATACATAGGCACTTGCAAAAACACACACCCTTAAAAACACCTCAATTTTTTTTTGAGAAGGGCAGATCAATGATAACTGGTCACGATGGGAAGTAGTAACAAGGCGAGCAAGTGAGGATCCACGGCTGCCCGGATGCGCTTCAGCGCGATGGTCTTTTGCGCTTCGACAGTTTTTATAGAAACATTCAATAAATCAGCTATCTGTTGATTCGTCAACTGGCCGTCCCGGCTCAGGAGAAAAATCTCCCGGCATTTTTCCGGCAGGTTGTTCACCACCTGCGTGATGATGGCCTTCAGATCATTCAGCTCCAGGAAGTCCTGTGGGCCAGGCGTTTCAGGCAACGACAGGCCGGACAGCGTTGTATAAAATTCATCCCGGATTTTGCCGGAACGGATATAATTGGCCACCTTAAAACGGACGGCGCTCCGCAGATAGGAAGGTACCGCCTGTATGTCCAGCTGCTCCCGTTTCTCCCACAACCAGGCGAAAATATCCTGTACAATGTCCATACAGGCGTTCTGGTCGCGCAGCAGGTAAAAAGCGGCCTGATACATGCCCGACCAGTGGCGGGAATACAGCAGGTCAAATGCCTCCACATCTCCCCGCTTTAGCAGGCTTATCAGCTCAAGATCACTATAGGCATCACTTCTTATCAAATTATTTCCTTTTCTGACGCTAAAATAAAAAAAGCGCGCTAATTATCCAGTGTCTGTCAAACAATGGTTATCGCCGCGGCTTCATTTTTGCCGCAGTCATTCCTAAAGCACTCCTATGTTTAAACACCTGGACATTACCGTGCATGACCGGCAGCAACATGTGGTAACAGCTGGAAAGCAACCGGCGCACGCCATCTTGCTGTTGCATGGTTATCCACAATCCTGGCTGGCATTTGAAGACCTGATGAAACTACTGTCAAAAGACTATTACGTGCTGGCGGTAGACCTGCCCGGCATCGGGGATTCGGAAGACATCGGCCATTACGATAAAAAAACACTGGCCACGCACCTGGCCAGCCTGATCATGTCACTGGGATTGTCCCGCATCGTGGTAGCCGGTCATGACATTGGCGGTATGATAGCCTACGCCATGCTGCGCCAGTTCCCGCACCTGCTCGATGCAGCAATCATCATGAGCACCGCCATCCCGGGCGTGGAACCGTGGGAAGAAGTAAAACGGAATCCTTACATCTGGCATTTTGCCTACTTCGCCACACCGGTATTACCGGAGGCCATGATACCGGGCCATGAATCGATCCTTTGTAATTATTTTTATGATACGCTGGCGTTCAACAAACAGGCGGTAGATGAGGAAAAAAGACAACATTACATCCATGTTTACGCGAACGCAAACGCCCTGAATACCAGCCTTGGATGGTACAGGGCATTCGCCACAGATGAAAAAGAGCCGGCGCCTGAACCTACGGTAGACGTGCCGGTACTATATCTCCGGGGAGACCAGGAACCCGGCGATCTCTCCACTTATACCGAAGGACTTAAAAACAGCGGTTGTACGCATGTCACCGGCATACAGATCAGTAACAGCGGACATTTTACGCCGGAAGAAAATCCCGCCGGCGTAGCCCGTGCTATACATGCTTTCCTGGAAGACAACCAACCTACTTAATATCGTGCGGGTCGAGCCCTTTGCTGGCCGGGGTGTTCAGCACATGTCCATCTACGCTGTAGCGGGCGCCGTGACAGGGACAGTCCCACGATCTTTCCGCCTGGTTCCAGTGTACCTCACAACCAAGGTGCGTGCAAACAGGGTCTACTGCGTGCAAGCCGCCCTGTTCGTCTTTATACAGCGCTATTTTCGACCCTTCATAATTCACCAGTTTACCTTCTCCCGGCGCCAGTCCCGCCAGCTGCTCCAGTTTCTCTGCCGGAAACAGCCGGCTGGCCAGTTGCTTCACCACATCGGCATTATGCGGCACAAAAGTACTGAAGCCTGCTACCGGCTTGATACGGCTGGGGTCAAAGAGTTTGATGTAGTCGCTGTGGAGTCCCAGCAACAGCCGTTTCAGCAACAAGGCCGACACCGTACCGTATACCATGCCGTTGCCACTAAACCCGGTGGCGACGTATATTTCGCCGGTCTGTCCCGGCAGCCGCCCGATATAAGGAATACCGTCCGCCGGTTCATAATATTGGGCCGACCAGCGGTAGCGGATATCTTCTACATTGAATAATTCACGTACATGTGCTTCCAGCTTACGGAAGCAGGTTTCCGTATTTTCCTGGTGCCCTGTTTTGTGGTCTTCCCCACCTACGATCAGGTAGCGTTGCCCTTCCACCATCTGTGTTCGGTAGTAATGGAAAGGCTGTTGCATATCATAACAGAGATCTTCCGGATAGTTGTTATCTGCCAGCGTAGCAGCTACCACATAGCTGCGGTAAGGCACGCAGCGCAGGTGCAGCAGGTTGACACTTGGCGGGATATGCGTGGCATATACAAACTGCCGGCAATGGAAAGAGCCCTGCGTGGTGATCACCAGTATCGTCTCGTCGTCCTGCACGGCCGTTACACGGCTTTGCTGCAGGATGGTACCACCGATATGTTCAAATGCGGTAGCCAGGCGCTGTATATAAGGCAGCGGGCTGAATTTAGCCTGCCCCGTTACTTTAATGGCTTTTTTTGCAGCCAGCGGCAACGGTATCTTTTCCACACCCGACACATCCGCACCGGCCATTAACGTGGCATCGGCAATATCTTTCAGCGCTGCTGCTTCCCTTTCCGTTTGGGCAAACAGATACGCATCTGCGTATTCAAATCCACACCGGATATCGAACCGGTCAATATGATGTTTGATGAGTTGAATAGCCTCTGCCGTAGCTTCCCTCACCTGCCGCGTCCCTTCTTTCCCGAAGTTTTTTTGTATGGTATCGTAAGGCACATCCAGTAAGGTATTGAGGTGTGCCGTAGTGCCACCGGTGGTACCATAGCCCAGGTTAGCGGCTTCCACCACCAGGCAGGTCTTGCCGGCGTTCTGAAGCAGGAAAGCGGTGGTGATACCGGTGATACCGCCACCGGCGATAATCACATCATACGTTTTTTCCGGGTCTGCCTTATTGATGGTATTGTAACCGCCTGCGTGGTCTTGCCAGAGACTGACGGTATGTGCATCGCGTTGTATCATGGCCGTTGTTGTTTTTATGATATCAAACTAAATTTTATGCCATGCGATAAAGCATTTATGGTTTCATCAGATCGGGATACAACCGCAGGTACACTTCTCCTGCGAGAGGATTTTTACCATATAAACCGTGCAATGCTTTTTCGTTGAAGTACACGCTGCCCTGTACGCCTACCGCCAGCCGGGTATGCATAGCCCGCAGCAGGTCATAGCTAACACCGCCGGTGAGCGCATGAACGCTGAATAAGTTGTCCCCACCGTACTGTGCCGCATCAAGGTCCAGCTCTTCTGTTGATTTTTGTACCCATTCATACCGGGTATAAACGGCCACGCGTTTTATATTCAGCGCACCTTCCAGCAGCAGGGCATTTTCGCCCGTATGGCCTTTACTCTTGTTCAGCCCCCACAGACCGGTGATGTTCAAATGATTGTTTTCCTGCAAGGGCAGACTGAAAATGGCAGACGCCGTGGTGCGGTCAATATCTTCGTCCGGATGCAGCAGCTCGGGACTTTTAATATGCCCGTGCGATACCTGCAGGGCCCAGTTACGGGAAGGGTTATACGACAACCGGCTGCTCCAGGAATCGAACCGCATCCTGTCAAAGTCGTACCTGTTTTCATCCGGCTCCCTGCCGGTAAACACGCTCCCTTCCAGCTTAAAATCATACAGTCTCACCCCCAGCGTGGCCACTCCGAAGGTAATGTGCGTGCCGTCGTTCCAGTGGTGGCTGATCGGCGCATCGGGATTGTTCATGGCCGATGGACGGTGCATAAATGCCACGGACCCCAGCGCAGGTTCTCCGGGATAGCCGAAGCTGGCATAGATGTCCGCGTTTTTAGAGAGCGCGTAGGAATAGCCCACAGACAGCCCGGAGAACAGGTCATGCGGATGCTGCCGGTCTACCAGCGGCTGTCCTTTCCAGCTTTCGCCCGACTGGAACAGCAGCGGATACCCAGCCCCACCTTCTGTCAGCCGATCAAAGGAGAGCATCACTTCATAATGGAATAGCCCTCTGCGGCCCACTTTGCGTTGCGCCATGAGCATAAACCAGTTCGGCGCGTCGAACTTATCTCCTCCCCTCCCGCCTTTGCGGCCGATATCCTGGTTGGTATACCGCAGAAAGAGATTACCATGTACCATATACATCCATTTACTGGAATGGAACATATATCCATACATGGGAGAGGCATCCGGCAACCAGGAGGTGCCTGAGCCGTTTCTGTTCATCGGCAGGTGCAGCGAATAGGAATGGTTCATGGGCATCTGCATAGCGCCCATCTTCTCCGGAGACCGGGTGGTGCCCATCTTCATCCCCTTGTGATGCTCGTGCTGGGCTATCAACGGTTGACAAGCCAGGCAAACACAGGTGATCGACAACAGGAGGGTTTTCATAACAGGTATTTTTGAACATTGTACAATAACAATGCCCTCGCTACAGGCATTGGCATAAGCGTATCATGAAATGCTTCCGGCCGTTAGGAAGAAATAAGTATCTTCACTTTATGCAGCCCGCTGAAATATTACAGGCACATATCGCCAGAACCGCTACCCTGACACCGGAGGAGCATGCCTATGTCTTTTCGCATTTTCAACCGGCCGCCTTTAAAAAAGGGCAGACCGTGATCCGCGAGGGCGATAAAGTAGCGCATGAGTACTTCGTACTTTCCGGTTGCCTGAAAGCTTTCTACATCAATGACCAGGTCAAAACGCATATCCTGCAGTTTGCCATGCCTACCTGGTGGACCTCCGACTACCACGCTTTATATAATCAAACCAGGGCTACCATCAACGTAGACTGTATTACCGACGCGGAATTACTGATGCTCTCCAACACAGACCGGGAGAAGCTTTGCCGGGAAATACACCAGGTGGAACATTTCTTCCGCTGGCGAACCAACAGGGGTTACGTGGCCGCACAACAGCGGCTGCTTTCCTTTATGAACAACGACGCCAAAACAGGTATGAAGAACTGCTGCAACTCTATCCGCAGCTGCACCACCTGGTGCCCAAACAGCTGATCGCCGCCTACCTCGGCGTATCCCGGGAAACCCTTAGCCGGTTGTACAACACCGTTAAAAAGTGATGTAGGTCACGTGATCCACCCCGGAATCCGGTGTTACTTTGTACCAAAACAAATGGCTGATCGTCAACAAAATGATCAGCGATATCGCCGAATAAATTTTTCATCATGTGGAACAACACCCGTGTAACACAATTATTACAAATTGACTACCCTATCTTTCAGGGCCCTTTCGGCGGCCGGTTTTCTTCGCCCGAACTGGTGGCCACAGTATCCAATGCCGGGGGACTGGGTGGCTACGGCGCCTATACGCTAAGCCGGGAGGAAATCATGGAAGTGGACCAGCAGGTGCGGCAGCTCACCAACCGGCCCTATAACCTCAATTTATGGGTATCCGATGCCGACGCACCAGGCAGTCCCGTCAGCGATGCGGACTATGCCATGGCGCAAACGGTATTCCAGCCTTATTTCGAGACGCTGGGATTGCCTTTTCCGGAGAAACCGGCGCCTTTTGAATCGCGGTTTCAGAACCAGCTGCAGGCTGTACTGGATATCCGGCCTAAAGTATTCAGCTTTGTCTTCGGTGTGCTGCCTGCCGATGTGATGGAGCAATGCCGCAGAGCGGGTATCATCACCATCGGCGCCGCTACTACACCCGACGAAGCGGTAATACTGGAAGATGCCGGCGTGGACATGATCATCGCCTCCGGTTTTGAAGCGGGTGGGCACCGGCCTTCTTTCCTGGCGCCCGCAGAACGTTCCCTGATGGGCACCTCCGTGTTGTTGCAGCTGGTACGGGAAAAAGTCAAGGTGCCTGTCATCGCCGCCGGAGGTATCGCCGACGGACGGGGAACGGCAGCAGCCTTACTGTTGGGCGCAGAAGCAGTACAGATAGGCACCGCATTCCTCGCCTGTGATGAATCCAATGCGATGCCCATGCACAAACAACAGCTGTTTTCCCCTGCCGCCAGGCATACCACGCTTACCCGCGCCTTTACCGGGAGGCTGGGCCGGGGTCTGGTCAACAGCATCAGCGAAGGCCTTACAGGAAAAGAAAACGCCGTGTTGCCCTTTCCGTTACAATCCACGCTGATGTCTTCCCTGCGTAAAGCCGCTATCGACCAGCAACAGTGGGACAAGGTCTTTTTCTGG
Source organism: uncultured Chitinophaga sp. (assembly GCF_946479755.1). The sequence continues at coordinate 491,351 of NZ_CAMLHC010000002.1, read as the reverse complement.
AGTGGACAAATAGCCCCATTGCTCCGGCACCACAAGGCACAGGAGCTGATGCAGTCACTCATCAGGGATACCGCCGCCATCCTGGAGCGGCCGGCAACAACGTCCGTTTAAAATCCTTCGTCATGCAAACATCCAAAGTATGGTATATCACCGGCGCCTCCCAGGGACTGGGGTTGAGCCTCGTGAAACAATTGCTGGCCGCCGGTTACCACGTGGCGGCCACCTCCCGCAATGCGGGGCTGTTACAGGAGGCTGCCGGTATTATCGACAAAACCCGCTTCCTGCCGTTGACAGTGAACCTGGCTAACCCTGACAGCATTGACGATTCCATCAGGCAAACCATCGCTGCCTTCGGAAGGATTATAGCGCTGGCCGAACACCCCGATCCGCCGCTGCATTTATTCCTCGGCGCAGATGCGTATCACCGCGCCGCCCGGAAAATAGCAGATATGTCCGCAGAACTTGAACAATGGAAAGAAACTACCATCTCGGCGGATTTTTAAACTTAGCTACTGATCGTTAGCTGATTCCGGTACGCAGCACGCATCGTGCTGTCCGTCACCACCCGGTTTGCCACCTCGCCTTTGGCAGCTATCTCCTCATAAAAACGTTTAGCGCTACCCGTTAACTTTTGTTGCAATAGATAGTTGTCAAAGGCTTGTTGCGCCAGCGCAGTGGAGCCAAAGCAACAAAGGAAATCTACGGGCAGGTTCTGATGACGGGTATCGAAATGCTCATTAAAAGCAACACCGTTAGCCACCATAAACTGTACCGCCTGGTCAGTGTCTTCAAACAAATCAATCAGCGGCAGCGCATAGGCAACAATCAGCTCGCACAACTTCGGGATCACATTCTCCTGGTTGCTGACCGCCATATTCCAGTCCTGCGTTTTATGCTTCAGCGGCGTCAGGTTTTCCAGCCTTGTCGCGAAGATGGTCCCCGTAGCATCCACCTCCTGGTGCTGCTGTAGCTGCCATTTTTTTAGTTCCGCAGAAGCAATGCTCAGATAGGGCCATAGCGTGATCCCGCCGTTCCAGTTTTTAACGCTCGACTGAAAGTGGATATCGAGATACACTTTTTTGTTGCGGGTAGTTTTCCTGATCGTCTGCGCTTTCTGCATCGGCTTAAAGCCATGTGTTGCCAGCTGTTCCGCAATTTTCGTACAGGCGGCCAGGAATATGTCTCTCGTTTTTGTCTCCATTAATACCAATAATATCAGATACTAAAAATAAGGTACGCCCCGCAATTATCAACAATAAAAAACTATATTGACACCATGCTTATCTACACTACTTTTCTTGACCAGGCAGACCATGAATCCCTTACTATTGAAGCGGTATTGGAAATGACCAGCCGTCTTCGTCCGGAAGACCTGGAATATGCCAACGGCGGCTACTTTGAATACAGGATGAAAGACGGCGCTGCCATTGTCCTTTTTTTTATTGCCCGCACGCCGGACCAGTTTTCTTTCAGATATGACTATAACGTACCCGATGCCCGTAGCGGAACAACGTGGTACAGTGTAACGGAGAAGGATATCCGCACCACTGTCGATGCCGGTGATGAACAATATGTACCGCTTGTTTCTTTTGTCAGTCTGCCTGTAGCATTGGAGATTATAACACAGTTCTTCCGCCAGCCCGGAGACAGGCCCGCCGCTGCCAGCTGGCAGCGGGCCGATTTTTTTGAATGGCCTTATTAATATATTTTTTGCAACTGTGTTTCATTTTTAAAATACATCCCCTATATTTGCTGTATGCACTCAAAACCATTTGACATTACCCGCAGACTACTGGCCTTCTTACTGATGGCCCTGCTGGTATTTGTGCAGATGGTAAAACTGCTCCATCATCATCCGGCTAACAGCCAGGGCTATATGACGCAGCATCACGGGCAGCAGGAGCAGCAGGTGCAGGCATCGCATGCCTGTGACATCTGCGACTTTCAGCTGGCCAAAGATGCAACCGTTCCTGATTTTCTTTCCACTCCGCAGCTACTATCCACTCCATACTTCACACTTTCCTTTTTTACAGCTGACTGGCATCCGGGCGTACAATCCGTGCAGGCCGGCAGAGGACCTCCTGCCGCGTGATTCCCTCTCACGAACACCACTTCCTTTCCTGATTCATTGTACCCGTATCGCTGTAACTTATGCTGCAAGCTATTGCGTTGACCAAAACATTTGGTGGGCATACTGCGCTGCATGCGCTGGACCTGTCTGTAGCCAAAGGTGAAATTTTCTGCCTGCTGGGACCTAACGGCGCCGGCAAAACCACTACCATCAGTTGTTTTCTCGGCTTCCAGGCACCCACTTCCGGGCAGGCACTGGTAAACGGTATCCCCGTATCCCGTCAGCCGCAGGAAGCGCGGCGGCATCTCGCGTACATACCCGAGACCGTTACCTTATACCCCTACCTCAGCGGACTGGAGAACCTGACTTTCTTCCATTCGCTTACCGGAGAACAGCTTTCCAAAGAAACGGCTACCGGCTTGTTGCTGGACGCCGGTTTGCAGGAATCTGCCGTTCACCGGCCGGTACAGGGTTATTCCAAAGGGATGCGGCAGAAAGTAGGTATCGCCATCGCTACCGCTAAAAACGCAGGCGCCCTGTTGCTGGACGAGCCCACCTCCGGGCTGGACCCCAGCGCCAGTAATGAGTTCTCCGCATTACTGCGGCGTTTCAGCCAGGAAGGCCGTGCCGTGCTGATGGCCACCCATGATATTTACCGCGCCAAAGAAGTGGCCACCCGCATCGGTATCATGCGGGACGGGCATTTGCTGACCGTCATGGACGCCGCCGCTATAGATCACTACACGCTGGAAAACAGCTACATGGAATATATGGAAACATCTACCTGGTAATCAACATCCCGCTATGTTCAGAACAATTGCCATCAAAGAATGGCACATGGTGCTGCGTAACCGCACCATGGCCGTCACCCTGTTGTCTGCCCTGATCCTGTCCGGCATCGCCGCGGCCGGCTCCCGCCTGCTGTACCAGCAGGAACAGCAACAACGGGAAGCGGCCAACCGGCAGTTCCGCCAGCAATGGGAGCAGCTGCGTGCAGACGATCCGCACAGCGCGGCCCATTTTGGCACGTATATCTTCAAGCCGCTCACATCCCTGAGCCGGTTCGATAACGGACTGGAACCCTTTACAGGCAATTCCCTGCGGATAGAAGCGCATGTACAGCACCAGATGGCCACGCCGCCGTTAGGCCCGGGTGATGTGTACCTCCGCTTTGGCGCCCTCACCCCCGCAACGGTACTGCAACTGTTCTTCCCATTGTTACTTTTTTTTCTGTGCTTCAACAGTTACACGCAGGAAAAAACCAGCGGCACCCTGCGGCTACTGCTGATACAGGGCGCCACTCCCCGCCATATTCTCCGCGGCAAAGCCGCGGTATACCTCGGCTTGATGATCGTATTGCTATTACTCTCCATGATGTTGTATTTCCCGGCGATGGCCACCATCAGTAACCTGCCGCGTATATGCCTGCTCGTGATCAGCTACGGCTGTTACGCCAGCATCTTCGTCATACTTGGCCTCTGGCTCTCCGCCGCAGCGCGTAACGCGGGACAGTCACTGTTACTGCTATGCAGTATCTGGTTATGCTGGCATATCCTGCTGCCACGCCTGGCGGCAGCTACCGGCGAAGCGCTCTACCCCCTGCCCTCCCAGCCTTACCTGCAGGAAAAAATTGACCAGGCCATCAAAACAGGTATCGACGGCAATGATCCCAGAGACGCACGCACCGCACGTCTTGAACAAGCTGTATTACAACAATATAAAGTCAGCTCCCTCGATCAGCTGCCTGTGAACTTCGACGCTATCCGCCTCCAGGCGGATGAAGACTATACACAACGGGTATACGAAAAATATTCCGCGATGACCGACAGCCTGATACGGCAACAAAACAGCGTGCAGCGTTATCTCGCGGCAGCCGATCCGTACCTCGCTATCCGCAGTATCTCCATGACGCTCTGTGGCACCGACTACGAACATCAGTACCATTTTTACCAGGCGGCGGGAGCATACCGTAACCAGTTCATCCGCCGGCTGAACCAGGCCATGGCTTATGGCGGAGAACAAGGTCAACAGCTGTATCAGCACGCAGCAACATTTCAATACCAACCACCCCCCACGGCACAGGTCTTTCGTGGGCTATGGCTGCCAGCACTCTCGCTGCTGTTGTGGTTATTGATCAGTATTTCACTTTTAAACCGCGCTGCCAGACATGCATCGATGCTATAAATACCAGTCCGTAGCGCTGCAGGAATGGCGCTTGTTGTGGCGCACCAGGCTGTTGCCCGTTATCGCCGCCATCCTGTTGCCCGCCGCGGCCATAGCGCTATACTATGGCCATACCGTATCGGTAAAACAACAGGCGGCTGTTGACAGTCTGCAACAGCAGTATCAGCAACAGCTGACCGTCCTGCGCCATCAGCTACATGCCGACACCACCACCCCGCAGGGAAAAGCTGCCTATATTGCCGCCGCCTGGCCCATTGTGGCCGATCACCGGTTGCATGCCCACACCTGGTATCCACCGGCGCCCGCGGCAGTATTGTCTGTCGGCATGAGCGATCTCGCCAAATATTATTATCCCATCGCCGTCAAAAGCAGTTATGCGCCGGCGGAAGAAAAGATCAGCAACCCGCTGCAACTGGCTACCGGCAACTTTGACACCGCCTTCCTGCTCATCTACCTGTTACCGCTGCTGGCTATCTGCATGAGCTATCACCTGTTGTCACAGGAAAAAGAACAAGGCACGCTATCGCTGTTGCTGGTGCAATATGGTACCCTTACGGGACTACTCCTGCTACGGCTGCTGATACGCTACCTGCTCCTGCTGGCCGCTATGGTACTGATCTGCACCATCGGTATGGCGTGGGCTTCCTCCGGCCAAAGTTTTCCCTGGCTGGCATGGGCCGCCTGGACGGGCGTAGCCGCCGTCTGGCTGTCTTTCTGGATGGGACTCATCTGGTTTGTCATCGCGTGGAACCAGCATACTACGACCAACCTCGTATCGCTGTTCAGCCTTTGGTTACTGCTGTTGATTGTATTGCCTGCCACTTACAGGTTGATGACCCACCGGCCACAGATAGATGATACCGCAACTAATGCCTCCGTGCAAAGAGAACTGGAATGGGACACCTGGGACCTTCCCAAACGGCAGCTGCTGGACAGCTTCTATCAGGCTTATCCGCAATACCGCAATGCGCAGGCTTACGATACAGGCATGACCAGCTCCCGCCATGCCATGGCTTATTATTCACTGGTGGACCAGCGTATGCAACGCCTTACGGCCGCGCAGGAAGCTAACAAACGCAACGCGCAACGACTGCTGGACGCCTCGTTAAAATATAACCCGGCCGTATACACGCAATGGCTGCTCAACAGCATCGCGCGGACAGATATCTCCGATTATGATTATTTCCGGGAAGGTACGCGCCGCTTCCGCGATGAATGGAAAACATTCTTCTACCAGCGGCATTTTCACGATCAGCTGTTGGCGGACAACGACTATCAGTCACTGCCCGTCTACCATCCGTCGTATAACCCGGAGAGCCCTGCCCGGTGGCGAAGCGGCATCGGATACCTCTTCACGCTGACGGTGGCGCTGCTTTGCAGCGGGACACTGGTACTCAAAAGAAAATTGAATGATCTCTATAAAATATGAACATGTATAAAACATTACCTGCATTGATAGGTTTTAGTGCGATTTCCCTGTACAGCTATGGCCAGCACCAAACCGACAGCCTCCGTAAACAGCGGCTGCAGGAAGTCATTGTGCTGGATAAAAAGAAAACAATGAAGGCGGACAGCATGGCGCCCACCTTACGGCTGGAAGGCCGGCTGCTGGAGACGCCGCAAAACATCGTCAGTGTGTCCGGTGAACTGGTCCGCGAACAAGGCGGCCTGGAGATGAAAGACATCGCCCGCAATGCCAGCGGCATCAAAATGGGTTATAACAGCTCCGTCTTCGACGCCTCCACCACCATTATGGTAAGAGGTTTCGGCGCCGTCACCTATGTGAACGGTATGCCCCAGCGTAGCACCATGGGCGCGTTGATTGACGATGCCGCCATGATAGAAAGGGTGGATTTCGTCAAAGGCCCCGCAGGTTTTCTGCTCTCCTCCGGAGAACCGGGTGGCAGCATCAACATCACCACCAAAACGCCAGGGCCGCAGCGTACCCGGCAAATAGAAGTGGCAGGCGGCAGTTTCGGTCTGTTACGTGTGTCCGCCGACGTGGGCAGTGCCATACAGGCAAAAGGATTTTCCTACCGCCTCAATGCCGCCTATCAACAGCAACAGAGTTTCCAGGATTTCATCAAAACACGTAAGTACATCGCTTCGCCGTCGATACAATATAATTTTAAGCCCGGCACTTTCCTGCTGGCAGAATACAATCTTATCCGCATGACTGCCGACGGCGGCAGCAGTGTTACACAAGTGGGTACGGATGCGGACGTACTGCAACATCGCATCGGTAACAACTATGCCGGTGACCCCAACTTACCGCAGTCCTACACAATGTCGCAAAGTGCCAGGCTGCTGTTTTCGCACCGGTTCAATCACCGCTGGAAGTTGACGGTACAGTCGAAGTATACCGTTACGCCCAGCGTTGCGTGGTCGCTGCTGTCGGACAACTATTCTCCCGTGAATTTCGACAATACCAACATCACCCGGCGTTTGCCCCAATACAGCGACGTCACCGGCCGTGTGATGGCAGCGCAGGCATACATCAACGGCTCCTTTAACACGGGCCGTGCAGTGAGTCACCAGCTGGTAGCCGGTATCGACTACAACTACAGCAAAGACGATTTCTCTGTAGCCTACGGGCAGTACTCGTTTGCCTTTGACCGCAACCATCCGCAGTACGGCCTGCCGGCAGACAGCGTACAAATACTGGGTAAGCCAAGGCTGATCCAACGTGAAAACAACTGGTGGTCTGCCTTTGTATACAACACCTCCCGCGTACATCAAAACTGGCTCTTTAACTATGGCGGACGTTTTACGTTTAACATGCCCGTTACCACCAATGCGAAGACACCGTTGCGGAATGAAACCGCTTTCTCTCCCCGGCTGGGCATCACCCACCTGTTCGGCGAAAACACCAGCGTATATGCCATATACGACCAGTCCTTCATCCCCCAGTCAGGCGCCGACTTTGCCGGCAACAATTTTAAACCCCTGCGGGGCAACAGCTTTGAAGTAGGCGCCAAACGCGAATGGTTCCAGCGTAAGCTGATCACCACGCTGGCCGGCTATCACATCATCAAAAACAACCTGCTGGTATCCGACCTGCAACATCCCGGCTTCAGCCGGCAGATAGGACAGGCCACCAGCACCGGCGTAGAGGCGGATATCCTCGGACAGCTGTCCGACCGCTTTACGGTGTCTGCCAACTACGCCTATACGTCCGCCATCACCAGTAAAGACAGTCGCCCGGAAAACGAAGGCACCCGCCTCGCTTTCACCCCCGAGCAGATGATCAACACCTGGGTGCAGTACAGCATCCCGGTGAAGCAGGCCCGCCTTCGTATCAGCGCCGGACAAAGCACGGTTACCCGCACCGCCACCTATACGCCGGACGTGTACCTGAAAGGCTACACGAAGCTGGACGCCGGTGTAGCCTGGGATGCCGGGCGCTGGTATGTACGGGTGATCGCAGACAATCTCACCAATAAAAGATATTTCTCCAGTGGCGATATTCTCGTTGGCTCTATCCATGAAGGTGTAAAAAGTTACTACTACATAGAAGGAGCGCCGCTTTCATTCAAAGCCTTTGCCGGCGTAAGACTGTAGCCACTACAAATTATTTGCGCGCAAAAAGGGGATAAGCCGAAACCCCGGAAATAGTAGGCATTAACTATCAAAAACACTATTTTATGAAAGAGCAATCCAACAACCTCCAGCTGAGCATCGACGATCTGAAAATTGACAGCTTCGTTACCAGCCTCGACAACGAAATGAACATGCGCCTCGCCGGTGGGCTGGCAGGCCAGAGCCATCCTACGCATACCCTGCAGACAGATGATGAGCACCACCTGTGCACTACCATCATCTGCTAACGGTACACGAACGGAAAGTAAAAAGAGGCCGTCTCCCATAGGAGAGGGCCTCTTGGCTTAAATGCGATGTAACAGATCAGGGCTTTTTATCCCACCATAACCGCGTGCCGCCATTGTCTGCTCCACCCAGCAGGGCTACGGCTTTTTGCACTTCCGTCGCGTTTGTATTATACTCGCCTAATGGAAAAGGCAGCCGTCTGATTTGCTTTTTGGTATCGATCAATCCGTTGCTATAGTTCACGACCACCGGAAACACTTTGGGATAACCGGTACGCCTGAATTCGGACCATGCCTCCCCTCCTTCCGGATAAATAGCGATCCATTTCTGCGTGATGATCCGTTCCAGCTGCTGTTCAAATCCATCGCCCTCTTCCCATTTAATGGTGATGGTACTTAGCTCCGCCGCACCTGCCGCTACATTATTTTTGCTGTCTACAGGATCTGTATAGGGAGCCGCTTTGCTGATATTATCAGCCAGATAAGCATCCAGCCCTGAAGCGTTCTCTTTTGCAAAGGATGCCTTGATCCCCTGTTCATACAACTCCCTGGCGGCGCCGTTCATCTTCCAGCCTCTGATGGCCCCCTCAGCACGCAGAAAATAAACTTCCGCCGCCGTCATCCAGGTGATGGGGGAAGCTACCGTCACATTAAGAGCAGAGAAATTTTTCCGGTCGTCTTTCGATACAATATCGATACCCGCCCTGATGCCTTTATACACCCCGGGAAACTGCGTGGAAGTGTTGAAATAAGATCCGATCCTGGGATCTTTGTACCCGGTAAGAAACGATTCCATATTAGCGGACATGCGGGTATCTGCCCCATAGGTTTCGGAGATAACATACAACGGATTGACGATCGTAACGCCACCGACTGTTTTCAATACGGCATTATCATTATTATCTGAGAGCAGCCCATGCACACTGGCCACGGCTTCCTCCGCTTTTTGACGGGCCAGATCGGGCAACACGTAAGACAAACGCATCGCTACCCGGAGTTTAATGGAGTTGGCCAGGCGCATCCATTTTGTGAAATCACCACCATATACCAGGTCGAATTTAGCGATAGGTTTAGCGCCGGGGAAGGCTTTGGTATATTTGTCCAGGCTAACGACAGCGTTGTCGAGGTCCGTAAAAAAGGAGCGGTAAATGCTTTCCTGGCTGTCGTACGCTACGCTAAAACCGCCGCCACCATAAGCGGAGTAAGGCATGGGACCGTAGAGATCTGTTACCCGCTGCATAGACAAAACTTTAATAATCTGGGCCACGGCGTAGATTTCAGGATTGGTAACACTGTCTCTTCTCTTTATTTCCAGCCATCCACTCAGTACGTTGTTTAACTCATTGTGATAATAGGCCCTTGTCCACCCGTCGTTAAGGGCGTAGTTGGTATTATTCCTCCCGCCGCCGAAAGGCGTGGGCGGTGCCAGGTAGCCGCTGTAAACATCTGCGCATAAATTCTGCGCTACCTGGTACGTAGACGCATCACCGGTAGTAGCATTAGGGAAAACGTTCTTTTCCATCTGCAAAATGAAAATAGCTTTCCCAATGTAATCGTATTGCAGGAGGGAATCGGTCGCCTTGGCGGGGTCTCTGTTATATTGTTCAAAGTTTTTGGTGCAGGACACCAGGAGTAAAGAACTGATGACCATCAGGCTGATACCGTAATACCGGGATATATACTGTTTCATAACAACTTTTTTGAAGGAACATTTAGAAAGATGCTTTCAACTGAAGACCAATCTGCCGGAGGCTGGGCTGCATGAAATAATCATACCCCTGGAAATAGGTACCGGTAGCCATGGATACTTCCGGGTCAAAAGGCGCCTTGTTATACAGCATCCAAAGATTCCTGGCTGTAACGCCAAGGCTCAGTCCCTGTAATTTATTGTTGAAGGCTTTGGCCGGAAACTGATACCCAAAAGACAATTCCCTTACCCGGATATTAGTGGCACTGTAAACATATTCACCCAGAATATTGGCAGTGGCGGCCCCCAGTATATCTTTGTAATACTTTTGCGCATCGATCATCTTCCCGTTTATATTAACGCCGCCAGCATCCCTCGCTGCAGCAGATTCCTTTGAAACGCCAAATCCATCCATCAATGACTGGGTAGCCGACACTACCTGGCCACCAAAACGACCGTCGATCAGGACGCTCAGGTAAAAATTATGCAGGGTAAAGCTGTTGTTGAAACCAATATTATAATCCGGGCTGGACCTTCCGACCTTTATCGCCTTGGTGGTTACTTTCGGCGTACCGTCCTGGTTGGTCCGGACCACACCATTGGCATCCCTGTCCAGCGCCCGCTGGTAGATATCGCTGAGCGTTCCGCCTGCCGCGATAAATCCCCCACCGATAGACAACGAATCCTGGGATTCGGTTTTACCGGTAAAAGGATTCTGATAGTTTTTCATGACCTCTTTTATATTATTACGGTTCAGTGTAAACGTAACCGTGGGATTCCAGGTGAATATCCCAAACTTGCCGTCATATCCCAGCGTAGTTTCAATGCCTTTATTATTAATCTTACCGGCATTCACATAGTAGGTGCTGAATCCCGACCCGGGAGGCGGACTGGCAGAAAATATCTGGTTGGTGGTATTGGTGTTATAATAAGTGGCAGATAAAGAAAGCCGGTTCTCCATAAACTTCAGGTCAAGCCCGGCCTCAAAAGAGGCGGTCTTTTCCGGCTGCAGCGCCAGAAATGGCTTTGCGCCAATAGGTGTTACCACGCCTGCGCTTACGGGGTACAACGGGTAGGTGAGATAAGAACCGGGAGGATTGCCCACATAACTCAGGGAAGCCCTTGCTTTGGCATAGGAAATGAACGCCGGCAGTTTTACCATATCACTGATAATACCCGATAACCCTACCGAAGGATAAAAAGTATTCACTTTGTCTGCGTAAGCCAATTGGGAAATCCAGTCATTCCGGCCGGAGACGTCCAGGAACAGGAAGTTCTTGTATCCCAGTTGAGCAGTAAGAAACATGGCCTGTGTCTGATTCCTGCTTTTGGATTCGCCTCCGCCAATATGCAGCTGATCAATATTGGAAATGGAGAAAAAGTTGGGCACCCCGGATTCGGCCAGCGCGCCGCCAATACTGGTCCCGTTCGATTGGTTATCGGTAATACTGGTCCCCAGCACCGCATTGAGAGTGAAATCAGCAAACTTCTTATTCATGGACAATAACAGATCCGCATAAGTTTGTTTATTGGTAGTGGTACTATGATTATAACTACCATTGGGGCTGCCGGTGAACAGCTGCATCGTAGAAGCGTAGTTCTCGTTTATACCATTATCTGTAGCGTTATCGATTTTTACCCTGCCGGCAACATTCAACCAGTTGGTAATATTATACCTGAGCACCGCGCTTGCCAACAGTCGTTGCCGGTTGCCGGTGTATAACATGCGGTTAACCGTCCAGTAAGGATTTTGGGCCGCCAGGCTCAGATCGCCGTAAGGCCAGTATTGTATATTATAGTTATGGGAAACATCATAACGCTCATAGTTTTTGTAATCTTCAAAATTGTCCGAGCGGGGAAACAGGTAAACGGGCACCAGCGGGTTTATATATTGTCCGCTATGCGGAGGGTTCCGTAACTCCTGTGTAAGGTACATAGCACTGACATCGAGGGTCAGCTTGTCCTCAATGAGTGTGGACGTATTCCGTACGGATATATTGTACCTGTTTAATTTGTTGTTGGGAATGATACCTTTTGAATTCAGGGATGACAACGAGAAATAAGTCTGGTTTCTTGAGTTGCCGGTACTAACGCTCAGTGCATTGGAAAACTCCGATCCTGTCTGGAAAAAATCGTTGGCATCATAGGTCGAAGGCGTTGCCATGGCCGGCCCCCAGCTTTCGAAGGATTTGTTACCACCGGAAGAAATAACGGACCCGTATTTGTTCTGCCCCTTTACCTTTACAAAAGGTTTATAGATGGAAGCGCCTGATGAAAAATTTACCCTCAGTTTTCCTTCTGTTCCTTTTTTTGTATTGATCAGTACCACACCATTGGCTGCCTGGCCACCGTACAATGCCGCAGCGGAGGCGCCGCTAAGTATCGATATGCTCTCGATATCGTCCGGATTAAGATTGGAAATACCATCTCCGTAGTCAGTGCCGCCGAAATTATCGCCGGGCTGCCCTCCGGAACCAAGCCCCTGTAAAGGTATACCGTCCACTACATACAGAGCGCCGTTATTGCCGCTGATAGACTTGAGCCCACGCATGATCACACGCGTAGAGCCACCGATACCAGGCGTGCTGTTGATGGTCACACCTGCCACCTTTCCGGTGAGACTGTTAACGAAACTGGCGTTCCGCACCTTATTTACCTCTCCTCCCCCTACTGTCTGGAGGTTATAGGTAAGAGAGCGTTCGTTTCGTTTGATGCCTAGTGCGGTAACAACTACGTTTTGCAATTGCACAGTACTTTGTGCCAATGCTACATCGATCGAAGTTTCGGCAGCATCCGCCGTAACGGTTTTGCTGATAAAACCCGTCGCCCGGAAAATGAGGGTGACGCTTCCTTGCGGAACGGAAAGCCCAAAGGCACCATTTCCGTCGGTTACTGTTCCGGTATTGGTGCCCCTGATCTGTATGCTGACGCCAGGTAATACCTGTGCATTAGCACTATCACGGACTACCCCCGATATTTTCCGTGATTGGCCAAAAGCCAGTATGCCAGTCAGCATACAGAAAATGAAGGTAAAGGACTTAATCATGACATCGTGGTTTTAAGCTATCTCTATGGGATACAAAGCGCTCCCCACAGCAGCGAAGAAGGCTGCCGCCGCAGTGATGCAAGTGAAACAAATTATGGTTTGGTTGATTACATCATTAATAATTAACGTTGGGAATACATCCGTTGGCGGCATCAGATACCAGCGGATTTTGAGAACACTGTTTTTTTTCTGAAATCAAGTACCCGTCCATTGATCCCTATAATAAACAACTGGTTGGTACGTCCGTCTACCGCCCATTCCATGTTCATAGGCGTTCCGTACCCCTGCCGGCGGGTATAGCTATTTATGGCAGACATCCACTCCGCCAATGTCAGTATCTGTTCATCGGTTAAACAGAACCGGTCCTGCATTTTCTTTTCTGTAGGCAGCACCATCATCTCTTCAAACGGGCCACTGCCATAGAATATCATCATCTTCTTATCCCCCATTTTCTTTTCGATGATAGGAATACCGGGTTTAGGAGATACCGATCTGCGGACCGTAAATTTGTCCGGCATGATCCCTCCCTGCACCAGCAGGGCGGCTGGTCCGTAAGCGCCTTTGATAACTACTGTATCTGTGAATTTGGCTGCGGTATCCGGAGCGTAAATCAGGCCGGCAGCTGCAAGACCGGGCTTTACCATTTTCTGGACGCAGACAGACAGTCCTACACTAAACTGCCGGAGCCCAAGCGTGGCACGGTGAAGAATAGCCTGCTCGGTAAATAAAGCAGCAAAACAATACTGTATTGTCTTTATCAGCATGGCGGCCCCTTTCACACTTGTATATGCTTTCTGTTGCGACCCAAATAAGATCCCCAGCGATTCCTCATCTATCATGGAGGGATATAAGCTCACATCCGTATAGTCCATCTCGTATTGCTCCGACAACTTCACGTAGGCATCAATCACCTGGAATCGCAACTCAGGCGGGAATTCCGCATCCAGGATCAGCCGCCTGATCCTGGCAGATACATTGACAATAGAATTGATATCACTACCATCAATGGTATCCAGGTGTTTTCTTATGGTGGGCTCCAGGTAATTGAATGATAAAAACTGTTTGAATGCATTGGCAGTGACAACGAAGCCATTGGCTATACTCACTCCCTGTGTACCCGGACACTGCATCAGCTCTCCTATCACAGCGCTCCGGATGCCTATCGATCTTACATCACGAATACCTACTTCCTGTAATAGCACAATATCTTTTTTTATACTCACCTTCAACTAAATTTTGATGATTACAATTAATTGTATCAATACTGAACTGATAAACACATGAAAATCTTCCGACAGGTATGAATACGAAATTGGTTAAAGATTTACCCTCATAGATAAAGACAGGAAAAATGAGCCATAGGTGCAGTGTGTTGAAATATTTTTTTGAGGGCGAAAAAGCAGAAAAATATATACTATGTAAATGTATAATTACAAACAAATAAAAGAGCGCCTCTTTCATGCCGGCCGGATGAAATGTTGTCTTGACAGGGAAAGCGTTTGCGCCACCAGTGTTGCGACGGCCTGTTCCCGGTCAGCCACATTAAAACAACGCACCAGTGTCTCCTCTAACGTATATCCGCCCTGCAAATGATCAAAGATCGCAGCTGTTAGCTTCCCCACCGGAAAAACCGCCACGCCATACGCGTGGTTTTGCAATAAATAATAATATTCTCCCGCCTCCGCTGCTACCTCTTGTTGGTGCCACTGCCAATGCGTACGGCATAACCGTACCTGCTCCATCACGGCCCACGTCATCTGTAACAGTACTTCCGCTGTGATCTCCGGCAGGCTTCCTATAATTTCCGTTCTCCTGGTGTAGTATAACAATCCCCGGTGTTCTTTCCAGAGGGCCGTACGCTGTTGTTCAAAAGCGAAAGCATCCATCGCCTGCAGCCGGTTGCCTTCCGGCAGCGCGGCAATAGCTTTCCGCAATATCGCTTCCAGCGTACCAATATCCCGCGCATCCGGCAATGTCCAGCCGGTGGCTGTCAATAACCTTAAGGTATGCGGATAATACTTTGAAAACAGCTGCTGCTTCACTTCTCCGGCTGCGTACAGAGGCGGTACGTGCCTGTCAGCACGGATCACCGGGTGTAATACCGTATCCTCGCGAAAGGGCATCAGCACCGATGCCAGCATATATCCTACACCGGACAGTCCGGAGAACAAGCCGGCATCCTGCATCATTGTAGGCACGTAGCTGTTATAGGTACCGTGCTCCTGATAATACCGGACCGCTTGCAGGGCCAATAGCTGCGCGGTTTGCCGCAATGCCGGCTGTTGCAAAACTGTTGCTGCCTGCAACAAAAAAAAGACAACGCCGCCATAGCCACTGCAGAGGGTAAAGTCGCCCCGCTTCAGCTGCCGCGCGTCCTCCAGCGAACGTTGCACCGCTTCCTGCAACTGCTCCAGCCACTCGGCGCGTGGTTCCATTTTATACCCCAGCAACCGGGCCATGCCCACACCTGCCGCGCCATGCGCCCAGGTATTGGTGGCGGCTGCATCTTCCCGGAAACGGCGGATATCCCAATGGAAAAAACTTTCCCGTTCGATACAGGTGTTGGTCAACCGCAGGTCCAGCCAGTTACGCGCTGTGGGATCGTAATACTGCATTTCGTAGTCCAGCGCCTGCCCGGCCAGGTATTGCAGCTCCTCATCGCGGAAATAGGCAGCCAGCTGCATCCAGGCATAAGCGATCCCCGAAGCGCCGTGCGAGAACCCGGTCAGGCAGTCGTAACTCATCTTCACATGTCCCCATCGCAGGCCTTTCCGCGCCAACCGCGCCTGTTGTATTAAAGCATCTGTCAGTGAACGGATCAGCGGCAACAAGTTATCCTGCTGCGTTTTTGCGTGCAGGTAAGTCAGCACAAAAATATTCCCGGCATGACCGCTCAGCCAGTCGTCCTGCACCACCCGCTGCTGCATTCCCTCTCTGAAATACGCCACCAGCACGATGGCACGGTCCAGGTACCCTGACTGTCCGGTAGCCTCGTACAGCTTAATACACAGGTACAACAAACCGGTGGCGCCGGTGCAGAAAGTATAATACTGCTGCTGCATTATCTCCGGGTGGTATAAGAGCGCGTCCGCCGCCGTTATACTCACTTCCAGGTAATGCGGTTCCCCGTAGTATTCATACAATCTTAAATAAAAGAGGATAACGCCGGCACTGCCGTTGAACAGGTCCGTCTTAGTGGCGATGACTTCCGGTTGCAGGGCTGGCAGCACCGCAGCGGCAATGCGGCGTAGTTCCGTGTCTACGATCCGTTTATCAGTAGATTCCATAGATATGTTCCAGGCATTTACGGGTGAAGTACATGATATAGGCTTCATCGTGGTTCGCCACGCCGAGGCGGTTGTGTCCCATATGCAGGAAACTGCCGGCGATAGCGCCCAGCTGTTCCCGCCGAAAACCGAGCTGCCGGTATTGCGCAAAAACGCGGCTGTTGCCCTCCGCAAAAGCCTGTAACGCCCGCGGCACACTTCCCCTCCATAATGCTGTTGCCGCTTGCGTCAACGCCGGAGCGTAAAAAGCAAAGCGCTCTTCCATGCGTTGCAGGAAATAAGCCTGCTGTTGCTCCTTGTCCTGCTGCGGATGATACAGCCGTGGCAGCCACCCCTGTATAAAACGGTGACAGGCATCTAACGTATGTTCCGGCGGTTCCTGCAACGCCTGCAGGGTCATTAAATTCAGCCTGACAGCATGTACCAGGGCGGTGGATGGAGTAATTTTATCCACTTCCTGCAACACATAGGTAGAAGAAAAACCAAACTGTTGCTCTGCCAGCGGCATCGTTTGTTCATTACCGTAACGGCCGGTCTCCGGTACATAAGGGATGTACTGCCACGTGTCATTGGGCTGCAGCTGTTGCGCAGGATAGGCACTCTCCTCCCGGCAGGAAGGATATGCCGCAAAATAAGTCCCGGCGGCATCTTCCAGCAACTGCCGTATCTCAGTCAGATGGCTGTCCGTTACGTGTAGCCGTAAACGGATATGCGGGCCTCCTTCCCAATAGCGGATAAAAAAATAAGGGCAGCCTGCCTGTCGCACTACGGGGCCGACCAGCAATTGCAGCAGCCGGTTGAGATCACCGGCATGAAACAGGTGTACAGATAACCAGTTACTTTGCATAGGTTAGTATTGATACCAGTGAAGCATATGTTCGGTAACGGTGCCGCTCTCCGAAGCGTCCGGCAATACCTCCTCCAGGTAGAATTGTTCCCCTGCCCGGCTGAGCATCTTCCTGAAAACGGCTACCAGCAATGGCTGTACAAAACTGATGTATTGCGGTTTGTAATCATCCCGATGCAATTGCCCTTTCTTTACCGGCACCTGCAGGTAAGGGGATTTCAGGAAAACAAACACCTGCTGCGGCAAGCCTCCCGTTATCCTCCACCGCTGTAGCCGCAGAAAATATTCCGCATCGGTTTCCCCCTTCGCCGGCGCAGGAACGGCAGCGGTACCAACCAGCCAGCCTTTCCTCCTCAAAACCAGGTGTTCTTCAAAAACGATGCGGGGCAAGATCTGCACCGGCCCAGTGGCTGCATACAACGATTTATACCGGCGGTCTGCCGCCGCAATAAAGCTCCGCAGCGGCACTCTCGTTTCCGTATTGAAATGTGCCAGCAGCCGGTAAAAATGGGAACGATTATAAAAAGACTCGAGGCACAGATCGAAGGTATATACCGGTTTACCGCTCACGGTATGCCATAGTTCCAGCCGTTGGGATGCCGGCTCATACCGTACCACGATATCCTTCAGCGATATACGCTTTTCCGCAGGATAATTATTGCTGCCGCCCGGTATAGTGATTTCGTGCGCCAGCAACGGCGGATGAATATTGGCGTTGAAAACAGAACCGTCGTTCAGCTCTATCATCAGGCGCTCCGGGTGTAAAGCGGTGTTCCATGACCGGAAGCCGCCCGCCACCACAGGGTCGAAGAGATGCAGGAACCTGCCGGCTACCTTGCCCATACCCGGTAAGAACGCATTAACGACACCTATGAGCGGCGCGGCTGTATCCGGTTTGAACAACTGCACGAACATACCCCGTGAAAGCGGCGCCGTTGATGTCACCGTCCCACCGGCGATTTCCACCACGCCGGGTTGCACGGCGAGTTGCATCGCTTCCGGTATATCCATGACCGTTGCCTCACCCGTATCCTGTTGTTGTTTTTTTACATGGAGATAATAAGCATGATAAAAATCTGTTACCGCCGGCTGTTGCGCTACGTCGTACTGCTGAAGGAAAAAGTTACGCATACGGTCACGCTCTTCCTGCAACAGATCAAACCCTGCCAGCAACGCGCAAAAGCGTTCTGCCTTTTGTACCAGCGTCTGTATCCCGTCAGGCAGCAGGCGCTCCGCTTGTGTGCTGGTGTCTTCATAAAAAATATCCGCCGGCTGAAAGCTCCTCGGTGCAAAATGATGTACTTCAAAGGCCGCATCTGCAGCAGGCGTGGTGGGACTATCCGGCAATGCGGCCTCTGTTTTCAACTGATGCAATACGGCATTGAGGGCGGCAGCGGATGTTTCCAGCAGCTGCGCACGGGTAGCCGCGTCGGCGGCGGCATAAAAGCGACGGTTCACCTGTAGCGCCAGCAGCAGCTCCCGCAGCGCCTTCACGGATACCTGCTGCTGCATACTACCGGAAAGAAAACCGGTCAGCGCATGGTCCCATTCCGGATCAATGCCGGAGCAACCGATACCCAGTTCCAGCAGACCGCTGGCCGACAGCTTTAGCAAAAAGGCTTTGATCTGTTCACGCGGAACGCCCGGCATCTCGCCTGCCAGCGTATCGATAAGGGATGCCAGCGTAGCCGGCGCTTTCAGCCGCTGATACAACCACAACGCCACATTCCGCGCCGGCAGGCGCTGAAACGCTTCCACATTAAAATAGTTCACCAGGAAATGCAGGTGCGTTTCATCCATGGTAACGGTATCATTCAGGGTGACTGTCATCAGTTCATTCAGCACCGGATGGTGCACCAGCAGGCTACGGAGGTAGGTAAACAAACTGTTGTTCAGCCGGATATTGCTAACGATCGCCGGCGCAGTTTCCGCGGCAGCCTGCATAGTGCCGATGCCCGTATAGGTAAACGTGCTGAAAGGCGATGTTTTCGCAGCCATCCGGGTAATATAACGGAGCAGGCTATACTCATTTTTCAGTTCCCTTGCTTTAAACGCGGCCGGATCTGCCGCTGCGAAATGATTCAATTGTCCATAGAGCACAGGGCTGGAAAGGAGGATACCTTTCCGCAGCGCTTCCTCCCCCGCCCAGACCTGCAACTGCCGCCGGTGCTGCTGTAGCTGCTGGTCGTAGAATGCCTGCCATGCCTCCCGGTCCTGTTGCTGCTGCGCAAGCAACTCCCGGTAGCGCTGCATAGGCCCGGACAGGTATTCCACTGTTTCCTCCGGCGGCTTCCGGCCGTTGTATACCGCCCGTTTCCAGCGTAGCAAAAGTTGCCGGGTATCATCATCAGGAGCGGATTGTATCGCCAGGAACAACTGCTCACAAAAATGTTCCTGCTGCTGCCGGAAGTCGGTTGTCGCGATGTCAGCAGCGTTAAGGCAGGCATCCGTCTCCGTTATCTCCAGTGCTTTGAGTACCGGGAAAGGCATGGCAGCGTAGCGGACCAGTGCATAAGGGAAAACTCTCAATGTCATGTAGCATTTATTTGCCCAGCTCCAGCTGGTTTTTTACCAATTGATAGTAAGCGCCGCGGCTGGCGGACAGCCCTGCATGAGTGCCGCTTTCCACGATAGTGCCTTTGTCCATCACCAGTATCTGGTCGGCATGTTTCACTGTACTCAGGCGATGTGCCACCACCACCACGGTCTTGCCGGTAAAAAATTGTTCGAGGTTACGGAGGATAGCGCGTTCGTTGTGGGCATCGAGGGAGTTGGTAGCTTCATCGAGGAACACGATGGAAGGGTTGCGGTAAATAAGGCGCGCCAGCAGCAGCCGTTGCACCTGTCCTTCGCTGAGGCCGTAGCCGTCTTTCCCGATCAGGGTTTCATAGCCGAAAGGCAGCGACGCAAAAAAATCGTGTATGCAAGCCATCCTGCAGGCTTCATACAGACGTTCGTAGTTTTTCGTTGTATCACCCGCGAAGATGTTACCGGCAATCGTATCACGGAACACGTAGCCGTCCTGCATCACTACGCCGCAGTGCCGGCGCCATGAGCGCGCGGAAAAGTCCTGCAGGGACGTATCTTCCAGTAAGATCTCTCCTTGCTGCGGCGGATAAAACTTCAGCAATAATTTAAGTAGCGTGGTTTTGCCGCTGCCGCTCATCCCTACGATGGCCGTCACTTTTCCGGCAGGGATCAGCAGGTTGACGTGGCGTAGCACCAGCGGCGAATGCCGGTGGCCATAACGGAAGGATACATTCTGTAAGCGTATGTCCTTTCCCGTTACTTCATCGTCGCTGAGCTCACGCAGGTGAGGTGTATCTTCGTCCGCCTCCTGGTGCACCTCCGCCATCCTGCGTATGCTAAAGCGGGTGTTTTGCATGGCACGGATAAAATCCGTCAGCTGCGCTACCGGCGCACTCAGCTGGCCGCAGGTGTACGTCACCGCCAGCATGGCGCCCAGCGTCAGCTGCCCGTTGACCACCAGCACTGCCGCAAAACAGGTCACCAGTACGTTGCGGGTTTCGTTGATAAATGACGATACGCCCTGCACCAGCTGGTCCAGCCGGAGGCTCTCCAGCTTTACCGCGATGGCCTGCTCCTGGATGTCCTCCCACTGGCCGGTCTTCCGGGCTTCGCTGCCTGTCAGCTTGATTTCCTGCATAGCGCCGAACATTTCCAGCAGCATGTCCTGGTTGGCCGCCAGCACACCGAAACGTTTCTGGTCCAGCCTGCCGCGACGCTCCCGGAAAGCATGGTTCCACCAGATGCCTGCGGCGCCTCCCAGCATAAACAATGCGAACACCTGCCAGTGATAATACAATAGCAGGATGCCCAATACCAGTATGGTAACGACAGACAAAGCGAAGCTCACCAGTGAAGTGGTGAGGAAGTCTTCCACCCGCTGATTGTCTGTCACCCGCTGCATATTGTCACCTGCCTGGCGGTTATCGAAGAAAGAAAGCGGCAGCCGCAGGAGCTTATGCAGGAAAGCTTTCAGCATGGCCGTGCTCACGCGGGCGCCTATGCGCAGCAGCAGCCGCGCGCGGACAAACTCCGACAACATGCGGCCCAGGAACAGTGCCAGCTGGCCGGCACAGATCAACAATATCAAAGAGATCTCCCTGTGCTGAATGCCTCTATCCACAATGGCCTGCGTCAGCAACGGCGTTAGCAGGGCGAAACCGCTGGCCAGCAGCAACGTCGTCAACACGGGCGAAAGGCTTTTGCGGTGCGCGCGCAGGTAAGGCCACAGCGTATGCAGCGAAGCTTTTGTTTCCGCTACTTCCGGCGCGGCGTAAAAGGCAGCGGCAGGCTCCAGGAAAAGCGCACGGCCATACCCTGAGTCAGCGTCCAGCTGCCAGGCAGCCATAAACTCCGGCAGAGAATACCGGCTTTGCCGTCCCAGTGCCGGATCGGCGATATATACCGCTGTTTCCGTAATACGGTACAGCACCACAAAATGCTGTTTGTTCCAGTGAAGTATACAAGGCAGCGGTGCTTTTTTCGCCAGCACTGTAAATGGCAGTTCCGCCGGCAACGTCTTAAATCCCAGCTGCTCTGCTGCCGCCATCATGTCCGCAAAGGTGACGCCCTGCCGCGATATGCGGCAGGCGTTGCGGAGGTACTGCAACGGATATATGCGGCCGTGATGCGCCGCTATCATCTTCAGGCAGGTAGGGCCACAGTCCATGGCGTCTGACTGCCGGTAAAACGGGAAGACTTTTTTCCTGAACACTTTTTGAAACATTGTTGCAATTTAAAGATAATTAATAATTGCAACAATGTTTCAAAAACAAAGAAATAAAAAGTTGTCTGCCAGGTACAGCAATCCCTGATGAATGGCGGTCCGATGTGTCGGCGTTATTTTGTATATTCAGAAGACAATCTATCTGCTTTACCCTCAAAATAAGCGCTATGAATTATCCTCTACTCTCCTGTCACAGTTTGTGGACGGCACTTTCTACGTTGTTACTTTTCTTTACCTGTATTTCTGTACGTAACGCCTCCGCCCAGCCGACGATTCCTGTTTACAGGGAATTTGCCGTCAGCGAAACACACCAGGTATCGGGCATCTGCCTAGGCTGCGTAGTTGAAAACCCGGAAAAAGCCGTCGGTAACAACACTCAGGATTACGCTGCCCTTAAAATGGGATTGTCGGTGTTAGGCAGCATCCAGCAGACATTGATCTTTAAATACCGTACCATCGACCGGTTCACCAAACTGAGCATCGGTATCGGCACCGGGCACACCGGCCTGTCCGTCCGCCTGCTGGGCCGGGTGTATGTGGAAACGTTCTCCGGCGACACCTCTAACAATGACGCCCGCCCGGTAGACGCCCGCATGTTGAAAATCTATGAAGACTCCACCAAAGGGGAACTGGAATTCATCACTTCAAAACCTTACGACCGCGTCAGGATAACGCTGAACGGCGGACTGGTGGACATTAATGACGAACTGCGGGTGTATTTTACCGATCAGACTTACGGCGACTTCTCGCTTTGTTATGTACCGCATTTTGCAGGTGAGATACTTTATTACTCGTTTGACGGTGACAGCAAAGATTTCATCTCCGGCAAGGACCTCACCAGCACCTTGCTTCCCTCCTACCAGGACCATATGATATGCGGGCGGCAGGGACTCAGCGCCATACCCTGTCTCGAAAACACCCTGCAGCATACGCCGTCACCCTGGAGCCTGGGCGATACCGGCACTGTAGGCTTCTGGGCGCGCATCGACCGGCAATCTTTCTGTACGGAGACACCGAAGGTTCGCGTGGAAATACCGCCTTTGTCTATTACGCTTACCGCAGATACGATCACCGCCTGTAAAACGGGATTGGGTTGTAAAACGTCCCCGGTGGCTAATTCCGGAGGATTAAACTTGTATGTCGTCACCACCATGCCGGTAGCCACTAATCCCATGCGGTTGTTTATCAACGGAGTGGAAGTGCCTGTTCCCCTGGAACAACGTACCATCTCCCCGCTGGATGGTCATATCAAAGTCTCGCTCAACCAGGCGCAAATCGATGAGATGATCGTTTATAAGAAGGTGCAGTCCTTCCGCACCATCAGAAGCTGGTATGCGGACAACTGCCTGCGATGCCTGGTGTCCCCGGCGCTCATGGCCGCGCCCAAAACAGAATTAACGCCTGCTATGCCAACGCCGGGATTATATCCCAATCCAACGACCGGCAGGATCACCATTGGAGATAACATCGCTGTAAACGATGTGGACGTAGCGGTTAAAAACGCTTTCGGCATGGAGGTATACCGGACACGGATCAACGTAAAAACGTTCGAGTTGCCGTTATCACTGGCCAACGGCGTATATCTGATCACGTTAACAACGAAGGCCCACCAGGCACATACTTATAAAATAGTGCTTTCAAGATAAACGAAAAGGGGCCTCCGGTGAGACCCCTTTTTTTATTTTCCGTTTGTTGTTAACGCGATCCTGTATAGCGTTCCGGTCGCCGTTACCACATACACCGTATTCCCTTCTGTCACCGGCGCCGTGGCAAAAGGCGCCAGCCGGTATAATTTATCCATCACCGCTACGGTAGTAGAAAACAAAGCCCCGTCTGCACCGGCGGCCAGGTGTTTAAAATTAATCCGGCCTTCTCCATCGAGCAGTTGCGCCGCCAGCCGTTTCCGTTCGGGCGTGTCAAACGTGTCCACCTGGTTCCAGTGAAGGGTATTCACGAGGAATAACCTGCCTGTGAAATCCCCGTAGCAGAGCGCTGCGCCAGACAATGCCGGCGCACCAAAGACGTAACCGCCTCCTTTATGGCGATGCAGCTCCTTCCCGGTGGCGGCGTCGATATCCAGCATCAGGTAGCTGTCTGATGTTCCCACATATACGTGCCCGTTAGCCACCACTGCGGCGCCTACGATCCATGCATCACCGGCGCTGTACTCCCACTGTTTGTTGCCCGTGCGGAGGTCCAGTGCATACAGGCGGGCGTCTCTTGCGCCGATGTACACCGTGTTGCCGGCTACTACCGGTTGCGCCTGTATCCCCTCCAGTACATGATGATATACCGTGTCCTCTTTCGTCTTAAACTTCCATAACTGTTTACCCGTGGCTGCATCCAGCGCATATACGTAGGTGTCCCAGCTGCCGGCCAGCACAATTCCCTGTGCACAGGTCACCCCTGCGTGTATTGGTCCACCGGTTTTGAATTTCCAGCGTAGCTTCCCCTTATTTTTATCGAGCGCATAGATACAGCTGTCACTGCTGCCGAAATACACGCAGGCTTCATCCGCAGCGGGGGAAGACAGATACAGATCATATTGGTCCTCCATATACATCGTATCCGGCTGCATGGTCCATAAGCCTTTGGCGCCGATCCTCTTTTCGCCGCCGGTGCGGAATTTCCAGCGCTGCTTTCCATTGCGTGCGTCCAGGGCGTAATAATGACCATCGTAGCTGCCCATCAAAAGCAGGTCACCGGTGATAACGAGGTGCGTGGCAATACCGCCGGATGTGGTAACTGACCATTTGGCGGCGCCCGTTTTTTTATCCACCGCATATACACGACCACTCATCCCGGCAAACAGAATATCATCTTTATAAATCACCGGGGTGGAAAAGACCTTCTCCCCTGTCTGTGAGAGCTGGCGGGCATTGCCAAACTGATGCTGAGCACGCAGGGTATGACAGATCGTCGTCAGCAGCAGGATTGTTAAACAGTATTTCATGAGGTTAGTAGATTGTAGTAAGTACAGGATATCGGTACTTAAAATAATAAAATCCGGTAATTAACAGGTTATCATTAATTTTAAAGATCATTTAAACCAGCTGCTTATGCCTCATTTCGTGATAGAATGTTCCAAAAACGTATTGGACATGCAACCGGCGGAAGTTATCATGGAGACCGTTTATAACGCCGCCGAGTCGACCGGCCTTTTCGCAGAAAATGATATCAAGGTACGGATACACCCCTTTGAGCTGTACCGGCTGGGAACAGGGAAAGACAGCTTCCTGCATATCTTCGGCAGCATTATGGGCGGGCGCACCACGGCAGAAGAAGCCAACCTCGCGAAGGAGATCATCCGGCAACTGGCACCGCTCCTGCCAAACGTTTCGTTCCTGTCCATCAACATCGATCAGTTTGAGAAAGCCACTTACGCCAACCGGTCGCTGATTGACCCCCGTAATACGACAGGCGACCGGTTCTTCAGGCCATAAAAAAGGCCGGCTAAACAGCCAGCCCTATCATTTTTCCTTCTAGTTATTCGTATCCCACCAGACACGATCGTTGATGGTTGCCTTTTGATCCGGTTGCGGATTGGTGAGTTCTTCAACGGCAGGGTACGGCCATCTTCTCGGAATACCTTTGGCAGTATTGCCGATATAGGGCTTCAACTGCGGATACCCTGTCCGCCGCCAGTCGTTATATGTTTCCGGTGACAGGAAATTAGCGATGTACTTTTCACTGATAATATGCTGTATCGCGTTCGCTGCCGTAAGAGCGGGCCGCGTGGCAATGTATGCCTGTTGCGCCGCGGGTTGAACGCCCAGCATAGACATATGCGCGGCGATAGCCTCCTGATAGATCGGCTCCGCAGCAGCTGCCCCCTGTTTAATAAACGTGGCCTCCGCCTTGAGGAATAAGGCCTCGCTATAAGTCAGCAGGTACACGTTGGCTGCGGGACCGGCATAGAAAGTATTAACGGTAGACAGCATTTCGGGATCAGGCACCGGTGCGTCATTCACATTGCGGCCAACATACTGCCCTGCCTTGTTTTTGGTAGCAATAATGGGTAACCGCGGGTCCTGCCGGGACTTCAGGGAGTCTACGAAAGACTGCCCCAGCACGACACCGCCGGAAGCGGCGCCTGTAATAAAATACCAGGGGTTGGAGCCGCCGCCGGTGCCCGGATAAGACACCAGTGCATTATCGGCGTTACTGCCGAAACCTTTTGCCAGCGCAGCCAGCGCGTCATCCGCCTGTTTGGCGGCCGTATGGCCCGGCGCTTTTGTCAACCGCAGATAATATCTTGCTTTGAGCGTAT
Organism: uncultured Chitinophaga sp.; assembly: GCF_946479755.1. Next base: position 465,382 of record NZ_CAMLHC010000002.1, on the reverse strand, counting down.
AAACGAGCTTCTTCCACTGATCCATATCTCCATTATAAATATAATCGTCACCCTCCGGCGCTACTTTGCTGGGTGGCTGCTCTATGTAGTACAACGCACTGTCGAGCATCTGCTGAATGACCTTATACACCGATTCCTGGCTGTCGTATTTGGGTTTAGTCACCTGCGGCATACGGAACGCCTCGGAATAGGGAATATTGTTCCACAGGTCCGTCGTAACCGCCAGGTTATAGGCAAACAAGGTTTTACCAATGGCTACATACTGGTACCGTTTTGCAGCGGCAGCCTGGTTCATCATCACCTGCAGGTTTTGAAAAATGGTCGTATAAAACGTATAGCCCCAGGCGTTATTGGCGTCCACATTGGTAATGTAATAGGATTCCAGGTTGGGCGCCTGCTGGTTTAAGGAAAGGTGTTGCATCCAATAGGCGATCGTATTGATGTTAGAGTTGCCCGCTCCTCCCATCACCTGGCTGGCGGTGGCTATTTCCACCGGAGACAACATCAACGACTCGTTTACCGTCAGCGGATTATTAGGATCGTCATTAATATCCAGGAACTTTTTACACCCGGTCGTCAGGAGCACTGCACAGCCCATAAAGGCGAGTGTTCTTATTATTTTCATGTCGTTAGCTTTAAACATTCATTAAAAGGATACTTTCAATCCTACCACCACACCGCGGTTGGAAGGCACGTTGAAATTGGAAAAACCCTGACCGTTGCCGGAGCCATCGAGGCTCACCTCCGGATCAGAGCCGGTATAATTTTTATGCAGGATGAAGTTGGTACCGGTCACGGACAACACCAGTGAACGGAAACCTTTCCGCTTCAACAACGCAGAGGCAAGATCATAACTGAGGGACACCTGCCGCAATTTCAGGAAGGAACCGTCTTCCACACTGCTTTCACTTACCTTGGAATAGGATTCTTTATAGTAGTTCTCATCCAGTACAATGGGGATATCGTTCTCTTTATTGGTGGACTGCCGCACGCCGGGCAATACAACGGTAGTTCCCCTGTTTTCGGTAGCCTTGGCGGTACCATAGAAGTAGAGGTAGGAGTTATCGAGGTTGATCACATCACCGCCATGACGATGGTCCAGCACAAAAGAGAAAGTAAGTCCTTTATAGTTCAGGGAGCTGGAAACACCGCCCAGCCATTTCGGTGTAGCATTACCGATAGGACCGAGCGCAGTGCTGATGATAGGATACCCGTTATCATCAATGATCATCTGGTTGTTTTCGTTACGCAGGTAATAGTTACCATAGATCACGCCATAGGGCTGGTTGGCATAAGCGAAGATACCAGGACTGGAGAAGCCGGCGAACTGAATATAATTCACCCCGTCCGCGAGGTTGAGTACTTTGTTGGTGATCTTTGTATAGTTCAGATTGACATTCCAGGTGAGATCAGCGGTTTTAACCGGTGTCACGCCCAGGGTTACTTCCACCCCTTTGTTCTGCATGGAGCCCGCATTCAGCGAAGCACCGGTGAAACCGGTGGCGGGAGATACAGGAGAACCAGGCGTCAGCAGATCAGTGCTTTTCTTGTCGAAATAGGACACCTCGAGAGAAGCCCTGTTGCGGAAGAATTTTGTCTCCAATCCTACTTCAAACTCTTTCAGCTTTTCGTTGCGCAGCGGGAAACCATAAGTATTGGTAAGCGTGTAACCGTTCTGTCCTTTGAAAGGGAAATTAACCCCTGGCGATGCCCGGTAGTAGGGATTGCTGAGTGCATACGGACCTACGTTATCATTACCCACCGCGGAATAAGACACCCTGATCTTACCGAAGTTAAACACCGGGTTATCTGCCATTTTCAGCGCTTCGGTGAAAACAAAGCCCGCACTGGCGGAACCATAGGGATAAAACTGGTTGTCTTTAGACAGCACGGAGCTGCCATCATAACGGCCGGTCAGCGCCAATGTCAGCATCCGTCTGTATTCCAGGTTGGCCTGCGCATAGAAACCTACTTTGCGGGTCCGGTAGTAGCCATAGCTGGAAGTGACATCAGCGAAATTGGTGATGTTATACAACTTCGCCACAGAGATGTCCACCCCTTGTACATAACTGTTGTCGTTGTAGTTGGAGAGAATATTATTACCGATCAACAGGCTGCCAAACAGTTCATTGCTGAATTCTTTTTTGGCTTCTATCATCAGGTCGTGGTTGAACTGCTGGTTTTTAATATCACGCTTGTACATCTGGCCGTTTATCGGCGTGGTGCCGTTGTTGCCCCATCCGATAGCGCCCGGAGCCTCGTAATAGTCGGTAGTGGTCACATACATGTCCGCACCTATACGCTCAGTGATGGTAAGCCATGACCAGGGCGTGTAGCTGAGGGTCACCACCGGGATAACACGGTTATTACGATCGCGCAAACGGGTATTTTCGAGTATCCAATAAGGGTTATTACGGCCTAAACGAAACAGGCGCTGTGAACCATCTTCATTAACAATCGGATATGGGTCCCAGGAGATCGGCGCACCATATACTGTCCACAAAGGGTTTACGAAGTTGTTACCTTCGAGGTAACGATGGTTGTCTGATTGTATGTAATTGAACTGGGTAGACAATTGCAGGTTGTCCAGCAATTTCACGCCATATTTCACAAACAATGAATGCCGGCTGTAATCTGTATTGGGGATGGTGCCATTCGTTTTCAGATAAGAATAGGACACCATGTAGTTGGAACGGTCCGTATAGCCGGATACGTTAATATTATTATCGCTGGTATGTCCTGTTTTGAAAAACTCTTTGGCGGGGTTGTGTTTCTCCACCGGCTTACCGTTCACTTTCAGCGTATCAATCGCCGGTCCCCAGGAAGAAGAGCTGAAATCTCCGTTGTTACCATCTACATATACGCCGCCGGTACCCTGTGCGAATTTATCCTGGAACTTTGGCAGGATGGGATTCTGAAAAGAGTAGCTGCTGCTGAACGTAAGGTTCGGCTTTCCCTGTTTACCTTTGCCACTGCCATTTTTGGTAGTAATGAGCACAGCGCCCCTGGCGGCAGCGGAGCCATACAAAGCAGTGGCCGCAGCGCCTTTCAGTACGGTCATGCTTTCAATAATGTTAGGATCAATATCTCCTCCGCGGTTCACTGTACCACCGGAATACATGGACCCGTTAGGGTTGCCCGCTTCACCGTTGTCCATCGGTACGCCGTCGATCACAAACAGCGCCTGGTTGTTGCCTACCAGGGAGGTAGCGCCTCTTATCACGATCCTGGCGGAACTGCCGGGCACCCCGCTGGAGCTGGTCACCTGCACGCCGGACACTTTACCGGCGAGCGCGCTCACCACGTTGTCCTGCTTGGCATCTACCAGTGCAGCGCCTTTTACTTCTTCCACGCTATAGGTGAGCATGCGCTTATCCCGCTTAATACCTAATGCGGTCACCAGTACCTCGTTAATCTGGCGGGTATTCTCTTCCAGTGTAACGTTGACAACTCCATTTTTTGCCACTACGATTTCCCGGGTATTATAACCCATCGCTGTCACCAGCAGCACATCTCCTTCTTTGGCGGCGATGCGGAAAGAGCCATCGGCTGCTGCAGCTGAACCGGTATTTCCGCCTTTAACGCGGACAGATGCCCCCGGCACCGGTGCACCATCCTTACCGGTAATTTTACCCGACAGGAACGGGGCTTGCGCATAGGCAACGGATAGCGCCAATAGCAGCATGACTGCTATCAAAAATTGTCTTTTCATAAGTGTTATATTGATAGAATGATCAGCCGGCCGTATACCAGCCGGTGCTTGTAAGCGATTTCATTGAGACAGTGATAAGATGCATTATTTCAGGTACGTGAATTACCAGGCGAGCTGTCCTTAGCAGCACACCAGTGTTGTGTTCTTTTAAAGCGATCAATAAATTACCAGTACAGTTTTACACTGCAACATGTTTGTGGTTGATATCCTCTCGGCGCAATAACTATATTTTCAGTCTTCTGATAATGGGTTGAAATTAGGTCACATCAGGGTAGGTGATTACATTATATTTAACCACTTCTTTACTAAAATTAACATGGCTGAAAAACGCAAAAAAACAATAATCGTAGGTCAAACAACGTACAGGAAAGGGTTACGGGAAACAAACGATACAATTAACTATTCAAGCTACCGCAAAATAAGATAACATCATAGCCCGTCTACCGCAGGCTATGATGTTATGCAAATCATTTATAACAACGTACTGCAAAAACAGCTGCCGGCACGTCCGCGGATGGGTGTTCCAGCTCCAGTACCAGTTCATGGGTAGTCACCGGTTGGGGTAGCTGCACCCGGTTGTGAGTCTGGTAGTTGTCTTTCACTTCAGCGAGTATTTTCCCGGTGGCATCTTTGATCCGATAGTTCCGCACACAGAAAGGCATCACGGTTTCCGGATGTGTCATCAGTACAGACTCCATCGGGTGGTCGTAGTCTGCATCGAAGAACAGGTCGATATGCCCGATGGTCACAGGCGCCTCCCAGCGGAGCGCCAGCTGTGGGGCAGCATCCGCCCAATCGGCTACCCAGGCATTGGGAGCACTCACCGGCCGGTCAGTACCGTTGCGGATATTTTCTGCGGCAAACAACCGGATACCGGCTTCGTATTTCAGATCGATGTTGTAACCTTCAGGACGCCGTTGCGGACACCAGAACTCGAAAGCTTCCATCCCGATATCTTCGGGGGGCGTTTGTTTTCCGTAGTTGGAAACCGCCTTGTTCACCGTGTTAAAAACAGACAGTACGCCGGTAAGCCTTTTAGCGGTGCGGTGCAGTTGCACCAATGGATTTTTATGGAAGATGATAAACGCGTAGCCTGCTTCTTCCAACGCTGCGTTAAATGACAGCTGGACACAATTCCTTCCCGGATGCAAGGCGATGGTCTGTTGCTCCAGGGTCACATCCGGCGTATGACTGCCTTTTCTGCTGCTGATACGCAATTCCACTTCCAAAGTGGTATCTCCGGCAGCCTCTGCATGGAACACCATGGGCCCGATCTTGCCCTGCGGTAATGGCAGCAGCTGCGCTACAGACAGCTGTAAGGGTTGTGCGAAAGGGACGCCGGGGAAACCGGAAAACACCATTTCGCTGGAAGCTTTTATAGCAGCCGTCTGCACCAGGTCTTCCGCATCCTGCAGTGCAAATCCCGGGATATGCTGACCGGTCTGTTGCAGTCTTTTTTGCAGCACGGGCACCCGTCCCTGGTGAAAAATAGCTGCGGGCTGTATGCCCTGTTCTTTACAGATCACCGCGGCCATGGCCGCCGCCTGTGTGGCATAGGCTGCCGTGGCCATCACACGGGTGGAGGCAAACGCCACATGCGAAGCACTAATGATACGGCCGCCCAGGAACAGGTTACGGATATTGCGGCTGTATAAACTGCGGTAAGGAATCTGGTAAATACCTTTGCTATGCCACTGGTTACAGCCAGGCTTCTCGCTGAACACGCCATCGGCAGGATGCAGGTCAACCGACCAGCCACCAAAGGCCACCGCATCGGGGTGTGTGCGTTGTTCGATGATATCCTGCTGCACCATCATATAATCACCTTCAAAACGGCGGCTCTCTCTTTTACCGGGGATCATACCTACCCATTCCAGGGTGAGGGTTTCCGCTTCCGGGAAATTGCCGGAGTTTTTGATATAGTCCCACACGCCATAGACGATCTTCCACAGCTCCCATTTTATTTTTTCGGTATCGTGCACAGTATCCAAACGGCCGCCATATTCTATCCACCACAGTTTGCAGCCGAAGTCGCCCGCGTTGAAAGATTTAAAGCGGGGAATAGCAGTAATGTCTTTCAGCGCAAAAGCAGGCGGGGTGTACTTCACCGGCCGGCCGGTATCTTTACTGTAGAAATAAAGGGAATGACCCAGCAACTCACCGTATTCGGCGGAAGGTGCAAACTTTTCCCCGAATTCATCACTGCTTTCAGCGCCCATGCGGAAGGCCGCACCGGCGAGAAAACCCACAACACCATCGCCGGAGGCGTCGCAAAACAGCGGCGCTGTTAAAGTATACGTCGTCTGGTTCTGGCTGCAGAAAGCTTTGAGCGCACCGATCGTTGCTTCGTCTTTTTTCTCTACCGCATTTACGGCGGTATTGAGCAGCAGGGTAATGTTAGGTTCCTGCGTGACTTTATCCAGCAGGACCATATCAAAAATAATGGGGTTGCTTTCCGGGTTACGGAAAGTATTCTCCACCAGTATTTCGTTGACCACACCGCCTTCGCGGGCCCAGCGGTTGTTATTGCCCATATGGGAGGTGGCGCCCAGTATCCACAGGCGGACTTCACTGCTGGCGTTGCCGCCCAGTACGGGACGGTCCTGCACCAGCACCACTTTGAGTCCCTGCCGGGCGGCGGTGATGGCGCCGCATACGCCTGACAGTCCACCGCCGGTGATCACCAGGTCTGCGTTAATGTTCACTTCGGGAAAAGCACGGTCTCCTGTTGTTCCGGATGTAATCATGATTCTTCAGTTATAGTTTTAGTAGAGTGCAAGTCATCAAATTAACAACCCGTGCCCGGCAACGGCAAACGTTACGGCCACAAAAAATACCGGGAACATTCCCATTTGCCGGGAATGTTCCCAACAAGCTGCACCGGGGTTTGCGCATCCAAACAGGTGCCTCACCTGCCGGGTGTTCCCCGCAATAAAATTTTGCCGATGTAGACGACGGTACGGTCGTATTTCTCCGGATGACGGGTAATATCTTCCAGCTGCGTACTGCCCAGTATCGCTCGTTTATCTGCCTTTTCGGCCGACAGGCGTAAAGTGACGGTATGTTTGCCCGCCGGCAGCATGATCATCTCATACTGCCCGCGATAACGGTTATTACAAAAATTATTGAACCGGTTGATAATAGAGCTGCCGGTGCTGTCTGTCGCCGCGGCCTCGCCCAGGAACCTCGTCCCTTTAGGCGCACGGGTGACCAGCTTCATTGGCTTGCCGTCTACCACCGCCTCCAGTTGACCCATCTCCGGACCGCCGATATCAAAGATGCCGAACATGGTGCCGGTAAAATGAAAGGTAAAGGAGGCACCCGGCTGCTCCGCCGTCATCACATACGGGAACCAGCCCTGGAACTGTTTCAGCGGTAACTGGTCCGTGGCCACCTTGCTGAAGCCGCTGCTGAAAGCAGCGATTTGCAACGGGTCATACATTCCCGCATCTTCCCAGTTGTCTGCCAGCAGCGGCGCGGGCAACGGTGACGGCTGTACGATATCAGCATGCTGTATTTTCTGCATTCCCCTGGCAATAGCGGCGGCGTATAAATTACCACCTGCCCATATGGGATGCAGCCCATCACGGGAGTAAACGATCTTTCCGGGCACGTCTGTTGCGCTTTTCCACAATAGCTTTCCCTCCTGCTCCAGCATAGTTGGTTCCATACCGAGATGTATGGAAGGCAGCGCGTAGTGCGCGGCAAGTTGCTCCAGTGCCTGTATATGTTCCGGTATCTGCCCTGCAGCATATGCTTTTGTATGTCCGATGTTAACGGTATAAATCAGGCAGATATCCGTCTGTGGCGATGTTTTCCGGATCTGCCGGATAATACCCTCCATACCGCTGGCATAAGCACCATTCACGGCAAACTCCACAAATACCAGGTCAGGATGATATCGCATCAGCTGATCGTACAGCCGGCAGGCACCCAGGTCCGTTCCTGTTCCGGACACGCCGGCATTAATGCCTTTCATGGCTGCATCCGGAAACATAGACTGTATATACCTCGCTGTCTGCCGACGGTAGCACTGATTGCCCTGCGTGATGCTCCCCCCGATAAAACCGATGGTAAGTGGCTTGCCGGCTGCCGCTTTCCGGAAGAAATGCGGCAGCCCACCCCGTACCGTGCATTCGTTGACGTTACGATAGTCGCCCGTACTAACGAGCGGCACTGTAGTGTCTGCCGGATTAAAATACAAAGGCGATGCGCCTGCCTGGGAAGCAGCAATGAGCCGCAACTCTTCCGCCTCCTCCCGGCTCTGGGCATACGCCGTTGCCAGCAACAGCATACAACTACCCAGCAGGATACAAAAACGTTTATAGTTCATAGTTAATAGCAATTACACACAAGCCATAAGGGGCGATTTCCACGGGGAAACCCTGTGCAGCACCGGCTGACTGTTGCCGGCCGTCAGCATGGAGGTACATCGCGCGCTGCGGCCGGAGGATCTTCCCTGCCAGCACTGCTGCATAGTTCACCTGCAACGTTTCTTTCAAAGGATGGTGGCTGTTGTTCAGCAGCAACAGGAAAAGCTTCCGCTCTTTGCGGTTGATGGCACAGAAGTAATCGAGGTATGGACCGGCGCCCCGCAGCATGTCCTCCCGGAGCAACAGATCGGCGGTGGTACCGTATACTTTGCCCGGCGCAAAACCATACGTCTGATGCGGCCCTACTTTCGGCGTGGCAAAGCCATGCGGGAAGGTCACCTTGCCGGCGGAACGAAGCTGTATTTCAGACAACAGGTAGTCGGTGATCCAGCCCACCTGCCACCACGCATGGTGCGGGTAAGGACCGGCGCCTTTGTTCATGGTATCCCAATAATAGGAGGCGACGCTGGTGGCGCTGTCTACAAAAGCGTCCCTGCCAAGTGCGGCTGCACGGGCCATATGGAGGAACAACGAATCACGCGTAAGCCCAAACATCCGCACAAACAGGCCGGCATGACTGGCCAGCGCTATCGGCCCGCGGTGATTGGCGGAACCCATGATACCGCCGTGTTCAAAACTGAGGCCGGTCTGACTGATTTCCCAGTCTTCCCGCTCCCGCCCGTTGACCATCTTCTTTTCAGTGGAAGGTATCGGCTGCGTATACACGGAGGTGGTATATAACTTCGCTGTCTGAATAGCTGCCGTGCGGTAGCGCGCTTCTTTCGTTACCTCATAGAGTTCCAGCAATGCGCCGGCACTCTGACCTGTGGCAAAGTCGGGCACAAACCGCGCATCGCCGCATACACCGAGGAAATAACCCCTGGCGGTAGCATTTTCGATGTACCAGTCAGCGCCCTTCTTTGCAGCCTGCAGGTATTTTTGATCACCCAAAATCTTATAAGCTATCAGCAAACCGTAAAAGGTAGGCCGCAAATCTTCTACGTCTGTGAACATCGGTTTACCGGTGGCGTGGTCGTAAGCAACCGCCCACTTGCCTTCCGGCTGCATCCAGGCCAGCAGCCTGTCGGCCGCCGTGCGCAGCGCACGTTGCAGCGTGGTATCGTGCGGGTTGAACAGCAGGATATTCCCCATGTCCATCAGCATGTAATAGGTGGTGCCAATGGGTTCTACATAAGGTCCCCACTCTTCGGTGAACCGCTGGCTTTTCGTCAGGTAGTACTGCCCGGCGGCCGCGCCCCTGAAGAATCCCGGCTGCTGCTCCTGTTGCATCAGCTTAAAATTACGGGCGAAAGGCAAACGTGTCTGTGCCAGTACGCTGTCCTGCGTGATGTGCGATAACATCCACATGGCGCCGTAATCGGAATTCTTCAGTGCGTCTTTTTCGGAACCATACACACCGCCCAGGTAAGCCTGTGCGCCGATGTTTACGTTTTTATAATGCTCCAGCTTCCACATAGAGGTGCTGTCATCCACGAGGTAATGATGCATCCGGAGGATACGGCTGGTCAGGGATTGTTTCGTTTGTTTCAGTGACAGGAAATCAGGAAAACGGTAGATATCATTCACCGCATGTTTGTACACCGTATACCAGTCGGCCGGCTGCAAGCTGTAGCGGAAAGCGAAACGCACCGTGTCTCCCTGTTGCAGGTAGGAGCCTTTCTCCCCCAGTACCGGATGATACGCGGTAGGTGTCAGCGCCGCCTTCCGGTTCATCAGCGAAAGGCCCAGCTGCCAGTTGCCGTTGCTGCGTTTGTCTTTCTCCCAGGGATCACGGGCAATGCCGGGCGCCGGTATCACCGCCAGCGTCCACCGCTGACGGGTACTGATAAAAGGCGCCAGCGTAGTGGCTGTCCGCTCCCGCAGGATCACCGGCTTGTCCGGGATACCTTGCATATAAGCATAGGCTTTGATAAAATCTTTCTCTATACGATCGCTCTGAAAATAACCGGGGACACCCGCCCATTGCAATTCCTGCTCCTGCATGGTCGCCAGCGTAGGCGTGGCCAGCGAATAATAACCGGCGGCTTTGGCGCGCAGCTGCATAGTTACACAGATATCGCCGGGAAACCGGTCGTCAAAGCGCCACGTGGCGGAAAGCGCGGCGGTATTGCTCTCGCTGGTAAATACCAGCGAGCCGTCTGCCGCTTTGGTAGCCGCTGCCGGATAAAAATGCCGGGCAGTGCCGGCGGTATTCATCGGTACCGGCCCCAAGGCCGATTCCCATACCGGAATAATGTAACGGTACTGTGGCTCGGGGAACACGAGCTTTTTGCCGGTTTTATCGTATAGGGGTAATGGTTTGCTATCGGGTTTTTCAGCGCTGTACAACAGGGTGTACTCGCCGCTCACATGCGGCAACTGTTGCCAGGCCTGCTGCTGTTTAACGGCCACACTTTCCAGCTGCCATCCGGCCGCGCCGTTTTTCCATGACAGGCGAAGCGCACTGTTATGCATCGATACAACGGCCGACTGCGCCGCTACCGGCAGGACACCTGCCATCCAGCTGATAAGGGTGAATACGATTCTTCTCATGTTAATAAATACTTTCTGCCGGTTCCGGTTGAGACGTGATCTTCACTTTTCGTGCAGCCCTCAGCGGTATAAGGGCCGCCAGGAGGATAGTGGTAGCGATGCCCGCCACCAGCGGAGCACTTTTCTGTGAGAAGAAACACAGCCCGTATAATAACAAGGCGATAAAGGCGAGCGAAAAGGCGATCACCTTTAACCCGAACTGATTTTGTTTTTGTATTTCGATGGCTTCCTCCGCACTGACCTCCTGCACTTCTACCTTACGCTGTGCGCGGCGGCGTTGCAGCTGTATATATTCGTCACTCACACCGCCTTTGCTGCGGGCATACCATTCGTACAACGCCAGCATTACAAAAGGTAACCCCACGCCGAGTAACATCTCATCGGCACGGCCCAGTTTAATACCGGCCGTCAGCGGCAGGATCACTTTAAACACCAGGTTGACCAGCAAGCTGATGACCGTAATATACAGGGTAGCCTTACCCGTTAGCCGGCGGGAAAACAATGCCCAGATAGGCGGCGCCAGCAACGGTCCCCCGGTGATGGCCCCGATGCTCAGGGTAAACTCCACAATACCGCCGATGTAAGGCACTATCAGCGCAATGGCAATCATACCCAGCCCGAAGAACCAGGAAGATACCCTTGCCACGCGCATCAGTGTTTTGTCAGAAGCACCGGGATTGAGCGATCCTTTGTAGATATCGTTGGTGAAAACGGCGGACACCACATTCAATGCTGTATTGGCGGAAGCAGAGGTGGAAAAATACATACCGGTAAGTATCAGTCCCATCAGGCCTGCCGGCAGCACATGCTTGCAGATCATGAGATAGGCGTTCTCGGTTTCAAGGCCAAGCAGCCCGGGATTGATGCTTTTATAGAGCATGGGCGGTAACATCCACAGCACCGGGCTCAGGATGTAAAGCCCCGCAAAAAGATAAGCCACTTTAGAGGCGGACTTCGGTGTGTCTACACTGGTGTAACGTTGCACAAACGTCCAGTTGCCACCGATATAAAACACGTGGTATAAAGCAAAGGCGACGATAAAACCCCAGGTGTATTCGCCATTGACCACACTGAAGAAACCTTCCGGCGAAAAATGCAGAAAATGCTGCACACCGCCTGCCGCATCAAAAGCGAGGGGAATAATGATCAGCACCGCCGCCGTGAGTACCACAAATTGCAGAATGTCTGTCACCATCACTGCCCACAGGCCACCTACCGCCGTATAGGCGATCATAAACAGTCCCAGCACTACCGTGGAAGGCATGAGCGGCAGGCCCAGCGAAGCGCTCACCAGCCGGGCCACGGAATACAGCACAGAACCTTTGATCAGCAAAGACACCAGCATGAAAATATAGATATAAGCCTTCTGCACTTTTTCACCCAGCCGTTCCCGGATGAATTCCGCCGCGGTCAGGTTGCCGGTAGCTTTCCATCGCGGTGCGAGGTACAGCCCCGTCACCAGCGCTCCGATACACATAGTCCACTGGATGGTGACAGCCACCCAGCCGTACTGGTAAGCAATAGACCCCCAGGCCACAAAGGTGCCGGCGGAAAAGAAACTCATAAAAAGGGACAGCCCGCCGATGAACCAGGGCACGGCCTCGCCGGCGGCGAAAAAGGATTTGAGGTTTCTTCCCGTCCTGGAAAAGGAAAACCCTACCAGCATAATAAACAGGGAAAAAACGACAATAACGGCGGTATCTATGGCTGCATTCATCACGGTGTAATCGTTAAGGTTAGTTCTCTGGTAATACGTTTCTCTCCGTTATAACGCACGGACGACGCTTCAAATACCACCCGGTAGGTACCCGGACGGGTAAACACATACTTATACGCCGGCAGCGTAGTGCTGATATTCTTCAGCGCTATCCCCTGGTCCGGCTTTACGGCGGTAGGGTCAAATCCTTTGGAGATCACCCAGTCTTCGTTGTCATCGGTATTTTTACTACTAGGCATCAGGAGCTGTGCCGTGGTGACGGTCCACCCGAAAGCCGGATTCTTAAAGTCTACCGCTTTCCACCCGGCCGTAGCCATGGTGGCCATCGGCGTCACTACCTTGTCTGCCGACACGCTGTTGGCGGTAAACGTCCGCACCACCCAGCGGTTCTGCCCTTCGGGCTTATTGGTATCGGTATACCGGAACGCGATATAAATGAGCGGATGCCGGGCAGAGTCGGCAAATTCTTTCAGGCTCACCACACCCGAGGGTGTATTGTCCTGCCCGGTAGAAAATACCGCTCTGGAAGATACATCTTTCCAGGTAGCGGCTTTCACATGCTCCGCATCTGTGATACCGCTAAAATCGTTGGATACCATCAGTTGCAGATTGGGATAAATCTTACCAAACTGGACGAACGTTCCGAACTGTACCTGCAGATCGGCATCCACCGTGGTACGCTGACGGTGTTCGTACTGCCGTCCGGGTTCGCCGGAATAAAAAGTAATATTATCGGGATTGCCCTGAAAAACAAACGCCACGGTATCGCCGGCCTTAAAGGAGGTGCCGGCCGTTGTTACTTCCAGCTCCGGCGTGGTCACCTTCTCTTTGGCACAGGCACAAAAAGCGGTGATGATCATCAGATATAAGAAAGGTCGCATAGTCATTTTTTACCAGCCGGGATTTTGAGTGATCAAACGGTTAATAGTGATCTCCGTGTTGGGGATAGGAAACAGCACATTACGGGCGGTGGTGTTCTTTGCCGCGCTGCCGGCGTATTTCCAGGCAGCCGGCGCCGTGCTGTTCACCTCCGTTGCCAGTGACTGCATTTTACTCACGTATAGGCCCCAACGAACCAGGTCATGTTTGCGCATGCCTTCAAAACAAAGTTCGCGTGCTCTTTCATCCTGTAAATGCGACAGGAAGTCAGCGCTGCCCAGCCCTGCCGGCAGGTCTACCGCGGGATCAGCGGCATGAATGGGTTTACCATACCCTCTCCTTCTCACCTGGTTGATTGCTTCATAAGCTGCAGGCACCGGCCCGTTCAGGGCGTTCTCCGCTTCCGCCTTCATGAGCAGTACGTCGGCATAACGGACCACGGGAAAGTTGGTAGAATTGTACAAACGGTTCTTAGGCACCTGCGTTTCGTATTCACGGCGCCATTTACCCGCTGTCCGTTCATACACCTGCGCCGGCGTAAAAGCCGTTTTGGTGATCGTTCCACCGGCGTTAACGTACCGGTAGGGCGCAATCGCCCAATCGCGGCGCTGGTCCGCTGCTTCGAAGAGGTTAAACAGCCTGGCCGTAGGATGCACCGCGCCACCGGAATAACCGATATTATCATCGGGGCATTCCACGCCGTTCTCTATCCCTACGCCCCCGGCCAGCTGGGCCGTGCCCTGCTGGTTACCGTACATCCCTATCTCCCAGAGGCACTCCTGCGCCTCGTTGACATCCTTGGAATGATTGATGAAAATATTGCTGTATGAAAGATTCAAAGAATGTTTACCTGAATTAATCACCTTATCCGCGTAAGACAGCGCATCGGTATATTTTGATACATCCTTCAGCGGTTCTCCGGCCATGGTAAGATATACCCTCGCCAGCATGGCCTGTACCACGGTGGTGGTTACACGCTCATTGTTCGTATAAGCGCTGATATCGCTTACCAGCGGTTCCGCCGCTTTCATATCTTCCACGATAGCGGCGTACACCTGTGCCACGGAAGAACGCGGCAGATTGGGCGCTGTAGGCGAAGTGGTAGACGACAACTTTAATGGTACCCCGCCATAATTATCTACCAGCACAAAATAAAAATACGCCCGCAGAAAAAGCGCCTGCCCTTTGATGGCGTTCCGTTTGGTCTCGTCCATCTTCGGTTTGTTCACATTTTCGAGCAACAGGTTAGCGCGGTCGATACCCTGATAGGCCACTTCCCACAGCTTGCCCACGTCCAGCTGACCGGCGTCGAAGTCCAGTACGCGGAGGTTATTCACAGACACGTTCTTGTAAAAAAACTCATCGCTGATGTTCAGGTAACTGTACAAGCCGCGGGAATACATCCTGCCCCAGTTATCGATCAACCGGTTATAGACACCGTTCAGCGCCCTGTCCAGGTCCGCTTCGGTATTGAAATAATTCTCCGGCGTCACAAAGTCTTCCGGTTTCGTGTCCAGGAACTTATTACAGGCGCTGAACAGGGAACCTGCCAGCACACAGGAGATCACGATATATGTTTTGATAATGCCTGATTTCATTTTCACAGCTTTTAAGGTCATTAAAAGGTTACGTCCAATCCGAAAGTGATGGTGCGTGCCTTGGGATAGGCCGACCAGTCAAATCCCGGCGTAAGCGCGGAATGCCGCACGGACACTTCCGGATCAAGCCCGGAGTAGTTGGTCCAGGTGAGTAGGTTCTGCGCGGAAGCATACACGCGGAGCGATTTTATCTTCGCCGCTTTGAGCGTCTTCGCGGGCAACGTATAGCCGAGAGCGACAGTCTTCAGGCGCAGGTAAGAACCATCTTCTATCGTACGGGAAGAATACACCAGCGGCCCTTGTCCGCCTACTTTGTACAGGCTGTTGCTGGGATTATCCGATGTCCATCTGTCGGCATAGGAGGCAAACATGTTCAGGAAATTGCGGGTCACATCACCGTTTTCAAATTCAATACGGTTGGCGTTCAGCAGGTAATTGCCGTAGCTCCATTGCAGGAAAACGTTCAGGTCGAAATTGCCGTACGTGAAATTATTGGACAGCCCGCCGATGTGTTTCGGGTTGGGGTTACCGATGATGGTCAGGTCGTTGTTGTCCACCTTACCGTCACCATTGATGTCCCTGAATTTGATGTGGCCGGGCTGAATGCTGCTGGCCGGATTACCATTGTTCGGCACATTGTTCTTCAACACATAGGAACCGTCGCCGAGCTGGTTGAAATCACCATACTGGTAAATTCCGTCAAACAGAAAACCATAGAACAGGGAGATCGGGTGACCGGGAATAGCGATATACGGATAGGCGTTGTTGAAGTTGCCCCAGGTGATGCGGGAAGCGTAACTGGCCTCGCCTTCGTTGAGTTGCAATACTTTATTACGGTTAAAAGAAATATTGAAACCGGTGGACCAGGTAAAGTTCTTCCGTTGAATATTATTGGTATTGATCGTGATCTCCAACCCTTCATTAGACACCTTGCCAATATTGCGGATACCGCTGAGATAACCGGAAGATGGCGCCAGGGTGGCGTTCAACAGCAGGTCACGCGTATTCTTTTTATAGTAATCGGCCGATAGGGTGATCCTGTTTTTCAGGAAGCCAACGTCGATGCCTATATCCGTTTGTGAGGTAGTTTCCCACTTCAGGTCCGGGTATCCCAGGTTATTGGGCACGATGCCCTGTGCCGGTGAATTACCGAAAGGATAACCGGAATAGGGGAACAGCTGCAACGCGGTGAGGTAGGCAAAATCAGGCACGCGGTTGTTGCCCGTGGTACCGTAGCCTACACGCACTTTGGCGTCGGAAAGGAAGTTGACATCTTTCATGAACGGCTCTTCGATGATACGCCAGGCCAGTGCGCCGGAGGGGAAATAAGCCCAGCGGTTGTTGACCGGGAACTTGGAAGAACCGTCCGCCCTGAAGGAGAGCGTGAGCAGGTAGCGGGATTTGTAGCCGTAGTTCACCCTTCCCAGGAAAGACATCAGCGTATTGGCCGAGCGGGCGGTAGGCGCGGTAGTGATGATGCCTTCATCCAGCCCGCTCATGCCCAGTGATTCGTTGGGTACCTGTGAAGCGGTAAAACCATAACTGTAGGTCTGCGTTTTCTGCATGCTCAGGCCGCCCATCACGTTCAGGTTATGGTCTTTGTTAAACACGCGGGCGTAGGTGAGGGTATTTTCATTGAGCCAGCTATTACGTTCCGCATTGCTCACGGAGCCGTTGACGCCCAGCGCGCTGCTTTTCGGATTGCCCAGCCGGGTATTGGAATTGTTGAAAATCTCTTTTCGTACAGCCTCGCGCGTGATACCGCCGGTGACACGCAGGGTAAAGTACCGGGCTGGTTTGTATTCCACATAGGCGTTGCCGATGAGGGTATTGTTAAACGCGGGGTTGTATTCGTTGCGGTTGGAGATAATAGGATTCATGCGGTATTCGCTCAGCGGGTCCACATCCGGGTCAAACGGTTCATCGATGAGGGAACCGCCGTTGGTAGAGTCACCGGTTACCGGGCGATAGCCCCATACGCTGTACATGAGGCTGGAGGTGGGGCCGGTAGTGGTGGTGGAAGCGAAGGCGCCGTATGTTTTAGTGGCGGTGTAGTTGAGGTTGATGCCTGCTTTTATTTTGCTGCTCACCTGCTGGTCCAGCACCAGGCGGCCCTGGTACCGTTTAAATCCGCTGTTGATAATGATACCGTCCTGGTCCAGCAGGGAACCGGACAGGGCATACTTCGTTTTATCGTTGCCGCCTCTCATAGACAGGCTGTGGTTTTGCATGAAAGCATTGCGCAGCACCTGGTCCTGCCAGTCCACGCCTTTTACATGGCGGTAGTCTTCCAGTGTTTTGCCATTTTTCAGGTAGATGGGTGTGTAGAGGGTGCTGTTTTGCTCCAGTTGGAATTTCACGAACTCGTACGGGTCCATCATCTTTTGTTTCTTCAGGTTCTGCTGGAAGCCCATCCAGGTCTGGTAGGCGATCACCGGGCCGCCTGTTTTCCCTTTTTTGGTGGTGATGAGGATGACGCCGTTGGCTCCGCGGGCGCCGTAGATAGCGGTAGCCGAAGCGTCTTTCAGCACTTCGATGGAGGCGATTTCTTCCGGGTTAAAGATGTTGTTGGAGGGGTTTTCCATCGGGAAACCGTCCACCACATAAAGGGGTGAGTTTTCCTGTGTGACGGAGTTGTTACCCCGGATAACGATATTGAGCGCAGCACCGGGTTGTCCGTCGCTGGCCGAAACCTGTACCCCTGCCACACGGCCGCCGAGGGCTTCCTCAAAGGAAGGCACGGGCGCTTTCGCCATGTCCGCCATTTTCACTTCACCGACGGCGCCGGTGAGGTCTTTCCGTTTTACGGTCCCGTAGCCGATCACCACCACATCATTGAGCCCTTTCACCGAAGATTCCAGGGTGATGTTGTAGACGGTTCTGCCGGCCGTGAGTTTTACTTCGCGGCTCACATAACCTACATAGGAGTAGAGAAGAACGGTGCCAGGCACGGTGTTCACCTTAATGTTGTACACCCCTTCGTCGTTGGTGATGGCTGATACGTTGCCTCCTTTGACGCGGACGGTCACGCCAGGCAGTGGTGTGCCGGAGGCTTCGGTGATTTTGCCCGTCACCGTCGGGATTGGTTGCTGTGCGGTCGCGTTCATCCATATGCAGATGATAAAAAACGGGAGTAGCCAATACCCCGTTAACGTGAAAATCTTTTTTTGCATTCCCCTTGCTGTTTTTTTAATGACTAGTTTTTCTGCTCCGATCGGGAAGTGGCGCCGTGGAAATGTTCAGGTATAGCTTGCCATGCTAAAGTTGTCGACAACTGTTTTCCATACGTGTGAATTTGTTATTCCAAAGATGTAAACTAACGGGCACAGATGCTACAAAAATGGCCTGCATTTCTATTGGGAACATTCCCAATTTATGGGAATGTTCCCAATTTTCAAGGTTATTTTGTTTCTTTGGCGTTATATAACTGAGAGCTATGAAACGACATCAGGTGACCATCGTTGACATCGCCAAAGCGCTGAATCTTTCCAAATCCACTGTCTCCCGGGCGCTGACAGGCCATCCCAGCGTGAAAGAAGACACCCGCCAGGCGGTGCTGGAGCTGGCGGAGAAAATGGACTACCAGCGCAACATGCTGGCCATCAGCCTTATCACCCGGAAAACCAATACCATCGGTATTATTGTTCCGGAATTCACCAGCTCCTACTTTCCCAATGTGACCATCGGCGCGCAGGAAGTGGCCAGCAAGGCGGGCTACAATACCGTCATCTGCCAGTCCAACGAGAGTTACGAAACCGAAGTGGCCAACACGAAGGTGATGCTGGCCAACCAGGTAGACGGTATCCTGGTATCGCTGAGTAAAGAGACGCGGAATTTCGACCACCTGAAGATCTTCCAGCGCAAAGGTATTCCCATCGTTTTTTTCAACCGGGTGTGTGATGATATGGACGTGCCTAAAGTTATCGTGGACGATTTTGAAGGCGCCTACAAGGCGGTGAGCCACCTGCTGGAAAGAGGCAGAAAGCGGATCGCGCACCTGTCCGGCCCCACTTCGCTGCGTATCAGCGAAAAAAGGCTGAACGGCTATAAGGCGGCCCTGAAGAAACACAACGTGCCCTACGATGAAAGCCTGGTCATTCCTTATGACCTCAACACCGACATGGTGCACATCTACGTGACGCACCTCCTCAGCCTCCCCCAGCCGCCGGATGCTATCTTTGCCATCAGCGATCCTACCGCTATTGAAATTATCCAGGTGATTAAAAAGAAAGGGCTGCGGGTACCGGAAGATATTGCCGTGGTAGGCTTCAGTAATGACTTTGCATCGGGACTGATACATCCGTCGCTCACGACGGTAGCGCAACCGGTAAAAGAAATCGGCAGAACAGCGGCGCAGCTGTTACTCGATCAGATCAACCGCGATGTGGCCGACTGGAAAAGCATTATCCGCGTACTCAAGACCGACCTGATCGTCCGGGAATCCAGCTGATCCCGGATTTTTTCTGTGGGAACATTCCCTTTTTACGGGAATGTTCCCACAGCGAAAAACGTCGTGTAATTTTTGCGGGTGTGGGTTTGGGAAAGAATCTTTGAGGTGATATGACCTTGTCAACTGCTCACCAAAAAATTCACGTATGAAAAAGATCAGTATGTTTTTCGCCCTGTTGTTTGTTGGCACCCTGTCCCTGTCCGCGCAAACCGCCCCTGTACCGGCTGCACCGCTCAATAACGGTACCGGCTATATGACCCATCCCGGCTTTACCTGGAGCGCCGTGCCCGGCGCAGGCAGTTACCACGTCATGATTTCCGCCGATACCGGTTTTACCAACATCCTGGCACAACGTGCAGGCCTGCCCGTTACCCGTTACGTACCACTCAACCCGCTGCCGGCCGGAAAATTGTACTGGCGGGTAAAAACCGTTGACACCGCCGGCAACAGCAGCGCCTGGTCTGCCCGTTTCAGCTACACCATCGCCACTCCCGCCAACGTATACACGGTACCGGACAACAGCACCTACGCCCAGGTGAAAGCCATTCTGGACACCGCCGTTAAACATACGCCGGCCGTGGTGCGGTTTGCGGCCAACGGCCATTACGCCCTCGATCCGGGCACTGCCGGCAGCTTTATGTTCACCTACACCGGCGTCAATGACCTGATCATCGACGGCAACCAGTCGGCCGTTACGGTGATGAACCACCCGGAGACCGGATTTCTTAACTTCCGCAACTCCAACCGTATCACGGTAAAAGGTTTTACGGTGGACTGGGACCCGCTGCCTCACTCCCTCCTGGACGTGATACAGGTGGATAACAGCAATCCCAACACGCTCAATATCCGGGCGAGGCTGCGCAGCGTAGCGGGACAAACATCGCCCTACTACCCTGCCATCACCAACAACCCGTCCTTTACCACGCACTGGTCATGGGCCTACCTGCTGGACCCCGCGCACCCCGGCGCCGTAAAACCCGGCGTAGGCAATGCTTTCGGGCTGGTTCCCGGTGACGCTACGTATATCGCCGGCACCAATCCTGCAGAATACAACATCGTGCATCCCGGCTCTACCTCCGGTAAATATTTCGCCGCAGGCGATATCCTCACTATCCTGTGCCGCACCAATATGGGCTCGTTTATCAGCACCACCAATTGCACGGACCTTACGTTCAGCGACATCACCAACTACGCCAGCCCGATGGGATGCTACTATGCCTTCGACGGTGGCGATATGAAAGTGCTCAATTGCCATTCCGCCTTAAAAGACAGCACCCGCTTTGTGTCTGCCAATGCTGACGGAGTACATTGCCGCGGCAATACCATCGGCCCGTGGGTGGAAAACGCTACTTTCACCGGCAACGGCGACGATGGCGTAGCGCTCTATAACAAAGGCATGGTGATCACCGCTAAAAATGCCACCAACAGCCTCACGGTAAAAAGCGATTTTATGAACTTTAAAACCGGTGACCGCTTCGATATCTATATTCCCAAAACCGGGAATGTCATCTCCCAAAACTTCACCGTCACCAGTGTACAGCCGAATACCGGTCAGGGTACTTTTACGGTACAGTTCACGCCCGCTATTGCAGACAGCAGCTATGCCGCCATCACAGACGTGAACCTGTCTGACCAGCAGCAGAACGCGCAACTGTACAACAGCACCCGGCGCAATGAACAGTTTTATGTGTATAACAACCAGTTCACCGTGCGTGGCCGCGGCGTGATCCTCCGTTCCGCCAACGGTGCGGTGGACAGCAACCGGCTGTACAACTGCTCTTCTCCGGCGGTAGCGTTGTACAACGAGGCCGCACAATGGCTCAACGGTTTGTATAGCAGTAAGGTGAATATCCTGCGTAATCACATCCGCGATTGCGCTTATGATAACCTTGGGGTGGATGAAGGCGCTATCACGGTGAAATTTAAGAAGATCGTGCTGCAGGGCAGCCGTTATGTGGATGCTATTGCGCCTACGCGGCCGCACAACGGCATTATCATCGATGATAACAAAGTGGAGAACTTCGCGCAGCATGGCATCACGCTGTTTAATGCCACGGGCAGCAGGGTGGGAAACAATATTTTTACCAGTAATGTCAGCGGATTTATTCAGCCCGGCGCACATTACGGTATCTATCTCAATACAACGGACAGCTGCACTATCCGTCAGAATAATTTCACAGGGGAAACCCGGCCGTTGACCGCGGTGATACAACAAACCATTTCCACGAACGTGGTAGTGATTCCGTAGCCGGAAATTTAATCATCGTCCGCTAATATCGGTCCCTATTCCATTTGATCCCCGGGCTCACGTCCGGGGATCAAATACCGGGTTACTTATTCCGTTGCCGCTGCAGATAGTTATGCAGCAACCCAATCATATAAGTCCATCCTTCTTCGGTGCGGTCTGCGTATGCTGACCATTTGATGTCCATGTCGTGTTCCAGCAGTAATACGCAGCCCGTGGCGGAGGGTGTGATGCGGATGGTGACCACACTTTCATCTCCCGGTTCTATATCTACGCCCCATGTAAATACCAGCAGCGAGGGGCGGTTAATTTCCAGGTAAGCCCCGATGTGGTTAAGGATTTCCTTATCTCTTCTCACCTGGAAACTGAACCGGCCGCCGGGGCGTGGATCGTTGGTGAGGTTCAGTACTTCCTCGTTGCGCACTGCGGGGCCGAACATCCAGTGGCTTAGCATGTCTGTGTCCAGCCAGGCGTCGAAAATAGTTTCAGCAGGCTCGTCAAAAGCCTTTTCCACCTGAACAAAAACACGTTGATCGGTTATTTTTTTCATATGGTTAAGCTTATTTTTTCCGGGTACGTTGTTTTTTCAGGAACTCATCCAGCGCGTCCAGGCTATCGGCCCAGAAGGCTTTGTAGGTCTTCATCCATGCTTCTACTTCGCTGAGCGGCGCCGGATTGGCGATACAATAGCGTTCCCTTCCTTCCTGTTTAATGATTACCATGCCGCATTCCGTGAGTACTTTAATATGCCGGGAAATGGCCGGGCGGCTGATGTTAAACTCGTCGGCCACGGCGTTCAGGTTCATCTTTTTACCAGCGAGCATATGCAGGATGGCGCGCCGGGTGGGATCTGCGATGGCATGAAATACATCTCTTCTCGTCTCCATAACTTGTAACAATCTTGTTACAAATATATACGTAACAATCTTGTTACACAAATTTATTTTTCCGAACGAAGTCACCCGTATTGACCATCCTTATCGAGACCTGAACAGTACCGCACCTACCGTGCCACGGAAAAATTTTTACAGGCAAAAAAATATCTTCAAAAAATTACTACAAAACATCTAAAAATATAATATGTTTTATTTTTAATATCTCTGAAACCCGCTACCATTGTGAACTGATTGTTAATGTATTCATATTGGCATGGATTATGCATAACTTTGCGTAACTAGAGTAGTTCGAACCCAGCTCTGATTAAATTTTGCCATCTTTATTATTGAGTTAACCACTTTGTTATTACCATGAACTCTTAGACCCTCAGGTGGAAGGAAAAAGCACTTCTGACTTTATTTAATGTATCGACATCACTTGCATGAAAACGACCCATGCAATGAAGGAGTTAATTGTCATGAACGAATTAATAGGCGATTGCATGTAGACGGCCCATGCAACGCAGGAGTTTCAATTGTCATGAACGAAAATTAAAGAGGGTATTATCATTTATTCAATCAGTCATAAAACATTACTTATGTATAGTATTCTCTTAGTGGAAGACGATGAATTTGTTTGTAAAGCGATAGAAATTATTTTAAGGAAACAGGACTATATCATCAGCATCGCCAAAAACGGACAGGACGCTATGCAGTATCTGCAGAAATCAAAATTTGACCTGGTCATTACTGACCTGATGTTGCCCTACGCCAATGGCATGGAACTGGTGAGCAAAATGCGCAACGAGCTCCATCTGGACGTCCCCATTCTTGTTTTGTCTGCCGTTACACATGAAAAGACCATCACGGAAGGTTTTGATATCGGCGTAGATGACTATCTGAAGAAACCATTTAACCCTTCAGAACTGGCCTCAAGAGTAAAACGCCTGATCCAGCAGAAAGAAAAGAACACTATTTGATTCCATAACTAATTACCGATAATGAATTTAATGACGTCGTTCCGCCAGTGGCTGGAGGACCTGGTATACTATTTTGCCTACTTCCCGCTGGTGATACAGATTGCTATCATCGTGAGCGTGCTGGCGGTTGCCGGTACTGCCGTGGCATATATATACATGATCTTTTTCCGCTGGCAGAAAGAAAGACGGGCGAAGAAAGAAAGGCCCCTGCGCGAAAAAGTAAATGAGCTGCTGCTGGAACATATCATCTACAAATCACTGGGAGACCAGGACACACCCGTAGCCCTGCCGCTGGAAGTATTCGAAACACTGCCCCTGCAGGAAAAATGGGCGGCGGATGTTTTTAAAAACCAGCTGCTGGAATACCGTAACAACTTCACCGGTGATATTCCGCTGCTGCTTCGCCAGCTGTACCTCGAACTGGGCCTGCATCGCGATGCCGCCGCCGCCCTCCGGTCCGGCCGCCGCAAAAAAGTGATCAACGCCCTCGTGGAATTATCCGGCATGGGCGTACTGCTGGACAATGCACACGTACTGTCGCTTACCCAAAGCGGCGATCAGTACATCCGGGAAATGGCGCGCTGCTATTGGGTGCAATGCTCTCCCGATGCTCCCTTTGCGTTTTTCAGTCAGGTGAAAGAACCGCTGCTGGCATGGGAACAGTTTGAATTGTTCCGGATCATTTCCCTGCGGAAAGACATCCCCATGCCTTCTTTCGCCCAATGGATCGATCCACAGTACCACCCAACGGTCATCGTGCTCTGTCTGAAACTGGCGGCTTACTTTCAGCAGCCGGAAGCTATTCCGGCCATGATCAACCTGTTGAAAACAACAGATGAACAGCTGCGGGCCGTTACCATCAACAACCTCGGTAAACTGATGGCACTGGAGGCAGAACCCGTCCTCGTGGAGATGTATCCGCAACAACCAGACAACTGTAAACTGGAAATACTGAAAGCGCTGGGCCGTATCGGCTCCGGTAACTTCATCGGTTTCCTTCAACAGGAGCTGGAACATACAGATGATTTTCTGCTCATGAAACACGCCGCACATTCCATTGTAGCCCATAAAGCATTGGCCAGCGGCCTGGTAGCCCGGTTACAGCAATCGCTCACCGGGACCAGGAAACAGCTGCTGCAACACAGTCTGAACCCCCTGATTAAATATTAATCATGTATTCTGCAATACTTAAATACATCACTGATTTTTACGAAAGCGCCATATTCGTTTATTGTGCCGGACTATTTCTGTTTTACATTCTGCTGGCAGTATTGTCGCTCGTCGCTATCCGCCGCAGCCTGTGGAAAAATAAAATAAGAGGTCAGCAAATGCTGGTAGCCTCTCCCCTTACGCCCGGCATTTCCGTGATCGCGCCTGCCTATAACGAAGGTGTGACCATCATCGCCAATGTGCGGTCCCTGCTGGCGCTCAACTATCCCCGCTTTGAAGTGGTGATCGTAAACGACGGCAGTAAAGATGATACCCTGCAGAAGCTGGTCGATGAATTTGAACTGGTGGAAGTAAACTTCGCTTACCGCCAGCAGATCCCCTGCCAGGAAGTAAAACGTTTCTTTAAATCTTCCAATCCTGCCTATTCCAAACTGCTGGTACTGGATAAAGTCAATGGTAAAAGCAAGGCCGATGCGGTCAATGCCGGTATCAACGCTTCTTCCTTCGACTACTTCCTGAACACCGATGTGGATTGCATCCTCGCCAGCGACACCCTGCTGAAGCTCATCAAACCTTTCATGGATGACCCGGAAAGGGTGATCGCTACCGGCGCCCCGTTACGCGCGGCCAACTCCTGCGATGTGGAAGCCGGCGTCATCACCCGCGTGCGCGTACCCAGGTCACTGCTGCCCCGCTTCCAGGAAATGGAATATATCCGTTCCTACCTGCTGGGCAAAATGGGCTGGACGTTCATCAACGCAGTCCCTAACGTGTCCGGCGGCCTCGGTTTGTTCGACAAAGACATCGTGATCAAATCCGGCGGCTACGATCCCGGCTCCTTCGGCGAAGATATGGACATGGTCGTGCGCATGTGCCGCTACATGTGCGAACAGGACCTGCCCTACCGCATCCATTACATCCCGGAAACACTTTGCTGGACGGAAGTTCCCGCCACCTACAAAGTGTTCTTCCGCCAACGCGTACGCTGGGCCAGAGGTCTTGCCCAGATATTCGGTAAACACAGAAAGGTATTGTTCAACCCGAAATACAAAAAATTAGGGTTGATTATCTTCCCCTATAACTTCTTCTTTGAGCTGCTGGCGCCGCTGATCGAGTTTGCCGGCATCATCTATTACGTCTATATCATCGTCACCCACCAGATCAACTGGGATTATGCCATCATCCTACTGGTGTTCATCTATACTTTTTCCATCCTGATCACCTCGCTCTCCATGCTGTGGGACCAGCTGATCTTCCGCTACTATCAAAGCTGGAAAGAAGTATGGCAGCTCTGTATCCTTTCACTGGCGGAGCCTTTCATCTATCACCCCATCGTACTTTTCTCCGCTATCAGAGGATATTTCAATCAGCTGATCGGTAAAAAACATACCTGGGGAAATATGCAGCGGCAAGGATTCAATCAATCTTCAAACCTTCAAAAAACTACTTAAGATCATGTTACAGCGAAGTGTGGAAAAGCATTGTGTTGTATTCCTCCTCTCCCTCTTATTGATATACTCAGGACTGAGCGCGCAGCGCAGCGGTCTTGTTTCTTCCGATGTGCTGTATAAAATGGCTTTAAAAGCCCGCAGCGAAGAAAAGGACTACGCGAAAGCGATCAAGTTCTGTAAAAAAGCATTGTCTCAAAGCCCCGACTATACGGATATCCGCATCCTGCTGGGTAAGCTGTACCAGGAAACCGGTCAGCCTGTGGCCGCGGCCTTCGAATGGAACGTCGTGCTCCGGAAAGAGCCGGCCAACAGCGACGCCCTGCATTCACTGGTAAACCTCTACTACAGTCAGGGTAATACCGCCGAAGCCAGCTGTTATGTGGATATGCTGCTGGAGAAAACACCGCTCGACAAAGACCTGTTGCTCAAAAAATACGGGCTGGCAGAAGAACGTGGCGACGTGGTAACACAGGCGAAAGTGATGGGCCTACTGCGCAATCATTACATGTCAGATCCAAAAGTAGCCTCCCTCCTGGAAGACTACCAGATGCAGGCTGCCCGTCGCGGACGTAAAACCGGTGATCTCAGCGGTTCCGAAAAAATGTACGAGCAGGTGCTGCTAAAAGACAAAAACAATGCAGAAGCTTTACAGGGAATGGCCGCTACGCTGGAAGGACAGGGCCGCTCCAGGGAAGCGCTTTCCTATTACAATAAATTACTGGCCCTTCATCCGGACAGCGCCGCGTGGCGGTTAAAACGTTCTTCCATACAACTGGCTAACGGCAACTATGCCGCCGCCCTGGAAGACGCCAAATGGTTACACAAACAATATCCCGGTCAGGCGCTGTACAAACAACACCTGGCAGACGTGTACACCATGCTGGCCCGTCAGCCGGATGCGCCGGCCGAATATACCGAACAACTGCTGGCCTTACAACCCGGCAACAAAACGGTATACCAGCAACTGATCAATCAGACCAACCAGCGGGGCGACTATGCCGCCGCCAATGCATGGTGCAACAAAGCATTACAGGTATTTCCCGGTGATGTGGATATCTTAAGAAAACAAATCGGCATACAGGAAAAAATGCAGGACTACAGCGCTGCCGCCGCTACGGCCGGCAAGCTGTTGCAGCTTCATCCCGGAGCTACGCATGAGCAAATCTATACCGACCTGCAACTGTTACACGCCAACAGGCTGGTACAACAACAGCAGCCGGGTGAAGCTGCCGCCGTCCTGCAAAAAGCCCTGAAACAGACGCCGGGCCGCAAAGAGCTGCTGCTGCGCCTGTCCAATGTGCAAACGGCACTGGGCAAACCGCAGGAAGCCTTATCGTTGCTGGACCAGGTACTGGCCAAACAACCCGCCGATACAGCACTGTTGTTTAAGAAATCCGGTTTGCTGGAAGCGACCCAACACTACAGCGAAGCCGCAGCCATCAGTGAAGCACTCATGACGCGCTACCCTGCCGACACCCGTTACCGGCAGGCGTATACCGATCAGGCGATGCTGGCCGCCAGACACTATATCGCGCAAAAACAATATGGCGCTGCCGAGCCACTGCTGCTGAAAGTGCTGCAGTATGCCCCGGCCAGCAAAGACGCGTGGATATACCTGATCAACGGGAAAAATGAACAGCAGCAACCAGTGCAGGCGCTGGCATATGTTGACCGTGCGCTGGGCCAGCTGAGCAACGATTCACTGCTGCTGCAAAAGAAATCTGCCTTACTGCAACAGGCGGGCAGATATACAGAAGCCGGCAACATCGCTGCTGACCTGCACCGTCGCTACCCCGCAGATACCGCGCTGCGGCAGATGTACCTCGACCAGCTGCTGGCCCATGGCAAACAGCTGCGCGAAGCACAACAATGGGACAGCGCCGCAGCATTGTATCAGACAGCCTACGCACTGGCGCCTGCCGATACCGCGGTATTATACAACCTCACCGCCACAGCCTCCGCCCGCAAACAGTACGACTCCGTACTGGTGTATGCCGACAAAGGCCTGGCGCTGAACGCCAACCAGCCGGCACTGCTGTCACAGAAAGCCAATGCGCTGGAACAGCTGCACCGCTACGCCGATGCCGCTATGGTAGCCGGACAGCTCCGCAAATTGCAACCCGGCGAAAAGAAATGGCAGCAGTATGCCGACCACCTCAACGGGTATACGTATAAGAACCAGGTGGGGATCATACACCTGCAATCTATATACAGCCGCGACCTGGCACCCGCCAGCATCACTTCCCTGCAATACCTGCACCGCTTCCAGCGGGGCACTATCACCGGAAGACTCAATTATGGCAGCAGGGAAGCAGGCAGTGGTATACAACTGGAAGCAGAGAGTTATTACACCCACAATCCCCGGTATTACTCGTACGGATTGTTCGGCTGGTCCAACTCCGACGTGTTCCCCACTATCCGCGCCGGCTATTCCCTTTTCCGGAATTTTAATAAAGGATGGGAAGGCGAACTGGGTGGCCGCTACGTAAAAAGCGATACCATTAATACGTATTCCGCGGTGGCTTCCGTAGGGAAATACTTCGGTAATTACTGGGTCAATCTGCGTGGCTTCTTCACCAACGACGAACATCAATGGTATCAGGCCTACACGCTGACAAACCGCTTTTACCTGAACGACCGGCAGGACTTCATTGCCCTGATCGGCAACATCGGCGCCTCTCCGGATGACCGTAGCCGTAACTTCCAGTTTGGCAAAGTGGCAGGCTTCACCTCCACCTCGCTCACAGGAGGCTTCCAGAAAAATATCCGCGGCAGGGCCACCATCGGCGCCTACGGCACCTGGACACGGCAACAAATACCACAGCAATCATATCTTCATCAATTTGATACCTATTTGTTGTTCCTCTGGAATTTCAAATAAAGAAAACCAAAAGAAAAGGAGGGCCTTAGTGCCCTCCTTACACGTATCGGGTTAACACATTCACTTGTATATTTATCGCTTTTTATTCTGATCAATGATCCTGCAGATGGTATTCACCGTCACGGCTGAACGAAGACCATCCGCCGGTGTGTTGATGACATAATCCACCAGTTGACCGATACTACTGGTAGCCACATGCATACGTGTATCCGACGATGCATAGTAGATAAACACTTTCCCATCCTCTTCCGCAATCCACCCGTTGCAGAACAACACATTGGACACATCGCCCACGCGCTCCTCCCCTTCCGGCGCCATAAAATATCCTGCCGGCTTATGTATCACCCGGGTAGGATCTTCCAGGTCTGTCATGAACAGGTATAACACATAACGCAATCCTGCTGCGGTATTGCGTACCCCATGCGCCAGGTGCAGCCATCCCTGCGGCGTCTTCAGCGGCGCAGGCCCCAGCCCGTTTTTCAGTTCATATACCGTATGATATACTTTGGGATCGAGGATTTTTTCTTCCGTGATCACTGCGTGGGTCATATCGTCGCACAAGCCGAAGCCGATGCCGCCACCGGTACCGGCGCTGATAAAACCATCCTGCGGACGGGTATAAAAGGCATACTTCCCCTGTACGAACTCAGGATGCAGCACCACATTGCGCTGCTGCGGCGAAGGCGTTTCCAGGTCGGGCATGCGCTCCCAGCGCTCCAGGTCTTCAGAGCGTACAATACCACAGGCAGCGATTGCGGCGGACTGGTCATAGGACGGCGCGGCCGGGTCTTTTCTTTCCGTACAGAACAGGCCGTACACATAGCCGTCTTCATGCTGCACCAGCCGCATGTCATACACATTCGTGTCCGGATCTTCCGTTTCGGGGACCACAACAGGATACTCCCGAAAGCGGAAACCATCGATACCATTGTCACTTTCCGCCAACGCGAAGAACGACTTGCGGTCCACGCTTTCCACGCGGGCCATCAGCATGTATTTGTTATTCCATTTGATGGCGCCGGCATTAAACACCCCATTGACGCCGTAGCGCTCCATCAGGTACGGATTGGAAGCGGGATCCAGGTCGTAACGCCATTCCAGCGGCGCATGTGCCGCCGTTAATACCGGGTAGTGGTAACGGTCAAAAATGCCGTTGCCCGGCGTTTGTTTTTCATTGCTTCTGTTTATCAGTAGCTGTTGCGCTTGTTCCAGCGCTGTTAAACGCGCGCTAAAAGACATCATACATTCCGGGGTTTTTCTTGCTGACGCTGCCGGTCACAATGCCATGCGGAGTGTACATAAATAAGCTGTACAGGAGCCACAGCAGCCCCATGACAAGCCTCCTGGAGGTAAATTTCATAACGGAGAATTTGTGTCAAAACTAATTCCAATCGTTACGCATTTGTAGTACTTTTTTATCTGTTGTTTGACTTTCAAGCACTACTCCCCCAACATACCCACAAAAATGGCTAATATTTTTTTATCCCTCACTTCACATTCGACAGCCCGCCGTCGACCAGTATCTCCGCGCCATGTATATACCCCGCGTCCGTTGAAGCCAGGAATAGTACCGTCTTAGCGATTTCCCATGGTTCACCAAAACGTTTATACGGCAACGTGGGTATCACACTGTCAATGGTACCTGCTATCTCCTGCGCTGTCAGGCCGGTGTTATTGAAGATGTTGGTCCGGATATACCCCGGGCTGATACCATTAACCCGTATACCTTTAGCGGTGCATTCCATCGAAAAGGTTTTGATGAAAGACTGCACGGCCGCCTTGGCAGCGGTGTACACAGAGAAATAAGGTATTCCGAAAGCCGTTACAAAAGACGTATTCAGGATAATGGAACTACCGGATGACAACAGCGGCAACAATTGCTGTACCGTAAAGAAAGTACCCTTCACCAATATGTTGAACAGCTCGTCGAAATGTGCTTCGCTGACCTGTTCAATGGCAGCGAACTTTCCGTATCCTGCGTTGGCGAACAACACGTCTATCCTGTCGGTGTGTTGCTGCAGTTGTGCCGGCAACGCCAGTATGTCTGTCATCTTTCCTGCGTCGGACACTATCCCGGTGGCATACGGTCCCAGTGCGGCCACCGCTTTATCTACGGTCTGCTGACTTCTGCCGGTAATAATCACCCGGGCGCCGGCCTCTATAAATGCCTGTGCGGTGGCAAAGCCCATCCCGTTGGTGCCTCCTGTAATGAAGACCACCTTCTCTTTAAATTGCTGTATCATATTATCAATCAATTATACCGCAAAGATGCAGAAGGCCGCCTGGCCCGAAAACCCGATTGTTGCTGTATTTCAGCAGTAAAAAGATAATAATTTCTTAACGCGCCGGCGGCCCGGGTGCCGGTAGCAAAGCAGTGATGGTCGTTAATATTAGTAGTAAATAAAGATGTGCTATGCCCTATTTCCCTCAAACATTCCGGCAGTATGTTCTGAAAAATCCGTTCAACCGCCAGTACCTGAAGATCGCAGTTATTGCCATCGTCGTTCAACTGGTGATTTTCAAGATCCTCTATCCATACGGCGATTTCTTTTCAGACTCGTACAGTTACATCTATGCCGCCATCATGAAGCAGGAGGTAAACCTGTGGCCGATCGGTTATACCCTGTTTCTGCGGGCTTTTCACGTGTTCAGTCATTCGGACACCGCACTGGTTGCCTTTCAGTATGTGCTGGTACAAAGTGCAGCGCTCTATTTATTTTTTACCGTGAGTTACTGGCTGCAGCCAGGGGAGCAAACGCGGAAGGTAATGTTTTATGTGCTGCTGTTGAATCCCCTTATTCTCTATATCTGTAACTATATTTCCAGCGACGGGCTGTTCCTCGCGTTGAGCCTCTGCTGGTTTTCCCAGTTACTATGGCTGCTCTACCGACCTTCGTGGTCATTGTTGCTGGCCCATACGATACTTATCACCATCGCTTTTACTGTGCGGTATAATGCCATGTATTATCCGCTCATCACCGCGCTCGTACTGCTGCGGTCTCCGCAGAAAATAGCTTTTAAAGTGCTGGGAATGGTGGCGCCTTTAATACTGATCACCGGGTTTGTCAGATTCACGGAGCAGGCGGCGCGGAAGATCACCGGCACCGCGCAGTTCTCTGTTTTCGGCGGCTGGCAGGTGGCCAACAACGCGCTGTACATGTTTCCCTACCTGAAGGAGTATCCTGAGCCGCCGGCCGGCTGCGAGGCCTTTCACAGGGAGGTGGTGCATTTCTTCCGCGACATCGTTCCCAAAGGAGGCGGTATACCTTCTCCCATTGACGGGGCGGTGTACCTGAAACATCCGAATGCACCGCTCAAAAAATACCTCACGCTCACCTACGGTTCTAAAGATGACACTACAGGCGGCATACAGTCCTGGGGCATGGTATCGCCGGTATACGCGAAGTACGGCAGCTATATGGTGCGGCAACATCCGTTTTCTTTCGGCCGTTATTTTTTGCTGCCGAATACCCTTAATTATTTTGTACCGCCGCTGGAGAAACTATCGGAGTATAACCTTGGCAGTTATGAAGTATCTTCCATTGCGGCATACTGGTTCCACTATCCGTCCAAACAGGTGCGTTCCGTAGCTTCTGTCAGTGCGCAGCGCGCCTTGTTGTTTTTCTTTCCTTTTATATTCGGGTTGATGAACCTGTTGCTGCTGGGGCTGATGTTTAAATGGTTTGTATCCGCGACGCGCAAAACGGCCGACCGTCCTTACCGTAACAGCCAGTTGCTGGCGTTCGTGACATTGCTGGTCAATGCCGGCTTTGGCATCCTGGCGTCGCCGATCGTGTTCCGCTACCAGGTCTTTCCGATGATCGTCTGTTTCCTGTTCATCGCGGTGCTGATCGACAAGCTTAAACCGGAGCTACAGTAAAGATGAATTAACATTGCTGAATGAAAAGGTTATTGGATATTTGACGGCATTATCAACCTGCTATCGTCATGAAATATCCTGCCCGTCTCCTCTTGTTGTTTATTTTGTGTTGCCGTTTATCTGTCTATGGACAGTCACCATGGCCGGCAGCAAAAGCCGCTGCCTGGTATCAGCAGCAGGGCTGGTTGCTGGGCGCCAATTTTATTCCTTCTACGGCTGTCAACCAGCTGGAAATGTGGCAGGCCGCCACGTTCGACACCGCCACCATCAACCGGGAGCTGGGTTACGCTGCCGCCACGGGCTTTAATATCATGCGGGTATATCTGCATCATGTGGCATGGCAGCAGGACCGCGAAGGCTTCAAACAACGTGTGGGGCAATACCTCGGCATCGCCTCGCGGCACCATATCCGTACCATGTTCGTTTTCTTTGATGACTGCTGGCGCGACAGCTATCGGCCCGGCCCGCAGCCGGCGCCTGTTCCCGGCGTGCATAACAGCGGCTGGCTCAAAGATCCCGGCGGACTGATAGACACGGACACTACGCTGATGGACACACTGCGTATATACGTACAGGATATTGTCCGCACCTTCAGGCAGGACCGGCGGGTAGCGATCTGGGATTTATACAACGAACCCGGGCATTTTAAACATGGCGCCAAAAGCTGGCCCCTGCTGGAGAATGTAGTCGCCTGGACACGCGCGGAAGCGCCTGAACAGCCACTCACCATTGGCATCTGGAATAAGGAGTTTGCGGATTTTAACCAGTACCAGCTGGAGCAGTCGGATATCATCACCTTTCACAATTACCGCGACAGCGCTTCCATGCAGGAAGCCATTGATACGCTTCGCCGGTACAACCGGCCGGTCATCTGTACGGAGTACATGAAACGCCCCAACAACAGCACTTTTGCCACGCATCTTCCGATGATGAAAAAAGCCGGTGTCGGGGCTATTAACTGGGGACTGGTAGCCGGCAAAACACAAACCAACTATCCACAGGGAAATAAAGGAGGAGAACCGGAACCTGCCACCTGGTATCATGATATTTTCCGGGCGGACGGTACGCCGTTCGATGCAAAAGAAACAGCGTTTATCCGGGAAATGACGGCGCAGTAACGGGCAGTTTATTTGGAATACAGCGGACAGCGTTTGATCAGGTATTCCAATGCTGACTTATAGGCATCTTCCGTGTTCCAGAATGCTTTCCTGTTCTGGCTGTAAACAGTAGCGCCTTTATCGTTGTAAATCTTCAGGTCCAGCGTGCTCTGATAATTCTGCTGGGTGGTAGCATAATTGCTGCTGCTGCCGGATGATTTTTTATCATCGTCTTTTTTATCGTTTTTATTCTGATAGGAACTTGAACCATAGCTGGTCTGGGTAGTTCTGTTCTGCGTCACCATGCCATCTACAATATATTCCACACCCAGTATTTTAGCGATTTCATCCATGGTATAATTCATGATGTTCGCTCTTGTGATATTGGCTTTGTTCAGCAGCACGTCTGTTCTCCGCGGCTCCAGCACGGTGTATACGCCGGAATGCCGGCTAAGCAATGCGTAGCATTCGTTTTGCACCTGCATGCTCACTTCTTCGGGCGCCGCCTGCCCGTCTTTGGTGAACGTAAAAGGTAAAATAGCCACTTTATTACGGGAGTCCCCGGTAGCTGCAGGCTGGCTGTCGGCCTGGGCGGGAGCGGACGTAGTGGTGGCAGCATTGAATGTCTGGACCCTTCCGCTGCTGAAAGTGATTTTCTGGATCTCGGATTTTTTAACCGAATACACCAGTGTTTCTCCCTCATAAGTGAATTTGACATCATTGTCCAGGATTTCCACCACCTTGCCTTTCATTTCTTCTCCGTTGGTTTTCAAAATGATATCGGTTTTGTTTTGTGCCAGCACAGACAGTGATAATAAAAACGTTGTGAGTATACTTAACATGTGACGCATATGGGTAGGTTTAAGATAGGTGTTATGGAATTTACAAAAAACCGGGCAAAAGGTTACAAAAACTTTCCATGTACTTTTTTTCACGTCGCCGCTCCCTGATGAATGAAAGAAAAAAGTTAAATTTAGTATAGCTCTCTCCATGGATGCTCCGGCACGCTGTTTTCCATGCTGCGTAGAGCTGCCGCTCACCTATGAGTGCCGTTATTAAGCAACAAGACAACTGGCATTTGTTTGTAAATCTGGAAAAACACCAAGTCACACTACCTGTAATGATTCCCGCTGCTTTTTTTTAACCAGTAAACCATAATTTATGCAACCGGAAAAACTGTCCCTCGACAAAAAACTCTTTCTTCAGAAAGAGACAATTGCTGTTATGAACCAAACTGACGTGACCGACGCACCACAGGCCGTGAGTGCTCCTTTCCGCACCGCGCTTTCCATGGACTCCCCTTTACGTTGCTGGCCCTGCTGTGCAGAACCATCTACCCAATCCGGCTGTCCCAACTGATTTTTTCCTGATAACGTATGGCAGGCGTAGTCCTGCCATACTGTTTTTAATCCTTACATATGACGACCGGTTCCGCGTTGACCCGTATCTACCAGGACCACCTACGGTTGCTGGAGTCGAAAGCTTATGAGCCTTATTTCGGTGAAAGCCTTTTCAAAGGGCCCTGGGGTGTTCTTCTCTATCTTTTTTATTATGAGCGATATGTTGACAACAGTGCCCCCTGTGCAGGCAGCTGGTTACAGCAGCTGTATGGTGCGCTCCAGCCGCAGCCGGTAGCCGGCTACTCTTACTGCAACGGTACCACCGGGCCGTTCTGGTTGTTGCAACACCTGTATACTCAGCGTTTCATCGATATTGACATTGAAGAACTGTCAGCCGGCTATATCCCTGCTGCCATTGCCGAAAGTGAAAAATGCCTTTCGGAGCAGAACTTCGATTTGCTGCATGGCAGTGCCGGTATCTGTCACCACCTGCTGAGTTATGCACACGTGGAAGCAGTGCGTGGGCACCTGGAGAAATTTGTGGCGGCGATAGCTGCCGCCAGCCGTATGACAGTCCATGGCCGCAGTCTTCCTGTGTTCGTGTTGTTTGACCCTCCGAGGGAGTCCGGCGTAGACACTTTCAGCCTGGCGCATGGCACCTGCAGTGTGTTGATACTGCTGTCGCGCGCCTGCCTCGCCGGTATTGCCCCGGACACCTGCCGGCAGCTGATCAGCGAATGCATCGATTTTATGTGGCATCATCAGAACCCGCGCCTTGCAGACAAGCCCCATGCGCTGTTTCCCGGTATCCTCGACGGACGGGCGCCCTACAGCCGCCTCTCCTGGTGTTACGGCGATTTTAATGTGGCGCTGGCGTTATGGCACTGCGGCAAAGCGTTACAGGAGGACCGCTGGCAGCAGCAGGCTCTCGGGGTGATGCACTACACCCTGCGGCGCGATACCGACCAGACGGCGGGCATCGTAGACGCCTGCCTCTGTCATGGTTCCGCAGGCATCGCCGCCTTTTACCGCCGCTTCTGGTACGAAACCGGTGATCCCGCATTCCGCACCGCGGCCGGTCACTGGCATCACAATACGCTGCAAAAGGTGGCCTTCTCCGGCCAGCCCGGCGTTTACGGTGTGCGCGGCTGGGAAGGAGTGGATAAACAATGGGAATACTGCTGGGACCTGCTGGACGGCAGCAGCGGCATCGGACTGTCTCTTTTGTCGCATACCCTCGACAGTCCGCCATATTGGGACGAAGCCTTCCTGTTGTCCTGATATAATTTACTTTTCTAATAAGTGAAATATTATTAGTTTACAGTTTTCCGGAAATTAACGCATCTTGCAACCTTACCCACCGTTTTTACCTTGGAAGAACTGACAACAACAAAGGAACAACCAAATCCGCAGAAGCTTAAAAGAGGCCTGCAAAACAGGCACATTCAACTGATTGCACTGGGCGGCGCTATTGGCACCGGCCTGTTTCTGGGCATAGGCCCTGCCGCCGTACTGGCCGGCCCTTCTGTTATCCTCGGATATGCTATGGCAGGCGTGATCGCCTTCTTTATTATGCGCCAGCTGGGCGAAATGGTAGTGGAAGAACCGGTATCCGGCAGCTTCAGCCACTTTGCCTATAAATACTGGGGCACCTTCGCCGGCTTCGCCTCAGGCTGGAACTACTGGATACTGTATATCCTGGTAAGTATGTCTGAGCTGACCGCCATCGGTGTATATGTACATTTCTGGTGGCCGGAAATACCCCTGTGGGCTTCCAGCCTGTTCTTTTTTGTTGCCATTAATGCGCTCAACCTCAGCTCCGTAAAAGTGTACGGCGAAGCGGAATTCTGGTTCTCCATCGTAAAGGTGATCGCCATCATCTCCATGATCGTTTTCGGCATATACCTGCTGATCAGCGGCCATGGCGGCGCGCAGGCCAACATTGAAAACCTCTGGAACGATGGTGGTTTCTTCCCCAAAGGCCTGCTGGATAAAGGCGCCGACGGCAAATACCAGGGCCTCTTTGCAGCCATTGCCATGATCATGTTCTCGTTCGGTGGACTGGAGCTGATCGGTATCACGGCCGCAGAAGCCGACAAACCGGAGAAAACCATCCCCAGAGCAACCAACCAGGTGATCTACCGTATCCTGATCTTCTACGTGGGCGCACTTATTATCCTCTTCTCCCTGTCACCCTGGAAAAGTATTACAACAGACAGCAGCCCGTTCGTGATGGTGTTTGAAAGCCTGAAAGGATTTGAGTTTACCCTCTTCGGTAAAACCATCTACTTCACCAGCCTGATCGCCAATGCGCTGAACCTTATTGTGCTCACGGCCGCTCTTTCTGTATATAACAGCTGCGTATACAGCAACAGCCGTATGCTGTACGGCCTTGCCCAGCAAGGCAATGCACCGGCTTTCCTATCGGACCTCAATAAAAATCATGTGCCCGTAAAAGCGACGCTGGTATCTGCATTGTTCGCCGCTATCTGTATCGTGGTGAATAAACTGATACCGGAACAGGCGCTGGAGGTACTCATGTCGCTGGTAGTATCCGCCCTGATCATCAACTGGATCATGATCAGCGTGGTGCACCTGAAGTTCAGACAACACAAAAGACTGGAACAGGTATCCACCAAATTCCCGTCATTTATCTATCCGCTGTCTAACTATATCTGCCTGGTATTCCTGGTAGGTATCCTGGTGCTGATGTGGATCACCGGTATGAAGCTGCCGGTGGAAATGATTCCGGCATGGCTGGTCTTCCTGTATATCTGCTACGCCCTCTTAAACAGAAACAAAACAGCACAGGCAGCCTGACCTGCGCAGGGTATAAAACGTAACGGCCGTCAGCGGAATATCCGCTGACGGCCGTTTTAATGATAGCCCTTAGTTTATTTTAAATACCGTCACCAGCGCTGCATGATCCGATGGATAACGTACCGGGTGGGTGGTGATGGTAAAGGATTGGAGCGGTTGCAGTTTGTTTCCTTTGTAGTAGATATAATCAATACGGTCTTTAAATGCTTTCGGCAACATAGGGCTCCAGGTAATGCCCCTGTCTTTCAGCGGATCGGGATGAAGGTGGCGGTAGCTGTCGGTAAAGCCGGCATTCAGCATGATGCGGCTCTGCGGGAATGGTATTACATAACCACCGTTCAGGTGACGGGTGCTTTCCACCCAGTCGAGATGCGAACCGCTGTTGAAGTCCCCGCAGAAAATCACCGGTATTTTATCCGCTTCCGCGACCTGCTGACCGATTGCCTCCAGGTTGTCTTTCAGCTGGGAAGCGTTGACCCGCTCCATTTCCGCCAGCAGGGAGTCCGGCAGCGGCTCTTTTTTCTCCAGCAGGTCCCAGTAGTCCAGCGGATAGTTGAGCCAGTTAGTGATGAAAGCCACCTGTTGCCGTTCATTTAACCGGATACATGCGCCGCCGTTGCAGAAAGGTTTGGCGCCATCGAGCGTTTCCGCTATCGGGTAGCGGCTCATGATGCTCAGGTTGGTGCTGCGCAGGTAAAAATAATATCCCAGGGCGTCGGCTATTTTCTCACCGGAGCCATACGTCTCCTGCATGGAAACGATATCGGCGCCCGACTGGCGGATGATGTCCACCACCCGCCGTGGCCCGGTCCCTTTGCCGGTTTCATTACCCCCGTGGTAGATATTGAAGTTCATCACCGTGAGCGGTTTGCCTACCGGCATCACGGCGACCGGCGCTGCCGGGTAGTAACGGGCGTAGGAAGCACGTACCTGTTGGGGGGATAAGACCGTCTTGTACAGGGCCAGTTCATCGAGCGCGCCGTTAAAGGTGTTCCATTCCTGCTGGTCGCCGGAAGGTCTGCCGCCGGCAAAGAGCGTATCGGCCATCCTGCCAGCCGGCAGGGCCGGCACATGGTAGATCGCTACCTGCAGCCCGTCATAGTACAGGGCGGCTTCTTTTTTAGCCGCGTCGTAGCTGTAGGTCAACTGGTGCCATTTACCATCACGGATACTTTGCCTTTGCGGCGTAGGGTAATAGGTATAACGGGCATTGTTATTGACCGCCTGCCAGTACCAGGCGCCGTTAGCCTGTACGCCCAGCTCCCAGCCTTCGTTGTTACCGGTGGCGGAAAGCAGTACATAAGACGCATCATCCGGCGCCGCCTTTGACCAACATTGCGCGGTAAAAGAGCCGTCATACGGTCCCGGCAGATCCGTCAGCGGTATCGGATGGCGTACCGCGACGTTGTTATCAAGGTTGAGCGCCGTCCCTGCTACCCCCGCACAGGTTGGCCAGGTAGGGTGCTTGTCAAATGACTGCCGGTAGTCGGGCGATTGTGCGGAAAGGGCCACAGCAGACAGTCCTAAGACCGCTGTCAGGAGGATTTTTTTCATTGTTCGTTTTTTTACGCCGGATATGGCGACAAAATACAGGAAGCCGGGCAATTTTCCATTTTTCTGTCAGCGCTCCTGGGGTTTGGTCACGTCTACCCACTTCACCTGTCCCGACATTTCTTCCATATCTGCGATCGTCATTTTAATCGCTGAATTAGTGCTGCCACAGGCAGGATATACGGTATCAAAAGCTTTCAGGGATACGTCGAGGTATACTTTAACGCCCGGTGCTACCCCGAAAGGGCATACTCCGCCAACAGCGTGGCCGATCATCGGCTCTACCTCCTCAAAAGACAACATGCGGGCCTTAAAACCAAATTCGTCTTTAAATTTCTTACTGTCTATTTTATGGTAACCCGAAGCCACAATCAGCAATGCGCCCCCGTTGGCGTCGTGCAGGGAGATGGATTTGGCGATCTGCGCGCCGTCCACGCCCAGTGCCTGTCCTGCCAGTTCCACCGTGGCGCTGGAAGTGGCCAGCTCAATAATATCTTTGTCCCGGTCCCATTTCTTCAGATGTTCTCTTACCTTTTCTATAGCCATCGTTGTATCGTTTTTTGATCAACAATAAAAATAGAAAAATACGGCGACGGAAAAAGGACACAGATTGTTAAAATGTATGAGGCACAGTATTTTCCTCTTCGGCCTGCCGGATACTGGCAATACCCTGTATCATCATCGGGATCTTCTTTATTTGTTATGCGCAATAAACAAAGGCAGATCCACCGCCGACATCAACACATCAGCCATACTTTCACGGAACCAGCGGGACACAGTCCCCCGCCGGTAGGCTCCCAGTACGACCAGCGTATCTTTAGGCATGTTTTTCAGATAACGGATGATTTCTGTTTCCGGATTACCATCCACCACGTGATAAGCCGCCTCCGGAAAATGGCTGTGGATAAAATCGCGGATCAGTTGTTTATTCTGCAGATGATTGCCCTCCGGGTTAACAGACAAAACCGTTACTGTGACCGGGAACTGCGACAAGAGAAGATAACTGTACATTTTGATAGCGTACACCGATGACGGCTCCCCGTCATAAAGCAGCACCACATTGGACCAATCGGGCATCAACGGCGATTTTTCAGCAGGTGTGAGTAATACGGGACATTGCACATCCGTAAGAAGGTCACGTATAAAGCGGGTAGGCGCCTTCGACGGCTCATAGGTAAACGTTTCCTTCCTGTCCACCACCAGCAGGTCAGCATAAATACTGGCTTCCAGCGCTTCCGGCAGGGCTAAATTCCTGTGCCGGTGCACGCTGTAGGGTACGCCCGCTTTCTGGCAGGCCACCTCAAATGTGACAGCAGCAGCTTTGCGGCTGGCTTCGTCAGCAGCCTCCAGCCGGCCTATTGTGGCCGGATCAGCACCCGATGTCAGCACCTGGTACATGCTAAAACTGTTATAAGTGAAGTCCTCCGGCAGCACACCGGTAACATGCGCCCGTTGTTGCTGGGCAACCATCAATGCATATTGTTGCACATTTTCGGAGTACTTCAGGCCATCCAGTATAGCAGCGATCTTGATCATAGTATAGAATTTTATACAAAGGTCGACAGAAGTACCTCCAAAAATAATGACCATTATTAGCCGAGAGGGTGATTCCCGTCACTGACCACTATCACAGCGCGCTCCGGAGGCGCATGACCTTTATTATACATTAAGTCATTTACAGGGATAACAATTTATTTCAAACAATCAGGAATCCGCACTTGTTGTAGCCTATGCCGGTATTAACCGGACCAATACCTTTGATTTATTCACCCCAATTACACTGCAATGAAAACCGGATTATTTAAAACCCTTTGTTATTCCCTTGGTATTTCGCTGCTGGCCACCCCTATCACCGTTCCGGCCTGCACAGGTATTCAGCTGAGAGCCAGGGACGGCGCTATTATCTGCGCCCGTACCATGGAATTTTACAACGACCTCCAGGCCCAGGTCGTGGTATTTCCGAGAAATTATCCTTTTAATGCCGTCAGCCCCGGTGGCGCCAATAAAGGCCTGTACTGGAAATCCAGGTATGCTATCGTTGGCATCAACTCCATGGGCAAAGACGCT
This sequence comes from uncultured Chitinophaga sp., assembly GCF_946479755.1. Next base: position 423,743 of record NZ_CAMLHC010000002.1, on the reverse strand, counting down.
ATCGCCGATGGCATGAATGAAAAAGGCCTGTCGGTGGGTCTGTTCTATTTACCCGGATACGCTGGTTATATGAATGTGCCAACCCGAAAAATCGCCAAATCCCTCAGCTCTACGGACGTATCTGCATGGCTGTTATCCAACTTCGCCACGGTAGACCAGGTGAAGCGGGCAGTCGACAGCGGTATCCTGATCAACAAGGGCATCCCCCTGTACGTCAACGGCGGCATTCCTTTTCCGCTACATTACAACGTGCATGATGCGGAGGGTAAGTCGTTGGTGATAGAATGTGTCAACGGAAAGCTGCATTCTTATTACAACCCGTTAGGTGTGTTGACCAACTCCCCTACGTTTGACTGGCACCTCGCCAACCTGCAGCAGTACCTGAACTCCCGGCCTAATGACGCCTGCGTGAAGATGGACGACACGCTCCGCTCTTTCGGGCATGGCAACGGCCTGGCAGGCATTCCCGGGGATTTCACCCCTTCCTCCCGCTTTGTACGCGCCGTAGCATATACACAAAGCGTAGATCCCAGTCCCACCGCCTACGAAGCCGTCACCCAGGCTTTCCAGATCCTCAACGCCTTTGACATTCCCAAAGGGGTGATCCATGACCCGGCACATCCCGGTAACAACGTGTATACGCTGTGGACCTGTGCCAGTGACCTGAGAAATAAACGGCTCTATTTCCATACCGTCAACAACAGGACCCTGCATATGATTGATCTCGGAAAGTATGCTGACACTGACAAAGTGCTCTTCTTCCCGATGGACGACCCCATGGAAGTAGTCCAGAACTGACCCGGTTTTTTATCACACATATACTCCCGTGATCCTATTTTTATAGTAGATTGCGGGGGTATTTTTTGCTACCGGTCAACCGACAATCTGACCAACTTTACCGACTAATGAACCTTTGATAACAGCTCAGATCGGCTGAACTTTGCACTGTCCGAAAACAACAGCACTGCGAACAAACATATGGCACAACGGAAAGCACAGGGAGAGATCATAAAACAAGCGGAATTTATTCGCAGCGCGGGGTTGGAAGACCTGCTGGGCATCGGTCTTTTTGTATCCATAGATATCAATATGGCGGATTATGATCATGTGAAATCCAATTTCCGGTCAGACTTTACCAGCATCATCCTCATCCAACAGGGAAGAATGCTGGGCACACTGGACAGAGATGTGTATCAGCTGGAACCCGACAATCTGCTGCTGATCCCGCCACATACCATGAAAAAATCGGTGGCCGTAGACAGCACCTGTATTGCCTCCGGGCTTAATTTCACTTTTGATTTCCTGGTGGAGATAGGTATCTCCGCCACCAAAATAGAGCTGTACGACTATTTCACTTCGAAGTACTCCCCGCATTGGAAACTGTCGCCCGCAGAAGCTAAACTAATGCAATCCCATTTCCGGCAGCTGGCTGCACGCATGGAAGAACTGAAAGACAAGCTGCCTTTCGCCAAAGAGAAACTACAGCATACTTTCCTGTTGTTTCTCTATGAGCTGGCCGCCCTCAGCACCATCCATACGGAGCTGAAGAACCCGGCCGTTTCCAGGAAGGAAAGCCTGGTGATCCGCTTTACCAACCTGGTACAGGCGCATTTCAGGAACCAGCGTAATGTGCAGCAATATGCGGAACAACTGTTCGTCACCGCCAAATACCTGACAGAAACCGTGAAAGAATATACCGGTAAAAGTGCCGGTGAGATCATTGACGACTACGTGGTGCTGGAAGCCAAGCTGTTGCTCGACAATCCTAAACTCAGCATTGCCGAGATCACGGAGATCCTGCATTTCAGCGACCAGTCCTTTTTTGGTAAATATTTCAAACGCCATACCGGCTACTCGCCCAAAGCATTCCGGGCGCAGAGCCACTAACGTTTCCCCCGAAAATTTCTTGTTACTAACAGTGTAACAGTTGTAGGTTTTAATTACAGGCCGATGCACTCCTGCTCCGGCCTTATTTTCGTATATGCATATCAGTTATCATTAAAAAAATAACCGACTTTCAGACCAGATTTCCCGATTTATCAACCTTTTCCGGCCCTTGTATGACTGGTAATTTTGTTGCGCGAAAACAATCTGTATCCAATCATACAATAAAATAAGATTATGCCGATGACGTACAAACCCGTTTCTTTTTTGATCCTCACCACCCTGCTGGCCGCCTGCGGCAGCAAGGAAGCGCAGCAGGAGCAACAGGCACCGGTAAAAGTGACCGCCACCAAAGTCAGCTATAATGATATGCCCCAGCGTTTCACCTACTCTGGCACCATAGAACCTGACAACACCGCCGATATTGGTTTTGCCGTACCGGGCGTAGTCAACGGCATCCTCGTGGAAGAAGGCCAGCAGGTACAACAAGGGCAACTACTGGCCACCCTCGACGCTACGGAATACAGCAACGCGCTGGCCATCGCCAATGCAGGGCTGAACCAGGCGGAAGACCTGTACGGCCGCCTGCATGACCTGTACCAGAAGGGAAGCCTTCCTGCCAAAGATTATATTGATATCCAGACGAAGCTGGCGCAGGCCAAAGCCAACAAGGCTATCAGCGCCAAACACATCGCCGACAGTAAGTTGTACGCGCCGATCACCGGTATCATCAGCGCCCGTAAAATAGAAAGAGGCAGCGCCGCCGCTCCCGGCGTACCGGCATTCACCATCGTAAAAACAGACATGGTATATGCCCGCGCTTCTGTGCCCGAAAGCGAAGTAGGCGCCATCCCCCGCGGTGGCAGCGCCAAAGTATATATCCCTACGTTGCAGGACAGCGTGGAAGGGAAGATCACCATTATCAATCCACAGGCGGATGCCACCTCCCGCACGTACAGCATCAAAATAAAATTATCCAACAGCAACGGGCGACTGCTTCCCGGTATGCTGGCAGATATCAGCCTGAACACCGGCAGGAGCGCCAATAACCTGACGGTGCCCGCCACCGCCGTAGTACGCGACGCAGATGACCTCACCTATGTGTTCATCACCAACGGACAAAAGCAGGCCGTCCGCAAAAGGGTCACCGTAGGCGCCCTCACCGGTAAAAACGAAGTCGTGATCACCACCGGCCTGCAAGGCGGCGAACAAGTGATCACCTCCGGGCTTACCAACATCAAAGACGGTACCGCCGTAAGCCTGTAACCGCCATTATTCAGTATGACCAACAACGGAAGCATGAAAAAAACAAAAATAAGTTTCATAGAAGCGGCCATGCAGTTCAAACAGGTAACCATCGTTGTGGTGGTTCTGTTACTGCTGCTGGGGCTTTATTCCCTCCTGAACATGCCGAGGGCGGAAAACCCGAAGATAGATATGCCAACAGCCATGGTATATGCGTTCTATCCCGGCGCCGATGAAGTGCAGATGGAGAAACAGGTGACCAATAAAATTGAGCAATACCTGTTTTCCTTTGAGGAAGTGAACAAAGAGAAAACCAAGTCCCAAACGAAAGACGGGCAGGTTTTCATCACCGTAGAACTGCATACCAGCATCAAAGACCGCAAGAAATTCTGGAGCACCCTGCAACACGGCCTTAACAGCGCCGCCCCGCAGATATTGCCACAGGGCGTAATAGGCCCGGTAGTGAACAGCAACTTCGGCGACGTGACGGCACAGATCATCACCGTATCCTCACCCCAACGCAGCTACGCAGAAATAGAAAAATACCTGGATAAAATAGAAGACGGGCTCAAGACCATTCCGGAAGTGTCTAAAATAAACCGGTCCGGTGGCCAAAAGCAACAGCTCTATGTAACAATCGACGATCAGAAAATGCAGCAGTATGGTTTTGACCTGTCTACTATTATCCGGACGCTACAGATGCAAAACATCACCGGTTACTCCGGCGAGATGACCATTGCCTCTAATACGTTTCCTGTATTTACCAACAGCCGGTACAAAACAGCGGACGACCTGGGCAACCAGATCATCTACACCACACCGCAAGGCACGGTGGTACGCCTGCGCGACGTGGCCCGCATTGAAAGGCGCTACGAAGAGCTGTCTTCGTTTATCCGTATCGGTGAAGACAAAGTGATGATGCTCGCTATTGAAATGCAGCCGGGCAATAACATCGTGCAGTTCGGCCACCTGGTGGAAGACCGGCTGAAAGCGCTTGGACAGGAACTGCCGCCCGATGTAAAAATCAAAACCATCGTCAACCAGCCGGAAGTGGTAGATGAAAGCATCCGGCACTTTATGAAAGAATTCGGCCTGGCGATCGCCTCCGTGATCGTCGTGGTGATGTTGCTGCTGCCTTTCCGCGTAGCCGCCGTATCCTCCCTCGCCGCGCCTATCTCCATCCTGATCACTTTCGGGCTGATCAACATCATGGGCATAGAGCTGCACCAGGTAACGCTGGCCGCGCTCATCATTGTGCTGGGCATGGTGGTGGACAACGCCATTGTGGTGGTGGACAACTACATCGAAAAGCTCGATGAGGGCATCACGCCCTGGACAGCCGCCTGGCAGGCCGCCAAACAGTTGTCACTCCCCATTTTCACCGCCACGCTGGCCATCATCTTCGCCTTTGCTCCGCTGGCGCTCTTTATGCATGGCATATCCAAAGACTTCATCGCCGCCCTGCCGGTAACAGTCGCCGTAGCGCTGATCACCTCCATGGCCGTGGCTTTGCTGCTCACGCCATATACCTGCTACGTGTTCATCAAAAAAGGGTTAAAACATAAAGTCAGCACCGCTAAAAAAAGTAAAAGCCTGCTGGACAGGCTGCAACATGGCTTCAATATCGCTGCGGAAGCAGCTTTCAGCTGGCCTAAAACAACCGTAGGCATCGCCGTGGTGGCGGTGGTCCTGGCCATCGTACTGGCAGGAAAAGTAAAGCAGGAGTTTTTCCCGCTGAGTGAAAGCAAACAATTCAACGCAGAAATATGGATGGCCAACGGCACATCCCTGGAAGAGACAGAGCGGGTCGTGAAACTGGTAGAGCAGGAGTTGCAGAAAGACAAGCGGGTGACCGGCATCGCCAGCTTCGTGGGTTCCAGTTCACCCCGCTTTAACGTAACATACGCTCCGGAAATGCCACGACGGAATTTCGCACAGGTGTTCATTACCACCACCAGCAGCGATGCCACCAACGAGCTGGTGAAAGAATACCTTCCGAAGTTTGAGAACTTCATTCCTAACGGGAACATACGCCTGCGGCAGTTGAGCATGCAGGAAGGCTCTCCGCTGGCTGTCCGTGTAATCGGTGATAACCTGAGCGATCAGAAAAAGGTGGCAGAGCAGGTGAAAGAGATCCTGCAGCGTACCCCCGGCACCAACTGGGTGCGGTCAGATTATGAAGACGACTACCTGGGCGTACGCCTGGACATCAAGGAAGATGCGGCGGCCAGGCTGGGCGTTCCCAACCAGCTGATCACCCAAACGATCGGCGCCGGCCTGAAAGGTTTTGCCGTATCGCAGCTGTGGGAAGGCGACAAACCGGTGGATATCTTCCTGCGTATAGAAGCCGGCAACCGCAAGGATTTCAACGACCTGGGCAACCTGCATCTCAACAGCCTTTATGGCGCCAAGGTGCCCCTGAAGGAAGTGGCCACGCTGGAGCCTTCCTGGCATACCGGCGTGATAGCGCACCGCAACGGCCTGCGTACACTCACCGTATTATCCGAAGCACAGAAAGGCATTATGGCTTCAGAGATACTGAAGAAAGCGCAACCCGAAATCGAAAAGCTGCAGCTGCCTGCCGGTATCCGTATACAGTATGGCGGCGACGCAGAATCTTCCGGAGAAAATGCGCCGGGGATGGGCAAAGCGCTGGGCACCAGCCTGGTCCTGATCCTGCTTACCTTACTGTTCCAGTTCAAAACATTCGGAAAAACGCTGATCATCCTGGCCACATTCCCTTTAAGCTTGCTGGGAGCGTTCCTCGGACTGTATCTCACCGGCAACCCGATGGGTATGACCGCCTTCATGGGTATCATCAGCCTGATCGGCATCGTGGTGCGCAACGGTATTATCCTCGTGGACTATGCCGATGAGCTGGTCCGCGACCACGACTATACGATAAAAGCCGCTGCACTCGCCGCCGCCAAACGCCGTATGCGTCCCATCTTCCTGACATCGGCGGCTGCCGCCATCGGCGTAGTGCCAATGATCATCGGTAAATCACCGCTGTGGGCGCCCCTGGGCAGTGTGCTGGCCTCCGGCCTGATCGTATCCATGATATTGACGCTGTTTGTTGTGCCTGTGCTGTACTACCTGTTTGTACGCCCGGCACCCGAACCGGCGGTAGCGCCGGACCACGACACCGACATCATGTATAAACCGGCCCATTAATTTATCCGCAGGCGGCCGTGGCGCCGCCTGCCTGTAAAAAAGACACTCATGAATCTCAGAATCATATGCACGCTGGCAGCAGCTATGGCCGTACAACAGGCCTTTGCGCAGTCGCCCGTGCTCACCATCGCCGACTGTCAGCAGATGGCGATCACACAGAATAAAAAGATCAAAGCCGCACAGTACCAGGTAGATGCTGCCAATGCGGCTGTACAGTCAGCCAACGCCAGCGCCTATCCTTCTATCGACGGTTCCGTGATGGGCGTTTACCTCGGCAAGCCGATAGGCGGTGCGCTCAACGGTATGATCCCCGAATATGCGGGCAGCGCCTCCGTGTCTGTCACCCAGCCTATCTACGCCGGCGGTAAGATACAGCTGGGCAAAGCCGCCGCCGCTAAAGGCGTCGCCATACAACAGGAACAGAAAGCACTGTCCACCACCGAGGTGTTGTTCAATGTCAACAAAGCCTACTGGCAGGTGGTACAGGTGAAAGAGAAAATCATCCTTGCCCAAAAGTACCAGGAGATGTTACAGGGCTTACAGCGGGAGTTGAAAAACGCCTATGACGCCGGGCTTATTTATAAAAATGACCTGTTGCGGGTAGAAGTGAACCTGAACGAGGCTTCGCTCCAGCTCCACCAGGCGCATGACGGACTGGTGATGTCGAAACTGGCGCTGGCACAGGTGACAGGTATGGCCGGGCAGACAGATTTCAACGTAGCCGATTCCGTTAGTGGCGACTTCCCCGAGCTGGCGGCGCAGGACCTGACCGCAGCAGCAGAAAACAGGCCGGAGATACGGCTGTTGAACCAGGTGCTGGAAGTGGAGCAGTTACAACGCAAGCTGCTGAAAGCCGATTTCCTGCCCACCTTCGGCGTAAGTGCTTCCGGCATGGGTACCGCCGGTAAAAAAGTGAATATCAGCAACGGCAAAGACCTGATGGCTTCCTGGTACGGCCTGGCCAGTATCAGCGTACCCATCTTCGACTGGGGTAAAAAAGCCGGCAAGGTAAAGGAGCAGTCTATGAAGATCGCTGCCCGTCAGCAGGAGCTGGACAATACCAAAGAGCTGCTGAACCTGGAAGTACAGCAGGCTTACCTGGCGCTGAACCAGTCTGTGAAAAAAATCCGCACCTCGCGCCTCTCGCTCGAACAGGCCGCCGAAAACCTCAAACTGGCCAACGACCGCCTGAAGGCAGGCACCATTACCGGTAAAGACGTGCTGGAAGCACAAACGATATGGCAACAGGCATACAGCAGCTCTATTGACAGTAAGGTAGAATACAGGATTCAGGAAGCAGCATACAGAAAAGCAACCGGCACTTTGCATTAACCTACATAAAAAACAATGTTGTATGAAAGAAGAATGGCATCAACTGCTCGACAGTAGTATTTCCCTCTTTGCCCGGAAAGGGATACGGGCTACCAGCACCGACGAAATTGCCCGGGACTGCGGGCTTCACAAACGATGCTTCTATGAACATTTCAACAGCAAAGAAAGCCTGGTAGCCCGTATTATACATACCTGGCTGGAAAAAACGGAACGGTACCTGTCATTCAACCGGCATATCTCTTCCAGCGCCGTCATCGAGATGAGCAATTTTTTCCGTGTATCCGAAAGGGTGGTACAGACGATACAGCCGGTTTTCTTCCGTGACTTACAGGAGCTGTATCCGGCTATATGGGACAGTGTGATACAGTTCCGCGAAGGGCCGCTGGCAGCCTTTCTGCGGCAGAACCTCCAGAGAGGATTGAAGGAAGATGTTTACCGCCGCAACCTCGACCTGGTACTGTTGGAGAAATTGTATTTCACCCCGTTGCAGCTGGTCATGGAAGACAGGATACCACCGGACTGCCCCATCCCCAGCGCCTGCCGCGAGCTGAATATTATTTATCTCCATGGGCTGGTGAACCTGAAGGGCATGAAACTGATCTATGAGAAACAGGTAAATTAAACCCAAGGGCACTGGTATTCACCAGTGCCTTGTTATTTCTATTATCACCACTGCTCCTCCTGCCGCGGAATAAAGAACCCTTTTATACAGTTAGGGTTGCGGATACAAATCTGGATATGTGTTTTGTCGTAGAAACCGGCGTCTTCGTAGATAGGAGTGCCTTCTACGAAAACACCCCTGACGGAGTCGTAGGGCCTCAGCCCGTCCTGACGCATTTTAGCATGGAGATTCTCAATCACCAGACAATCTAACTCACGGATTACCTTATCCGCCGTATTATCTGCACCATGTTTATTCCTGTTACGCGGCAGATTATCTCCCCGTAACACTTTCATATTTTCCATCATTTCAAATGTTGTCCTTAAACGTCGGATACATTTAGTATCCAACAAATCCAGACAATAATCCAAGCTAATAACAGCACCTAAAACTGCGGGGTGTACAATATTTCTCCCATCCGGGGGGTGCGTTACGAAATCCAACGCACGCTCATAATTATTTTGCCAGAAATAAATACCGTGCCCCAGCCATTCATACTTTCCGGTGCTGAAGCGAAGCTTTTTTCGTTCATTAATGATATCATCCCGTACGGAACGTTCACAACCGTGAAAGCCGATGATCAATCCGGGCACAGCGGCATACATCGAATCGGAGATTATTCGGGTCATTTTTCAAACAATGGTTTTAGGGTACAAACAATTTATTTACGTCGTTTGAGCCGCTTCAATTGAGCCGCTTCCTTCTGCTTACGCCGGACACTCTTTTTACGCCAGGGAGTTCTTTTCCTGGGCCCTATCAATAAATGATATACCCCGGCATCCTTCAGGTACTGCTCCGCTTCCTCCTTTGTAAACTTAGCGACTCGCTGCTTTTCCCTTTCGAGCATTTCATCAACCTGTTCATTATGTTCGGCAATGCTCCCGACGTACCGATATACGGGCCTTTTTATCATAGTACTTTTTTTAAGTGGTTAGTAAAATGGTCTTCAGACATCCTCATGATGGATATTTTCCAAACAATACAACAATCACCTGCGCCGCAGCCGCTTCAATTGAGCAGCTTCCTTCTGCTTACGTCGCGCACTCTTTTTGCGCCAGGGATTCCTTTTTGTGGGTCGCACCAATAAATGATATACGCCTGCATCCTTGAGGTATTGATCTGCTTCTTCTCTCGTAAAAGCTGCGATCCGCTTTCTTTCTCCTTCGAACATCTCTTCCATCTGCTGAAAATGTTCGGCCATGGTCCCGAAATACTTGTAGGGTCGTTTTTCCATCGTAACGCTTTTAAATATTGAATAATAATTAATTACAAAAATTAAAAACAAATAATAATCAATAAATTATACATAAAGCGAAACGGCAGAATATCAATATAAATATTTATAAACAGGGTTACTTTACAAATATACAGGAATAACCGGTACACCCAAAAAAAATGTACCTCCTCCTTGTTGCCACCTAAATTGTTTAAGCGAATTTTAAGGTGCTCCTGCCCCGCTCATCCTTTGATATTACCTATCTTGCCTCCCGATTTACAGACAGGCCAGTGGACAAAACCCCTTACCGGCAAGGTAATATTACCGGTGTTTGAACAAAAACCGCAACACAACAGTAATTATCTATAGCAAACAGCACAATCAGGAATGCGTTACGCCATTTTTCTTATCTTCTCGTGCACGGTAGGCCTGCCTCTGGTATCGGAGGCGCAGACTACCCTCACCTTGCCAGGTGCACTCCATGCCGCCAGAAACAACAACCCTTTCCTTAAACCGGCCAGCCTTAACACCGCCATCGCCCAGAGCGACGTGGTCACCGCCCGGCTCAGACCCAACCCGGTCCTGAACAATCAGACCCTGCACCTGACAGACGCCCGGCAATGGGCGGCCGACAGCCGGTTCTATAACGGAAAGAACAACCAGTACTGGTGGCAGCTCACCAAACAGTTCCAGCTGGCAGGTCAACGGAAATACAAACAACAATACGCCTCCGGCAACGTGACGGTCGCCGAAAAAGCCTATGCCGACACGGAAAGAGGGGTCCTTACCGAAACGGGCAACAAATGGCTCGACGTATGGTATAATAAGGTCAACCTCGAACTGATCGTGGAAGCGAAACAGAACGTGGACAGCCTCGTGAAAACACAGGAGATCCGCCTGAAAAACCAGGTGATCAGCTCCAGCGAACTGGCACGTACCCAGCTCCTGCTGGAACAATACCAGATCGAATACCAGAACGCAGCACAACGCTACCGCAACGAACTGCAAAACCTGAAACTGCTCACCGGTCAGACCGACAGCCTCACCATCGATGATCAGGACCCCGTCACCTCCCTCGAGATGACACAGCAGCTGGACAGCCTCGTGTCCCTCTCCATGGCTAAACGCCCGGATGTACAACAGGCACAGGCCACCATCACCACGGCAAAGAGCAACATCTCCCTGCAACGGTCACTGGCCATCCCCAGCCCCGAACTGGGCTTCATCTGGAACCCCCAGAACACCGTCCCCTACTTCGGCATATTCGCTACCATCGAACTGCCGTTCTTCAGCCGCAACCAGGGCGAAATAAAAAAATCCAAAATACTGCTGCAGCAATCGGAACAGTCGCTGTCAGCCCTGCAACAACAGGTCAGCACAGAAGTACAGTCCACCTGGCATACCTACCAGGTCAACCAGGAGACCGTGGAGAAATACAAAAACATCCTGCCCAAAGCGGAAAACATCCTGCAGTCAGTCAGGTACGCCTATACGAAAGGTGGTACCACCATCATAGACTTCCTGGACGCACAACGGACGTGGTTCGATACCCAGAAGATGTACTACGATGCACTGTACAACTACCGTAAAAGCTACCTCCAATTATTACAGGTAACCGGATTGATTAATCAACTATAATTTAACAGATGACAAAGACTGCCTTTGGCTTATCGATAGCAAGCATCGCCTGGCTGGCCATGTCCTGCGGACAGCATAAGGAGAACAAGCCCGCCACCGCCGCCAAAACCGTGGTGGAAGACAGCGGACGCACCATTAAACTGCCGCCCGACAGCCTTACCCTGCACTTCTTTAAAACACAGGAAGCCACCCAGAGCGACCTGAACGCAGAACTGATGGCGCCCGCCCACGTAGCCGCCACCGTAGTACGCTCCAACGAAAACTCCGCCCAGAACATCGTGCTGTTCGACAACCCGGACATCACCGCCAGCTATACCGAAATGCTGCAACACATCATTAACATCCGGGAAAAAGGCAATATCATCCGGCAGAAAAAAGCCATCGCCGCCCAGAAACAAATAGAGCTGGACCGCTTCAGAGACCTCGCCGAACACGGCGCCGGCACCGGCAAAGACGTCTCCGATGCCAAAACAGACCTCATCTCCGCGCAGACAGACATGGCCATCGCCGAAACAGACCTGGCCAACGAAAAAACAGCGATCATCGAGCATGAGTCCAAACTGAAACTGGCCGGCTTCGATCCCCAGTCACTCGTCACCACCAAAGCAGATAAAACCTGGCTCATCTGCGAAATGCCGGAAAACCAGATCACCAAAGTAAAAGAAGGCAGCAGCTGCAAACTGCAGTTCAACTCCTACCCCGGCGAAACGTTTACCGGCGTCATCGAAAACGTAGGCGAAGTAGTGGACAACATCACCCGCATGGTGAAACTGAGGATCACGGTAGCAGACATCCAGCATAAACTCCGCGCCGGCATGTACGCCACCGTGAAATTCGGCGTCAGCGAAGGCAATACCCTCTCAGTGCCCCGCACCGCTGTGGTGACCGTACAAGGTAAAAACTATGTCTTCGTGAAAACAGACGACCGCACCTTCATCCGCCGCGAAGTGATGACCGGCGCCCAGGTAGGCGACCGTATGGTAGTGCTCACCGGCGTGCAGCCCGGCGACAACGTGGTGACAGACGGCTCCATGCAGTTAAAAGGTATTTCATTCGGCTACTAAAAATACAGCTATGCTACAGGCACAAATCTTTATCGACAAAGACGATATGTACGGTACCCGCCCCCTGTACGAATACATTATGCAGCTCCTGATGAACAATAACGTCAAAGGAGCTACCGTGTACCGCGGTGTCATGGGCTTTGGCATCCACCAGCGCATGAAACGCCCGGATGAAATCTTCTCTTTCGATGAACCTCCCATGATGATCACCCTCATCGATGAAGACGATAAGGTAAGGGAAGTACTCACCCTGCTGAGAAGCACCTATAAAGGAGGCTTTATTATTACCCATCACGTAGATCAATTTGAAGCATGATCCGTAACATTCTGATATTCTCTTTACGTAACCGTTGGGCGGTCATCATTGGCGCTGTGGTCCTGTCGGTAATCGGTTACTGGTGTTTTACCCAGCTGAAAATTGAAGCCTACCCGGATATCGCTGATACCAACGTTATCATCGTGGCGCCTTTCGACGGCCGCGCCGCAGAAGAAGTGGAACAACAGGTGACCATCCCCATAGAACGTGCGCTCAACAATGTACCGCGCGTGCTGGACCGCAGAAGCCGCACCATCTTCGGCCTCTCGGTAGTACAGCTCACCTTCCAGGACGGCACCGACGATTATTTCGCCCGCCAGCAGGTGATAGAAAGACTCTCTTCCCTCTCCCTGCCGGAAGGCGTAACGCCGGAACTGGCGCCACTCACCACCGCCGTAGGCGAAATTTACCGCTACGTGGTGGAAGCGCCCCCCAGCTATACGCCCATGCAGCTGAGAGACCTGCAGGACTGGGTGATACGCCCCGCCATCCTCCAGGTGCCCGGCATTGCGGACGTGACCAACTTCGGCGGACCACTCAAACAGTTTCACATCCTCACCTCCCCCGATAAACTGCGTAAATACAATCTCACGCTGCAATCCGTTATCGACGCGGTACAGAAAAACAACCTCAACACCGGTGGTAACGTGATCGAACGCGGCGGACAAGGATTTGCCGTCAGAGGCCTCGGCGCCGTGAAGTCCGAAAAAGACCTGCGCAACATCGTCCTCACGGCGGTCAACGGCGTGCCCGTATACGTAAAAGATGTGGCTACCGTGGAAACAGCCCCTCCACCGCCTTCCGGCGTGATGGGCTACGCCGTGCCCGATGAAGGGATCGACAAGATCGGCTCCCCCGAAGGCATCATCCTGCTGCGCCGCGGCGAAAACCCCAGCATCGCACTCCAGGCCCTCAAGGAAAAACTGGCGCAGCTCACAGAAACAGAACTGCCCGAAGGCGTCAAACTCCGCGTACTCTACGACCGCAGCTTCCTGATCGATCACTCCCTCGAAACCGTGGCACATACGCTCTTTATGGGCGTCAGCATCGTGGTGATCATACTCGTGTTTTTCCTGGGCAGCATCCGCTCCGCGCTGGTGGTAACCGCTACCATCCCGTTCTCGTTACTGTTTGCTTTCATCCTCATGCGGCTGACCGGCATCCCGGCCAACCTGCTGTCACTCGGCGCTATCGACTTCGGCATCATCGTGGACGGCGCCTGCGTGATGGCGGAGCACCTGATACGCCGCTACCGTAATGCCACGCCGCAGGAGAAAGCCAGCGGCATCATCGGCATCACCCTCTCCGCCGCACAGGAAGTAGGCCGCGAAATATTCTTCTCCGTTACCATCATCATTCTCGCCTATACGCCGATACTGATGATGACCCGCGTAGAAGGTAAACTCTTCTCTCCGATGGCGCTCACCCTGGCTTTTGCAGTGATAGGCGCCATGATCTGCGCGCTCACGCTCATCCCGGTGCTCATCTCCTACGCCTACAAAAAAGCGCTGTCTTCGGACAAGCCCATGAAGGAACACCGCAACCGTGTGCTCGACTTCCTCGAACATCTCTACCAGCGGTCGCTCAATTTCTTCCTGCGTTTTCACCGGCAGACGGTTATCGTCGCCACCGTGCTCATCGTACTGATGATAGGCCTCGGCGGTAAACTGGGAACAGAATTCCTCCCCGAACTGGACGAAGGTTCTATCTTCATGCGCGCCTTCATGCCCGCCGGCGTTACCATACAGGAAAACGCCAAAATAGCGCCCATCATCCGCAAGGTGATCGCCGCCTACCCGCCGGTGAAATATGTGATCACACAAACAGGACGCAACGACGATGGTACCGACCCCTTCCCTACCAACCGTACAGAAATACTCGTAGGCCTCAAGGATTATAAACTGTGGAGCGACACCATCACGAAAAAAGAACTGGTACGACGCGTACAGGCCGACCTGGAGAAAAATATTCCCGGTACCTCTTTCAACTCCGGTCAACCGATCATTGACCAGGTAATGGAAATCGTGACCGGCAGCGCTGCCGACCTGGCCATCTCCGTCGTGGGCGACGACCTCGCTTTCATGCGGCCCAAGGCCGACAGCATCGCGGCCATCGTGAAAGCCACCCAGGGCTCCGCCTCGGTTAACATTGAACAGGAAGGCACGCAGGCCCAGCTGGCCATCAACATCAACCGTGAAAACGCCGCCCGCTTCGGTATCAACGTCAGCGATATCCAGGCGATGATAGAAGCCGCCATCGGCGGTAAACCGATCGGTACATTATACGACGGCACCAAACGGTACGATATCATCATCCGCTACCTGCCACAGGACAGGAATACCGTAGAAGCCATCCGCAACCTGCAGGTGCCCGCCGCTACCGGCGCGCTCATCCCGATGGACCAGCTGGCGGATGTGCAATTCATCGACGGGCAGACCAACATCTACCGCATCGACGGCAAGCGGATGGTCACGGTGCGTACCAACGTGAGAGGCCGCGACCAGGGCTCGTTCGTGAAGGAACTGCAGGAAAAGATCAACAAAAGCGTACATGTGCCCAAAGGCTACGATATTATCTATGGCGGGCAATATGAGAACCTGGAACGCGCCGGCAAACAGCTGTCGCTCACCATCCCGCTGACCATCGTGATTGTGTTCGTATTCCTCTTTATGCTGTTTAAAAGCATGAAACATACGTTCGTGACCATGAGCTGCATCCTTGTGGCGCTTGCAGGCGGCATCGTAGCGCTGTTCCTCCGCGGCTACCACTTCAACGTGTCTGCCGGTGTGGGCTTCGTGTCTATCTTCGGTATCTCGGTAATGGCCGGCGTACTGCTGGTGTCGGCGCTCAACCGCGAAATGTACAAGTCGCCCCTCACCCTCCGCGCTTCCGTACAACGCGTGGCGGTAGATCAGTTCAAGGCCATTATGATGATGCTCATGGTAGCCATCATCGGCCTGGTGCCTGCCGCCATCAGCACCGGTATCGGTTCCGATGTGCAAAGACCGCTGGCCACCGTAATCATCGGCGGACTGACCTTCACCCTGCTGTTTACGCCGGTGGTGATCCCGCCGCTGTACTATTGGGTGGAGAAAAAGCGACAACCGCAGCCACCACAGGAACCTGCTGAATAAACCGGCATTATAGGCATAAAGGCGAGGGCTGACCACGGTGTCAGCCCTTTTTTGTATACCCCCTTTACCAGGTTTTCGGGAGACAGTGGCCTGCTTTCCTTACCGGTTCGTTATGATTGTCAGCGCTTTTGCGGCCAAGGGGCCAGCGCGACATCTCCCAGGTCACCCGCATAGTTCCTTCTCTCAAAAAAGATTTTTCATTTTATACCAAATGGTATAATTTCGTGTAATCAAACATGGGGAAAATGAACAAAGCAGCCAGAACGAAGCAGTTTATCGTGGAAAAGACCGCTCCTGTGTTCAATGAGAAAGGGTATGCCGGCACATCGCTGACCGACCTGACCAATGCCACGGGGCTGACAAAAGGTAGCATATACGGCAACTTCGTGAATAAAGACGAAGTGGCGCTGGCAGCGTTTGAGCACAACATCCGCCAGGTGACCGACATTATCCGGCAGGAGAAGGCAAAGCAGGAAACTTACCGCGACAAGCTGCTGGCTTACGTGCACGTATATACGAATTTTTTGAAACATCCGTTCCCGGCTGGCGGCTGTCCTATCCTGAACACTGCTACCGAGGCCGACGATACGCATCCCGCGCTGAAACAACGCGCCGCCGAAGCGATGAGCAAATGGAAAGACAGCGTGGCGCATGAGATCACAATGGGCATCCGTCAGGGTGAATTCAGTCCGCAAACAAATCCCGAACAGACAGCACTCACCATCATCGCCATGATAGAAGGCTGCATCATGATCACCAAGCTGACCGGTAAGATCCATTACCGCAATGCTATTATGCAATCACTCGAAACACTCATCAACGATCTCTGACGATCAGGCAGGCTATTAACGACTTATTTTTTTATTTAAAAATATACCGATCGGTATAAACAATTCATATGAACACAAAAGGTAACACGGTATTAATTACCGGTGGCAGTGCAGGCATCGGCCTGGCGCTGGCACAAACACTACAGGCGGCGGGCAACCAGGTGATCATCACCGGCAGGGATGCCACGAGGTTGGAACAGGCCGCTGCAGGCACTCCCGGCCTCATTACCATCGTATGCGATGTCACTAAGGACTCACAGGTAAAGGCGCTGGTACAAACCCTGCAAAAGGATTATCCGCAGCTCAACATGCTGATCAACAACGCCGGCAGGGCACATGCCTATGCGCTCTCCGAAACAGCGCGGGCTTTCGACAAGGCGGCCGATGAAATGCTGACCAACTATCTCGCCATCCTGCAACTGACAGAATACCTGCTGCCCATGCTGCAACGCCAGCCGGAAGCAGCCATTGTCAACGTCAGCTCCGTCACCGCACTGGTGCCGTTTGTGGCCGTACCCACTTATGCCGCCAGCAAAGCCGCTCTTCACTCCTACACACAGTCACTGCGGATATCGGTAGCGCCTATACGCGTATTTGAACTGATGCCTCCTATGGTCAACACCGATTTCTCCCGCGACATCGGCGGCGAAAAAGGCATTCCGCCTCAGCAGGTGGCCGACGGCTTTATGCAGGCGCTGGAAAACGACGAATACGAAATCCATATCGGTCAAACCCGAGATGTATGGCAACTGCTGCAGTCCACCTCCCCGGCACATGCCCTGCAGGCGGTCAATGCCGGCAGCCGCTGATTTTTTTCGCCATAAAATATACCATTCGGTATGAAAAATAAAATACTGGTGGTCGCGGTAATTGCCGCGGCCATCATGGAACTGATAGACACCTCTATCGTCAACGTAGCCCTGTCGCACATGAGCGGCAATCTCGGTGCCACCCTGGAAGACACCTCCTGGGTGATCACGGCCTACGCCATCGCCAACGTGATCATCATCCCCATCACCAGCTTCCTGGCGGCACGGCTGGGGCAGCGCAACTACTACATCGGTTCCATCCTGGCGTTTACGTTTTTCTCCTTCCTGTGCGGGCAGGCCACCAATATATGGACACTGGTGCTCTTCCGCTTCCTGCAGGGCATCGGCGGCGGCGCACTGCTGTCGGTATCGCAGGTGATCGTGTTCCGGCAGTTCCCGAAAGAGAAACAAAACGTGGCCAGCGCCATCTTTGGGATAGGCGTATTCGTAGGCCCTACCATCGGTCCTACCCTCGGCGGTTATATCACAGAATTCTACAGCTGGCCCTGGATCTTTTATATCAACATACCTATCGGTATACTCGTGGCCTTCGTGTGTTACCTGTTCCTCGATGAGCCGCCCCGGCAGTCTTCACAAGCCCGTATTGACTGGACCGGCATCATCCTGCTGGCGGTCGGTGTCAGTGCGCTGCAAACGGTGCTGGAACGCGGCGAAACAGACGACTGGTTCGAAGCCGCCTACATCGTCTGGTTAACCGTAGTCGCCGTTTTTGGCATTGCCATTTTCATCTGGTGGGAACTACGTATAACCGCCCCCGTAGTCAACCTGCGGGTATTGAAAAGCAGGAACCTCAGCGTAGGCGCCGCCCTCACTTTTATATCGGGCACCGGCATGTTCGCCTCTGTGTTCCTGACACCTGTGTTTGCCCAGCGCCTGCTCAGCTTCACGCCATTGCAGACGGGCATGTTACTGCTGCCCGGCGCCTTCCTGGCCATCGGCGGACTGATGATCAGCGCACGCCTCCTGCAGCGCGGCCTTTCACCGTTATACCTCATCTTCACCGGGATGGGCATGTTCATCTTCTTCAGCTGGCAGATGTCGCAGCTCAACCAGAACGCTACCGCCACCGCCATCAGCAACTCGCTGATCTGGCGCGCCGTGGGCATAGCACTGATGACGGTGCCATTGACCACGCTCGCCGTTTCCTCCCTCCCGCCGGCAGACATCCCACAAGCAGCGGCGCTGAACAATATGATGCGGCAACTGGGCGGCTCCTTCGGCATCGCGCTGATCAACACCTATCTCGCGAAACGCAACGCGCAGCACCGGTACGACCTGGTGAGCCACCTCGATCCGTCAGATCCGCTGGTGCATAACCGCCTGCACGGCTACACGCAGTTTTTTCAAAGCAAAGGCGCTTCCGCCTCCCATGCCCACCAGCAGGCCATCCAGCTGCTGGACCACAGTGTTACCCGCCAGGGCATGCTGCTCAGTTTCAGCGATGCTTTTCTTATCATGGGACTGGTGTTTCTTGTATCGTTGCCGCTGCTGCTGGTGGCCAGCAACCGGAAAAAGCGCGTAGCACCCGTTGTGGTCATGGACCATTGATGGCGAACTGTTTGTTCATGGAAGCATAAAAGAGATACTTGCCCTGCGCAGCCAGCATTATTACTCCTATGATGGCGCCGGTACAGATTTCCGCCGGTCCTGCAAATTCATTATTTTGACGCCCGTCCGGCGCAAACGCCGGTACGAAAAACATCAGTAATGAATAACAACCGGTTGAATATCCTCTGGCGGCATCTGGCGGCCATAGCCCTCTTCGCAGGCCTGGCCCTGCTGTTTTGCAGTCCCGTGCTGGACGGGAAAGCCCTGTTCCAGTCGGACATGATGCATCACAAAGGCATGCAGCAGGAAGCGCTGGACTTCTACAACCGCACCGGCGAAGTACCCATGTGGACCAACAGCATGTTTGGCGGCATGCCTACTTATGTGATCTTCACCGGTCCGCCTATAACGGCCATATGGTATCTCAACAAGCTGTTCACCCTCTGGCTGCCCAATCCGGCAGACATGTTGTTTGTGAACATGCTGGGCATGTACCTGTTACTGTGCGTCCTCGACTTCCGTTACTGGATAAGAATACTGGGCGCCATCGCCTATGGCTTTGCCACGTTCAGTGTCATCAGCATGCAAACGGGGCATATCACCAAAGTGATGGCCATGGCTTATATGGCGCCGGTGCTGGCAGGCATCATTCTCACCTATCGCGGACGATGGCTGGCAGGCGCCTGTTTAACGGCGATAGCCACCAGCCTGCTCATTTACAACAACCACCTGCAGATCACCTATTACACGTTGATCATGGTGGCGGCATTGGTGATCAGTAGTTTTGTGATGGCCCTTCGGGCGAAACAATTGCCCGCATTTTTTAAAGCGTCCGCATTGCTGGCAGTAGCGGCGATACTCGCCATCCTGCCCAATATGGACAACCTGCTGATATTAAAGGAATATACCCGTTACACCATCCGTGGCAGCGAATCTGAACTGAGCAGCAAACAACAGGGCAAACCCGGACTGGACGTGGAATACGCTTTCCAGTGGAGCTATGGCCCGGGAGAGACGTTTACCATGCTGGTACCCGGCGTGGTGGGCAACTCTACCGCAGAAAAGCTGTCCGTCAGCTCGCATACCTACAAAGCGCTCACTTCTCTGGGCGTGCCCGCCGTACAGGCGGAACAGTTAGTCAACGGCCGCCGCTGGCCCTTGTACTGGGCGGGGCAGCCCATGACGTCCGGGCCGGTGTACCTGGGCGTGATCATCTGTTTGTTAACGGTGCTGTCATTACTGATCATTCAAAGCCCGCATAAATGGTGGTGGGCCGGCGTGGCGGCCTTCGCCATCCTGATCAGCTGGGGCCATAACTTCAGCGCCTTCAATAACTTTCTGTTCTATCATCTCCCGTTATATAACAAATTCAGGGCGCCGGCCATGGCGCTGGTCATTGTACAGGTATCCTTTGTGGTGCTGGCCTGCTGGGCATTACAGGAACTGATCAGCCAGCGGCAGTCGAAAACGCAGCTGATGCAGGCGTTACAGAAAGCGACAGTTATCACCGGCGGACTGGTGATAGGCGTAGCTGTTTTCGGGCCTTTCATCTATTCCTTCAGCGGCCCTAATGACGGAGCGCTGTTACAACGGTACACCCAAATGCTGGGCAGCAAAGAGGCTGGCAACACACTGATGGCCGCGCTGAGAAAAGACCGCAGCAGCCTGTTGCTCCGCGATGGTGTGAGGGCGCTGGTATTGATCGCCGTCACTTATGGCGTGCTGTGGGCATATCTCAAAGACAAGCTGAAAGCCTTGCCGGTACTGATGATATTAACCGCTGCCGTGTTGTTTGATTTGTTCCAGGTAGATAAAAATTACCTGAACGAAGAGAGCTTTATGGAGCCTAACCGGCTGGCGGCCTATATTTCACCGACGGCTGCCGATGAGAAGATACTACAGGACAAAACCCCTTACTTCCGGGTGCTGAACGCTACGGTGAACCCGTTCCTCGACGCTAACACTTCTTATCTGCATAAATCCATTGGCGGACAAAGTCCGGCTAAACTGTGGATCTACCAGGACCTGATTGAACACCAGATCGCCAAAAACAACCGTGCGGTGCTCAATATGCTGAATACCCGGTACATCATTGCGCCGGACCCCGCCACCAACCAACCGGTAGCGCAGTTCAATCCGCAGGCGCTGGGCAATGCGTGGTTTGTAAAGGGTATCCACTGGGCCGCTAACGCAGATGCAGAGATGCGCGCCATGAATGATTTCAACCCGGCAGATACGGTAGTGATTGACCGCCGGTTCCAGGCACAGGTAGGCGGTTTCGTTCCGGCAAAAGACAGCAGCGCTGCCATTACGCTCACGAAATATGGCCTGAACGACCTGCATTTCAGCAGCCAAAACAGCCGTGACGGTTTTGCCGTTTTCTCCGATATCTACTACCCTGCCGGCTGGCGTGCCTATGTCGATCAGCAGGAGGCAACCATTATCCGGGTGAACTATGCGTTGCGCGGGTTAAAGGTCCCTGCCGGCAAACATGATATCACATTTGTTTTCCGGCCGCAGACGTTTATTACAGGCCGTAAGGTAGCCGCAGTTTCTTCGTGGGTATTGCTGGCGATGGTAGCCGGGGGACTGTTATGGGAGGGCTGGCGCAGGTCCCGTTCTTAAAAAAACATGGCCGGGAAGGTGAGTCTTCCCGGCCATTGAGGTTAAAAAACTGTCCGTTTATTGTCCATTTCCGATTAGACGAACCAGGGGGCAGCGCCATCTGCCGGTAGGCACATCCTCTGTACGCCTGTATGACAGGGTAACAGACGATCGCTGCATAACAATGGCTGAACGGCCTACAGCTGCTTACAGCAAAAGTAACGCACCGGCGTATCCGCATTTGTAGCAATAATATTAAATTGTTGTAGTCGGATTACTACGGACAGGGATATACGATCACCCCGGCTGTTATTTATCAGAAGCATTCTTTTCGGCCAGCTGCCGCTGCGCCTGTTCCAGTTGAGCGATCGTTTTCTCCAAAGCGGCTGTACGCTCCGCCACCATCGCTTCCAGTTGATTGGCCCTGATCTGCAACAGTGCCCGTTCCTGCCTTTCCACTTTCAGTTTCTCCATGGCCAGCCGCCGGGCGGCCGCCAGGTAGTACACTACCGGGTATATCAACGACCCAACCAGCAGTGCGCGATAAACCAGTCGAATCAACACCCTGCCCCAGGCCCTTTGGGGAACGGCGTCCAGCGGAAAATCCTCGAACGGGGAAAGGTAATAAATAGCTACAGAAGTGATGGCCGCCAGGCATAAGGTACCGGCCAGTTTTAACCAGCGGGGTACATAATCTGTCTGCACCGCATAGGCGGCTATCAGCCATACAAGGAAACACCAGGCGAAGATGACCAGCTGGGAACCAACCAGGTTCACCGGGTTGTCCCACTGCCCTTCCCGCAGACGGATGCCTAATACTGAATTGGCCAGCAGGAACGTAAAAAACAGTCCCGGTGTCCAAAACCATGCTGTTGCCGTAGTCGGCGTGCTTTCATTCCCGGAGATTTGCTGCATCCTCAGTGGTATTTGACCGGGACAAATATAGAGACTGGCGGCCTAAAAAAGTAGCAGTGGTAGACACCACCGCCATTAAATGGATTATGTATTTGTTGAGATAGTGAGGCGGACTGTAGAAACAATACCTCAGCATGGTTGATAAACCCTTGTAATTAATGTTCGGCGCCTATCCAGGCAAACGTCCAGAGCAGCACCATAAAGAATACGAATAAGATGATGAACCACTTAAAAGAGCCATCATGGTCGTCTTGAAAAGGATCTTCCATCGCGGCGAATGATTTGAGGGAAATCATACTGCAGTGGACTGATTATTGGTATACCACAAGTGTTGAGAAAAAAATAGTCATTTTCATAAACACTACCTGCTATTTCATAGCTACTAAAGTCATTATTATAATAATAAACCGCAAAGTAACCCCATGAGATGTATTTTCCCATCCCAAAGATTCACAAATGGCAAAAGGAAAAGATCGCAGGTTTGAGGCAGTGCGCACACTGATTGAGCAAGGTCAGATTAAAGACCTTGAGGGTATCTATGATATTGTTCCAATGACCACCGTCGGAACGGCGGTAGGTATCCATAAGTCCACGCTGTATAAAAAACTAAAGAATCCCGGGTTAATAAAAATTGAAGAATGTATCTTATTGGGTAAAGCATTCGGGCTGACACCACAGGTTATCATGACACTGGCCCTTAACCAGATGCATAAAAAGTCTTCCTGAATCGCGCTCGTTTTTCCAGATATACGGTTTCCCTCATCCAGGTTTATCAGGTTTTGGTGAATAAAAAAGTCAAAAACGTAAACACAATATACAATTTTATAAATAATTAACCCAACTTCATAGACAAATAGGTCAATAAAAAATATTGTGCGGTTAATTTGAGAAAACCGGGAATCAAAATGAGAATCGGGGAATCAAAACGACATAATATTTCTGCCCTGATAAAAAAGGGAATTGACGGCATGGCTGCCGGCAAAGCGGCTGAGGGCAACGATAAAGGTATCCGTAACTTCCAGGAGTTACTGGAATTTGCCAGCCTGACCGACCTGAGCGAAGACGCCGATTTCCACAAATCCACCCTGCATAAAAAAATTGTCCAGCCCCAGCTGATGAAGATAGAAGAATGTATCAAGCTGGCCGAAATCCTCTATGTAACGCCGCAACATATCATGAGCCTGGCGCTGAATGAAATGAAATGGAAACCCGCCAAAAAATCAGTTTAACCTTTTCGCAAACCTGGTGCAGCAGGTCCACATCTTTCAGTTCCGCCACGCTAAGCTCAGTATGCATCGTTGATATGATTTACATCATATAAGTCAGCGCCACCGTTGTTACCAGCATCATAATCAGTTCGTCATTGATGGAGGCCCGCAGGATGCGGAGCGCTTTTCGCATGTGCTGCTCTACCGTATTGACGGAAATATGCAGCCGTTCCGCCACTTCCTTGTTGGACAGCTGCTCTTCACGGCTGAGGAGGAAAACGGCACGGCACTGTTCGGGCAGCTGCTGTATTTTACGGCGCAGCCGTGTCTCCAGTTCTTTCAGTTCCAGCTTATCGGGCCCGGTACCGGAGGAGGGCAGGTAGTTTTCACGCAGCAGCGCTTCCTTCTTCAGTTGCAGCAGCTGCTGCCGGTGATGGTTATAGATACGGTTACGGGTGGCAATAAAAAGGTAGTTTTCCAGGACGGTATTTTCGGGTAACCGTGACTGTTGGCGGTAGAGCGACAGGAACACGTCCTGTACCAGTTCCTGCGACGCTTCCATATGCCCCGTCTTTTTATAGGCCAGGTTCACCAGCCTGATATAGTGACGGGCATACAGCTGGTCAAAGGCTTTTTCATCGCCATTTTGCCAGGACCTGAGCAGGGCTGTATCGGTATTTTCCGCGTGTAGTTCGATGGCTATACGATTTTTACCAAATCTAATAATATTCACTTGTATTTTACCCCTTACTATCTCCCTGCTTATCCTGAAAAAAAATTTCTGAACGGGATAACGGCAACAGATTAAATTGGTGTTATTAAATATAGCCAGTCGCATCATTACCGCTATGGATGAACAAAATTTGTACGTACTGTTACAGAAATATAGTCAGGGTGCCTGCACTGAAGAAGAGCTCAACACGCTGGAAGGCTGGTATACTACTCTCGGGCAGGACCTGCCTGATGAAGTGATAGACCCGCAAAGCGAGGCAGCAAGGCAACTTACGCGGCAACAGCTGCTGGCGTTACGGACCCGGTTAGCTGCCGCTCCGGCAGCAGCACCGCTGACGGTAGTGAAGCGGAGCGCCTGGAGAAAAGTACTGCGGTATGCCGCCGTCTGGACCGGCCTCCTTACCTTGGCCGGCGCAGGTTACTGGTGGTACCGGCAGGGTAACCCATCTCCTGCCGCTACCGTACGGCAGTACGCCGGCAGTCAGACGAATTTTGACCGTTACCTGACACTGCCTGATGGCAGCACCGTAGTGCTGCACCGCGGCAGCCGGCTGGTAGTGCCGGAACAGTTCAACGGCCCTTCCCGCGAAGTGACGCTGCTGGGCGAAGCCTATTTCGATATCCGGTCCGACAGCGCAAAGCCATTTGTGATCAATACCGGTCAACTGAAAACTACCGTACTGGGTACTGCTTTTAACATCAGCGCTTACCCCGAACAACCGGAGATAACGGTGTCGGTTACACGAGGAAAAGTAAAAGTGGAAGACGGCTCCAAAGTACTGGCCGTATTAACGCCCGATCAACAGATCGTTTATAATACCAGGAATGCCGCCGCGCGCCGGGAAGCGGTGAATGCGGCTGCCCGTGCCAGCTGGACCACCAACGAGATGGTTTTCGAAAACGCTACCTTCGAAACCATCGCCAATACACTCAGCAAGCGTTATGAAGTGAACATACAATTCAGTGATGACGCTTTAAAACAATGCCCTGTCCGCGTATCCTTCGCAGGTACTGAGTCGCTCGAAGAAGTCCTCGATGTGATCTGCGGCGTCAGAAATGCCACGTATAAAATAGAAAACGGCCACGACGTGCTCATAAAAGGCAAAGGCTGCTAAGACGACGATAAAACACATCATTAAAACCAAAATTAATAACTGTAAAAAGTTAAATGGACAAAGTATGTCCTGTTTGCTAAATCAATTTAGCATTAAAACAAGCCACCAGCGGGCCGTTGCTCATTCTATGCATCACTAAAATCTACATCGCATGAAACCACAATGATCACTATCAAACAACACGTTCTGAAGTAAAACACTTGTTCAGCCCGAAAAGCTGAAAACCGCGGCCGCATCCACATGCGGTCAACGGCTGCCTATTTCCTAACAATTTTAAATGAATGCCCGTTATGCACAAGTTCTTAGCTGTGTCCACACAGCTGACAGCCACGCTATTGCCCTGTATGTTCCGCCACGGCCGGCACATGGCAAAGACTATTACCCTGGCCCTGCTCAGCATCCTGTTACTGTCATCTGTACTGTCGGCCTCTCCCGGCAGAGCACAAGACATCGCCACCAAACAGATTACCCTGACACTGAAAAATGAAACACTCAAAAGCGCCCTCGGCAAAGTGGAAAGCCTGTCCGGTTTCCGCCTCGCCTACCCGCCGGAACAGGTAAACCTCTACGGCAATGTCAGTCTGCCTAAAGCCACCCGCAGCGTGAAAACAACGCTGGAACTGCTGCTGGCCAACACCTATCTGAACTTCCGCCAGTCAGATAACATCATCATCATCTTTCGCCCGTCGGAACAAAACAACCATCCCGCCGACACCACGGTACGTCCGGCCCCCGCAACCAACAACGGCGCCATGCGCACCATTATCGGCTCTGTGGTGGAAAACAAAACCAACGTGGTGCTCCCTGGCGTTTCTGTACAGGTGAAAGGTACCAGCAGAGGCACCCAGACACAAAGCGACGGCACCTATAGCATACAGGTGCCCGCCAGCATGAAAACACTGGTGTTCTCTTTCATCGGCTATGAAACCAGGGAAGTGGAAGTGTCCGCCTCCAACCAGACCGACGTGACCATGATGCCCTCCAGCCTCGGCCTGAAAGACGTAGTGGTAGTGGCTTACGGTCAACAGAAAAAAGCGACCGTGACAGGCGCTATCGCCTCCATCAGCACCAAAGAACTGGTGCAAAGCCCTGTGTCCAACCTCACCAACGCACTGGCAGGACGCCTTCCCGGCCTGATCACCACCCAGCGCAGCGGCGAGCCCGGCGTGGATGCCAGCAACCTGTACATCCGCGGCGTAGGCACGCTCAACGGCGCCTCCCCCATCATCATGGTAGACGGTATTGAAAGGCCCATGGACTACGTGGACCCCAACGATATCGAAACACTCACCATCCTGAAAGATGCCGCCGCCACCGCCGTACTGGGCATGCGCGGTGCCAACGGGGCCATCCTCATCACCACCAAAAGAGGAAAGGCCGGTCCCCCTTCCGTGAGCTTCCGCGCCTCCGCCGGCGTAACAGAAGCTACCCGCCTGCCGGAATACCTCGGCTCCTATGACTACGCCACCCTGCTCAACGAAGCGCTGAAAAATGACGGCGCCCAGCCAGCCTTCACACCAACGCAGCTGGACGGCTACAAAAGCGGCAAACTGCCTAACACCGATTACTATAAGTTCATCATGAAACCGTCGACCGTGGCACAGGGCAACCTCAACGTGAGCGGTGGTAACAACATCGCCCGTTATTTCATCTCCGCCGGCTACAACGTGCAGGATGGCCTCTATGCCCATACCACCGAAAACAAAGACGGTTATACCGGCAACAACAACATGAAACGGTATAACCTGCGCGCCAACGTAGACGTGGACATTACCCCCGATCTTACCGCCCGCGTAGATATCGCCGGTATCATGACCGACCGCCGTGACGGCAACAACTCCGCCAGCACCATCATGAATCTGGCCAACCGCATGGCGCCCATCTATCCCATCGTGAACCCCGACGGTTCTCTTTGGGGCAACGGCACCTTTCAGTCCAACATCCTCGGCGAACTGTCGCAGAAAGGATATCGCCGCTGGTACAACAATACCGTGCAAGGTACCTTCGCCCTCACCCGCAAACTGGATGTCATCACCAAAAACCTGACGGCCAAAGTGTCTTTCTCCTACGACAACACCAACTCCCCCAACGCCTCCTATACCCGTAACTACGCGGTGTTTGAGCCGTTGTACGACGGACAGGGCAACATCACCAGCTACAAACAGTCCGGTCAGGACACCAAAATAGACCCCAACGGGTCTTTCAGCGGCGGCGGCGCCAACCGCAGCACCTACCTGGAAGCCACCGCCAACTGGAACCGGCAGTTCGGCCGTCATGAAGCCACCGCCATGGTGCTCTGGAACCGCCGCCTCAACGAAAGCGGGTCCACCATCCCCAAGGCCTACCAGTCGCTGCTCTTCCGGGGCACCTACAACTACATGCAGAAATACCTGCTGGAGTTCAGCGCCTCCTACCAGGGCTCCGAAAACTTCCCGAAAGAAAGCCGCTATGGTTTCTTCCCCTCCATCTCCGCAGGATGGGTACTGTCTGAAGAAAGTTTCATCAAAGACAATATCGCCGCCATCAGCTTCCTGAAAATACGCGGTTCCTATGGCGAGGTGGGCAACGACCAGGCAGGCAGCGACCGGTTTCTCTGGTTTACCTCCTGGGGCGGTGGCGATCCTTATTACTTTGGCACCAATGCCAGTCAGGCCAACGGCTGGAAACAGGGCGCCATCGGCAACCCCGGCGTAACCTGGGAAAGGGGCCGTCAGGCTAACGTAGCCATCGAAGCGCGCTTCTGGAAAAACCTGCTCGGCATCTCCCTCGATCTCTTCACCCAGCGCAGAAGCAAAATCCTCATCCGCCGCAACACCCTCTCCGATGTATTTGGTCAGGACATCAAAGCACAGAACATCGGTATCGTGGACAACAAAGGACTGGAGCTGGAGCTGAGCCATGAAAATACCATCGGCAAAGTGCACTATTTCATCAAACCCAATGTCACTTTCGCCCGCAACAACATCGTGTACCAGGATGAAGTAGCGCAGGCGTATCCCTGGATGAAACGCACCGGTCACCCTATCGGCACCAAATTCGGCCTTATCTCCGAAGGTTTCTTTAAAGACCAGGCCGACGTGGACAACAGCCCTTTCCAGAATTTCTCTGCCTACGGTCCCGGTGACATGAA
The DNA here is from genome assembly GCF_946479755.1 of uncultured Chitinophaga sp. Next base: position 395,167 of record NZ_CAMLHC010000002.1, on the reverse strand, counting down.
ATACAAAAAACTCACCGGCAAGGAATATGATTTCATCCAGTCCAACTTTGATGAAACGGCTATCGGTTACGCCCGTACGCCGGAGCTCATGTTCGGCGCCACGCTGGGCGTTGCCTACAAAGGTTTTGATGTGTCCCTGCTTTTCCAGGGTGCAGCCCATACTGATGTGATGCTCAACAACGAAGCTGTGTATGAGTTCTTCCAGGGCGGCAAAGTGAAACCTTTCCACCTCGGCCGCTGGACGCCGGAAACCGCCGCCACAGCCACTTATCCACGCCTGCACAGCAACACCAACGGCAACAACCACCGCGGCTCCTCGTTCTGGGTAAAGGATGCCAGCTACGTGCGCCTCAAAAACGCAGAGATAGGTTATCAGCTCCCCAAAAACTGGGTGAAACCGGTAGGACTCTCCTACGTTCGTTTATACGCCAACGGTATGAACCTCTTCACCTGGGATAAACTGAAAGACTACCAGGTAGACCCTGAAATAGGGGATGGCAACGGCGCCATGTATCCCATTCAGCGTATCTGGAATTTCGGTATTGATGTTAGATTCTAAAAACGATCGTTATGCAATATTCACCGCTCTATAAAAAACTCATCCTCTTCTGTGTACTGGCAACCCTCACCTTCAGCGCCTGTAAAAAAGGCTATCTCGACAGGGCCGCCACCACCCAGCAGCAAGACCAGGACATCTTCACCAACTTCGCCATGACGGACCAGGTGGTCAACAATCTCTATTCCCGGTTGCGCGGCGCCTATACCTACCTTGGTGGCTATTCCATGTCGTCCGGCACCGACGAAGCCAAAGACGCTTCCAACTGGATGGCTTCCATGAGCTTTAACAACGGTTCCTGGTCCGGTAACAACAACCCTATCGGTAACACGTGGCGCGATAACTACGTCGCCATCCGGCAGGCCAACGCCATCCTGGAAGGTGTGGCCAAATACAACACCCCGGATGATGCCAACAACCCCGGCGCGCTGAACAACCGTATCGGGGAAGTGTATTTCCTCCGTGCCTATTACCTGGCCGAACTGGTGCGTCAGTTCGGCGGCGTGATCATCGTCACCAAAACCATTGATCAGAACGATAATGTTGCGCTCAATCAACCGCGTAGCTCCTATGACGCCTGTATCAACCAGATACTGGCCGACTGCGACGAAGCGATCAAACGGCTGCCGCTTAATTATCCCTCCACACAGCTGGGCCGTGTCACCAGAGGCGCCTGCCTCGCCCTCAAGGCACGTATGCTGCTCTACAGCGCCAGTCCGCTCTGGGCCATCGCCGGCAAGAACGGTTTCCTCGCAGATATCAGCTCCAACAACACCGCCTCCGACCCGGAAAAATGGCGCAAGGCCGCTGCCGCCGCCAAAGCGGTGATAGATCTGCAGGCACAGGGAGGCACCGCCTACAGACTGGAAAATACACTGGCAGACAGGCTGACCATGTTCACCAGCAATACGTTGCTGAGCCCCGAAGTAATCTGGGTAAGAATGAAAGAAGCCAACCAGGATTATGACCGTTACCTCTTCCCTTATGGCAGCAACGGATGGTCCGGATGCTCGCCCACCCAAAACCTGGTGGACGATTATGAAATGGCCAATGGCCTGCCCATTACCGATCCCGCCTCCGGTTATGACCCGGCCAGACCTTATACAGGCCGCGATCCGCGTTTTTACACCGATATCAGCTACAACGGCGCCCCCTGGAAAGGACGGAAAATAGAAACGTTTGAAAGAGGGAAAGACGAACAAAGCACCCAGACAGACCATACCCGTACCGGCTACAGCTGCCGCAAACTGGCCAACGAAAGCATCACCGTGAACCAGGGCCCGGGCCGCGATGTGCACGGTATCCTCTTCCGGCTGGCAGAGTTCTACCTCAGCTACGCGGAAGCACTCAACGAATATGACCCCGGCAACGCCGATATCGCCAGGTATATCAACCTGATACGCACCCGCGCCGGCCAGCCATCGCTGCCTGCCGGTCTGAGTCAGGCCGAGATGCGTAAACGCATCCGCAACGAAAGAAGAATTGAGTTAAGCTTCGAGAACCACCGCTTCTGGGATGTGCGGCGCTGGAAGATCGCAGAGAACACCGAAAAAACCATCTGGGGTATGCGGCCCATCGCCGATGCCGCTGCACCGGACGGTTACCGTTATGAAAAGTTCAAAGTGGAAGACCGCCTCTGGCGCAATGCCATGTACGTGATCCCTATCACCACCGACGAAACCTTACGGAATACACAGTTAAAACAAAACGAGGGCTGGTAATATGAAAACGATCCGATTAATCATACTTTGCACCGGCCTGTTCTTCCATGCTTGTGCCCACGACAGCAGTACCGCTGCACCGGCAGCCGCTATGCCGGCCGTCACCACCGATTCCATTACCCGCGGAGACTATACGCTGGTGTTCATCAACCAATCGCCCACTTTCGACCTGCAGCTAAAAGAAAGAATGATCAATACTTTCTTTACCGTATATCCGGTGCTGGCCAATGCCTATAATCCCAACACGCTGAAGAAGGTCACTTTTGTGATCGATCCTTCTTACACCGGCGTAGCCGCCACCAGCGGCGGACGCGTAGTATATAACCCCGAATGGTTCCGGCAACATCCCGGTGATATCGATGTGGTGACACATGAAGTGATGCACGTCGTACAGTCGTACCCGGGAGGCGCCGGCCCCGGCTGGCTCACAGAAGGCATCGCAGACTATGTGCGCTACCGGTATGGTGTGGATAACGCCGGCGCCGGCTGGTCGCTGACGACGTTTAACCCGTCACAGCGGTACGACAACAGCTATCGTATCACTGCGCGTTTCCTGGTATGGCTCGAAAAAAATTTCAGCGACAAGCTCGTCAAAATACTCGACGACCATATGCGCCGCAAAACATATTCACCCGGTATCTGGCAAAGCCAGACAGGTAAATCCCTGGATGACCTGTGGCAGGACTACGCCAGCCGGCCAGCTTTATAAATACCTGGAAAAATGTCATCCCGATTCTTCGGCATGTAAATGATGCACGTTTTACAAATGAAAAGCCGCCTCTATTTTTCGAGGCGGCTTTTTCGTTTTTTGTCTGTGTTTTAACTTTATCTTGTCAGGAGAATTTTACGGGTAAATACTTTTTTATCTTTCGTGCGCAAGGTAAGTATATACATCCCTCCTGGTAACGTTGCAGGCAAATCAATAACGGTGGATCTTACTCTGGAACGATAAACTTCCGCGCCTACAGTATTCCTTACAATGATCTCCGCATCTTCCAGGGGAAGGTTTCCCTGTAAAGTAATCTGTCCGGTTGTTGGGTTAGGCGATATCGTCAGCTTTCTATTTTCTTTTGCGGCAGCCGTTTTCATTTTGTTTGCTACCGCTGTCCGGGCGGTGGTTACTGCGTTTGGAGATACAGGATAGGCGTGCGCCAGCAGGCGTATTTCGTCATCAAACAGCGCTCTGTTATATATTACCAGTTCATCGATATCCGCCCGGTCGAGGGCAATTTTGATCTTTTTATGGTTACTTCGTCTCTCCTGTGTCCATGAGGTGCAATTTTGCTCTCCATCGCCTGGTTTTCCGTTAATATAAATGCAGGCATTGTCTACTTCCGAGGCATCTGCCTTTAAGACCAATACATAGTGGGCATAACCCGGCCTTTGTTCAATTTCCCCGCCGTCAAATTCCTCACCAACCTGAAGGTGCTCAGGCGTCATATGGAACTTTTGACCAAAAGCTTCCAGCGTAAGAAAAGGTTGTGGCCCTGCAGGAGGGAGATATTCTCCCGGATTATCCGGATCAGGGATCCGTGGGTCACCTTCTCTTATATCAGCCCAGAACGCAATGGTAATGTCTCCGGTATCAAGCGATGGCGGGATGTCCGGGCTTTCAAGCGTGTAGGATGACGTTGTGGAAGTGAGCCCCCGGTCGCACGCTATGTTGTATTTGTATTCAGGAAACAACGTAGATGCATTCAAATAAAATCCGGGGGTTGTACTACTGGTATTTCCATTAAAGGGAAAATAATAAAAAGGGGCAAATGGAACATCTTTACAGGCATTCAGCATAAGCTCGTCCTGGTAAGCGTAATAAATTTTTAAATCCGCACGGTAATCTATCTGGTTAATCAGTGTAAACGCAACACCATCATAAGGTTTTGAGGTCATGAATTCTATTGTTCCCCGGTAGGGATTTTGAGGATCTGGTTTTAATCCGCCAACTGCTTCCTGACTATTATTCTCATCTTTGTTGATTGTTGTAATCAATGCTCTCTCCCGTCTTATTTGTTCAATAGGCTTAGAATCGCTGCCAACCCCTATCACCAGTTTTGTAAAAGTTCTCTTTGCAGGAAAATAGAGGGTTTGCTCGGCGTACACGTTCAACGTCGAGAAATCGTCTTCATTAGGGCCAACTGCATTCTGTGGGTTTTGGATAGCGCAACTAGTGCACGCTCCGGGAACTTTATGTGTTTCGCTGCTTGCATAGATTCTGTTATCCAGCTGGTAGGCATAATAAACATTAAGCCCGCCATTGAGGTTTAAGAGGCCGGCATTGAGGCTTATTTTAATCCGGTCATAGGATTTGGTGGTAGTAAATTCTATAGTGCCCCTGCTTCCGCCGGACCCTGACAGGCCGATGTTGAGTATTTCACTGTCCACGATCCTGTAGTCGTTATTGGAGATATTACCGTTAAAAGTTTCCACGGACACTCCAGCCAGTAACTGCGCAGATAAACCTGGCTGGTTGGTGCCAATGCCAATAACAACTTTCGTATAATTTTTTACAGCAGGAAAAATCAGCGTTTGTTCAATTCTTCCTATAAGTCCCAGTGGAATTTGCAGGGAAGCATAATTGATTTCATCAGGTCCGACAGCATTTTGCGGATTCTGAACAGTGCAGCCCAGGCATAGTCCGTAAATTTGGAAACTTTGGCTGCTAACATACACTCTTTGTGCATAGGAAGACGTGTTCATCAGCAACATCAACAGCGGCAGTAGAGGAATCTTCCTGAGAAGGAAGGCGGTTAATAGATGAGGTTTCATATATACGGATTTTGGTTATTCTGCGCTAAAATTACATACCACACCAGCTTACCATCTGCAGCAAGGCTTTCCTGCATGACGGGATCGACCGTTGCAGACACTCTGAATTTACTATTTTTATCCAGGTTTCGCAAGCACCTGTCTTATCCCGATGATGAATCCGCCTGGAGGCTGGCTCAAACAACAATTGACAATATAATGAATGTTGTTTTTGTTATATTGTAATGCCATATGAAAAAAACATATCTCATCTTACACCTGTCGGTGATCATCGCTGCCTTCACCGGCATATTCGGCAAACTGATCTCTCTCAACGAAGGGCTGCTGGTCTGGTACAGGATATTTTTCTCTTTTGCCTGGTTGTTTTTTATTGTGAAAATATTCAAAGTCAGTACTGCTATTTCCCGGCGGGAGAAATTTGACATCGCGAAGATCGGGCTGCTCATCACCATTCACTGGATTTTCTTTTACGGCAGCATTAAATACGGAAACATTTCCATCGGCGCTGTTTGCTATTGCCTGACCAGCTTTTTTACCGCGATTTTTGCGCCGCTCATCAACAAAAAGAAGTTCGCGGTCACAGAGCTGGTGTTAAGCCTGTTTACCCTGCTGGGTATCAGCCTCATTTTTCACTTCGACGTGTCTTATCAGCTGGGCATTGCGCTGGGTACCGTATCATCCGCTTTCGCGGCACTGTACACCATCTACAACGAACGGCTGGTAAAACGGTACGACAGTAAGCTGATCAACTACTACCAGATGATGGGTGGTACTGTGGGCTGGAGCATTTTATTGCCGGTGTATCTTTATTTCTTCCCGATGAAAAATATTATCCCGGTCGGGGAAGATATCGTATACCTGTTGCTGTTATCCCTGATCTGTACCGTGGGGTTATACATCATGTTTGCAGAGACGCTGAAGAAAGTCCCGGCTTTTACGGTCAATCTGAGTTTTAACCTGGAACCCATTTATGCCATTACCATCGCTTTTCTGTTTTTTGGAGAAGGGAAACAGGTAAACGGTGCATTTTACGTGGGATTAGCGCTGGTGGGTATTTCTGTGATATTGCAAACGGTGATTTCCGTGCGGCAGAAGCGGCGGGTCAGCTGATAGAGAATAATTGATTGCCACATCCCCGCTTGAGATGCAGTAAGACCAGCTCACGATAGGATGCGGGATTTTTTTCTATTTCTGCTTCATCAAAAAATTGCCTGAGATAATCCATGATAGCATCCAGACGGCGGGGCCTTCCCAGATGCGACACCAGCAGCGTGTCCAGTTCATCACACACCACCTTTCTGAACATTTTGACATAGCCGGAAGGTATGCGGCATAATAGTTTTTTCTCTCCGTCCGATTTGTCATATTTTTTCTTTAGCAGTTTATTAGTTTGAAACAGAGCCCGGGACAGACGCTCATCATTTCCAAATGTAAGGTCAAATTTCTCAAACTGGGTAAGCTCGTGTTCATAAACAGCACGCCAATCCTGCTTTGAAGCTGTTGCATTTACCTGCTCTTCCTGATAACAACGCAGCTGCATGGTGATATTGGACTTCTTACACTCCGATATGATACGGTAATAATATTCCGGGAAATCACGCCGCAGCCTCTTGGCAAGCATCAAACAGGTGTCAAGATGCTTTTTGAAGCCACCGAGTAAATGGATAAACTTCTTTTTGGAAGGTACCTCATTGAAGTTGGTAATCCCTTTATAAGCCATATCGACTACAGGTTGCCGAAAATAGCAGTTGACTGGCATTTTTTCGCCGGCGGCCAGCATGCCGAATATAACCTGCTCATAAATCATATTAAATTCAGGATGTTCCAACACTGCAGGCTTACTGCGGTTTTCCGCTATCATACGAAAAGCTTCATTCGTATACCGATGGAAGAAATCAATGTTCGAGCCTCCTATGATACCTGCATTATAGGACACAATGGGTGCTTCGGAGGTCACGGCAGAAGTGAGGCAATCAGGCAACCAGGCTCCTTGCTGATGAAGATCCTGTAATATAGGTCGATAGAATGAAGCCGTATGCTCCTGATTCTGCGCAATAAGCGCAGCTTCTCCAAGACATTTGTCCATCGGCTCCCAAAGAAACACGTCTCCGTCAAAATGGACAAACGGCGCTTTTTGAAGGCTATAAGTCAGCAATTTGGGCATTGCCCACAAAGCTGCAGGTACTGTCGTTTCATTAAAAACAGTATGGACATGCGTATAGGGAAGCCGCAAACGATTTATCAATACTTCTTTTCCGGCGTCATTGGTATATAAATGGACCTCACCATACAATTTATGAAGTTGCGCTGCGCTTAACGCCCAACTCATCCAGTTAAATTCCGGGGAAGGAAAACCCAGTGTATTAGCCAAAGGGTCGCTGTGCGTATTATTTAGATAAAGTGTTTGAATGATAGCTGGTAATATTAACATACAATTGAATGATCAGTTATTGTTTCAAAAGTTCTTCAAACAGCAAACTAAGTTCTGTTTCGGTGTTTCCATTAAAACCAGCGTACCGTTTGATTTCCTTTCCGGCGCGATCTGTCACAACGGTCAACGGAATAGCGGAAAAATTAAAGCCTGCTTTTACATGGTTAATCTCCATGCTGTCCACCTTCACTTGTTCCCACGGCATCGCTTCATACCTGACCGCCTGCATCCAGTCAGCGCCGTTCTTATCGATAGATATACTAATCATATGAACGTCCTTCTCGTTAAATCGGGCACGAATCTTTTTCAATGCTGGTATTTCGTTTCTGCATGGGCCACACCAGCTGGCCCAGAAAACCAATAAATTAAACCGGGACGACGGAGCTAACCAGCTCTTTTTGATGCCTGCGGTATCTGAAGCAGTAAGTACCGACCTTTCACCTTTGAAATTTGCCCGCGTACTGATGAATTTTTTCAATTTTCCTGCAGTTTCAGAGCGTTGTACATCTTTATTAAATAAAGCCACCAGCTCGCCGAGCTCCTTGTCCGTATACTCTTCCTTGGCATTGTATATGTCCTGCAACAGCGTGTAAGCCATAGGATATGCTGTTATCTCCTGACGATATCTTTTAATAATCGCTGACCGCCTGGCCGAATCGGCAGTACCAAGCATCCCAAAACCGGTCATCTGATGTTTGTACATTACATCTGTCTCCTTCCCCGTTTTAATTTGCAGCCCTTTGCAGTAGTAATCATCTCCTTCTCCAAAACAAATCATATCACCAGTAATTTTTGTAATACCCGGCTCCAGCACAAATGAGTGATGAACATATACCTGTTTGTCGGTAGTAAGCATATAATTAGTGTAACCCAGCGTCCTTACCCTGCCGTTCATATCAACATAGCTGATACTGGCGTGATATGGCTCGAAGGACGGTGGCACTTTTAGTTTGAAGCGAAAGGAATCATTCCTGACAGTAGCAGAATCCAGGAACGTCTCCCAGTGATAAGCGTTTGCCAGATAGACCTTGCTGCACGGTATATTTTTGATATGCCCTACGATCTCTATTTCCTTATCACTGGCCGATGTATTACATCCAAGCCCCAGAATGGACAGAAATAAAAGAATATTTTTTATCATCACCAATTGATTTATAATATGGGCTGACCTTGCAATGATGATCAGCCCGAATAAGCACTTTTAAGCGAGACATCTGGTTTCCCCTCCGTTGGACCCGACCGGCGTATCCGGTCCGGAAAAGTCAGTAGAGCAATAACATTTGAAGGTGCTATAGCCATAAGGACCATGATCAGTTACCTGCACTTTGCAGTACCCCTCCCTGGTTTCCCAGTGTCCGTCAGGGAATTGTTTGGTAAAGCTGCATTGAGTATCCTGACACTTTTTCATTTCACCTTCATATCCGTCATACCCTCCCAGAATACCACGCATCTGAACTTTGTTAAGCTCCTCCTCAATGTTGAACCGTTTAAAGTTTTTTGAATTCATAATGTAACATTTTTTCCAACAAAAAAGAAATGCTCTTATTTTAAGCCTATGACGCAGTAACGGCTATCACCTTTATACAGACAGGAAATACCTGACATCGTTAAGGGTATATATGGCCGGCAGTTCATGCCCGTTGACAAAGAACGTAGGAGTAGCCGCAACGCCAGTCATATCGCACCACCTGCGCATGGCCGTCAGCTTGGGCCCCTGTTGGTTAATGTCTACCGGCAAGGGGTACTTTAAAGCAAAGTCGTCATAGCTCGGGTGATGGTACCAGTCATCCAAAGCCTGCAGTATCAGCGCAGGGTCGTTTCTGTCGTATAATGCCAGCAAGTGTTTTGCGGGAAAGCTCCGGACATCGGATTCTTCCGCCGTGGCAGTAAAAATGATCTGCACCGAAACATCATGACCGGATCTGGCAATGGCTCCTATAGTACTGTGCGATTGAATACAGGGAGGACAATACGGATTACAGACTTTAACGACTTTATTGGCGGCGTCGGGGCGCCCAATCAGTATACCCAGTCCTTCATGACCGCTCACCGCTTTCTGATTCGTCAATGTCGACCGGAAAACCTGTTGATTGCGCATTAATTTACTAAGCGAATGCCCTTTTAGTACGCCCTCTTTGGCTTTTAGCTGAAGCGGCTTGATAACCTGGCGCAGAAAAAGGGGAATACATATAAAAGCAATGAGCGATCCGGTCTGTTCCAACATGTTAACCGAAAAGGCCATCGGAAACGGATGTATCCAAACCGCACAGCAAAACTCGCAAAAAAGAATAGCCAGCGTAGTCAGGCAAAGGGGACACCAACGACCGATGACATAGTTCTGTTGATACAGAGAGTAAGGTATAAAGCCGACGGACAATAGGCTCAGCAGTGAAGCAGCATAGACGGCACCGGGAGAAAAGTGACTCATAAAAAGAGATAACAGCCCACCTGAGAAATAAGCGAACCCAATATCGCCCCAACTTATACCGGCAAAAACTTTGGAAGACTTTGCGCTCAACACTGCACCGCAACCGGTCGTCTTTCCCACGCCACATATTTTTTTTAATAACGGATTGTGCTGGTCCAACTCTCCCATAAGCAGTAATCCGCCCACCACTAACCCCGACAATTTCAGTATAGAATAAATCACCATCATCCAGACAGCAGTTCTCTGTTGCCCTGACGACAAAAATGCCTGAAGGGAAAAAAAGATCAATGGCGTCAGAAAGGTCAGTCCGATCCCCACCCGGGACGCCATAGCGCTGCGCTGTTTCAGTCGGTAATCCTCCTCGCCGGCGGTGTCCTCCGCTTCTGCCAACAGTATAACCCCCGTCCATCTGCCCAGAAAATGCATCCTCTTTTCCGATACAGGCTTATTGGAGTCATTATAAAATATTACCTGCGTTTCGGTTACGTCACCTACGGTGACGAACCGGGTCTGCGTACCCTCCCTGACATGTGCCATAAAAGGGCAGGGAACCGATGCAAAATTTTCCCGGCTGACTTTCACCGCCTTTGTTTTTACGCCCCATTGTGTAATCGACTCGTAAACGCTCAGTAAACTCGGATAATCAGGATGCCCTTTTAATGCATTTTCCAGGGATTCATTGGTAACATTTACCTTCAACAGCCTTAACAACTGTTGGGTGGCCAGCACACAATTGTCTTTAGAGAGATGGAAAAATTCATGGAGGATAGACATTGGCATAACAAAACTGATTACAGGTAAAATACAGGGCACAACAAAACCGCATATTGGATTATACCAGCATATGTAACGGGAACTATACAGGTTAATGACTAATAATACAGCATCCTAACAAACAACTAACCAAGCGTGCTATATCAATTTTAATCGTTTTTCATCTTCGCTTCGGGTTAACCCACAGGACCGGTACAGGTCTTTACAGCTATCAACACACAGCTACGTGAATATATATAATTTTCAAAAAAAATTCTCAGGCTGTTAACTACGCATTATCACCTGATCCTTAAACCTGTCTTGATACCCGACGCTGAAATAGCGCATTGACTTCCATTCTTCATCAGTAATCTTTACTTTTCCTCCAAAGAAAAAAAATTTCACCCAAGTTATCTACGACGTAAAAGCAGACGAGGCGCCTCAAAATAATTTGAGACACCCTGCCTGATAAAACTATGTACTATGTGTTATGCTACCTCATACGCCTGAATAATATGAGCAAGTTGCAGGCGGGCCTGTTCCAGTTCCGGCAGCAGCGTTTCCGGCAACACACCTGTTGTTGCCAGTTGACAATAGTAATCGATGCCTTTGGTGAGTTGTCCGGAGAACGTGCGGAAATACTTCTGCTGTTGGGCCAGCGTATCGTGCCGCCGGGCTTTTTCCAGTTGCTCCGTGAGATAATCGAGATACAGTTTCAGTTCCGTGATGAACATATGCGGCCGGTCCGTTACTTCGAGTATGTTCTGCCTGCCGTAAATATGATCGGTCATGGTTTGCAGCGACACTTCTTTGTTAAAATAAGCGATGCCGGGTCCGGGGCATATGTTGACCGTATGGCGGCCTTTTACAAACGGTTGCTCGTATTCGATGGCTGCCGCGTTGCTGAGTCCTACGCACAGGCATTCTTTGTCCAGCACCGATTCCAGCTGTTCCTGGTACACATCTTCCGGCAGTTGCAGCGATTGCAGTTGCGCTACCTTCAGGCGTTGATACTGACGGGAAGCCGTACAAATGGGCTTCTCCGTGAATTCCGTATTAAACGACAGGTGTTTTTCCGTGCAGGGGCTGCCGGGTTTTCCGGCCCGGATGCGCGCCAGCCGTTCTTTTTCGGCGGTGCTGCCTTTGAGGTAGTGGAAGCGGGCGCCCAACGGCGAATGGTAGCTGAGCGTGAGGTCCGCCGTGGTGGCGTTGCACAGGCGTTGCCGCGTGTCTGCGTCTACCGTGGTGGCTTCCGGTACCAGCAGGAAAGGCGTGCCCCAGCCGGTGCTGTCCAGCCCGTAGTAGGTATGCAGCAGCTGATCTTCCGCGGCGGTACCGATGCCGCCCTGTGCGGATATCTTCAATGCCGGAGGATGGGTAAAAGCGGGGAGGCCTTTGTTTTGAAGCGCGGGCTGGTAAAGGCTGAATAAGGTGTCCACCAGTTCGTGCCGGCGCAGTTTGAATTCTTCCAGGATGGGGCCCATCAGCGTGCCATCGGACGGGAAGGCGTGGCCGCCGCAGTTCAGTCCCGATTCGATACGGAATTCGCTGACCCAGATACCTTTTTTCGCGAGGTACTTGCCCTGGATGAGAGCTGAGCGGAAATCGCTCACCTTCACGATGATTTTTTTGCTGAAGTTACCTGCAGCGTCCGCGTTGAACTGCGGGCATTTCTCGAGGTAGTTATAGAGACGCGGGTTCATACCGGCGGAGAATACGATGGAGGAATCCGCGAGGTCGCTGTTGACATACCCTCTCAGGGCTGCCACCGCATCAGAGCCGTCGGTAATGGGTTGCCCGTTGCCATCGTAATTATCTTTATCCGTTTTGGTCATGATGTTGACATCGATGCTCCCGGGTTGGATCGCGTTACGCAGGCTGGACGCCAGCCTGGCCTTCTCCCGGCTGTCTGCCGTGCTGGTCATTTGCCGGTACATCTGTTTGAGGACATGGTGTTCCGGCAGCATCTCGAAGTAACGGGTAATTTCAGACCCTGCTTCAAAAGCTTTGTGACGGAGCTGTTCCACCTGTTCTTTTACCATCCGGTTGACCAGGTTCAGGTAGTCTGTAATACGCAGGGCCCTGTAGTCCGGCTCCGATGCCGGAATAGGCCGGTACGTCTCTCCTACGGCCGGGTAATAATGGCTCCGCATCATTTCGATGAGCCGGTCTTCAATAATGGAGATGACGGAAGAAATGCCAAACCGCGCCACTTTAACGGGACTGTCGATCGTATAAGCCAGTCCCATCACAGGTATATGGAATGTGTGCATGTTGATGAAGTTGTTTCAGACAGCAATATTAGTAAAAAAGGACACAAATATCCTTTTTTAAATGTACCTTTGGATAATTCTTCAAAAACAACAGAGCGGGATATGTTACAACTGACGAAAATTTTCAGTTTCGAAACGGCGCATGCTTTACATGCCTACAATGGAAAATGCAAAAACATCCACGGGCATTCCTACAAACTACATGTAACGGTGAAGGGCCGGGACAACAGCGGGGCTTATCTGCCGGCGCCGGGGATACTGGTGGATTTTAAAGTGATTAAAGCGTTGGTGCAGGAGACCATCGTGCAGCATTTTGACCACCGCCTGATCCTTTCCGCGGCTTATATGCAGGCCCACCCCGGTTGCAGCACCCAGGAAAACCTGTGGGTCTGGGACATGGAGCCTTCTGCGGAGAACATGGTGTTGTATATGCAACGGGTATTGCAGGCGGCATTGCCGGAAGAGGTGGCACTGGCCGGTCTGCGCCTGTATGAGACCAGCGATTCGTATGCTGAATGGGTACCGGCGGGTTGACCGGTATCTCATTTCTTATTATCTTGCAACCTTCTGAATTGATATTATGCTGTCGAAAACTGCTGAATACGCCCTGAGAGCAACGATTTACATTGCGCTGAAGGGGTCGGAAGAGAACAAGCTGGGGATCGAAGAAATAGCCCTGGGCATTGACTCACCCAAATCATTTACGGCCAAGATATTACAGCTGCTCACGCAAAACAACCGCGTGATCAGTTCCGTGCGCGGCCCTAATGGCGGGTTTTACCTGACCGACCGCGCCCGGAAGCTGCCAGTAAAGGCCATCCTCGAGGCGGTGGAAGAAGCCAGTGTGATCACCAAATGCGTACTGGGCCTGAAAGAATGCTCCGAAACAAGGCCCTGCCCCATGCACACCCAATATAAAAACATCAAAAAACAGCTCAAACAGATGTTTGAGAAAACATCCATCCAGCAGCTGGTAGACGAATTCAATAAAGGCAATTACTTTATCGATAACCTGAAAGGCGTCCGCAAACCCTGCTAAGGTGGCCGCCTGCCTGTACTTCCTTTCATTTCATCAAAGTACGTCCATCCTTTTCCCGTTCTCCGGGTACACATCTTTCGTGTGCACTTTTACGTTAGTCCCCCGCGTAGCGCCGATCATTTTATATGTCTACTGTCATGTTCTTTCCTGATTTATATCAGGTCGACTTTTTTGGCCGGTATACTAAAAGAAGATATTTTTGTCCTTAAATAGAAGGATAGGATCCTCCTTTGTTTAAAGTAGCACGGACAGCGGGTCACAGCGCTTTTCGCCCTATCAATGTGAAATGTTCAATACATTCTTGCTATGCGCGGCATCATCATTTTTCAATCCAGGTACGGGGCCACAAGGCAATACGCCAACCGGATCAGCAGGGCGCTGCAGATACCGGCAGCAGAAGCCGGCGAAGTGACCCAGGCCCGGCTGGCAGCGGCCGATTTTATCATCCTGGGCACCAGCATCTACATCGGCAGGATGCTGCTACGCGGCTGGATGGAGCAGCACGCGCCGCTGCTCAAAGGCAAACCGCTCTTTCTCTTCGTGGTATGCGCCACCAAAGCGGAGCAGCAGGAAAAGCTCAACAGCTATGTCGTACAAAATGTGCCGGCACAGCTACTCACCCACTGTCACCGTTATTTCTACCCCGGTAAAATACAGTACCGCGAGCTGTCATTCACCGACAAGTTGAAAGTCCGCGCCGGCGGCCTCATGGCCCGGCTCATGGGCAAGCCGCTCGACATATCGGACTTCAACCGGATCGACGAAACGCTGACTGCGCCACTGATAGCCGATGTACAGTCGTTTCATCAACACCAACATCCGTGAATCACTAAATACTTTACCGGATGTTCGACAATTCTTTCTGAACGGCTTCTTTCATTCACAATAAAGGACAAAAATATCCTTATTTATACGTCTTCCTAAACAAAAAAATCGATATCATGAAACAAGTATCCCTCCTGGCAGCAGTCGCGGCAACAGCGTTGCTGCTCTACAGCTGCGGATCTACGCCGCAGCAGGCCGACGCTGAAAAACCGGCCACCGACAATAGCATGGCGGCCACCACCGCTCCCGCCGCGGAGGCGCCGGCTGCCGCCAGCGACGATAAAGGCAAGGGCAAATTCACCAGCGTCACCCTCACCGACCCGTTGGACCAGGCCATGATCACCAGCGGCAAAAGCACCTACGAAGTGAAATGCGCGGCCTGTCACAAACTGTCTGCCGAAAAGCTGGTCGGCCCCGGCTGGAAAGGCGTCACCGAAAGAAGGAAACCGGAATGGATCATGAACTTCATCACCAACACCGACGAAATGATTGATAAAGACCCGGCGGCACAGGCCATGCTCGAAGAATGTATGGTACGCATGCCCAACCAGCACCTTACCGACGACGAAGCCAGGCACCTGCTGGAATACATGCGGGCCAACGACGGTAAAAAATAATTGCTGACACTCACTCCATCTACATATGAAAAGATTAAGCCTGATGCTGGGCCTGGCAGTCGCCACCACCGCTGCCATGCAAAGCTGTAAAATGAAGACTGCCGCCACCGCGGTGCAAGGCGACGCCGCCACCAAAACCTATGTGGCTCCCGGCAAATACGATGAAATTTACAACTTCGTGTCCGGCGGCTTCAACGGACAGGTATCCGTATACGGCCTGCCCTCCGGACGCCTGCTGAAAGTCATCCCCGTGTTCGCCGTCAACCCGGAGAACGGCTACGGCTACAGCGAAGAAACAAAAGCCATGCTCAATACCACCAATGGCCTCATTCCGTGGGACGACCAGCACCACCTGGACCTGTCCCAGACGAACGGGGAACAGGACGGCCGCTGGCTCTTCGCCAATGCCAACAACACCCCGCGCGTAGCCCGCATCGATCTCACCACCTTTAAAACCATGGAGATCCTGCAGATACCTAACAGCGCGGGTAACCACTCCTCCCCCTTCATCACCGAAAACACCGAATACGTAGTGGCCGGCACCCGCTTCTCCGTGCCCCTTGGCGCCGAAGACGTGCCCATCAGCTCCTTCAAAGACAACTTCCACAGTACCGCCTCTTTTATCAGCGTAGATAAAAACTCCGGCAAAATGGATATCGCCTTCCAGATCGTACTGCCCGGCATGAACCTGGACCTGAGCCACGCCGGTAAAGGCCCGTCACACGACTGGTTCTTCTTCTCCAGCTATAATACCGAACAAGCCTATACGCTGCTGGAAGTAAACGCTTCCCAGAAAGACAAAGACTACATCGTAGCGGTGAACTGGAAAAAAGCCGAAGAATACGCCAAAGCCGGCAAAGGCAAAAAAGTACCGGCCTCCTACGCCCACAACACTTACGACGAGCATAAACAGACCGCTACCTCAGAAATCAAAAATGAAGTGCTGCTGCTGGACCCGAAAGACTGCCCGGACATGATCTATATGATCCCCTGTCCTAAGTCCCCCCACGGCTGCGATATCGACCCTTCCGGTGAATACATCGTCGGCAGCGGTAAACTCGCCGCCCTGATCCCGGTGTTCTCCTTCAGCAAAATGACCAGCGCCATCGCCGGCAAACAGTTTGAAGGTGATTTCAAAGGCATCCCCATCATCAAATACGAAGCAGCCCTGCACGGCGAAGTACAGAAACCCGGCCTCGGCCCGCTGCATACCGAATTTGATGGTAAAGGCAACGCCTATACGTCTATGTTCCTCTCTTCTGAAGTGGTGAAATGGAGCCTGAAAGACCTGAAAGTGCTGGACCGCGTGCCTACCTACTATTCCGTAGGCCACCTGATGATCCCCGGCGGCGATACCAAAAAACCCGGCGGCAAATACCTGGTAGCCTACAATAAAATCACCAAAGACCGCTTCCTGCCCACCGGCCCGGAACTGGCCCAGTCAGCCCAGCTGTATGATATCTCCGGTGATAAAATGCAGCTGCTGCTGGACTTCCCCACCTTCGGTGAACCACACTATGCGCAAGCCTGCCAGGCCAGTCTGATCAAAGACAAACAGGTGAAATTCTTCGACATCAACAAAAACGGGCACGAGTATGTGACCATGGGTGAAAAGAAAGCCAACGTGGTACGCAAAGGCAACCGCGTAGATGTCTACATGACCGCCATCCGCTCCCACCTGGTGCCTGACAACATCGAAGGCGTGTTTGTGGGAGACGAAGTGTACTTCCACGTCACCAACCTCGAACAGGACTGGGACATTCCGCACGGATTCGCCATTAAAAACAATCCCAATGCGGAACTGCTGATCATGCCGGGCGAAACGGTGACACTTAAATTCACACCGGATAAACAGGGTATTTATCCGTTCTATTGCACCGACTTCTGCTCTGCCCTGCACCAGGAGATGTCCGGCTACCTGCGGGTATCCCCCAAAGGCAGCAACGTGCCGCTTAAATTCGGTACCGGTGAAACCGTGACTTCCGTCGCAGCTAAATAAACAACCCCGCCGGCGGTGCTCTCCAGCACTGCCGGTACTTTCAACAACTGAGCTATGAAAAAATTATCACAGGCAGGCCTCATGAGCATCCCGATTGTCATTATCTGTCTCGCTACCCTCTGGTTCTTTCCCATGTGGCGGATAGACATGCGCGCACCACAGTATCCCGACGGCCTGTCTATGCAGATATGGATCAATGACGTAAAAGGCGATGTACCAATCATCAACGGACTAAACCACTATATCGGTATGAAAACCATACACAGGGAAGATTTCCTCGAGTTTGTGTTCATGCCTGTCTCCATCGGTCTTTTTATGGCCGCCGGCGTATTGATCATGGTGCTGAAGAAAAAAATACTGTACTACACCTGGACCGGCATTTTCCTGCTCATCGCGCTGCTGTCTTTTGCAGACTTCTACCGGTGGGAGTACAACTACGGCCACCACCTGGACCCCAATGCGCCCATACAGGTGCCCGGCATGTCTTACCAGCCACCGCTGATCGGGTACAAGAAGCTGCTGAATTTTGAAGTGCTCTCCCAGCCGGACATCGGCGGATGGTTCTATATCGTCAGCGGTATGATACTGGTAGGCATCACCTTTTATGAATGGAAAAAGAAATGATATGAAACACAAGACACTGATTTTCGTGATTAGCTTCTTCGCCCTGCAAATGTCCTGCCGCCCTGAGTTTGAGCCGGTCGATTTTGGTCATGACGCCTGTGCGCACTGCAAAATGACGATTATGGATAAACGTTATGCTGCTGAACTGATCACCCCTAAAGGCAGAGCATATAAGTTCGACGATATCGTTTGCCTCCTGCAATATAACGCCGCCAACACACCGACGAGCGGCACCCGCTTCCTGGTGACCGACTACAGCGATTCCAGTCACCCTTTCACCGACGCGCAAAAAGCCGTCTACCTGCATAGCGAATCTTTCAAGACACCGATGAACGGCCGCTGCGCCGCTTTCAGCCATGAAAAAAACGCCATTCCGCATAAAGACAACCTGGAGCAGCCACTATTAAAATGGGAAGATCTTACCCAGCTAAAGCCGTAATCATGAAACATGCATGGATATTGTCATGGCTGCTGCTGGTCACGGGCAGCGTACTAGCCACCACCATCGTGGTGAAGCCAGGCCCCGATGCGCTCCGCAAAGCTATCAGCAGCGCCCGCCCCGGCGACACGCTGGCCGTGCAGCCCGGCCTATACCGGGAACACAGCCTGCAGGTAGACCGGCGCCTCACCATCCTGGGCAACGGTATGCCCGTGATCGACGCGGAATACAAACACCCCGGCTTCCTCATCACCGCCGACAGTGTGACCATGCAGGGACTGCAAATACAGCATACCGGCCGCTCTTCCATATCAGACATCGCCGGCGTCCGCGTCAGTAACGCCGGATACGTTACCCTCCGTAACAACCGGATACTGGACTGTACCTATGGCATCTATCTACAGAATGCACAACATTGCCATGTTGAAGCTAATACCGTGCATTCCGGCATCAAAAATGAAATCAACGGCGGCAACGGCATCCACGCGTGGAAATGCGATGCGCTGCAAATCAGGAGCAACAACATATCCGGGCACCGCGACGGCATCTACTTCGAGTTTGTCACCAATTCCGGCATAGAAGGCAACCTCTCTGCCGCCAACCAACGCTATGGCCTGCACTTCATGTTCTCCCACCATGACACCTATACGAAAAATATTTTCCGGGAAAACGGCGCCGGCGTGGCTGTCATGTACACCCGCGAAGTGACCATGACCGACAACACTTTTATACAAAACTGGGGGGACGCTTCCTACGGGCTGCTGCTGAAAGAAATCACAGACAGCCACATCACGCACAACCGCTTCATCAAAAACACCATTGCTATCCACATGGAAGGTACCACCCGCGTGTCTGTACAGCGCAACCTGTTCCAGGACAACGGCTGGGCCCTCCGCGTGATGGCCAGCTCCAGCGGCAGCCAGTTCACCGGCAACAACTTTATCGGCAACTCTTTCGATGTCGCTACCAACGGAACGCTCATGCTCAACGAGTTTCACCGCAACTACTGGGATAAATATGACGGCTATGATCTCAACCGGGACCAGGTCGGCGATGTGCCACACTATCCCGTCAGCGTATACGCCGTGATATCGGAGAAAATACCCTCTGCCATGATCCTGTACCGCAGCTTCCTCACCAGCATCATGGAACAGGTGGAAAAAGTAATGCCCAGCATCATCCCCGATCAGCTAAAAGATGATCAGCCATTCATGAAAAAACTGGAACTATGATCCGAATTCAGCATCTCACGAAATCATTTAAAAAATTCAGGGCACTGGATGATATTAACCTGCAACTCGAACGCGGTCAGGCCATCTCCCTGCTGGGGCCTAACGGCTCCGGCAAGACGACCCTGATCAAATCCATTCTCGGCCTCGTGATCCCGGAAAAAGGCAGCATCCATATCAACGGGCAAGAGATCCGCAGCCACTGGAGCTACCGCTCCAGAATCGGTTATATGCCGCAGATTGGCCGTTATCCGGAGAACATGACCATCCGGCAGGTGCTGGCCATGCTGCGCGAAGTACGGAAAGACTGCAAACAGTACGACGAAGAGCTGATCCGGCTGTTTGACCTGCCCGCCATCGATCATAAGCTGATGCGCAACCTGTCCGGAGGCACCCGCCAGAAAGTGAGCGCCTGTCTCGCATTTCTCTTCTCCCCCGATATCCTGGTACTGGACGAGCCCACCGCCGGCCTGGACCCCGTGGCCAGCGAGATACTGAAAGATAAAATCGCACGGGAACGGGCCAACGGGAAACTGGTGCTTATCACCTCCCATGTGCTCAGCGACCTTGAAGACATCACCAGTCATGTGGTATACCTGCAGGAAGGAAAACTGATCTGCTTTAAAACAGTGGAAGCACTGAAAGAATCAACCGGTCAACATCAGCTGAACAAGGTGATCGCGGCCATGATGCAAACCCATCTACATGAAAACAATTATTAAATACGTGCTGATAGACCTGTTAAAAAACAGGACCATACTGATATATACCCTCGTGCTGGCGGCGCTGACCATCAGCGTAACCGGCATGAGCGACAACATGTCCAAAGGCATGTTAAGCCTGCTCAATATTACCTTGCTCTTTGTGCCGATCATCAGCATTTTATTCGCCACCATTTACTTTTTTAATTCCGCAGAGTTCACCGAGTTGCTGCTGGCGCAACCCATCCGCCGTAAGTCCATGCTGCTGGCTTCCTACACGGGCATAGCCACTGCGCTGGGGCTGGCCTACCTCGCCGGTGTAGGCGTCACCGTTTGTATATTGTACAACAGCCTGGCTGCCATCGCCCTTGTCGTCAGCGGGGTGTTGCTCACGCTGATTTTCTCCGCCCTTGCGTTGCTCATCTTTGTCGTATTCAAAGACAAAACCCGCGGCATCGGCGCGGCTATCATTACCGCCTTGTTTTTTACGCTGTTGTTTGATGGATTACTGCTGGCCTTTATTTACTCCTTCAGTGATTACCCGATAGACGAACCGTTGCTGGCGTTTATCTCCCTGAACCCGGTGGACCTGGCGCGCATACTGGTATTGCTGCAGCTGGATGCTGCCGTGATGATGGGGTATTCCGGGGCTTTGTTCAAAAAGTTTATGGGATCTGCAACGGGCAGTATTTATACGGCAGTCTGTATGCTTTGCTGGATGGTTATTCCGTTGATATTAGCGGTGCGGATTTTCAGGAAGAAAGATATTTAAAAAGCAGGAGCCGGCCATTCTTTTCGGCCCCTGCACACACTATAGCAAACCATTCAGTTGTTGTTGCAATTCAGGGTCGGAAGGTCTTTTAGCATTGGCGGACACTATTTTTCCATCCGGCCCGATCAATATAAACCGCGGGATCGCATTGATGTTGAATTTTTTAATAAAGTCGACGTTAAAATCATTGTCGGTGATCAGCTGCTCTCCTTTCAGCTGGTTGTCTTTCACATAGGCCTGCCATTTTTCTTTGTCCGCCTGCCTGTCTACCGACAAGCTCACAAAGTGGATGTTTTTCCCTGCAAAGGACGCCTCCATGGTGGTCAGGAAAGGGATCTCTCTTTTGCAGGGGCCACACCAGGTGGCCCATACGTCGATGTAGACGTACTTCCCTTTCAGGCTGCTCAGCTTCACTTTCGCACCGTGGACATTTTCAAACTCGAAGTCCGGCGCCGGCTGGTTATCCCCATATTTTTTCAGGTTGCCATATACTTCGTTGATGCTTTTCCGGTAGACCTCATTGGTCGCTGTCGCCATAAAAGTCTTGTACAGTGAATCCGTTTCCTGCGGGTCGTCGCTCATTTTGAGGATATTTGCCGTTTGCTGGTACTGGTAGTATTCACGGATAAAAGGCGAAGTGATTTCCTTTGATATGATCTGCAGCTTTATCATTTCCTGCGACTGACCGGCGCTCATTTCCTGCTGATAACCGGCGTACATGATATTGGTGATGCGGTTATCCAGCGCTTCCCTGTAGGTGGCGAGGTTGCGGAACCAATCGTCGTTATTCATGCTCCAGCCATGAAAACTGAAAGAATCTATTTCGCGGCGTTCCTGGCGGGTGAGTGTTTTCACATGCATTTCGTTGAAGGCTTTTCTCATCCGGACATGCAGGGTGGTGTCGTTCATATCTTTCGGGGCTTCCAGCATTTTTTGAAAAGCGATCCTTTTGAGCGAGTCCACGCCGTAATTCAGCCACCAGTCCTGTGCAATATTTTTCACCCGGAACGCCACCGCTGTGTTCTCCAGGTCGCGGAAGTAAGCGTTGTCCGACTTCGCCAGTATTTTGGCGGCTGCTTCCTGCCAGGCGGCCATCTTCTGCTGAAATTCGGGCAGGCCGATCTGGTAGAACGAATAGAGATAATCCCCTTTGTACATAGGGACGTATTTTTTCAGTTCATCAGCTGCCGCTCTGATCAGATTATTTTCGGTGCTGCCTTTTCCTTTGAAGCGGAAGTCATCGCCGTCGGGGATAATTTCCAGGGCGTATCCCGGTTCCAGGTAAACTGGGCCGATGGTGCCCAGCTGATAGATGCCGCGGGGTATTTTTCCGGTGGTGACGGTGAACCTGCCGTTGTTGTCCGCCGGTACTTTCAGGGGTTCCTGTCCGGGCATTGTCAGCAGCAGGTTGGAAGCCGCTGCGGGCGGCAGCTTACCGCTGATCTTCACCTGGCTGAATGCCGGCAAAGCGGCGGTAGTGACAAAGCACAAAACAATATTTCTAAACCATGGTTTCATAAAAAGTGGATTGGCATAGGTTAGTTGATAGCCATATCGGGATTAAATTTCCTTACTCTGGCGGGTATCTGGAACGTGTAGTGGCTGCTGTTAGGTTCGAGGATGGTGATCACAGCGCCGGTCTCTCTGCTTACCCGTTTGATGGCCGGCATTCTCCCCTCGCGGTCGAGGCGTTTCATGTCCATCCAGCGCTGGCCGCCGAAAGCCATTTCCCGGCGCCTTTCCGCCAGTACTACGTCCAGTGCTTCTTCTTTTGTGACGGCGGTTAAAGGTGCATAACGGTCTGTTTCAAACCGGGCTTTACGGAGAAGGTTTACAAAATCCATGGCGGCGGGGATGTTTCCTTTCCTGGCGGCCACTTCTGCGCGTGTCAGGTACAGTTCCGGGAAAGTAATGCCGAAATTGGCAAACCCGGAAGTGCCGGTCCTTACAATACCATCAGGCAGCTCTACGGTCAGGAGGCTGTAGCGCAGGTCTCCTTCGTGGAAAAATGTTTTCAACGTATCGGAATACAACATATCGCCGGGCACTTTATAATCATCTGAGGAGCGTTGCCACAGGACTTCCGGGTTGATATCCGCCTGAGGCAAATCGAACGCGCTTTCAAAATCGTTGTAGTCCAGCAGTTCGTGCCTTGCCTGTAATGCGCTGTCAGCAAAGCGGTCGGCCTCTGCATAGTTGCCCATGTAGAGGTAAATGCGGGACAACATGCCGCTGGCAGCATATTTCGTACAGCGGTAACGGTTAATATTTTTTTCCGGCAACATGGGGATGGCCAGCTGCAGGTCGTGGACCAGCGAATCCAGGGTGGCCTGTACGGAAGATCGTTGCGGAATTTTTTCTGTTACGTTGGTGGCTGTCACCAGTGGCAGCCCCGGGTCGCCACTGGCGGTAGCCGGATTATACGCCTTTGCAAAGGCCGTCAGCATGGTAAAATATATCTCTGCCCTCGCGGCCAGGCCTTCTGCCAATATCTGTCTGCGTTGTTGTTCGCTGCTTTCTGTTGCTTTCATCACATTATTAATGATGATATTGGCGTCGTATATAATCTTATAACCTTCTCCCCATATGGCCGGGCTGATCTGGTCATTGGCATCAATGTCGCGCCGCCAGTAGTAGGCATTGGCCTGCAGGTTGCGCTCCTGCTCATTATATTCACCATAGTAATCGTCGGTGCAATACAACAGTGTTGACGGGAAAGTGAATATCATGGTGCGGGAATTCAGCAACCCTTCGAAGTCAGACAGTTTTTCAGGAATCACTACCCCTTTGGGTTTTACCTCGAGGAACTTGTTGCATGCGCTGCCAACTACTGTTATCAGCGCTATGATCATCCATATGTTCTTCATATCAACAGTATTAGAAGTTAGTGTAAAGAGAAAAACTGTAAAACGGCTGTACCGGTAATTTCCGCTCTCCCGAAATTGGGTCTATGGCTTCAGGGTCTATGTCATTTCCACTGAAAGTATAATGAAATACGTTCTGCGCCTGCAGCCTCACCTGTGTGCGGGTCAGGCCGCTCCGTTGCAGAAACGGTGATTTAAGATGATAGGTCAGTACCAGGTCTCTCAACCGGATATAATCCGCCTTGCGAACAAATTTGTCTGCGAAGGTATAGGCATACCTGGCGGTATAATCGTAATCGCCGGGCGAGCCGTAAACCGGGTAACCGGGAACGTCGGTATGATTTTCATCACCGGGCTTTTTCCAGAAGTTGGCTGCTCCCTGCAATGGATACGAAAAGGCGACATCATCCGGGTCAGGTGGCTGTATGCGCATGACATGGCCACCATAATACATGAAGAGAAAGGAGAGATCAAAATTTCCCAGCGAGAACTGGTTATTCAGACCCAGTGCATATTTGGGGGTGGTGGTACCACTGAAAACCAAATCATTGAAATCTACGTCCACGATCTGGTCTCCGTTGGTGTTCATGACTTTTTTCTCTTTATTGCGGTTGTATACGAATGGCTGCCCCAGTTCATTGAGCCCGCCATACCGGTAGCTGAACAATCCGTTGATCGGATAGCCTTCCTGTGCTAACAGGCCAGATACCATATACACCGATGCCTGGATGTCGGTGGGCATCACCCTGATTACTTTATTACGATTGAAGGAGGCCGTCACTTGTGTTTGCCAGTTGAAGCGACGTGTTTTGACATTAATACTGTTGACCATTAATTCCAGGCCGTTGTTACTGATAGATGCCGTATTCGCGCTATAGCCGTTGAAGCCGGTGGTGGGGTCTGAAGACGCTGCGCCGAACACATCTTCCGCCCGTTTGGTATAGATATCCACTGTTCCGGAGATGCGGTTGTTAAACAAGGCGTAATCGAGGCCTACGTTGAAGTTACGGGTGGTTTCCCAGCGGATGGACTGGTTTTCGGGAGACAGCACCTCCGAAGAAGAAACAGGCACCATCGGTATTACGTTGATGATCGTGTTAAGCAAAAGAAAGGGGCCGCTGATAGTGGAGGGCACGTTACCATTGAACCCCGTGGCAATACGCAGTTGCAGGTTATCCAGCCAGTGGACTGTTTTCAGGAAATTCTCTTCATGCATGCGCCAGCTGGCACCTACAGACCACAACGGTTTATTTTTGTAGGCAGGGTCAGCGCCGAACAGGTTAGACTGGTCGATACGAAAGCTGCCGGTAGCGACGTATTTGTTATCATAGATATAGGTACCTTGTGCGTAATACGACATAAATCTTCTGTCGAGGCTGGTCTCTCTAAAATAATCTTCGATAAAAAAAGTGGACGCGAGGAAGCCGGTTTCTCTGAATGCCGGCGGGCCGTACTGGCTCAATGCCTGCATGTTGATAGGCTTATTGATCAGCGACTGGCCATCGTACCCGAAATAAGAGCTTTTGATGCCGGATTCCGTACGTTTCCGCTGTTCAATACCGGCGATGGCAGAGAGATTGTGTTTGGTCCCAAAGTCCTTGTTGACGTTTAACTGGCCGCGCACCGTATAGGCGTTTCCTTTGATATTGTCGAGTGTATAGATGCCGCCTGGAGGAAGGTCAACAAAAAGTGGTCTGCCTGTGGACGGATCTTTCCTTGCGCGGGTATTCAGCAGGCGGCGGACGGAGTATGCTTTTTCTGTTCTCACGTAGCCGTTGCCTGTCTGTTGATTCTCGTAAGCGCCGCCCAGGTCCAGTGTCAGCCATTTAGTGAGCGTGGCGTTGAGGCGTCCCTGCAGCCGTAAAGCCGACAGGTTAATTTTGGTAGTGGAGTTAAACAGCTCTTCGTAGGGATAATACAGTTGATCATGCAGACCGAGGCTTTTGATGATTTCGTTCTGGGCTATGCTGCGGACAGAAACGGACTCCCGTCCCGGGCCATAAAACGAAGGCAGGGCGTTTCCCTGCTCATCTGTAAAGCGCTGGTGCGGCGGCACATCTGTGTAGGGCACCGCCTTGCCGCTTTTATTGACGCTGTTGTTGTACACCGCCCGGAAATCGAAAGAGAAACGGTCGGTAAACTTGTAGGTATTGGCAAAGTTCAGGACGAAACGTTGGTTATCGGAGCGTCTTTGGGTCAATGTCTCACCGACGTAGTTGATACCCAACAGATAGGTACTTTTTTCATTGCCGCCGCTCACGTCAAAGTCCAGCTGCTGGGCTGTTCTTGTCTGAAAAAAAAGCCGTTTATAGTCCGCCATGTTGTTGTAACCGGCTATTTGCGCAATCTGTCGGTCCGCTTCATCGGCGGCGAGGGTGCCTTCCTTTACGCGGAACAGCAGTTCGTATACCGGGTCAATCGCCGTACCCTGCCGGTAAACACGGCGCGAATGTCCGCCCAGCATTACCCTGTCTTTCATGAGCTGTGCATATTCTGCTGAGCCGGTATAATGCAGGTACCTGAAATCCGGTTTAGCCTGCAACGCATAGGTAGCGCGCAGGCTAAAGACCGGTTTTCCGCTTTTGCCCCTCTTTGTTTCGATGACGATTACTCCATTGGAAGCCTGCACGCCGTAAATGGCGGCGGCAGCGGCATCGCGCAGCACAGATACAGAGATGATATCGTTGGGATTAATGGTACTGATGTCTATTTCGGTAGGAAAGCCGTCAATCACTATCAGCGGACGTTTCACCGCGTCGAAAGTGGACACGCCCCGGATGGAGAGCTCTTTGGAGAGGCTGTTATATACCAGGCCGGGGACCTTACCTTCCAGGTTCTCCAGGAAATTACCGGTAACGGCTGTACGCTGATCATAATCTTTGGCAGCGATGGTACTCGCTGCACCGGTGAGTTGGGATTTTTCGATTTTCTGGTAGCCGGTAGATACGATGGCGATCTCTTTCAGCAGGCTGGTAGAAGCTTGCATGGTAATGGGGTACCACAAACCATTTTTCCGGGAGATGTCAACATGCACGGGTTGCCAGCCGATGGCAGTCGCATCCAGGGCTGTTTCCTGTGGGCCTACCCGCAGCGTGAAGTCGCCTTCGTTGTTCGTTACCCCGGCATAACGGCCGGCCCTGATGGTAACGCCCGCCAGTGGTTCGTTGTAGTTGCTCATCACCTTGCCGCGCAGCTGCCGCATGGAGTCGCCGGGAATAGTCACATCGTCGTCCGGCTGCAGCTGGTCTCCATTTTTGGACTTGTTCTTCCGTGCCACGATGGTGTAGTGATTTTTATCTACGTACAGGAACAGCAGATCATTGGGATAGAGGATGGCTTTCAGCACTTCTTCCACCTGTTTGTTTTTCAGGTCGCTGAGGTCGGCGGTAGTGGTTTTATTGGCCAGCAGGGACGCTTCATACACGAAACGGGTGCCGAGGGCGGCTGAAACTTTGTCCAGCGCCTGTATCAGCGGCATCTTTTTTTGTGCCACGGCCGAAATCGTGATCATACACAATAGCAACAACAGCAGGTGACTACCAATCAGTAGCATTTTTTTCATCGAAAGAGGACGGTTAACGTTTTTATACAATACTATTTACCAGGCCTGAACAGCAACGTGCTGTCCGATTTATTGACGTTTATATCCACATCCAGCATGTTGGATAGTATGTACAATAGTGTTTCGGTATTTTTTAATGGTAAGACCCCATTGATTTTGCGGTTGGCGACAACGGTGTCTGTCAGCACTACCTTATAACCGTAGGAGTCTTCCAGTACCTGTACGATTTCTTTGACCGGCGTATTATTCAGTACCATTTTATTGTCCAGCCAGGCGGCGGCGCCGGCGTCACCCGGGTGTTTGGTGAGCAGCCCTTCTTTCTGCCGGTACTCCGCTTCTTCCCCGGGTTGTATGTTCAACGCATCGGCGGCGCTGGTACCTACTTTCACCGCCCCGTTTTTCAGGTATACGGTGGTAACACCACGCCGGTCTTTCACGTTAAAGGTGGTGCCCAATACTTCGATGTCCAGTTTGCCGGTGTGCACCAGGAAACGTTCCCCGGCTTTCAGCGGGAGCGCATCGTCTTTCAGGTGCTGTACTTCAAAGTAAGCCTCCCCTTCCAGCCACACCTCGCGGACGCTGTTTTTGTCCCAGTGACGGGCATAGCGCAGACTGGAATTGGCGTTGAGGGTCACCACGGAGGCATCTGCCAGGATGATCTGTTTTTTAGTCCCGTAGGCGGCGTAGACGGCGATCTGCGTGCCGGCATACCGGTAAATGTAATACCCTATCCCCGCGCCTGCCAGCAACAGGAATACGGCTGCCGCGGCTACCCACCGGCGCAGGCCTATCGTGCGCACCGGCGTAGCCGCTGCGGTATCTATCGCCTGTGAAATACGGCCCCATACCTCCTGCTCCGTTCCCGGCCGGGCGTTGAGCCTTTCGGCGGATAGCAGGTGGCGTAACAGGAACACGGCCTTCCTGAACTCACCGATGTTCGGCGGTTGCTGCCGTGCCCAGTCTTCCCAGAAACGCGTGACGACGGGGTCGTCTCCCTTCACATAAGCGAGCAGGGAAGCGTCTTCCAGGAAATCATTCTTATCGTAGTGATGATAGTCCAATACCTTCTCTTTTTAATTTTTTGACGTACCAGGCATATAGGACAGCCACAGGAGGATAAAACACCCCACGTTTCCCAAAGTTTTTTTATTTTTTTTCAGCAATCGGAAAAAATCAGGCTTTATGTTGTGCCAGCAGCAACAGCAGGGCGGACATGGATATGTTCAGCACGCCCCTCAACGCTTCCAGCGCGCGGGCATACAGTTTATAGGCCGCTTTAACAGAAATCCCCATGACAGCGGAAATATCATCGTATTCCATTTCTTCATAAAAACGCAGGTAAATGATCTCTTTCTGCCGGGCGCTCAGTTTTTCCAGCGCCTGCAGCAGCTGTTGGGACTGCAGCCCCGCAGCTTCCTTTTTTACATAGGCCGATTCGGCGGAAAACGTCAGCCGGAAATCATGGTGCGGCTCATAAGGGATCACCTTCCGGATACCTGCCGGTCTCAGTTTATTATAAATACCACCCCGGAGAGCGATCAACAGGTATAGGCGGGGGTCCCGGGCCTGCTGTAAGGTACCGCGGTTCGTCCAGAGTTTGACAAACAGGTCCTGGATACAGTCTTTTACCAGCTCTTCCTGATCGTGCAGCCGTACCCCATATTCATACAACACCGGGAAATAATGCCGGTAGAGGGACGACAGAGCGTCTTTATCCCCTCCCAGGAATGATTTCCACCATGTTATAGGTTCATCTGCCAGTTCGTTCATGATAAGCGCGTCGTTGTTGAAAGGTTTCTCATTGATAGCCGGCTTCCGCCCATGGCGGGAAAAGCGCGAATGGATAAATGGACATGGCGAATTTACATAATACGAGGCAAAGTTGGGAGAGATCAGTAAAATTTGGGGAATTTATCTTGTTAAAGCAACGGCATCAGGTATGGGTTTTAAATACCCCCTCCCCGCCGCCAGCGCCACCATCCCCGCTCCCGCAAGCAACCCGGCAGCGGCCAGCCATAACCCCCACAGGTATACCTCCGCCGGCACTTTAAACACACCAGGCAGCCCCTGCATCACCAGCAACACCTCGTTGAACACCAGCGCGATGATAAACACCACCATCCCCAGGCCCGCCAGCACTTTTGCAGTGGTAAAAAAGCCGGCGTACAGCAGCTGGGCAAAAAGGTACAGGGTCACAAAACCCAGCATCACGAGATGCAGGTACATAATGATCACCGGCCGGTTGCTGAAAACGGCGTTGCCCACAGCCGGGAAAATAGTGATCAGCTGCGCCAGTGTTTTCAGGGCGAAAGCCATCAGCGCCAGTCCCCCGATACGGCGTGCCAGCGGGTTGATGCCATACAGCTCCGGTTTCACGGAACGGGCCATTTCCGCAAACCGCGCCAGCACGAGCAACAGCAGCACGCTGCCTGCCCCCGCCACTACCCGGACAACTACCGGCGGCTGATGCCAGAGATAGGACAGAAACAATGCCGGTAGTACCGAGGCGCATAATGCCAGGGCAAAGCGGTAACGGACCTTCTCCGCGGCTGCCGGTCCCAGGTGGTGACAGAAGAGCGCGAACACGCCAAGGATGAAGAACCCGTTGTATTGCAAATGTAAATAGGTATAAATAGCATCATGGTAAAACACCGTGTCCCGCTGATGCGTGGCCATCATATACGCCAGGCAGAAAGGACCCACACAGGATAGCGCCAGCGATACCAGCGATCCCGCCGCCAGCAGGGTGACAGACCGCTCCGTGCCCGCTTTCAGCAAATCCCGGGTAAACACCCACCCAAAAGCCCAGGTGCACGCCATAAACAAAGTGGAAAATATAATGGAAAAAAGCGCATACCCCTGGAAAGGAAAACTTAGCAACATCCCCACAGAACTGATCAACACCCCTCCCAGCAAAACAGGATATATCTGTTTACTGCTACTCGCTGCAGGCAGCAACCGGTAAGTCATCAGGGTAAATAAACAAAGCGTGATCCATCCGCCGAAGGCGAAATGTGAGTGCGCATACAACCAGTGACCAAAATGGATTCCCGGTAGCGGAAACAGGATCTTTGTCCGTAACAGTAATCCAAGTACTGCCACGATCACCAGGTTGATAAGGGCGATGGTGATCCACTTCCGCTCCGTTGCTCCGGTATTTGCACGCTTCATAGGGTCAGTTGTTTTTGCCGGAGCAAAGTTACAATAAAGACAAAAACATCTTTTATAAAATAAAAAATAGCCGGCCGGTTATCCCCGGCCGGCTATCCTCTAATTAATGCTCTTTACCTAATAGCCGCTCCAGCTGCGCATCCAGCGCCTCGCGGCTGCCTTCGCTGTTACCTACCAGCTTCACCACGATCTTTCCTTCACGGTCTATCAGTATTTTGGTAGGGAAAGCTTTTACATCGTAAGCTTCCAGCACACCCTTTTCTTTATCGGTGCTGGCGGCGGTGTTCAGCACATTGAGCCAGGTCATCTGATCGGCGTCCATGGCTTTGGTCCACTTCTCTTTCCAGCCAGCCGGATCTCCCCGCTCATTGGACACGCCGAGGATTTCAAAGCCGGCGTCTTTGTAACGGGCGTATACCTCCCGCAGGTGCGGATGACTCATACGGCAGGGATAACACCAGCTGCCCCAGAAATCGAGCAGCACCACTTTACCTTTGAGCGATGCCAGCGTTACCTGCTGCCCGTGACGGTCTTTCAGCGCTACCACCGGGGCAGGCATACCAGGAGCGATCTCCCTTGCTTTGGCTAACCGCCGGCCATAGGCCACCCCTTCGGGAGATGCTTTCAGCGATGGCAACATCCCGTCATACAAAGGACCGATCACCACAGGGTCTATTTTAGTGCGGGTATATTCCTGCAACAGTTTCAACATAATACCGGTTTTCGGATGCTGCTGCATAAACCGTAATTTAGCCGCTTCCCGTTCATCATCGTTCCGGTAGGAAAGACGCGTCACTTCTGCAATGGCCACACTGTCTTTGGCATTATACGCCGCCTCCCGCTTCGCGCCATATTCCCTTTCGCCGCGTTGATAGATGGCGGACAACGCCGCTTCTATCGCCTGCCTGTCTGCCTCGGCTGCGCCGCCGGTAATCTTCGTCTCCCGCAGTTCACCCGCAGACGTTGCCGTCAGTGCAGCGGCATCCAGGTAGAATGTATGCTCATAAGGCTTCAGCAGTCGCGTCTGCCGATAGTATTCGGCGTCTTTGTCCCCGACTTTCAGGAACAGCGTGGCTTCCGCAGGATACCCCACCTGCCCCTGGAAATGATACGCCTGCTGCTGCAGACGGCAACTGTCCAGTATCGTCTTTCCCTGCTGTTCATAACGCAGATAGATAAACGAATTCACCGCCAGTGTATTCCTGGCAAGCGTCCCTTTGAGGGTGAACGACTGTCCCTGCACGGTGGCAGCACCCATCAACGTTATGCCTAATAAAATGGTTGTTCTCATGATCCGTGTTTTTATTCGTCATTCCGCGGCATAGCAGGATTGAACTGCAGCACTGCCAGCGGTATCTGTAAGGTATAGCGGGCAGCGTGAGGCGCCAGTGTGGCAATAACCTCATTGTTGGCATTATAGCGGTATACCGCCGGCATCTTGTTTTCTGCGTCCAACCGGCGCATATCTATCCAGCGCAGTCCTTTGAATGCCAGTTCCAGCCGGCGTTCCCGCATCACGAAGCCCATCACTTCTGCCGCATCGGTGGAAGACAAAGGCTGATACACTTCTTTTTTGATACGGCATTTACGGATATCGTTCACCTGCGACAGTGCTTCCGGCAGCCTGCCACCGCGGGCGGCCGCTTCTGCAATGATCAGCTTCATCTCCTCTACGCCCGTACCGAAATTAGAGACGGCGCCACTGGGATTAAAGTTGGCTACTCCCCGCTTAGGATAGGTATAGTCACCGGTATTCTCGTAAAATAATTTCAACCGCAGGTCATTCACATCAAACATCTTCAGGAAAGCGATCGTAGGATACTCCCTGGAAGATGCGTTGGTGGAATACCGCGCATACAGGTCGAACGGCCGGATAGCCATATTCGGAATAGCTGATTTATTCGTGATGGTATTGTAGTCTATTATAGCCGGCGGATTGTCTCCCAACGCAAGCCGTGCGTTCTTCGCCGCATCTTCGTAACGGCCCATGCAGAGGTAGGCACGCGCCAGCACGCTGTAGGCGGCTGTAGCAGCACCTCTGAAACGATTGCCCGTGTTGCTGGCGTTCAAATCAGGAATGGCGGTATTGATATCGCTGATGATACGGTCGTAGATTTCTGCTACCGTACTGCGGGGCGGTGTCTCTTTGGCAATGTCCACAGACGTCATAAACGGTACGGCCAGGTCTTTGGGGGCGGTAGCGGCGTTATAAGGCTTCGCATACAGGTTCACCAGGTACAGGTATTCGAAAGCCCTTCCCAGCAAAGCCTCTGCTTTGATACGGCGTTTATCCCTCACCGTGCCATTGCCCGCTGCGTCGATACCTGCCAGCACCGCATTATAACGATAGATATTCCCGTAGTGCTTGCCCCAGAAAGCGGGCGGTATCTTCGTGTCAACGGTATATTGGTTGGCCCACAAATACACCAGGTCTTCCACCCTGTCAGGCGTTTGGGGAATGGTAGTGACATCCACATCGTCAGACAACAGGTTCAGCTCCCGCGCACCGCTGGAGGTCAAGTCCTGGCTGTTCAGGAACAAATCGTAGTCGCTTACGTTGGTCAGGATGGTTTTGCCGACAGGCTCCACATCCAGGTATTTCTTACAGGAGGCCGCCGTTGTAAGCAGGGCAGCCATTCCATATATCATCCATTTGTTGCGCATATATTACTGTTGATACATTAGAAATTGGTGAACAGACCGATGGTGTACGTTGGCACCAGGAACCTCCTGGCATAGTTGCCGGTGGCGATGCTGTAGTTATATTTATTCAGGCCGATGGTCGTGATGTTGGAAGCCTGTAATTTCACTTCGAAGTTGGTAAAGCCCATCCTTTGTATGGCAGGCAGCTTACGGAAGTTGTAAGACACGGTCACATCGCGCAGCACCAGGTAAGCGCCGTTGACCACCCGCGTATTGGCGTAGTTGTACACATAAGAATGATAAGCATTGTACAACCAGTAAGGATACAGGCCCATCACATCAGTACGCTGCTCATCCCCTTTCTCCCGGAAATAATTCTCGGCGCCGGCCTGCGGCCTGCTGTCATAAATGGAAGGCGCGGGGATCCTGGTTTTGAAGCCGCCATAGTAGTCGATCATGCAGTACACATAAAAGTTCCCGATATCAAACCGGTTACTGATACCGGCGGTGATAGTGGGGATACCGGCTCCGTTGTATTCCAGGTCGCTGAGTCCTTCGTCCAGCGCGGCATAACCGGGTGTTTTCACTTTTCCGGCGGCGTTGTACATCAGGGGCAGGCCGGCAGTATCCAGCCCGGCGAAACGATAGCTGAACACTGCACCGGCCGGATAACCCACTACATAATTATTGGTCAGATAGGTATAGGAATTTAATTTATTGTTGACATACAGGTCCAGCACTTTGTTGGTGTTACGCGCCAGCGCGATGCCGGTGTTCCAGTTGAACCGTTTCCGCGTGATCCAGTCTGCATGGAGGTTGAGCTCCACGCCCTGGTTACGGATAGAAGCGGCGTTCAGCATAGCGCTGCTGGCGCCTTTGGTAGGATCCAACTGGGCGGCTGCCAGCAGGTCCACGCTGTTACGCTGGTAGTAGTCCAGGCTGCCGTAGATGCTACCGAAAAAGCGGAAGTCCAGACCGGTATTGAAGTTTTTGGTCTGCTCCCAGCGCAGGGCCGCATTCTCCATTGAAGCCAGGTTCAGCGAAGTGGAAGTTGGCGATGTGCGCAGGTTGGTAGCGTATTTAGCCACGATCTGCGGAATGCTCGCTTTGGAAGTATTACCGTTAAAACCATAAGCCACACGAAGTTTAAGGGCATCCAGCCAGGTGGCATGTTGCAGGAAAGCTTCCTGATCGATGTTCCAGGCGGCGCCTACTGACCACAGCGGCTTATAACGGAAACGAGGATCGGTGCCGAACAGGTTGGACTGGTCCACCCGCACGCTGCCCGTCAGCGAGTATTTTCCCCGGAACGCATATACGCCGTTGAAGTAGCCGGACACATAACGATCTTCCTGGTAGGTTTTCCCGAAAAGCCTGTCATATACTAAAGTGGGATTACGTCCGGCAAAATTAGAAACCCAGTAGCCGGTGAGGATCTTATTGTAATCTACCGGCTGTTGCAACAGCGTTTGATCGTTGTATCCAAAAGTAGCGCTGGTGGAGGTCTCCGCCACTACCTTCCGGTTTTCAGCGCCGAGGATCACGTTGAACGAATGCTGGTCCCTGATAATCTTATTGTAGTCCAGCTGTGCACGCAAGGTATAGCTCACAGCGCTGCTGTTCATCTGGTTGATGTAACCGCCCTTCGGCACATTGAAAAGGATGCCGGTGGGCGTCTGTTCCGCATAGGCGTTCACGTACTGACGCGCCTCTGAGGATTTTTCGCTGGCATAATGTTTCAGGTCTGCGCGGGAGTTCTCGTAGATACCACCAAATTTGAGCGTAAAGCCGTGACCGATACGGTAACTGAAATTAGCGATCACTTTATTGTTCACTGTTCTGTTCCGGTCTTTGATCTCGTTCATGTTCACTAACGGGTAGTTCATATTATCGTACAACCCCTTCTTGATGATGGTATCGTTAAACACCGGGTTCATATTGGAGCCGGCGAAAATCGGGGCAGGACTGCCATCGGCGTTCTGAAAACGTTCATACCCGTACACGTCCATAAAATTGGGCACCGGCGCAAGCAGATTTTTTGTTTCCAGGTAATCGGTGGTCAGCTCCAGGGAAAACCGCTTATTAAAATTGTAATTGGCACGGCCGGAAAGCAGGAACCTGCTGTCACTGTTATTCATTTTGGTGAACCGGTTGGCCGTATAGTTGGCAGACACATAATAAGTAGCCTGCTGCGTGCCGCCAGACAGATTCAGGTCATATTGCTGGTTTACGGCCGAACGTAGGAACAGCCGGCTGTAGTCGGCCGCATTATTATAAGCGCCCATGGCTGCGAAACGCTCTTCCAGCTGGGCTTGCGTGATATACCCTGCTTTTTTGTCCAGGAGGACTTCGAACCCGGGCTGATAAAAATTATAAGAGTTGCGGTATACAGACCAGTCTGCCGGTATATCATCACCGTCTTTATACGAATCACGCAGGTAATTCAGTTTAGCTGAACTGGGCGCCAGGCGGTAGGTGTTATATTTTTCTTTCCCTGTAACGCCGAGGGTAGTACGAAAAGCAAATTTGGTACGGCCTATTTCTGCCTGCTTCCGTTCAATGATGATTACCCCGTTGGAAGCACGCACCCCGTAGATAGTAGCGGAAGCGGCGTCTTTAAGTACCGTCACGGATTTGATTTCATTGGGATTGATGGCGTCCAGCGTCAGCTCTGTGGGATAACCATCCACTACGATGAGCGGCTGTTTATTGGCCGAAATAGTTGACAGCCCCCTGATCTGGAACAGTGAGTTCCCTTCGAACTGCATGTCTTTATTGATGAGCACACCCGGCAGTTTGTTTTGTATACCGGATAAAAAATCGGTGCTGATACGCGATTCATATTCTTTGGTGCCGATGGCTGCGATAGCGCCGGTGCTCTGTTCCGGGCGGATACGCTGGTAGGCGGTGCTCACTTCCACCACACCGAGGCTATGGCGTCCGAATTTCAGCACCACTTCGGATACAGCCGCCAGGTCTTCTGCCACGAAAGTGCGTGGTTCATATCCCACGCAAGACACCCTTACGGTGGCTTTGGCGCCTACATTGGAGAGCACGAAGACGCCGTTGCCGGAAGTCATTACACCGGTGGTGCCCACGGCGATGGTGACATAAGGCAAAGGGGCACCCTGTTCATTTTTCACAATGCCTTTCAGCAGTACGGTACGCTCCTGCTGGCGGCTCACCGGCGGCGCCGTTTTACGGAACACCACGATGGCGTTGGGCAGCGCTTTATAACCAAGGTCGGTATCGGTCAACAGTTGCGCGAGCGCTTCGCCCAGCGGTTTACCGTTACAGTGGAAAGACATGTCATTCCAGCCGGCCACTTCGTCTGCCGGAAAAGAGATTTTACATCCTGCCTGTTTACCCGCTTCTGTCAGGATGGTTGACAGTGGCTGGTGTTCGAAAGACAGGCTGATGGTTTTCTGTAAGATCTGGGCATAACCCAGGTGCACATGCAAGGCAAATAATAGCAACAGGCATACTTTCCTCATGATGATAAGGCTTGGTTGATTTTTGAATTTCCGTATGAACGGATGATTACTGCGTTGTGACGGTTACAGTAGTGCCTGTAACGGAATAGGTATATCCAAGGGTAGTACAGACGATATCCAGTATATCGTTCAGTGATTCGGTCCCATAAAAGGCATCGGTGATGGTAACCCGTTTTTCTTTGTTCACCTGCCGCTCAAAGGTAAAATGCACCTGGTAGCGGGCAGACAGCCGCTGGCAGATCGTCTCAAGGCTGGTTTCGTTAAACAGCAGGTCTTTGGCCATCCATGCCACGGTGGGCGTAACGTTCTCCAGGGTGGCCGGTATCGGTTGCTGTTGGTTGCGGAACGTGAGCGCCTGGTTTTTCGTCAGTACGGCCACGGTCTCATGCTCCCGCTCTACCCGCACTTTTCCGCTGGTAACGGTAATGGTCACCTGCCTGTCTTTCCCGGCAGTGTTGATGTTAAAAGCGGTCCCCAACACGTACGTATATACGTTAGCACACCTTACGATGAAAGGATGACGGGCATTCCGGCGTACATCAAAATACGCTTCGCCCTGTAAGTTCACGAGGCGGTCCGCCTGGTCGAAGGCGGCTGACAGTTGCAGGGAACTGCCTGCGCGCAACAGTACGACAGAGCTGTCGGGCAGCACCAGGTGCCGGTCGTAATTCACCACTTCCTCCGGCGCCGGTGGCTTCGGTGTTTCCTGAACGGTGACAGCAGCCACCGGCTGATGGACATCGGTGGCGGGCAATGGATAAAAGTACCGGGTCAGCAGGCCGCAAACGGTTATGACAGCCGCCGCGGCGGCCACCTTTTTCCAGGTACGGCGGCGATGGGTGACAGGCTGCAGCGTGGCACGCTGCTGGAAAGCAGCGTAGTGGTCCCGCAGATAAGCATCATCCGTTACGTCCCAGTGAGGCGGCTCAGGCACGCCTCCCAGGCTTTCATACCATTGCTGCAAAGCTTCCAGTTCAGCATCGCTGCACTGGCCGGCATGATATTTTTCAAGTAACTGATGCAGTTTTTCCTGTTCCATACATTGGTTTGACGTGGCTGCGGGGCGCTACCGTTACCCGTTGTACAAATATTTTTTATTCTAATAAAACGAGCGGGTGAGGGTATGACGGATGCCAGCAGTCCTGCCGTTACTCCTCCCGGATATTTTTTTTAGCGGTTGATTTTTAACAAAAGATTTTATCTTTATCCCGCCACCGTTGATGCTTTGATTTGAATTATTTGAACTATCACGAAATACATAAGGACGACCAATCATTATTATCGCTCTGGGAAAGCGGCGATGAGGCAGCATTTGCGTGCCTGTACCGCCGGTATTTTCCGCAGCTGGTAACGACGGCCTATCAGAAAACGAAAGACCGCTACATCGCCGAAGAACTGGCACAGGAGAGCCTGCTGGCATTTTATTATAAAAAAGAATATCACCTGGACAATGTCGCCGCGTATCTGCAGGTGATACTACGGCATAAGACCTACGACTATTTCCGCAAGACGCTGGTACGGGAGCAACACACTACGTTGGCCGCGCAACAGCAACCGGCCACGGTAGAAGACACCACCCAGCAGTTGTACCGCACAGACCTCCTCAAGGCGCTCCAGCAAAAGGTACAGGCCCTCCCCGATCAATGCCGCACCGTGTTTCTCCTAAGCCGGAACAATCACATGTCCAACAATGAAATCGCAGACACATTGGGCATCTCTGTCAACACCGTAGAACAACATATGCGGAAAGCCCTCAAAAGGCTAAGAGAAGGAATTGTTATTTTGCTGCTGATTTCGCTGCATAAATAAAAAAAGTCGTAATATACCTCTCCGAATGTCTTGATTGCCCCCCGACGAATTAATGCATGGATTGTACTTTTGAATTATAAATGCAATGTTCGAAAATATTCATTCACATTAAAACTGTAATCCCATGGCATCTGCACTCAATCCGTACCTGACATTTTCAGGTAACTGTGAAGAAGCTTTTAATTTCTACAAATCTGTTTTTGGCGGTGAATTCGCTATGATCATGCGTTTCAGCGACAGCCCCCCGGAGTATACGCCCCCGGAAGGCGAAAGAAACCAGATCATGCACATCGCCCTGCCTATTGGCAACGGTTCCATCCTGATGGGCAGCGACGCCCCTTCGCATATGGGCAAGGTGATCATAGGCACTAACTTCTCCATCTCTGTTTCGGCAGACAGTAAGGCGGATGCGGATAAACTGTTCGGCGGACTGGCAGCAGGCGGTTCAACAACCATGCCCATGGCCGACCAGTTCTGGGGTTCTTACTTTGGTATGCTGACTGACAAATTTGGCGTGGCCTGGATGGTCAGCTATGACCCTCCACGCGGCTAGGCATCACGAATAAAGGCAAATAAAAACGGGCCTCTCCGGCGGAGAAGGCCCGTTTTATGTGAAGCATATACAGTTGGCTCAGAAGCCCCATTTTTTCATGGCCACCAGGTCCTGGTTGACAGATTCCAGCGGGGTCAGTGACTGGTAAGACTCCTGTTCCACGATAAAATATTTGGTGCCGCCGGATTTGCGGCCCAGGTCTATCACCTCTTTTACCGGGATCACGCCTTTGCCCAGCACGGTGCTCTCGAAGGCGCTGCCCATCTCCCCTTTGCCGGCAGCTTTGATTTCATCTTTTACATGCATCAGCTCAAAACGGCCAGGGTATTTGCGCATGATCTCCAGCGCCACCCCGCCGGCATGGTACATATTGCCAATGTCCAGCTGTTGCGCCACCAGCGCCGGGTCCGTATTTTCCAGGATCAGGTCGAACAGCTTGTGCCCGTTCAGCTCCTGGCTGAATTCAAAATCATGGTTGTGATAACCGAACTTCATGCCTGACTTGCGGCACAGCTCTCCGGATTTATTGAAGACCTCCATATAGGCTTTGAAGTCATCGTAGTTTTGGCGCAGGCTTTCATCAAGCCAGGGGCTGACAACGAATTTCTGCCCTACCACTGCTGCATCCTCCACCGTATATTTCCAGGCATCGGTAAAGTCCCTGGCGGCAGGGTCCCAGTGGGTGCGTCCCAATACGGTATGACCGCTGGGCATGGACAGCCCCAGGTCGGCCAGTACTTTTTTAAACTCCGTGGGAGCGTAGCCGTAGAATTTACGGTTCACGTAATTAGCGTGTTCCACATGGCGGTAGCCCATGGCCGACAGCTGTTTGAGCGTGCCCAGGGGATCTTTTTTCATGTCCGCCCGGATGGAGTACAGCTGTATGCCCATCACCTCTTTTTTGGCGCCTGCCGCCAGCAGCGGCCTGGATAAAAGCGTGGCCCCCGCCAGTGCCAGGGTACCTTGCCACAGGAAATTCCTTCTGGAAATGTTCATCACGCAAAGATTTTATAAGAAAAAATTAAGAACGCAAAAAAAGCGAATCTTATATTTGGTTGATTATAATATATATCCCTCCCAAAATAGTTATTGTAAAGGATAAATACAATAGCCAACGGCCTATAGTATTCGCTTTCTTTGCGTTCTTATACCATAAGATTAAACAAAGATATCCGCCTTCTCGGCTCGCTTATCAACAAGCGCTTTCTCTGCGTTCTTTGCTCTCTTACCCAACCTTTGCGAGACTAGCAAACCCAGAAAGTTTCAGGGCAGGTTTTGTGTTGCGTGATCGGCAGGGTGCGGTTATGATCTTCTGCCACAACGGTTTGGCTGAGGGCGGCCACTTTGATTTTAGCCAGTTTTAATTTGGCTGCGGGTTTCTTTTTCATAATTTACCGGTTTGAGTGATTAGAAATACTAACAATTTAAAATAATCAGAACAGACAGAAAATCCCGCTTTTACGTGATTTTCCCTGCAGGACTGCTGCGTGAACGAAAGCAGGCGCAGGATTGTTAATCCATTAATTGTCTGTTACATCTTACTGCTATGGCAAAAAGCTTTCAGGAATCCCGTATCCGGAGAACAGTTCGTATTACGTTGCAACGGCGGTTCAATCTGCACGCTGACAAGGCCGACGAAGCGGCCGTGATCACCAGTATCACCAAAAGCTCCGAATTTAAGGGGGCCAACCTGTGGACGCTGATATTCGCCATCTTCATTGCGTCTATCGGGCTCAACGTCAATTCCACGGCCGTCATCATCGGCGCCATGCTCATTTCCCCGCTGATGGGCCCTATCATGGGCATCGGGCTGGGCATCGGCATCAGTGACTTCGACCTCCTGAAAAAAGGCAGCCGCAACCTGCTCATTGCCACTGTGATCAGCATCGCCACCTCCACGGTTTACTTCCTGGTCACCCCGCTGCATGACGCGCAATCGGAGCTGCTGGCACGCACCACGCCCTCAGTATGGGACGTGTTCATCGCCTTTCTCGGCGGGCTGGCGGGTATGATAGCCTCCACCCGCCAGGAGAAAAGCAATGTGATTCCCGGCGTAGCCATCGCCACCGCACTCATGCCCCCGCTGTGCACAGCAGGCTACGGGCTGGCCAACGGCAACCTCTTGTATTTCGCCGGCGCGCTGTACCTGTATTTTATCAACAGTATCTTTATCTGCCTCAGCACCTTCCTGATCGCACGCTTCCTTCGCTACCGGAAGCGCCGCTTCGAAGACAAAAAATATGAACGGAAAGTGTCCCGCTATATCCTTCTCATTACGATCGTCACCATTGTCCCCAGCATTTACCTGGCTTACCGCATTGTGGATAAAAGCATCTTTGAAAACAATGCACGGAACTTCGTGCGGGACGCCTTTAACTTCAACAATACACAGGTAGTGAACCGGAGCTTCGTTTACCACCCGCAGCAAAAGGAGATCAACCTGCTGCTGATCGGCGCAGCACTTGCCGACACAACAATCACGCGCATCAGGGGCAGCATGCAGCAGTACAACCTGCATCATACACAGCTGATCGTCAGACAGGGGCTTAACGCCAAACAAGAGATCGATTTCTCCCAAATCAAAGCCAGCATACTGGAAGATGTGTTTCGCCGGGACAGCAGCCGCCAGGCGAACGTCCCCGCGGCAGCCCCAACGCCGGCGCCGCCCGATCTTACCGGCGAGCTGAAAGCCTTATTCCCCTATTGCCAGTATTATGCGGCCTCTCCCATGGTCTTCCGCCGGCCCGACAGCAGCAGCACAGACACCTGTATGGTCGTCATGGCGGGCTTCTCCCGGAAAATAAAACCGGCAGAGAAAATGAAAGTACAGCAGTGGCTCAAAAGCCGGCTATCGGTTGACTCCGTCAAGCTGGTGATACAATAAACGATTTCCCGGCAGGGAAATATTTTTTCCGGCAGCTGTCCAATTTGGTAATTTCCATTTGTTAAGGGGTGTTCTGAAACAATATTCCTGACAACAAAAACGCACTCATCATGGACGAATTTATGTTGATTTTCCGCCACGAAGATGGTAAGAAAATTGCCTCTCCCGAACAAATGCAGATATGGATGAAAGCCACCATGGACTGGATCGGCGGCATCGCTGCACAAAACAAATATGTATTGGGCAACGGCCTGCTGTTTGACGACGCCCGCGTGGTACACCATAACAAAATGGTTACCAACGGACCTTTCGGAGAAATCAAGGAAACACTGGGCGGTTATATTATCGTCAGGGCCGAATCTGCCGACGAAGCCGCTAATTTTGCCAAAGACTGCCCTATTTTAGGCGGCGAAGGCAATACCGTAGAAGTAAGAAAGATCATCCGGGAAGAAGATATGCATTGTTGATACAATAACAGCTCCTGCCTCCGCGAGGCAGGAGCTTAACTTTCGGTTATGCAGCAGCAGGAGTTAATACCGCATTTATTCAGGACCGAATTCTCCAAAATTACGGCGGTCCTCTGTAAACACTTTGGTATCGATCATATCGAACTGGCAGAAGATATTGCCGGCGAGACTTTCCTGCTGGCCATGGAGACATGGTCCTACAAAGGCGTTCCGGAAAACCCTACCGCCTGGCTGTATGTGGTGGCGAAAAATAAGGCGAAAAATTATTTCGCCCGCGCGCATATGTTCCACGAGAAAATAGTGCCGGAGCTGAAACAGACCACCGATACGCCTGCTCCTGAGATAGACCTCTCCGATAAAAATATCAGCGACAGCCAGCTGCAGATGCTGTTTGCCGTGTGTCATCCGTGTATACCTCCCGAAGCGCAGATAGGCCTGGCCCTGCGCATCCTCTGCGGTTTCGGCATCGATGAAATCGCGAATGCTTTTTTGTCGAACAAAGAAACCATTAACAAACGCCTGTTCCGCGCCCGTGAAAAACTGCGGACGGAAAAAGTAGCCATCGAAATGCCGGAAGCAGCCGCCATACCTCAACGGCTAAACGCGGTGCTCACTACGCTCTACCTGCTGTACAATGAAGGCTACTACTCCGAAAGCAAGGACACCGTGATCCGTGAAGAATTGTGCATAGAAGCCATGCGCCTCACCAGGCTGCTGCTGGACAATCCGCTGACCAATACGCCTGCCGTGAACGCGCTCATGGCCCTCATGTGTTTTCATGCCTCCCGGCTGCCGGCACGGCAAGACGAAAACGGCGCCCTGATCCTCTACCAGGACCAGGATGAATCTTTATGGAACCGTACCCTTATCTCCGAAGGCGCCGGCTACCTGCATGCCGCGTCACAGGGTACCGCCTTATCCGCCTACCACCTGGAGGCTACCATCGCCTGGTGGCATACCATCAAAGAAGACACGCCGGAAAAATGGGATAATATTTTACAGCTGTACAACCGGCTGCTACAGCTGCAGTACTCGCCGGTAGCGGCGCTCAACCGGACCTTCGCCCTCTCGAAAGTAAAAGGCAAAGCGGCAGCCCTCCCCGAAGCAGAGAAGCTGGGCCTTTCCGGCAACCCTTACTACCATGCCCTGCTGGGCGAACTGTATCAGGGCATCGACAATCAGCAGGCGTTACAACACCTGCAACAGGCATGGCATCTCTCCAAAACCCAACCGGAGAAACAAACGCTTCAACAAAAAATCGATCATCTCCCTACCACGTGATGTTCCACGAAAAAGGAGAAAAGGTATTCGCGGTAAGCATTGCCGATCAACAGCTCCGCTTCTCCTATCCGCACGTCCTGGTGGTTCAGGCTGGACACATGCCGGAAATTAACCACTACCGATTTACTGATCCTTACAAAGATATCCTGGGGCAGCTGTTCCAGCAGCGCCTTCAGGTTGATGCCCACCATCAGCTTGCGGTCAGACAGGTGTAATATGCAGTAATCTTTGATCCCTTCAATATACTGGCAGTCGCTGAACACCACCCGGTGAAGACGCCTGTCGGCCCGCACAAACACATGGTCCTGGTGCAGGGCCGCAGTATGCTGCTGTTGCTGCTTCCGGTGCCGTTTCATATCGGCGAAGTCCATCGCTTTCTGCACCGCCTGTGCAAAACGTGCGGGATGCACGGGCTTCACCAGGTAGTCGATCGCGTTCACATCGTAGCTGTTCAGGGCATATTCCGCATACGCGGAGGTGAAGATCACCAGCACCTCCGGCGGCAGCTGCCGCGCAAAATCCAGCCCCGACCCACCGGGCATCTGTACGTCGAGGAATACGAGATCTACAGGGTTCAGCTCCATAAAATCCGCCGCCTTGTCCGCCGCCGGGAAACAACCCAGCAGCTGCAGCGATACGTCCTGCGCTACCAGCAACCGGATCTTCTCTCTCGCCAGTGGCTCATCGTCAATAACAATACAATTCATATGTTGATGGTTAAAGCTACCGTATATACCTGGCCGTTATTATCCGTATGCAGCATATGCTGGTCCGGGTACAACAGCGACAACCGGCGGCGCACGTTGTTCAACCCCGCACCCCCTGCAGGCGCCGCCTCGCGGGCCACAGGGTTG
Organism: uncultured Chitinophaga sp.; assembly: GCF_946479755.1. The sequence goes on along the minus strand of NZ_CAMLHC010000002.1, from coordinate 350,412 downwards.
GAACAGGTAAACCGTAGGCAGCCGGCGGCAGCAGACAGCCGCAAATGTATATAGGCGTTTCCGTTATAATCATTGTGTTTCACTGCATTCTCCACAAAAGGCATTAACAGGAAGGGGTGTAACAATACATCCTGTACATCGTCCTCTACCCTGATGTTTATCTCCAGCACGTCGTGCCGCAGTTGCTCCAGGTACAGGAAATCGGTGATAAAGTCCAGCTCCTGCCGCAGGCGTACCTGCCCGCTGCCCGAAAGGTACAGCTGATAACGCAGCAGCCGCGAAAGGGAGTGCACCACGGCAGAAGCCCGCTGCTGATCAGCATATATCAGCGTGTCCAGGTTATTGAGCGTGTTAAACAGGAAGTGCGGCGACAACTGCTTCTTCAGGTTCTCCAGCTCCGTCTGCAGGCTTGCCGCCCGATGATAGCTGGCCTGCATCCATTGCCAGAACAGCGGTATGGCTGTAGAGGCCGCCACCAGCGACAACATCATCACAAAAAACACACATACATCCTGCAGCTGGTAAGGCTCAAAGACCTTCCCCTCTTTTAACATGGGCGCTACCAGCGGCTCCACCCAATACGTCACCCCCAGCAACAACGAGAGCAGCGCCATCACTGCCGCGGCATAGGCATAGTACCGGAACCGCAGCAGCAGTACCGGCACCAGCACATACTGGTTTACATAAGGAGCTATAAGAATAAACAGGGTAGCCAGCACTTTCATGACCGGTTGCCATTGCGGCTGATAATCGTTCATCCCTATGATCAGGTATAACACCACCGCTGGTACCAAATGCTGGAAGATGGATATGATTTTTTTCCACTCGCTTGCTTGTATTTCCATTGTTTCGAAAAGCCACCGGGAAACGAAGGTAACCGTTCACCTCACCAACCGGCTGATTTAGTCTACCAATAATACGCGGCTCGTCTGCCGCTACCCCTATCCGGCTATTGTTGTACATAACCGTTTGTTGGCTGCCGCCATACCCCTGTTCCTATAATACCCGTCGCCCGTCCACACTATCCTGCTTTCATTTGCAGAAAAAAATGATGAGAAACTACTGCCTCGGGCTTGGACTGCTGCTGGCCTTCTGCGCCTGCAAAAAGAAAGACAAAGACGACACCTCTCCTTCCGCACCATTCAAAACAGAGAACGTAGAGAAACAGATCGCCGTACTGACCGACCGGGTGAAGATTCCCGGCGTAGCCGTGGCCCTGGTAGGCCCCGATGGCATCATATGGTCTAAAACCTCCGGCATGGCCAATGTGGAGAAAAAAGAAGCCGTAACGGCGAAAACCGTTTTCAAAATCGGCTCTTTCGCCAAACCGCTCATTGGTCTGAGCATCATGCGGCTGGTAGAAAACGGTCAACTAAACCTGGATATGGATATCAACACCTACCTGCCGTTTAAGGTGCAAAATCCTAAAAACCCCGACAGGAAAATCACCCTGCGCGCGTTGATGTCGCACACCTCCGGCATCTGCGACTCCACCTATGCGCTCCGGCTGCTGACAGACTTTATCGTGCCGGGCACAGACCATCCCATGCCGCTGTCGGAATTTGTACGCGGGATGCTGACCCCCGCCGGGAAATATTACGCCGGCAGCAGCTTCCACGACGACCGCAACACCACGATATTCAGCTATAGCAACGTGGGCTCCGCACTGGCAGCCTACATTGTGGAGCTGACCGTGAAAGAAGACTTCGGCGCCTGGTCCTACCGCCAGTTCATCGCTCCGCTGGGTACCACGGCGCTCGTATGGCATCTGCGCGATTATGCCACACAGCCTTTTGCCATGCCTTATGGTATTGACCGGCAGCCCCTCGGCAACTACAGCATGGTGGACTATTGCACCGGCGGCCTGCATGCCAGCCTGGCAGACCTCAGCACTTTCGCGAGGATGCTGGTGAACAACGGTGCGAAAGACGGCAAACAAATCATCGCCGCCAGTACGCTGGAAGCCATGGGCAAAGTACAGTATCCCCGGGCACAGGACGTCTACGGGCTTTTCTGGCAACACCGCAAAGTGGGCAACGAGGATATCTTCGGTCACGGCGGCGACGTACCGGGCAGCCACATGCAACTGTATGTCAACTATGCCACCAAACGGGCAGCAATAGTGATGATCAACGGGGACTACGACGACGAAGGTGAAGCGGAATGGTATAAGTTACGGGATATGCTGTTCACACTTTAAATACACAGCGGGTGTTCTTTAGTAACACCCGCTTTTTTACTGCTATGTAAGGGAGTGGATAAAAGGCTATAAATAAATTTTATTTTTTTATATCTTGACCTGCTATTCATGCATTTTTAATTCCACCATATTACACAAGCAGTAAACAATGACCAAACTTCCAGTTGCGTTGATTTGTTCCCTTTCAGCGCTTTTCACAGTAAAACCATTTTCAGGGTATTCGCAAACCACGCCCGCGCCTACGCCCCCTGACCTCCGCATCACCCGGTTTTCCGGCCCCTCCATTACCCCCAGCCCTGCGTGCCTGGCGGTAGCGCCCACGGGCGAAGTGTTTGTCGGAGTAGACATGATGGGCTCCCTTGGCAAAGACGCAGGCAAAGGCCGGATACTGAAACTGGTGGACCGGGACAATGACGGCAAAATGGACCAGCATACCGAATTTGCCGTAGTGGACAACCCCCGCGGCATCATCGTGATGGGCCCGCAGGTCTTCGTACTGCACACCACCTTCTCCGGCGAAACAGGCAAAGCCACCGGCATGGCGCTGGTAGTTTTTGAAGATAAAGACGGCGATGGCAAAGCCGACGGCCCTCCCACCCCGCTGGTGGAGCACCTCAGCAACACCAAATATATCCAGGAGCGCGGCACCGACCATGCTACCAATGGTATCCGCATGGGCATCGACGGCTGGATCTACATCGCCGTGGGTGACTTCGGCTTTCACAACGCTACCGACCGTTCCGGTAAAAAGCTCACTATGCTGGGCGGAGGAATCGTAAGGGTGCGCCCCGACGGCACCGAGATGGAAGTATTTTCTCATGGCACCCGCAACGTGTACGACGTGGCCATCGATCCCTATATGAACATCTTTACCCGGGAAAACACCAACGACGGCGGCGGATGGAACGTACGGTTCTCCCACCATCTGCAGACCGGCGAATATGGTTACCCGGTATTGTTCCAGCACTTTACCGATGAAATCATTCCCGCACTGGCAGACCTGGGCGGCGGCTCCGGCACCGGCGCCTTATTTATGTCCGAACCCACCTGGCCGGCGAAATACAACAATGTTCCCATGATGGCCGACTGGGGCAGAAGTATGCTCTATATCCACCGGGTAACGCCCGACGGCCCCACCTTCACACAAAAAGAAGAAGATTTTATAGCGCTGCCCCAGATTACCGACCTCGATGTGGACGGCTCCGGCCGGCTTTACCTCTCCGCCTGGGATGGCGCCGGCTATTCCGGCAGCGATACGATAGGATTTGTTGTCAGGGCAGTCCCCAACAACTGGACCTATACCGCCTTTCCTGATCCGGCCAAGGCCTCTGTGGCGGAACTGGCAGCCATGCTGAAGTCAGCCAGCGCCGTGGCCCGCTTAACCGCCTCGCAGGAACTGCTCCGGCGCGCCGACGCGCAGGGAACAGCCGCCGCGCTGCAGATAGCGGCTGACGCACAGCTGCCACTGTATGCACGCGTAGCAGGCCTCTACACCTACGCGCAGGCTACCGGCAAAGAGGGCATTACCGCGCTGGTGGGCCTGACAAAAGATGCCAGCCTCCGTGAACACGCACTGAGAGCCCTGGCAGACCGTAAAGGTCTACTGGCGGATGTTCCGGAGCAACCTTTCCTGGAGGCACTCCGGGATGCCTCACCCCGCGTGCAGGCCGCTGCGATCGTGGGCCTCGGCCGTTTAGGCCGCGTGGATGCCGCCACCGCTTTGCTACAGACAAAAGTACCGGCCTCTTTTGTGGCGCCGCTGAAAAGCCCCGAAGGCCCCCATGCTACACCCAATGCCGCCATTGTACTGCCACACCTGGCCGTGCGGGCGCTGGTGGAACTGCAGGCCACAGACGCGCTGATAGCCGCCATCAACGGTCCAAACGCCACCCTGGCCCTGTGGGCCCTGCGTTATGTGCATGAAGAGAAAGCAGTGAACGGGCTGATCGCCGCCTACCGCCTGTCGAAAAGTCCAAAGGTGAAAAGACAGATCCTGACCACCCTCGCACGGCTCTATAAAAAAGAAGACGCCTACGACGCCTCCTGGTGGTGGGGAACGCGCCCGGACTCCCATGGCCCCTATTACAAAGCGGTACTGTGGGCCGGATCACCCGTCATCGAAAAATTCCTGAAGAGAGAAGCACAGAAAACCGGTCCGGCTAACATGAACCTCTACCGCGACCTCGACGCCCGCCACAGGATGGAGATAGCGGCCTTCGCCCCGCTGAAACCAACAGAACCCGTGGCCGCCAAAGAAGTTAAAGTCGACCTGGAAAAAATAAAAAATAAAAAAGGACAGGTGGGCAAATCATCAATCGAAGATGTGCTCATCGCAGTGAAACAAATAAAAGGAGACGCCGCCAAAGGAAAGATCCTCTTTACCAACCAGGGCTGCGTTGCCTGTCACAGTCTCAGCAGAAGCGAAAAGATGAAAGGTCCTTTCATGGGACAAATCGGCTCTATTATGAACCGCGAGCGGATCGCCGAATCCATCCTGAAACCCAACGCCTCTATCTCCCAGGGATTTGCCACTGTCACCATCACGGCTAAAGGCAATAAGAGCTATGTAGGCTTCGTGACGGAAGAAACAGCCGCCAAGGTAGTGTTGAGAGATATTGCAGGGGAAGTATATACGGTGAAGACGGCAGATATCCTCAGCCGGAAGGAAATGAAAACATCCATGATGCCCGCAGGCCTTGCCAACGCGCTGTCTTATGAAGAATTTGCAGCGCTGGTGAGCTTCCTGGCACAGCAAAAGAAATAAACCGTTACAAACATTGAAGCGGGTCATCTCTTTGGAGATGACCCGCTTTTTTTATGCCGTTATCTTTACGGGCGAAGGCTTTTGTTAACCATCCTTGCAAAAGTGTTAATGAGTGTTAATCCGGCGTTGCCGGCATGATGGCTTCGGCTATCTTTGTAAGATGGACTTCATTGTTAAACGGATATGGTGGATCACCATCCCGACCGCGCTGGCGGTACTGGCTTTCCAGCTGTACTGGCTGCGGACAGCCTGGCTAAGCCAGCAGACCAGTTTTGTGCAGGTAGTGTCTGACGGCCTGCAGAAAGCTTACGACCGCGCCGTGATCGCTTCCGTTAAACAGCTGGAAGGCCAGTCACGAAGTAAAGACAGCACCCAGCCGTCACGCCACCGGCGCACCTTCCAGTTCACCGCCGGCGACATTGCCGACACCCTCCTGTCAAACGCAGATACCGGGCTGGTGAAGGTCATCACCAGCAACAACGGGCAACAGCAAGGCAATACCATCATCCAGCAGAACTTCCGGCTGCAGGACGTAGGCGCGGACATGAACCGCTTTCTGGCCAGCATCTTCGCTTTCAGCAACATCGTGGCAGTAGATACCACACTACTCAATAAGTACTACCGCGAAGAGCTGGACAACCGGCATATCGCCCTGCCTTTTACCATCACCATCCTGAAAAAAGATACCACCATCACGCCCGATGAAAAGATAGTAGCTATCCGCTCCAGCTCCCTGCAAACACCCCGGACCATCATCGCCCGGTTTGAGGGCGCCGGCACCTTCCTGCTGGTGAAAATACTATGGCCGCTGCTATCGTCTTTTTGCATGATATTGCTCATCACCGGCTGCATATGGGTACTGTGGCGGATCATCATCCGGCAGAAGAAGCTGGAGACCATGAAAAACGACTTCATCAGTAATATCACCCACGAACTGAAAACGCCGGTCGCTATCCTCACCGCTACCAACGAAGCGCTGCTTACCTTTGGCGGCAGCAAAGACCCGGAAAAAACAGAAAGATACCTGCGCCTGGAACAGGACGAGCTGCATAAATTACAGGGACTGGTAGACAATATCATGGCGCTCACCCGGCTGGAGCACGACGAAGAGCCGCAAGGCGCCGTGGAACGCGTTGCTATCCCCGTGCTGCTGAAAACAGTGGTGGCCCGCTTCTCCGGCCTGCCCGGTGTAGAGATAAACACCTCGGTACAGGTAGTGCAGGAAGAGCTGCTCACCCAACCGGCCGCATTGCGAACAATTCTGTCTAATCTGCTGGATAACGCGATCAAATACACGCCGTCGGATGTTAAACAGGTAGACCTGACCGTTACCGAGCATCCGCAGTATTACCGGTTGATCGTCAGAGACCATGGCATAGGCATCGACAAAGCGCACCAGCCGTATATCTTCGACAAATTTTACCGTGTTACGCAGGGCAATCTGCATACGGTCAAAGGTTACGGACTGGGCCTCAGCCATGTGAAAAGCCTGCTGGACAAAATAGGCGGCACTATTAAGGTAGACAGTCACCCCGGGCAAGGCAGCACATTCACCATTGAACTGGCAAAACGATGAAACAACAGATACGTTTATTACTGGTAGAAGACGAGACCGTACTGGCCGGCGTTGTAAAAGAAACGCTGGAAATGAAAGGTTTTGAAGTGATCTACGCGGCCGACGGCCAGGAAGGCTGGCAGCTGTACAAACAGCACGGCCCCGACGTATGCGTGATAGACGTGATGATGCCCCGCAAAGACGGCCTCACATTGGTACAGGAGATCCGCGCCATCGATACCCATACCCCGCTGATATTCCTCACCGCCAAAAGCGAGGTACAGGATGTGCTCAAAGGTTTTCATGCCGGCGCCGACGACTATATTAAAAAGCCGTTCAGCATGGAGGAACTGATACTACGCATACATGCCCTGCTGAAACGCACCCTCACCCCTGCAGCCCCACCAGTACAACAGCAACAGATAAGACTGGGCGGCTACCTGTTCGACTACCCGCGGCAGGAACTTCACTACGGCGGCGAAACCCGGCGCCTCTCCCAACGGGAGGCCGACCTGCTGAAAATGCTGGCAGACAACGTCAATAACATCACTCCCCGCAAAGACATGCTGCTCAGCATCTGGGGCGACGACAGCTTTTTCAATGCCCGCAACATGGACGTATATATAACCCGTATGCGCAAGTACCTGCAACAGGACGAAAACATCCAGATCGTGAACATACGCGGACGCGGCTTTAAACTGCTCACCTGATTTTTTAACACTCATTAAGAGTATATACATACTCATTAACCTATTCCCCGCCAACAGCCCGGTAATTTTACCGCATGAAAAAAATGATGCGTAAAATATATCTGCCGGCTATCCTGCTATTATGCCAGCTGATATCAACGGCCCAACAACCTCCGCAACAGACACAGATCGGCGACGCCGCCTCCGGTAAAGCCCTGGCCGGCGTATCTGTTAAAATTACTTCACTGGGCGATACGGCGGTCGTTCGTACGGCCATGACCGATACACAGGGTAAAGTATCCTTCACACTTCCCCATGGGAACTACCGCCTGCTGCTGCACAGCCTCGGTTATACCGACAGCACCCTCTTCTTCAGTATCCCCGCCGGACGTTTTCCCGCACTGCCCGCCGCCATAGCGCTCAACGCCGGCAGCAGGCAGCTGCAGACCGTCACTATCAAAGACAATACACCGCCTGTACAGATGAAAGGCGACACCATCGAATACAACGCCAACAAATTCAAAACGAAAGACAACGCCGTGGTAGAAGAACTGCTCCGCAAACTGCCCGGCGTACAGGTAGAGCGCGACGGCAGCATCAAAGCACAGGGAGAAACCGTGCAACGGGTACTCGTGGACGGTAAAGAGTTCTTTGGCAGCGATCCTTCCATTGCGACCCGCAACCTCCCCGCAGACATGATCGATAAGGTACAGCTGCTCGACAAACAAAGCGACATGTCCGAATTTACCGGCGTAGCCGACGGCAAGCAGGTGAAGACGATCAACCTGGTTACGAAAAAGAACCGCAAACGCGGCTACTTCGGCAATGCCAGCGCAGGATCAGGCACCATGGACCGCTATGAAGGCGGTGTCAATGTCAACAGTTTCCTCAACGATATGCAGCTGTCGCTGCTGCTGAAAGGCAACAATGTCAACAAATCCGGTTTCAGCGCTTCGGAGCTGATCAAAATGGCCGGCTCCAACCCCGACATGTTCAATAACCTGCCGCCGGCCGCCTTGTCTGAGCTGATGAATATGAAAGGCGTGAAAATTATGGGAACACCCGAAGCCCTCGCGGAAATTGCACGCCCTATCGGGCTTACCGATACCCGCTTCGGCGGTGTCAACTTCAACAACGACTGGCGCAACGGCTTCAAACTGCGCAGCAGCTATTTCTTTAATGAAACCAATACCCGCAACAACTACGATTATGCCCGCCAGTACCGGTTGACCGATACCGCTTACAACTATTTGCAGAACGGTAACACCGAAAACTACAATATGAACCAGCGTATAGACTTTACCGTGGAAACACCGCTGAATGCCCGTACTACGCTGAAGCTCTTACCACATGCCGATCTGAATCACTTCAACAACAGCCAGGACCGCAACTTTCGCTCCTACACGGCCGACGGCGTCACGCTGCTCAATGAGGGCAATCAAAATACCCGCACCACCGGCGATAACCGCCTCGGCGCCGTGGAAGTGCAACTGCGCCACCGGCTCGCTAAACCCGGCCGTACCCTGATGCTGACAGCCAAACCGGAATATTACGAAAACAGCACCACCCTGCAGAACCAGTTCAACAGCACCTTTTTTCATCTTCCTACAGGAGAAAAAGACAGCCACATCGATCAGCAAACGGTCAGCAAATCCAAAGTGTCTTCCATCAGCGGAAATATCGTTTATACAGAACCGTTATCCCGCGTACTGAGCCTTCAGCTGGGGCAACAGCTCTATTACAGCGATGGCGCCTACGACCGTCAGGCCCGCAATCGCAGTGCCGGCGGCGCCTATGACGACACAGATCCGTTGTACAGCGACAACTACAACACCCGCAAATGGCAGCATACCTCCAAAGCGCTGCTGGCGGGCAACTATAAAAAGCTGCGTTACACCGTTGGCGCAGGATGGCAGCGCAGTAACGTCAACGGCCACTCCGGGCTGAAGGGCTACAGTATAGACCGGCAGTTTCAGGCCTGGCTGCCGGAAGCTTATGCGGAATATAAAACCAACAGCCGGCAGAAACTGATGTTCCGGTATAACACCGTCGCCACTACGCCGTCTGTCGCCAACCTGCAGCCGCTCACAGACAATACCGACCCGCTGTACGTGCGTCGCGGCAACCCAGCACTGGACCAGGAAAAAAGCCACCGCTGGTCGTTGTCTTTCAATGAGGTGTCCCCTGCTTCCGGCAATGCGGTGTATGCCAATGCCGGCTTCGACTGGTACAGCAGCCAGGTCACCGACAGCACCAGCATCGATAAAAATACCGGGCAACAACTGATCATTCCGGTGAATGTACGGGGCAACTACCAGGCGTCGCTTTCCGGCGGCAAAAGCATCACCGTAGGACCACGCAACTCATCGGTATCGCTGGGCTTCACCGGCACCTACTCCCGCAATACCCTGTTCAATAACGGCGAAGCCAATAACAATACGGTACTCACCTTAGCACCTGACGTGCATGTGAACTACTATCCGGCAGACCGTGTCAGCATCAACGCTTCCGGCAGCGCCACCTGGAACAACCGCCGCTTCGCCATCCGCAACGGACTTCCGGAAAAAAACTGGCTGCTCAATTACAGTCTTGAAAGTATCGTGATACTACCGTGGAACATGACATTCGACGCCAGCCTGGAAGGCTTTTCCGCATTGGGCCTGGCAGCAGGGTACAACAATACCATCCTGCTGCTCAACGCCGGGCTCAACAAAGAAATCGGCAAACATTTCTCCCTGAACCTGAGCGCCAAAGACCTGCTGAACAACAATGCCGGCATTAACCGTATTACCGGCAACGGCTATATCGAAGACCGCAAGAACAATGCACTGGGCCAGTATTTTATGCTCAGCGCCATCTATAAATTCAGACATTTTCCGAAATCAAAAAACAAATAACGATGCAACGCAACATCATCCTGCTCGCGGCTTTTCTACTGTTTGGATTTGCCGCCACCGCACAAGACAAAACACAGGGCGTCATACATTATGATCTCACCATGTTCCTTCATGCTTCCCTCAAACCGGACCAGCTTCAGTATAAAGACATGATACCGGAAACAGCCAACAGCCAGGAAGTGCTGTATTTCAACGGTAAAAAATCGAAGATCACCCGCCGTCAACCGGGAGAGCTCGAAACGGAAGAAGGCGCGAAAGTACATATCCAGATGGGGGACAATGAGCTGGCTTTTTATGAAGACGGCGCTACCGGTAAAGCCTGGGCACTGACAGAGGCAGACGGCAAAAAGAAACTTACGGAGAAAGAGCATCCTGATCAGGCAAAACCTCGCGCAGGCAATACCACCCGTAACATCCTCGGCTTCGTTTGTAAAGCAGTAAACGTGAATGGCAAAAACGGTCCGCTCACGCTGTGGGTGACGCCGGAACTGCCTTTCAGAGGCGGGCCGCTGCACACCTGGACACCGGAAGGCGCAGTGCTCGGCGTGGAATCCAAAAAATTCAAAGCTATTGCTACCGCTATCAACTATGAACCCGTAAAAGAAGAGGTTGTTACCATTCCCACATTGTAGGCATCCCCAAAAACAAAAGGCAGCAAAATTTCATTTGCTGCCTTTCTGTTTTTTGCTGTAAATGTACTTATCGCATCAGTTCCACCCACCCTTTATACTTTCTTACGCCCTGTTCAGTGCGGAGTTCCAGTATGTAATAATAAGTGCCTTCACTCAGTCCGTCGCCGTTCCATTTGTTGTCGTAGTTCTTGTGCTGGTACACCTGGTTACCCCAGCGGTTGTAGATGTACATTGCCGATCCCGGGAATTTGCTCAGGCCCGGTATGAAGAAATTATCATTCTTACCGTCTCCGTTAGGCGTTACCACGTTCGGGATAAAGATATCTTCCCCGGTTACTTTTACCGGACCTACCACTGATGTATTGTCACTCATATCAGGATCTTTTTCATTACCGCTGACAGTCGCCGTGTTGGTGATATCATCTGCCCTCATCAGCTTCACCGTGAACGTCAGTGTGGCGCTCGCGCCGGCAGCCAGTTCGGGTATCTGCCAGGTGATAGCTGCCGCAGCGATGTCGTAGATAGCGGTACCTGCGCTGGCATTGAGCGTCAGCGGTCGGCCCAGCATACTTTGGAGGCGGTCCTGCACCACCACACCGGTAGCCTTGTCAGGCCCGTTGTTGGTGGCGGTAATGGTGAAGGTCAGCACATTATTGACGCTGAACGGCGGCGTGCTGGTCAGTTGTTTCACCACTTTAAGATTGGCTGATTTTTCGGTATTGATGGTGACGATGGAAGTATCCGGTACGCTTACATCCGGCGGGCCGGTCACCACAGCAATGTTACGGACGTTGCCTACCCCTCTGATGGTCACATCGTAGCTCCAGCTGCGGGTTTCTCCTGCATTGAGGAGGCCGGCGTTCCATTGCAGCACGCGGGTGCTGCTGTTGTACACGATGTTACCGGAAGGAGGATTGCTGTACACCGGATCGCTGACGAGGCTGGCAGGCGGCAGGGTATCCAGCACCACCACAGGATTAACGCCGGCGCTACCTGTGTTGCTGATCTGTAATGTATAGCTGATCACCTGGCCGGCGCTATACGGGCCGGTAGCGGGGCTCACGGATTTTACGATCTCAAGTTTGGATTTACCTCTGATGACTGTGGAAGCCGTACTGCTGTTGTTGCTGCTGTCTTCATCAGCCATGCCGGCCGGTGTGTTCACCACCGCTGTGTTCTGTATGCTGCCTGGCGTGCCCGCCGTAGCGTTTACCTGTAGTACCACCTTTGCCCCTGTTGGGAAGGTACCCAGTGTAGCGTTCATGGTGTTGCCATTCAGCGTGGCCTGTACATTGGCAGCTCCGCCAGTCATGGATAATACGGTCACTGACGGTTGTGTTAATGTTGCAGGCAGTATATCCGTTACCGTTGCATTATCGGCGTTGGACGGTCCGTCGTTGCTGATCGTCAGCTGATAGCTGGCCTGGCTGCCGGTAAATACTTCCGCCGGGCCGGTTTTCGTCATCACCAGGTCAGTAGCGCTGCCGATGGTACTTACCACTGTATTCGAAGGAATAGCCTTACCACCCATATTGTTAAGGACGGCATGTGCGGTGTTGTTCACACTGCCGGAAGGAGCATTCTGCGCTACTGTGCCTTTTATCTCGATGGCCAGTCCGCTGGTATCTGCGGCCGGCATGTTCACATTGACTTTCACATTATTTCCGCTGCCGGTAGCGCCGCTGTTGATCACGGTGCTGCGCAGCGGCGTCGCTGTCCAGGTAACGTTGGTCAGTACAGCGGGTACCAGGTCGGTGACGTCTGTATTAACAGCATCGCTCGGGCCCTGGTTGATCACGCTGATGACGTAGCTGGCCTGGTCACCACGTATCATGGTGGCAGGGCCGGTTTTACTGATCCTTACGGCCGACTCGGTGATGAGCTGCGTGGTAGCCGTGGCGGATTCCGGTGTGGCGCCTGTTTCTGCCGGCGTAACGGTGGCGGTGTTCACGATCGTGCCGCTGGCGTTGGCCGCGATGTTACCGGTGATGGTAACGACGATGCTGTTCCCGTTGCCCGCCGGCATATCTCCGGTGAGACTGATATTATTACCGGTACCGGAAGCGGGGCTTTTGATCACCGCTGTTCCGTTGGCCACCGCTTTCCACGTAACCTGTGTAAGGGTGGCGGGCACTACGTCCGTCACGATGAAGTTCACCGCATTGCTCAAACCACTGTTGCTGACCAGCAGGGTGTATTGTAATGGCTGGCCTGCTGTGGCGGTAGCCGGACCGGCTTTCTGTATATGCAGTTTAGGCGCTGCCGTTACCACTGTCTGTACCAGTATGGAAGTATCGGGCAGGGCGCCTGTTTCCGACGGGGTAATGATGGCCGTATTATTCAGCGTATCCCGGAAGGACGGATCTACGGTGCCGTTAACGGTAACGGTTACACTGTTGGTTGCGCCCGGCGGTATGCTGGCAGTCAGGCTGACGAGGTTGCCCGTGCCGTTAGCAGGGCCAGTGATCAGGGCGTTGCCGGCAGCTACCGCGCTCCAGGAAACGTTGCTGACCGCTGCAGGCACCGCATCGAAAATAGCGGCATTGGTCGCCATACTGGGGCCATCGTTTTTAGCAATGATAGTGTAGGTGATCGTCTGGCCGGACTGCAGCGTGGCCGGTCCGGATTTCGTGATCTGTACGGACGGCTTCAGGAATACATCTGTCTGTACTTCGGAGGAATCCGGCACGTTGCCTGGTTCTGCCGGTGTAATGATAGCGGTGTTGATGATCGTGCCGGAGAAAGTGGAATCTACTTTGCCCTGTATCATCAGGCGGATGCCGCCGCCGGCCGGTATATCGACAGTTGCATGTACGTTGTTGCCGCCGCCCGGTGTAAAGAAGACAGACCCGCCGGGGGTAATGGCTAGCACCTGCCAGCTGACCTGTTTTACGCTGGCAGGCACCTGGTCGCTGAGAACCGCCTGCCTGGCGTTACTCAGGCCTTTATTGGTGATGTCCAGCCAGTAGCTGATGGTTTCGCCGGCATTGAGTTGCTGCGGACCGCTTTTGCTGATGGTGAGCTCCGGACGCTGTACCACTTCTGTGATCACCGGCGGTGTCACCACGGTCGGTGTCTGCGGATCGGGAGAAGTGACCGTTGCCTTGTTACTGATCGTATTGGTAGCATTGGGCCTTACCGTGCCGGTGATGGTGATGGTCACAGCCGCACTGTCATTAGCCGGGATGTCTGCTGTCACATTGAGATGATTACCGCTGCCGGTAGCGCCGCTGGTCACGTTCGCATTGCCCGTAGTGCTGGTGGTCCAGGTAACGCCGGTGATACGCGTGTCAATAGAATCTACGATGGTGAGGCCACGGGCGAAGGCAGGGCCGTTATTTGTTACCGTGATCAGGTAAGTGATCTTATCGCCGGCCGTGATGGTGGCCGGACCACTCTTATGTGCCTGTACGTCGGATTGTTTGGTCACCGTGGTGGTTACCTGGTCGTTCACTGCAGGTGATTCGCTGCTGCTGGCAGTAGCTACGTTGAGTACCGTACCGGCGAAATCATCGTTCAGTGTACCCGTAATGGTGATCGCCACGCTGTTGCCCGCACCACCGGGAATATCAGCGGTAGTGGCCACGTTGCTGCCCGTTCCGTTATACGGCCCGGTGATGGTAGCGGCGCCGGTGACCCCTGCTTCCCAGCTCACATTTTCCACCTGGGCCGGCACCACATCCGAGATGTTTACGCCGGTGGCGTCGGACGGGCCGCTGTTAGTCACCACCACCTGGTAGGTAATGGTATTGCCTGCCTGTGCCTGCACAGGGCCGCTCTTCCGTATCTGCAGACCGGTGCTGCGGCCGATAGTTGTTGTCAGCGTGCTGGTGTTATTGGCCGGATTATAATCGGTCACATTATTAACAGCCACATTGGCGGTATTGGCGATGCTGCCGGAAGTAGCGCTGCCGCTGACGGTGCCGCTGATATATACGGTGATGTAATTGCTGCTACCGGCGGCCAGTTTACCCGGGATGATGATGTTACTACCGGCGCTGTCTATTTCCTGTGCGCCGATGACTTCACCGGTACCCGTTACCACGGCCTTCCAGGTAACGTTGGTCACTGCAGCCGGTACCTGGTCGGTGATGACCAGTGATTCCACATCTACCGGGCCGGCGTTGAATACCCGGAGCGTGTAGTTCACGGTTTCCCCTGCGGTTACCTGTTGCGGGCCGCTCTTCACGATGCTCACGTCGGTGGACTGGTTGACGGTGGTGGTGATGGAGCTTTGTTTGTTGGCTCCCGCCGTTACCACGGCTGTATTGGTGAAAGAGGTATTGGATGTTTTGTTGACGACGCCATTGATCAGGATGATGATCATATTACTGTTTCCTACCGGGATGTTGGCGGTAGTACTGATGTTATTCCCGGTGCCGGTGGTGGGTCCGGTCACCTGCGCGCTGTCAGTGGCAGCGGCGCCCCAGGAGGTAACGGTGACGTCTGCCGGTACCTGGTCGGTGATGAGCGCGCCGGTAATATTACCGGAACCACCGTTGGTCACCACAACGCGGTACTGGATCGTGTCTCCTACGTTTACCACAGCAGGACCGGTTTTCGCGATGCGTACTACCGGATCATTATCTACTGTGGTTGCCACGGTGCTGGTGTTATCTGACAGGTTCGGATCGGTGATGGTGCTGCCGGCCGGCAGTGATACCGTGCCGGTATTGGTGACGGTGGCACCGTTCACCAGCGCGGGACTGAGTATGCCCGTGACCGTTACCTTCAGAGTGCCATTTCCTGCGGGAATGTCGGCGGTAACATTCACATTACCGGTACCACTGGTGGGCGTAATGTTAGACACGCCGCCGGTGCCGGTCACCACCCAGGCGCTGTTGAGTAACGTTGACGGCAGTACGTCCTCGATACGGGCACCCTGTACATTGGAAGGACCATCGTTCTGTACCTGCAGTGTGTACTGCATCGGCTCACCCGCGCCCTGGTTGGCCGGACCGCTCTTCACGATACGCAGATTGGCCACGCGGTTGATCGTCGTTACCACCGAAGCCGTATCCCCTGCCGGTGTGGCGAAGGACGGGTCGTTGAGCGCGATCGCTACGTTGGTGATATTGGGCAATGCGTAATCAGGATCTACTTTACCATTTATCTGAACGGTGATTTTCGCGCCCGGGGTGACGGGGATGTTACCGTTCACCAGCACATCCTGCGTGCCGGTACCAGCGGAAGTAAGACTGGCGCCGCCGGAAGCGGTGGCCGTCCAGGTGGCGTTGAGTATGCCCGCCGGAACCGCATCTTTAATGGTGATGTTATTTGCATCACTAGGGCCGTTATTCAGCACTTCCAGCGTATAGGCGATACTGTTACCCGCCGTTGTGGTAGCAGGCCCTGTTTTATGTATTTCCAGTCTTGCCCTGCGACTGATATTGGTAGATACATTGGAGCTTACCGGCGGCACGTTGGGTTCTGCCGGCGTAGCGGTAGCGGTGTTGGAGATCACACCGGCGAAGTCGCTCTGTACCCTTCCGGCGATGAGGATAGTCACGCTGTTGCCTGTACCGGCCGGAATATCTGCTACTACGTTCAGCTGGTTGCCCGTGCCGGTAGCGCCGCTGGTAATAACCGCCGTGCCGTTGGCCGTGGCGGTCCAGGTAGGATTCACGATAGTAGCCGGGATGGCGTCGGTGATCGCGGTCGCCCGCGCATCGCTCGGACCGGCGTTTTCCACTTTCACACCGTAGATGATATACTCGCCCGCGCTCCAGCTGGCAGGTGCATTTTTCTGGATAATGAGCCTTGGCCGCTGGCTGATGACGGTAGTAACGGTATCAGAAGGCACGGGCGGTAAGCCTGTCACTTTCGGATCTGCCGTTGCCACGTTGCGGATGGTGCCGGCCAGTGTTGCCGCCGGGATGGTGCCGGTTACAACAATGTTGACGGTACCTGTCGTCACCGGGATATCGGCGGTCACCTGCAGGCTGTTGCCGCTACCGGTAGCGCCGGTGAGGATGGCAGCGCCACCTGCTGCGGTAGCGTTCCAGCTCACATTAGTGAGCAATGCCGGCAGCTGGTCGGCGATGAGCGCGTTGAGCGCGTTGGACGGACCGGTATTGGTCACAGTCAGGAGATAACGTACGTTATCTCCGGCGCTGGCAGTGGAAGGCCCTGTCTTCACTACGTGCAGGGATGGCCGTTGTACGACGGTGGTCACCACCGGTCCGGACACGGCGGGTTGTGCGCCCACCTCGGAAGGCTGTGCCGTAGCCACATTGGTGAAACTGCCGGAGAAAGCAGGGTCCACGATGCCGGTGATAGTTACCGATATACTGTTACCGGTGCTGCCACCGGGGATGTTGGCGTTGATTCGTACGGTGTTGCCGGTACCGGTACCGCCACTGTTGATAACGGCGGCGCCGTTGCTAATAGCGGACCAGGTGGTCTGGGTTACCGCCGCAGGCACGATGTCTTCGATCACCAGGTTGTCTGCATCAGACACACTGGTATTGGTGATCAACACGGTGTAGGTGATGCGTTCGCCGGCGTTCAGCGAGGTGGGGCCGGCTTTGGTCACCCTGATGGCAGGCAGCTTCCTCACCACTACTGTCTGTGTAGCTGTTACCGGTGGCACCGGTTCGGAAGGTGTGGCGGTAGCATGGTTGATGATACTGCCGGAGAAGCCGGGATCTGTTTTACCGGTAATGACGATCACCAGTTTATTGGCGCTGCCGGCGGGAATGTTGCCGGTTACCCGCACATTGTTGCCGGTACCGCTGGCGCCGGCGGTGATGGCGGCCTGGCCCTGTACGCGTGCGGTCCACCGTACGCCGCTCAGTGTGGCGGGTACCACGTCGGTGACCACCAGGTTCTGCGCATCGGAGGCGCCGGCGTTGGCCACTTCAATGGTATACGTCACACTGTCGCCAGCCAGCACGCCGTCTACAGCGGCTTTGGTGATGGTTATCTGCGGTAGTCTTCTGACAACGGTTTGTTTGGTGGCGGTATCGCCGGTGCTGCCGGTTTCAGCAGGTACAACGATCGCCGTGTTGGTCAGCGTACCGGAGAAGGCGGGGTCCAGTTTGCCGCTAACGGTGATCACTATATTATTTCCGCGGCCGGCGGCGATATCGCCGGAAAGCGCGATGTTGTTGCCGCTGCCGGTGACGCCGTTGTCGATGGTGGCGTTGCCGTTGGCGACGGCGGTCCAGGTCACCTGTTGCAGGGATGCCGGTACGGCATCTTTGATCTGCATATCACGGGCATTGCTGGGGCCGTTGTTGCCGACAGTAATTACATAGGATACCGAACTACCGGCAGTAGCGGTATCCGGGCCTGTTTTGCTGATCGTCAGCGCCGCCTGCGGGTTCACGGTGGTGATCACCTCATTGGAGGTTACCGGCGGGAAGCCGGGCTCTGATGGTGTTACCACGGCGGTGTTGTGGATGGGATTGTAGGTGGGCGGTAAAATGGTTGCACGCACTACGATACGGATGGCCGCTTTTGCCGCCATATTGGCGGTTACGCTCAACTGGTTGCCGCTGCCGGTAGCGCCGCTGGTGATGGTAGCAGTGCCGGTGGTCTCGCTGGCCGTCCAGGTGACGTTGTACAGGGAAGCGGGGATCACATCGCTGATGGTGGTGGCGGTGGAATTGGAAGGTCCTTCGTTGTCCACATCGATCGTATAAGAGATCTGTTGCCCCGGAACAGCTGTTGCCGGACCGTTTTTCACGATGGTGAGTTTCACGGCTTTCTGCACAGTAGCCACGTCGGTATCGGAGACAGGAGGCACGCCTGGTTCTGCAGGCGTAGCGGTGACGGTATTGGAGAGCGTGCCGGAATAGTCGGCGCTGATCACGCCGGACACGCGGATGGTGATGATATTGGAAGAACCGGCGGGGATATTGCCGGTGACCCGTACCTGGTTGCCGGTACCGGAGGCGCCGGCCGTTACTGCCGCGCTGCCCTGTGCGGTAGCGGTCCATTGTACCTGCTGTATAGCCGCCGGCACAGCGTCGGTGATAACGGTTTGCACGGCATTGCTCGGACCATTATTGATCAGCGTGATCACGTATTGTACCGGTGTACCCGCGATGGCGATCACCGGCGTGGTGCGGCTCTTGTCGATCACCAGTCCGGGACTGCTGCTGATCACCGTGTTGGTGGTATTGGAGGTAAAATCACCTACGGACGTTTCGGTGGGAGTTACCCTCGCCACGTTGTCGATACTACCGGTGGCACCGGCATCTACGGTACCGGTTACACTGATATAGATCTTACCGGTGTCTGCCGGCGTGTCGCCGCCGGGGTAGTCGGCCACGATGCGCAGGTTGTTGCCTGTGCCGGTGGCGCCGGAAAGGATGCTCACCTTACCGGTGGCGGTGGCGGTCCAGCTGACATTAGTCAGTTTGGAGGAGATCACGTCTGTCAGCACGGCGGCACGGGCGTCTCCCAGTCCGCTGTTTTGCGCAATAATGCCGAAGCGGATGGACTCCCCGGCGATCGCCATGGCGGGAGCACTTTTCACCACATCAAAGTAAGGGCGGCGTATGACCGGCACCGTTACAGTGGCGGAGGCGCCGTCAGGGTCGGGTACTACCGGCGATACGGCCGTTACGGTATTGACCAGGTCTCCTTCAAAGGACGACTGTATCTTTCCCGATACGGTGATAGTGATGACAGCGTTGCCCGTGGGGATGTCTGCCGTCACGTCGATATTAGTGTTGGTGCTGTTGTTTTGCGTGATCTGGGCCGCGCCGGTGCTGGCAACAGACACGTTGCCGGCCGCAAATCCGGCGGGCAGCGGATCCGTGATCTTTACGCCGGTGGCGTTACTCGGGCCGGCATTGGTGATCACCATACGGTAGACGAGCGCCTGGCCGGCGATATAAGGCCCTTGTTCAAGTATTTCTTTGGTGGCCTGGATGTCTGCACGGCTCACATAGGTGATAGTGACTTCATCGGGCAGCGGCGGGCAGGCCTGGTTGGTGATGGTCCATGCCAGCGTGGCGCTGGTATTGGGTGGTATGGTGATGGTCGTATGCGGATCGGTGGGATCGGCGATGACGGGGTTACCGCTGATGACCACCCATTTGCCGGTGCCGACCGTAGGGGTATTGGCCTGCATGTGAAACACGCCGGAGTTGTACTGGGTGGAGTCAGGCCCCGCGTCGGGGAGGGTGGTATTACCGTATGCCGTTACCTGTAAATCAGCGTAGGAAGGCGGGCAGGCGCCGCTGGTGATCGTCCAGCGGAAAGTGTAGGTGCCGGGCACCAGTCCGGACACATTGGCGTTGGGCGCCTGCCGGTTGTCAAACGTTGCGATGCCCGGACCGCTCACCTGCGTCCACATGCCGGTGCCGGCGGCAGGCGTATTACCGGTGAGGGTGGTATTGCTGGTGCCGCACAGTTGCTGGTTAGGCCCTACAGTGGCGGTGGTAGGCGGTGGGCTGACGACCAGCGTCACCGGGTAGGATGCCGAACAACCGCTGGCCTGGTGCCGGAACGTGATGGTAAAATGGTAAGTCCCCGGCGCCACATTGGTGGGTATCACCACATTGATGGGCGATCCGCCCAGTGCCGCGTTGGTGACAGGGCTAAAGCCGGGCATGTCCGCAGACGTGATGCCGAAAACGTTGGCATTGCCGGAGGTAACGGTATAGGGTATACTGAACAAGGCGGTGCCCTGGCATACCGGGTTGACCGTTCCTATGTTGACGGCAATATTGGGGTTGACCACCACCCTGAAAGGGCTGGAGGCGCCATCGCCGGAACAGCCGCTAACGGTGGCGGTTACCCGGTAATAGCGGCTGGCGGTCAGCGCACCGGTATTCAGCGTAGCACCGGTTTGTCCGGCGACAACGGTCCATCCGCCAACGCCGTCGGCGCTGGTTTCCCACGTATAGGCGAAACCGGAGGAAGGAGTGCCGGTACCTGCTTTGGGGGTTACGGTGGCCGTCAGGGCGGCGCTGGTATTATAACAGATAGTGGCGGGTCCGTTGATAGCCGTTGTATAGTCGATCACTTTCAGCTCTACCGGTTGAGACACCACGCGGCAGCTCACATTGTTCATTTCTGCCATACCGCCGGCAGCCACCACACGGTATTCAAAACCTGCGCGGGCGTTGGGGACGCTGAAAGTATACTGGTTGTTACCCTGGTTGTTGATCACTCCACCTTCGTTGGCCCAGGTGGTCGTTCCCAGTGCTCTTTTCTGCAACTGGAAATAGTAGTTGGAATAACTTCCCGCAGGCAGGCTCACAGAGAACCCACCGGTACCGCCGGCACATACTACGCCGGTAGTCTGTGCAAAAGCGATCGGAGGGCCGCAGGCCGCGAACGCGATATCGTCCAGCGCGAGGTCGTTGCCATTGCTGCTGGGCGTATTGCTGAAAATGCGCAGGATCACGGCGCTGGTGGTAGACGGCATCTGGAAGATACCGGCCTGCCGCACCCAGGTACCGGGGGACTGGAAGGGTACCACCCCGGTAGATACAGATTTGATGACAGGACCGTTGGGGTTATTAGCGTCTACAATGTCAAAACGCAGGCTGGGCTGCGCTACGCCACCACTGGGGTTGATATTCATGATCCAGGCGGAAAACTCGAACGTGGTGCCGGCACAAAGACCGGTGATGGTACGTTCGTAGAACTTGTCCGGGGTGGCATTGGCGTCCACCACCATGCAGAAACCACGGCCGCTGGTCGTGGTATGGTCCGGCCGGTCCACAAAGTAAATGTTGTTGTAGCCCCGTGTGGTGTTACTGATCGTATACTGGCCGGGGTAAGGGCCGGTAGGCCGTGACCCTACGCCGGGAGCGTAGTAGGTATAGGTGGTGATGCCCGCCGGCAGCGGGGGCCCCAGCGTAGGCCTGGCAGCGGTAGCCGCCTCACCGAACGTTTCCTTAAAAACAGGATCACCGAGGGACCCTGTACACTGCTGGGCTTTCACGTAACTCCCTGCCAACAGCAACAACAATACACAACAACATTGTTTTACAACACGGGAAATAACACTCTGAACATTTACACAAATGGACAGCTTCTTTACCATAATAGCTGGGTTTGTAGAATAACTTGGTTTTCTCTCAGGGGAACGTCCCAACATGCTTATCGCTGGCGGGGATCATGGCTTTCGCAAGGTGGTGAGGAAAAGGAATCCTGCGCATGCTCCATGGCATCCGAATTTAGTTTTTGCTGCGCTATAACCATGTCGGTTCTGTGAATCGGGGATGATACCTGCCTCTACATACATCGGAATCCACTGCAGTATCATTGCAAATACTACAACAGTAAAAAAGGGATTATGTTCACAGGAGAGAAGATAAGTTTCCCGACAGTCCCTGTTCCTGCCCGCCCGCGGCAGGCCGCCTTCGGGGGGAAGCACGGCACCCTTTTTCCAAAGGTCCGGGCAAGCGGTGTCTGCTGTCAAAGCCCTTGCAGGGCAAGGCCCTGCGGCAGAAAACCCTCCGGAACGGCTGAAATTTGGCCGCTTTAGTTATATTTGCCCTCCTGTACCGGGAAACAACAGGCATTCCATTCACGATGGCAGGTTGTTCACATTAAAACAGAAATGCAAGAGGAATGAATTATCATTTGATGATTGACGATAAGTTCATCGACGATTTCATTAAGGATGCCGAGCAGGTAGCGCCGGGGAAGAATATTTTTATTATCGATGCCGTAAAGGAACAGGCCAAACATGTTAGGTCCGATCGTGTACATTTCGCGCCACACTATACGCCTGCGTTCAGTGAACTGGTGAAAAACATTTCCCTGAAAGACAAAGTATTCATTCACTGGGCCTCTGAAAGCGCCATCCGGTTTGTGCTGACACTGGACAAAAACATTCCGCTCGGGTTGTTTTTCTGGGGCGGCGATATTGTGGAAATACCGGTAAGCCGCTTCAAACACACGATATACGGGCCGTTAAGCCTGCCATACTTCGAAAAACACGAGGAACACGATCCCGTGCAATGGAACCTGCTGAAGCCTAAAAAACTCTATCGTTCCTTCGCCAAACGATATATCCGCTATAAACGCGAACAACGGGAAATAGCCCATACACGGGCGCTGTTCTTTGAACGGCTCAACTATTTCCTCAACTGGAACCTGCTGGACCATGACTGGATCAAACAGCATTATACCACCCAGGTCGCCTACAAATATTTCTTTTACAACTTTAATCCGAAACCGGAGAACACTACGCCGGTACAGGACCCTGGCGAAAAAAGGCCGTATACGACCATTTTGCTGGGCAATTCCGATACCATTACCAACAATCACATCGAAGCACTCGAAGCATTGTCGGTATTTAAAAACGATCCTGTTAAACTGGTCATCCCGCTGAGTTACCGCGACGGCGCCTATGCCGATTTCGTTGAACAGCGGGCCGTCGCCATCTTCGGTAAGGAGAAGGTAAGGGCGCTGAGAGGATTTTTACCAAGGGACGAATACTATAAACAACTGGATGAAGTGGATGTCGCCGTGATGTACCACTACCGCCCGCAGGCGGCAGGCAACACGCTGGCGTTGCTGTACAGGGGTAAAAAAGTCTTTGTGCACCACAACAGCACCACCTACGGACTGCTAAAGAACAATCACGCTACGGTATTTGATTCAGCGGATATCAGCAGCCTCTCTTTTGAAGCATTTTCCAGGCCACTCACCGCCGGAGAGATACAGCGGAACATTACCATCGTGGATCAGCTGTTTGACCAGGAGGAAAAGATGCGGGTGTTAAAAGAAACGCTGGCCGGTAATTAAAAGACATAACATGATGCCGTACGAAAGACTCCCCTGGGACAGCGATTTTTTTGGCTTTGAAGTATACCGGATACAGAGCGGCCACGCCGATGTTGCGCAATGCCTGTCGGACCTGAAAGGCAAGGCCCGGCTGGTATATCTTGCAGCAGCCGATGAAACCGGAGCCGCCCTCCTGGACACTTACAACGGCCGGCTGGCTGACATCAAAACCACTTTCGAAAAAAACGTTGAAGGGCCGGTTGCCCCCTCCCCTTTTATCAGCAGTTACACCACCCCCCCAGCCGAAGAAGCCCTTATCCGGCTTGGCATTGAAAGTGGTGTTTATTCCAGGTTTAAGGTAGATGATAACTTTGAGGCAGAGACCTACAAAGAATTATATCGCCTGTGGGTCATTAATTCCGTGAACAGGAAGATAGCAAAAGAAGTACTGGTATACCGGCAGCAGGAACTGCTTTCCGGCCTGATCACTTTAGGTGAAAAAGGCGGTAAAGGCGATATAGGCCTGGTGGCTGTAGACCCCGCCTCCCGCGGAAAAGGCGTAGGAATGGCACTCATGGCCGCTGCCGAAGCATGGGCCCATCAGCAGGGATATCATCAGCTGCAGGTGGTGACGCAAGGCGCCAATACGCCTGCCTGTAACCTGTATCAAAAATGTGGGTATCATATCGCCCGTATTGAGTATTTTTACCATTTCTGGCTATAATTTGACTGACTAATAATTAGACCTTAAGATGATACCTTTCAATAAACCATACCTCACCGGAAAAGAAGCCCACTATATGTACCAGGCCGCCCTTTCCGGTAAGTTGTCCGGAAACGGCCTGTTTACCAACAAGTGCCAGCAGCAGATGCAGGAGATGTACAACTTCAAAAAGGTATTACTCACCACCAGTTGTACCGATGCGCTGGAAATGGCCGCTATCCTGATAGACACACAGCCCGGCGATGAAATCATCATCCCCTCCTACACTTTTGTATCCACCGCCAATCCTTTTATACTCAGAGGCGCCAACGTCATTTTTGCCGACAGCAACGCCGACAATCCCAATATAGACGCCGACCTGATCGAATCGCTGATCACGCCGAAAACGAAGGCGATCGTGCCTGTCCACTACGCCGGCATCGCCTGCGATATGGACAAGATCATGGCGCTGGCCAAACGTTATAACCTGTTTGTGATAGAAGATGCGGCGCAGGCGATTGATTCCCGCTACAAAGACCAGTACCTGGGCGGTATCGGGCACCTCTCTGCTTTTTCCTTTCATGAAACCAAGAACATCATTTCAGGGGAAGGCGGTATGCTGGTAGTGAACGACGAACGTTTTGTAAAACGGGCGGAAATCATCTGGGAAAAAGGTACCAACCGCTCCGCTTTCTTCCGGGGTGAGATCGATAAATACGGCTGGGTAGACATCGGGTCTTCTTTTCTGCCGTCTGAAGTAGTCGCTGCTTTTCTGTATGCGCAGATAGAACACATCAAACCCATACAGGAACGGCGTAAAGAGCTGTGGGAGCTGTACCGCGCACAGTTGCAGGAGCTTGAGGGCAGGATACGGTTTCCCTGGCTTCCCTCCTACGCGACCAACAATGCGCACATGTTTTACATCATCTGCAACGATGTGGATGAAAGAGACCGGCTGATACGCCACCTGAAAGACAACGGCATATTGGCGGTGTTCCACTACCTGTCACTGCATAAATCCCCTTTCTACAAAACCCGGCATGACGGCAGGGAACTGCCCTACACGGACTTTTATTCCGACAGGCTGCTGCGGCTGCCGCTCTTCTACGAACTGACCAACGAACAGGTGGGCCAGATCACCACCGCTATCAAACAATTTTATATAGGCCAATAGGCTGACGGTATTTTTACGGCAAAGGTCAGGGGAAGTTTCCCCTGACCTTTTTTTATAAGCTGAACCCGCCATCGCAACGGAGGATGGTGCCGGTGGTGTTGGTGTTGCGCATCAAAAAAAGCACGGCGGCTGCGATGTCAGCAGCGGCAGCTACTTTGCCGGTAGGCAGCTGGGCGGCATAAGCGCTGAACGTATCCGCTTTCGCTTCCGGCGGAAGGAAGTCCCACCATGGCGTGTCTACCACACCGGGAGAAACGGCGTTTAACCGCAGGGGTTGGAGTTCTTTCGCCAGGCCGGGCACCATGGCTTCGAGACTGCCGTTGATAGCTGCCAGCCCGGCAGTACCGGGACTTTTAGCGATAGCGCTGATGGCGGTGATCAGCGTAACGCTGCCACCGGAACGCATATACGGCAATGCTGCCTGTAAGGTTTGCAGTTGCGGCCAGAACTTGCCTTCAAAACCGGCGCGCAAGTCGTCGAGGGAGAGGTCTTTAAATACACCGGCGCCTTTGGCCCCGCTCAGCGCGATCACCAGGTGATCAACACCGCCCCGGGCTGCGAAAAAGCGGTCGAGCGCCGGACGATCGTTACCGTCCAGCACCTCGGTTGCCGCTACAGGTACCGATCGGGCGGCCTCCTGCAGCCGTTCGGCGGAACGGCCGGTGATGGTAACATGAGCGTTTTCTGCGGTGAGTAAAGCGGCCGTGGCCAGTCCAATGCCGGAAGAACCACCGGCAACGACTATACGGGAATTTTCAAATGAAGCCATAAATGCGTTTCTTTTATGCTGTAAAATTGGTGCATAAAAGGCGGGACGTTGTTAACCCGATGCTGCATTAAATTAACCGGATACTGCATTTTTACGGTAAGCCAGTGGCGTGAGTCCGGTTTTATCCTTAAAAAAACGGTTAAAACCCGCAGGATCGCTGAAATGCAACTGATCAGATATGGCGGCGATGGTAGTATCGGTATAACGCAGGGCTGCTTTGGCTTCCCGCACCAGCATGTCTGCGATGGCTTCGGAGGCGGTGTGACCGGTATGTTCCCGGATAGCCCTGTTCAGGTGATTAGGTGTTACGCCCAGCATGGCGGCGTAGTCTGCCACTTTTCTCCTGGTGAGGAAATGTTCGCTGACCAGCTTTTTATAGCGTGGTACGAGGTAAGCCGGCTTATCCTCTCTTTCTGCCAGGTGGAGGTCCTGGCGCAGATAGCTGCGCTTCAGCTCCAGCAGCATCAGGTACACGTACATACGTATTGCTTTGTCATGGCCCGGCTGGTGGCGCTGTAGCTCCGTATTCATCCGCTCCGCGAAATCAACGGTAACGGCCAGTTCGGCGGGCGACAGCTGCATAAACGGTACGCCTGCATAGGCGAAGAAGGGAAATTCTTCCGGAATGCGGTCGGGCGACAGTATATCTTCCAGGAACGCCGGTTCAAACAACAGGTAATAACCAAAAGCATCGTCGCTCAGGCCCCGCTTACTGAAGATCTGCCCCGGAAAAGTAAAGCTGATGGTGCCAATGCCGTGGGTGAAATCTTCCAGTCCCAGCTGTATTTCGGTGATACCGCGCACAGAGATGCTGATACGGTAGTAGTCTGATTTCAGTGGTCCCATTTGCGCGCGTACCCCTTCGCTGGAATACAGTTCAAACCCTTTTATCCTGGCGGCGGCAGCGAGGTTGTTGTATCCAAACGCGGAAGTATCGCCGGGCAGGCGGTGGAGCTGCCGGGAGGCTTCCAGTCCGTATTGCGGAATTTCCTTGCGGGAAGGGCGGGTGGGCATCTGGCTGATTATTTATAGAGTGACCGGATGATATTATCTATAGGCTCTTCTTTGCTGCGGGCGGCCAGCATCTGTTCCCGCTGTTTCACCAGGCGGTCAAACCCTTGCTCTACGTCTGCCAGCGCCGCCTTTCCGTACCGCTCTACGAGCATGTCGTCGATCTTACGCTGTTTACCTTCCGCCAGCAGTGGCCGGGTGCGGCCGTGCACCTGTCCCATGATGCGGATGAGCGCCTGTTTGTCTTCCTCCTCCACATCATGGTACAGGATGTAAGAGACTTTAAAGAGGCTGCTGCCGATTTTGCGCAACAGGGTATTGCCTTTGTCGGTGATGCTGATCAGTTTCGCCCGTTTGTCGGCCGGATCGTTTTTCTCCGTGATCAGGGATTTCTTTTTCATCCTGTTCAGTATGTCGATGCCAGTGGATTGCTCCATCATACAGAGGCTGATGATATCCGTTTTCCTTGCTTCTTTTTTGTATTTGATGATATTGAGCAGGTAAAACCATTCCAGTTCGATGTCCGGCCATTCTTTCATCATGATTTTAGCATAGATGGTATGCATACCGCTCATTCTGCCGATCAGTTCGGAGATGAGGCCGTCCATGTCCGGTGGCGGGTCAGCGGACTTGTCCTTCTTCTTTTTTGCCTGCCTGCGCATATAATGTGCGCAAAAGTCCGCCACCGCAGGCTTGTCAGCCTGACCGGCATATGCTTCCCATGCTGTGATCAGTTCCACTAAAGGCGTCATCTTTAGAAAAATTTTATAGAAAAAGTACTTATTTTAAAATAAAACGATTTCGTTATAATTAAAAACGATTTCGTTGTTTTTATTGGAAATTTGTGCTTTCTTTGTAAAGATAAAGAACGGAACCGTAATAAATAGTTTATGCAGACACCAATTGAACAACTGATGGCCGACAGCCAGGCGGGGTTGGCACAGGGCTGCCGCGGTGGCACGTTGCCTGAAGAAATGCTACGGTCCGGCGCTGACCACCGGCCTATGTCAGGGATCGCTGTCTAGGCAGCAGGACGATGCCGCCACCGTACAGCTGACAGATGCCATCGCGTATTCGCAAGGGTACGATCAGTTCAGCGAAGCAGTCCTCAGCTGGTTCAAAAAGCTGGCGGCAGAAGGGCTACCGGAAACCCGCAAAAGCATGACGCAAAAATTCGCTTATTACCGTAAATTTTACCATGCACAACTTTAGTATTCTCGCTGTGATCATCAGCCTGGCAGAACTGCCGGCGCTGCTTCTGGCCGATGTATTGACAGAAACGGCGCAACTGCTGCAGGAACTGCTGTCAGCCCTAATGCCCCTGCCGGAAAAGTAAGGACGAAAAATACAACGGGCCCGTTGTATTCATTTTGCCTCCCTTGAGCACCTTGTGGAACGGCAGCCTTCCCATCTACCTACAGTAAAAAATTATTGCCAGGCCGCCAGCAGGCACAGCAGGCATAACAGGATACACAATGGCGTAAAGTAGCGCGTGTCCCTGCGGCCAAAAGGCGTTGTTTTTACCTTGCGGAAGAGGCCTACGTATTTGAAGTCGCCGATAGCCCGCAGCGCAAAAATGGCGGCAATGCCGCGGGTTGTCCAGCCGATCAGGCGACGGCTTACCCATGCATCAAAAGCGCCGGTATTACCGATCGCTACCAACGCAAAAAACAACACCCCAAACGCTACGATAAAAGTGGCGCCCGCACCGGGCGTTAGCATGAGCTCTCCGGCGGCATTGACCGGCAAGGCCTTGTCCATACCCCAGCGACCGCCGAAAGCCCAGTAAAAATGTATGGCGGAGATAACAACGAGAATAGTGGCCGCCACCACAGCAGGTAGTAACATACGACAGGATTATATCCACAAATGTAGGTGTTGCAGATACACGCCCGCCTGATAATTATCAGGATATTTATTTTGTCAGCAGGTAATGCACCAGGCCGAAACAAAGGCTCATTCCGATCAGGTAAACAACGTTTAGCCGGTACCGTATCAGCAGGAAAAGCGACAGCAGCATCCAGCCCAGCGCCGGGTAATCCAGGTTACCAAAGGCTACGCCCCCGGGAAACAACACGTCCTTTCCCAGGAAAATGGTGAGGTTCAGGATAACACCGGTCACCGCGGCGGTGACAAAGCCCAGCACCCCCGCGATCGATTTGTTCTCCTGCGTTTTGCCGATCAGCGGCGCACCGGCGAAAATAAACAGGAAGCAGGGCAGGAAAGTATAAAACGTAGTAGTAAGCAGTCCGAGGGTACCCATCCACAACGACCCGCCAAAATGATTATAACCGGCCATAAAGCCTACATAAGAGAGCACGATGATCAGCGGTCCCGGCGTCGTCTCCGCCAGCGCAAAACCGTCTATCATCTGCATATTGCTCAACCAGTTGAGCTTGCCCACGCTGAACTGCGCCACATACGGCAACACCGTGTAAGATCCGCCTACTGTCACCAGCGCCGTTTGCGTAAAAAACAACACCATGCCTTTCCAGAAGCGGAAGTCTTCCGCCAGCAGGAAAAACAAGGCAAAAGGCAATACCCACAGCAACAGGGCAATGCCTATCTGTTTGCCGAGCCTTAACAACACATTCCCTTCCACCGGCGTTTTCGTATATTTATTGAGGTAATAGCCCTGTTCTTCCGCCGCCATCGCCTCTTCGTGATGCACGTCCCTTTCCACCAGCGAAGGCCACAGATACCGCAGCAGCAACGCAATGGCGATAGTGCCTGCTATAATCGCCAGCAGCGACAGGTTGAACCAGAATATGCTCACAAAGGCCGCAGCGGCCAGCACATAATGCAGCGGCGTATGCAGCGCCTTCTGCCCCACCCGGATCATGGCCAGGATAATAATGGCCACCACCGCCGGCTTCAACCCGTTAAACATCGCATATATCCAGGGCACGTTCCCATACAGCACATACATCATACTTAAACCCAACAGGATAAACATAGAAGGCAGCACAAACAGGATACCCGCCGCCAGCCCGCCTTTCCTGCCGTGCAGCTGCCATCCCACATAAGTGGCCAGCTGCTGCGCCTCCGGACCGGGCAATATCATACAATGATTAAGGGCATGCAGAAAGCGGCTGTTACTAATCCACTTCTTGCGGTCTACCAGGTACTCATGCATAATCGCAATATGTCCCGCTGTACCGCCAAAACTGATCCATCCCAGTTTAAACCAGAACCGTAGCGCCTCCCCGAAAGAAGGCCGCTGCTGATGATTGTTCACATTCATATCTCTTGCATCGTTTTTCAAAACCGTACCCCCAAAAAATGCCCCGCACCTGCTGTTGAAACAGATGGTTAAAAAACAACTACATACTATCAAATTATATTGAAAATCATGCTGTTATAGAGTGCCGTGCATGGCTTTTTGAGAAGCTGTAAAGATACAAAATACCCTCCCCTTATGCAACCTTTAATCCCCCTTTTTTCATTAATTTGCCGCCACAAATTCAACATTGTCATTTAAATTAACCCGCATGGAGAAGCGCTTCGAGACGATTGTCAACGATATCACCACCGCAGTAGGCCAATTGCTGCAAAAAATGGACGAAAAAACAGATGCCGCCAATATTGTACGCCGTACCCCCTTACAGGCAGGCGTACACGATTCCGTCCGGTTTTTCTACTACAAAGGCCAGGTACACTGTTTTATGGACGGCGCAGGCAGCGACCGCCCGGATGTAAAGTACGAAGGCACCGACTTCCCCGACGCCCCGCTCAGCAAAGCAGACATCGATCAGATGCTGCCGCTGCTGCAGGAAAAATTAAAGGAACTGTATGGCACCTACGACGATAAACCGGTATTGGATTACGAGTTCCAGGTAGATGGTAAATTCAGGATCGATGAGAAATTCTACAAACTGCCGGTGCTTCACACCACCAGCGAGGCGAAAAAAACAAAGCTGCTGCAGGTCATCGATCAATATCTCTCTAAAAAAATCAAAGAAGGACAATATCCCACCAAAGAGCTGGAAACATTTTTCCTCGCCAAACACCTGATCAATCCCGCCTTATACCCGGAGACAGATGTTCCCGCCGTGATCGCGGTGTTCGAAAAGATCCGGACGCTCAACAAACACAAAAAAGAAACGCTGCAACAACATCAGCACCATATCACCTATGCCCTGCGGAGATGGGCGGAAGACCTATTCCTGCCAACGTATTTCAACGTGCACAAACCTGCCTGGGGACTGCCGGAATTTGCCCTGAAAGCTGGCGACGAGCGGCCCGTTCCGCCGGAACAGCTGCTGGACCTGCTGATATACGCCGGCGTGACCATCATCCGCTTCGAGCCCAACTACAGCCGCAATACCGGCGTAGACTTTATCGAGAAAGCAAAAGAACTGGGCAGCACCAAAGCCGCACAGATACTGAAGACCGGCAGCGGTACCTTCAGCACTGCTGACAGCCAATACAAAGATGCAGATGTGACCTGTACGGCCAACGACGTCTTTGCCACCTTTGACATCAACTTTAAAAACGAAACTGAGGCCGCCTACGGCAAAGCGCTGGACTTCATCTGCCACCTGCTGGAAAAAGATTTTCCGCCCAGCTATGAGATCAAATGCAAATCCAAAACAAAAAACCTGTTACCCATTAAAGGGCTGGGGAAATCCGGCACACAGCGGTTCTTCGCCAATGCGCTGCAATACCCCACACTGTTCCCGCAACTGGAAAAATACGTGCAGCTGGCCATCCGCCACGAATACGAATGGTATAACGATGTGGAAGCGGAACAATGCGCACGGCCAGGCACCTACGCTGTATTCGGTCTGGCATTGGCAGCCGCGCAATATTTCCCGCTGTTGCAACAGTACCTTGATAAAGTGGACGATGAACATCAGTCTGTGCAGAATCATTTCCTGGTGCAGTTCATACAACAACACGGCGTCAACGCTGATACGATTCCCACCATTGTGGACGTACTGCGATGCGCTCAGGATATCAAACCTATTAAAGAATTAAAAGCACTGGAGACAGCGGAAAATATGGAACTGCTGAAAAGTTATGTCAGATCGCTGGAACTGGAATCTTATGAGGTAGACCACCTTGCGTGGTTCATCTGGAAAGGAAAGAAAAAACTGGAACTGTAAATAAAAGGACCGGCACGGAGACGATAGCGGATATCCTATCTGTTATCATTCAAAAAACAGGTCATCTGGCTAGCTATGTTCGTCTTTGCTATCATCCCCGTGCCGGTCTTCATGCTACTATTTCCCGCCAAGAGCGCGGTATAGGGCGATCACCGCCTGCCACTGCTGCAGCTGATCGTTAATGTTCCCTATCTGTGCGCTCAATAAATTTTGTTCTGACGTGAGTACATCGGTGTAATTTGTGCTGGAGCTGTAACGCAGCAATTCTTTTGTAAAGTCCACCGCTTTCTCCAGTGA
Source organism: uncultured Chitinophaga sp. (assembly GCF_946479755.1). The sequence continues at coordinate 317,911 of NZ_CAMLHC010000002.1, read as the reverse complement.
CGCCAGTTGTTTTTCCCTGCTTTCTTTTTTCTCTCCGGCAGATGTCAGCGAGTAGAGGGCGTCTGACACTTCTTTACCTGCTGTCAGCATGGTTTTGCTGAAGTTGTACAACGCTTCCTGTTGTTTGGCCTGTGCTGTGGTCAGCCGCGCTTTGTTCAGGCCACGGTTGAAGACAGGCTGTGTCAGTCCGCCTATGACGTTGCCAAACAGGCCGGCATCGGTGAACCATTTGCTGAAATCGAAGCTGGTGAAGCCACCTGCCGCGGTGATATTGAAGGAAGGATAAAAGGCCGTGCGGGCGATATTGGTATTTTCAAATGCGTTGCGGAAAGCATATTCCGCTGCTTTTACATCCGGGCGGTATTGCAGCAGTTGCGCCGGCAGGCCGGCAGAGAGGTCCTGCGGCAGCTGCTGGGTAGTCATGCTGCCACGGGCAACCGGTCCGGGAGGCAGCGCCAGCAAGATAGAGAGGGCGTTTTCCGTTTCCCTGATCTGCCGTTTCACATCGGGGATGGCCACTGCGGCGGCATACTGGTTTGCCTCACTCTGCACTACAGCCGCGCCATTCACCACGCCGGAGGCTTTCAGCTCTTTCATGCTGCTCACATCTTCGCTTCTGTTGGCCAGTGTTTGTTGCAGCACCAGCAGTTGCTGGTCCAACGCCAGCAGCGAATAATACGCCGCGGCGATATCGGCCACGAGGCTGCTCTGTACCGCCTGTTGCGCTGCTACGGTGCCCAGCAGCGCTGCCTGTGCCGCTCTTTTGCCACTGCGCAGCTTACCCCAGATATCCGCTTCCCAGCTGGCCGCCACATTTACATCGTATTGCGTAGCGCTGGTGATAAGGCCATATCCCTGCGGAAAGGCCAGCCGGCTCTGTTTCACAGAGGCGTTAGCGTTAACGTCCGGCAGAAACGCCAGTTTGCTTTGCTTCAGCGCAGCCTGTGCTGCTACGATACGTTGCATCGCTATCCGCAGGTCCAGGTTCTCCCGGATACCGCGGGCAATCAGCTGTTGTAAGGCGGTATCGGTAAAAAATGCCTGCCAGGGACGTGCTGCAATGGTATTGGTATTACTGCTTTGCTGATTGCGGTACAAACCGTTTACAGCTGTCTCCGGTGATGTATAAGGCTTTGTGATCCGGCAGGCGGCTGCCAGCGTTACCAGCGCCAGCAGCCATATATATCTCTTGTGTGTCATTGTTACTTTTTTGATTCAGGAAAATTAAACGGCCATTTCTTCCAGCTCCTCTTCGTGTTCTTCTACTTTCTTAACGGCAGTGCCACCGATGCGTTCCTGCAAGGCCTGGAACATTACGAAGAGCGCCGGTATCACGAACACGCCGAACACCGTGCCGATCAGCATCCCCCCTACCGCGGCCGTACCGATGGAGCGGTTACTCAGCGCACCTACGCCGGAGGCCAGCATCAGCGGCATCAGGCCGAAGATGAAAGCAAAGGAAGTCATGAGGATAGGCCGTAAGCGCGCCGAAGCACCGGAAATGGCAGCACGCACCAGGCTTAGGCCGCTCCTACGCCGCTGGATGGAAAACTCCACGATCAGGATCGCATTCTTGGCCAACAGACCGATCAGCATGATGAGACTGATCTGTAAGAAGATATTGTTGTCCAGACCGGCGAGACGGGCGAAAAGGAAAGCACCGGCCAGCCCGATGGGCAATGACAGCAGTACTGCCAGCGGCAGGATATAACTTCTGTACTGGGCGCTCAGCAGGAAATACACGAACAACAGGCACAGCACGAAGATGAGCAACGTCTGGCTGCCGCTGGATATTTCCTCCCTGGTGAGCGCGCTGAAGTCGAAGTCCGTTCCCCTGGGCAGCGTGCTGGCGGCCACTTCGCGGAAGGCCCTGATGGCGTCGCCGGAGCTGTAGCCGGGATTAGGCGCACCGGTCACGGCGGCGGAAGTATAGAGATTGAAGCGGTTGATAAACTCAGGGCCGCTGGTTTTACGTAATGTCAGGAAAGCGGATACCGGCGCCATTTCCCCTTTGTTGTTGCGGACAAAAATTTTATTGAGATCCGCCTCTTCTGTGCGGTAACGGGGATTGGTCTGCAGCATCACTTTATACTGTTTACCGAAACGGTTAAAGTCAGAGGCGTAGATACCGCCCAGGTACCCCTGCAGCGTGCGTAGCAGCCCGCCTACGTCCACACCGGCTTCCTTGCAATGCGCCACATCCACCTGTACTTCATACTGCGGCAGGTTGGTGTTGAACGGCGTGGCGGCATACATGATCTCCGGCCGTTTGCTCAGCGCTTCCATGAATTTATTCACCGTACCGCCGAAATCTTTGTAACTGCCGCCGGTTTTATCGAGCAGCTGCATTTCAAAACCGCTGCTGTTACCAAACCCCTGGAGGGTGGGCGCAGCAAAGAAAATGATCTGTGCACCCTTGATACCGGCGGTTTGTGCAAACAGCTTACCCACCAGGCTGTTGATATCCTGACCGGGCTTCGTCCTTTCCTTCCATGGTTTGAGGGCGATGAACATAGCGCCGTATGATCCGCCGAAACCGCTGATAAGGTTCATCCCTGAAAGGCGGGAGGTGACGGCTACTTCCGGCATGGCCCGTGCGATACTGTCTACCTGGTTGGCAATCTTTGTTGTTTGCTCCAGGGTAGATGCCGGTGGCAGGATGATGTCGCCGTAGATAGCGCCGGAATCTTCATTGGGCACAAAGCCGGTGGGCGTGGTCCTCAGCAAAAACACCAGGATGCCGGCGAATACGGCGATGGCACCCAGCGCCAGCCACTTGCGGGCGATCAGTATTTTTACGATACGTATATACCTGTCCGTTACAGCGGTAAAACCGGCGTTGAAAGCCGTGTAAAAACGTTGCAACAGGCTCTTCTTAACATGATGGTCATTACCGTGCGGTTTGAGGAGGATAGCGCAGAGCGCGGGACTGAGGGTCAGCGCGTTCACCGCGGAGATGAGGATGGCCACCGCCAGCGTGAGACCGAACTGTTTGTAGAACACACCGGCTGAACCGGTGATAAACGTAACCGGTACAAACACCGCCGACATGATGAGGGTAATGGACACGATGGCCGTGCTGATTTCACTCATGGCATGCATGGTGGCTTTCCGCGCCGACCGGGCACCCTGGTCCAGTTTGGCATGTACGGCTTCCACTACCACGATGGCGTCATCCACCACGATACCGATGGCCAGTACAAGGGCGAACAAGGTGAGCAGGTTCAGCGTAAAACCGAATATTTTGAGGAAGAAGAAGGTCCCGATAATCGCAACCGGCACCGCGATGGCCGGTATCAGCGTGGAACGGAAATCCTGCAGGAAGATAAACACCACGATGAACACGAGGATAAACGCTTCAAAGATGGTCTGTATCAGTTTGGAGATAGAGGCGTCGAGAAAATCGTTCGCGTTGATGAAGACCGCCATTTTCACACCCGGTGGAAAATCCGCTTTCGCTTTTTCAAACACTTTTTCTATCTGTAAGATCACCTCATGCGCGTTGGAGCCGGCGGTCTGGCTCACGGCGCCACCGGAAGAAGGGTGGCCCTGCGCGGTGAGATCGGTCGCATAGTTAAATGCGCCCAGTTGCACATCTGCCACGTCCTTAAGGCGGAGCAGCTGTCCGTCGGCCGTAGCGCGGATCACAATATTCTCAAATTGTTCCGGCTGCTCCAGTCGGCCGGTATATTTCAGTACATACTGGAAGGTTTTTTTACTGTTCTCTCCCAGTTTACCGGGCGCCGCTTCAATGTTCTGTTCCGCGAGCGCGGCGATCACATCATCGGGCACAAGACCGTAGGAAGCCATCACGTCGGGCCGGAGCCAGATGCGCATGGAGTAAGCCTGATCGCTCCACACCTGTACATCGCCCACGCCGGAGATTCTTTTCAGTTCAGGGATGATGTTGATGCGGAGGTAGTTGTCGAGGAAGTTCTCGTCATATGATTTGTTCTCGCTGTACAGCAGGAAGCCATAGACTTCACTGTTCAGTTTTTTGGTGGTGGTGATACCTGTCTTAATGACTTCCGCCGGCATCAGGCCGGTGGCTTTGGCCACCCTGTTCTGTACGTTTACGGCGGCCAGGTCAGGGTCGGTACCCTGTTTGAAGTTGACCGTGATCACCGCGGAGCCGTCATTGCTCGCTTTGGAGGTCATATAGGTCATATGTTCCACGCCATTGATCTGTTCTTCCAGCGGGATGATCACACTTTTCATCACCACGTCAGCGTTGGCGCCCTGGTAATTGGCCGTCACTTCCACGGTGGGCGGTGCTATTTCAGGATATTGTGAGATGGGCAGGGACATGAGGCCCAGCACGCCCAGTATCACGATGATGATGGAGATAACGGTAGATAGTACCGGGTTATCGATAAATTTCTTGAGCATACGATTGTTTTTAAAAGGGCAAAGCAGTAGCTATGGGTACCGGCGTATAGCCGGTACCGTGACAGATAAAGCCACGGGCGTTTTGTTATTGGGCGGCCGTAGCCCCGGACTTCAGTCCCGGTTCAGCAGTGGTTTTCCCGGGGTCCGCAGCGGCAACAGGCGTGGCGGAGGCGACGGGTTTTATCTTCGTCCCGTCTTTCAGGGAGCCGATACCGTCGGAGACGATTTTGTCGCCTGCCTGCAGGCCGTTGCTGACGATATAAACGTCGCCGGAGGAGCGGTCGCTCACGCTGATTTCGCGGGAGCGGGCGGCGCCGGCGGAGTCGATGGTGTAAACGAATTTTTTGCCCTGCAATTCGTAGGTTGCTTTGGCCGGCACGATGAGCGCATTGCTGACCGGTTGTACGATACGAACGGTAGCGCTGCTGCCGCTGCGGATAAGGCCTGCCTTGTTAGGGAACACCGCCCGCATGCTGATGGCGCCGGTGCCGTTATTGATCAGGCCTCCGGTCGTTTCCACTTTTCCTTTCTCCGTGTATTCGTTTCCATTAGCCAGCACCAGTTGCACCGGCGGCAGTTGTTTCAGTTTGGTGTCCAGCGGGATATTGGCATCTGTACCGGCGAGGTCCAGCAGTTGTTTTTCCGTGAAGGAGAAATAGACGTGTACGTTGGCGATGTCGGCGAGAACCGTCAGTGGTTGTTCGCTGGCGGGGGCTACGAGGCTGCCTATTTTATAGGGCAGGGTGCCGATCACGCCGTCTGCCGGGCTGTAGATGGTCGTGTAGCTGAGGTTGACGCGGGCGTTCTGCAGGCTGGCTTTCGCCTGGGCCAGTTCTGCTTCGCGGGCCTGCAGGGCCAGTTCCGCCGCTTCCAGTTCATAGTTGCTGACGATTTCTTTTTTCACCAGTGGCGTCACTTTACGTACCTGCATACGGGCAGTGTTGACCGCCGCTTCCGCGCTTTTGATAGCTGCCTGGGCGGTGAGCACTTCCTGTTCATATTGCGGGGCGTTTATTTTAAAGAGGAGCTGGCCTTTTTTAACGGTGGCGCCTTCGTCTACCAGTATCTGTGCAACGTAGCCGTCTACCTTAGGTCGTATTTCGATGTTCTGCTGACCGCGTACCGTTGCTGGATAGTCCATATGGAGGGTCGTTTCCGATGTTTTCAGCGTCAGCACAGGATAAGGCTGCGGTTCATTGCTGTAACCGGCCTCTTTATGGCCGCCGCCGCAGGCTGTCAATAAAGAAAGCAGTGCCAGGGCGGCGGTTTGGAATGATAAATTTGTTTGCATTGTTACATGGTTTTTTATGATACCGGTGCATGAAAGCATGGCAATGTCATTCCGCAGCAGTGGGCTGCAGCAGCAATTGCTTGCCAGTCTTGTATGGGCACGGGAGTGAAGGCTGGACACCAGCGCCTCGTCAGTACAGGAGCGGATTTCCGGCCGTTGAATTGTTTATCTGATGCAAAAATAGTAAATTTGTGAATAAACCAAATAAACACTTTGTTTATTATGAATAATATTTTGCAGGAGAACGAGAGAGCATTGTGGATATTGAAGACCAGGGGGCCTCAGCCCCTGTCGGTCGTAGCGGAAGCCCTTAACATAACGGTGGAGGGTGCACGTTTTCAGTTGCTGAAGCTGAGCAGCGAGGGACTGGTGGAGGCTACCAACGTCGCAAAGGGGCGTGGCAGGCCTCAACAGATATGGGCGCTGACACAGAAGGGCAATTCCCGTTTTCCGGACTCGCATGCAGAGCTGACAGTGCGCCTGATAAAGACCATCCGGGAAACGCTGGGGGACGATGCGCTGCAGGCGGTCATCGAAAACAGCAAAAAGGTGGGACTGGACAAGTATTTAAAGGCGACAAGCCAGGAAGCTACGCTGGAAGGCAAGATCAACAAGCTGGCCGAAACCCGGGACGCGGAAGGGTATATGGCCACGTGGGAAAAAGACGAAGAAGGATATATGTTAATAGAGAACCACTGCCCTATCTGCGTGGCAGCGGAGGTTTGCCAGAATTTCTGTTCAGCCGAGCTGGAGACTTTTCAAAAAGTGATCGGAGAAGGCGCGGAAGTACACCGCGTAGACCATCTGCTGGCCGGCGCCAGGAGATGCGCTTACCGCATCTGCCCCAAAGGTTAACAATGACAATGTTGAAGGCTGGTATTGATTTTTAACTTATCTTGGCCGCATAGCAGCTTATGCCACGATGCTCCCGGCCAATAACATACAGGAATTGCAGCGCCGTATCAGCTTACATGACGACGAATCAGCCTATAAGGAGCTGTTCCTGCATTTCTATGAACCGCTGGTGCAATTTGCCGGGTCTTTTGTCCGCTCTGCACAGGTCGCCGAAGAAGTGGTATCCGATGTGTTTATCAATATATGGCAGGGACGCCGCCGCCTGACCGAAGTCCTCAATCTGCGGGTATATCTCTACGTAAGCACCAAAAACGTGGCCCTCAAATACCTGATGCAGCAACAGAAAAAAAATGCGCTTTCCCTGGACGCCCTGGAGCTGGACATGGAGAGCCCGCACTACAACCCTGAAGAACAGCTGATCAGCGCAGAGCTGCTGGCCAAATTTGAGCAGGCCGTCAGCGATCTTCCTCCCCGCTGCAAAATCATTTTCAAACTGATCAAAGAAGACGGTCTCCGCTACAAAGAGATCGCCGAAATCCTCGATATCTCCGTCAAAACCATTGACAACCAGCTCGCCATCGCCCTTGCGCGCATAGCCCGGGCCATCAACATTTCTTTGAAGAAGCCCCAGCGGTTACAGCCTTAAACTTTTTTTATTTCCTTTTTGGTAGATTCTGTGAAAAAAGAGATCCTGTAAGGAGAGCATCTTATTTCACGTTATGAACACGAGACGTATTTGGGAACTGACGGCGCGGAAACTGGCCAATGAAGCTACTGCGGAAGAACTGCAGGAGCTGTCGGCGTTGTTACGCGACCATCCGGACGCAGAAATACCAGCCGGCCTGGTGGATGAGCTGTGGCAGAAAACTACGGCCGCCGCCAGTGAGGAAGCCGCCAGTGCTGCGCATGACCGGCACATCAGCCGGATGCGGGCCATGGGTATTTCCATCGGACAGGCAACACCTGCCACGCACGGGCTGAAGCCTGTGACTACCGCCCTGCGGCCCCGCCGCCGCTATCTGTGGGCTGCCGCTGTCTCCACCGGGCTGTTGCTCTGTATGGGCGCCTGGTGGTGGACCTCCACTAAAAAAAACAACAACGCCATCGCCAGCGAAGTAACTACGCGCAACGGTTCACGTACCAGCATACAACTGGCGGACGGAACACGGGTATGGCTAAACGCCGGAAGCAAACTCTCCTATAGTAAAGATTTTGGTAAAAATGACCGGAGCGTAACGCTCTCGGGAGAAGCTTTTTTTGATGTGGCCAAACAAGCAGACCGCCCGTTTGTTATTCATACGGAAACAATGGACATCAGGGTATTGGGAACCCGCTTCAACGTACGGTCCTATCCGCAGGATAAAACCACAGAAGCCTCACTGATTACCGGTAGCATAGAAGCCATTGTAAAGCACAACGCCACCCGGATCATTCTTAAACCCAGCGAAAAAATCGTGGTGTTGAACCATTTGCCCAATGTGGCCCCGGCAACCAGGACTACCGCTGCAAAGGAAGAAAATCCGGTCACCCTTAGCCACGTTTCCTACTACGCAGCGCAAACCACTGCTATTACGGAAACTTCCTGGATGGACAACAAACTGGTGTTTAAAGACGAGTCCTTTGCAACGCTGGCACAGGAGATGGAACGGTTTTTCGGGGTGAAAGTGCGGTTCGGCAATCCGCAACCCGAAACGCTTCGCTTCACCGGCATCTTTGAACAGGAAACCGTGCAGCAGGCGCTCAACGCATTACAACTGACCGCCGCATTCCGGTATGAGATACAAAACGATACCATCATTATCCACTGAATAATATGACAACGTTATGAACACACACTTGTTAAACAGTTCCTGAAAACAACCAAAACCAAAACGGGAAATGCGCTAACATTTCCCGCCAAAGATGCAGTCATGTCCGGAAACTTGCCAACACGCTAAGCCGCAAGCTTCCATCACTTTCACCTCTAGATTTAAAAGTATGAAAATATCGCTAGAATTTAGGGACAGGTATACCTATGCCCTGAAAAAAGCACTTGTTATTATGAAACTCACCACGTTGTTATTGCTGGCGTGTTTTCTCCAGGTATCCGCCGCTGTCAAAGGGCAGGCTACCATCACCCTCAAGCTGAAAAAAGCGGAGATCGCACAGGTCCTGAGCAGTATTGAACAGCAGGGCAACTACCGCTTCCTGTACAATAATGCACTGACCGAAATCAGAAGAAAAGTCAATGTAGACGTCACCAATTCAGGGCTCGACGCCGTGATGAACACACTGTTCGCCGGCACCTCCCTGCGGTACAAACTGGTGGAAAACAACCTCGTGGTAATCATGTCACAGGAGGTGAAAGTCACCGGTAAAGTCACCAGCAAAAAAGACGGCTCCCCTATCCCCGGCGCTACCATCGCCATAAAAGGCACCTCCAAAGGCGCCGTAACCGGCCCCGACGGCTCCTATACCCTCACCGCCCCCGACAACGCCACGCTGGTCGTGAGCTTTATCGGTTTCACCTCCCAGGAGGTGCCGGTCAACAACCGCCAGCAGATCGACATCGCGCTGGAGGAATCGGTTAGCCAGATGCAACAGGTAGTCGTGGTAGGTTATGGTGTACAACGTAAAGTAGACATCACCGGCTCCATTGCACAGGTAAAAGGCGAAGAAATCAACAAACAACCCGTGACCAACGCCATGAGCGGCCTGCAGGGCAAAGTAGCCGGCGTGCAGATCGTGAACGATGGCAAACCAGGCGGCGCCCCTACCATTAAAATCCGTGGTACGGCTACGGTCTACGGCTCTCCCAGCCCGTTGTACGTGGTAGATGGTGTCTGGTATGACGACATCAGCTTCCTCAACCCGGGCGACATCGAAAACATGAGCATCCTGAAAGACGCTTCCAGTGAAGCGATCTACGGTATGCGGGCAGCCAACGGCGTAGTGCTCATCACCACCAAAAAAGGCAGGGCCGGCAAAACCAGTATCAACTATACCGGTTATGTAGGCATGCAACGGGCCACCAATAAAGTGAAGATGGCGAACGGCAACGAATATGCCACCATCATCAATGAGCTGAGCGCCATCAACAATAACTCCCTCCGGCTGGACCCTAACGCCTATGGCGCGGGCACTGACTGGTTCAAACAGGAGATGCGCAATGCTTTCACGACCAATCATCAACTGTCTGTCAACGGCGGTACGGAAAAGTCCAGCTATAACTTCTCGCTGAGTTATATGAAACAGGACGGCCTGATCAAAACCAATGATTTCTCCCGTATCACAGCACGCCTGCAAAACGATTTCCAGGTATTTGAACCGTTGAAAGTAGGCTACTCCATCACTGCCGCGGCCTATAACAGCAACGATATTCCGGATGCTTACTTCCTGCAGCTGTATACCTCAGCACCCGTAGTGCCGGTGTTTAATCCGGATGGTTCCTACGGCGATCCGGACAAACTGAACCTGGGTAGCGGCGCTGGTAAAAACCCGCAGGTATCCCTGGACTTTTATGACCAGACCTCCAAACGCCGCATGATCACCGGTAACGTGTATGCAGACCTTCGCTTTGCCAAACATTTTGTTTTTCATACCAGCGTAGGCGGTGAATATGGGGATAGTATCATCCGGAACTATACACCACAATACCAGGCTACAACCAACCAGTTCAACAAAGTCAGCAAGCTGACCCGCACCACCGCCAGCCGGCAGAACTGGATCGTGGAAAACACCCTCACCTATGACAACAAATTCGGAGATCACAATCTGAAGGTGTTACTGGGGCAGGCAGCACAGCAACGCCGCTTCTACAAGCTGATTGCCAGCGCTGACAATGTGCCCAACAACAATGAAGGCACCAGGTACCTGCGACTGGGCAATACCGATGGCCGTTCCGTGACAGACGAAGGAGAACTGATCAACATTGCGTCTTACTTTGGCCGTGTAAATTATGCTTACAAAGATAAATACCTGCTCACCGCCTCTATCCGTGCAGACGGCGCTTCTCAGTTCTCCGCGGGAGACCAGTGGGGCTACTTCCCTTCGGTAGGTGTAGGCTGGGTACTCAGTGAAGAACCCTTTATTAAAAACACAGGTATCTTCGATAACCTGAAACTGCGCGGCAGCTGGGGTCAGGTGGGCAACGCATCCGTTCCGCCTTCACTCTCTGTTCAGCGGATCAACCAGTCTCCTTATCTGACCGGTATCTTCGGTGGCGGTGTTTATACCGGTGCCAGTGTAACCGCATTGGTTCCACCGGCGCTCTTCTGGGAAAAATCAGAAGGCATTGATGCGGCTGTCGAAGCGAGTGTGTTAAAAAACAGGTTGTATGTTGAAGCAGGTTTCTATAATAAGAAAACATTGGCCGCTATTTTCAGAATACCAGTACTCATGTCTATTGGTACGCAGGAATCGGAGATCATTGCCAACCAGGCCACTTTCCGAAACCAGGGCTGGGAGTTTGCTGCGAACTGGAAGGATCAGACAGAAAGCGGCTTTGGTTATTCTGTTGGCGGCAACTTCAGCATCAACAACAATAAAGTGCTGGAAGTCACCAACACCGACTATCCCATTTACGGCGGGGGTGATGCCTCTACCGGTGGTGGCCTGCTTACCCGCACCATTGTTGGCCAACCGATTGGCCAGTACTTCGGTTACCAGGTTGATGGTGTTTTCCAGAACGCGGCAGAAGTAGCAGCTTCCGCACAAAAAAGCGCCAAACCCGGCGATTTCAGGTATCGCGACATCAACAATGATGGCGTAATTGATGCGAAAGACCGCGTTCCTATCGGCAATCCCAATCCGAAATTCACTTATGGCATCAACACCAGTTTTAATTACAAAAACTTTGACCTGGCACTTGAATTTCAGGGCGTAGGGGGTTTAGACGTGTATAATGCAAACATCGCCTTGCGTTACGGTAATGAGAACTTTACCAAGGAGTTTTTTGATAACCGCTGGCATGGCGAAGGCACTTCCAACAGTTATCCTTCCGCTAACGTAGGCGGCGGACAAAATTACCTGCCGAATAGCTTCTTCGTGGAAAGTGGTTCCTACTTCCGTATCAGGAACATACAACTGGGTTACACCATGCCTAAAACCATTTCTAATCGCTGGGGCATGCAAAACCTGCGTTTCTTTGCGAGCGCACAAAATGCATTCAACTTCTTTAAGTACCGTGGCTTCTCACCTGAAATCGGTGGTATTCCCACCAGTCAGGGTGTTGACAAAAGCGTTTATCCGCTGTACGCTACCTATAATTTCGGTGTAAACGTGACCTTCTAACTTAAATGATGACGACCATGAAAAGAATCCACACGCTAGATATAAAACGTATTGCAGGTTACGCTCTGCCGGTACTGCTAACCATCACCGCGAGCTGCGGAAAAAGTTTCCTGGATGTGCCACCACAAGGGCAGCAACCTGCACAAGAATTCTGGACATCAGAAGCGGATGCCACCAAAGCCGTGACGGCTATGTATGCCAATCTGCATGAATGGCGCCAGGTAGGTTTTGCCGCCCTTGCTGTAGAAGACCTTGGTTCCGAAGAAACAGAAAAAGGCAGCGACCCTAATGACGCCAGCTTTCTGAGCAACTTCGACAACTTTACGATTACCGCGTCTGACGGTCAGGCGGCTGACTTCTGGAAAGGACAATACCAGGAAGTGAATCTCTGCAATCAGGTATTGGACAACATCCCCAATATTAAGATGGACGATGCGTTAAAAACACGCTATCTGGCAGAAGCCAAGTTCATCCGCGCCTACGCCTACTTCCGGCTGGTGCGCGCCTATGGAGACATACCACTGCGCCTTCATCTTCCCAAAGGCCCGGAAGAATACAACATTCCGCGTTCACCTAAAGCAGAGGTGTGGACCGCTATCGAAAAAGACCTGACAGAAGCTGCGGCAGTACTGCCTCCCCGTTATGATGCCAAAGACGCCGGACGCGCCACCAAAGGCGCCGCACTGGCCTTACACGCCAAGGTGGCCATGTACCAAAAGAAATGGCAGAACGTGCTCGACCTCACCAACCAGGTGATGGGCATGGGCTACAGCCTTTTCCCGGATTACGAAAAGCTGTTCCGTATTGCCAACGAAAATTCCGTGGAATCTGTTTTTGAGATACAATGCCAGATCATCCTCGGCAACCGCGATGCTTCCAACTCACAGTATTCGCAGATACAAGGCGTCAAAAGTCAGCAAGGTGGCGGCTGGGGCTTTAATACGCCCACGCAGGCACTGGTAGATGCCTATGAACCCGGTGATCCGCGCAAAAACGCCACCATCCTGTTCAGAGGCACGATCAATGCGGAGGGCGACAGCATCCGGAACATAGGCGTCAACCGTCGTTTCAATTATAAGTCATACGTGCCGTTCGGCCTGTTCCGCGACGGCTACAACGAAGGCGCCGACCAGAACGTACGTGTGATCCGTTATGCCGAAGTGCTGCTGATGAACGCCGAAGCAGCCAATGAACTGGGCAACAGCGGTCAGGCACACACTTCTCTCAACGCAGTCAGGGCCCGTGCCCGCGCTGGCAATAACAACATCCTGCCTGATGTGACCACCGCCGACCAGGCACAGCTCCGCCAGGCCATCTACCACGAAAGACAAATAGAACTGGCCATGGAACGCGATCGTTTCTTCGACGTTATCCGCCAGGGAAGAGGTGCACAGGTCTTCGGACCGCTGGGCTTCAAAGCAGGAAAAAATGAACTGATGCCGATTCCACAGGTGGAGATCGACCTGAGTGGAAATAAACTGACCCAGAACCCGGGTTACTAAACAACAGTCTGGATGCTATGAAACAATGTATCACAATGATATGCCTGATATGCCTGCTCGCCTTTGGCGGGCAGGCGCAGGTAAAACAACAGGCCATTAAAGCCGACCTGCAGATCCGGCAAAACCTGGGCGACAGCGCCCTGCTGGACCTTGTTCAAAAACAAACCTTCCGCTACTTCTGGGACTACGCCCATCCGGTTTCCGGCATGGCCCGCGAGCGCAGTAACAAATCATTCGACTACGGCGACGAAGTAGTGACCACCGGCGGCACCGGCTTCGGCATCATGGCCATCGTGGTAGCCACCGAAAGAGGCTGGATCACCCGCGAGGCAGCCGTGGAACGTCTACTCAAAATGATCGACTTCCTCCGCAAAGCAGATGCTTACCATGGCGTCTTCCCCCACTGGCTCAACGGCGCCACCGGCAAAACCATCCCCTTCAGCCGCAAGGATGACGGCGGCGACCTGGTAGAGACATCCTTCCTCTTCGAAGGCCTGCTCACCGCACGCCAGTACTTCGACCACAGCACGCCCAAAGAAGAAGAGCTGCGCAACAAAATCAACTGGACGTGGAGAGAAGCAGAATGGGACTGGTACACCCGGGACGGACGCAACGTCCTGTACTGGCACTGGAGCCCCAACAACGGCTGGAGCATGAACCATGAAATCAGGGGATGGAACGAATGCCTGATCACCTACGTGCTATCGGCCGCTTCACCTACCTACGCCATACCCGCCTCCGTTTATCACCACGGATGGGCCAACAACTTCTATTTCCGCAACGACCGTACCTTCTTTGGCATCAAGCTGCCGCTGGGCATGGATTACGGCGGTCCGCTGTTCTTTAGCCACTATTCGTTCCTCGGCCTCGATCCCCACGGATTAAAAGACCGCTATGCCGATTATTGGGAACAGAACACCAAACACACCCTCATCAACCGTGAATACTGCGTGCAGAACCCGAAAGGCTTCAAAGGCTATGGCGCCAACGCCTGGGGCCTGACCGCCAGCGATACCTATAAGGGGTATGACGCACACTCTCCCGAAAACGATCACGGCACCATCACCCCTACCGCCGCCTTGTCCGCTTTTCCTTATACGCCGGAATATTCCATGCAGGCGCTCAAACATTTTTACTTCCAGCTGGGCAGTAAGATCTGGAGTGAATACGGCTTTACCGACGCGTTCAACGAAACGCAGCAGTGGTACGCCAAATCACATCTCGCCATTGACCAGGGCCCTATCATCGTGATGATAGAAAACTACCGCAGCGGGTTATTATGGAAACTGTTTATGAGTTGCCCGGAAGTACAAGCAGGATTAAAAAAACTGGACTTTACCAGTCCGCATCTGAAATAAACAGTCATGTTGAATTTACCTCGTATCCTGGCAGTGCTGCTGTCATGCCTGTTGTCATTGTCCGCGTACGCACAACAAACCACCTATTGTAATCCGATCAACGTGGACTACGGCTACTGTCCCATCCCCAATTTCACGGAATGGGGCAAACACAGGGCCACCGCCGACCCGGTGATCGTGAACTACAAAGGGGACTTTTACCTCTTCTCCACCAACCAGTGGGGATACTGGTGGAGCCCTGACCTCAGCCAGTGGCATTTTGTATCGCGCAAATTCCTGAAGCCCTGGCATAAGGTATATGATGAGCTGTGCGCGCCGGCCGTGTGGGTAATGGGCGATACCATGATGGTATTCGGTTCTACCTATAGCAGTAATTTCCCTATCTGGATGAGCACCGATCCTAAAGGCAACCAGTGGAAAGAAGCGGTAGACTCTTTTGCTGCCGGCGGCTGGGACCCGGCCTTTTTCCCTGACGACGATGGTAAGCTGTACCAGTACAACGGCAGCAGCAACCGTTATCCGCTATACGGCGGAGAGGTGGACCGCAAAACACTGCAACTGAAAGGCGCCCGTAAAGAGCTGTACATGCTGGAAGACTACCGCTATGGCTGGCAGCGTTTCGGCGAAGACATGGACAATACTTTCCTCGACCCGTTTATCGAAGGCGCCTGGATGACCAAACATAACGGCAAATACTACCTGCAATACGGCGCGCCCGGAACTGAATTCAGCGGTTATGCCGACGGCGTGGTGGTGTCTGACCATCCGCTGGGACCCTTCCAGCCGCAGGCGCACAACCCTTTCTCCTTCAAGCCCGGAGGCTTTGCCCGCGGCGCCGGCCATGGTGCCACTTTCCAGGATAACAAAGGCAACTGGTGGCATGTGTCCTCCATGGTCATCGCTGTAAAAAACAGTTTCGAAAGAAGGCTCGGTTTCTGGCCCGCCGGTTTTGACAAAGATGACGTGCTCTATTGCAACACCGCTTTCGGGGACTATCCACATTATCTCAACAGGGGCAGTAATACCAACTCCTTCGAAACCGACAGCCGCTCCTTCACCGGATGGATGCTGTTGAACTACAACAAGCCGGTAACAGTTTCTTCTACGCTGGGTGGCTATCTCCCCAACAACGCGGTGGACGAAAACATCAAAACCTACTGGAGCGCGGCCACCGGCAACAAAGGAGAATGGCTGCAGAGCGATCTCGGCGAAGTGAGCACCGTCCACGCCATACAGATCAACTATGCCGACCAGGATGCGCCGTTCCTTGGCAAACAGACCGATATCTACCATCAATACCAGCTCTACTACTCCCTGGACGGAAGAAAATGGCAGGTGCTGGTCGACAAAAGCAACAACCGAACGGATGTGCCGCATGACTACGTTGAGCTGCCCAGCCCTGTAAAGGCCCGGTACATCAAACTGGTGAACGTTCATATGCCGGGCGGTAAATTCGCCGTCAGCGGACTGCGTGTATTTGGCAAAGGCAATGGCGCTGCGCCCGATTCCGTCAAATCGCTGGTAGTGCTCCGCACGGAAAAGGATAAACGCAGTGCCTGGATCAAATGGCAGCCGGTAGACAATGCCTACGCGTACAATATCTATTTCGGTATTGCACCGGATAAACTGTACAACTGTATCATGGTACACAGCGCCAATGACTATTTCTTCAAGGGAATGGATAAGGAACTGCCGTACTACTACAGTATAGAAGCGATCAATGAAAACGGGGTTTCTGCCCGGACAGCGCCGATTAAAATTTAGGGATTTATTAATTTACGGATTTACGAATTTAAAAAATGCAGCGGAGACCATCTGGTATGATCTCCGCTGCATTTTAAATCAAAAAATCGTAAATCAGAAAATCCCGAAATTTATTTGATTTCCGCATCCATTTCCTGATTTCCTCTTTCCCAGATTTTATATTTTACACTAAAACCTTTGGGTACGTACACCACAATCGGCAATTTGCTGTTGTAGCGTACCAGTTTGGTGCTGAAAATAAATTTGTCCTGCAGCGTTTTATCGGGGCAGGCCATCAGTGTGGACCTTGTCTTACCTGTGGAGGTGTACTGGTAATAAGTGTACCCCCACCCTTTCACGTCTTTGGTAGCCCAGCTGCCAATCAGCCCGTGATGATTACAATCCACTTTCAGGGTTTTACCGGCCATGATTTCCACCTGGTAGTTATCTTCCGCATCTTTAGCGGGCACCTGGATGACAAAGCGCTCTACCCCTTTCCATGCTTTGGGAAATGGTTTCAGCTCTTTTTCCTGTGAATAAACAGTCGTCATGCCGGCACTCCATAGCAGCAACAGGAGAATGATATGTTTCATACACTAGTGTTTTATGTTATGTTAACAGCCGGGAAGCGGAATTGTTTGCTGCATTACTTCCGGACGTTCGCAGGCTTATGCCGGTATCCCTGTGTCGTCATTAATATCTCTTCATCAAGCGCCACTTCTATTTTGGCAATCGTTTCACTGGTAAAGTTATGCACGCCGCTCATCCACTTGCTGATTTCCGATTCCGATTTTCCCATCATTCTGGCTAGTTCTGCTTGCGAAATACCACGGTATTCCAATATGTCCAAAATCCGTTCACTGATGGCAAAGGAAAGGGCCACTTTTCGTTTAATAAAAGGACTTGTCCTTTTACTGACTTCGTCAAAAATTGGGCTTCTTTTTTCCATAATTGAATTGTTTTACAGATCTTCAAATGTTATCTTATTCAAAAGTGAAATGCCGGTAAAATTTACAGTAATCGGTAGCATGCATTAGACATGCGTTACGGGCCACTGAAAGGAAGGATAAGTGCGACAAAAATAATCTATCACATTTCTACAAATGTTAATCCGATGTAAATGGCAAAAAATAAATTCATACACCCCCGCTGTTACCGGCAACCCAACGCCATCATTTTTACATATAATTTAAAACCCATGTGATATTTTCTCAGTGACTCCGTGGGGGGTATCCGGGAAACGCGCGTCTATGATACGAGCGTTAATAGATTTTCTGTGACAAAGCATAACATACCTACTCCTGTAATTTCGCTGACTGCAGCCAACCGCCAGCCTTTATGGTATCAACGGCCGGTGACCGTTACTGTACTGTATTTCATTGGCACGCTGGTATTGTTTATCCAATCGCTGGCGACCCTGAAGTATAATAACTTTATCATTTTCCGCAGCTCGTGGGACCATATGCTGCATCATATGCCGTTGTACCAGCTGTATCCCGATACCTATTTTGACTACTTTTTATACCACCCAACTTTCCCTGTACTCTTTGCCCCGCTGGCTATTTTGCCGGTCGCACTGGGGCTTTTTGTGTGGCTGATGGGTAGCGCCGGTCTCTTTCTGTACGCCCTGCGCCAGTTGCCGGTAGCTGCCCACAAACGTTACATCATCAGCTGGCTGCTGATATTGGAGCTGTTGAATGCGATACAGTCTTCACAGACGAATCCCATTATGACAGCGCTGATGTTGCTGACGGTGGTGAACCTCGACCGTGGTAAACCGATACTGGCAGCGCTGTTCACTTGTCTTTGCTTTTTCATTAAAGGGTATGGCGCCATTACCGGTCTCGTGTTTCTCTTCTACGACCGGAAGCTCACTTACCTGGCGTACTGCGTGTTGTTCGGCATAGCAGGCACGCTGCTGCCGCTGTTGGTGATGTCGCCGGGGGAACTGTTGCGGGCTTATCACGACTGGTATCAGCTGATCACCAGTCCTGTGATTTTGGAAGATGGTTCCGTGCGGGGAATGATACTCGCGATGCTACACCTGCCACCACAGGCCGGTAGCGGCATCGGGAAGACCGTCACCGCGCTGGCCCTGTCCGGCCTGGCGACCGCGCTTTATTTCGCCTGGAAAAACAGGCCGCAGCAATACCACTGGATACTCGGTGGCTACCTCCTGCTCTGGGTGGTGTTGTTTAACCAAAGTACCGAATCACCTACTTATATTATGGCCGTTACCGGCGCCGTCGTAGGGTTGATGATGCTGCCTGAAAAGCCGCTGTCCATCGTCCTGCTGGGATTGCTGGTGATCGTCACCTCTCTCTGTCCTACAGACCTTGTGCCATCTTTTATCAATAAAATAGCAGTGAACTATCAGTTGAAAGCGTTGCCCTGTCTGCTGGTGCTGTTGTACTTCCAGTACTATCTGTGCTTTGCCGGACAGGACGACGCTCCGCAGGAACAGCCAGCGGTATAGGCGCCTATCCCCTTTTTCCGGCGCTCCTGTACTTTACTTTTTTATGTCCGGCGGAACGGTTTACTTTGCCTGGTATGAAAAAGCAGGCGCCGTTATCTCCTTACTGGCAATGCCAGCTGGCCGGCTGGACGATCGCCGCCCTTTACTGGGAGGTAGATGCTTTTGTCCGCAGCCCTACTTTCAGCTACCCTTTCGCCGCTGTCAATTTTGTGGCAGACATCACCGTCAACCTGTTGCTGACACACGCCTACCGCCGGTTTGCCCTGCAGCATGGCTGGCACCTGCTGCGCCCCAAAGCACTGCTGTGGCGTATTATACCGGCTATTATCGCACTCGCTATTGGTTTCATGCTGGCAGTATCGTTGCGGTTCTACTGGTGGGGGCATCACCACGAAACATTTATCCAATACCTGCAAATCAACAGCCGCGTACCTTTTATGACGGGCATCCGCACCATGGCGGTATGGGTATTGGCCTGGCATCTCTATCATTATGCGCAGCAACAAAACGCAGCTGCCCGTGAAAACGCACGGCTGCAGCTGCTGACGAAGGAAATGCAGCTGGACAATCTTGCGGCGCAACTCAATCCGCATTTCTTTTTTAATTCACTGAACAATATCAAGTCGCTGGTACTGGAAGATCCAACGCTGGCGCGCCGGGCGATAGACCTGCTTTCGGACCTGCTGCGCAACGCGCTGTACAAAAGGACCGATCAACTGGTAACATTGCAGGAAGAGCTGCAGCTGGTCAGCGATTACCTGGAGCTGGAAAAACTGCGTTTTGAAGAACGGCTACTGATAGACATCCGGACGGATGCTACGCTGAACAGTATGGGCGTTCCGCCGCTCTGTTTGCAGGCACTGGTGGAAAACGCCATCAAACACGGCATCGCGCACCGTCCAGACGGCGGCAGCATCGTTATCACCGCCACCCGTGGGGGCGACTGGATGCTGCTGACCGTACAAAACCCGGGCACATTGCAGGGAACGGCGGCCGGTGGATTAGGTATCCGCAATCTGCGGGAACGGCTGCAGCTGCAGTTTTCCGGACGGGCGTCCTTTGAGATCACAGCGCTGCCGGAAGGGAAAGTACTGGCGGTCATTTCCATTCCCGTTATCCATTAAACATACAGTATGCAAATAATACAGGTAGTGATCGTAGACGATGAACGGGCCGCCCGCGAAGAGATCAAACGGGCATTACAGCCGTACGCCGACTATACCGTAGCAGGAGAAGCCCGCAACGTGCAGGAGGCGCTTGTATTGATACAGCAGCTGCAACCCGGCCTGCTGTTCCTCGACGTGCAAATGCCGGGCGCCAGTGGATTTGAGCTGCTGGCCGGCTTGACGACTGTGCCCGATGTTATTTTTACCACTGCTTACGACACCTATGCCGTACAGGCATTCGATAACAACGCGCTGGACTACCTGCTGAAACCTTTCCGCACGGAGCGGTTTGCGCAGGCGATGGAAAAACACCGCATCAAAGTACGGGAACGGGCCGCACTATCCGGCAGTACGGTGCCCGACAAACAGCTGTTCATCAAAGATGGCGACCAGTGTTTTTTCCTGCGGCAAAATGATATATACCTGGTGGAGTCGGTCAACAACTACGCCCGCATCTTTTCAGTGGATAAACAAGCACTGATTAAAACGTCGCTGAACCAACTGGAAGAACGCCTGGACCCCGCCTCTTTTTTCCGGGCCAACCGGTACCAGTTGGTACATGGCCGTTATATTACGGATATCGTAGCGATAGAGGGCGACCGGCTGCAGCTGACGCTCCGCGGGGATACTACCGTCATCGTTTCCAGCCGGCAGAGCGTGCGTTTCAAACAATGGAATAAAATGTAATCTTTTCTCCCTTTTAATATTTTGTAAGATGGTTTTCATGAGAAATATTCTCCTGGGGGCACTGCTATGCCTATACGGGAACATCGCCGCACAGTCACTGACTTTCCCGCGGGAAGCTGCCGTGAATCCGAAGATACTGGCTGCCGCTATGCCGGCGCTGGCGCAAAAGATACTGCCACGGCTCCACGCCGGCGATGACAGGTGGGGCTATCTGCAGCAGTTGCTGATGGTGCAGCTGACAGCCCGGCAATATAAAGCCGCATGGCAGACCATCCTGGAATATCGTACCGCCTATGCACAAAGCGATGCGGAAAAAGCCCGTGTGCGGTTCATCCAGTACGAGACTTATATCAACGCCCTGCAGCGTAAGCAGCCTATGGCAAAAGCCTTTGGAGAGGCTTTCCAGGCTTCACTGGCACGCCTGCACGCCGCCAGCCGGTATGACATCGACAACTGGTACACCGCAGACACGGCCTACCTTGCCGCAGATCTGCAACGGCAGTTAACACAGCTGGAGGGGCAGGACAGCATTGCACTGCAGGATGCCATACAACTGTGCCGCCGTTATGCCGCGTGGCAGCTGCTTCCACGCATCTCCACGATGGCGGAGCCTCTACTGCGGCAGTTCAACCGGCAACATTACCACATCCGGGACAGCCTGCTGATCCCTACGCGCGATGGCGCCAGCGTATCGGCGATCGTGGTGCAGCCCAGGCATCAGGAGGGCCCGTTGCCCGTGATCTTTTTCTTCACTATTTATACCGATGGCGGTAATCTCTGCATCGCCAAAGAAGCGGCTGACAAGGGTTATATAGGCGTAGTGGCCAATACCCGGGGCAAGCGCCTCAGCCCTGGAATAACCTTGCCTTACGAACATGACGGCAACGACGCCCGTGATGTGATCGACTGGATCAGCCGTCAGCCCTGGTGCAATGGCAGCATCGGCATGTACGGCGGCAGTTACGTGGGTTTTACACAATGGGCCGCTATTAAAGACGGCGTGCCGCCGGCGCTGAAAACCATCGTACCGTCTGCCGCAGTAGTCCCCGGTTTTGATGTTCCCAAAGAAAACAATGTGTTTATGAGTTTCGTGTATCCGTGGATACCCTATGTTACCAATAACAAATTCCTGGATAACGTGACCTACAACGACCGGGGCCGCTGGCGCAATATGCAGTTCAACTGGTATCACAGCGGCGCTGCCTGGCAAACGCTGGACAGTATAGACGGTACGCCCAATCCAAACTACCGCCGGTGGCTGGCGCATCCTGACTACGATGCCTACTGGCAAAATATGACGACCTACAAAGAAGGCTTCGCCAGGATCAACATTCCCATACTCAGCACTACCGGCTATTTCGACGGGGCACAAATCGGCGCCATGTATTACTTCAGAGAGCACTTACGGTACCGGCCCAACGCGGAACACTACCTCGTCATCGGGCCGTATGACCACCTGGGTTGCCAGCACGTGCCGCTCCCTTACGTCAACGGTTATACGATTGACAGCGTCGCGCGCATCAGCGTCCATCAGTTGATTTATCAGTGGTTTGATCATATCCTGAAAGGAGCGCCCAAACCGGCCATCCTGAAAGACCGTGTCAATTACCAGGTGATGGGCACTAACCAGTGGAGGCATGTGCCATCACTGCAGCAGATGAACAACGATACCATGACATTGTACCTGTCGCCACAACGGCTCGTGCGCCAACCAACGACCGATACGGTTTTCATCCCGCAACAGGCCGACTTGTCTGACAGAAACGGCAGGTTTACCGGTAACTATATTCTGTCTCCTTTATCCGGTAACAGTATCAATACTGCCAACGGCCTGGTGTTCGCCAGTGATCCGCTGCCGGCCCCTGTAGCCATCAACGGCTCTTTCCTGGGCAGGCTGCAGGTCATCCCCAATAAAAAAGATGCGGACATCGGCATCAACCTGTATGAACAAACGCCAGACGGGCAGTACTTCCAGCTCTCCTATTTTATCGGGCGCGCCAGTTACGCTGCCAGCCTGGAAAAGCGGCAGCTGCTCACACCCGGCAGCGTCAATACCATTTCGTTTAGTAATACCCGTATGATCAGTAAACAACTGGCCAAAGGCAGCAGGCTGGTGGTGGTGATCAACATCAACCAGAATCCGTTTGAAGAAATCAATTACGGTACAGGTAAGAAGGTGAGCGAAGAAACCATCGCCGATGCAGGTGGGCCGGTGCAACTGCAGTGGCGAAATGACAGTTACATACAGATAGGTATCCACCGATAACCCATGTCATCTTGATAAGAATCATCAAAGTGTATTGACAAACACGAAGTAGCCGTTTTCGATTACTACAAATAGTTGTTATTGCATAAAGAACAGGAAGCCGCAGCGATGCTGCGGCTTCTGCGTTGTTATCTTATCAGGCGATACTCCTGATCACTTTCGCAGGATTACCAGCCACCAGTGTATTTTCAGGTACGTCTTTCGTCACTACTGCTCCTGCGGCAATGACAGCACCGTTGCCGATGGTCACACCCGGGCAGATGATGGCGCCACCGCCGATCCAGCAATCGTCCCCGATCACTACCGGCTTACCATATTCTTCACTGCGACGATGTACTTTATCCAGCGGGTGCGTGGCCGTATATATCTGCACCGCAGGTCCTACCATCACGTTGTTGCCGATCGTGACCGGGCAAACATCCAGCACTACACAATTGACATTGAAGTACACCTGGTTTCCACAAATGATATTATAGCCATAATCACAATGGAACGGTGGTTCTATGTACAGGCGTCCTGCTGTATGCGGTATCAGTTCGCGAAGCACTTCCCGGGCGCTGTCGGTGACCAGGTATTCCGTTACGTTCAACCGGTGCAATAGCTTTTTAGCCCTTGTCCTTTCGGCTTGCAGCTGTGGATCTGAGGCGTCATACAGTTCGCCTGCTATCATCTTTTCTTTTTCGCTTTTCATATGATTTCCGTTGGTATCCTGAAAATAGGCATTTTCAACGGTTCACCAGGAAGTGCACAATACGGCAGACGCTGCCGGAGGTAGTAGTGAGTTTCAGTGTATGGGTGCCCGTAGCCAGTCCGTCGCCCAGTACCAGGTACCAGGGAAGATAAAGGCTGCGGCTCCATTGGGTGCGGGTATCTATCTGTTGCTCCGCTTTTCCGTCTATGCTGTAGCGGAGCACGCCTGCGTCGGGACCGGAAAGCAGCGCCACACCCACCGTGCGGCCGGTGAAGCGCAGCTCCATTGTAGCCACTGCCGTATCAGATACCAGCATGGGCACGTTCACGAATCCCGGCCTTGTATGCACCTTGTCGGCCGGCTTCCAGGCTTCATCCACCGCAAAGCCCTGCAGATGATTGGCCGTGTGTACGTTCACGTAGTGGCCTGCGGCGTAGCAGAACGGGTCTGTCGCCGGCGGCAATGTAGCCGCGACTGCCTTCCGTGGTGCGGGCTTTTTAAATGCGTTGTCCAACAGCTGACGAATGGTATTAAAATATATTTCCTGCCCAAACGGCGACGGATGCAGGTCTTTAAAATCCTCTTTCCAGGTGAACTCGCCCGCATCGATACGGGCTGTCACCTCCCTGGCCAGGTTGATGAAAGGCAGGTGATAACGCCGCGCCAGTTCCTCATGCAGCGCTACTTCTGCCGGTATTTTCCCTGCGCGGTAGTCTGCCATTTTATCTTCGTCCACAAAAGCCATCAGTACAATATCCATATGCGGGTTGGTTCTCAGCGCGTGCCGGATAATGCCTTCCAGTGCCCTGCGCTGCACGGCAGCCGGCGTGCCATTGACTTTATCGTTGACCGCCGCCTCCACAAAAAGCAGGTCCACCGGCCCTTTGTCCAGCACATCCTGCTGCAGGCGGAAAGCGTGCGGCAGACTGCCCAGCGAAGGGATACCCGCATTCAGCAGCGTGAAAGCCGTAGCCGGATAGGTGTGGACAAGATAATCTCCCACCTTTCCGCGCCAGCCTTCCATATTGGTGATGGAACCGCCCAGGAAGGCCACCGTAGCTTTTTTACGGGCACTGATATGGTACCACGCATTATCCAGGTTGCCATAACGGGCAATAAAAGTTTCGCTTTTCAACTGCGCCCATGCAGGCAGCATGGCCAGTAACAACAACAATACCGGGAGTAGTTTTTTCATAACGGAACATTCTAATGGCAAGTTAACCGGCTGACCGGAAACATTCCTGCTGAATTTTCACCGGGGCTGATTGAATTTTCATTTTTATTGTCACCCGGAGCTTTAGCCCCCGGAATTTGATTATTAATCTGATTTAGCTATCTTAAAGCTGCCAAAGCGATGATGTAATTTCATGGACCTGATATGAATAACCTGCCTGATGATGCTGCAATGATGACGAGCCTGTGCCGGGGCGACAGAGCGTCTTTTGTGCTGCTCTATGAGCAGCATGCCGGTGAGTTATACCGTTATATCTACCTTTTTATCCGGTCAAAGGAAGACGCGGAGGACATCCTGCAGAATGTGTTCACCCGTATCTGGATGAAACGGGAAACGCTGGGAGAAATCCGCTCTATGCGCAGTTTCCTGTTCCGTGTCACGCGCAACCAGGTGCTCAATTATTTCCGGAGCGCGAAAGTAAAGCTGCGGGTACAGAAAATGATGGCAGAGGAAGACGCCCCTGAGAATGCGGATGCCGGCGAACTGTTGCAATACAAACAATATTATGAACTGGCCAAAGACGCTATTAATAAGCTCCCCAGGCGCCGGCAGGAAGTGTTCCGCCTGAGCCATGAAAACGGATTGAATACCCACGAAATCGCCGATCAGCTGCATATCTCCTCATCCGCTGTCAAACAACACCTGTATGCCGCGTCTGACTTTATCCGTGACTATCTTCAAAAACACGGAGATATCACCGCCTCCCTGCTGGTGTTTCTGACCCTTTTCGAAAATCATCTTTGATTCACCTTCCTATACTTATCTTGTAACCTGTATTAAAGTACGATTTGGATATCTTCCCAAGAATTAAAAAATTTTTTTTCTAATTGACCTGTCTTATTTTGGGATACGCGTGTCTTATTAATAGCTGTGCAACCAAAATGTCGCTTTATGAACAATGAAGAAGCAGGCCTCTTTGTGAAAAGATACGCTGCCGGGACCGCTACCCCTGAAGAACATGCGGCCTTTGAGCAATGGATCCA
Organism: uncultured Chitinophaga sp.; assembly: GCF_946479755.1. The sequence goes on along the minus strand of NZ_CAMLHC010000002.1, from coordinate 291,999 downwards.
CGAACAACCGTTACAGGAAGTACAAAGTCTGGTGGACGAATACACCCTGCTGATGGAACAGCATCCCGTATGGCTGCCGGCCGACCGGGCGCTGCTGGACCGTATGCTGCGGGAACTGGACCGCCAGGAACCGGTCCTGATCGTTCCCCTGTCCTGGTGGAAGCGGAAACGCTCCCTCGTCGCAGGCGTGGCCCTGCTGCTCACCGCCGGCAGCTATGCCCTGTGGCATTATGCCACATCCAGGCAGCACACCACCACAGTGGCCGGTATCGTTGCCGGTACCACCCGTGCTACGCTGCAACTGGCGGACGGCACCACCCTTGCGTTGGACAGCGCCGGCACCGGCGACGCCATCAAACCCAGCCACGTTGTTAAAATTGCGGCCGGACTGCTGCAATATAATCCCCAAGGCGAAACCAGCACCACCGTATACAACACCCTTACCACTCCGCGCGGCGGACAGTACCAGCTGCTGCTCCAGGACGGCACACGGGTATGGCTCAACGCTGCATCGTCTATCCGCTTTCCCGTAGTCTTTAACGGTAACGACCGTACGGTGGAAGTGAGCGGAGAAGCTTACTTTGAAGTGGCCCGCCAGGCCAGCAAACCCTTTATCGTAAAAACAGGTCCCATGCAGATACACGTACTGGGCACCCGTTTTATCGTCAGCGCCTACCCTGAAGAAGCACAGGTCCGTACCACCCTTGCCGAAGGAAAAGTGGCGGTCACCGCTGGCAACAATACCCTGCAACTGGCGCCGGGACAGCAATCCGTGCTGACCAAAGGCAGCGACACTTTTATCCTGCGCAACGCAGACACCGACCAGGAGCTGGGCTGGAAAGAAGGTCGCTTTATTTTCAACGGCAACATCCGCGACATCATGCCACAGCTGGAACGCTGGTATGATATCCAGGTGGAGTATGAAGGCAACATCAGTAACCAGGCATTTATAGGAGATATTTCACGGAATGAAAACCTGGGCGAAGTATTGAAAATACTGGAGCTCACAGGAAAAATACATTTCAGGTCAGCAGGCAGAAAGATTATCGTATCACCGTAAAAACAGCATATCGTATCAACCAAAATTAACAACATGTAATTCCATCAAAACAGGATCACCGGAAGAAAAACCCAGACGCGGTTGCGACGCGTCCGGGGAACTATTGCCCGGTTTATATCCTTCATCAGTGGACTGAATGAATTCTTAACACATTAAACCAAGCGTACCAAATTTATGCTTTTTAAACAAAAGGTCAAACGGGGTATGCAAGCCAGTGGCTTGCCCCCCACAATTCTGCTGTTTATGAAACTGACGCTCGTTCTGATGATCGCAGCTACCCTACAGGCTACCGCCGCCGCCTTCGGCCAGCAGGTGACACTTCACCAGAAAAATACCTCCCTGCTGGAAGTACTGAAGTCCATCCGCAAACAAACCGGTTGCAGCTTTATCGGCGACCGCCAGATGCTGCAACGCACACAGGGTATCGACATCGCCGTATCCAACGCCTCCCTCGAAGAGGCCCTGAAAGCCTGTATGAAAGACCTGCCCCTTACCTGGTCGGTGGTAGGCTCCACCATTATCATCCGGGAAAAAGAAACGTCCACGCCTGTACGTAGCCCTGCCGCCGATTCCACCATCGTCATCCGCGGAAGAGTAACGGACAGCAGCGGCCTCTCCCTGCCCGGCGTGTCCGTCACCCTGAAGTCAGACCCCAAAAAAGGCGTACAGACAGACGCCAGCGGCCACTTCACCATGCGCATGAACGCCAAAGACGTGCTTATCTTCACCTATATCGGCTTCGACAGGAAAGAGATACCCGTCGCCCGCAGCGGCATGATCACCGCCGTACTGCAATCGGTCGACAGCAAACTGAATGAAGTTGCCGTCGTCGCCTACGGCACCCAGAAAAAAACCAGCATGGTAGGCGCCGTCACCACCATCAACCCTAAAGAGCTGAAAGGCCCTACCAGCAACCTTACCACCATGATGGCAGGCAGACTGGCAGGCGTGATCTCCTTTCAGCGCAGCGGTGAACCCGGCCGCGACAACGCGGAATTCTTTATCCGCGGCATCACCTCCTTCGGCAGCGGTAAAGTAGACCCGCTCATCCTCATAGACGGCATGGAAATGACACCCAACGATCTCGCCCGCATCCAGCCCGACGACATCGCAGGGTTCTCTATCCTGAAAGATGCCACCGCTTCTTCGTTATACGGCGCCAGGGGAGCCAACGGCGTAATCCTCGTTACCACTAAGTCCGGCCAGCTGGGCAAGACAAGGTTTAACGTGCGCGTTGAAAACTCCACCTCTTCCAATACCCGCAACTTCAAACTGGCGGACAATATCACTTACATGAAACTGGCCAATGAAGCGGTGATCACCCGCGAACCGCTCACCACCAGGCCCTACTCACAAAGCCAGATAGCACATACCGCCGCCGGCGACGATCCTTATATTTACCCCAACAACAACTGGATCAATGAACTGGTGAAAAACACCACCAACAACCAGCGCTACAACCTCAACCTCAACGGCGGCGTGGAACGGGCACAGTACTATATCGGCGCCACCTATAATATCGACAACGGCGTGCTCCGTACCATCAACGACAACAATTTTAACAGCAACGTTAAAACCCGTAACTACGAGATCCGCTCCAACATCAATATCAAACTCACGCCCACTACAGACGCAGTAGTGCGTACCTCCGGCAGGTTCTCCGATTACAACGGTCCTATCAGAGGCGGCGGTGAAATATTCCGGCAAGCTATGAGCGCCACGCCCGTGCGCTTCCCCGCCTGGTTCCCCGCCAGCTTCGCCCCTGATGAAAAACACCCGCTCTTCGGCAACATGAAAGCCGACGACGGCAGCTTTTACACCAACCCCTTCGCCAGCGCCGTCTCCGGCTTCCAGCAGGAAAGCTCCTCCACGCTGATCGCGCAGCTGGAACTGAAGCAGAACTTCAACTTCATCACCAAAGGATTGTCTGCCAGGATGATGGCCTATACCAAAAGGTATTCGTTCTTTAACATGAGCCGCAGATTCAATCCGTTCTACTACAGTGTGAGCATAGACCCGGAAGAAGGTCTCCGTGGCCTCACCCTGCTCAACGAAACGCAGGGCACCGAATACCTGAACTACAGCCCCGGCGACAAACAGGTGACCACCTTCACCTATATGGAAGCAGCCGTGAACTATGACAAGGTGATCAACGACCGCCACGCCATCAACGGTATGCTCATCACCATCCTCAACAACCAACTGAGCGCCAATGCCGGCAGTCTCATCGCCTCGCTGCCGCGCCGCAACCAGGGCGTCTCCGGAAGGTTTACCTACGCCTACGACGACCGCTACATGATGGAATTTAATTTCGGCTATAACGGCTCTGAAAGATTTGACAGGAATCACCGCTGGGGCTTCTTCCCCTCTATCGGCGGTGGCTGGACAGTGAGCAATGAAACATTTTTCTCCGGCCTGCTGCCGGTAATATCCCGGTTGAAACTACGGGCCACCTACGGCCTCGTAGGCAATGACCAGATCGGCGATACCAACGACCGTTTCTTTTATCTCTCCAACGTAGACCTCAACGGTGGCAACGGCTATACGTTCGGCGAGAACTTCACGGAAGGCAAGCCCGGTGTGCGGATCAACCGCTATGAAAACAGGGACATCACCTGGGAGAAAGCCTACAAAACCAACCTCGGCTTTGAACTGGAGCTGTTTAAAAACTTTCACCTCGAAACAGACTTCTTCCATGAACGCCGTACCAACATCCTGATGTCCCGCGCCTACATCCCCTCCTCTATGGGACTGTACGGCACACCTCAGGCCAACGTGGGCATTGCAGAAGGCCGCGGCGTAGACATGACCATGGAATACAAACGCAACTTCGGCAAAAAGACATGGCTACAGGTACGCGGCACCTTCACTTACGCTACCAGTAAAATACTGGTCAACGAAGAACCGCTATATGCTGAGCAGAACCAGTACCTGTCCCGTGTCGGCTACCCGATCTCCCAGCGATGGGGCCTTGTGGCAGAACGTTACTTTACCGACGAACATGAGGTACTGAACTCACCGCGCCAGAACTACGGAAAGTACATGGCCGGCGATATCAAATACAAAGACATTAACCGCGACGGTCAGATCACCGATCTCGACAGGGTGCCCATCGGTTACCCTACCACCCCGGAACTTAACTATGGCTTCGGTTTCACCTTCGGCTACGGCGCCTTCGATATCAGCGCTTTCTTCCAGGGGTCCGGCCGTTCATCCATCTTCATCAACCCCGGCGCTATCTCGCCTTTCATCACCGAACACTATACATATGACGATGGGTCCGTGTCTCCCACTATGGACCAGCACGGCCTGCTGCAGGTCATCGCCGACAACCACTGGTCTGAAAATAACCGCGACCTCTATGCTTTCTGGCCCCGCCTCAGCTACAGCTACCAGGGCAATAACCTGCAAACATCCACCTGGTGGATGCGCAACGGCGCTTTCCTGCGGCTCAAAACAGTGGAACTGGGATACACACTCCCGCCCCGCGGCCTGAAACGTTATGGCCTCAGCCAGCTGCGCATCTATGCCAACGGCTTCAACCTGCTCATGTTCAGCAACTTTAAATTATGGGATGTGGAAATGGGAGGTAACGGTCTCGGCTACCCGGTACAAAGGGTATTCAACGCCGGCATTAACCTCGGATTCTAATGCTAAACACTTGTCACATGAAAAAACATTTTCTACACAGCATATACGGAACAATCCTCGCTGCAGGCCTGCTCACCAGCGCCTGTAAAAAGCCTTTCCTCGATATTGTTCCGGACAACGTGGTCACACTCGACAACGCGTTTTCCAATAAAACAGAAGCGGAAAAATACCTGTACACCTGCTACGGCTATCTCCCCGATGCAGGCCCGGTATCCAACATCCTGTTCTTCGGCGCAGACGATATGTGGACCTACTACGAGAACAACTACTTCTACCAGTCGCCCTGGAAGATCGCCCGCGGCGAACAGAACGTCGTCAACCCGTGGGTCGATTTCTGGAACGGCAGCAACCACGCCAAACCCTATTTCAAAGCCATCCGCGACTGCAACATCTTCCTCGAAAACATGTTCGAAGGCGAATCGTACCGGCATATCGCCTACCTCAGCCCGGACATGCAGAAACGCTGGATCGCAGAAGTGAAATTCCTCAAAGCATACTATCACTTCTACCTGTTACGCATGTACGGCCCCATCCCCATCACCGATAAAAGCCTTCCTGTTTCCGCCACGCCGGAACAGGTAAAAGTTAAACGCGACCCGGTAGATAAAGTAGTGGACTATATCGCGGGGCTGCTCGATGAAGCCGCTGCGGAGCTGCCGGTAGAAATCACCAATCGCGGTACGGAACTGGGGCGCGTTACCAAACCCGCCGCACAGATGCTCAAAGCCAAACTGCTCGTGATGGCTGCCAGCCCGCTGTTCAACGGCAACCCCGACTACGCGTCGTTCAAAGACAGGGACGGACAGCTGCTCTTTAACACCAACTACGACGCCGCCAAATGGGAAAAAGCAGCAGCCGCCTGTGAAGCTGCCATACAAACCTGCGCCGGCGCCGGTATACGCCTGTACGAATTCACTGACCCCTTCGTAAAGCTGGCCCCCTCCACCACCGTGCAAATGAGCATCCGCGGCAGCATCACAGAACGATGGAACACAGAAACCGTGTGGGCGCTCTCCGGCCGTGTGGACAATGTGCTGCAAACCTATTCTATGGTGGACAGGATAGATCCTTCTTTTCCCAACCCCACTTATCTCAACTCCTACATGGCGCCCACCATCAAAATGGCGGAGACGTTCTACAGCAAACACGGCGTACCTATCAACGAAGACAAAACATGGGACTACAGCCGGCGCTACGAACAACGGATAGGCACCTACGCAGAGAGACTGGACATACAGGAAGGGTATACTACCGCCAGGCTCAACTTCGACCGGGAAAACCGCTTCTACGCCTGTCTGGGCTTTGATGGCGGCCGCTGGTTCATGCAAAGCAATGCCACCGACGAAAACGCATGGACCATCAAAGCCAAGTTCGGACAGCCACAGGGCAAAGTGTCTGACCAGTTCTATTCTGAAACAGGCTACTGGCCCAAGAAACTGGTGAACTGGAAATTCACCCAGACCAACAACAGCTACACCACGGAAAGTTATCCCTGGCCGGAGATGCGCCTCGCCGATCTATACCTGCTCTACGCAGAAGCGCTCAATGAAACCGGCAAAGGCAACGACGCCATTCCCTGGCTGGACAAAATCCGCAAACGCGCCGGCCTCGACGGCGTGGTCAGCTCCTGGAGCAACTACTCCACCAGCCCCGGTAAATTCTCCACCAAAGAAGGACTGCGGGAGATCATCCACCAGGAAAGAATGATAGAAATGTGCTTCGAGGGCTCCCGCAACTGGGACCTGAGGCGATGGAAAAAAGCTGTGATCTACCAAAACAAACCGGTACTGGGATGGGATGTGAACCAGCGTGTGGCCAGCGAGTACTATCGCCCGCGGACACTGTTCCAGCAAACATTCGTGGCGCCACGCGACTATCTCTGGCCGCTGCGTGAATACGATCTCACCGTTAACACCAACCTGGTACAAAACCCCGGCTGGTAACCTTTTCCTTTCACCTCCATTCATGTTATTTATGAAACGATATCTTCTTTTACTCTTTGCAGCCTGCGCACTTTTTGCCTGCAAAGATGAAATCATGAAACCGAAACATGACGATGCCACGCCCCCCGAAAATGTAACAAAGATCAGCGAACAACCGACTCCCGGTGGCTCCAAACTCACGTATGTGCTGCCTTCCAGCAGCAACCTCCTGTACGTGCTGGCGGAAGTGACCACCAAACAAGGCGTGGTACGGCAGTTTAAAGCTTCGTACTATACCAACACCCTCCAGATAGAAGGACTGGGCGATACTTCTCCCTATGAAGTAAAACTCTATTCGGTCAACAAAAGCGAAGTGCGCTCCACCCCGGTATCTGTCACTATCCACCCGCTCGAACCGCCTTTCACCGATGTGTTCAAATCATTTGTTATGGTTGCTGATTTCGGCGGCGTAAACCTGAAGTTCAAAAACCCCACCGGTTCCGAACTGGAAATAGGTTTCTGTGGCCCTGACTCCGTACAGAAAACACTCACACTGCTGGACACCTATTTCAGTGCCGCCAAAGAAGGTAATCACACCTTCCGTGGCCTGCCGGCCGTCAAAGCCCGCTTCGGCGTGTTCATCCGCGATAAATGGGGCAACACTTCCGATACCGTCTTCCAGGAACTCACACCGCTGTTTGAAAAAATGCTGGACAAAGCAAAGTTCAGGGAGATCAAATTTCCCGGCGACGGCCCGGTATATACCACCGAATGGAACATCGCGTACCCGTTCATATGGGATGGAAGGTACTCTTCCACTTTCAACAGCCCGTATGACGGCAACGGCAACAACTGGCTCAATCTCTCTACCAACGGGCCTACTGACGGCAGACCCATTCACGTCACCATCGACCTGGGACAGACCGCCCATATCAGCCGCTTCCGTCTTAATCACTACTATCGTTTCATTAACAAAGGCCTGCGCAAGTACGAACTGTGGGGCAGCAATAATCCATCTGCCGACGGCAGCTGGAATAACTGGACCAAAATACTGTACTACGAACAGGAGAAACCTTCCGGCCTGCAAGGCGAACAATACAACGACGCCGATGCGGAAGTATGGCTGCGCGGCGACATGGCCAACTTCCCCGACGGGCTGCCGGCCTTCCGGTATATCCGTATCAAATGCCTGGAAAACTGGATGGGCAACGGTAACATGTCTTTTTCCGAAATCACCTTCTGGGGAGATACCCAATAACGATCAAACATATACGACATGAAAAATAAATCGCTGTTACTATATCTGTTTATGGGGATGATGATCTTTGCCAGCTGCTCTAAAATGGACGCCTATCTCGACATCGCCGGCCGGGAGGAGATCGCCTATACCGGCCGCGTGGACTCACTGAAGGTATTGCCCGGCGACGGCCGCCTGGAGCTCACCTGGCTGCTGATCTCCGACCCCAAGATCACCGGCGTCACAATCTATTACAACAGCAAAAAGGATTCTGTGGTCATGCCCGTCAAAAGAAGCCAGGGCGTGGATTCCATGTACCATCTCTTCAGCAGCATGCCGGAAGGCACTTACAGCTTTGAAGTATATACATGGAACAACACCGGCTCCCGCTCTGTCCCGGCTTATATCACCGGCCGTTCCTACGGGAGCATCTACAAAAACAGCCTGCTGAACCGCGCACTTACCGATGCTGTCATCACCGATGGCAACGCCGTTCTCAGCTGGGGGCTGGCAGAAGAAACGGTTACCGGCATGGAAGTGATCTACACCAACAACGCAGGCGCCACCATCACTGTGAAAGCGCCGCGTGCCGCCACCAGCACCACACTGGCGGACTATAAGCCCGGCAGCAGTTTCAGCTACCGCACCTTATTCCGTCCGGATACGCTTTGCATAGATACCTTCTATACAACCGCTGTTACCCGGACGCCTCAATAACCATCGTTCACCTTCTAAAACGGTATATCATGTTAAAACTATCATTACTGGTGACCAGCCTGGCCTTCATGGTGTCTACGGCTTCTGTCACCACCTCCTGCCAGAAAGCACAGCTGGCAAACGGTCCGGATGAAGAAAAAAACACCGCCACCGTCAACGCCAAACCCAAGCCGAAACCAGTGCCGGTATGGTATATTTCCGACCTGGCGCTCATTTACCAGGGAGGCATTCACCGGCTGCCCTGGACCAAAGACCAGCTGACGCCCTACATCTACCGGCCGGCTGCCACCGGTGGCATAGAGTGGCTGTTTGACGGCTTCCTGTTCATCGAATTCACCGACGGTATGGGCCACGAATATGCAGAGGGATACGAGCCAACGCCTGCCGGTAAAACAGAATGGCAATGGCTGCTGGACCGTAATTTCGAAAGCGGTAAAGCGCTGCATGCACTGGACGATGTGCTGGACAGCCTGGCGCAGCTAAACATCAAGCCTGTACGAAAACGGAAAGTGGTGCTCACCTTGCCGGAACCTATCCGCAGCCTGAGCAACTGGGGCGAGCTGAATGGCAAAAATCTCAATTTTGCCGACAGCGCCGACAGGGTAGCTGCCTGTAACTGGTTCATAGAAACAGCCATGGCCAAATGGCAGGCTGCCAATTTTAAACACATCGAACTGTCCGGCTTTTACTGGGTAGCAGAACAAAACACCGGCGCCGTGGAGATCCTGCCTGCGGTAGCCAACATACTGCATAGCAAACAACAGCGTTTCTACTGGATACCCTACTATGGCGCTGCAGGAGCCGCCAACTGGCAGGCAATGGGCTTCGACATCGCCTATCAGCAGCCAAATTATTTCTTCGACCTGTCGTCTCCTTATTCCATCCTCACCGGCGCCATCAATTTTGCCAAGACCAATAAGATGGCGCTTGAAATGGAATTCGACGACCGCCTGATGACGCAGGCCGGCTATCGCCAGAAGTACACAGATTACATCAATGAATTTGATAAAGCCGGGGCATGGGCCAACCTGCCCGTCGCTTACTATGAAGGCGGTGGCGCATGGCTGAAAATGTCACTCAGCACCGATCCGGAAATAAAGGGGTTGGTGAAACGGCTTTCAGATATTATTGTCACCCGGCAAAAAGCAGCCGACCAGTAACAGTGAACAATACTGTTCCCTCAGCCATTCCTTTACAGTGTAAGCACCCGGTCATCGTGTATGAACCGGGTGTTTTTTATGGCGCCGGGACCAAAGAAGCGGTATTGCAGGCCTATGATTCCTGCCGGCGCATTGGGACAGTCCAGTTCGCAGGCGAGTTTTCCGTTTACCCGGAACCGTAGCTGCCGGCCATTCCCTTCCACCCGCAGCGGCACCCAGTTGTCAAGGTCGCAGCCGAAGCCGGAAAGATCTGCATCTTTACTGGAAACACCATGGCCCCTGCCATACAGCTGCAGATCACCCACGCAACCTTTGGGGCATAACGGCACCATGATCACATCGTCCTTACATAATATCAGTACCTCCACCCGTTGACATGCGGCGCTTTTGTCGTTCTTCGGGTTTCTGACCATCGTTTCAAAAACAAAATGATCATTTTGCAGCGAGCCCATCTCCTGCACGTTCACAAAACGGATCTTAGCCGGCGTTGGCCGGTCGTAGAGAAAGTGTTGCTGCAGCAGCGGCACGTCCACCGATAAGGTGCTATCTTTTTGAAAGGCTTCTTTTTTAAAGTATACCGGCACCGGCGCATCACCTTCTGATAACGCTACCCAGCCTCCGGAAGTAATGAGCAGGTCGTGCGTTTTCACGATCTGCGTGCCTACCATCAGTTTGGCTTTAAAATAACCGGGAACGTAATAGATCGCAGAATACTGATGCTTGTCCTTCGGCACTGCTACTTTACGGCTTACATCCCATGTCTGGGCAATAAATACAGTATCATCTCCGGCGGCTGATGCATCATAGTGAAAGATCACGGAATTGGGCACGCCCTCGCTGACCATCTTATTACTGCTGAATTGATAGGCCGCCACGTTCACCTTCCCCGCCGGCTGCCGGCCCCATAAAAACAGCGCGCCAGCGATCACCAGCAGTTGTACCGCGAACAACACATACCACTTGCGTTTTTTATCTTGTACGGTCAGATGATTCCCCTTTGCCTTTTCTTCCGGGAGATGATCAACCGTTGATAAATTTTCTGCAGAGAGATGATTTCCGGAGAGCGTCGCTTCTTCCGGAAGAGGAGGTAGCCCTGGCTGGTCACTGACGGATGACAGTTGTTTAAAGTCCCGCCAGTCTTCATACCCCGCAAAACGTGCGATCGTGTTCAGCGTAGTCATGGCCGGCATATGCTGATAGGAAAGTTTTCCCCATAACCGCTTCAGGGTGGTAACACTCAGCGAAACGCCCGTTACTTCCTGTATTTCCACACTCAGCCTGTCAAAGTCGTACGTGGTCCATTCGGACGAACATCCCCGTTTCAACTTTGTCTCCACCTGTTGCAGGCACAAACGTATATAGTAATTATCAATATTGTTTTCCATTTACAAACAACAACTTAGAAACTTGCACACACTTGAACGAACTTGTTGACGCTTTGAATCGCCTTTAAGTTACTCATTATTCACTTTTGCTGCATGTGAATTTCAAATCCTAAAACCGACAGCTCATGACAAGAAAAATCACCTGGATGGCACTGCTGTTTATAAACATGCAGGCAATGGCGCAACAAATACCTTTAAAAGCCGGCAAATGGGAATTTGCCCCTGACAAAGTGCGGTTCCTGACCCACCGCGATGTGCCTGCGATGCAACTGACAGACCCTGACAGTCACGCGCTGCTGAAAGGCCCCGACTTCACGGATGGCACCATAGAGTATGATATTGAGCCATTCGGCGACGATTTCACCGCCTTCTATTTCAGAAGGGCCGATGCCAGGGAAAAAGAGTGTTTCTATTTCCGGACGCCATTTGCAGGCAAACCCTATGCGCCGCAAGGCGTACAGTACGTGCCTTATATCGACGGGGTGAACCTCTGGGATATGCTGTATCATTTTCAGGGCAACGCTCCTTTCGACAAGGGCAGGTGGAATCATGTGAAACTGGTCATCTCGGGAAGACAGATGAGAGCCTATGTCAATCATCAACCGGTATTACAGGTCCCCTACCTGGAAGGCAATACCAACCGCGGCGCCATCGCTTTCGACGGACAGGCCTACATCGCCAACCTGGTGATCAAACCCGGTGCAACAGAAGGACTCTCTCCCGTGCCGGGAAACGATCCTACGTTTAATGATCCCCGTTACCTCCGTAAATGGCTCGTCAGCCAACCCGACAGCCTGCCGCACGAGCTGAATATGCTCCGCGGCTTTCCCAAACAGGTCCGTTGGGATTCCATTGCCGCAGAGCGCCGTGGGCTGATCAACCTCACCCGGCAGTTCGGCGGGAGCCGCACCCGCCGCATCGTGTGGCTGAAAACAACGATCCACGCCGACGCCGCCGGCATGAAAAAAATACACCTCGGCTTCAGCGACGATGTATGGGTGTACGTCAACGGTCAGCCGGTCTACCTCGATAAAAATGTCTTCGGTACCCCGCTGGCCAAAGTACCCGCCGGCCGCTGCACAACTGACAATACGTCCTTTTATCTCCCGCTCAAAGCAGGCACCAACGAGCTGGTGATGGCCGTTGCCAATGACTTCTACGGCTGGGGCATCGTCGCCCGCATGGACGACCTCGAAGGCATCCGGCTGGAATACTGAGACCTTCCTTCCGCCCAACAAAAAAAGGCTGGCCTTCCACAGGCCAGCCTTACAGCATAATTGTTACGTCTATCTATCCAACTACGGCTTTCGCTACTTTTTTAGCAGGCGCCGGCTGTGTTTTTTTCTTTTTCCGCCCCCACCAGATCAGGAAACCGGTGACGGGCAAGGTAGCGCCGATAAGGCTGGCAAAGAAAGCCAGGAACTTACCCGGCAGGCCCATGATACTGCCCACATGAATATCATAGTTCATGCGTCGCAGTTTGGTGCCGAAACCGGCTTCTTCATACGGTTGCCCATATACGCTGTTGTCTTTCAGCTCCGCCAGTGTATGACGGTCAAACGCATATCGTACATTGTTATAGTACTGCCCCTTGCTGGGATATACGATCATCGAGATAGCGGATGCTGCTTTGCTCGTGTCCGGGAAACTCATATAAAAACCGGTGGCACGTGGATTTTTCGCGACTACCTGCTGCCAGGTTTTGTCCATCGCCTGTCCTAATGTGAGGTGGTTGCTGGCCGCCTGCGTGCTGTCGGATTTCAGCTCCTTATACTCCGGCAACGCCTTTCCGCCTGCAGTTACCCAATACAGCCCTTTGCTGTACCATTCTATCCCCCAAACCATGCCCGTCATCCCGATGGCAAACAATATCAGCAGTGAATAAAAGCCAAATACGTTGTGCAGGTCGTAGTTGACCCGCTTAAAGCTGGCGCCCCATTTGACTTTGAAGCTTTGTTCACGGGTGGTCTTGTTCCACTTTTTCGGCCACCACAGCACCATGCCCGTCACCAGCGTGATCACAAAAACAAGCGTACTATAATTGACGATCGGCCGGCCTATTTTGTAAGGCATCCATAGAAAACGGTGCCCGTTTAATATCCAGCGGAAAAAATCCACCTCCCCGTCTTTACGGGTCACCTTCGCTACCACATCACCGGTATAAGGATTCAATTTGAGCGTAGAGCCGCTACGGCGTCCGCCTACATTGACCTCTATCACCCGTCCCTCGCGGTAAATGGCATAACTGGCCGGCTTTCCCGGGTACTCCCGCGCCGCTATCTCCAGGATACGCGATGGTTGTATCACCGGCGCTTCCTGTCGCGCGATCTTCGTTTCCGGTTGCATCCATCCGGTGATCTCTTCATTGAAGACCCAGATACAGCCGGTCAGGCACACGATCACCAGGACAATACCGGAAATAAGTCCCAGCCAGAGATGCAGCCAGGCAGAGATCCGGTAAAACAAAGACTTGTTCTGTTTCTTTTTCGGTGTTTTTTTCATGACTGCGGATTAATAGACCATTTTAGTGATGGCGGTGATAGTGCCACCTTCCACTTTCATTCCTGGTGCAAAGGCGCCGGAAGCAATGTCAATCTTATAAATCCAGTTGCCGGACGGCGTATTCAAACCGATGAAAGCAGTCTTACCATCGTCAGACAACGTATTGTTATTGTAAGGTGCAGAGGTGCTGATAATTTCTGCCGGCGCGCCTTTTACCCATTCAAAGGTTTGATTGGCTACATCAGCGATGGCCAGTTTCAGGTTACCATTGAATGCACCGGGTTTATCATACATCATCAGTAACATTTTATTATTGGCCAGGTACATCTGGGAAGAGATATGGTAACCACCGGATTTTTCCTGTACATTAAAGAAGTAAGACGGATCGAACTCGGTAGTGCCAGCCAGTACGCGCACAATCGCGGATGGCTTGGTAGACGTATATTTGGAGCCGTTCTTCGCAGATGCCGGAGAATACCCGTACACATCCCCCTTTTCTGTTACCGCCAGTCCGTTGTTGAAGTAGTTGCCGATAAAGCTGGTGCGGTTATCGCGGATCACTTTTTCCAGGTTGAGGTCAGGGTAAGAGAATACAGCGATCCAGCTGCTGTCGGGGTAAGCGGTGCCAAAAGCATCACCACAGCATCCTTTGATGCTCATGTATGGTGCAAACACTTTGTTACCCACCTGCGTAGCCCAGGTGAAGTGGGCACGTTCACCGTTGGCCGCCAGCTGTACGATATTTACCTGCTTCTCACCGTTCACACGGGATTTCAGCGCATCTATCCTGTAAAAAGAAGCGTTCTCATTGCCGGAGCGTGGTATCTTCATGAGCAACAGTTCGTCCTGCACTTTGGCCAGTACCTGCACGGTTTCCGCCTGGAAAAAGCGGGTCATCACCAGTTTACCTTCCTGTGTAAGACGGTAGGTGGTCACATCGCCAGGATTGCCTTGTCCATAAAGGAGGCTGAAGAAACGTCCTTTATGCGTCAGGTAATAACGGTAAGAACCGTCCTGCTCTTTACCGTTGCCGGCGGTGGAAATAGAACCACTGCTTACGTTGTCTGCGGTGAGCAGGTAGTCGGCTATACCTGTGGTACCTACAGGCGTGGCCGTTATAATATATTTAGTACGGCCCTGTGGCTCGTATTCCTGAAAGTCTTCTGTACTGAGGGTATCTTCCTTATCACAGGCGGACATAAAAAATAAAATGCCTGCCGCCAGAAACAAATATTTGCTGATTTTCTTCATGACTGTTTATTTAACCGCTGGTCCTTATTAGTTTTTATTGAAAAAGTATCTCACCTTGGCGTAGAAAGCGCGTCCGGGTTTCTGTAAAGTGAAGTTGTCATACAACCGGTTGTCCGCAAGGTTCTTGCACTCCAGCGCAATGTTGTATCTGCCGTTGGCGAGGCTGTACACCAGGTTCACGTCCTGGCAGAACTGGCGCGGGATCTCCAGTTTCTCATCGCCCTGGCTGGGCCATGACAGGTAGTAAGCATGTACATACAGGAAGTTGTAGCCCAGTGTCAGCGTATTACCTTTCTTCAGCACGTTATGGAAGAAGAGAGACGCATCGGCGTTACCAAAGAGATACGGCATATTGGGAATACGGTCACGGTACAACGGACTTTCTTCTTTCTGGCCTTCTTCAAAGCGGGTATTGTTACGCAGGTTCTGATAAGTCATATTAACACCGGCGGTAAACAGCTGTTTGTAAGAGTAGCGTATTTCACCATCCACCCCCAGGTTAGTCACATCTGCCAGGTTACCGTTGGTTTGTTTGGTCTGGTTAGGGTTCAGCATGGGACGGATAAAGTCTTTGGCATCGCGGTACAGCAGGTTACCATCGAAGCTGAGGCGGTGGTCCTTCCTGATCTGCATCTGGTAGCTGATGCCCAGGTTATAGTTATTGCTGCTCTCCGGTTTGAGGTTCACGTTGCCTTCGAGGTTGATCAGGTCTCCAAATAATTCTTCTGTTTCCGGAAGACGGTAGCTCTTTTCGTAAGAACCTTTTACCTGTAAAGTGGGTTTGATGAAGTAGGTGGAAGCAAGGCCATAACCTACTTTATTAAAGCTGCTTTCCTGGCTTTTGTAAGCCACATCGCCCCAGTTACCGGAGGGATTGTAGCTCTGGGAATACCTGTTCTGCTGGGAGTAGTTCTTAACAAAAACAGAAGTATTCCATTTTTCGCTGTAGTCGAACTTATAGCCCAGTCCGGTGATATTCTTACGGACTTTTTTAGGTTGATCATATTTCTGATCATCGGGGAACAGCTCGTCCTTACCGGAACGGCTAAACGTGTTGAACACGTTGTTAAGGATAAAGGAGTGGCGCGGGCTGAGCTGGTAGCTGAGGTTAGCAGTAGCCAGACCGTTGTTGTTACGGAACTTATACATGGAACGTTCCCGCTCGCTGCCTTTGCCTTTATACTCTTTATACTGCTGAAACCAGTTGTAGCGGCGGTAGACGGTATCGATGTTCTGTTCATAACCGAAATTGTAGTTACCGGTAAGGTTAAAATTCAGTCCTTTTACGAACAGGTCTTTTACGGAATATTTAATGCTGGGCATAACGATATCGCCTCTGCGGTGCCAGTCACCGAACACGCTCACCATGCGGGCGCCTGTCTGTATTTCTGAGTAGTTTTTACCCAGGGTGATGCCTACCAGCAGTTTATCTGCATACTTTTTACCCACCACGCCAACATTGGCGATCACGGTTTCGTTGTGGTAGGTATCATGAAATCGTTTGATATGTTGTTTAGGGTAATAGTCGCCGGTATTGATATCGGCTACGTTTACCCATACTTTATAGTTATTGTCGGAGTAGTTCTGAAAAGCGTTGAGCTGCACGGTAAACCCGGATTTTGAGGTATAGCCGGCGTTCAGCGTGGAGCGGTGGGTGTTAAAGGAACCGAAGGAATAAGACACGTCCACATAAGTGTTGCGGTTGGTGTTGGTCACGATATTGATAGCGCCGCCCAGTGCGTCCGCGCCCAGCCAGATGGGCACTACGCCTTTATACACTTCTACTCTTTCCGCCAGGTTGATGGGGATATTGTTCAGCTGGAAAGAAGAACCGAAGTTATCCATAGGTACGCCATCGAGAAAAAATTTCACCTGCCGGCCGGTAAAGCCGTTGAGGGAGAAGTTCATCCGGGAGCCGAGGCCGCCGGTTTCCCTTACTCTTACGCCGGAAACGCGGTCCAGCGCGTGTGACAGGTCGAGGGTGGAGTTATATAGTTTTTTTGCATCAATAGCGGTCACGTTAAAAGCCTGCCGGTTTACTTCCTGGCTGGCAGAGCGGCCAATGACCGATACGGCGTTGATTTCGCTGATCGCATTTTCCAGCCGGATGTTTAACCTGAGCTGTTCTCCTTCTTTCAGGGTCAGTTCTTTCTGTTCGTTTTTAAAGCCTACGGCAGATACCAGGAGCGTATGTTTACCCGGGCGAATATTTTTAATATGATAATAACCTTCCTCATTGGAAACAGCATACGCGCTGCCATGCTGCACTTTGATGGAAACGCCGGGAACGGGGGAGCCGCCGGCATCTTTCAGGTGTCCGCTGATGCTGCTCTGCGCATAGAGGAATAGGGATAAAATACTCAAAATGCCTGTCAGTAGAATCTTTTTGATATGCATTGTTTATATATTGTTAGTTCGTTTCCGTTGGGTATAGGCAATACGGTGCCGGGCGTGTTCCGCCGCTGGTTTTTGACGATACCTGATTGTCTGGTCAGTGTCCGGTGCTACATATCCGGAAAGAAATGTACAATGTGTTATAGGTAATTGACCGGGTGCAAAAGTACCTCACGAAAAATGAAATCATTTTCGATATCAGGAAAAATTAGATGCCGTTTTTTTTCCGCATTGCGAACAGTGCAATAAATACCCGGAAAAAAATGTCCGTATCTGAACATTTTTGCCCTTATTGTTCAGCACCGCAAATCGTTTGACATTTGTCATCCAACATAAAAACATACAACGATGACAAAAGCAATAAAACACAAAGTTACCGTGATAGGATTAGGAGATATGGGAGCAGCATTGGTGCGTACCTATCTCAGGGAAGGACATACAGTGACCGTATGGAACCGCAGCGCCGCTAAAGCTGCACCGTTACAACAGGCCGGTGCCATTTTGGCCGACAGTCTGACAGACGCTATCGCTGCCGGTGATATCATTATCTTCTGTGTGACCGACTATAAAATCAGCCGTACGCTGTTACAAACACCGGGGGCCACCGCTGCACTGAAAGGGAAGCTATTCGTACAGCTCAGCTCCGGCACTCCCAAAGAGGCGCGGGACTTCGATGCCTGGGCCGCCGCGGAAGGTATCACCTACATCGACGGCGCCATCATGGCCATGCCTGACCAGGTAGGCCGGCCGGATACGGTATTTTTCATGTCCGGTAACAAAGAAGCCTATACGCAAACCGAGGCTACACTGAAAGTTGTTGCCCCCGGGCTGCAGTACATGGGCGAAGACCCCGGCGCTGCATCCACATGGGACATGGGTTTCCTCGCCGTGCTCTTCGGCGCCATCGGTGGTTATTTCCATGCCACCAAACTTTTCGAGTCAGAAGGACTGCCGCCTACCGCACTGGGCAATATGGTCCTGCAACTAGCGCCGGCGCTCGGCGAAATGCTCAAACACCAGGGCGATATTATTGAAGCAGGCGACTACCATCTGCGCCATAGTTCGCTGAACCTCTGCGCCGGGGCTATGGACCTGTTTATTGAACAGGCGAAAGATGCCAGCATCTCCGCGGAAGTGCCCTCCTTTATCAAAGGTATCTTCAAACGCGCACAGGATGCAGGTTACGGCGACGAGCACGTAGCAGCGGCCTATAAGACCTACTAACGGTCACACGGAGTCTTCCGCGCGTTTCACCAGGCGGCGAAATATTGTTAATATTGTAACATGCAAAACAATACCAGTCGCTTTAGTAACCGTGTGGAAGACTACGTCAAATACAGGCCACACTATCCGGCAGCGATGATCGCTTTCCTGGAGCAGCAGTCCGTATTGCAACCCGGTATGTTGCTGGCCGACATCGGGTCAGGCACCGGCATCTCAGCTGAATTGTTCCTGCAGAAAGGCTACGCCGTACTGGGGGTGGAACCCAACCGGGAAATGAGAGAGAAAAGTGAGGAGCTGCTCAAAAGCTATCCGAAATTCTTTGCGGTAGACGGTACTGCAGAACATACTACCCTGGAGAAACATTGTATCGATGTGATCATTGCCGGTCAGGCATTTCACTGGTTCAACCAGGAAACGGCCCGCGCTGAGTTCTCGCGCATCTTAAAACCGGAAGGATACGTTATCCTCGTATGGAATGAACGGATGACAGGCTCTCCATTCGAAAAAGCTTACGAGCAGCTGATTGAAAAACATGGCAACCAATATAAGGAACTCAATCACCGTAATATAGATATAGCGGTGATCGAACAGTTCTTTCACCCGGCCGGCGTAACGCTGACCGAATTCGCCAATAAACAGGTATTCGATTATAGCGGGCTGGAAGGCCGTCTGCTCTCCTCTTCGTATATGCCTGCCAGGGATGATGACCGCTACCCTGCGATGGCAGCTGATTTAAAACAGTTGTTCGATCAGTTCCAGGAAGACGGCCATATCACCATTCATTATGCTACGCGGATGTACTGGGGCCGGATCATGTAAGGATTTTTTGATTTACGATTTTTTGATTTCGGAAATTATAAGAACGAAGATCGAAGCGATTCCTTTCGAGTTTTCCATCCCGGAAATCAAAAAATCGTAAATCAAAAAATCTCTAAATATCAAAGCCGTACTTACGGTAAATAGCCTTTGCCTTATCGCTGACGAGGAAGTTCATAAAATCTGCCGCCGCCTGCTGGTGCGGCGCATTCTTCAGCTGTCCCGCCATATACGTAGCCGTTATATTGTGTTTGTCCGGGATCGTGACCAGGGACACGGGGTGACCGATCATTTGCTGATACCAGGCTTCGGAGTACCATACCGGCGCGGCGTCGCTCTGGCGGTATAGTATCCGCATGGGAGACTGCCGGTGATGGATCTGCGTGAGGAACGTGGTACTGTCTTTTACCTTCGTGTCCATGATCTGGTGCTTCAGCTGTTCTCCGCCAGCCTTCACATAGGCCTCTTCAATCCTTTTACCGATGCCTTCCCACGCGGGATTGGGCATAGCCACCCGCACGCCCGGCTTCGCCAGATCGCCCAGGCTGTTCACCTTCGCGGGATTGTCTTTAGGCACCATCAGCGCCAGCTTATTATAAGCATATACTTCCGTGCGGGTAAAGCGGTCGGCCATCGCAGTGATCCTTGTTTTACCGGCGGTATACACATCCGGCTTCAGCGTAATGCGCATATTGCCCAGCGTGAGGGAACCGCCTTCTATCTGCTGCGCCAGGATGCCCGGCGGCAGCGTTTCTGCAAACACACGCTGGTAAGCGGGATATTGTTGTTTAAAGGCCGCCAGCAGGTCATCGATGCACATAAACTGGTTGCCCGCAAAAAACACCACCAACTGCGGATCGTTGATGTCACCATATAAATCCGGTACATTATCCACACCGGGCACGGTAAACATCACCTTGCTTTCCGGCGGTTTGTTCCACGGCGGATCGAAGCGGTGGTCCTGCGCATAGGCGCTATGGGTCAGTCCTGCCAGCAGCAGCACGGGAAAAAATAATCGTTTCATAGCGGTTACGGTTTAACGACAGACCAGCCTTCGGCCTGACGGATGATCAATTCTCCATTGCCGCTGGGCACCAGCGCGATGAAGTCGTAGAGCTGTTCTTTCGGTATCTTCCGCTCTTCCAGGGTGTTCTGGCATTGCGCCACAATCACGCCGCGGCCTACCAGCGCTTTCAGCGCCTCTTCGTACTCACTGCCTTTAAGGTAAGCGTCTGTACCGGCCGAAAAGGCCACCAGTTCTATCTGTAGCTTCCCTTTGAGGCGGGGGTCATTCAATGCGTTATTGATATTGCGGATAGCTTTCTGAATAACTTTTGGATCGTTCTTATCAAGCTGATAGATGGCATGATATTGCTTCTGTTTAGCTACGGCGCCGGTATACGCTTTGTTTTTGGCTAACTGCGCATCAGTCGTTTGTGCGTAACCGGTATACATCATCAACATCAGTGGAACTACAAGGAATTTCTTCATATCTGGGTTTTTATTTTGTGATTTGTTGTGCTTCCTTTATGGGTTGGTAAGGACCAAATTTATGCTGCTGCTCCGAAAAAGTGTCTGCATATGGTTTAAAAGGAAAGTCTACCGGTTTTTTGGCCGTCAGCTTCCAGTCGCTGTCCTGGTTGAAATGCGGCCGCGGCCGGCTGTTGACAAACGCCGCCACATCCCACGCTTCTTCCTCCGACAGTTGCGGCTGATGGAAATTTGTTCCAAGCGGCATGTTGTTATATACGAAGCCGGCAAAATTACTTAAGCGGTAAAGTCCGGCGCCGTCGTTATAACTGTGCGGCCCCCATAAGGGCGGATAGCTGTACCCTGGCCCTGCCGGGCTGAGTTGCCCCTCTCCTTCTTTACCGTGGCAGCTGCTGCACTTCTCTTTGTACACCAGCATACCGGCGGAGGGGTTGGCGCTCCGGCCAAGGTACGGCAGCTTCATGATACTGGTGCCTTTCGGTTTGGTGCCCTTGGGCACATCTTCGCCCAGCCACCGGATATAGGCGTGGATCGCCTGCATTTCGCGGCTGCCGGTGTCCGGCGCGTGGCCGTTGAGGCTTCTTTCGAAACAGTCCTTCACACGGTCGTAGATGGTCTGTACACCGTTGTTACGGGCACGGAACAACGGGTACGTGGCGTACACCTTACCGAAGTTGTTGCCATAAGGCACTGTCCCTGCCTGCAGATGGCAGTTCTGGCAGTTCATGCCATTGGAGATCTGCGCAACAGAGCCCTGCGGTCCCAGGTACTGCGCTGTGTTGGCGATCAGGTCGTGGCCATATTGTATCAGGCGGCCACGATCCGTGGAGTTGGGTATCTGGCTGCTGCTCAAGCCACTCCAAACATTTTCCGGCTGGTGGGTCGTAAGCCAGGCGGCGAAAGCCTCATCGTCCTTTTTTTTCTGACGGCGGGCGCTGATGCATTCCTTTGCTACTACGAGGCCGGTAGTGGCAAAGAGCAAAACGGGAATCCAGTCTGTTTTCATTGTACTATAGTTTCCGTACACAATTCAATAGCTCAAAGATAATAGCAGCCTCTTAGTTGTTATCATCACAATTGATTATCATCCATAACCGAAAGTTATAAAACCGATAACGAATTTCAAAACCGCAAGAAACGGGTTTTACACGGATGGTAGTCGTCCTACTTTTACAGGGATATAATCAGGATATATGAAGAACATCATCGACCGGCTGGAAGCGAAGCACTGGGCCGGCATCACCGAAACACTGCACGAAAAAGGATTCTGTGTGGTTGACAATGTATTATCGGCGGAAGAATGCAAACAGCTGATCAACAATTATGCATCTCCCGATCTCTACCGTAAAACTATTTCGATGGAGCGTTATCGTTTTGGCAGCGGGGAGTACAAATACTTTAAATATCCACTGTCTTCACTGATCACCGCCCTGCGGCAGACGGTATACAGCTACATTGCACCGGTGGCCAACAAATGGATGGAGGTATTGCAAATCAACACTACCTTCCCCGCTACGCATGAGGAGCTGCAGCTGCAATGCAAAGCCGCCGGACAGGACAAGCCCACAGTGCTTATCCTGAAATACGGCGCCGGCGGCTTCAATACGCTGCACCAGGACCTCTACGGCGATATTTATTTTCCCATGCAGATCGTGCTGTTTCTGAATGAACCTGGAGAAGACTATACCGGCGGCGAATTTGTACTTACAGAACAAATACCGCGGGCACAGTCCAAAGCCAATGTACTGCACCCCCGGCGGGGCAGTATGCTCATCTTCACCACCAACTTCAGACCGGTGAAAGGCACCAAAGGCTATTACCGGGTGAATATGAAACACGGCGTCAGCCCGGTCCATAACGGCAACAGGCATACGCTGGGCATCATTTTCCATGACGCTTTAAGTTGAGCCATTATGTATGATCATGCAGCAATGGGAACAAGCGCTATCGCGCGCAACCGGCAGATATGCCGGCTCAGGCAGGAAGGGCGGCTGACGCTGGGCGGCAACCGCCGGCTGAAAATATACGGACTGCTCTCCTGCCGCTCCGGCAAAAGAATGCTGACGGTCAACCGGGTATTTTTCTCAGGTGAAACAGAAGCTCTCGCTCACGGATACAGGCCCTGCGGGCACTGTATGCCGGAAGCCTACCGCCGGTGGAAAACGCAGCAGGGTTAACTGGTCTTCCTGTAATTCCAGATGGCCCAGCTGTTGAGCACAATAGCGAATACCACGAGGTAGAGGAACTCTTTTTGCACATCAGCAAAACCGCTGCCTTTGAGCACGATCATGCGCACTACTTTCACAAAATGCGTCACCGGCGTCAGTGCCGCGATTCGCTGCGCCCAGCCCGGCATGCTGTCTACCGCGGTAAACAGCCCGCTCATCAGCATAAATATCATCACAAAAAAGAAAGCAACAAACATGGCCTGCAGCTGGTTGTCAGTATAGGTAGATACCAGCAGACCGAAGCCCAGCAATGCCACCAGGTACACTGCGGCAAACAGGTACAACAGCGCGAAACTACCCACCGGCCATATGCCGTACACCACCCGTTCTACCGTCAGCGCCAGCGTAAACACCACCAGTCCCATTACCCAGAAAGGGATCAGTTTCCCCAGGATGAACTGCCATTTTTTGATGGGCGTCACGTTAATCTGTTCAATAGTGCCCATCTCTTTCTCCCGTACAATATTCAGGGCGGAAAGAAATCCCGCGATCAGCGTCAGCAGCAGTACCATCACCGCGGGCACCACGTAGAAGCGGTATTCGGCCAAGGGGTTATACCAGTTGGAGTAAGTAATACCGATGTTCACACCTTTGCCAGGAACGTATTTTCCGCGCTCGTTCAGCCGGATATGCTGATTATAATCAGCGATCACATTCAGCAGATAGCTGCCGCCCAACGCGGCCTTCGTGCCGTTGATCGCATCGATGGACACGCCCACATGCTGCTCTCCCTCCCGCACCAGGTTACGCTCAAACCCCGGCGGGATCTCCAACACCACGTCGGCCTGCTCTCTTTCGATATATCCCAGTGCCTCGCGGAAAGAAGGCGCTGCTGCGATAATCCGGAAATAACCGGAAGCGCCGACCTTATTGATCAGCTGCTGCGACAAGGTACTGTGATCGTTGTCCACCACCGCCACGTTCACATTCTTCACATCGAAATTCATGGCCAGCGGCAGGATGATGAGCTGAATGGTAGGCATCAGCAGCATCATGGCCAGGATCGTCTTGTCGCGGAAAATCTGCCGGAACTCTTTCTTCAGAATGAAACGCAGCACTTTCATGACAGGCGGATTTTAAAGTTCTTCAATGCAACAGACAACGCGGCCACGGTCATGCCCAGCAATACCAATGTCTCCCTCCAGATATAAGAGAATCCCAGTCCTTTCAGCATAACGGCCTTAATCATCAGGAAGTACCACCGTGACGGCACTACGTAGGAGATCCACTGAAATATCCAGGGCATATTCTCCAGCGGGAACATAAAGCCTGTGAAGATCAGCGTGGGTATCATCATGCCCATCATCGACAGCAGCAGGGCCGTTTGCTGCGAGTTGGTAGTATTGGAGATCATCAACCCGATGGACAAACAGGCGATGATAAACAAGGTACTGACCAGGAAGAGTAACAGGATACTGCCTTTCACATCCACATGCAACACAAAAACGGCCAGCAACAGTATCAGCGTAAAATTGGCCAGCGACAGCACCAGGTAAGGCACCGCTTTGGCCAGCAATACCAGCAGCGGCTTGAAGGGAGATACCAGCAGGATCTCCATGGTGCCCAGTTCTTTTTCGCGAACAACCGCTACGGAAGTGAGCGCCGTACATACCAGCATCAGCACCAGCGCCATCACGCCGGGAATAAAATTCAGCGAGCCGTTGCCCTCTTCGTTATACAACATACGCTGCTCGGGAATGATCCGGTAAGGCATCTGTGTAGCGGGACTGATCTCCTGCTGATAGGCTGTCAGGATAGCCGTCAGGTAATTGACCACAGTTTTGGCCATGTTGGGATCGGAGCCATCTGTGAGGATCTGCACCTGTGCCTGACCGGCATGCTGCAGATCATTGCCGAATCCTGCCGGAAATACCAGGGCGCACTTGGCCGTCCCCTTTTTAAACGCGGTGGTCACCTCATCATAGTTGACTGCCGATTCGTCGACAATAAAATAGGAAGATGATTTTATTTTGTTGATGACCTGGGCGGAGTTAACATCACGCGCCTGATCTATAACGGTCAGGGTTATATTTCTCACCTCGCTGGTGAGCGCAAAGCCGAAAAGCACGATCTGTACCACCGGCAGACCGAACATGATCAGCAGGGTGCGTTTGTCCCTGAACACGTGGAAAAATTCTTTCCGGATGAATACCAACAACTGTTTCATATCATCTTTTTAGTCGGCCGATCTTTTAGCGCCACGGGCCAGTTGATAAAATACTTCGTCCATAGAACTTACCCCGAATTTTGTCTTCAGATTACCGGGTGTGTCCAGTGCTTCTACTTTGCCATCCACCATTACGGTGATACGGTTGCAGTATTCCGCTTCGTCCATGTAGTGGGTGGTGACAAATACGGTGATGCCTGCCGCAGCGGCTTCGTAGATCATATCCCAGAACTGCCGTCGCGTGATGGGGTCCACGCCACCGGTAGGTTCATCCAGGAATACGATCTGCGGGTCGTGGAAGATAGCGACGGAAAAGGCCAGCTTCTGCTTCCAGCCTAACGGCAGTGCGCCTACGAGCTTCTTCGCTTCCTGGGTGAGTCCCAGTTTATTCACCAGCCGGTCGCTGCGACGGCGGATCTCTGCTGAGGATAATCCATACACGCCGCCGAAAAACTCGATATTCTCCAGCACCGTAAGATTCTCATACAGGGAGAACTTCTGGCTCATATATCCAATGTTCTTTTTAATGGATTCCTGTTGTTTATAGACATCAAAACCGGCTACGGTGGCTCTTCCCGAGCTTGGATAGGACAGTCCGCACAGAATACGCATAGCCGTGGTTTTACCGGCGCCGTTAGCGCCGAGGAAGCCAAAGATCTCTCCTTTACTAACGTCGAAGGATATATGATTGACGGCCACAAAGTCGCCGAATTGTTTCGTCAGTTCTTCGCATATGATCACCTTATCACTCATGGTCGCGCATTTTGTTTTTCATTCATGAGACGGATAAAACTATCTTCTATCGTAGGAGAGATGACTTTTACCTCCACCTGCTCATGTCCTTTTGCAGCAAGGGATTGCTGCCAGGCCTGCAAGTCATGGGCCGCGTCATCCCGAAAAATTACGTGAACATATTCCCCGAATGCGTAGCAGCTGCCGACCGCAGCATCTTCCCGCAGGGTGGTTAGCAGCCGGTAGATATTGGCAGTCTTCACGGCATAGAGTTTTACCGGGAAGGTAGCGATTACATTGGCCGGCGTATCAACAGACATGATCCTGCCATCCTGTATGAGCGCAATGCGCTCGCAGAGCACAGCTTCATCCATATAGGGCGTGGAGACCACGATGGTGATGCCCTGTTGTTTGAGGGTGCGCAGCATCTCCCAGAATTCTTTGCGTGACACTGCGTCTACGCCGGTGGTAGGCTCATCGAGGAACAGTACTTCCGGTTTATGTACCAGTGCGCAGCACAGTGCCAGCTTCTGTTTCATGCCACCGGACAATTTACCGGCGCGGCGGTCGCTGAAAGGTTTGATCTGTTCGTAGATATCGCGGATAAGATCATAATTCGCTTCGATGGTAGTACCAAAGAGCGTGGCGAAGAAATGGAGATTCTCTGCCACGGTGAGGTCCTGGTACAGGGAAAACCTGCCGGGCATATAGCCAACGCTGCGGCGGATGGTTTTGTAGTCTTTTACACAGTCTTTTCCGTTGACAGACGCTGTGCCTTTATCCGGCAGTAGCAGCGTGGTGAGGATACGGAAGAGGGAGGTTTTACCCGCACCATCCGGACCGATGAGCCCGAACAGCTCTCCGGCAGCCACTTCCAGCGACACGTCGTCTACCGCCAGCACTTTGCCGGCATCGTACGTTTTGGTAATATGGTCCAGCACCACTGCGTTCATGAGCTTATTTTTGCGGGATCAGCATTTCTCCGTACATCCCTATTTTCAGATAGCCGTCGTTTTTCACCCTTACCTTGATCGCATATACGAGATTAGCTCTTTCGTTCTTTGTCTGGATGGTCTTGGGGGTAAATTCTGATTTATCTGCGATCCAGGTGATCGTGCCGGGATAAGCTTTATATTCTTTTTTTCCCTGGTCGATACGCACCTGTACTTCCTGTCCCAGCTTTATTTTAGGCAGGGTAACGCCGGTGACGTAGGCTTTCAGGAAGAGGGTATCGATATTGGCGATTTTATACAACGGTTTACCTATCGCTGCCATCTCCCCTTTCAATGCGTAACGGGAGAGCACCACACCGGCGATGGGATTCACGATCTGTCCTCTGCGTACCTGTTCCGCAAACTGCGCCATCGATTTTTCCAGCGGCGCCTTTTCACTGAGGATGGAGCGGTTCTGTGTGGCGATATTGGAATTATACAAATTGCGTTGCTGCCGGGTGACGTTCAGTTGTTTTTCGAGCTGGTCGACCTGTGCATTCATATCATCCAGCTGTTTCTGGGTGGCAGCGTCGCTTTTCACGAGGTTCTCTGTTCTTTTGCGTTCGCGGTACAGCTGCTGCAGCTGTGCTTCCTGTACAACCAGTTGCCGTTCCACCAGCTGTGCCTGTGGCTGCGGGTTGTTGGTTTTCTCCCGGAGCGCTTGTATGGAAGCCTGCACCTGTTGCTGTTGCAGCGCCGGAAGGGTCACATCGATCTGTCCCACTACCTGGCCGGTATTGAGTTTATCCCCTTCGTTTACGGGGAAGGACAATAGTTCGCCATTCTGTTGTGCGGACACGATCACTTCATCGGCTTCAAAGTTGCCGGAGGCATCGTAGCCTGGTTGGCCGTCCCCGCAGGCACTGGTCATCATCACAGCGGCTGTTATCCAAATGAGATGGTATTTCATGTTACAAGAAATTAATCAGTTCCCGGAAGTGTTTTTATAATTGTATTGTGCCTGTAGCAGCTGTATTTCGTGCAGGATGCGCGTCTGTTTGGACAGGTTCTCTGCGTTCACCTGCGAGATGTATTCATGAACGGTAATAACGCCATTGTCCAGTTGCGCTTTAGCGGATTGCAGCACAGCAGCCCGCAGGCCGATCGCTTCTTCGTCCTGCGCCATCAGGGCAGCGTATTTATCCACCTCCTGTTGTTGCTGCTGCATGGTGAGAGTGGTGTTTAGCAGGAAGGTTTCCCGGCTCACGTCTACATTGCTGCGTTGAATATCCAGCAGGCGGCGGTTGTTTTTCAGGGAGTAGAGACTGCCGATGGACCAGTTAAGCCGCACTCCTCCCATCCACCAGCTGCCGAAGTCATTGCTGACGATATTAAGCGTAGGCCGTCCGTAGCCGCCTTGCAGGAAAGCATTCAGTTTAGGGAGATAAGCGGATTTCAGCTGCCGTTCCTGTACGTCATAGGTTTTCTGCTGGTAGTCGTACAGCGTCAGTTCCGGACGATGGATCCCTTCGGCGGGGAGGGCTGTTTCAGGATAAGCCAGTACAGTACTGTCGCTCAGGGGTTGATGAATGAAGGTGGCCAGCATTTTCAGATAGGCTTTACGGTTAGCACGAAACTCCGTGGTGGCCATGTCTGCGTTTACAATTTCGGCCTGGAGCTCTGCCACGTTACTCCTATAGGCGACACCGTTAGCCAGGGCGGCTTTCATTTTATCGGTAGTACTTTGCAGGTTGTCGCGCCGCAGGGCGTTCTGCCGCAGCTGGGCATCCATGAGCAGTACAGCGAAATACAACTGGGTCACCCTTTCGCGGACGGCATAGAGGCTGACTTCCAGGCTTTGCTGCTGCACTTTTTCGTTGGCGCGGCTGGCTTCCTGCTGGTAGCGCGTAACGCCGCCATCGTAGATTTGCTGGGACACCTCCGCCTGGATGCGGTACTGGTCTTTACTGAGCTGCGGAGGGTTCAGGCCCGGAATGGGCGGCAGCACTTCAGCGAAGTTGACGACTTCCGACTGGTAGGTGGCCTGTCCGGATACCGTCAGCTGTGGCAGATACAGCTTGCCGGCGTTAGCCACGGTGTAGCGGCTGGTGCGGGCTATCAGGTCGTACTGTTTGATCAGCGGATAGTTCTGTCTGGCGAGGGCGTAACAGGTTTCGAGGGTCAGCGCCTGTTGCTGCGCCTCCGCTGTTAGCCCGGCCAACATCATGATACAACCCAGCAGTTTACATACTTTCATGATGCATGATTCGGTTTGAAATATTGTTTTAAAAAACTGTTCAATCCATCTGCAAAAAAAGGGGGACTACCCCAACATACCTTTCAGCCACAACGGTATCAGCGCTCTCCGCTCATTCATCAGCTTCACAAACTCTCCGTCTTTCACCAGTGCATTACGCTCCAGTATTGGCCTGGCCAGGAAGGGCATTACTACCAGTCCTATCACATTCATCATGATATGCACCGGATGAACGGACAGTTTACCTTCTTCTTTCATGGCAAATAACTGCCGGATCAGGTCCGACTGGAACAAGGTGTTCTGCTGCGCAAAGCGGGTAAACATATCATCCCCGGTAATGATCTCATTGACCAAAAACAGCGGGAAATCCGGGTTCTCCAGCAGCAGGTCTATATAATAATTGACCGCTTTGGTGATCTTCTCCGGGATGCTCAGCTGCGTATCGTTAAAAAAGGTGGAAATCTCAAACACCAGCTTCTGCACTGCTTCCGCCATCACCACTTCAAACAGTTTTTCCTTGCTGCGGAAGTAATAGTTGACCAGTGAGAGGTTAATATCTGCCTCGGCAGCGATATCGCGTACCTTGGTCGCCGCAAAGCCATTACGGGTAAATACGATCCGCGCTGCTGCCAGTATTCTTTCTTCTGTGCTGGCGTCCTGCTCCTTTTTTACTGCCATATGCCTGATTTTATACCGAAGGTAAAACAATATTTTTAAATTGAACAACTTTTTTAAACAGTTGTTCAATTTTAATAAAACCGGCTCCGGATAAGGATAAAGCTACCATGAGGGGGTTAAGGCCGGCTTCGGAGACAGGAAGTTTGCCGGAGATGGGGTAACATATCTTTATCGTACTTTTAAATCTAAATACAGTTCTCCCATGGCCCTCTCAGAGAAATATACGACCGGTGTTGTGATATCAAAGGATGGAACAAACGTTGGTTATAGACAAACCGGGTCCGGGCCGGGAGTTATTCTTGTCCATGGCGGGATGATGACCTCAAAAAATTTCATGAAGCTTGCCGGCTTTTTATCCGGTGAATTCACGGTTTATATTCCGGACAGGAGGGGTCGCGGCTTAAGCGGTCCGTTTGGGCCGAACTATGGTATTGCATCAGAAAGCGAGGATTTGCAGGCATTAATCCACAAGACGGCAGCTGATAAAATATTTGGGCTTAGTTCCGGTGCTATTGGTGTACTTCAAACAGCAACCGTGGCGCCAACGCTTAAAAAAGTAGTCCTCTACGAGCCTCCGGTCCCCGTCAAGGGAACTAACCCCGCGGCCTGGGGCAGTCGCTATGAAACGGCCCTCTCCCGCGGAAACTTTGGAAAAGCAATGTTCACGGCCATAAAAGGCACCGATGACCCTTCTCTGTTTACCGCCTTGCCCGACTTTCTGGTGGCGCCATTGCTAAATATGGGCATAAACGCAGAGGCAAAGAAACAGGCAGGCGATGATGTGCCCTTAAAGTCCCTGATACCAACCATACATTACGATCTTATATTGGTGCGGGAATCACCCGGACTCATAGACCGGTGTAAAGAAATTAAAGCTGAAATGCTATTGATGGGCGGGACCCGGAGCCAACATTACCTTAAGCGGGCACTTGACACATTAAGCACCGCTTTACCATACGCAAAACGTGTAGAATTGCGCGGTTTGGGACATACCGCCGCCGATAACGGCGGCAGTCCGGAAAAAATTGCAAAAGAGCTGCTAACCTTTTTTCAATCTGGTGTGTGAGCCGTAGCATCCGCAGCTGCACCCATTTGTAATAACAGCTGCACTACGTCCGTTTACGTTCCTCCTCACTACCGGTGCCCCTCACCTCCCGCTTACGGGTAGACTGCCCCAGCTTATAACTCACAGAAAGACGTATATGCCTGTTCACCTGGAAGTGCGTAAATGTCTGCGGAATGTTGTTCACCGTGGAGCGGACGATGCTGGCGCTGGAACGGAACAGATCTGCGCCGTTAAGGGCAATGCTCATACGGTTTTGCAGGCAAACAGCTTTAAGGCCTAAGTCCATATTATAGTAGGTGTTGGACTTGCCGTTATGGTCCACTTCAGGAAACTGGCACCAGAAGTTGAGCGCTACCATCAGGGTCTTGTCTTTGTTGAGCGCGATATTATTGTTGGTGGCCAGGTATACGCTCAGGCCGTCGATATCCGGGATATTAGGCAATGCGCTGCGCGCGTCGGTATGGTAACCGCTTACCTGGTTGATGCTTTCCAGCCATGGCAGCGGCTGCAGCGTAGCGCTGGCCGACAGTCCGTAGCGGTATATCTTCAGAAAGTTCACCGGCGTAGTATAAACAATGTTATTGTCCGGCGTAGCCACGGTAATACGATTGAATCCATTGTTGGTAATATTCAGGAAAGCGGCAGCCGTAAAGCGTTGCTGCCAGTGGTGTGACAACTCGAAGTTGCTGTTATACTCCGGCTGCAGGTAAGGATTACCTTCGAGATAGCTGTAGGCCGTGGTCAGCGACTTGTAAGGGTTCAGGTCCCAGAATACCGGCCTGTTAATACGTTTCCCGAAGGTAAAAGCCAGGTGATTGTCGTTATGGTAGTTCCAGTCAGCAGAGAACGACGGGAACAATTTCACGTAGTTATTGTTCATCGTATTGTCCTGCACGTGGGAGACACCTTTTGTTTGAGTGGCCTCCATACGCAGACCGGCATTGAGTTTCCATTTACCGGCCTCTTTAGATGCGGTAGCATAGACTGCCTGCGTATTTTCCGTATAGTCGTATTCGTTACTAAGATCTTTATCATACACCATTTCGCCTGGCAGGTTCTTGTAGTAAAACACATTGCTGTAGTTATTGATAAAGCTCAGTTTTCCGCCGAAGGCGTAATTAGCAAAGGTGGTAGGCCATTGTAAATCCGCTTTCAGGGTATAAATGTTGATCGCCTGTTTGTTGGTATCAAAATACCGGGTGGTACCGTTAGCGATGGGGGCTCCTTTTCCGTCATAGCGCTGGCTGATGAAATCGGATTTATCGGTGCGGTAATAATTAAAGTAGTCCGCATCTACGGAGAACTGTCTTCCGCTGGAGTCCAGCTTTGTCACCAGGTGCAGGTTCAGCCCTGTGCTCCATGCTACGGGCTGATAGGTAGCGAAAGTGCGCAGCAGTGAATCCATTACGCCGCTGGTATTAAATACCGGGTTGTTCACATGGTCGTCTCCGATATAAGCGGTGCGGGCGCCGCTGTAATTAAATCCGATGGTAGTGCGGTTACTTATCTTGTAGTCTGTACCCAGCACCAGGTTGAGGTTACGGATCTTATAGTTGCCGGTGTCTGTCTGGGACCAGAACCGGTTTGGATATTGGAGGTCGATACCAAAACCTTCCAGGAAGCGGCCATGTTCATAGTTGAGGTTACCGTACAGCGACCATTTAGTGGTGTTATAGCTGAAGTTACCGCCGGCAGACATGGTGCCGTAGTTGGAAACACCGTAGAGCTTTTTGAAACCGTAATCCGACAGTTTGCCACTGGCCTGTATCTCTCCGCTGAAGCCCTGGTTTCTGTCCCGCCGTGTCACAATATTGATCAGGCCGGCATTGCCGTCCGCATCATAGGCGGCAGATGGGTTGGTGATCACTTCCACGCGGGCGATTTCTCCTGCTGACATGGACTTCAGGTACCGTTGCAGGTCTTCTCCTGCCAGCGGGATAATCCGTCCGTTGATCATCACTTTCACGGCGCCTTTGCCGGCGATAGCGATCAGGTTGTCCGTCACCCGTAAGCCCGGTACCCGGGCCATCACCTCCAGTCCGTTAGCACCGGCGGCGCCTACACTGCTGGTCACGTTATAGATCAGGCGGTCGGTCTTCCGTTCCACCAGCGCCTTTTGTTGTATAATAGAGATCTCTGACAGCTGGCGCACTTTCGGTGGCGGCAGCGTATCCCCCGCCGGCTGCTGTGCATGGGCCAATAGCGGTGTTATCAGAAAGAGATGAGCCAACAGTAAAACGGGCAATAGGTTGTTAGATCTGAGCATGGTTGAATACTGGTTATTGAAGAAAGCGGTGGCTAAAGATATAAAAAGATGTAAAATTATATAACTTGCTATCCATAATGTGAACTTCAACCAGTCAAGGAATAAGGACAGTCGCCATGAACATTGCACACGAACTCAAGAAAATCTTACCTGAAAATCGTATCAAGTCCAGGTATATAGATCTTATCTCATATGCCTCCGACGCGGGCTTCTACCACCTGGTACCGCAGGCGGTGGTGCAACCGATCGGGGAAGCAGAGATCGTGGCGCTGTTTCGCTTCTCGCAACAGTTCCGTATTCCGCTGGTGTTCCGTACAGGAGGCACCAGCCTCTCCGGCCAGTCCATCACTGATGGTATCCTGGTGGACCTGAGCCAGTACTGGAATAAGATTCAGATAGAAGAAAACGGGCAGGCCGTTCGGGTGCAGCCGGGCATCACCGGTGCGATGGTCAATACGTACCTTAAAAAGCACGCCCGTAAAATCGGCCCTGATCCGTCCAGCATCAACTCCGCCATGATGGGCGGCATCCTGTCAAACAACTCCAGTGGCATGTGCTGCGGCGTGGCGCTTAACTCCTATCACACCACCCGGTACATCCGGTTTATCCTGCCCGACGGCAATACGTTCAGCACGGAGCATAAAAACGACTATGCCCGTTTTGAGATGGAATGTGCGCCGCTGTTTGTCAGCCTCGCCGACTGCCGCGACCTGATCGCCGCCGATCGCGCTTTACACGATCGTATCCGCCATAAATACCAGACTAAAAATACCGTAGGCTACGCGCTGAATGCTTTCATCGACTACCATCATCCGCTGGACATTATGGCCCACCTGCTGATAGGCGCTGAAGGCACACTGGCGTTCATCGCCGAAGCCGTGATGGACACGGTGCCTGACTATGCCTACAAATCTACCGCACTGCTGTATTTCCCGACCATCTATGCCGCCTGCCAGGCCATCGTGCCGCTAACCAACGCAGGCGCCCTGATGGTAGAGCTGATGGACCGCGCCTCCCTCCATGCCGTAGAAGACATGGACGGCATGCCCGCCATCGTGAAAACGTTGCCGGAAACAGCCGCCGCGCTGCTGATAGAGTTCCAGGAAGAAAGTCAGGCTGCCCTCGACGCCCGTGTCAACGGTTTCATGGCTTCCGCCGCCAGCCTCGATATGTCCGAACCGCCGGTGTTCACCATCGATCCGGCTGAACAGGCCTTCTTCTGGAAAATCCGGAAAGGGCTGTTCCCTGCGGTAGGCGCTGTGCGCGCCAGCGGTACCACCGTTATCCTGGAAGACATCGCCTTCCCGGTAGATAAACTTGGAGATGCCATCCTCGACCTGCAACAGCTTTTCGCACAATATAATTACCTCAACGCCATCATCTTCGGTCACGCGAAAGATGGTAATATCCACTTTGTGGTCACCCAGTCGTTCAACACGCCCGATGAAGTGACCCGCTACGAACTTTTCATGCAGGATGTGGTAGCCCTCGTTGTCAATAAATACGACGGCACGCTAAAAGCCGAACACGGCACCGGCCGCAATATGGCGCCTTTCGTGGAAACAGAATGGGGTGGCGATGCCTACGACATCATGAAGAAGATCAAAGAGGCCGCCGATCCGCATAACCTGCTCAATCCCGGCGTCATCATCAATCCCGATGCCCGCGCCCACCTCAAACACCTGAAGGAACTGCCTACCGTAGAAGAGGAGGTGGACCGCTGTATCGAATGTGGGTACTGCGAACATAAATGCCCCAGCCGCGATATCACCACTACGCCCCGCAGAAGGATCGTGATCCGGAGGGCGCTCAAACAACTGCAGAAAAACGGCGACAAAGCCAATTATAAAGTCCTCCTTGACCAGTACCAGTACGATGTGCTGGAAACCTGCGCAGTTGACGGTCTCTGTGCCACCGCCTGCCCGGTAGACATCAACACCGGCGACCTGGTGAAACGGCTCCGCCGCGAGAACCATTCTCCTACTGCTAACAAACTGGCACTGGAAGTAGCCAAACATTTCAGGACAGTGGAATGGGCCGCCAGGACTGCCATCCGGTTCGGCACCGGTATCAACCGGGTATTCGGCAAACACGCCATGACCAGTATCACCAAAGGTATCCGCAGCATCATTCCTGCCGTGCCCTTATGGTCTGAGCAGCTGCAACCCGCGCCTAACCTCGGCGTCCTTAAACCGCGGCAGTCCGCCGACGCCTCCATCGTCTACTTCCCCGCCTGTATCTCCCGCATGCTCGGCACTTACGAAGGCAAGTCCAAAAACCTGATGGAGACATTCATGAGCGTCTGCCAGAAAGCCGGTATCAGTGTTGTCGTTCCCGATAATCTCAGCGGCACCTGCTGCAGCCAGATCTTTTCTTCCAAAGGATATAAAGATGCCTATGAACATACCGCCAACCACATTATAGAAAAGCTGTGGCATGACAGTCGACAGGGGGCGTTGCCGGTAGTCATCGATGTGAGTTCCTGTGCCTATACGCTGCATCATGTGCGCCCCGCACTCAATGCTGCCAACAAGGAAAAGTTCGACCAGCTCCGTATCCTCGACGCCGTGGACTTCCTGCATGATTTTGTGCTGCCGAAAGTTACAGCGGTACACAGGAAAAAAAGCATCGCGCTGCATCCCGTGTGCTCGCTGGAGAAAATGAAGACGGGCCCTAAGTTCGTGCGGGTAGCGCAGTTCTTTGCAGAAGAGGTGGTCGTGCCCAAATATGCCGGTTGCTGCGGCATGGCCGGTGATCGCGGTTTCTTATTCCCGGAACTAACAGCATCGGCTACACGCCCAGAGTCGCTTGAGGTGAAATGCAATGAACATGATGGGTATTATTCTTCTACCAAAACCTGTGAGATTGCCATGTCTGCAGCGGTGAAGAAGAATTATGAGTCAGTGTTGTACCTGGTGGATGAGGGGTTGTAAAAAAATCGTCGACCCCCTTCTGGTGATCGACGACTCAATAAACACTATTTCACTTCCATTAACAGAGAAGTGAACGATTAGCAATGGTACTTTACTTTAGATAAATCGACTCAACAAGCGACCATTGAAACCATGGACACGCAAAAAATATCTTTATAAAATATGTAAGCTTCCCATTCCTGCGCTGTTATATACGCCGGCGCCGGCATCGGCCAGTAACTTCAGCGCCTGTCCCACGCCTTTTACTTTCAGCCGGAAGTTCGTATAGCCACGGATTTTCGTTTCCTGCGGCGTATCCGCTTTGATGGTCACCAGCCGCGATTTGGGTGGCCTTTCCATCATCACCACTTCCACGCTCACGGGATCAAATACGGTATCCACCTCTTCTTCACCATACATAGTGATAAATTTCTCCCGCCAGGTATGCACCAGTTGTTTTACAAAATCCGGATGCTGGGGTGAGAGAAAGTCGTAGTATCCCCTGTCATTTTTGGTGCCACAAACCAGCGGTGAAAACGGTTGCAACATCACTTCCGTGATGGCTGTATCCGGAATGTCTTCCAGCGGCGTCGGTGTCGGGAGCACCTCTGTGATCGTGAAAGCCGCCTGGCTGCGGCGATCGGCAATTTCGATGGTCTCTCCCTGGAACAGTCCCTGAATAAAACTTTCCGCAGCGGGTGGCAGATGGAAAGAGATCATGAACATGGCCTCGTCAGAAAGAAAACGGAAACGATCCCCTTCTATCCGGAACGCAGTACGGATCTCTGAAAAAGAAAACAGTTTAAATACTTTGAGGGAGCCAGGCTTTGCATAACCCTTGTCATGCAGGAAAGACGCATAGTCTTCATCAGCCTGGTGCAATATCCTGGAAATTACTGCCGATAAGGCGTACGGGTAGTTAATTGGAATAACGGCTGCTGCTTGTGTGGCTTTTAATTTAATTCTGAAACGCATGTTTACTATGAATAAAATGATGGCTGTTGCAGTCAACAACACGAACAATACAATCAGATTACTGAACCTATAACGCCCTCCTTTCAAATAAGTACTATCTCCAAACGAAAAAATTATAAAAACGGCAAACGACGTTAGTCAAACACCGGCATTCCACCCCTCCGGCGGGCACATTCCACCCCCGTATTATCCCCCTCCCCCTGTTAAACTGCGGAAATGCTGCGGCTAATTAACGCCACAGTCTTAATTTTAGGTGCGTCCTGTTTTGCCCTGCCAGCTATCCCGGCCTTATCCGACAGCCAACAACCGAGCAGATTGATCCGTGAAGACTATTTACTACTGGTACAGGGGATCAAAGCACCCAAAGAACGCCCGCCTACGCTTTTTAAAAAACCTAAATATTCAGTTTTATGGAAACAACAACACTTCCGGGGCTGTACTGCCCCTTCCCGGGAAAACTCAATCCTTTGGTTGAAAAAGCGGACCGCCATACGGCCGCCTGGGTCCGGAAATTCGGACTGGACAACAACGACGGCCAGTGGCCCCTGTACCAGGAACAGAAGTTCACCTGGATGGTTGCCCGCATGTTCCCCAACGCCGACCTCTTCCGCCTTGCCATTGCAGCGGATTTTAACACCCTCCTGTTCCTCTGGGACGATGAGATAGACCGTATCACGCTCAACGACCCCGGTACCAGCTTCGAAGCCCTCGCCGGCAAAATGATCGGTATCCTGAAAGGAAGGTACCAGGCGGAGCCACAGCAGGACCCTCCCCTGCTGCTCGCCATGCAGGACATCTGGCTGCGGATGGTACAGATAGGGCCGGCCGACTGGCAACAGCGGTTTACCACCAGCCTTCAGGCAGCCTTTATGTCCAACAGCTGGCGCATGCAACATGTGACCGCCACCGGCGGTATCTCCCTGGAGGATTATATGCTGCACCGCCCCGGCATCGGCGGCGCCAACTTCTTCCTCGACCTCGCAGAAATCATGGAAGGCGTTCACCTGCCGGCATCCTGGTATGCCGATCCGCTGGTCAAAGACCTCGGCCTGCTTTGCAGCCGGACCATCTGCTGGGCCAACGACCTGTTCTCCTATACCAAAGAACTGGAACAGGGCGACGAACTGAACCTCGTCATGATGATCAAAAACAAAAGACAGCTGTCGCTCGAAAAAGCTGTCCACGAAGCGGCCGCTGTTCACGACGATGAAATCAGGCAGTTCCTGCATACCGCCGAAATACTGTTGTCACTCAGCTCCGGACAGGATTATCCGTTGCTGGACCGCTATATCCTTATGCTGGAACATATGATGGAAGGAAATATCTCCTGGAGCACGAAAGATACCAGCCGTTACGGTATCGCCAACCAGGACCTGCAAGTCAGGGATTACGCTGAGAATTTGTAGTAAGACGAGCTTCAAATCTGACCATTAACTCGTTGAGGCTTTTCAGATCAATGGGTTTGGTCATAAAATCATCGGCGCCGGCTGCGAGCATCTCTGTAATGGATGCTTCGGCCGCGTCGCCGGAAACAATAATCACGATGGCGTTATGCGTTGCAGGATGGTCCTGTAACGCCGCCAGCGTGGCTTTACCGTCCATACCCGGCATGTGGGAGTCCAGGAAAATAATATCCGGCTGTGTTGCAATGGCTTTCTCCAGTCCCTCTTCCCCACCCAAAGCGGCAGTAGTACTGCATTCCATCCGTTCCAGGAAGCGGCTCAGGATCATATTGCTCATCTGGTTATCATCTACCACCAGCGCTTTCACACCAGGGAAAGCCTGTAGTGTGATGTTCTTATTCGCAGGAGCTGCCGGGGCCGGCGCATCCTCCACTGCTGTCAGCGGCAGGTTGACGGTAAACACGGACCCTTCGCCGGTTTTGCTGGCAACGGTGACAGTACCGCCCATCAGTTCCACGAAACGCTGCACAATAGGCAATCCCAGCCCGGTCCCACCGAAAGCATGTTGTTCTGATACATACGGTGAAAAAATAGTGGACAGGCGCTCCGGCGGAATACCATCTCCACTGTCTTTTACCAGCAACTGCCATTGTTTGCCATCAGGCCTTATCTGCACAGTGACTGTGCTGTTGGCATGGGTGAACTTGATAGCGTTGAACAACAGATTATTGAGTATCTGGGTTAATTTGATCTTATCGCCTGCCAGCCGCTCCGGCATCTGCGGATCTATCTCCAAAGCGATACTGACATCTCTTACATTCGCGATATACTGGTAGATGGCCGTCGCCTCGCCCGCCCAGTCCCGTACGTTGAATACGGCAGACTCCAGCTGCGGCGCCACGCCTTCCTGTTGCCGGAAATGCTCCAGATTGTTGTTCAGGATCTGCAGCACATTATGCGAAGCAGAATACAAATGTTCTATAGACGATTTCAGTTCAGCCGGATAAAGATCACTTTTCTGCACCTGCATCAGCAGATCTTGAGAGATGCCATACACCGCGTTAAAAGGATTCCTCATTTCATGGGAGGTTTCCATGGCCTGCCGCCGCGTGGCTTTGTCCGCCATTTCCAGCGCGGTGGCCTTCCGTTCCAGCTGTGCGTTTTTACGGCGCAGTGTCCGTACATACAACGCAAAAGTGAGCACGTCCAGCACCAGGATGGCCGGGATCGTCACCCAGCGGATCAGGAACTGCTCGTTAAGCGAGAGCATCAGTGGCTCAATAAAATGGTAGTAGTAGTTCAGTTCACACAATACCAAACAGATCACCGAAATGGCAATACTGAACTTTATCAGCAACGGCTTGCCAAAAAATATCATCAGCGCAGCGCCTAAAAGAAAAAAGAAAAGCAGGTACACTTCCGTTACCATGCCCAGCAGGGCGCTGAAGTAAACGATGGAAAGATTATGCACAAAAGAAGTCAGGATGGCTGCTGTATTATGCCAACGGAAATGGTTGAACATAAGCACCACCACAAACAAAAGGGCTTCTGCGTAAGCGGGTAGCAGGATCTCCAGGTTACCGGTAAGATAGTAGATAACGGTGCCGAAGATCAAACAAAGTGCAATCGATGCAAGACTGAGGGTGTTGATGATACTGACTCGTTTCTTCTCCTCTCCTTCCAGCTGGGCAGTCCCGGTATGTATGATCTCCCGTGCGAGCAGCACGGGGTGGAATAGTCTGAAATAGGTCATTGGGATATCGGTTTGCTGAGAACATTCTCCACGGTAAACATCACATCCTTGATTAATACTTTTACGAAATTAATCACAATTCGCCGTATAAAGATAAAATGTATTTTTGCAATATATTTTTATCTTTCGATGAATAAATTACTGATTTTTTCGCTGTTTTTAGCATTTTCCCCGTTCATAGCAAAATGCCAGACGTACAAGGCCCCGACAAGCACCAACAAAACATACCTGGCCACCATCAAAGGAATCACTTACACCTACCAGAACGGTGTCATCACGGTGAAGAACAACGGCCAGTACAATATCGGTGTCCTGCGTATTTCTGCAGAATCCACAGAAGACAAAACGCTGTACGGCGTAGCCCTCTTCGAAGATGGGCTGAACAAGGGTCAAACGCTAAAAGCCACGGTATATTTCACCCGTGGTCTTGATAATGAAAAGGAAATTCCGCTGAAAGAAATCAATGCCCAAAAACTGGAGTTTTCGATTACCATGGCTACACGGGCCCAATAGCCATCCTAACGGCTGCCGGCCGATACCGGCGATTTGCCCCACGCTTCCCGGTAAAACAGGATATTCTTCCAACGAACGCCGGAAGACCGGATGTAACGGAGCCATTCGCTGGCACCGGCAGCCCTGACGGTTTTAATGCCGGAGAGGGCGGCGCCCTGCACATCATCGAGGAACAAAGCGTAACGGCTGTCCTGCTGCTCAAACCTGAATGAACTTTCCGAGATCGTAAGTCCTTCTACATGACGGGCCCATAATCCATGCGAAGGCTGCACTTTCAGATTGGACACATTATACTGCCCCACGCCCAGCTCCGGCGGCCGCTGCGCCGTATCGGCCGGGGGATGCCCGCCTTTGTCCGTGATATGCACATCGTTGAACACCACATTGCGGATATAGCCGGTATGACGGCCATCCGGCAACGTAAAATCCAGTCCGCCTTCCACCGCCGCCGCAGGCAGCGCATAACCGGCGACGATGGAAGTCGCCCGGTGCTGCGATCCGTCAAATGGCTTCCAGCGGACACCATTGCCAAAAGAACTGCCTGCATAGACTTCCGCAATATCAATACTGTTGATCAGGATGTTTTCCACCTGTCCGATGTTCACGTTTTGCACCAGTAACTCCGTCCGCTTCCGGCCTTCCTCTGTGAAAGTGTATTGCCCCACCGTAGCCCCCAGCACGCGGCCCCTGTTGGAGATGGAGATAAAGAACGGCGCCGTGGTACGCAGCATACGGGACCGTTGGTTCACCGGACCGGTATGTCCGCAGTTGAGATGAATATCTTTCACATGTCCGCCGTCATTGGTGGAAATAGAAAACCCGGCCTTATTAGCGCCCAGGATATATATGTTATCCACACAGATGTCCATGATATCGTCCGCCGTTTCGGAGCCTACCTGGAAAAGGTTGCAGTTAGTATCGCCGATCACGTTACGCACCCGGTAATGCCGCGCCGGACGGGTAAATCCCAGCGAGCAGTCAGAACCCGGTTTCACGATATCATCTGAACTGACGCGGGAATAAATATTCCGTACCGTTACCTGGTTACATCCCATAAAATCATAGATATCCCTTACGTTGGCCTGGTTCATTTTACCAAAGTAGGTGTCATGCACAAAAAGTGTATCCGTGCCTGTGGCCAGCAGCACAAAGTGGCCTGCACGATCTATCTGCAGCATGTTACTGTCATCATACGAAGGCAGACCACCTTTCTCCACATAATAAGGAACGTCTTTCGCTGAATCATACCAGAGGTCATGGTCCCGGTGGAGACCGCCGATTTCCACGTTGGTGCATAGTTTCAGCGAAAACATTTTATCCGCCCGTTGATCGGGTGGATTGTTCATTACTTTGTCACTGGTAACGAGGTGGCCATTGCCGGTGATGCGTCCGTTGCCAATAATTTTGATGTTATCGATCCGTTCTCCGAAGAACATGGCATTGTGAAAATAATGATGCCCAACGTCCTGCTTGGTGAGGTAGTTTTCGGGGTCCTCATAAGGACTACGGTCTGTGGGCGAAAGGCCTGAGCGGTAGGCGCGGTCGCTGAACCAGGTGGTCTCCGGGGCGTCGGCGCCCTTCTGTGCGCGGATGACCGCCTGCTGCGCGATATAGAGGTATACGTTGCTTTGCAGGTGTACCGTGCGTACGTTGTAAGTGCCTTCGCTGAATAATAAGGTGCCGCCGCCGATGTTGTGCATAAAGCGGATCGCTTCGTTGATACCGGCGGTATGATCGGTGGTGTCATTGCCATGCACACCGAATTTCCGGATATCAAGCATACCGGTATACTCACTGGCGATGTTGGAACCACCCCGATAGACGCCGTCTTTCACCAGCAACCGGAAATGATACAGTCTGTCGCGGCGCAGACCGGTGATAACTGCCGTGCCCCGTGCAGCGTCTATGCTCGCTTTGGCGGCAGACCAGTGCCTGCCGGTATCCGTAGAGTATTCCATGGTCAGCTTACCAGCAGCGACAGGCGTCCAGCGGAACTCCGTCTGCGTATAGTCGTGAGATAATGCATGGTAGGGTTTATCTTTTACTATGACCCTTTTAAAATCCGAGATGGTGTTGGTCACCCAAAGGTCCGCGGTTTCCCTGGCCAGGCCCGAGCTGGTCAGCACCGCCGGCTGCGCAGTGGTGCAGGTAGCGCTGATGAAATATCTTCCCCTGTCGTTCAGCGTAACATCG
Source organism: uncultured Chitinophaga sp. (assembly GCF_946479755.1). Next base: position 249,114 of record NZ_CAMLHC010000002.1, on the reverse strand, counting down.
GGTATCACCAGCACCAGGTCGGGACCATTGGCCGGGCGCAGGTCCAGGTGACGCAAGGTGAGCGTGGTGCCGCCGTCTGCTGCATTGGCAATAACGGCTTCGCCCACACGTGTGTAAGGGTAACGGGCACCGGTGCGGCCAATGGACTGCTTCGGCAGGTCCCTGAGCAGTACGGCGCCGCGGCCGATCACGTTGACCGTGGTATTTTCCGGGGTGATCGTGATGCCTGCGGGGAAATGCATGGTCACCGTAGCGTCCGGGCTACGCTGACCGGCGGTGTAGTGAAGCGTGATGGTATTTTTTACCTGCGCGGTAATCGTTGGCCGCAACAGCTCCAGTTTGCCCGTGAGCGCACGTTGCTCCGGGAGCAGGTAGTAGGTGGTGCTACCCCTGGGATTAGTGAGTGTAAGGCGGTCGCCTGCGAGGATAACACCGGTCTCTTTAGGTTTGCCGTCTGCGGTCGTCACCTGGCAGTGCTGCACCGCTACGTTGGTCTGCAGCTCGGCCAACAGGTGCGCTACGGTGGTGGCGGTGCTGATCAGGCCTTCACCAGCTTTGGTATCCACCGTATAGGCCAGGGTATTGCCGGTGACTACTTTGATCGTATCTGCAACGATGGACGCGATATGCGGGGACACCGGGCCGGCGAGCGCACGCGGCAGCGGCAATGGAACGGCCTTCATGACGGATGCCGGAACTTCTCTGCGCAGGTTGACAGGCAAACCTTTTACCGTCCCGGCGAGTATATTGGCCAATAACAGGATAACTATGTTTTTCATAACGGAAGGGAATAGCCCATAAATTACGCAATCGATTGAAATTATTATAATCCGGGCAGAAGTTTGTTGATTCCCCGGCGCCAAAACGGGGCCGGCCCCGAACGGGTAAAATGATGGCTGCGGCCCTGTTACCATCCGCCAGCTATCTCCCGGGGTAATTCGGAATATTCAATCCGAGAACAATATTGTGTTCCGCTACCTGCAGGCTGTCTTTCAGCAGTACTTTTACAACGCCGCCTCCGCCGCGGTTTTCGGGGGGATATTTTTTGAAATGGGGTATCAGCAGGGTATCCCCTTCGAAATTAATTTCATCGGTGTAATATTCATTGGCAACAGCAGGCTCTTTGACAGACAAATGAATATGCGCCGGCAAAACATCCTTCGGGTAAGGGGCTGGCCGGATTGTTCTGATGATGTATTTTCCGTCCGGGCCGGTTTTTACCCATCCCCGGATATGCCCGTGGCGTTTTACCCGAACATCCATTCCGGTGACGGGAGAATAATATCCGTCATTATCGGTATGCCAATAATAGATAACGACATCCTTTGCCGGCGTTCGTCCGTCTTGTTGAAAGACCGTCCCCCTCACTATCAGCCGCTGCCCTTTTTCATTCCAACCGGGACTTGTGTCAATAGCATCTATTTCTTTGGGCATCCCGATATACATCAATTCACAACCGTCGCAACCTCCTCCGACTATTTTTTGTGCCGGCCGGTCATTGGTTTGTCCATGACAGCCCATGAAGAACACGCAGAGCACCAGGGTAACTTTGCAAAAAAACAACTTTTTCATTTTTGAACTTTTCACAAAGATTATTAGGCAAACGGCTGATTATCAAACAAAATATGGCAAGCTGAGTTTATGTTACCGTAAGCTGAGTCCATCTTTCCAGCTTCGATTTAAAAGCCTTCGCGTAATTACGGCTCACCCTTAAAATGGAGCCGTCGGAAAGAAAAACATCATAATCGCCATTTTGCCGGGATTGAAAAGAAGTTATCTTCTGAAGGTTGACAATATGAGATTTATGTATTCTCACAAACTGCGATTCATCCAACTGGCTTTCCAGGGATTTTAAGGTGCCGGTATGCAGATACTTTCAGCCACCGCATCGCCGGCAACAAAGGCAGAAACAACACCCAATACGCGCTAAACAGCAGCGATTCGGGGATATAAAATGCACTATGCTGATACCGGGAAACCCAATAATCCAACAACACATTTATGATGGTCATCACCAAAGTACAGATAGAGATCGCAATTACTAACCCCTGTTTATTGCGTAAAACCTGATATGCGTATTGAATTGTCAATGTGTGATATTTTGGCGAGCAGTTGCCCGTTCTTTTGTAAATTGTTCATCACATTGAATATAAGGAATGATCAACGGGTTACCAAAAATATCCTGCCACTCAAATTATACGAAACCATTTGCCATGAAGATATCCAGACTAGACCATCTTGTTCTCACGGTCGCCGATATAACTACCACCTGCCAGTTCTATGAAAACGTATTAGGCATGGAAGTACAAACCTTCGGCGACAACCGCAAAGCGCTGCTATTTGGTCAACAAAAAATCAATCTGCATCAGCACGGGAAAGAGTTCGAGCCTAAAGCCCTACGGCCAACGCCCGGCTCGGCGGACTTATGTTTTATCACTGACACGCCTATACAGGAAGTGAAGGAGGAGTTGGTCAAAAAAAATATTCCCCTCCTGGAATCGGAAGTAAAGAGAACAGGCGCAACGGGGCCTATTATCTCCATTTACTTCCGGGACCCGGACGGGAACCTCATCGAAGTGAGCAACTACCTGAAATAAGAATAACTATACATCCAGCTGACGCTGGAATTCTTCCAGGAACAGCCCCACGTGATAACCATCCATCAGCGCATGGTGCACGTGTACAGACACCGGCATCGTCATTTTACCGTCGGCATCGGTCATCTTACCGAAAGAGATCTTCGGGCAGCTGTCCGGGAAAGTGAAGCTGCGGGCGTGGGACAAGCCGGTAAAATTGATCCAGGGCATAGAGGAACAATGCACCACGTTTTCGCCGGATACGGCAGGAACAAGGCCGGTGCTGCTTTGCACCTTTTCTGTTTCCACGCGTGCGGCAGCAGCGAAGGTTTCAAAATCCGCATGGTACGGAAAGTAAGCAAAACCGAAAGTACCGTCCGGCCGGTTGATCGTCGGAGAAGGATCTATATGATCGTATATCCATACCTGTTTGTCGATGATACGGTAACGAAAAGGTTCGGTAAGGTTCATCGCTACCATGGCTTTATGCAGGTAGTACAGGAAAAACGAATACCCATGCGCTTTGGATACGTAGTAAGCGCGGGTACAATCCACATTTACGCATACCCCGAAAAAAGGCTCCTCGAACTGCGTAAAAAAATGATAATGGTCTTTTCTGGCCCAGGTATTTAAGTCCAGTAGTTGTTTCATGACAATAGCTTCGGCAGGACGGCCGAAATGTTTTCAAATGAATAAAATCTTTCGTCTTTCACCTCTCCTTCTACCACTTCATGCGCCCATACGGTATGATAAGGAATATGAATAGCATGCCCGCCAATCGCCAGTACCGGCAATATATCCGATTTAATGGAGTTGCCGATCATGAGAAAAGCTTCCGGTGAGCAATCCAGGTGCCGCAGCAGTTTACGATAGTCTTTCTCCTGTTTATCACTCATAATTTCGATATGATGGAAGTAGTGGGCCAGACCGGATTTATTGAGTTTCCGTTCCTGGTCCAGCAGATCGCCTTTAGTGGCGACTACCAGCCGGTATTTGCCTTTGAGGGCTTCGAGCACTTCTTTCACACCGTCCAGCAGTTCAATGTCTTTGGCCAGCTGTTCCTTGCCGTATTCCAGCACCTTAGCGATCAGCGCAGGGCTGGCATTGTTCTCCGTCACACGCAGAATGGTTTCTATCATCGCCAGCATGAACGCTTTTACGCCGTAACCATACAGCGGCAGGTTCTGCATCTCTGTCTTAAATAACTCCTGCGCCACGGTATGATGAGGCAAATAATCTTCCAGGAGACCGCAGAATTTGTTTTCTACTTCCCTGAAATAGGGCTCATTGACCCATAATGTATCATCCGCATCAAAGGCGATGGTTTGTATGCCTGTCATAAATTCTGAAAATTTCTGTAAAATTAATAGCTTCAACTGCGAAAAAACGGGACATTTGTCCCAGCTGACCATGATACATACCAATCGTGCTATTTTAACATTCATTGAAAACCAGTTGACGGAAGCCGACAAGAAGGACCGCGTATTTCTGCAGACCTGGCCTGCCGGCGGCCATCTTCTCCGACAGGGGCAGGGGAATAAATATGTCTTTGTTCAACAGACGGGGCTTTCCAAAGTACATATCACAGAAGACAACGGGAAGGATTTTATCGTCCAGTTTCTGGGAGAAGGGGAACTGCTGGGAGAGATAGAAGTCATTCAGAAGACACCTAACCTGACCACGGTGACCGCCCTTACGGAGGTGACCGCCTGGTGCATCACGACGGATTACTTTGCTTACCTCATCACGCATAATCCTGAACTGAACCGGCTGCTGTTATTATCCCTCGCGCACCGGCTGAACCAGACATCCGCCCGGGCTTCTTATCAGCAGGTTTACCCTGCCGAGTACGCCATGCTGAAGTTATTGTCTGTTCTCGCTACCCAGCAGACCAGTTTTGCCAAAAAAGACCTGGCAGATTACCTGGGCGTATCGGTGAGAAGTTTTAACCGTTCGCTCAAACAACTGCGGGAGAGGAGCATCGTCCATCCTGATAGTTTCGATCTGTATATCGAGCGGGATGTGTTTGAGCGGTTGATGCGGGAATATGGGGAGTAATAAAAAAGCCCCGGGATTCTCCCGGGGCAGGATGATATCAACAAACCTGTCAGTATTTATTCATCAATAGTTTCAGCGACGATACGATGTCGGGGTACTTCTCTGCTACGTTATGTTTTTCGCTGTTGTCGAGCGTCAGGTTATACAGTTCCACTTCCGGCGTTTTGCCTTTTTCCACCGTGGCGATGCGCAGTTTCCAGTCGCCCTGGCGCACTCCTTCCAATTTTCCGAGCGCACTCAGATAAAACAGCGGTCTTTCCGGCAGCCGGGGCTGGCGGCCGGTGATATGCCCCCAGCAACTGAAGCCTTCGAGGTTGGCCGGCAGCGGCTGCGTATAGCCGGTAGCGGTAGCCAGCGTCGGTAAGATATCGTTGATGATAAAAGGCTGGTCTCCTTCGGTGCCGGCAGGGATGCGGCCGGGTGCCCAGGCGATGAACGGCACACGGTGACCGCCTTCGTAGGTATTGGCTTTTCCCCCGCGGAAAGGCCCGGTGGAACCGTGGTCCCACGGCTTCACGATATCCTGCTGCAGCATACGGTCGGGCATAGCGTTCCAGGGACCGTTATCACTGGTGAACATCACGATGGTGTTTTTATCCAGTTTCAACGTGCGTAGTAAAGCGATGATTTTTCCGATGCAGGCATCCTGCTGTTCGATAACATCTCCGTATAGCCCTGCCCGTGACTTACCGGCCCATTCGCGGGGAACTGCCAGTGGCGCGTGTGGCATCGGGAACGGCAGGTACAGGAAAAACGGCTGGCTGCTGTGGCCGGCGCGTTGGATATAAGCCAGCGCGCTGTCGGTATACCAGCCCATCAGCTTACTGTAATCCGGTTTTTCGATGACACGGGTATTATCATGGAAGACGGCCAGCGTGGTGTCCGTATTTACAAAGGGCGACTGGTAATCGTGGCTGTACAGCATCCCGAAGAAATGATCGAAGCCATGTGACAACGGCCGGCTGTTGGGCTTGTCGCCAAGATGCCATTTACCGATCATCATTGTCTGGTAGTGGTTGGCCTTAAACATTTTGGCGAGGGTAAAAATACTGTCTGCCAGCGCGTGGCGATCGCCGGGCGCCACGGCGTAAGGCATATCCACTTTGTCAGGGTACCGGCCGGTCAGCAGCGAAGCCCTGCTGGGCGTACAGGAAGGTGCAGACACCATGAACCCGGTACTATGGAATCCTTCCTTCGCCAGCCGGTCCAGCTGCGGTGTACGGATCTGCGGGCTGCCATAGCAGCTGGCATCACCATATCCCATATCATCAGCGAGGATAAAGATCACATTCGGCTTGCGCTGCTGCGCGCTGAGCTGTAAGGACAGCAACGCCGGCAGCAGCCATAAGAGCTTTTTCTTCATTGTTGTTGACTGTTTTCGTACTGCGAATTACACATTTTACCCCGGAATTTCCGGAGAAATTATCCACGGAGGAAACTGGCCAGATAAGGCGCCGTACGGCTGCCCTTCGCTTTGGCCACAGTGGCCGGCGTACCGGCAGCCACAATATGGCCACCTTCCTCGCCTGCACCCGGACCGATATCTATCACCCAGTCGCTGGCGGAGACCACCCGCATTTCATGCTCCACTACGATGACAGTGTTGCCAGCCACCACCAGTCCTTCCAGCTGGGCCACCAGTTTCTCTGTATCCGACGGATGCAGTCCCGTAGTAGGTTCGTCGAGCACATACAAGGTATCACCACGTCCCATACGCTGCAGCTCTGTAGCCAGCTTGATACGCTGCGCTTCGCCTCCTGATAGCTGCGTGGCCGGCTGGCCAAGCCGCAAATAGCCCAGCCCCACTTCCCGCAACACACTCAGCGAACGGTGTATTTTCGGATCGTCCGCAAAGAAGTCGTAAGCTGCGTCCACCGTTAGCTCCAGCACTTCCGCAATATTCTTCTCTTTATAGGTGATCTCCAGTGTTTTGGCATTATACCGCGCACCATGACAAGTAGGGCAAGGGGCATATACGCTGGGCAGGAACAGCAGTTCCACCATCACAAAACCTTCGCCCTGGCAGGTTTCGCAGCGCCCTTTGGCGACATTGAAAGAAAACCGGCCTGCGTCGTATTTGCGGGCGCGGGCGGCTTTGGTATCGGCAAAAAGTTTCCGGACATGATCAAACAATCCCGTATAGGTGGCGAGGTTAGAGCGGGGCGTGCGACCTATCGGCTTCTGGTCCACCTGCACCAGTCTTTTGACATGTTCCATCCCTGCCGTGATGCGACCATCCAGTGTGGCAGGCGCCGGCTGTTCCAACCCTTCCCCTTCTTCCGCTTCCGCGGGCAGTTCCATTCCCAGTTGCGCGGCGACCAGTTCCACCAGCACCTGGCTGACAAGGCTGGATTTGCCGGAGCCGGAAATGCCTGTCACCGTTGTCATACAGCCCAATGGAAAAGCGGCATCGAGCTGATGAAGATTGTTACGGGTCACCCCTTCCAGTTGCAACCACCGGGCAGGCTTACGGGGCTGTCTGGGTTTCACGGCTTCGTCAGCAAAAAGAAACTCCCGGGTGCGGGAAGCTTTTACCGTTGCTAAACCGGCGGTGGGACCGCTGTACAGGATATGGCCTCCGTGCTCACCGGCCGCGGGACCTACGTCCACGATCCAGTCGGCATGGCGGATCACGTCCAGGTCATGCTCTACCACAAAAAGCGAGTTGCCCGAGGCTTTCAGCCTTTCGAGGGCGCGCAGCAGCGCGGCGGTATCTGCGGGATGCAGGCCGGCAGATGGTTCATCCAGCACATATACTACGCCGAACAGGTTGGAACGCACCTGTGTCGCCAGCCTTAAACGCTGTAGCTCACCTGGCGATAAGGTAGGCGTGCTCCGTTCCAGCAGCAGATACCCCAGGCCAAGGTCCAGCAGTACTTCCAGCCGCCCTACCAGGTCGGCGGCGATGCGCTGCGCCACGATCGCCCTTTCGGGATGGTCGGTGTGGTGGCTCTCTTTTCCTTCCGCATAGGGCCGCATCAGCTCCGTAAGGCGCGACAGCGGCAGGCGGGCGATCTCGCCGATGTCAAGACCGGCAAAGGTCACCGACAAAGAGGCGGGTTGCAGCCTTTTACCATGACAGGTAGGGCATTCCGCGCTCTCCATATATTGCGATACCCGCTTCTTCATGGAAGCGCTTTCGGTATTGGCGAAGGTATGCAGCACATAACGGCGGGCGCCGGAGAAGGTGCCCATATAGGAAGGTTCTACTTTCTGTTTGATGGCGCGTTTCACCTCTTCATGCGTGAAACCGGGATATACCGGCGCCACCGGTTGTTCTTCGGTGAACAGTATCCAGTCGCGGTCTTTTTTAGGCAGATCTTTCCACGGCTTGTCCACGTCGTAACCGAGGGTGATGAGGATGTCCCGCAGGTTCTGGCCATACCAGGCGGTAGGCCAGGAAGCGATGGCACGCTCGCGGATGGTGAGCGTATCGTCCGGTACCATGGAGCGCTCCGTTACTTCATACACTCTGCCCAGGCCATGGCATTGCGGGCAGGCCCCTGCCGGCGTATTGGGTGAAAAGGCTTCCGCTTCCAGGTGAGGCTGCCCCTTGGGGTAATGCCCCGCACGGGAATAAAGCATACGCAACAGGTTGGACAGGGTGGTCACGCTGCCTACGGATGACCGTGTGGTGGGCAGCCCCCGTTGCTGTTGCAACGCCACTGCCGGCGGCAGCCCGGTGATCTCATCCACCTCCGGCACCGACATCTGGTGAAAAAGCCGGCGGGCATACGGCGATACCGATTCCAGGTAACGGCGCTGTGCTTCTGCGTAAAGTGTTCCAAAGGCCAGCGATGACTTGCCGGACCCCGATACGCCGGTAAATACCACCAGCGCATCTCTTGGTATGTCGAGGTCTACGTTTTTGAGGTTATGCTCGCGTGCCCCGCGTACACGCAAAAATCCTTTCTGTTCTGGTGATGCAGGGTTCCCTGTTGTTTTTTGCATGCTTTCGGCGCACAAAGACTGTGCCCGCTGTGATCATCCTATAAAAAATCCGGGAAAAGTTCTTCAACCCGCGGAAGATAATTCAGCATAATCGGCTGGTACAAAGAGGACATCCCCACCAGGGGATGCCCTCTCTTCATAAAACACCATTATCGCTTCAGTACTACCCTACCGGTATAGACTTCATGGTTGTTATTTCTGATCTCTATAAAATAAACACCATCAGAGAGCCGCGGAGTAATCAAAAAGTTGTTCCCTGTCAACACCTCGCGCTGTACCTCTACACCGTGAACATTTCTGAGAATAAGCACACTGCCGGGAAGCAATTTGTCGATATTTAGTCTTACCAAGCCCGCGCTGGGATTAGGGAATAATTCCAGTGTATGCTTCAGCGGCGTTTTCCGCAGCACATGTGCCTGTTGCAGGCACTGGTTCACAACCACGGTCACGGGTGTACGTACAGGGTATTCGCATCCGTAACCTCCCGCGGCGTAATACACGGTCGTGCTTTGCGGACTTACCTTATAATCGCTGCCGGTATACAGCCTGCTTCCGCCGGAAGGCACGTTATACCAGCGGATACGTGACTGTGTATAAACCGGATCAAATGCATGCAGTACTACGCTATCACCCCTGCATATCACTACGCTGTCTGTTGTTACCTTGGGTTGGGCAGCATAGCCGTCTGTATTCATACGGCGGTAAACAGAATCAGACCGGCATCCTGTTATGGAGTCGACTGCCTGTACCCATATATCCACTGCTGCGGGTAAAGGTGTCGGGTATCCGGGAACAAAAAAGGTGTCCGTATTAGGAACCAGGTAAGCCGTGTCCAGCAATAGCTGCGTGGTATACCGGAACTTCACCCTCACGCGGTAACTGTACCCAGGTTGATAATTCTGTACTTTTATCCTGGTAGCGCCGCAGGTCATTCCCTGTGGAACTGAATAAACCGGGTCCGGCAGTTTGCGTACGTTCACCGTCACTTTGGTACGTTGCAGGTATTCACAATGGTAGCCAGGCACTACATAATAATGAGTAGTATCAAGAGGACCTACCTTGAAATACTTTCCCCTGTGCAACTCCACTCCGCCCGTGGGCACACTATACCAGCGTATATTCAGGAGGGGATTAGTTTCCTGCCCATGACCATAGGCATAGAGCGTAACACTGTCTCCTTTACAAATAGTCACGTTGACAGGTACTGCATCTGCGTAGGTGCCGTGCGCACCGAGAATCATTGTCTGCATCACCGTATCTGACCGGCATCCTGTGACTTTGTTGACAGCCTGTATGTAAAGGTTGACGGTAACATTCAGGTAAGCATTCAGGTCCCGGACAACCACCGTATCGCCATTCATCACGGTATAGGACGAATCCAGCAACAGCCCGTCTATCCCCGTGTACACGGCACGTACGTTGTAATATACATCCGGCGTATAGTTGTCGATTCCTATTCCTGTTGTATTGCAGACAATACTCGGCGTTACGGAGAACACAGGGTTAGCAGGCTTCGGGTGTACGATCACGGTTACCTTTTTACGCGTGCTGGTACATCCGTTCAGCACTGCCTCCGCATAGTAGTCTGCCGTTGCAGCGGGACTTACTTTGTAGGTAGCGCCTGTATAAAGCAGTGTCCCTCCTGTGGGCGCATTATACCACCGCACTGTCGTTCCGGCCGGCGCTACAGTCGCGAGGGATGCCGTATCACCACTACAGAGATTAACACTGTCGGGCAATGCCGGTGGCGGTAGCGCGGGCTTTCGATAGGCATAGTAAACCTGGAAAGCATTCAACAGTCCTACGAGGCTGCTGGACAAAGTGACCTTCACCCGGTCAAAAGCGCCGGCAGGCTTTAAGATGATTTCACCACGATTGTTGCCCCAGGGCCTGAAATTGCTGCTGTCTGCTACATGTGCGTCGTTGTTGGCAACGGCGCCATTGAATGTTTGTACAGTAATGCCTCCCACCAGGTTTAACGACAGGATGCCATTAGCACTGCCAATACCAATCACCAGCGAATCGCAACCAGCGGTACTGCCGGCTGGGAAATTGAGCGTCTGGTATACAGATACGCCCAGCAGTCCCACGCTGATGTTGAAGGTGGAATAATCGTTCAGGTTACTGTTCACTGCATTGTCCGGATTGGTGACACCGCACAACAGGCACAAACCGGTCACGCCATTGGTTTGGCTGTTGGCGTAAGTCTGCGCCCTGGCGCTGTGAGCAAATAAGCAGATGAAGAAAAGAGGGAGGTACAGTAGTTTTTTTAAAGTGTAAAATTTGGATAGCATAATGGTTAAACGTTAGAGGGTTATAAAAAGAGCAGTAAATGCGTTTTCATGGATATATCCGAACAGGCTTCGCTTAACAGTACTTACTAATAGTGAAAATACCGACACCTGCTACAAATAAGGCCGCAGTGTAGTAAGGGAAGTCTGTTTAAACATTGCGTTTACAATAAAAAAAGTCAAACGTTCATATAATAAAAATTGATCTTATCCTGTTTATATTGCAGCGTTATCACCAAACAACTGTCATGAGAGCTTATCCCCTGCTGGTCCTGCTTCTGTTATCCGTCATTACGGCGGCCTGTAAAAAAGAAACCACCGGAATGCAACATGCCTCCGGGTACGATGTGATTGATAAAATACTGGATGATTCCGTTCCCGTGCGGTTCAATGGAAAATGTTATGCCGTCATTCATGTCAACGGACAGGAAGTGTATAACAGGAGCTACGGTGGTTACGACGGAAACACCCGGCAGCTCATCACCTCCTGCTCCAAATGGTTGTCAGGCGCTGTGTTGATGCGCCTTGTGGATGAAGGGAAACTGAAACTGTCAGATACCGTAGGCAAATTTCTGCCGGTGTTCACGGCCAATGGGAAAGGTAACATCACGATGGCGCAGTTGTTTTCCCATACTTCCGGCTTTCCCGGCAACTCCAGCCAGGGATATGAATCCAATCCGCTGCTGACGCTGGAAGCAGCTGTAGACGCCATCGGCCGGAATGTGCCGTTGCTGCATCCTCCCGGAAGCATCTTTTATTATGGTGGTGTAAGTATGCAGGTGGCAGGACGCATCTGCGAAATAGCAAGTGGTAAAAGCTGGAAGGAAATATCCGCCGAAAAAATATTTACGCCTTGCGGGATGACCAGCACGGATTATGGATTAACCGCCAATCCTATCATTGCCGGCGGCGCGCGCAGTACCCCGAACGACTATATGAAATTTCTGGATATGCTGGTCAACAAAGGGATCACGGCCAACGGTACGCGTGTGCTCAGCGAGGCGGCAGTTACTGCTATGGAACAGGGACAGATAACCGGTGTAACGGTGGGCTACACGCCTTACCCGCTGGCATGGCTAAATACGTCCAATTTTTACGGCATCGGCAACTGGCGCGATAACACCGGCGCCGGCGACATCATCATTGAAAGTAGCAGCCCCGGCGCTTTCGGCAGCCATCCGTGGATCAACTATCCGAAAAAAACAACCGGCATCATTTTTACATTTATAGCGCAGGAAGGTTACCTCACTACGGCCCCCACCTGTTTAAAGGTGAGGAACGCAGTGAGAAGTATAGTGCTGTAATACCTACTTGCTAACGGCCAGTTTCTTGATGGTTTCACGGGAGGGAAGCCTGTACCACTCTTTGGCGTAGGGCTTCAGCAGGTTGCTGCCGGCCACCGGTCCCCAGGTACCGGATTCATAAAACTGTAATTGTTTGGAGGGTGCTTTTTTCCAGGCGTCGAGGATGGGCATCACCACTTTCCAGGCTGCCTCCACCTGGTCGGCGCGCATGAAGAGGGTGGCATCGCCATGCAGCACGTCGAGCAACAGCGCTTCGTAAGCTTCCGGCAGGGATTCCGTATAGGCTTCCTGGTAAGTGAAGTCCATCTCCACCGGCACCAGTTTCATTTGCAGCCCGGGCACCTTGCTTTCAAACAGCAGGCTGATTTCCAGTTCCGGCTGAATGCTGATGATCAGCCTGTTGGGAACAATATCGTCTTTGAAGATTTTATGCGGGGAGTCTTTGAACTGCACCACGATCACGGAAGACTGCCGCGTCATGGACTTGCCGGTACGCAGGAAAAAAGGCACCCCTTCCCAGCGTGGATTGTCGATCAGCATCTTCAGCGCCACGAACGTTTCAGTGTTGGATTCGGGTGATACCTGTTCTTCCTGGCGATAGGCGATCCGTTGCACATCATCCACTTCACCGGCGGTGTACTGCGCTCTCACTACATTCTTAAATACCTGTTGCGTAGTAAACGGCCGGATGCTTTTCAGCACTTTGGTCTTGGCATCGCGGATGGCCTCCGCCTTGTAAGCTCCGGGGCACTCCATGGCTACAATGCACAACAGCTGCAGCAGGTGGTTCTGGATCATATCGCGTAAAGCGCCGCTGGCGTCGTAGTAACCGCCGCGCTTGCCCACACTCACCTGTTCGGCTACACTGATTTGTATATGATCGATGTAGTTTTTATTCCACAACGGCTCAAATACGAAGTTGGCAAAGCGGAAAGCCATGATGTTCTGTACCGTTTCCTTGCCCAGGTAGTGATCGATACGATAGACCTGTTTCTCCGAAAAACGTTTGGTAAGGAAGTGGTTCAGCTTCCGGGCGGTGGCCAGGTCGGTGCCGAATGGTTTCTCCACCACTATACGGTCATGCGCTTTGTTACTGCATAATTTGCGGGTAGATAAAGCTTCTGCGATCACTTCTATGAACCGGGGCGCCACAGCGAAATAAAACATACGGTTTCCCCGTTGTTTACTGCTCTTTTCAAAGTCCTCCACTTTTGTTTTCAGGGAGACGTAGGTCTCTTTCTTTGTAAAATCGCCTTGCAGGTAACTGATGCGTGCGGCGAATTCCGCCCATTTCGACGGTTCTGCCTTGCCGTTGCGGCTGAATTCATTCACACCGGACAGCAGGTCGTTTTTAAATGCGGCTTCATCTACCGTCTGAAAGTCGACACAGAAAATCTCAAATAAAGCGGGCAGGTGGTTTTCTATAAACAGATTATACAGTGCGGGTATCAGCTTACGGCGGGTAAGATCTCCCCGGGCACCGAAAATCGTTATCGCGGCTGGATATGCTTTTTTAGGTTTCATATCCTGAAAATAACCCAATTTCAGTTAACGGGTGCAACAGTTTTACAGTAGGATTGTTATCATTTTATTTATAAAAAATATTTTAATTAAAAGCTAGTTTATTAAATAAATTTAATAATAAACATTATCTTATGTGCCAGTAACAACTTTCCCCGCTCATGAAAACACGCGTTATTCTATTAATGGCCTGCCTGATGGGCAGCTTAGCCCTGGCGGCACAGACTCCAAAAACGGCCGCCCTATCTAAAAAAACATTACAGGACAAGATCAAAGGCGGCTGGGCCGGACAGACCATCGGGGTGACTTTTGGCGGTCCGTATGAGTTCCGGTTCAACGGTACCTACATCCAGGACTATCAGCCACTGGAATGGCACAAGGGATACGTAAAAGAAGTAATGGACAGTTTCCCCGGGCTATATGACGATCTATATATGGACCTCACCTTTGTGGACGTGATGGAGCGTCACGGCCTGGACGCGCCGGCAGATTCATTTGCACAGGCGTTTGCCCATGCGGGTTATGTGTTGTGGCATGCCAACCAGGCGGCCCGTTACAACATTCTCAACGGCCTCCGCCCGCCCGCTTCCGGCCACTGGCAGCACAACATGCACGCAGACTGCATCGACTACCAGATAGAGGCCGACTATGCCGGCCTGATGAGCCCCGGCATGCCCAACGCCGCTTCGCAAATCAGCCATAAAATCGGGCATATCATGAACTATGGCAACGGCTGGTATGGCGGCGTGTATGTCGGCGCCATGTATTCACTGGCCTTCGTTTCAAATGATGTGCAACAGATCGTCCGCGACGCGCTGCGGGTCATCCCGGCCAACACACAATTCCACCGGTGCATGACAGACGTTATCCGCTGGCATCAACAGTTCCCGGATGACTGGCATCGCACCTGGTTTGAGCTGCAGAAGAAATGGTCGTCGGACATCAGTTGCCCCAGCGCCGTTTTCGATCCGGTGAATATCGATGCCACTATCAACTGTGCCTATGTGATCATGGGATTGCTGTACGGCAACGGTGACTACGCCAAAACGCTGGAGATCTCCACGCGCGCCGGCCAGGATGCAGACTGCAACCCCTCCACCGCCGGCGGCATCCTCGGCACCGTGCTGGGATACAGTAACATTCCGCAGAAATGGAAAGACGGATTGGCAGGGGCGGAAGACATCAACTTTAAATATACCAGCATATCTCTTAATAAAGCTTACGACATCAGCTATCGCCACGCGGTGGAAAACATCAAGCGGCATGGCGGAAAAGAACAGGGCGATAAAGTAATCATTTCCCTGCAATCACCGCAAACGGTGGCCTTTGAAGAGAGCTTCCCGGGACTCCTGCCTGTGCAGAAAAAAGAGTTTTATGTGAATGGTAATGAGATCAGTCTTTCCTTTGAAGGAAACGGGTTCGTACTGAGCGGTCATGCCGCTAAAAAGAAGGAAGTAACGGATCATGTCATTATCGCCACGGTCAGCATTGACGGCCAGGTGACGGATACTATCAGGATGCCGACCAACTACCAGCTACGCAAAGATGAAATCTGCTACCGCCTGGACCTTCCGGCCGGTAAACATATGGTCAAAGTACAGGTCATCAACCCGCATCCCGATTATGAACTGCGTACAGGCTACTACGTTACTTTCCGTAAAAAATAAGTTTACCCGCCGATTAACCGGGCAATGCCAAACGCACAACCGGCGGCAATAGTACCGATAACGGCCACACGAATGCCGCCGAGCAGGGGATTCAACCCGGTGAGGCGGCTTTTGAAATATCCGAAGACAAAGAGACAAACGATGGTGATCATGGCCGATACCTTCAAGCCTTCTATCCCATTGTCCACGAAGAAATACGGCATCAGCGGTATCAGTCCGCCGATGATATAGGAAATGCCAATGTTGAGCGCACTCTTTGTCGCCCTGCGGGCGTCCGGCTTTTCCAGCCCCAGTTCGTACTTCATCATAAAATCAGCCCAGCGGTCTTTGTCCGTGATCAGTTCCGCCGCCGCTTTCTGCTGCAGCTCCCGGCTCAGTCCCAGCTCCGCGAAGAAAGTCTCCACCTCTTCCCGCTCCTTCTCCGGCACCGTTTCTATTCGTACTCCCGTTTCAGTTCACTGTTGTAATGGTCCTGCTCTGTTTTCCCGGCCAGGTAACCTCCCAGCCCCATGGCAATGGAGCCTGCGGCTATTTCCGCCAGTCCGGCGATCACGATGAGATTCACGTCTTTCACCGTGCCGCTGAGACCTGCCGCCAGTGCAAAAGGGACAGTGAGCCCGTCGGACATACCGATGACGATATCACGTAACAGCTCGGAGCCGGTGAAATGTTTTTCCTGGTGTGTCATAAAATGAAGCTGTTTGAAGGTGCTGAAAATAGGGAGATACGAAGCAAAAATAAATTGTCCGCCCTAATTATTTGCAGTAAATTTGAAATGCAGACATGCACTTCCCCCGTTGTGTACATGCGTACATCCTTTTCACTTAAAGGTCGCTTTTGAAAGAGATTTTTTGTAATCAATTGAATTACAAATTATTCAAAGTAAAAAGTTGTTAACCTATAAGTTGATTTTATGGAGATTGTTCATGTTATGACATCGCGTGATGGCGAAAATGGTCTTTGGTCCATTCAACTGGACGATAAGTTGCAATGTGAGTTTGATCTTTTTTTCAGGACTATGAGTGATTTTGTGTGGCTAAGAAAATTTTTCTCTGATAACCTGCAGGACCTGACCAGTGGATATTTTGGAAATATCAGCATTGATGACGCTGTTGAGAGAACGGCAGATGAAATAGAAATGATAGAAAACCGCCTTGCCTATTGCGTACAGCGCGACTTTACCGGGTTCAATGCCAGTCTTGAACATTTTTTCAGACCATTGAACAACTTTGAGTACGTTATTGCACATCAAAAAAGTAAAGCGCGGTTGCGGAACGGTTGGCTCAGACTGTATGCCATCCGGCTCGCAGCAAACTGCTTCATCATAACAGGGGGCGCTGTCAAATTATCGCTGAACATGAGAAAGAAACATCTTGAGTATGAACTGCATAAACTTGACCTGACAAAAAGGTTTCTCAAAAATAATCATATTGATTACCCGCAGGATTTAAACATTTAATCTTATGAGCAAAGAAATGAACGAACAACTCGCCCGGATCGCCACCGGGAAATATGACTGGCCGGAAGATGCCAGGTATCGTCGTGAAAACAGGGCATGGCTGAGAAAATCAGGCTCCATTGCGTTAAAGGTATTGAAGGAACTGGAGCAGCAGGGGCTTACCCAAAAAGATCTGGCCAACAGGATGAAAGTGTCTCCTCAACAGGTAAGTAAAATCCTTAGCGGCAGGGAAAATATCACACTGGAAACTATTACCAAACTGGAAACAGCCCTTGGGATAGTGATCATCCCGTCGTTCAGGGACAATCCCCCCGCCGCCTGATTTTTTATCCGGCATCAATTTCCAAATATGTTTATCTTTGGCCCCGATATATCATTTATGAAAAAGGCCACTGCAATAATCCTCTTGATGGTGTACCTGTTTGGCAGTACCGATGCCAGCCAGTTACTCAAGTTCCCTTTGCTGGTGGAGCATTTCCAAAAACATAAGCAGGAGAATGTTCATATGACCCTGCTGACGTTCCTGAAACTGCATTATGTGGACGAACAACCTTTTGACGATGATTATCTGCAGGACATGCAACTGCCATTCAAAACACCGGACATTATCTGCATGACACTTGTCACCGTAGTACCCCCTGCACCGGTCACCCTGTACACGCCCGTAATAGAACTACCCCGGGAAGCTTACCTGGTCATCAATGACGGGCCTCCTCCCTACCGGCTACCGGACAACGTTTTCCAGCCTCCAAAATCCTTATCAGCGTCCTTGTCCTGATATAACTGAATGATGCAGGCACCCTGCCGGCTGCAACGCTTTGCGCTGCGGGACCGCCTTTTTTCCTGCCACCTGAACCTTTTCTGTCCTCCCCGGGTTTAAAAAACGGGAGCACAGCACTGTCATGGTGCAGCGGAAAAGCACATCATTCTGCATTCGTCAATTCTTTTAAAGTGTACGTTTTGTTAAACAGCATTATCCGTTTTTCCATAAAAAACAAGCTCATCATCGGCCTGTTTGTACTGGCACTGATTGGATGGGGAAGTTATTCCGTTACCCAGCTGCCCATCGACGCGGTGCCCGATATCACCAACAACCAGGTGCTGGTCATCTCCTCTGCCCCCAGCCTGGGAGCTCCTGACGTGGAACGTTTTATCACCGTGCCTATCGAACAGGCCACCCGTAATATCCCCGGTATCATCGAACAACGCAGCTTCTCCCGTTTCGGGCTAAGCCTGGTAACCATCGTCTTCAACGACCAGACAGATGTTTACTGGGCCAGACAACAGGTCAGCGAGCGGCTGGGACAGGTACGCCAGCAAATACCCCCGGGCATGACAGAACCGGAACTCGGCCCGGTGACCACCGGCCTGGGCGAGGTATTCCAGTATGTGGTAAAACCCAAGCCCGGCTATGAAGGCAAATACGACCTTACCGCCCTGCGCGATATACAGGACTGGACCGTCAGGCGTCAGCTGCTGGGCACCGAAGGCGTGGCCGATGTCAGCTCCTTCGGCGGTACCGTCAAACAATATGAAGTGGCTGTCAACCCCGACAAACTGAAAAGCTACCAGATCACTATCTCCGACGTGTTCCGCGCCCTGCAGGAAAACAACCAGAACACCGGCGGCGCCTATATCGAAAAAGGCCCCAGCGTGCTGTTTATCCGCAGCGAAGGCCTCGTTCAGAACCAGGAAGACATCGGCAACATCGCTGTTAAAAGGATCAGCAACGGCATCCCCGTCCTCGTCCGCGACGTCGCCACCGTAAAAATCGGTACCGCCATCCGCTACGGCGCCGTAGTATTCAACGGCGAAAGCGAAGTGGCCGGCGCAGTGGTCATGATGCTGAAAGGAGAAAACAGTAATAAAGTCATCACCAATATCAAAGAGAAGATCACCGCCATCGAAAAAACACTGCCGGAAGGCGTAGCCATCGAAGCATTCCTCGACAGGACCAAAATGGTGGACAACGCCATCTCCACAGTGGAGCGCAACCTGCTGGAAGGCGCGGCCATCGTAATCCTGGTACTGGTCATCTTCATGGGCAATATCCGCGCAGGCCTGATCGTGGCCTCCGTCATCCCGCTGTCCATGATGTTCGCCCTCATCATGATGAACCTCTTCGGCGTGAGCGGCAACCTGATGAGCCTCGGGGCACTGGACTTCGGCCTGCTGGTAGACGGCGCTGTGATCATCATCGAAGCAGTGATGCATAAACTCACACGGGGCGCCACCCTCAGCGGCGTCAAACAACTCACCCAGGAGCAGATGGACGACGAAGTGGAGTCCTCTGCCAAAACTATGATGAACAGCGCCGCATTCGGACAGGTGATCATCCTCATCGTATACCTGCCCATACTCTCGCTGCAGGGCATCGAAGGAAAAATGTTCCGCCCCATGGCGGAAACCGTGTCCTTCGCCATCCTCGGCGCCTGCATTCTGTCGCTCACCTACGTGCCGATGATGGGCGCGCTGTTCCTCAACAAAAAACTCAGCCATAAGGAAAGCTTCGCGGATAAAATGATGGAACGCATCAAACGCCTGTACGATCCGCTGCTACAGAAAACGCTGCGCATCCCCATGCTGATAGTAGGCGTGGCCTTCCTACTGTTTCTCGTGGCAGCGTTTACCCTTTCCCGTATGGGCGGTGAATTTATCCCGCAACTGGAAGAAGGTGATTTCGCCATCGACACCCGGATGCTGACAGGCTCCTCGCTCACCACCACCATCAAAGGCACCAGCCAGGCGGCACAGGTGCTGCGCAGGGATTTTCCCGAAGTGGAGAAAGTAGTGATCAAAATAGGTTCAGGAGAGATACCCACCGACCCTATGCCTATGGAAGCGGCCGACCTGATGGTGATCCTCAAACCCAAACACCAGTGGACCAGCGCTTCCTCCTTCCCCGAACTGGCAGGAAAAATGAGCAAAGCGCTGGAAGAAATACCGGGCATCACCACCGGCTTCCAGTTCCCCGTGCAGATGCGTTTCAACGAACTGATGACCGGCGCCCGCCAGGACGTGGTCTGTAAAATATTCGGTGATGACCTCGATTCCCTCGCTGCCTATGCCGATAAAATCGGGGCCGTCATCGGCACCGTCAAAGGTGCGAAAGACCTCTATGTGGAAACGGTGACCGGTATCCCGCAGCTGGTGGTCAACTATAACCGTGAGGCCATCGCGCGCTACGGCGCCTCCGTCACCGATGTGAATAACACCATCCAGGCTGCCTACGCCGGCGCTTCCGCCGGACTGGTATTTGAAAACGATCGGCGGTACGACCTGGTGGTACGCATGAACGATGAACAGAAAAAAGACCTGGATGAAATGAACAATCTCCAGGTAGGACTGCCCAACGGCGAACAGGTTCCCCTGCATGTACTCGCCGACATCAGCATAAAAGACGGTCCTTACCAGATACAACGGGAAGACGCCCGCCGCAGGATCACCGTAGGCTTCAACGTGCGCGGCCGCGACGTACAGAGCATCGTAAAAGAACTGCAAACCAAAGTAGGCAAACAGATAAAACTGCCCACCGGCTATTATATCACGTATGGCGGACAATATGAGAACCTGCAGCACGCCACCAGAAGGCTCAGTATAGCCCTGCCCGTTGCCCTGCTGCTGATATTCCTCATGCTGTTTTTTGCCTTCCGTAAACTGAAATACTGCCTGCTGATTTTCTCTGCCATCCCGCTGTCGGCCATTGGCGGCGTATTCACCCTGTGGCTGCGCGGCATGCCGTTCAGTATCTCCGCCGGCATCGGTTTCATTGCCCTGTTCGGCGTGGCAGTATTAAACGGTATCGTATTAATCGGAGAAATGAATCAGTTAAAAAACAGTGGTATGACCAACATCCGGCAGATTATCATACAGGCTACCCACGACCGGTTAAGACCTGTGCTGATGACCGCCACCGTAGCTTCCCTCGGCTTCCTGCCCATGGCGCTGAGCAACGGCGCCGGCGCTGAAGTGCAACGCCCGCTGGCCACCGTGGTGATCGGCGGACTGATCACCGCTACGCTGCTCACACTCGTGGTGCTCCCCGCCCTCTTTTTATTATTTGAAGAAGGATGGAAAAGACCCAAACCTGCCGCGCTGATGGTGCTTATGCTTATCGCTGCGCCTTCCCTACTGAAAGCACAGGAAGCCCGCCCGCTCACGTTGCAACAGGCCCTTCAGACCGCACAGCAACAAAACCTGCAACTGAAGCTCAACCAACAGCAGGCAGCCTACTACGAAGCCATCACCCGCAGCAGCACCGACCTGCCCAAAACCTCGCTGGCAGCTGAACTAGGCAGCGTCAACAGCGCCGCTTTTGATAATAAGTTCACGCTGTCGCAAGGTTTCTCATTCCCCGCGGTCTACAAAAGACAACGGCAGGTATATGAGGGCGAATGGCAACAGGCCAAACTGCAAACCGCCCTGCAACAGGCGGAAGTGGCCCGCCTCGTGAAACTGGCGTACCTCCAGCTGCAATTCCTGAAAGCAAAGAAAACACTGCTGCAAAAAACCGACAGCATCCTGTCCAGCTATTCCAAAGTGGCTAAAATCCGCTATGAGAACGGCGAGAGCAACCTCCTCGAAAAAGCTACGCTCGACAACCAGGCGCAACAAGCCAGCATACAGCTCGACATGGTGCTGGCAGATCAGAAAACGGCCGTCGCCCAGCTGGGCATGCTGCTGCATGAAAACAGCACCGATATCGATCCAGTGGACAGCCTCAGCAGCGCGGTAGTGTTGTTTGACAGTACCACACTGCAACAACATCCCTTCCTGCGCGCCTACCAGCAACAACAGGAAGTCACCAACAGCAAAACACAACTTGAAAAAGCAAAGCTGCTGCCCGACTGGTCCCTCGGCTACACCAACCAGTCCTTCACCGGATGGCAGGCGGATAAAAACAACGTTGAACGTTACTACGGAGGCGGACACCGGTTCTCCGCCGCGCAGATAGGGATCGGTATCCCCATCTTCACATCGGCGCAAAGAGCGCGTATAAAAGCGGCACAGCAGCTGCAGGCCACCGCCGCCACCGCTACCGCACTGGCCACCGTACAGCTTCGTACACAACTTGAACAAAACTGGAACGACTATCAGAAATACCAGCAGGCCATCCGCTACTACCAGCAATCGGCCCTGAAACAATCTGACATCATCTTACAAACAGCCAATATCAGCTATAAAAACGGCGAAATAGGGTACATCGAATGGAGTACCCTCGTCAGCAACGCCATCGCCCTGCAAAGCCAGTATATCGATGTTTTAAAGGAACTGAACACCCGGAAAACAGAACTGGAGTACTTATTACAATTCAATCAGCAATAACATGCGGAAGATATTCATATACATCGCCATCACCGGCTTTTTATACGCCTGTAACAACAAACCGGCAGCAGAAAAAACACCGGCCGAAAACCAACCGGCACCGGATAATAACACCGTCACCCTGGACAGCGTCCAGAAAAAAAATGCAGGCATCGTGCTGGACAGCGCCCGCATCGTCAACATGCACGCTACCCTCCGCGCTACCGGCATGGTAGACGTGCCCCCGCAAAACCTTATCTCTATCAGTTTCCCTATGGGCGGTTACCTGAAAAGCACACGGCTGCTGCCCGGCAGCCAGGTGGCCAAAGGTGAAATCATCGGTACCATGGAAGACCAGAGCTACGTGCAGCTGCAACAGGAATACCTGACCGCCAAGGCCAATATGGAATACCTGTCTGCCGATATGGACAGGCAACGGACCCTCAGCGAGGCAGACGCCATCAGCAAAAAAAGATACCAGCAGGTACTCAACGAATACAAAACCGCGCAGGTCACCCTGAAAGCGGTGGGAGAAAAACTGCGGATCATCAACATCAACCCGGATAAACTGACTGTGGGCAGCATCTCCCGCACAGCGCCCATTTACTCTCCCATCAATGGCTACGTGACGAAAGTCAATGTCAACATCGGCCGTTATGTGATGCCGTCTGATGTGCTGTTTGAACTGGTGAACCCGGAAGATATCCACGCAGCCATCACCGTGTTTGAGAAAGATATTCCTGCCTTCCATAAAGGACTGCAGGGCAAAGTGACGCTGGTAGACAGGCCCGACAAAGTGTATGATATCGAGACCATCCTCGTCACTAAAAATATCAGCGACAACCGCAGCGGCCTGATTCACTGCCATTTTGAAAATCCGGGGCACGACCTGTTACCCGGCATGTTCCTCAACGCAACGTTTGAAATGGACAACCAACAGGCGCTCACCGTACCGGAAGAAGCCGTGGTGCGGTATATGGGCAAAGACTATGTGTTTGTAACCAAAGATGGAAACAGCTTCACACTGACGCCGGTCAATGCCGGCCTGAAAGAAAATAGCAGGATACAATTGTTGCCTGGCGGGAAAGATCTCAGCAACGAAAAGATTGTGACGACGGGCGCCTACGCGTTGTTAGGCAAACTGAAAAACACTGCCGGAGAAGAAGAATAAATTCATTTAATTATTTGGTTATCGGGTCATTGAATGCATAAATGACCCGATAACCAAATGATTGACTATTTAGCGTAGTAACGCATCCAGCGGATAGTCTTTACCAGCTTCGGTATTGAGCACTACGATCTGATCGCGGTAGCGCACCTGGCAGCCGCCGCCTTTGGTAGCATGCAGCGTAGCAGCCACCAATTTTCCTTCCTTCCACGACATATTCACTACAAAACCGCCCCGGGCACAGAGCCCGTTGACCGTTCCGTTCTTCCATTCCGCAGGCAGCGCCGGCAGCAGCGTGATCATGTTTTCATGGCTTTGCAGCAGCATCTCGGCGATGCCGGCCGTAGCGCCGAAATTACCATCTATCTGAAAGGGCGGATGCAGGTTAAACAGGTTGTAAGCGGATTTATGCGCCAGGATGATGTTAAACGCTTTTAAGGCTTCCGGTCCGTTTTTCAGGCGCGCCCACATGTTGGTCACCCAGGCAGCGCTCCATCCTGTTTGTGCGCCGCCGTGCTCCAGGCGGTATTCAAGCGATTTACGGGCAGCATTGACATACTGCGGCGTCTGGGCTTCGTTGAAAGCATTGCCCGGATAAAGGGCGTATAAATGCGACATATGGCGATGCCCCGGTTCTTTCTCCGGGTAAGGTTTCGCCCACTCCAGCACCCTGCCGTCTTCTCCTATCTGCGGTTGCAGCAGGTTATCTTTGGCATCGCGCAGTTTGTCGAGGAAAGCGTCGTTCTGTTGCAGCACCTCTGCGGCCTGAAGTGTATTGGTGAACAATTCCTGTATCACTTCCTGGTCATGCGAAGGTCCCATGCTGATAGTACCGTTGCTGCCATCGGGCGCCTCGAAGGCGTTTTCAGGCGACGATGCTGGTCCGGACACCAGTTTACCCGTCACCGGGTCTTTCACCAGCCAGCCCATATAAAAACGGGCCACCTCACGCAGCGTAGGATACACTTTGCGCAGGTAAGCGGTGTCGCGGGTAAAAGCGAAATGCTCCCAGAGATGCTCGCAGATCCACCCGCTGGAGCCGGCGGTAAGCCCCCAGGACGGATGTTCGCCGGGAGAGGTAAAACCCCATACGTTCACGATGGGACCGATGCACCAGCCGGCGCCGCCAAACTGTACGGCAGCTGAACGGGTAGCCGGTTTTTCCAGGCTCTGAATAAAATTGGTGAGCGACAGGTGCAACTCGCCGAGGTTCGTCACTTCTGCCGGCCAGTAGTTCATCTGTACGTTGATATCGGTGTGATAGTCGCCGTTCCAGGGAGCCAGCGTTTTATTGCCCCAGATGCCCTGCAGGTTGGCCGGCAGCGTGTTCTTACGGGCAGAGGAGATCAGCAGGTAACGGCCGTACTGGAAATACAGTTCAGTCAGATGATTATCGTTGCCCGTTTCTTTGATGCGTTGCAGCCTATCGTCGGTGGGAACATCATCGGCGGCGTCATCAGACAGCTGCAAAGCTACGCGGTTGTATAAACGCTGATAGTCTTTTACATGCGCCTGTTTCAACTGGGCGTAAGGCAGCGCAGTAGCGGCCTGCAGCGCTTTGGCCGTCAGTCCTTTAAAATCACGGCCTTTATAAACGGGATAGTTGGGCAGGTAATCGGTAGATGCCGCAAGGTATAACACCACTTCATCCGCGCCTTTTACGGTCAACTGGTTACCGGAGTAAGTCACCTGTCCGCCTTTGTTACGGGCTTGCAGGCGGGCCATGTATTTCATGCCGTCGCCGCCTTTGCCGTTGTTCAGCGCACCGGACATCACCAGTTCGTTGCCGGCGGCTTTGGTGGTAAAACGTTCGGGGCGGTCCATGGTGGCGGAGAAACTGATAGCGCCTTTTTTATCGGCGGACAGTTTTACGGCCAGCACATTGGCCGGCGCACTCACAAAATATTCACGGGTATAATGCACGCCGTCCTGTTCGTAGCTGACGCGCACGATGGCGTCATCCAGCTGCAGGCTGCGCTGGTAGCTGCTATGGTTGCTGCTTTTGCCGAAATCCAGCCGCAGGTCGCCCAGCGTCTGGAAGGAGCCGAAAGGTACTTTGGAACCGTCACCATTTCCGGAGCCGGCGCCTTTACAGATCTGTGTTTTATTGGTAAGTTCTGTCGCTTCTTTGAACTTGCCCTGGAACAGGAGCTTCCGTATTTCGGGGAGATATTTGGCTGCTTCGGGATTATCGTTGTCCGCCTGGCTGCCATTCCATAAAGTCTTTTCATTGAGTTGTATCCGTTCCTGGTTGACATCGCCGAATACCATGGCGCCGATATTGCCATTGCCGATGGGAAGGGCCTGCAGCCATGCCGGATCATCTTTCCAGGGAGAAGTGCCATCTTTCGCGGTAGCGCTGGCGGGGGACGTATACCACAGCTTCATCGAGCGTTGCTGTGCAAATCCTGTGGCGGTGGTTGCTGCCGCCAACAGACAGGTGATGAGGTATTTCATATGCGCTGCTGTTTACATGCTATGGACGAAAGATAATAATATTATTGGCTGTCCGTATACCTTTCAGCAGATCTTAGCAGGCACTAATCGTATTTTAATGGAGAGTAACGGTATTTTAACTTTTTTCCGCCGTTTCTATGATTTAAATTAATAGTCAGAAAGGTTGATTATGGCAAATGAAAACAATAAGTCGCCCCATATCCTCAACACCTCCAGTAATTTGCTGGGGTTCTGCCTGATCGTGCTCACTTCTATTAAAGTGGCGCGTTTTAATCAGATCACGATCATCGATGATACTACGGGAATTGCGGCGATCCTGCTAACGGGAAGCTGTCTGCTGTCTTTTCTGTCGATGCGCTCGAAGGTGAGGCGGAGGAGTGAAAAACTGGAGGAAGCTGCAGATTACATCTTCCTCCTGTCTTTGGTATGCATCAGTGTAACGATTATTATCGTTTCCTTCAACCTGTTGGCTTAACAGGGTGATTATTTGTTTTTGATACGGTAAGAGTAACCCAGTACGACCACGCCGGCGCCGGTGTTGTTTTCACCGTTTTTGGTGTCTTTCTGGATTTTCACGAAACCGTAGTTACCACCGCCTTCAATGAAGATAGCGCTTCTGCTGTTGACATGATATGCCAGGCCTACGTGACCGGAGAGGCCGAAGTTGGCTTTCTTCAGGTCGTTTTTGATGTCCTGGGTGTTGTCAAAGCTCTGCGCGGGTAATTGTAATGGTTTAGTATGAGCTTCATCCGCGTAAATCTGGCTGGTACCATTTGTTTCGTTCTTACCATTCAGCAGGAAACTAACAAAAGGGCCGGCAGCTACATACAGGTCCCATTTAGGACTGAAACCGAAATGGTATTTTGCCAGTACCGGTACCATCAGATAGTTGAACTTGGCTTCGCTCTTATAATCTGCATACAGATAAGGAGGCACCGGCTGCTGGGTAGCCTGGAAATATTGCAGTAACTGCCCTTGAGGCGCAAATCCCTGGTTACCGTCTTTTTTCCCACCCTGTGAAGAGTATCTCAACTCAGGCTGGATAGAAAAACGTTTGGTGAGGTGAAATTCGGCATGTATGCCTGCGTCCAGCCCCAGTCTGGAGCTCCAGCCGCTATTGATTGGATTGGAAGAACTGCCGGATGTCAGATTAGGGATACTTAAACCAGCCTTCGCACCGAGGTCTATTTGTGCTTTTGCCATGAAGGGACACAGCGCAGCGGCTGCGATAACGGCAACGGCTAAACGTAATTTTTTCATAAGGTTTTGTTTGTAAAAGAATAGTTTCTTCCCGGTAGCATTCCATACCGGTTGATCACCTAAAGCTACGACTATAGGATTAAATACAAACAATATTTTTGTTAATCACCCAGGCAACCAAGAATAGCATCCACCACCCGCCGGGTATCTTCCGGGTCCCGCACCGCTACACAACGTACACCGGCCTGTAACGCGGGGTAGTCGTTCCCTCCTTCAAACAGGGCATCTCCCACGAACAACATCTCTTCAATGGTCACATGCAGCGTATCCCGCAGCTTACGGATACCATACGCTTTATCGATGCCTTCCCGCGTTATATCAACGGAAGTCATGCCCCCCAGGTTGACGGCAAAACCGGGGATCAATTTATCAAGTATCGACTGTATTTTCTTTCGTTTGCTGAAATCAGGGTC
Organism: uncultured Chitinophaga sp.; assembly: GCF_946479755.1. Next base: position 221,685 of record NZ_CAMLHC010000002.1, on the reverse strand, counting down.
CCAGCTTTTTTTGGCGTCTACCGGCGCTTCCTGCCCCAGCGCCGACCAGGTGATCTGGCTGCCGCGGTCCTCCGTCTGTTCACCCCATGTTTGTGCTATCGTATAGCCGGCCTCGTTAACGGCCGTCTGCAAAGACCGGATGATCCTGTCTTTTTCCTGCTGCGTGAAATTCTCGGCATACAACAACTGCCACGACTGTTGATAATTATAAAACTGTGTACCGCACGTAGGTAATATATACAAGGCCGTTAGCCGGGCATCCGGCGGCAACCGTTGCAGCACCTGCTTTTCAAACTGCTCCCATTTGCCGCCGGAAATAATGGCCACCTGCGTTATCCGTGTAAGGCGGCCCAATAACCCGGCCATGCCTTCGTCTATCGCCGATTTACTCACCGCCAGCGTGCCGTCCAGGTCAAATACGATCAGCTTTTTCATGCTGCAGCAGTTTGCGTGATTTTTCCAGCACATTGTCTACGGTAAACCCATAGTGTTTGAACAGCTCTTTGGCCGGCGCGCTGGAACCGAAATGAGAAAGCCCGATGATGGCCCCGTTTTCGCCTGTCCACTGCTCCCATCCTTCCGGTGAACCGGCTTCGATGGCCAGCCGCGCTTTCACAGCCGGCGGCAATACCTGCTGCCGGTAGCTCTCCGGCTGTTCGCTGAACAGTTCCCAGCTGGGCATACTCACCACACGCGCATCAATATCATCTTCCCATAACTTTTGCTGCGCGTCCAGCGCCAGCTGTACCTCTGAGCCGGTAGCGATCAGTATCAGCGCCGGCTGGTCGCCTTTTTCTTTTGACAGGATATAGGCGCCCTGTTGCAGATTACGCGCAGGTGCCACTTTGCTGCGGTCGGCAATCGGCAGTTTCTGCCGCGTTAACACCAGCATGGTAGGTCCTTTGGTGCGGGTGATAGCCGTATGCCATGCCCACGCGGCTTCGTTGGCATCTGCCGGGCGTATTACGCAGAGATGCGGCATCGCCCGCAGGGAGGCCAGGTGTTCCACCGGCTGATGTGTAGTCCCGTCTTCACCCAGCCCGATGCTGTCATGCGTCATCACATAAATCACCGGCAGCTCCATGATGCAGGCCAGGCGGATAGCCGGCCGTGCATAGTCGGTGAAGATGAAAAAGGTAGCTGCATAAGTCCTCACACCGCTATGTAACTGCAGCCCGGAACTGGCGGCACACATCACATGCTCACGGATCCCCCAGGCGATGTTGCGGTTTTCATAATGCGCTTTGCTGAAGTAACCGGATGATTTGATCAGCGTCAGCGTAGAAGGTTCCAGGTCGCCGCTGCCACCGATCAGCCAGGGCAGTTTGTCCGCCACGGCGTTCAGGAAGCCGGAAGACACCTCCCGCGTGGCTTTGGGACCGTCTTCCGGTTTATATACCGGCACGTCTTTATCCCACCCATCGGGCAGTTGCTGGGCTACATACTGCTGCAGCAACGCAAACTGCCCCGGGTATTTATTTTCATATTGATCCTTCAGCGCATTCCAGGATTGTTCGGCCTCCTTCCCTTTTTCAATGATCTTCTTCATATAATCCCGCACCTCATCGGGCACCAGGAAATCCTGGTCTGCCGGCCATCCGTAAAATTCCTTGGTGAGTCTGATCTCTTCCGCACCCAAAGGCGAACCATGCGCCTCGGATGTATCCTGCCTGTTGGGCGCGCCGTAACCGATATGCGTGCGCAACAGGATCATTGACGGTTTGTCCGTTACCGCTTTTGCCGCTGCAAATGCATCCGATATGGCTTTCAGGTCGTTGCCTTTATCGCCCAGGTCCTGCACATGCCAATGATACGCCTCAAACCGCTTGGCCACATCATCGGAATACGTCAGCGAAGTATTACCTTCTATCGTGATATGATTATTATCATATAAGCATATGAGTTTACCCAATCCAAGGTGACCAGCCACAGAAGCGGCTTCATGAGAGGCGCCTTCCATCAGGTCGCCATCGCTGCAGAACACATAGGTATGGTGGTCCACCAGCTTCATATCATCCTTATTAAAAATAGCGGCCAGATGCGCTTCGGCCATTGCCAGGCCCACGGCGGTCATAATGCCCTGTCCCAGCGGGCCGGTGGTGGTCTCCACCCCGGGCGTCAGCCGGTATTCCGGGTGGCCCGGCGTATTACTGCCCCATTGCCGGAAAGCTTTAATGTCATCCAGCGAAATATCATAACCGGTGAGATGTAATACCGCATATTGTAGCATCGAAGCGTGGCCATTGGACAACACAAACCGGTCACGGTTAAACCAGTCCGGCTTCCGGGGATTGTAACGCAGATGTTCCGTCCACAACACAAACGCTGCCGGCGCCAGCGCCATCGGCGTGCCAGGATGCCCTGAATTCGCTTTCTGTACTGCATCCATTGCGAGGCAACGAATGGTGTTAATACACTTTTCTTCGATGGTCATTGCTTTCATGATATGGCATTTAAGTGGAGAAATCAGGTAAGCAAAGCCACAAATAAGGTACCAACAGGAGGGATTTTCGATTTTTTGATTTTTTGATTTAGGAATTTAGAAAGAAATGCACCGGATAAAAAAAATGCAGCGAAGATCATATGATAATCTCCGCTGCATTTTAAATTCAAAAATCAAAAAATCGAAAATCAAAAAATGATTTATTTAATTTCTTTCAGCATTTCTTTCACAGCAGTTTCCAGCTGGTCGTCTTTACCGGCCAGGAAATCTTCGTAGCGCAGCGGCACACGGATATCCGGCTCTACCTGCAGATTTTCTGTAGGACGGCCTTCTTTACCAATGGTAGCGATCATCGGGATACCGAATACGATGGTCGGATCGATTTGTCTTTCCCACCATACGGCAGTACCGGTACCGGCAACGGGCATACCGATCAGTTTACCCAGTTTACCCTGTTTGTAGATGTAAGGGAAGATAAACGCGTCGCTGTAGTTACCTTCACTCATCAGCACGCAGCTGGGGTTCTGCCACTGGCCCTGCGGTTCGCCGCCTTTCAGCAGATTGCCCTGAGGAGCGAAGTCGAGATATTTTTTACCGCTGAGGAAATTGTACAGGTCATCGTGCAGCCATCCGCCGCCGTTGAAGCGCGTATCTACGATGAGGGCCTGTTTACCCCTGTTTTTACCCATTACTTCGTCGTATACGGAACGGAAGCTGGCGTCGTTCATGCCTTGTACGTGCACATAACCTACCTTACCGCCACTGAGTTTGTCCACCATTTTACGCATGTTGTTCACCCAGCGTTTGTACATCAGGGCGCTTTCGTCGCCGCTGCTGACAGGTTTCACGGTTTCTTCCCACTGTTTACCGCCGGCATCGGTGAAGCTGATCAGCACATTGCGGCCTGCTTTGCGATTGAGCTGTTCTGCCCAGTCTCTGTTAGCCGTAACGGCTTCGCCGTCGATTTTGTTGATCACGGCGCCTGCTTTCATTTTGCTGCCTGCTTTATCAAACGGACCGGCAGTAATAACTTCGTCTACTTTCAGGCCGTCTTTGGTATAACGTTCGTCATACAGCAGACCGAGAGAAGCGGTAGCGTCGCCATCGGGGCGTACGGGAGAGTAACGGCCACCGGTATGCGAACCGTTCAGTTCACCCAGCATTTCGCTGAGCAGTTCCTGGAAGTCGTAATTGTTGCTGATATGCGGGAGGAAACGGGCATACGCATCACGGTACATTTTCCAGTCCATATTGCGGATGGTAGGATCGTAGAATTTCTCTTTCACCTGTTTCCATGCGTGGTCCAGCATGTAGGCGCGTTCTGCGGTCTGGTCCAGCAGCATTTCGGAGCTGATGCTGATAGGTGTGATTTTACCGGAAGCGGCATCCACTTTTACCACGCTGCCCCTGTTGCTTACAAAGAGGGAGTTACCGTCTTTGCTGAGTTCCAGGCTACCGGGCGTACCGCCCAGTTTGGCGAGAATTTTCGTATCGCCGGTGCGGGGTTCTGTTACCCACAGGTCGTAGCCTTTTTCAAAGGAAGCGGTATAATACAGTTTGCTGTTGTCTTTGCTCAGTACGTAGTCAGCGATAGACGCGCTGTTGATGGTGAGGCGCTGCTGGCGCTCTTCCAGGTTGCTGAAGTCCGGGCGGAAGTCTTTTTTCGCAGCAGCCGTGTCTTTTTTAGCCGCTGTGTCTTTACCGCCTTTTTTGGCGTTGTCTTCCTGTTCTTTCAGCAGGGTAAATTCATCTTTCGTCAGTTTGTATTTATCGAAAGCCTCCTGGTCGAAGAATACCGCGTAGATATCTGTTTCGCGGCTACCCTGGCGGGCCAGGGACTTACGGCCTTCGCGGCCGCTTTCCCATGTCAGCATTTTACCGTCGCTGCTCCATTTGAGGTTGCCCTCGCCGAAGCCGCTGTTGACAGGGTAGATGTTTTCTCCTTTACCATCAACAGGGATGATGGTAGCGTTGCTGGTGAAAGCGTATCCCCGCTGGTCTTCCACTACGATCCATTTGCTGTCGGGGCTCCAGGAGAAGCTCCAGTCGCCGTCGGAATAGGAATGGTTATGACCTTTAGGCAGCAGCGTACGGCTTTTGCCGGAAGCGATGTTAAATACTTTGAGCAGGTTACGGTCTTCCACGTACGCTATTTCTTTTCCGTCAGGAGAGAATAACGGCTGGAATTCTTCCGCATCGGTAGCGATGAGCGGTTCTTCCTTCAGCACAGTGGCGGCAAAGAAATAAGGCTCTTCCTTGCGTACGATGGTGCTCTGGTAAATGTCCCAGTTACCGTTGCGTTCAGCGGCATACACCACACGTTTGCCATCGGGAGACCATTGCACCATTCTTTCTTGCTGCGGAGTGTTGGTGATCCTTTTGGTCATAGCACCTTCCACGCTGGTCACAAACACTTCGCCACGGGCCACAAAAGCCATCTGTTTGCCATCGGGGCTCATCGCAAATTCTGTTACGTTGCCATTCACCGGCAACGGCTTCTGTATGCCGTTACGGCCGTCATTGAAGATGCGCACGCTCACTTTCTGCGGTTTATCGCCTTCTTTCAGCGTGTATATCTCCCCGTTATAAGTAAAACAGAATGTGTTATTGGAAGAGCGGGACAGGTGACGTACCGGGTGTTTATCAAAACGGGTCAGCTGTTCCATTTTGTTTTTATCTCCCACAGAAGATTTGAAGAGGTTCTGGGAGATACCACCTTTTTCGCTCAGGTAGTAGATACTGTTATCATTGCCAAACAGCGGCTCGCGGTCTTCCCCTTCATAGGAGGATACCTGCTGATAGCTGCCTTTGTTGATGTCGTACACCCAGATGTCGCGGGTCACGGAGGACACGTGGTGTTTACGCCAGGGATCTTCGTAACCTTTGCGGTCCTGGAAGATGATCTGATCGCCTTTGCTGTTGTAACGGGCAAATTCGGCGCCGGCAGCGCTGACCAGCATGGGGCGGCCGCCTGTTACAGGCACGGTGTACAGGTTGTCGAACAAACGGTAGCTGAAACGGATGCTGGCCGCCGGAGCATTACGCCCGCTGCCGAAGAGCACCTGTTTGTTGTCCGGTGTAAAGTCGTACGGATAGTCTGCATTACTATGGCTGGTGAGCCTTACAGCCGTACCACCTTCGGCAGGCATTACAAACACGTCGAAATTGCCGTAGCGGTCACTCGCAAAAGCGATGTATTTACCATCGTGGCTCCAGACAGGCATCATATCCTGCGCCTCATGGATGGTCAGGGGAACAGCAACGCCGCCGTTGGCGTCTACGCGGTAGATATCTCCTTTATACCCAAAGGCGATCGTTTTTCCATCCGGCGAGATGGCAGGATAACGCAGCCAGAGCGCGTTCTCCTGGGCATAGGTGGCAGTGGTGGCCATGAGCCAGGCTGCACAGGTGAATAAAAATTTCTTCATAAGGTTAAAAAGCGATTTGTTGTTTGGTCAGTATGGCAAAATAAAAAAAAGCAGGAGGAGTTCCGGCTAATTAGTGATAAATGGCACATTCGGGTGATGGTCAGTGACAGGCGATTTCACCTTTGTTAACAACCAATACCTGCCATTGCTACGATCAAAAAATTCAGGTGGGTGCCTGTCCAAATTACAGGCATGCCGTTCGTCAGGGATAAAACAACCTGAATGAAAAAGGAAAAAACCATTTATTGGGCCGCTACGGCCGCTATTGCTTTCATTTCCATTGGCGGCGCCATAGGACTGCTGACCTCTCCTTTTATGATCCGGACCGTTGATCAGATGGGATTCCCCGGCTACTTCCGGGTAGAACTGGCCATCGGTAAGATCATCGGCGGCCTGGCGCTGCTGTTGCCGGTAGCGCGGAACATCAAGGAATGGGCTTATGCCGGCCTGGCAGTCAACGTGTTGTCCGCTTTTGTAGCTTTCGCCGCCATCCATGGAACACCCGACCAGTACATATGGCCGGCGGTGGCCCTGCTGCTATTGATAATTTCTTATGTCTACTTTCATGCCCGGGGTTAATCTCCCTTGTTTCCCTCATCATCCTGTTTTTTATTTTTTATTAATTTTATTAAACACTAAATCAATTTTATTAAAATTTGATTTAACTTTGTTTAACTATGAAGTTAATAAAGAAGTCTTTACCACTTTCCTGCCCCAGCTGTGCCTCGCCGTTAAAAGTAACCTCTCTGGCCTGTGAGGCCTGCGACACCACGGTTTCCGGCAGTTTTGAATTACCGTTACTGGCACGGCTGCCGGCAGACGACCTTCAGTTTGTGATTGATTTTGTGAAAAGCAGCGGCAGCCTGAAAGTGATGGCACAGCAGCTGGGACTCAGTTATCCCACGGTGCGCAACCGGCTCGATGATATCATCGCCAACATAGAAACAATCGAGAAAAACATAAAAACATCGCGATGAACACCTGGTTACTACGTCCGTTTACCTACATCGCCGGCAGCAAAGCGTTGCTCCTGGGATGGGCCATCATGCTGATCACCTCTGTGGTGGCTTATTTCAGCAAGACCCATTTTGACGGCGCTATCGACGCCCATGCCGGCGCCACTGTTATGCCTTATTTTATATATCTCCTCGAAGCGCTGATTGCCTGGGGATGTATGGTAATGGCCTGTTACGCGGCGGCGGCCATCTTTGCCCGCAGCTCCTTCCGCCTCATTGATATTGCCGGCACACTGGCGCTGGCACGCACGCCGCTACTGGCCATCGCGCTGATCAACTTTGGGATGCCGGTGGTGGAAAACCCCATGGATATTAATCCCACCGTCATCACGCTGGCACTGATCTCCCTGCCCTTCTTTATCTGGATGCTGGTGCTGATGTATCAGGGTTTCAGTATTTCTGCCAACATGAAAGACAACAAAGCGGTGATCATTTTCATCGTGGCCCTGATAGTGGCGGAAGTCATTTCCAAAGCACTCATCTCTTTCACCTTTCCGCTTCTGCTACCCTGAATAAAAATTACGGTATGAAAAGAATTTGTTTTGTGGCCACCCTGCTGTTATCTTTTTCTATGGAGATGAAAGCGCAGGCCAACTACCCTGCTGCCGCCATTAAGGTACAACGCTACTACAACCAGCAGCAGGCCGATAGTCTCTACAGCATGTTCGGATCCGCCATCAGAGCGGCATTGCCACCAGACCAGACACGGGCCATGCTGGCGCAGCTGCATGGTCAGCTGGGTGAGCTGATGCTCCTCACCCCTACCGGCGGCGATGCCAACAGCCACACGTGGAGAGCCGATTTCACCAAAGGCACCTTAACGATGCTCATCGCACTGAATCCTAACAACCTGATGGAAGGATTCCGCTTCATTCCCTACCAGGAGAAAAAGGCGACGGAGGCAACAGCCGACAATTACAACCTCTCTGCTGCCGGCGTCACCATACACGGTACGCTCACCCTGCCGGTCAGCAACGGTCCGGTGCCGGTAGTACTGCTCATCGCAGGCTCCGGTCCTACCGACCGGAATGGCAATAACACCATAGGGCTAAAGACCAACGCCTACAAGATGCTGGCGGAAACATTGCAGGCCGATGGCATCGCCTGCCTGCGTTACGACAAAAGGGGCGTAGGCGCCAGCGCGACCGGCAAACCGGAAACAGATATCTCCTTTGAAGGCACCGTGAACGATGCCGCCGGGTACATCGCTATGCTGAAAGCAGACAAACGCTTTTCCCGTGTCATCGTGGCCGGTCACAGCGAAGGATCGATGATCGGCGTGCTGGCCCTGCAACGCAGTCCGGCAGACAAGTTCATTTCCCTTGCAGGACCCGGCGAGCCTATAGATCTCATTCTCATAAGACAGCTGATGACACAAGCACCCGCATTGGCCGGCAAAGCGAAATCCATGCTGGACAGCCTCAAACAGGGACATAAAGTATTCAACACAGAACCTGCGTTAAATGGAATGTTTTATCCCGCAGTACAACCTTATATGATGACCTGGTTAAAATATGCGCCGCAACAGGAAATCGCGAAGCTGAAGATGCCCATCCTGATCGTACAAGGCACCACAGATGTACAGATAAGCGTAAAAGATGCGCAGCTGCTGAAGCAGGGGGCTCCTGCCGCACAACTGAAAATCATTGACCAGATGAACCATGTGCTGAAAACAGCGCCGGCTGCCAGCGGTGTTGCAGATGCCAGTTATACAGACCCCGGTCTGCCGCTGAACCCCGAATTGGTAAAAGTGATGAAAGACTTTATCAAAAGCAGGTAAGTTTATTTCTCACGTGAACTTCTTTTGCGCATCTCCTCAAAGAAAGGCGTCTTTCTTTCTTCTACACACCTCAATGCATAGAGGTACAGGGCAGCGGACCATGACTGCCAGTTCTGGCCTTTAGGCAGCCCATCCTGCGCGTGCAGCCACTCGTTGAAACCATATGCCAGTGGCTGCGCGTGCGACGGCTTCACCGCCTGCGCCAGCGCATACAGTTTCTTCTCTGCCAGCTGATACTTCCCTGTAGCGACTAATGCCGCTATATACACGCCGCAGACAAAAGGCCAGATGCCACCGTTGTGATAGTCGCCGGGCATATTAAACTCCGCGTCCCGCGGCCGCCAGTCCGGATCTCCCGGCTGTACGAAAGGGAAAAAATTCGGTGGCAGCTCAGAGGCCAGGTCGCCCCGCTCCCGCATGACATCACACTCTGTTTCAATCCAGGCGATCATACGCTCCGCCCTCGACGGAGAGGCAATGCCCGTAAGGATAGCGAGACTGTTGCCCAACAGATCGAACCGCTCGCTGCTGTATATCTTATAAGACCAGCAGGCATAATAAGGTTTATTCTTCACCGTGAGGCCTTCATGCACATGCCGCTGCATGTAGTTACACGTAATGGTAAAATGCCGCATCTCCTGCAGAAAAGCGTCTGCCCGCTGGTGCCGGTCGAACATACGCAGTCCGGCGTAAACGAGCGTGTTCACATACAATCCGTATCCCAGCACCCACTGTTCATCGCGCCAGTCGCTGGTAGGCAGCTGTGCTACCAGCAGCCGGTCGGACGGGCTCTGGTAATACAACCACTTCAGCGCCTTCTCCGCGGCTTCCTGCAGGAAGTCTGCATCACCAGTGAGTTGCCGGTAAATACTGACGCCCACGAGAAACAGCGGCGTCGTGTCGCTGGCGCCCAGGTTTTCCGGATCATGTGCCAGCGAAGGGATGTGGCCGTGCTCCGTCTGGTTCTTCGCCAGCACTTCCAGCACCCTGCGCATACTGACGATCAGCTGTTCATCGCCGGAAACGGCGATGCCGAAGAAAGTAAAGACCATATCCCGCGTGTAGGGTTCCGGATATGCCCAGCCCGCCGTGCGCGGCAAACCCGCACAGGGGCCGCGGCGGTTATGGTGCAGCACTTCCAGCGCCGCTATCCTCGCCTGTTCCACTTCTGCTGTATTGGTGTACGTTTTCATACGATACCCAGTTTTTCATGTATAATCTCTAAAAAGCGACGGGCCACCACCCGGTAGTCAAAACGTTGTTTTACACGGGCCCTTCCCGCAGTACCCATCTGTATCCGCAGGTCCCTGTTGAGCAGCAGCTCGCGGAGATGCGCAGCGATATCTGCCGCATTGGCGCGGTAGTCAACGGTGCGGGGCCTGTCAAACACCACGGTGCGCCTGCCTTCAAAGCCGGACTCCGCGCCCACCACCACCTCATTTAACACCACCTCGCGGGCTACGCCGGCCAGCAGGGCCGTTTCGCCGTGCACCAGCGTGTCCAGCATACCCATGGCGCGCATACTGACAACAGGTTTGCCACAGGCGCCCGCTTCCACCTGTGTCATACCAAAGCCTTCCAGCCGGGAAGGCGCGGCATAGATATCACAAGCCGCTATCAGGTATGGCATAAAGTTGCGGGAGATTTTATACTGCGTGTATACTACCTGTTGATCTATCCCCAATTCACGCGCCAGCTGCATGTCCGCTTCATTCTGGTTGTCTGTCCGCTCCTGCGGCCATACCTTGCAGACATATTTCCATGGTGGCATCTTCCCGTTGAGCTGCGCCAGCGCATGCATCACCTCCTGCGCGCCCTTTGACGCTGCATCACCGCCAACGGTGAGGATCATCAGCTCGTGCTCCCCGATGCCCAGCGCTTCTCTTACGGCGGCCACTTTAGGATCAGCGACAGCAAAAGGACGAAAGGCTTCCGTATCACACCCTACCGGCAGCACTTCAATATGCCCGCCGCTGATGCCATCACGGACATACATCTCCTTCACCCAGTTGGAAGTGACCAGTATCAGCGGCAACGTGTTGAGCACATCCTGGTAGTTGGCGATGTAACCATCGGCCACCAGCCAGGGCACCGCCGTACAGCCGAAATATTGCGGATGCAGCACCAGGTGGGGGATATATCCCCAATACCCTACGCCCGTGACCACGTCGGGTTTAAACCACCGGTAATACCATTCTTTTTCCTGGTTGGATTCATAATGCACAGCATGGACTTCTACGCCCAGTTCTTTCAGGCCTCTGTACAGCAGGTCTCCCTGGGTGGCCAGGCCGCCGGGACCCGCCGGATAATCATATAACACGAGCACTTTCATGGCAGGATACGGTTTCTGTTCAGCCATTGTGCCGCCTCCGCTACCGTGCTGAACGTCCGGAACGCTTCCGCAGAGGGGGTGATCTTCGCTTCCCAGCTATCGCGACTAAATCCGTATATATCGGTGATCAATGCTTTTTTCTGTTGATAGATGCCCGCGGGTAACGGCAGGTATACATCTGCTGTGGGGTCTGCCAGCGGAAAATGGCTGCGGTTGCCATCATGATAGGCGAAAAACCAGAGTTCCGGTGAGATTAACCGCTGGTCCTGCCACAATTGAAACACCGCTTCGCTGACCTCCTCATGCCGGCGGTGCCTGGTATATTCTCCGCTGATGTTGTGGGTAATGATCAGGTCAAACTGTGTAAAGGGCAACAGTTGCAGTACCTGTTCCGCCACAGCCGGTATGGGCAGCGGCGTCTGCTCCGGGCCGTCGTCCATATCAGCCATTTTCCCCGTGGCGCCCAGCGCCTGTAAGACGGCGGCAAAGCGGGGCGCCCTGTCAGCATCACCGGCCCGGCAGATACAGGCGACAAAGCAGCTCCATTCAGGATGACTCAGCAATGTGCCGCCTGCCCACAATGTTTCATCGTCCGGATGCGCCACAATAACGGCCACCTTTTTCTGTCTGAAAGATTGCATGGTTTTCCAGGTGCTGATATACCGGTGACCAAGGCATCAAGAAACGTACCCGAACACATCACCTCCCCTCATCACTAAATGGCCTGGTTGAACGGACGCCATACCGGGATTTTTCCCAATAACAATTGATTAACCCCTGATTGTCATTTTGATTTTATTTTTGTCAGGCTATTCACCCAATGGTTAGGATACCAAATATCAACCAACCAGTCCGACAGGTATTCGTATGAGCAGGAATAATGCTTTTTCAGACAAGCATGAAAAGCTGAAACATTATGCAGCCATGGCGGCGCGCATGGATGAAAAAATGAACACGCTGATCGGGCGGGGAGCATTTACCATCCTCACGCTTGACCAACTATCCCTTGATCCGCTGGGTAAAATGGATATGAACACGGAGCGGCTGCCACCAGCCGGAGCCGGCGATTCCCCGGCGCCCTTGCCTGCTCCTTACTCCCCGGATGATAAAACGCTTTCTGCTGACGGCCTCCGCACCACCTCCGTTATGACGGTGCTGTCAATCGTATGTGACGTGCTGCTACCCCTGCACGCCATGGCGCCGCTGGCGCAAAAGATCAAACGAAGTGCTGTGCTCTGGTATATCAGTGGTAACAGGCCCGAAGGAATCCAGGTATATACCGCCACTTTCAGGCAGGTAATTGACATCCGTCAACAGCGTTATCAGCATTACTACTCCCTCAACAGCACTGCGAGCCTTCCTCCCTCAAGAGGCATAGCGTTACATTTACGTACGATATTCCGTATACTGAAGCTACAACCCTGTGATAACGATGATGATGAAGGCGATGACTAATATTCTCCCTGCGGCAGAGAATATTATCATTTAACCTTCAATCCTTTTCATATGCATAAAAAGGAAGAAGCCCTTCAGTTTGTAAACGGGATGATCGCCGATATGGAGGCGAAGTCCTGCAGAAGCGACCAGGAAAGCGATGAACTGGCGCTGTGGAAAATACATCGCGACCAGATCATGACGGCTGTCTCGGATGAAGCGCTCCACAGGCTGATCGTTTTCATGAGAAAAACAATGGTTGATCTGGGGCTTGGCTATAAACTCCGTCATGCTCCATAAAAAAACCACCTATTAAAAAGGAGTAGCCTTCAGGCTACTCCTTTTTGTATCTTATAGCTTCAGGCTGACCGTTTCCCGATAATTGCCATGGTGGCTCACTGACGCCGGCCGGACATCTCCGCCGGTATCCCGGATAAAGGGCACGCCGGCTTCATCTTTCAGCAGCTCCTCTCCCGGCTGTTGGCGGTAAACGACCTGCGGCCACCATTCTGCCGATACCACAGCGATGGTGTGCAGGAAACTACCGGCAACTACCGTACGAAAAGCAAACAGCCGGTCCTGGTATTGCACCGTGCCCGCATCCGCTCCGGAGAGCTGCACCTGGTATTGCAGCGGTGCATATATCCGTTGCCGTGTATCCCGGTGGATGATCTTATATGCCGCCTCCTTGGCGCTCCACAGCAGCCATACCATCCTGTCCGGATCAGCGGCCTGCCCTATCAGCAGCTGTTCTTCCGGAGAAAATAATTTATGCAGATAACCTTTGCGGCGCCAGTTACTTTCCACCGCCGCCAGCTGAAGGTCTACCACATCATTACCGATCATGGCGCCGCCAGCTTGTTTTCCACTACTTCCATCGCCGAACGTACATTGATCATTTTTTCCATGGAGTCGTTATCGATCACGATGTTAAATTTCTCTTCCACGTCCAGCACCACATCCACCAGGTTGGCTGAATTAATTTTCAGGTCCCGGAGAAAGTCCGTGTCTTCATTCAGTGTTGCCAGCGCCTCCGGATTTTTGGTATAAGGCGCCACCACTTCCTTGATAGTGGCCATTAAGGCTGTTTTATCCATGATATCAGGGTTTATATTTTTTAAGAATAACACAGGCGTTCACATCACCGAAACCGAAACTGGCTTTGGCGATCACCTGAAGGTCTTTATATAACAGTTGTTGCGGTATCTTTTCCCGCGGCACAATGGCGGCAATCTCCGGATGCAGGTCTTCGCTGTTGATATTGGGAAACAGAAAACCCTCCTTCAGCTGCAGCACTGCCGCTACCAGCTCTATGCTGCCGGAAGCGCTGAGACAGTGTCCCACCAGGCATTTGAGCGCATTGATATAGGGAAACTGTGTTCCGCTCCTGTTGAGCGCAAGGCTCCAGTTCTCCACTTCCGTGGCGTCTTTGCTGGTGGCGGTCAGATGTCCGTTGATGGCATCTATTTCGTCCGGGTGTATGCCAGCTTCCCGCACCGCTTCGCGGATACAACGCTGCACCGCTTCACTGTTGGGGGCTGTCATACTGCCTTCGTTGCGTTGTCCGCCTGAATTCACATGCCCGCCGGCAATCTCCGCATAGATGGTCGCATTTCTTTCCAGCGCGCTCTCCAGTGATTCTACCACCAGCGCACCAGCTCCCGCTCCCGGCACGAACCCGCTGGCGGTAGCGCTCATAGGCCTGGAACCGGCGGCCGGCCTGTCGTTATTTTTGAAGGTACATACTTTCATGGCGTCGAAGCCACCCCATACATAAGGGCCGCCGTCGGTGGTGCTGCCGGCCAGTATCCGCCGCGCCTTGCCGGCGCGTATCCGGTCATAGGCCATCAGCAGGCTTTCTGCGCCGGTAGTACAGGCCGAGGAATTGGTGGTGACCTGGTTGCCCAGCGCAAGCTTACCGCCCAGCCAGGCGCTGATACCGCTGGCCATCGTCTGCGCAACAACGGTGCTGCCTAAACGCCGTACCTGCAATTCATCCACCCGGTGGATGGCTTCGCGCATCTTGTCCACCCCGGAAGAACCGGTGCCGAATATCACGCCGCTGTCCCAGTCGGGCTGCTGCACATCTTTTCCCGCCGGCAAACCGGCGTCGTGCCATGCTTCCATGCCTGCTATCACACCATACAACACGGCTCCGCTGTTGAACCCTTTCAGCTCCAGCGGATCAAAATACTGCAGCTTCAGCGCTTCCGTCACCTCCGGCGTACCGGCGATGCGGCAGGAGAAATCCAGCGCCTCCAGCTGCGGATCAAAGCGGATGCCCGATATGCCCTGCTTCACTGCCTCGGTGAAAGCAGGAATACCAGTTCCGTTAGGGGCTACCACGCCCAGTCCTGTGATCACTACTCTCTCCATCTGTTATGAATTACGAATTACGGTTAGCGGGATGAACGATCATACCGGCGATCTCCCCGCTGCTGACCGTCTCCCCTTGTGCATTGACCATCGTTACCCGGCATTTCAGTTTACCAAAACGGAAATATATTTTTTCGCCGGTCACCGTAACTTTCTCTCCCGGCAATACCGGCCGCATAAATTCCACGTGGGTGGACGTAAGGCCGAAAGACACGCCATCCGGGCCTCCTGTGAGATAGATACCGAGGCATACCAGCCCTATCTGTGCCATCACTTCCGTCAGCAACACTCCTGGCGTCACCGGGTATTCTTTGAAATGTCCTCTGTAACAATCCATGTCCGGGCGGAAGGTAAAGCTTCCTGTCACCTGCTGTTCGTCAATTGCTTCAAGCGTATCCACAAACAGGAAAGGTGCGTTGTAAGGTAATTTTTCCAGAATAGCTGCTATCGTCATAAATCCGTTTACTGTATATGTGCGCCGCCATCTACCGGGATCACGGCCCCGTTTACCCAGGCGGCTTCATCTTTACATAAAAGGTATACCATATTGGCCACATCTTCCGCCGTGGTCTGCCGGCCGAAAGGGCTGCGGGCCACGCTATGCTCCAGCAGCTGCTCATGACCGGGGATCATGCGCAGGGAGCGGGTATCTGTTACGCCGGCCTGTATACAGTTGGACCGTATGCCGTAGGGGGCAAACTCCAGCGCGATACTGCGGCTGATAGCTTCCAGTGCTGCCTTGGCGGCAGATACGGCCGCATAATGTTTCCAGGCGCGGTGACTTCCTTCGCTGGTAAAAGCCAATACACGGGCATCTGCGGCGAAAAGCCCCCCCTCCCAGGTCTCCCGGGTCCAGTCATACAGGCTCACCGCCATGTGGTCCAGCGTGATCATCAGATCGTCCGTTTGCAGTGCGGGAGCGTCCGTCATCGCTTTCAGCGTGCCTTTGGCGACGCTGTGCAACAGGCAACGGACACGCCCCTGCGGTCCCATTTTCTGCTGCAGCTCCTGCAACACGAGGGTGCGCCGCTCCGCCTGCGCCGCGTTGATATTGAAAGTCATCACCTGTACACCCGTCGCGCGCAATGCTTCAAACGCAGCATTCACCGCTTCCATTTCGATGCCGGCGTTGCGGTGCACGATACATATATTCATTCCATGCGCCGCCAGCTTACAGGCTGATGCCAGCCCCAGCCCGCTGCTGCCGCCCAGCACCAGCGCCCAGTAGTCTTTCGATGCAAACTCTTTTACCATTGTAACAATATTCTTTGTGCGGAAAATCCGGGACCAAAACTCAGCATCAGCCCTTTGTCACCCGGCGGCACTTCCTTGTCGAGGATACGCTCCAGCACATACAACACCGTGGCGCTCGACATGTTACCGTATAACCGCAATACTTCTTTGGTATCATCAATATTTTTTCCGGAGCCGGCGAACAGCTCCTCCACCGTCTGGATAATTTTCCTGCCGCCGGGATGGAAGATCAGCTGGTTCACTTCTTCGATCGAGGTGCCATGACGCGCCAGGAAAGGATGGATAATATCGCCAAAGTGCGCCGCTATCTGCTCAGGCACGGCAATATCCAGCACCATCTGCAGGCCGGAGTTGGAAAGATGGAAACCCATCAGGTGCGTAGCCTCGTAGAAGTGATACATCTCCGTGCCCACGATGGCCGGTCCGGCATCTTCTTCATGGGACGACAGTATCACACAGGCGGCGCCATCGCCGAAGATGGCGGCAGAGACAATATTGGCCATGGAAAAATCCTGGTGCTGAAAAGTGGCCGTAGGCGACTCCACCGCCACCACTGCCGCCCGTTTGCCCGGATTGGCCTTCAGGAAATTATAGGCGTAGATCATCCCGGAAACACCGGCGGCGCAACCCATTTCCGTAACGGGCAGCCGTACAATGTCCTGCCGCATTTGCAGGGCGTTGATCAGGTAAGCGTCCATAGAGGGGATCATAAAACCGGTACAGCTGACGGTGATGATAAAATCGATGTCACCACCCTGTAAGCCGGCCTTGTCCAGCGCGCCCTGCAGGCAACGCCGCCCCAGCTCCGTTCCTTCGCGGATATACAAATTGTTTTTTTCTTCGAACGAGGTGCAGCGGAACACTTCCTCCGCATTCATGATAGAATAGCGCTGGTCCACCGCTGCGTTCTCAAAGATTTTCTTCACCTTTCTGATAAACCGTTCATCTTGTCCGGCCAGCCATAGGTCCAGGTACGGCATGATCTCGCTGGTAGGCCTGGTATATGGCGGTAATGCCTTGGCTACTGATTGAATTTTTACGCTCATAAGTTAGATATAACCCACTGGTAACGGAAAGCCCATTTCCAGCGGAGGCTTTGACGCCTGATATTTAGTTTTTGTGACAGCTGCATCAGCTCCGACCGTTTGAATCCGCGCATGATGGAGGTAAGGCCGTCATAACGCGTCATATCTTCCAGGCGCAGCGCATAACACAGCAGTTGAAACAACCGGTAGGCCAGGCCGCTGCGATGCAGGTCGTTGACCACAATACCGGCAGCCGTACAGCGGCGGAAATGCTGCATCAGCGCCAGTATCTCCGGATCGGTAAAATGATGCAGCGTCAGTGTCAGCAGGAGGATGTCTCCATCCATTTCCGGGAAAGGCCCCTGCGTAACATCGAGGCAATGATAAGTGATTTCCGGGAAGGCAGCGGACAGTTCCCCTGCCAGGCGGACGGTGAACGGGTTGGCATCGATACCTGTCAGCCGTAGCTTCCATTGTTTTTTCCTGCCGTGTTCCGCGAGTGTCCGTAACATATCGCCGTTGCCGCAGCCGACGTCCACGATGTGTACTTCCCTGCCGGCGGACAGTTGCCGCATCAGCATATCTACGCCTTTTACCGTGATACGGTTGCCTCCCAGCCGCCGGTTGATCTGCGCGATCTTTTCCAGCGCCCGTTGCAGCCGTTCACCTTCCATGGTAAAATCATCCATGATCTCCGGTGCCAGTATACGCTGTGTGGTATCAGGCATCATTTATTTGATATTTTGGTATCTGGTCATTTAAATATTTCAATGGCGAAATGATTAAATGGCAAATTGTTTCGGTTTGCCGTGTGTTTGCCGGATAATAAACGGCAATATCGCCGGTACGGATGCCATTTGCTGCACCAGCCAGGTCGACAGCCGGTCTTTCAGGAACAGGTTGTTGAGCAGCCGTCCCATTTTCATCCGGTGACTGAAAGCTTTTTCCCATTCCCGGGCGTACGCCGTTTCCATCCGGTGGCGGCCGTATGCCGGGTCGTTGCAGTAGCGCAGAACGGCGGTAGCCGCCATCCGGGCGCTGTGGATGGCCATGGCCATCCCGTTGCCGCAAAGCGGGTGGATAAGGCCGGCGGTATCTCCCGCCAGCAGCATATGTTGTTCCACTTTTGTTTTCTGTCCGAAAGCAATCTGGCTGATGGCCAGCGGTTGATCGAACAGCGGACGGCTGTTGTCAAAAATCGTTTTCAGGTGATGGTTCCGGTACAGCACTTCTTCGCGGTGCCGGTCAATATCGCTGTAGCGGCGGAAGCTGTCCATCTGTACGAGGTAACAGATGTTGAGCGCGCCTGTTTCCGTTTTGGAAACGCCGCAGTAGCCGCCGGGAAAATTGTGCAGGGCTACCAGTCCGTCGGGGAAATCGCCTTCGTAGCGTCCTTTTACGGCCAGCCAGGGGGCGGGTTTGCGGAGGAAGGCGCGTGACAGCCGTTGGTCCAGCGTGGAACGTTTGCCGAAGGCGCCAAGCACGATGGTCCCTGTCAGCGGGGCCTGTGTTTTCAGCTGTACCACGTGGTGATCATGATGATATGCCACATCGGTGACGGTGTCGGTGATCAGCCGGACGCCTGCCGCCAATGCTTTGTTGAGCAGGAAATGGTCCAGGGTGTAACGGCTGACGCCGAAGCCGCCCAATGGCAGTGTTGCCGAGATGGTTTTCCCATTGGCCGCAGAGAGCAGCAGGCGGGAGATAGCTGCCGGCGCCAGTACCGCAGGGTCGGCGTCCAGCCATTGCAGGTAGGGTAATACTTCGTTGGAAATATATTCTCCGCAGACCTTATGGCGGGGGTAGGTATTTTTCTCCACCAGCGACACGGGCAGTCCTGCCCTGGCAAGGTGGATGGCGCTGGTGAGGCCGGCAAGGCCGCCTCCGATAATGATAATATGATGCTCTAAGCCCATGTACATGGGCAATATACGACATATTTAACAGTACAGTTGCCGTTTGGCGGCAGTGGGCCGGTGCGGGTGGTCAGGGAGAATGGGGAGCGTTGGGGGTGACGATATCCGCTGGCGGAGCGATGGCCGGCGCATTTTTTTTGCTGATGATGATCACTTTGCCGGATATTTCCCAGGAGTAGTGGAGCGGCAGCAGTATTTCATCGAGCAGGCTGCGCAGTTCTGCCCCTGACTGTTGCAGGGACACTTTGGCGTCGTAGGGAGCGGTGTTACTGCCGAAGAAGCGGAGGCCTGTCTGCTGGCTGATCAGTTTGAATACTTCCCGCAGCGGGGCGTTGCGGACGTTCACACTGACTTTTATTTTCTCCGCCTGACTGGCTGTATGATGAGGTGAGAGGTAAAAGAGGGGGAGCCAGAGGATAAGGAAACGTGTCTTCATAAAATAATGACGAGGGAAGTTTGGAATCGTGAATAGCTAAAGGGGTGATACCGGTCAGGGGTTTTTCAATGACAGTGCTGGATCGTAAAAATTCATTACATATATCCAAACGCATCGGGCCACAAAAAGTACTATCACCCGACTGTTAATTCCGCGAAGCTTAATAAGTCGCCGGTAACTAAATCGTGCTTTACAAATGCTTAACAAATCTATGATGGTTGCGGCTGTTTCCCCGATGGCAGAATATCTTAATTTGGTAACAGTATATTAACGTACAGTTAATACTATTCATGTAACTGTTCTGAAGACCCCTTTATTTTTTATTATTCCCGGATAACCATTGGCAGATACAGGGAATATTTTTTATTGACCGGTAAGTTATGCTAAAACATAATTCAATTGGGGGAAAGTACGATGGAACCTTACACTGATGCACAATTGGTAGCTGATCTGAAGATCGGCAGCGAGTGGGCATTCACCCAGCTTTATAACCGTTATTACAAACGGCTGCACATCGAGGCCAACTACGTGTTGAAAGACGCGGAGGAGGCGGCGGACGTGGTGCACGATGTGCTGATTATTATCTGGAACCGCAGGGACAAGCTGGCGGACAATCTTCATCTGAAAAGTTATCTGGCCACCTGTGTGCGGAACAAATGTATGGACCGGATCCGGCGCAGTGTGGTAAAGGAGCGTAATGTACATCAATATATGAGCCTCAAAGAGCTCACCACCTGTATTAATCCTATGGAACGTAAAGAACTGTCACTTCAGCTGGCCACCGCCATTAACGCCCTGCCGGTAGCCCAGCGCACTGTCTTTGAAATGTCATACATGGAAGATAAAACGCAACGGGAAATCGTGGCGGAAAAAAACCTCTCTCTGCAAACGGTGAAAAATCAAATGAGCACTACCCTCAGAATTCTGAGAAAAAAACTAAAATCTTCCCGCGACCTATAGTACTTTTTGTCGTGAACACCGTTAATAGGATAACATCCGATTCAAATGGATTATGAAAAAATCAGAGAGCTCTCCCTGGATGAGCTGCTGGATATGATCAGCGAGGACGATAAAGCCTTTCTGCACAGCGCCATCAGGGAAGATCTCCAGGCACGCAATATCTGGGAAAGCATCCAGCGCGACCGCTCCCGGCTACTGGCTGATGCTAGCGAAAGCCATGATCAGCATCCCGTTGAGGAGGTCCTGACAGACCTCAATAAACGGAGCGGGCGTCGTTATGTCCTGAAAGTCAGCAGTATTGCCGCCGCCTGTTTGCTCGCCATTACCGCCGGCTGGTACCTGTTCAGACCTGCTGAACGGCCACCGCTGGCAGCCGTATCGGACAGCGTTCCCAATACCATCCGCCTCGTGACGGCTGAAGGCAAAACCATCGACCTCAGCAACGACTCCGCAGGCATCCGGGTGGGCAACGCCATATTAAACAACACGCAGCGTACGCTCAGCTTCGACGCCAGCCACCAGGGCGGCAGCGGGATCAACACCCTCACCGTTCCGGCAGGCAAAGACTATCACCTGCTGCTGGCAGATGGCACCCGCATACAACTGAACGCCGCCACCACCATCAGCTTCCCGTTCACCTTCCCGGGCAAAACCCGCGAAGTGACGATCAACGGGGAAGCCTATATACAGGTTGCCGCCAAAGCAGACCAGCCCTTTATCGTGCACCTGCCCGGCAATACGGTGAACGTACTGGGCACAGCCTTTAATATCAATACCTATGATTCGGGCCTCGTGAAAGTGGCCCTCGTGGAAGGCTCCGTGAAAGTAGCTACCGGCAAAAAGGACATCGTCCTCAAACCAGGATACGAACTCACCAGCGCCCGTAACGGCATCACCAAAGAGACCTTCGATGCGGACAAGGTGCTGGGCTGGCGCACCGGCGTATACACCTTTGAAAACGCTTCCCTGCAGGAACTCGCCCCCGTTATCATGCGGTGGTTCGGCGTCACCATCGCCCTGGATAATCCAAGAGTCCGCAGCAGACGCTTCTTCGGCATCATCGACAGAAACCAGCCCCTGCAGGCCTTCCTGCATAACCTGGAACGCGCAGACGGCATCAAATCCAGCTACGATCAGCAAGGCGTTCTCCATTTTGAATAGGCACTTTTAATAAGGCACTGTTCCCCAAAACCGACCAGAATACACGGCTGCGGCCTGTAAGCACCCGCATTGCGTATATTATAGACATCGATTATCTATTTTATTTTAACCGACCTGAAACATGTTACGACAAATCAGCGTTGCATTCCTCCTTATAGGATGCACCACCCTCAGTATCCTCGCATCCGGCCAAACGGCAGTATCCTGGAAAATGACATCGTCCCCCCTGCAAACCAGGTGGGCAAAAGATGTCAGCCCTACCAACACACTGCCCGAGTACCCCCGGCCGCAAATGGTAAGGCCCAACTGGGAAAACCTGAACGGCCTCTGGCAATACGCCATCACCAGCGCCGGCACACAAGCACCACCCGCTTCGTTTGACGGCCAGATACTCGTTCCCTTCCCACTCGAATCGGCCCTCTCCGGCGTCAAAAAAACATTACAGCCCGATCAACGCCTGTGGTATAAAAGAACATTCGATAAACCCGCCGCCAAAGGGAAAGACAGGGTGCTGCTGCATTTCGGCGCGGTCGATTTCGATGCGACCGTCTACCTCAACGGTAAAAAAATCGGCAACCACACCGGTGGCTATACCGGGTTCCAGTTCGATATCACAGATCAACTGAAAGATAAAAACAATGAACTGGTATTATCAGTGCTCGATCCGACCGACGCCGGCGACAACCCGCACGGTAAACAGGTGCTGCACCCCCAGAACATCCTGTACACCGGCACCAGCGGCATCTGGCAGACGGTATGGCTGGAAACAGTGCCGGCCGTGTATATCGACGGACTGAAAATGACACCGCAGGTAGACCAGCAACAGCTCGACCTCCGCGTGAACACCGCCGGCAATGGCAACGGCTATACGGTGGAAGCAATCGCCTCCAGCAACGGCGCCGTTATCGGCAGCGTGAAAGGCAAAGCCAATACCGCCCTCCGGCTGCCCGTACCCAACGCCCGCCTCTGGTCGCCCAACGAACCTTTCCTCTATAACCTCACCGTAAAGCTGCTGTACAACAACAAAGTAGTCGACACCGTCGGCTCCTACTTCGGCATGCGCAAAATAGAAATCAAAAAAGACGAACACGGACAGGACCGCATTTTCCTCAATGGCAAATACACCTATAACCTCGGCGTACTCGACCAGGGCTTCTGGCCCGACGGTCTGTATACCGCTCCTACAGACGAAGCGCTTAAATTCGATGTACTCGCCATCAAATCCATGGGTTTCAATACCATCCGCAAACATGTGAAAGTAGAACCCTCCCGCTGGTATTACCACTGCGATAAAGAAGGTATCCTCGTTTGGCAGGACATGGTGACCTGCGCCAACAACACCGCAGACGCCCGCAAAAACTTTGAAAAAGAAAACATCGCTACCGTAGAACATTGCTTCAATCACCCCTCTATCGTGTGCTGGGTATTGTTCAATGAAGGATGGGCGCGGTACGATCAGCAAAGGCTCACAGAAGCGATGAAACAAATGGACCCCTCCCGTATCATTAACGGCCACACCGGCGAAAACTATGACCGGGAGTCTCCCAAAGACGCCAACGAAAAATGGAAAAGCAGCGACCTCACCGACGTACATGAATACCCCGGTCCGGGCATTTCCCCTGCCCTTCCCGGCAAAGCCAGGGTACTCGGCGAATGGGGTGGCGTACAGGTTAAAACGCCCAACCACCAATGGAACGAAGCCGACGGATGGGGCTATATCTCCATTCCCGCTTCCGCCTTCGCCCGCAAATACGGCTTCATGAACAAACACCTGAAAATATATGAAGAAGAAGGACTCAGCGGCTCCATCTACACAGAACCGTTCGATGTGGAGACAGAGGAAAACGGCCTGATCTCCTACGACCGTGAAGTCATTAAAATACCCGTAGGACAACTGAGACAGATACACAGCACCTTCGTACCGCCTACCAGCGACGTGGCCGCCGCCTTCATCGTCAAAGACATCGACACCACCAATCCTGACAACCGGTACACCGCCCTGCTGGCGGAATACAACAACGGCAAAAAAGACGGTCCTTTCCTGCAGGAACTCGCGCAAATGGCCCTGCGCGTAAACGACAAACCTAACGCCGTGAAAATTGCCAATGACTACATCGGACAAATGAAAGCGCCCTTAACCCGCAGCCAGATGTCCTTTGTGAATAAATTCACGACCAACAGCCGCGACAAAGGTTTCTCGCTCCTGCTGGACAACCGCGACCAGATCAACCAGACACTGGGCAAACGCCAGGCCGACGTGAAACTGATGACCATCATCTACGGCGAAGAAATTCAGCCCTATGTGCAGGACGCAGCCACCACACCCGACTGGAACAAAATAGAAGCAAAAACCAAACAATACGGCGCCCCGGGAGAAGAAATATTCCTGCGCGCCAAAACCATCCACTTCCTGAACCTCAAAGACTGGAACAACTTCGCCGCTACCGCCGATCAATACGTAGGTAAATGCGCACCGTACATTTCCGCCAATGAACTGAACACCTACGCGTGGACCGTCTTCGAAAACATCTCAGACCCCACCCACCTCAGTAATGCGGCCAACTGGTGCCAGCACATGCTGAAAGTGGACAACAACCCGGCTTACATTGACACTTATGCCAATGTGCTCTATAAAGCCGGTAAAAAAGACGATGCTATCGCTACGGAAGAAAAGGCAGTGGAACTGGCACCAGCCAGCGATAAAAAGACTTATCAGGATATCCTCGATAAAATGAAAAAAGGTGAAAAGACCTGGAAATAAACTGAAATCAGCGGCAGCATACTACGAAATGTCACTGCTCGCCGCTGCTCATTTTAACGTCCAACCATTCCTGTCTGACTACGTGATGGTACACACCCTTTTCCCTTTGTGCCATGAAACAGCAGCAGGCTATATGGACAGCGGCGCCCTCAGGAGGCTGCTGCTCAACACACTCGGCCAGTTCCAGGTGTTGCCGGAAAAAAATCAGCTCCTGCTGACATTCGATAACGGCTACACCCTCGCTCACTTCAACAGTGATCTTACATGGACCGAGTTTTTCGCCGGCGGATGTGTCGCCTTTGAAGGTCCCATGCTGAGCAGGATAAGAGCACAGTATAAAGACTGGGGACTGACAGAAAACGCCGCTTAAACAGTACTTTCATTTGCGGTGCGAAAGCACCAAGGATTCTGAACAGGCCTGCATTGTTTTTACAATGTGGGCTTTTTTCTTTTTAGCCCTAACCCTCCCCCGGTTTGAATGTTCGTTCCATAATCCGTAAATTTCCGTTGTTCGTCAACCTGAATTCATGCATATCATCACCCGCAACGCCACCACCCAACAGCTCAAAGCTGCCATCGCGGAAAACCACCGCGACCTGTTTTTTCTCGATGCCCGCATTAAAAACGGCGTTATCCACCAGCAAGAGGGTCTTTGCTGGACCTACACCGAAAAGGAAGGTGCCGGTACCATCCTCTTTCCGGCACTATCGGATAACATTACCCCGCTGAACACAATGATGGATTTCTACCAGCGACAGCAGGGAAAACATATCGGATGCTGGTCCTTACAACCGGCGGCAACAGCACATCTCGACGTACTGCTCCTCGCACGGGGCTTTCAGCCCGGATGGCAACCCTGCTGGATGTCGCTGGACCTGCAAACGATCAACACCGGCTATCCCTCACCGGAAGGCCTGCATATTGCCCCCGACAATGAAACGCCCCTACACACCATTACAGCGCTGCCTTATACGGGTAATAACAGCAACGGATCAACAGGCCTGCAACACGAGGATCCTGCACAGGTACAACGTTTTGTTGCCACCCTGAACGGGACCATCGTAGCGCAAACGCTGCTGTTATTCGGCGGCGGAGTAGCCGGTATTTACAATGTAGGCGTGGTACCGGAAGCAAGAGGGAAGGGTATCGGCAAAGCCATCGTCAGCGCCGCCTGCCTGTACGCCCGGGAAAAAGGATATCACTATGCCACCCTCAATGCCAACCCGATGGGCAGACCAGTATATGAGCAATTAGGTTTTCAGTGGATAGGAGACGGACTTACCTGGTGGATCACCGACGACCGGCTGCAAAGCCGTCCGCCTGACGCTGCCGAGACAGCCCTCGCAGAAGCTGTTGGCAAAGGAGATATGGCGGCATTGGCCGCTTTCGCCGGCGCTGACCTTAACAAGCCTCTCTGCAATGGCATGCAGCTGCTGGAATTGGCCGTCCACTGCCGGCAACCGGCATCAGCAGAGTGGCTGATCGCCCACGGCGTCACCTGCAGCGCGCTGGACGCATGGAACCTCGGCTGGAAAGACCGTGCCGCCGCCCTGCTGGCAGAAAACCCGGCAGAAATAAACCGCCTGTACGGGAATTTTCAGTATACATTGCTACACGCCGCCGTAGATAAAAACGATATCGCGCTGGCACAACTGGCCTTATCTGCCGGGCCCGACCTGCAAATTACAGACGCCATCCATGAAAGCGATGCACTCGGATGGGCCGGCTACCTGGAAAGAACAGTAATTGAAGCGATGATCAAAGCATATAAGTCAGCACAGGGACTTTAACCCAACAGGCATCTATTCCATGGGATCGCTGTCTTCCAGGTTCTCCACGCTAACGGGAACGGTAGAACGATAACTAACGGCGATGCCATATGGGTCACAGATTTGAAACCGCCCTCCTGCAAAGTGCATCAACCACTCTTCTGATTCATAAAAGGTAAACTGTGGAAACTCCAGCGGAAACTCGCTGACAGGGAGGTCCAGCCAGGGACGTTCGGCTGCCGTGATATTGTATTTATCAGGGTCGCCGGCCAGTGTCTGTTGGATAAACAACAGTGATTTTTCGATGTACTCCCCGGCGCGGGCCACTATTTCTTCTGTAAAACGCAACATCTCCGGAGACAACCGCTCCGCTGCTGTGAGAAGATATACCGGCACAGTGCCGCTGAATAACGGATGTTCAAGAGGAAAACCGGCTTTCCACACAAACTGGTTGTCTGGCGCTGCTTCGGCCTGTAATAGTCCGAACGGGGACTGGTACGATGAATGGGGGTTACTCATCTGTCAAAAATAGAATATCTCCGGAAAAAAATCCGTTGTGATCTTCCGGGCGGTCATCTC
Organism: uncultured Chitinophaga sp.; assembly: GCF_946479755.1. The sequence continues at coordinate 195,015 of NZ_CAMLHC010000002.1, read as the reverse complement.
CCTAAAAAATATTCGCTGCGATTTCTCCGCACCGTATCCGGTAAAACGTCCGCTGCGATCTCCTGCATCAGGAGCATCAGTCATCATCATGGCCTCCTAAGTTACAGCCAGTCCTCCGGCACATCGGCCAGTTCCTGCACTACGTTCAGCGTAGGAAGGAAAGTGAACCGCAGTTGTTGCTGGTTGATGGCTGTCAGCAGGCGGCGGAGCCAATGGGAAGCGCCCGCATCCATAAAATCAAACAATTCGGGGTAAAAACGTTGCATGCCCAGCAGATAAAAACCGCCATGCTGCGCCGGACCGATGACCACCTGGTTGTGACGGAGGGCGGTAAACGCCTCTTCCAGCAGTTCGGGAGACAGGTGCGGGCAGTCCATACCGATCATGACCACTTCCTGGTAACCGGTGGCAAACACCATGTTAAATGCCAGTAACATGGATTCGCCGGCGTCGTGGCCCAGCCTGGGAAAAATGATATACTCCTCCCATAAGCCGTAATCGGTCATATCCTCCAGCACCACATACTTGTCCATATGGATGTAAGAGGCTGTTTCCTGCGTATGATTCAGCAGCTGATGGAGTATCTCACGGGTTTTAAAATCGCCTACAGTATCTTTTAGACGGGTGTTCGCAATGGTGACCTCCTTGTCTCTCGCAAGAACGATCAATGCCTGGTTGAATGCTTTCATAAAAGCCAGGGTTTAAGGATTTAGCAGTATCAATTTACGGGATTTCAGGGGGAATGGTTGTTTGAAGATTGTTAATAAGAACATTTACCCCCGTTAATAATTGTTAATCTTCTCAGGATAACCCGTGGTTAATACCACAGCCATTAAAATCCGGCAAAAACAGTAAATTGTCCGATATTTGTTACCCTATTTCAACTTTTTATGAAAGTTTGCATTGCAGAAAAACCAAGTGTGGCCAGAGACATAGCAGAAGTAATCGGTGCGAAGCAACGCAAAGATGGCTACTACGAAGGCAATGGCTACCAGGTGACCTGGACTTTCGGCCATTTTTGTACACTGAAGGAACCACATGATTATTACGAACAATGGAAATTCTGGCGGCTGGAAGATCTTCCCATGATCCCGCCCAGCTTCGGTATTAAGCTGATAGAAAACAACGGCGTACAGAAGCAGTTCAAAGTGATCGAGCAACTGGTACAACAATGTGACGAAGTGATCAACTGCGGGGATGCCGGCCAGGAAGGTGAACTGATACAAAGATGGGTGCTGCTCAAAGCCAAATGCACGGCTCCTGTCAGGAGGCTATGGATCTCCTCTCTCACGGAAGAGGCTATACGTAATGGGTTTCAGCAGCTCCGGGATGCCGGTCAGTACGATAACCTCTATGCCGCCGGCAGCGCCCGCGCCATCGGCGACTGGCTGCTGGGCATGAACGCCACCCGCCTGTTCACCAAAAAATTTGCCGTCGGCAAAACCGTCCTCTCTATTGGACGCGTGCAAACCCCTACCCTCGCCATGATCGTGGCGCGGCAGAAAGAGATCAACGCGTTTGTATCGGAAGACTACTGGGAGCTGAAAACAGTATACCGCGATACCGAATTCACCGCCGCCATTGACCGCCTCGGCAGCGTGGAAAAAGCGCAGAAAGGACTCGCCTACTTACAGGAACATCCTTTTGAAGTGACTTCTTTCGAGAAAAAAGATGGTAAAGAGGGCAATCCCCGCCTGTTTGACCTCACCTCCCTGCAGGTGGCGGCCAACAAAAAATACGCGTACTCCGCCGACGATACCCTTAAATACGTGCAGAACCTCTATGAGAAAAAACTGGTCACCTACCCCCGCGTAGATACCACCTATCTCTCGGAAGACCTGCACCCCAAAGTCGCCGGCATCCTCCAGGACATGACGCCCTACGCGGCGCTCACCGCCCCGGTGCTCGCCAATCCCATTCCGAAACTGAAAACCGTCTTCGATGATAAAAAGGTGACGGACCACCATGCCATCATCCCTACAGGCGTGCATCCCGGCGGCGGACTGCCACCGGAAGAAAAGAGGATCTATGATCTCATCGCACGCCGCTTCATTGCCGCGTTTTACCCGGAATGTAAAATATCCAACACCACCGTACTGGGAAAAGTAGGCCAGGTGCCATTTAAGGTAACAGGTAAACAAATCATTGAACCCGGCTGGAAAGAAGTGTATGCCAACGACACCAGCATCAAAAAAGAAGGAGAGGAAGAAGAAAAATTCATTCCCGATTTTGTAGTGGGAGAAAGCGGTCCGCATACGCCCCGTATCCATCAGGGTAAGACCTCTCCGCCCAAAGCCTTTACAGAAGCGAGCCTGCTCCGTGCCATGGAAACAGCCGGCAAACAGGTGGATGATGAAGAAATGCGCGAGCTGCTGAAAGATAACGGCATCGGCCGCCCTTCCACCCGCGCCAATATCATTGAAACACTGTTCCGCCGCAAATACATCGACAAAAAGAAAAAAAACATCTTCGCCACCCAAACCGGTATCGATCTGATCGACACCATCCAGACGGAGCTGCTCAAAAGCCCCGAACTGACCGGCCAGTGGGAACGCAAGCTGCGCCTGATCGAGAAAGGCGAATATGCCATGGATACGTTCAAAGATGAACTGATCACCATGGTGGTGGACCTCACCAAAGAAGTGAAAACGGCCAGTTACAAAACCATCACCATCGCGCCCGAAACGCCGGCGCCGGCAACAGCCACAGAAGATAAACCTAAAAAGCAACGCAAACCCAGGGAAAAGAAAACACTGGACCTCGGCGCGCTCAACTGCCCCAAATGCAAGGAGCATCTGTTGTTAAAAGGTAACAGCGCCTACGGCTGCGCCAACTTCAAAGTATGCGGCTTTAAAATTCCTTTTGAGGTAAAAGGGAAAAAACTGACGGATAAACAGGTCCACGACCTGGTCACCAAAGGCAAAGCCGGCAAACTAACCATCACCGACACCTTCGATATTCAATAAAGAATCCCGGGCGCAGGCCCGGGATTCTCTTTTTTTAGTAACCGGTACCCACCGTTGTTGTTTTCCAGGCTTCTACTTCTTCTTTAACAGCATCGATTTTAGCATATACCATGTTATACGCGTCTTCGCCGAGGAAGAGGTGTACCGGCGGATTTTCCGCTTCGCTCACCTGTATAAAGGCGTCAGCGGCTTTCTCCGGATCACCGGGCTGGTTGTGATTGATTTCATTCACGTGCAGGGCCTGTGCTTCCCTTACCAGCTTATACTCAGCGATAGGTTGCGCCGGCTGGGCGAGAGACCCGCTGGTGAGGAAGTCGGTCCGGAAGTAACCGGGAGAAACGATGGTCACATGTATCCCGAAAGGCTTCACTTCTTCCGCGAGTGATTCGGAAAGGCCGTCCACCGCAAATTTAGTAGCGCAATAGATACCGAAACCGGGGAACCTGCCATTAAATCCTGCGATGGAAGACACGTTGAAGATGTGTCCTGATTTTTGTGCACGGAAATAGGGCAGCGCTTTACGGATAACATTCAGCGTACCGAAAACATTGATGTCGAAGTTGCCGCGGGCTTCCGCGTCGGACAGCTCTTCGAGGCTGCCTACCAGGCCGTAGCCGGCGTTATTCACCACTACGTCAACCCGGCCAAAGCGGGCCACGGTATCTGCCAGTGCCTGGCCAATGCTGGACTCGTCATTCAGCTGCATCGTGAGCGGCAGGAAATTATCGTCGGTAGCTATTTTACGAAGGTCATCGAGATTACGGGAGGTGGCAGCCACACGGTAACCGCCGGCCAGCAGTTTTTTAACAAGGTCCCGGCCTAATCCTTTGGAAGCGCCGGTCACAAACCATACTTTTTTGTTGCTCATAAGATGTTCATTTTTATGGCAACAAAATTAGGGACGCGATGAATATCCGCTGTTACGCCAAACAAACGAATGATTGCAAAAATCAAACAGCCCTGAAACTGGTGGGTGTCATCCGGGTATGTTTCCTGAAGAAGTTATTAAAGTGGGAAGGCTCCTCAAAACCAAGGCTATAGCTGATCTCCGATACATTCCAATCGGTATGGCGGAGCAGCGCTTTCGCCTCTGTAACAATCCTGTCGGAAATAAGGCTGGTAGTCGTTTTCCCGGTAGTCTCCTTCACCGCCCGGTTGAGGTGGTTCACATGCACAGACAGCTCTGTCGCGAAATCCCCGGCGGCGCGCAGCCGGAATACCCGCCCCGGCGCTTCAATAGGAAACTGCCGTTCCAGCAGCTCCATGAAAACGGCCGCGATCCTTTCGTTGGCATTGCGGTGCTGATAAAGCCTTTCGGAAGGTTCCGTCTTCATCACCAGGTGCACCATTTCCATCAGGTAGTTACGGATCAGGTCATATTTACCCCGGTAGTCGCTGTTGATTTCATCCAGCATTTTAAGGAACAGCCGCTCCACTTCCTTCTCCAGCTCCGGCGTCAGCTTATAGGAAGGCTTCCCCCGCGGGTGGAACATGGGCAGGTCTTTCAAGGTGTAGCGCCCCATCTCGGTTAAAAAAGATTCGCGGAAGATACAGAAGTAGCCGGTGGCCTGTCCTTCAGACAACTGCTCCCAGGCGTAGGGCACCTGCGGGTTGAAGAACAGCAGGTTGCCGGTTTCTGCCAGCAGGCTCCTGTCGGCATAATGATAAATGAACCGCCCCCGCAGCAGGCTTATCTTATAGAAATCCCGGCGGTTGTAAGACATACTGGGGCTCGACGGCTTACAGTCTTCCATACGGAAAACATTAAAATGCCCGATGTCCTGCTGGAGATTGTCGGGCACCCAGTTCATTTTCTCCTGGTAGAACTCTGCGATGGATTGTGGCTTTGGCATATGACAAAGTTACAAAAATCAAACATCAAACCGGCTGCTGTCATATTCCGGGTTGGCGCCTTCGCAGGTGGTGACAAAACCGCTGACTTCCACCGCCAGGTCCAGCGCGGCCGGTACCGGGCGTCCCTTCAGTAGCTGCGACAGGAAGCCGGCAAGGAAAGAGTCGCCGCTGCCCACCGTGTCCTTCACGGTCACTTGTTTGGCCGGGCGTTCGTATTGCGACTGCCCGTCTATATACACGGCGCCTTTACTGCCCCGGGTGATGATCAGTTGCGGTACACCGTAGTGTTGCATCACCTTACGGGCGCCGTCTACAGGCGAGCCGGAAGTATCACCGGTAGCCTGCAGTACCAGTTGCAGTTCCTCTTCATTCATCTTCACCAGGTCCACCCGGCGCAACAGTTCCCGGATGGTATTCATATCGCTGTGCGGCGGACGGATGTTAATATCCAGCACCTTGTAAGGGGCGGCGTCCAGCAGCTTCCATAGCGTGCGGCGCGACACTTCGCTGCGGATGGCGAGGCTGCCGAAGACGAAAGCGCCGGCGCGGCGGATGAGCGCTTCCTGTTCCGGTTGCCATGCGATAAAGTCCCATGCTACCGGTTGCAGGATATCATAATGCATTTCGTGGTTAGCCCCTGCGGTAGCCAGCACAGCGCCGGTAGGTTGCTGTGGGTCCAGCTGCACCGTCTCTTCCGGGATGTGCCACTGGCGGAGGATCTGCCGCAGCGCTTCACCGGCTTCATCGTCGCCGGTGCAACTGATAATATGACTGTCCATCCCGAGGCGGGAAAGATGATAGGCGACATTAAAGGGGGCGCCGCCGGACTTGCGGACGCCGTTGGGAAATATGTCCCAGAGTATTTCTCCAAAGCATACGGTAACAGGCTTCATGCGAATTCTTTTAAGATGCGGTGATAGGGAAGATACTATCTTTCTGTTATTCGCGGAACAGTTTTTCGAGACCGGCGAGTGCCGTCTTCATGTTGATACCTTTGCCCAATACGGGTTTGAAAATATCGCCTTGTTCGCGTACCCGTTGCACGGCATTATGAATGGTAAAATCTTTCATGGTCAGCCCTTTCTTCACTTCTTCCCAGTGCAGCGGCATAGACACCGTGGCGCCGGGTTTGGGACGCAGGGAATAGGGCGCTGCTACGGTGGCCTGTGGCCTGTTTTGCAGGAAATCGATGTACATCTTCCTTTTGCGCCGGTTGGTAGCCCGTTCAATACTGGTCGTATCCGGCAAACGGCCATGCACCAGCCGGGCGATGATACGGCCGAATTCTTTGGATTGTTCGTAAGTATATTTCGCGCCCAGCGGGATATAGATATGCAGACCGGTAGAGCCGGAAGTTTTACAGTAACCGGGGATGTCCGCAGCCTCCAGTATCTCATGGGTTACCTGCGCCGCTTCAATCACCTCGTCAAAAGTGGTTTTATCAGGGTCCAGGTCGATAATACACCAGTCGGGGTTTTCCGGCTTCCGCAGCCGGCTGCTCCACGGGTTGATTTCAATACACCCCAGTGAGGCCATGTATAGTAACGTGGCTTCGTTTTCTCCTACGAGATATTCTTTTTCGCGGGGCTCATCGCTGCTATGATACGGAAAAGTAGGCACCCAGTCGGGCGCTTTGCCCGAAACATCTTTCTGATAAAAACTTTCTCCTTTGATACCGTTGGGAAAGCGGTTGAGCGACTGCGGCCGGTCTTTGATATAAGGTACCATATAAGGCGCCATCTGGTAGTAATAGTTGATCAGATCGCGTTTGGTGATTTTTTCACCTGGCCAGTAGACCTTGCTGAGGTTAGTGAATTTCAGCGCATGGCCATTGATGGTGCGTACCTGTGTTTCTTCGCCGGGGTTGAGCAACGTATTGCGGACTTTCGCCGTAGCGGGCTTCAGCGCTTTTTTCAGTGACGTTGCTTTGGTGGTTTTCTTTTCCGCGGCCGCTTTTGATTGAGTGGTACGGGCTTTCACCGGCTTTTCCGCGGTTACCTGTGCCGGTGTTTTATCTTCCCGCATCCCTTCAAACGAGGGATGCCGCATGACGCCATCGGTCGTCATTTCCCGGAAACTGACTTCGCAGATCAGTTTGGGCTTCAGCCACACCGCCTCCGCCTGCGGCGGATTAGGCCGGAAGCGGGAAGGTTTGTTCACGTCTGGAATAACGGTAAACGGGGATTTTTTTACTTCCAGCGAAGCAAACTGTTTCATCAGCTCCTGTTGCTGCGCAACGGAGAAGCCGGTACCAATTTTACCGGTGTATTGTAATTTTCCGTTTTCGTATACCCCTACCAGTAAGGAACTAAATGGTTTGGAAGATCCTTCGTTTTTCGTATAGCCGCCGATGACGACTTCCTGCCGGTTACTGGTTTTTATCTTGAGCCAGTCGCGTGTGCGGATGCCGGGCGTATAATGACTTTCGGTCTTCTTGGCCATAATACCTTCCAGCTTCAGCTTCCTGGCCTGTTCGAAGAAGTCGGTACCATCTGTTATAAATCCTTCGCTGAAACGAAGGATAACGTTATTCACCGGCATCAGTTGTTGCAGTAATTTCTTGCGCTGCACCAGCGGTAGCGCAGTGAGGTCTTTACCATTGAGCCAGAGGATATCGAAGAGATAATATACCAGTTGACCGTCTGCTTCGCTACGCCATTCCTGCAACTGGCTAAAGTCCGTGTACCCTTCCTCATCGATCACTACTATTTCACCGTCTACAACAGCGTTGACTTTCCAGTGCTGCAATGCCTGGTAAACGGGGTAATATTTTTCATTGAAGGATTTGTTGTTACGTGATCGTAGCTCCACGCTTCCCTTGTCGAGGAAAGCCAGGGCGCGATAGCCATCCCATTTGATTTCGTATAGCCATCCCGGTTCGTCGGTGGCCGACGCCGCGAGCGTGGCCAGCATGGGCGTGGTATTGCCGGGTTTGGGCATGACCTGTTTGCCGGGAGTTCTTTGAGCGCACATAAGCAACGGGTTTATGACTTACGCCGGTTGTACAACAGTGCGCCGGTAGCGACCAGTGTTATCACGCCGGCCATTATCAACCATTTGGGAATACGGGCTGCGGGTACATATTCAACCCCGTTGACGCCCGCGACCGCCGCCTCTTCTACGTAGCGCCCGCAGCGAGGTTTGGCCAGCGTCTTAAAGTGATCGGCGAGCCGTTGCAGGCGGTGCTGCATCCCGGCGCCGTAGAGAGGGCGTCCATGACCGGTGGCCACCGCTTCCGGTTGCAGTTCCGCCAGCTTTTTTACGCTGGTTTCTGCAGATATCCAGTCGGGCGTGAAATATTTCGGGGGGCCGGAAACGTGCCTGGCTTGTGTAATAGTGCTGCTTAGTGCTTCCGCGCGGGTAGTCACAAAAGCGTCGCCCGCGAGCAACAGTTTGTCTTCCTCCCGGAAAAGGCTGATGTGTCCGGGCGTATGTCCGGGCGTTTCGATGTAACGCCAGCCATCCAGTCCGGGGATCGTTTTATCTTCCGGCAGCAATAGCAGGTGACCATTCAGGTCGATGGGATCTTTAGGGAAAGTCCATGACATCATCGTCATAAGTCCGCCGCCGGCGCAGGGGTCCGGTGGCGGATAGGCCGACCGGCCCGTCAGATAAGGCGCTTCCAGGTAATGTGCATATACCGGTACTTCCCATTCCCGCAACAGTGATGGCAGTGCGCCCACATGGTCGAAATGGCCATGTGTCAGTACAATTGCCGAAGGTACAAAGTGCGGGGCAAACAGCTGCCGCGCTGCCGCTTTGATTTTAGGGGCCGAGGTACGAAGTCCTGCATCTACCAGTACCCATGAGCGGGTACGTGCGTTCTGTACCAGGTACATATTCACAAAAAGATCACGGATACCCCACACGCCAGGCGCTACCTGAAACCATGCCCTGTCTGCCATCTCTTCTACGTTGGTAATGTTTTCCATAGTATGCACTTTTGGAGGTTCTTACCACAATTCCCGTTCCTGCAATAAATGATGAGCTTGTTAATAGTTAACAAGCCAGCACCAATGGGTCTGCTTCACCGCTGAATTTCCTTTCATTGCTGCGGATAGGCACGTCATTGATGGCGGCAAACCGGCGCTGCATCAGGCCGTAAGCGTCAAACTCCCATAATTCATTGCCGTAGGAACGAAACCAGTTACCCGCTTTGTCATGCCATTCGTATTCAAACTTCACGGCTATTTTGTTGTCGGTGAAACTCCACAGTTCCTTTTTCAGGCGGTAATCCAGTTCTTTTTCCCATTTTTTGGTCAAAAAGGCCACAACTTCCTCCCGGCCGTTGATGAACTGGTCCCGGTTACGCCATTCAGTGTTCACCGTATAGGCTTTCGATACTTTTTCAGGATTACGGCTGTTCCAGGCATCTTCAGCCATCTGAACTTTCTGCAAGGCGGTTTCCAGGGTGAAGGGAGGAAAGGGAGGTTTCTGTTCCATGTTTTTATTTTTTTGATTTACAATTACAGACAGACCGATCTGTCTACTTTCTAGTAAAGGTAGGATTTATTGTTATTTGAGCAAGAAATTTTTTTGGGGTGGGAATTTAGGAGGAGGAGAATTTAGAAGGAGAAAAGTTTTAGGGGCAAGTCATGGTCGGTGGGTCGCTGATTGTTGTTTGATGATTATGTTTGATGATTGTGTTGGGCGATTGTGTTGGGTGATTGTTGTTTGATGATTGTGTTGGATGATTGTGTTGGATGATTATTGTTTGATGATTATGTTGGATGATTGTGTTGATGATTGCTGTTTGATGATTGCGTTGGTGATTACTGTTAAATGACTACTGATTGTTAAATGTTGCTTGATGATTGCTCTTTGATGATGTTATTGGTTGATTGTTTGGCGATGTTAGTGGGTGATATTAGTGGATGATTGTGGCCGAATGGCGATAACCAAAAGCTGTTGAAGCCAATCACAAATCTCACTAGAAAATTTGAAAGCAGGGCTGCGGAGAATTTTAAAAAGAAACTCCTATGGATAATCTGAATAGTCTCCCTGTGAACAAGCTAAATAGAAACCATTAAAAAAATTTAACCATAACCTATCAGAAAAATTTTCAACTACGATTTTATGAAAGACAATACGGCTACCGCTGCATGGCCGTTAAAGTTAAATGCCGGTTTTCCCACTACGCCTTTTTTCATGGCGACGGGGATAATGCCGCGAAAGATCCAGTACCAGGAACAATTTTAACATCTATTTATCTCCCCATCAGCTTGCTATATTTGAAAAATCGGCTATCTTAACTTCCCATAACGAGTCACACATTTTCATCCACCGTTGATAAACACCAATATGCAATTAGAGAACGTCTATATCACGGCAGCCGGTAAATATCTCCCGGGCGCGCCTGTTCACAATGATGAAATAGAGGAATACCTTGGAATGATTGATGGAAAGCCTTCCCGCAGCAAGACAAAAATGCTGTCTCAAAACGGCATCCAATCAAGGTATTACGCGCTGGACAAACAACAGCGTACAACCCATACCGTTAGCGGCATGACCGCCAGGGCTATTGAAGATTGCCTGAACCGGAACGGCGCCAGCAAGACAGATATACAACTCATATCAGCCGCCACAACGCAGTCAGACCTGCCGGTGCCAGGTTTCGCCAGCATGGTGCATGCCGACCTCGGCAACCCTGCCTGCGAAATTGCCAGTCACCAGAGCGTATGCGCTGCGGGATTAATGGCTATCAAAAACGCCTATACGAATATACAGACCGGCGCAGCCCACACAGCAGTAGCATGCGCCGGAGAACTGGCCAGCAGGCTGTTTAAAGCCAAGCGGTTCGAACAACAGCAACGCATCCGGGACGGGTACGGACTGGAACTGGAAACAGACTTTCTCCGCTGGATGCTGTCTGACGGCGCCGGCGCGTTGTTATTACAAAACAGGCCAGCGGCGCAACATATCAGTTTACAAATAGAATGGATAGACCTCCGGTCGTATGCACACCTGTATGAAGTATGCATGTACGCAGGCAGAAACAAAGGAGAAGCCGGTGGCCAGCCGCTATCCTGGATGGACTATGACAGCTTCTCCGCGGCTGACAAGGACGGAGCGCTCAACCTGAAGCAGGACCTGCGGTTGGTGGACAACATGGTGAAGCTCGGCGTGCAACGCTTTTTTGAACTGATCGATGAAGGGAAGTTTGACGCAGCGGGGTTTGATTGGCTGGTATGCCACTACTCTTCCCACCATTTTAAGGAAAAGATCATACAACTGCTGGCCAAAGGTGGCGTTGCCATCCCGGAAGAAAAATGGTTCAGCAACCTGTACTCCGTCGGTAACGTGGGTACCGCTTCCATCTTCGTATTGCTGGAAGAACTGCTGCGCAGCAAACCCCTGAAAGCAGGCGATAAAATACTGTGCATGGTACCGGAAAGCGGTCGTTTTATCACAGGCTTTATGATGCTCACGGTAGTACCGCCAACAGCCTCGCATACCTTTGATCCGTCTTCCTTACTGACAGCCATCAAGGCGCCGGAAATACGGATACAGCTGGAAAACCCCGTACTCGAATGGCTGATACGCCAGTTGACGACAGTGTGGATAGATTTTGAAAGTTCCCTGCGACAGGTACCCATTGTTAAAAAGATATTTTCCGGCACGCTCACACTGGAAGAATACAAAGCACTGTTGTTCAACCTCCGTCAGCAGGTAATAGACGGCTCCCAGTGGATCGCCCGCGCCGCCTCCAACGTGAGCATCGAACATTTCGATATCCGCTCTTCCTTTATCTCCCACTCCCGCGACGAACACCGGGACTACCAGATACTGGAAAAGAACTATATTCAATGCGGCGGCAGCCTCGAAGAACTGCAGCGGGGAGAGAAAAACATTGGCAGCGAAGCGTTGAGCGCTTACATGTTCCAACGGGCCAGCCAGCCGGACCCGTTTGACCTGCTGGGCGGTATGTTTATCATCGAAGGCCTTGGCAACCGTGTAGCGGGCAACTGGGGACGCGCTATCCAGCAACAGCTGCAGCTGCGTGACGACCAGGTATCGTTTTTCACTTACCACGAAACCAGCGATTCCAACGAAAATCACTTTGAGCGGTTTGAAAACGCGATCCAGTCAGGCTTGCTGACCACTACCCTTGCAGAAAGAATCGTAAAAACCGCTAAAGTGGTAGGCCGTTTATACCGGCTGCAACTGGAGCAAATCGGAAATTACTGACCCATATTTGTACTTGTGTATGAAAGACAGTGCTTATTTTGAACAGCTGGAGAACAACCCGAGAAACCCCAGCCACTGGCATGCCCTGTTTCTCGACAAGAGCATCCCGTTCAATCCGGACGCCAAGGCAGCGTTCCTCTATGATTCCAGCCGCAGGACCAAACAGTTCCTGTACCCCTTCGTAAAAGTATTTGCCCGGCTGGGCATCATTCTGCTGCAGGTATTTAAAACCATTGCCCCCAACGTCATCAATGCGCCGCAGCGGCTGCACCGCTGGCTGTACAGGGGCATGAAATACTGCATTACGCCGGAAGCCAACTTCCTGATCCTGCGTCATTTCTACCTGGGTTCGGAAGTGCTGCGGTTTATTAAAGACAATGTGAAAGACATCGAAGATATTCCCATGCATCCGTTGAAACCGGTGTCTGTCAACGCCGTGAAAGACGACCTCTTTCTGCAGCACGATCTTAATCTCTACAACTTTATCATCAACCTGAATAATGCACTGAAAGCAAAGGACAAGACCATTACCAAAGTAACTGTTCCTGATTTTAGTGCCATCACCGTTGGCCCACTGCCCTTCGAGCCATTCCGTAACAAATGGAGCAACTGCATCGATCTGGCTACCGCTATTGAGATATTCACGCCGGTATACCAGTTCTTTCTGACTGACAGTGATTTCTGGAGAGCTTCCAATTCGTTGCAGCTGGATGAGGTGATCGGGTTGTATGCCGCCACGATCATGAACTGCCCCGAACGGCTGGTGGCGCTGAACAACAAACACCCCATGATTCCGCTGCCCACCTATGGCGCCGCTTTCCGGCTTACATTGCACGGACTTTCCACCGAAGTATTACATGCGTTGCTGGTAGAACAAAAACTAAAACAGGCGGCGGCTAACTAAAGCAGTTCAGATGCCATCTTTCTGGCTTCCTGTACCGGCCATTGGTTGGCATACAGCTGACTTTCCACCATAGCAGATTCAAAAAGCAGGTAGATGTGGTCCTGCACCAGTTGTTTTTCTTTGTTGAGAATAGCAGAGAAATAAGCGCGCAGGTCTTTCTTATGATCGCGGATAATGCGGAGGGCTTCCCCGTCCTGCGCTGTAATTTCAGAGAGGATATTTAAAAAAGCACACCCACGGTAATTTTCCCGCTCGTTGATGTCCAGCAGGAAATCGAAGGCGGCAAGGATTTTCTCTTTGGGTTTGGCAGGTTTTTCCGTAAAGCTTTTCAGGGCGTCAAACCAGTAGTTGTGCCGGTATTCCAGGAAAGCTTCCAGCAGCGCCTCCTTGGAGGCGAAATGCAGGTACAGGCTGGCCCTGGCCACACCCGCTTCCTGCAATACCTGGTTGATGCCGGTAGCATGGTAGCCTTGCCTGTAAAATAAGTCGGTCGCCGTATCCAGCAACCGCTGCCGGGGATCACTGCTTTTCTGCTTCATACCACAAAGATAAGACAGACTGATCTATCTTTCAGGAAATACGACCGTCACCCCGTTTTTTCCCGCTATAATGGCTTCATGGGCCATCCGGTAAAACAGGGATGTCTCCAGTATGCCGGGGATGGCCTTCAACTGTGGATTTATTTCTGCAACCGGGGGAAATGCGGTAAAGTAGATGTCTATCAGCAGGTTGCCCCGTTCTGTGATCACAGCGCCGTCTTTTTTGTTGCTAAGCCGCAACTGCGGGCGCGCATCAGGATACACGCGAAGCAACGCCTGTTGCACGAAAGACAACGCATCCGGTATCAGTTCTATCACCACCGGCACCGTAGGCAGTAGCTTTTCCACATATTTAGGGCCATCGCCTACCAGTATAAACCGTTGCGCCATGGCGGCCAGCAGCTTTTCCAGCGTATGTACGCCGCCGCCGCTTTTCAGGGCGTTGAGGCTACGGTCAAACTGATCACACCCGTCGAAATGGAGGTCCAGTTGCGCCACGGAAGCTGCTTCCCGAATAGTAAACCCATGCTCCTGCAACAGCAGCCGGGTGTTAAAAGAGGCCGTTACAACGGAGATACTTTCCCGCAGGCCCGGCACCGCCGCCAGCTCCCGCACCAGGTGGGCGATCGTGCTGCCCGCTCCTAATCCTATCGTATGTCCCTGGCGGACATAGGTCAACGCTTTTCTGGCCGCTTCCAGTTTGTAGTCAATCGTTTCCATGCTGTATTACTTCTCCTAAAAGTAACTAATTGCTTCAGCAGTAAGTACTTAAAAAACAGTTTTTTTAATCCGAATATTTTTTCTTTTCTTGCAAATGCAAACGATTGCATAAATGAAGACCGTTAGTTATCCTGAAAGACCTGAAGCCCGGATTTGTCGCGCCCAGACACCCTACCACCACCCTTTTAAACATTCCACATGAGAAAAAAATTACTCCCCCTGCTTTTATTATGCTGGCTGGCAGCCACGCAAACATCCAACGCACAAACGACGGTGACATCCCTGTCGGCCTTGCAGTCTGCCATCAATAACGCCAGTCCCGGTGATGTGATCATCCTGGCCAACGGCACCTACACCGCTTCGGCCGATATCTCCATCACCAAACAAGGCACGGCAGCACAGCCCATCACCATCAAAGCGCAGTCCATCGCCGGCGCTATCATCACCGGCACCGGCGGGTTTAACATCTCCAGCCCCGCGAAATACATCGTGGTGCAGGGATTTAAATTCACCCACAGCGCCAATAAAGCCAAAACGGGCAGCGGCACCTCGTTCTGCCGTTTTACCCGCAACATCTTCGAAACGCCGGGTGACGGTGAGAACCTGACCATCGCAGGCAGCCACCATGAAATAGATTACAACACCTTCCAGCATAAAAATGCGCTGGGCCGTTTCCTTGCCATCCGCGGCAGCGGCAGCCAGATCGCGGACAGCCTGTGGATACACCACAACTACTTCCTCGACCAGCAGCACCAGTCCGGCAACGGCATCGAAACACTCCAGTTCGGGCTGAGCGGCTACAGCATGTCTTCCAGCAACAGCATCGTGGAATACAACCTCTTTGAACAATGCGCCGGTGAAAATGAAATGATCTCCGTGAAAGCATCGGCAGTAACGCTGCGGTATAATACCATCCGCGACTGTCCCGCACAGTTCACCCTCCGCCACGGCAACAAATGCAAAGTGTACGGCAACTACTTTATCAACACTCCCGGCATCCGCATCTTTGGCGATGACCATTTCATCTACAGCAACCATTTCGAAAGCTGCAATCCTGCCATCAATATCGGCAACGGCGACGGTGAAGTGGCCGACGGCTCTCCCCTCACCTGCCACGACCGCCCCGACCGCGTGCTGATTGCCTTTAATACCCTTGTCAACAATACGACCAACATCACCCAGGCAGGCCGCAGCAATGGTCTTGGCGCCACCTACATCAACGTGGCCTACAACATCATCCAGGAAGGTAGCACCGCCGCGCAGATCGCCGGTCCGTACACCAACCCCACCTGGAAAGGCAACATCATCTATAACACCAGCGCCGGTGCTATCCCCAGTGGTGGCTACGTTACCGCCAATCCACAAGTGGCCCGCGATACCACCGGCACCTTCCACCTGCAATCCGGCAGCCCGGCCATCGGCGCCGCCACCTCCGGCTACACCGATGTGAAGTTCGATATGGACGGTCAATCCCGCGCACTCCCCCTGGACGCCGGCGCCGACCAGGTATCCACCGCTCCGGTAACAGCCAGGATACTCACCCCTGCCATGGTAGGACACAACGCCAATTCCACCCCACCCGTTAACCAGCTGGTAGACATCACCGACAACGGCGGCGTTATCACCGGCCAGTATCCCAATACTACCAAACCTTCGGAAGACGTCCCCAGCCTGATAGACAACAACACCGCCACCAAATACTTCCGCAGCGGCAGGACCGCCTTATGGATACAGTATAAATCCACTACGCCCGCCGCAGTCACCAAATACACGCTGACCTCCGGCAACGACGTTCCCGGCCGCGACCCGAAAAACTGGACGCTGCAAGGCTCCAACGACACCATCACCTGGACCAGCATCGACAGCCGTTCCAACGAAACTTTCGCCAGCCGCGGGCTCACCAAAAGCTACACCTGCACCAATACCACCGCCTACCGCTATTACCGGCTGAACATCACCTCCAATAACGGTGACACGGGTACGCAGCTGGCAGAATGGGAACTATTTGCCTTGCAGGCCGGCAATATGATGGCCACACTGGACAAGGAGTTACCTGTCAATGTATATCCCAACCCCACCACAGGGCCTTTCAAAGTGAAGCTGACTGACAAAAAGAATAAATCATACCGGCTGATCGTACTCGATGCGAAAGGCCACCAGGTGGCCGCCACCGTGCTGGCCGCCGATCAGACCACCCTCGAAGCTAATTTTAATCTCACCGCCATGCCGGGAGGCATGTATTTCGTACAGGTGAGCGACGGGCTGCATCAAACAACCCGCAGTGTGTTCAAATATTAGTGATGTATAATCCACACACCCGGGAATCCAGGGCGCACGCCCTGGGTCCCCGGGTGTCAGGGAATACGCGAACAGAAGTTACAAACGTTTCATAATTTCCATACAAGCCCGCGCGTTGTGATACGGGCATTTCCACAGGCCGGCCTTGTCCTCCTCCATCACGGTGCCGTCTTCCCGGATACCCCAATACCATTCGCCATGTGTTTTATCCAGCAGATGCTCTTCGGTGAACTTCCAGCAGTCATACGCCCTTTGCAGGAACCTGCCGGATGGCTGCAGCTGCCACGCATTTACAAATCCTACGATGGCTTCCGCCTGCGGCCACCAGTGTTTTTCCGCTACCATGTGTTGTGTGGAGGGTTCATATTCATACCATAGCCCGCCGTCACGGGCCAGCCCTTCTTCCGTTGCCAGCGCCATCTTTAGCGCCATGGCTTTGAAGTCGGCCGTCAGTTCGGCATCATGGATGGTCTGTGCGGCCTCCAGCAGTAACCAGCTGGCTTCTATATCGTGACCGTAGGAAACCAGCCTGCCTTTCACCTGCCATTGTTCGTCGAAAAAAAGATGCAGATGCCCGCTCTTACGATCGATAATGCGGTCACGGAACAGCAGCAATAAATCCTGTATGTTTTTTTTCAGCGTACTCTCCGGCCATACCGTATAGAGGTTGGCGTAAGCCTCCAGTACGTGCAGGTGTGTGTTCATCGTCTTTTTTTCGTTGGCGTCTTTTTCGCTGAGCCGCTGATCTGACAAGGGCTTCCACTCACGTGTAAATGCTTCGAAGTACCCGCCGAGCTTAGGATCATAAGCATACTGCTGCAAATTGTTATACAGGCGGATAGCGACCGCACGCGCCGCTTCTTCTTTGGTGGCCTTGTAATATTCGCTGTAGGCGTAGATAGCGAAAGCGATGGCATACGTCTGTTTCTTGGTTTCCAGCGGACGGCCTTCATGGTCTGTCGTCCAGAATACGCCACCGTACTCCGTATCCAGCAAATGTTCCCTGAACCAGCATTCTGCGCGGCGCGCCAGCGGCAGCAACGTGGTATCACCGGTAAGGTTATACGCAGCAGCGAATGTCCACAGGATACGTGCATTTAGTACGGCCCCTTTGGGCGCCTGGATATCGACGTTGTTGTAATGGTCCACCTTCCCGTAAAATCCGCCGGACTGTTCATCCGGCAGGCAGGTGGTCCAGTAATGAAGGATACGGTGTAATTCGGTCTGTAGTGCCTGTTTTAATGCTTGCTGTATCATCAGTTGAGTTGTTGTTTGCGGACAGCCAGTTCTTTGCTGATAAGGGCGATACGGTCTTCCGACAAAGGATATAAAACGATAAAGAGAATAGACAATAAGGACCCTGCGGCGGGCAGCCAGCTTAACATCAGCACGATCCCCTGCTGCGTGGCATGCTCCTGTACACTGTTGGCCTGAAAGCCGAAGTATCCCAGCAGCCAGCCGGTAATAGCGCCACCGATCGTCCAGCCAAACTTCTGCGACATAGAGGAAGAGGAGAAGATAAGCCCCGTGGCCCTGCGGCCGTTCCTCCATTCGGAATAGTCCGCGATATCCGCATACATGGACCATAACAACGGGAATACAATCCCCGCACAAACGCTGATGAGGCACTGAAACACGTATATGAGCACCAGCTGCTCTCTCTGTAACCAGAAAAACCCGATGCTGAACACAGAAGCGATCACCATAGCCCAGAGATAGGTGTTCTTTTTACCGATACGGTTGCCTACCGGCGACGCCAGCACTACCCCCAGGATATTGGCGCCCTGGCCGATCAGCAGGTAAAGGGTAGCATACGTCACCTTGGCATTACCCAGCTGAAAAGCGGCGTCCTGTTGGATAAAATACTTGAAGTAGTAGAGGGTGGCGCCATCGCGGATAGAATTGAAAATAAGCGCTGCCACACCCGCGCCTAATAATATCCACCATGGCCTGTTCTGCCACAGGTCACGCAGGTCGTCTTTCAGGGAAGCAGATTGTTCAAACGCCGGTTTCACCCGTTCTTTCACCCAGGCAAAACATAACAGGAACAGCAACACGCATAGCAGCGCGATGACCGCCACACCCAGCTGCCAGCCGCGCTGCGGCGTAGCCCCTTCGCTGAAAATACTGACCAGCGGCTCAATCAACGCTACCGCCAGCAGGCTGCCGCCAAAGGCAAACGCCATCCGGAAAGAAGCCAGCGTATTCCTATCACGCCCGTCCGGCGAGATAACACCCAGCAGCGACGCATACGGCACATTGATCAGCGAATAGATCATCATCATCACGGAATAAGTGATATAGGCATAGATCAGTTTACCTGAAGCGCTATAGGCAGGTGTGGTAAAAGTGAGCACCCCGATAATGCCAAAAGGGAGGGCCATGTACAGAAGATATGGGCGGAACTTGCCCCAGCGGGAACTGGTGCGGTCGGCCATGGTACCTACGACCGGGTCAAAAAGCGTATCCCAGATCCGGGTGATGAGAAACATAGTACCTGCGGCGGCGGCGGTGATGCCCATCACATCGGTATAAAAAAACAACAGATACATGCCGAACAGCTTCCAGAACATGGAAGAAGCCATATCGCCAAAACCATAGCCGATTTTTTCCCTGAGTGTTATTTGGTTGTCCATACGTGGGTATAAAGCTGGCTGTTAGTACCAGGCAAAACTATCCCCACAAAATACATTTTCTGTAATACTTATTTATCCGATTACGGTAATTTGTTATCCGGTGAAGCAGGTGGTTGCTCGTCCGCCGTTTTCAGCTCATAATGCGCGGCATGATGGGCCGCACGGATAGGCATGCCGATGTGGGAAGACCAGGCGTTGGTGAAAGCGGCGCCGAAATAGAAGATAATGGAAGAATAGAACATAAACAGCAGTAACAGCACGGTAGATGCCGATGCGCCATAGAGGGTGTTGATACTGCTATAGGTGAGTAATACTTTCAGGACTATTTTACCAATACTGAAAAGAATACCGGTCACCAGTGCGCCGACAATGCCCGGCTTCATGCGCGGCCGCCCGTCGGGGATAAAATAGAAAACGAGATAAAACCAGGTGGTGACGATCAGCACAGACAGTACGTAATTGAGTGCGCTGTTATAGTAAGACGCCAGCGCCGGCAGGTAGATGCTGATGTATTTCCCTAAAAAAGCCTGGGCAGCTTCCGCTACCACGTCGATGAGGAACAGCAGCCCCGCAAAGAAGATCACCAGCACGCCCCGCAGCCGCGATA
The DNA here is from genome assembly GCF_946479755.1 of uncultured Chitinophaga sp. The sequence continues at coordinate 175,303 of NZ_CAMLHC010000002.1, read as the reverse complement.
CCATGATCTGGCCGAAGCTGGCGCGGTGAACAGGCTTTATCTTCCACAGTTCATTGATGGAGCCTTTGATGATTTTAAACAGGGTGGTAGCGACAAACAGCAAAAACAGGAATCCTGCGATGCCGATCAGCCAGTTCTGCGCGATGCTCCTGAAGGCCCGCAGCGTTTGCACGATCGCTTCGGCAGTCTCCACGCCAAACAGCGCTTCCAGCTGCATAGACAAACGGCGGCCCGGATGTTCCATCCGGAAAATAAGACGCAGCAGCTGTATGAGGATCACCAGGATGGCAGGCAGGGCGAACGTGGTAAAAAAAGCGGTAGCTCCTGCCAGCCGCAGCGGGTCGTTGGCCTGCAAAGACTGATAGGCATCTTTAAAGGACAGTAGCAGCAGACGCCAGTAAGGCTTTCTTTTCGTTGTTGTTATTTCACCCATGTTTGACAATTCGGCCTGTAATGCTTAATTTACCGTATAACCGCAACCGCAAATATAAAGCATCCCTTAAACTTACAGACTGTGTATAAGATCCTTGTCCTGTTACTGAGCTGCCTGCTGTGGCAAACCAGCCACGCCGACACCTTCTACTCTGCCGATAACGGCTATTTCGAGTACGTGGGCCGCATTGATTTCTCCCGTCCCGCCACGCCCCGCTTCTGGGCTCCCGGCGTGTATGTGACCGCCCGCTTCAAAGGACCGCACTGTGAGATCGTGCTGAACGATGAAATGTTATACGGCACCAACCACAACTACGTCTCTGTTATTATCGATAATAAACCGCCTGTCCGTCAGCAGCTGCTGGGCAAAAGCGATACCATCCGCCTGCATCAGGGACTGAATGACGGTCCGCATACCATCGTTATCTGTAAAAATACCGAGGCCGGTATCGGTTACCTCGAGTTCGCCGGTATGCGTTGCCAGGAACTGCTGCCGCTACCGGTATCGCCTATACGAAAAATTGAATTCATTGGCAATTCCATCACCTGCGGCTCCGGCAGCGATCAGTCGGGAAAACCCTGCGGACAGGGACAGTGGTATGATCAGCACAACGCCTGGAAGAGTTATGGCGCCTTGACGGCCCGCAAGCTCAACGCGCAATGGCAACTCAGTTCCGTTTCCGGCATCGGGCTTATCCGGAGCTGTTGCGGTATGTCGCTCACCATGCCACAGGTGTTTGACAAAGTCAATATGCACCGCGACTCCATCCTGTGGGATTTCGCCAACTACCAGCCGGACGTGGTGGCTGTCACCCTCGGCGAAAATGACGGTCCGCAGGACTCCGTCCGCTTCTGCCAGGCTTATGTCGGGTTCCTGAAAAAGTTGCGGACATATTACCCGGCAGCCAGCATCATCTGCATCGACAGCCCCATGGCAGATACCGCGTTTTCACCGGTATTACAGCGGTATATCACTGCCGTGGTAGCCGCCACACAGGATAAAAAGGTGAGCAGGTATTTTTACAGCAGGAAATATCAAAGCGGTTGCGGCGGACACCCCAACCTGGCCGAACATCAGCTGATGGCCAATGAACTGACCGCCTATATTAAAAAACTGAAACGCTGGTGATGAATGCAACTGGAGACATGCCCGGCATCCTCTCCAGACCGTAGTAACAAGAGACAAAGCGATAGCTATCCCTATTCTTCCCCCGTGAAGAGGCCACGCGAACGCCAGTACGCAAAAGTATCCTCAGACATACCGCAGGCGCGCAGCAGGCTGATGGTATCATCGTCGCTTAAACTCCAGTCTACCGCATAAACGAAAAAATGATCGTCTAAAGGTATCTTACCGGAAAAATGGGAAGCAGTCAGCCGCCTGGCTACCTGGTGCATCATTCCGTCAGCCACATCATATTGTTCACTGCGAAGTATTTCGTCTGTGAATGCCTTTAATAACCGGGCGTGGGTGGCATCATCCACGGTAATATATTCCCCGTCAGAGAAAAGCATCGCCTGCATCAGCTCCTCTCCTTCCAATTCCCTGGCCAACCGCCGCTGTTCTTCCGCCGTCAGTAACTTTACGAGCGGATGATAATTATCTGCCGCCCGGTAATTGAGCTCTATGATGGTCAGCGGTTCCCCGATACCCTGCGCCTGCAAACCCGCCGTCACCGCATCGGCGATCTGTACCGAAAGTTCATCTGCCAGGTCCGCTAATGTCTTACCTTCAGGTGCTTTTACATAATCGAACATCACATGACCGCTGTCATCTACTCTCGAAATCTCCTGTAATTCACCTTTTTCGTTATAAACATATTGCTGTTCCGACAGGTACTCGCCGATACCCGGCACAATGGACAAACGTTTTGTCCCTGCAATACGCCCCTCTTCATACCGGTATTTTTCCACCTCTAAAATCAGTGCGTGGTTTTGTATCAGTTGTGGCACCATGACCGCCGGAGCGAGTGTAGCATACGCAGGGCCTAACTGAAGCCCGTTGATCCTGCACGACTGATACCCCGCCACCCTTCCTTCCTCCATATATACCCGCTGTACTTTTACAGGCGTGCCTTCATTCCTGTTAAATTCAACGTACAACGCCTCCTCTTCACTATAGCGAAAATAACCTTCCCACGCTACCTGGTTATGCTGATGTTCATAAAACAGGTAACAAGGCCGGCCTTCCTTATCCAGTCCGTATTTATACCCGGCACCTTCCGTTGGTTCCGGAAATACCTCTTCGTCAGGCGTTATCTGCCTGCCATCATAGTTATTCAGTTGGTAACATTCGTTCCGGGCATACACATACCGCACTGCCACAGCTTTAGCCTGCTCTACCTTGTCTATTCCCCCGAAAGCGGCTATCCATCTCTGAAGTATGTCTTCTTTTAATGCTGTCAGCTGCATATGTTTTTTTCTGAAGATCGGAAAATTTTATCCAACTTCCTCTCTGACCATTGTTACATTTTTGCATTAAAAAAAATTAATCTCTCTCATCCGGCAAAAGGCCTGCAGCTCCGCATGTTACTTTCGTGGGCAGCACAGATAAGCCCGGCTTTCACCATCAACAGAAAAACCAGTACAGCTTTTCCAGTGTTAATATCCTAAAAAGGGAAATAATTACAACACACCGGGTAATCCGTCTACTAACCACGCAGCGCTTTCGTTGCACCTTTGTATTGTCAACACAAAAACAAAAAATTCAAACACAAAACACCATGAAAAATCAGTCAAACCTCCCCGCAGTAAAAAACATCGTATTGGTACATGGCGCGTTCGCAGACGGCTCCGGATACAAAGGCGTATATGAAGCCCTTACCCAACAAGGGTATCAGGTAACCGTTGTACAAAATCCCCTGACGTCTCTAAAGGATGATGTGGCCGCTACCCATCTGGCACTGGACGCACAGGACGGCCCAGCCATTCTCGCCGGACACTCATGGGGAGGCGCCGTTATCACAGAAGCCGGCAATCACCCCAAGGTAGCGGGACTGGTATACATCGCGGCCTTCCAGCCGGACAACAACGAAACAGCCCTTCAGTGGTTCCAATCCGCCCCGCCGGCGCCGGAAAACGGCATACTGCCTCCCAATGAAAAAGGCATCGTTTACTATGACCAGGCAAAATTCCACACGGGCTTCTGTGCAGACCTGAGCGAAGCGACAGCCGCTTTCATGTACGCCTCACAAGGCGCGTTCTACGGTGAATGTTTCCTCTCTCCTATCAGTGAAGCCGCCTGGAGGACCAAGCCCACTTTCGGCATCGTGGCCACGGAAGACAAAAGCATCCATCCCGATATCCAGCGGAATATGTACAAACGCTCCGACACACAGATCACTGAGATCCAGGGCAGCCATGTTGTGTTCATGTCCCAGCCGCAAAAAGTAGCTGCTGTTATTGCCGGAGCTGCCGAAGCAGTGTCCCGTTAACCATCATTCCTGATAAACATAAAGCCCGTTTACGGTTCCCGTAAACGGGCTTTTCTGTAAGCACTTTATACATCCTTTCATAATTTTACGAAATAGCGTAATCCCGACCATCTTTTAAAAAAATACAACCAACTAATTATCAGCAACTTACAATTAGGCATCTGAATTGACTCCCTGGCGCAAACTTTAAAAAAAAATGAAACCATCATCCCACTTATTGTCTCCCGACAATCATGCGCTGGTCCTGATCGATTTTGAAGGCCAAATGGGCTTTGCCACTAAAAGTATTTCACTGAGTGAGCTCAGGACCAATACTGCTGTTGTTGCAGGCGCCTCTAAAATTTTCAACGTGCCGACAATTGTCACCACTGTCGCTGAAGAATCTTTTTCCGGTCCCGTCTTCCCTGAGATCGAAGAATTTTACCCGCAGGCCACTTCCGGTTATATTGACCGCACTTCCATGAATACCTGGGAAGATGAAGCTGCCTACAAAGCCATCACAGGAAAGGGCAAAAAGAAACTGGTTATGGCCGGACTGTGGACTGGCGTATGCATCGTAGGCCCCGCCCTCTCCGCACTCGAAGAAGGTTATGATGTGTACGTGATCACCGACGCCTGTGGCGATGTGAGCCCTGAAGCACACGATCGCTCCGTACAAAGGATGATACATGCCGGCGTAAAACCTATGACATCCATTCAATACCTGCTGGAACTGCAACGCGACTGGGCACGTCAGGATACTTATAAGGCTGTAACTGACCTGATGAAAAAATACGGCGGCGCCTATGGCATCGGTATCCACTACGCCCACCACATGCTGAAACACTAAACCATTCCTTTAAAAACTGCTCCAATTGCCAATAAAACGCCTTCCCCGTCTTATTCGTTTAGCCGTTCTGGTTACTATTTGTCTTTCTTCCGCCGTCAGGTTGAAAGGACAAAGCTTTAAACTGATGCGCTTTGATGAAGACTATTCAGGACTGAAAGATTCCACCCGGAACTTCTACCGGAAAATAAAATACACCAGCCTGTCAAAAGACGGGAGCGCCTACGTCTCTTTCGGCGGAAGTGCCAGAATGGAGTATGTTGATTTTAGCAACGAAGACTGGGGAAGGCTGGGCATTGGGCGCAATGTTTTTTTGCTGCAACGTTATGACCTGCACGCAGATCTCCATCTGCATGAACGGTTCAGGATTTTCACACAGCTCAGAAGCGCCTGGGAAACCGGAAGGGACAATGGTCCCCGTCCTATAGACGAAGACCATCTTAATATACAAAACCTCTTCATCGATGCTGCTATCATCAAAAGAAAAAACCAGCAACTGGTCCTTCGCGCCGGCAGGCAGGAACTGGATTATGGTAGCGGCAGACTGATTTCCGTAAGAGAAGGCCCTAACCTCCGGCTGTATTTTGACGGGGCCAAACTGATGTATACCACTCCGCGATGGAGCATCGACGGATTTGCGATGATGGCCGATACCATTTACACCGGCGCTTTCGACAATAAACACGGCAGGCAGGTGAACCTCTGGGGATTGTACAGCAAAATCATCCTTCCCGCCTTTCCTAATATCGACTTGTATTACATCGGTATTAAGCGCGACCGCTCTACGTTTGAAGAAGGCATCCATAAAGAATTGCGGCATACTGCAGGCACCCGCATATGGCGCTATGGCGGCGGTTTCATTTACAACCTGGAAGCCGCCTGGCAGTTCGGTTCTTTTGGAGATGGCCGCATCAACGCCTGGACAGCGTCCGTGGAAGCAGGCTACCTGTTTGAACACCTGCCCGGCAAGCCGGCGATCAGCCTGCGGAATGACTACATCTCAGGAGACAGACAAAAAGGAGACGGTCATCTTCAGTCTTTCAATCCACTCTATCCCAAAGGCGGATACTTTGGTTTCAGCCCACAGATCGGTCCTGTTAACCTGATCGATTTACACCCCTATGCCACTATCAATATTGGTAAGAAGATAATGGCACAGGCGGATGTGGTACTCAACTGGCGCTATTCCTTACAGGATGGTGTTTACAGGCCCAGCGGAGGATTTAACGTCGCCGGATCAACATCTGCAGAAAGACATATCGGCACGGCCTGGCTCGCGAGCTTCATCTACAGTTTGAACAAATTTATCTCGTTGAACGGTGGCTTTCAGTATTTCAAAGCTGGCGCCTTTATCAGGGATATAACACCTGCTTCAAAGGATGGCCTGTTTATCAATACCAGGATCAGTCTCAAATTCTAACATAAAAACAATACACCATGAATAAAATATTCACCAGCCGATGTCAGCGGGCATTCGTTCTTTGTATGAGCGCTTCCATCCTTTTGTTGTATTCCGTTACATTATCAGGCCAGCAGACCGACAGTCCTGCTAAAATTACGCCCATAGGCACTTCAAAAGTATGGGGCAAAGCAGAGGGCATATCCATTATTGGGTTAGTGCAAGGCCCTTCCGCTGTCGCAGCGCCGTTACAGGTAGCCTGCGTATTTGAATATACCGAAGGTGACATTTTCCAGCCTCCGGCGCTGCCAGCCGCTCTTAACGGAATGGTACATCTCGACGAAGCCCTCAGGGGCCGGATCACTGAATTAAGAAAAAGTGGAAAGTTCGAAGGGCATTACCTCGAAACACTATTGATCACCCCGCCCAAAGGCGCCATAAAAGCGCCCAGGTTATTGCTGATCGGTCTGGGTGACCGTCATCAATTTAATGCAGACATGATGATCAGTGTTGGTGCTGTGGCCCTTCGTGAAGCGAGCCGGCTCGGCGTATCCGGCTTTGCCATTGCCAGCGACATCAAAGATGCAGGCGTCGACGCACCCACGGCATTGGTAGCTGCCAATGTTACCAAAGGGATCATCAACGCCTGGCGCACACAACGCTACCTGCAAAAGCAACACCTTTCCCCTGTAAGGTCCATGACACAGGCCACGTTGCTGGCCGGGCCGGCATTCTTTGAAATAGCAGGAGAAGGTATCAGGGAAGCCATTGCATCTTTTAACAACTAAACACCGCCATCATGAATAAAAAAGCAGATCTCATTCTGTACAATGGGAAGATACATACGGTGGACCCATCTCATCCCCGCGCTACAGCCGTTGCCATCAGTGAGGGCCGGTTCGTGGCCGTGGGTGATGACCAGATCGTCCTTCAGCAATATGGCGCAGCAGGAACAGTACAAATAGACCTTAAAGGGAAACGGGTGATCCCCGGGCTCAACGACTCCCACATCCACCTCATTCGCGGAGGGCTGAATTACAATCTCGAACTGAGATGGGACGGCGTCCCTTCCCTGGCCGACGCATTGGCTATGCTGAAAAAACAAGTGGCGGTCACGCCACCACCCCAGTGGGTAAGAGTAGTAGGCGGATGGACCGAACACCAGTTTGCAGAAAAAAGGATGCCGACACTGGATGAGCTCAACACCATTGCCCCGGACACGCCGGTCTTCATCATGCACCTGTACGATCGTGCATTCCTGAACCGTGCGGCCCTGCGGGCTGTGGGTTTCACCAAAGACACACCGGCACCTCCAGGCGGCATCATAGAAAGGGACGGCAAAGGAGAACCCACAGGGCTGCTCCTTGCCAGTCCCAACGCTATGATATTATATTCCACACTGGCAAAAGGGCCCAGGCTTTCTTACGAGCATCAGGTCAACTCTACCCGTCACTTTATGACAGAGCTGAACAGGTTTGGTATTACCAGTGTGATTGACGCCGGTGGCGGATTTCAGAACTACCCGGACGACTACCAGGTGATCAGCGAACTTCATCAGAAACAACAGCTTACTGTTCGCATTGCCTACAATCTCTTCACACAAAGGCCCAAACAGGAACTGGAAGATTTTAAAAACTGGACCAGCACGGTGAAAGTCCATCAGGGTGACGATATGTACCGGCACAATGGCGCAGGTGAAATGCTTGTGTTTTCAGCCGCCGACTTTGAAGATTTTCTGCAGCCCCGGCCCGATCTGCCGGAAACCATGGAAGCCGAACTGGAGAAAGTGGTACGTCACCTCGTGGAAAACCGCTGGCCCTTCCGGTTACACGCCACCTACAATGAAAGTATCACCCGCTTCCTCGATGTTTTCGAAAGAGTGAACAGGGATATTCCCTTCGACGGGCTACACTGGATATTTGACCATGCTGAAACCATCGACGAACGGAACATCGACCGGGTGAAGGCCCTTGGCGGCGGTATCGCCATCCAGAGCCGGATGGCTTTCCAGGGAGAATACTTTACAGATCGCTACGGCAAGACAGCTGCTGCGCATACGCCACCGGTGAAAAGGATGCTGCAGGCAGGCGTGCCTGTAGGCGCCGGCACAGACGCTACCCGCGTCAGCAGCTATAATCCGTGGATAGCCCTCTACTGGTTGTCCGCCGGCAAAACAGCAGGCGGCCTGCAGCTTTATGACGACGCCACCAGGCTAAGCAGAGAAACCGCACTCGAATTATACACCCGGGGCAGCGCGTGGTTCTCTGATGAGCAGCACCTTAAAGGGTGTATCAAAACAGGGCAGCTGGCAGACCTGGCAGTGCTGGATGCCGACTATTTTACCATACAGGAAGAAGACATCAAACACATAACATCCATCCTGACGATCGTAGGCGGAAAAATCGTATATGGCAGCGACGAGTTTACGTCCTACTCACCCCCTGCTATTCCTGTGCTGCCCGACTGGTCGCCGGTCAACCAGTTTGGAGGTTATTATTCCCCGGCTAAAGGCAGCCTGGTAAAAAACAATCCGGCGGCCATTACCAGCCAGGTGCACTGTTGCGCCGGAAGCTGCGACGTACATGGGCACGATCACAATATAGCCAGGCTGAATCCGCTGCCGGTCAATAACTACAGCGCTTTCTGGGGTGTTTTCGGATGCTCCTGTTTTGCTTTTTAAAATGTTTTATATGAATGAGATCATCCGTCATCTCCTGTACTCGGATGCAGGGAGCGCCGTCAATAACTATGCATTGCTGGCTTTCCGGGTATTGCTCGCTTTTGAACTGTTCCGTGTGCATGGCATGAAAAAATTCCGTTTGCCAAACGGACAAAAGGAGCACGTCCCCAATCCGCTGCATCTGCCCGAAAAGCTGAATGGGCTTGTAGCTACATTCGCTGACACCGTGGTGCCTTTCCTGATGGCACTGGGACTGTTTACCCGCCTGGCGATACTCCCCACCATCAGCGTAACCGCCATCGGCTATTTTATTGTGCACCGGAAAGATAGTCCTGAAGTACGGGACGTGCCCTACATGTATACGCTGTCCCTTTTGTTGCTGCTGCTACTGGGCCCTGGCAGCTATTCCATAGACGTACAATTTTTATATCACCTTTTCTAAATCATCAACGCATGCAAGCCAATATCGGCATCGAACAAAAACATCTGGCCGCGGTATCCCATTCGCTGGGCAAAATAATGGCAGATGAATTTTTACTGTATACCAAAACCAGGAAAGCGCACTGGTGTGTAACGGGGCCCGACTTTCACAGCAAACATATTTTCTTTGAAAGTCAGTACCAGCAATTGGAAGAAATCATCGACGGTCTGGCAGAACGTATCCGCACGCTGGGTCATTTTCCACCGGCCACACTCAAAGAATTTCTGGCCCTTACCCATCTCACAGAAATGACGAGGGAGAAAAACGACGGTACCGGGTTTATCAAAGACCTGCTGCACGATCACGAAAGCATCCTGATTCATCTCCGGGGGAACATTAACCACTATGGAACCGTCCTCCATGATGCCGGTACCAGTGATTACATCACAGGGCTGATGGAAATACATGAGAAAATGGCCTGGATGCTCCGGGCTCACCTGGAATAAATTGTTCATCTAAACAGATAACCGGTATGACAGAACAAAAACATAGTATTAACTGGGTCACCTTCCTGCTGGCATGGGTGGCAGGCTATTGCGATACCGCCACTTTCGTGTCCGGCGATTCCATTTTTTCCGCACATGTTACCGGCAACTTCATTGTATTCGCAGCACAGGTATCCGCCGGTAGTACCAGTGCCACGGCATGGATCAAGCTAATCACTTTTCCCGTATTTATAGTGGCTGTCATGGCAGGTGGATGGCTGGCAGAAAAAACAGTAAAAAAATACCGCATTTTACTGGCAGAAGGCCTAATTTTGACGGCTTGCGGAATCACTGCTTTTTTCCTGCCGATATTAACATCTCTGGAAGAAAAACCGGTAACCTATCTTATCGTTATGGTCACTGTACTGGGAATGGGCTTACAGAATGCCTTCGGGAAGCTCTTTGCCCGGGAAACACATGGCCCTACCACTATGATGACGGGCAATGTTACACAAGCCGCGCTGGACCTGGGCAGCATTATCCGGAATGGCTGGCACGGCAACGAGATATCAGTATCGGGGCTAAAAAAACAAGCTGTCACCATCGGCGGATTCCTGGCCGGCTGTATCATCGGCGCACTCGTTGCCCGGTGGGCAGGGCTAAGCGCTATTATTATTCCTGGCGTAGCCATCGTGATCTGCTACCTGCAGGGAGAAATGTCCGCGCAAAAAGAAGAATAACCAATGTTTCAATGTATGATCAATTCCCGGCGGCAACTACTGCTGCTGATGTACCTGCTGACGCCGGCAGCCATATTAGCCCAGGCTGATACAGACACCGGTAAAGCCGGTGAACTGCTGAGGAATGGTAAAGCCGATACCGCCACCATTCACAGGATGCTGCGCGTAGGCGAAGCATTCCTCGACAAGCCGGAGTCCCGGGAAGAAGACATGAACATGGGCTTTCGCATGGCTGATGAAATGGAAAGCCGTAGCCGGAAAATCAACTATCTCAGAGGCCTTGGCCTGAGTAACCTATTGCGGGCCAAGGCCTTCCGGGAATCCGGCCAGGCAGAAAAGGGCAGAACAAGCAGCGAACAGGCACTGCAACTGTTGACGCAGGCTGGTATGGCAAAAGAAAAAGCACAGGCAGTTATTGAACTGGGAGGCACTTACTCCAACAATGCCAAAGATCTGCCCCGAAAAATTGCGTTATATCGCCAGGGGGCGGACATCTTCCTGGAAAACGGGGATGAATTGCCCGCGGCACAACTAAAAGAGTTTATCGGCGACCTGTTACAGGTAAACGGCAACTATACCGATGCGGAGCAAGTATTGCAGGAAGCCCTTTCCATTTACAAAAAGGAGGGATATGAACGGCTACAGGGCCTGTACTCTATTTTGGGAGAAGCATATCACGGTTCAAACAACTTTGTGCAATCGCTTCGCTACAACTTACTGGCGGTGGAAACCGCAGAAAAGATGAACGAACAGGGGCCGCTGATGACAACGATCTATAACCGGGTTGGATTGAACTATTACAGCGTACATTATTATGACCAGGCATTCGACTATTTTGACAAAGCGCTTGCACACGCAAGATATCTTCGGGACACCGGCACTGCCAGGACCCTGTTATTAAACATGTCTGATGCGCTCCGCCACCGCGGAGAATACAGCAGAAGCCTGGATACGCTGTCCGCCGCCGGGAAACTCGGCCCTATCACCGAGAGCGATCAAATGGTACAGGCAAACATCAGCTACCTGAAAGACTATATGGCATTAAACGCCTGGCAGAAAGCGGCTCCTCACTATGAGTACCTGAAAAAGGTACCGGAAGACGACCACGAAGACAAAGGAGTTGTTCAGGCCGTGCGCCTGGCCATTGCCGGCTATTTGCAGGCAACAGGCCAGTTTAGCAAAGCGGAGAAATACGTCAGGGAGTACCAGCGCGAGATGAAGGAAGTCCCCGGCGGGCTTGTACGACAATCAGAAGGAGAATATCTTGCCTTCCGGGCCGACTCTGCGACAGGCAACCTGGCTTCGGCCATCACCCACTACCAACGCTATAAACAGCTATCAGATGCCGTCACCGGCTCGAACCAAAGTAAACAGCTCGATGTACTCCGGTTACAATTTGAAACAGAAAGAAAAGATAAAGACATAGAGCTGCTGACCCAGAAAAGTAAACTACAGGAAATTTCCCTGCAGAAAGGAAGAGTGTTCCGAAACGTGATCATGGGTGGCATCGCCATGCTGCTGCTCATCCTGGCTTTGTTGTACAACAGATACCGGCTGAAGAAGCGAAACGCCTTCCGGCTGGAAAAACAACAGGAAGCCATCAATGCACAGAATGATCTGCTGAAAAAACTGGTGGATGAAAAGGAGTGGCTGCTCAAAGAGATACACCACCGGGTAAAAAATAATCTCCAGATTATCATCAGCCTGCTAAACACCCAGTCCCGCTATCTCGACAATGCAGATGCCCTTGCAGCCATCAAAAACAGCCAGCACCGGATGTATGCCATGTCGCTGATCCATCAGCGGCTCTATCATACCGACAACCTCGGCGCCATCGATATGCACTGGTATATCCGGGAGCTGACAGGCTTTATGCGGGAAAGTTTTGATACCGGTTCAAAGATCACTTTCTGCATTAACAGCGAAGCCATTCAGGCAGACGTAGTACAGGCCGTTCCATTGGGACTGATCCTGAACGAGGCAGTCAGCAACGCCATTAAATACGCATTTCCCGGCGACAGGCACGGCGTAGTGGAAATAACATTCAAAAAAAACGGGGCACAATATTACCTGCTTTCTATCGCCGACGACGGTGTCGGGCTACGCGACGCCTTTGTACCGGAGGAATCAGGCTCGCTGGGCATGAGCCTGATGAAAGGACTGGCAGAACAGCTGGAAGGATCTTTCCATCTCAACAGTACCGCTAACGGCGTAACCATACAGGTACTTTTTTCAGCAAAATCCATCCAACCGACAACCTAAAAAAAAGAGCTATGGCCGACAAAGAAAAAATACTGATCGTCGAAGATGAATTCATTGTGGGCAACGACCTGAAAATGATACTGGTCAAAGGCGGTTACGATGTCTGCGGAATCGCTGCGTCTGTAGAACAAGCCAGGTTATTGATTGCGCAGCAGCAGCCCGACTGGGTACTGCTGGATATCATTCTCAAAACACCGACCAGTGGTATCGAGCTGGGGAAAGAACTTCAGCAGCTCCGTATCCCTTTTCTGTATATTTCCGCTAATACTAACCAGCAGACGCTGGAAGCCGCCAAAGCCACCCAACCCTATGGCTTCCTGGTAAAACCCTTCCGGGAACGGGACCTTTTTGTGATGCTCGACATCGCCCGTTACCGCTACGGCGCAGAAACAGGGATCATAAGAGAGGAACGACTGCCATCGGCCGCGGAGACCATCTTCGATCCAAACATTATCGGTAGTAGCAACAGCATGAAAAAGGCGCAGGAACAGGCAGGAATCGTTGCCCCCACCAACACATCTGTCCTGCTGTTGGGAGAAAGCGGTACCGGCAAAGAACGCTTTGCGCAGGCTATCCACAAAAACTCCCACAGAAAAAACAAACCTTTTGTTACTGTCAACTGCGCGGCGCTGCCGGTTTCCCTGCTGGAATCAGAGCTGTTCGGCCATGAGCGGGGAGCTTTTACGGGCGCCGTCCAAAAGCGCGCCGGTAAATTTGAACAGGCGCACGGCGGCACTCTTTTCCTGGACGAGATCGGAGAGCTGCCATTGGAAGCACAGGTGAAACTGCTTCGCACCCTGCAGGAAAAAGAAATAGAAAAACTCGGCGGAGGCCCGCTGATCAAGGTAGATGTTCGCGTCATCGCTGCTACAAACAGAAACCTGGAGAAAGAAGTGGCCGAAGGAAGATTCCGGCTCGATTTATACTACCGGCTCAACGTATTTCCCATTGCGTTACCCCCCCTGCGCGAACACAAAGAAGATATTGCGCCGCTAACCCTTCATTTTCTAAAAAAGTTCTCCACCAATGCCGGCAGAAAAATGACTGGTATCAGTGACGCAGCACTGCAAACGCTGCTGCAACATGACTGGCCTGGCAATGTCCGTGAGCTGGAACATGTGATAGAACGACATTTTATCCTGGCGGAGGGAGAACAAATCAACACTATAGACATCCCTGTCTCCCAGCTGCCGGTACCGGCTGCCGAAGAAAAACTGGAAACGATGGAAGAGATGGAGAGAGCCCATATCCTGAAAGTGCTGAAAGCCTGCAACGGCCGTGTATCCGGTAGCATGGGCGCAGCCGGCATCCTCCGCATATCTGCACAGACGCTGTACTCGAAAATGAAAAAACTGGGTATAAAAACCACTTACAAATAATCAGCCAGATGGAAAAAGAAACGGCAAGAATAGAAGGCTTCAGCGATGGCGTATTTGCGATCGCTATCACCCTGCTGGTACTGGACCTGCGTATCCCCGCTACTGAAAACAACGAGCCGCAAACACTGGTGCACAGCCTGCTGACGCAATGGCCGTCATTCCTGGCTTTTAGCCTGTCTTTTTTCAGCATCTTCATTATGTGGGTCAACCATCACAAGATGTTTAAACAGATCTACCGGCGCAACAGCGTGTTGATGTTTGCCAATGGGCTCATATTATTTCTGGCTACCTGTATCTCCTACCCTACCGCGTTACTGGCGAAGTATTATGGCACTCCTTCCGCTACGGTGGCCGTAGCGGTGTACACCGGGCTGTTTGTGCTGATCAACCTCGCGTTTAACTTACTATGGTCCACCGCCAGCCGTAACAGAAATCTGCTACGGCCAGCGATCAGCGATGCGGCCGTCAGAAAAATCGGGAGAAACTATCAATACGGCTTACCAGTGCATTTGTCGGCATTCCTGCTTTCCTTTTGCTGGGCCGGCGGTGCTTTGATATTATGCGTCGCACTCTGGACCTACTGGGCTTTTACTTCCGGCAGGCTGGACCTGCCCGATGAAAAAACCGTCAGCGTGCCTTAACCGGTTTCTTTCCCGTTATCAATAAAATGTTCTTTCCTGATGCCCAGTTTTTGCATTTTGGAGATAAGCGTGGTAGACGGCAGCTGCAACTTAGCGGCGGCGCCGGCAGCGCCGGATATCCGGCCATTGGACAACCTGACCATTTTGAGAATATGTTCCCGTTCAACGTCCGCCAGTGACCGCACCTGCGTTTCCGCGTCGGGTCGGGAGAATAGCATAGTATTTTTAGACGGCAAACTAACCTCCGTGATAATGCCGGTAGAAGTGAGCAATACGGTCCTTTCTATCAGGTGCTCCAGCTCCCGGATATTGCCCGGCCATGAATAAGCCTTTAATTTCTGTAACGCTTTGGGTGCAATGCCTGTGATCTTTCTGCCGCTGCCAACGGCATACTTTTCGATAAAAAAAGATACCAGCGCGGGAATGTCTTCCCTGCGTTCCCGCAGTGGCGGCAAAGTAATGGGGAATACACACAAGCGATAATAAAGGTCGCTGCGAAAGCGGCCGGCAACGATCTCTTCTTCCAGGTTCTTGTTGGTAGCGGCAACAATACGCACGTTGACTTTCATCACCGCTTTCCCGCCAATCCTTTCAATTTCTTTTTCCTGCAACGCCCGTAATAACTTTGCCTGCATTTCCAGCGGCAACTCGCCTATTTCGTCCAGAAAGAGCGTGCTGTTGTCGGCCAGTTCAAACTTACCAATCCTCTTATCCAATGCGCCTGTGAAACTGCCTTTCTCATGACCAAACAACTCGCTTTCCAGCAGGTTGGCCGGAATGGCCGCACAATTTACTTTGATCATGAGCTTGTCGCGTCGCGGAGAACTATCATGTATCTGGTGTGCGATCAGTTCCTTTCCCGTTCCTGTTTCTCCGAGGATTAATACCGTGGCGTCGGAAGCCGCCACTTTTTCTACCAGTTCATATACGTCGCGTATAGCTGCTGAGCGGCCCACAGTCTTGTCTGCCGGTAGCCGGTCTTTTTTCCGTTCCTCCTTCAGGTAACGGTTCTCCTGTTCCAGTTGTATTTTATACTGCCGTATTTCCTCCAACTGCAACTCCACTTTTTCGTTGGCGAGGATATTGGACACTCCTGTTCCCAACTGGTCTGCAATGCTGGTAAAAAAACCATACCGGCGCTTTGTAAATACACCAGCTTTTAACGCATAGAGATACAACACGCCTTTAGGCTCTTTTCCGTTGCAGACCCTGATCAGCATCATCTCCTTCACCCCGGAATTATACCAGTGAATGACATATGCAGGAACATCCTTTTGGCGTATGAGGCTTCTCAAATCAAACACCACCGGCTCCTCCCGGTCGATAGCCTTGTCAAATATGCCGTCATGAACAGGATGTTGCAGATGCATCACCGGGTTTTCGCCGGTAATAGTTCTTATCTTTTTTTCCGCGCTGTAAAGGAAGGGGGAATGAGTGACCGCATCTTCATTGATCAGGCAAAGCGTGTAATAGCTGGCGCCGATATTTTCCAGCAGCTGTTCATTGACTATCTCCCAGAGATCAGAACGATGCCTGGCCGCAGCTATTGCCCTGGAAAAACAAAGCAGGGTTTCAAATTCATCTTTTTGACGGGAAATATCTGTGTTCATGATGCAATAATACAAAAGCGCTTATAAAAATTACGATATTTCGTAAACCGGCAAATGCCACAAAAAGACATTTGTTATTGATAATCAACAACATACATTCCGGTACATCGTTTGGCTATAGGGGGCAACTCCCGGACAAAAGCGGGAGGTATTACAACAAACTAATATCCTATCTTTAATAGACTATGTTCGAACAGATTGACCAATTCGTAGACCGTATCATCTCTCTGACGCCGGAAGAGCGGCAGTTATTTCATTCCCTGCTCAAATTCAAACGGGTCAGGAAACGTACCTACCTGCTGCAGGAAGGCGAAATCTGCGATTTTGAAGCGTATATCGTTAAAGGTTGTATCCGTACCTATTACCTGAGCGAAGACGGCACGGAAACGATACTTTCCTTTGCCATAGAAGACTGGTGGGTGAGCGATCTTGCCAGTTTTACCGAACAAACGCCCTCCAATATGTTCATCGAATCACTGGAAGACTGTGAGTTGCTGATCATCGACCATAAGAGCAAAGCAGCGCTCTACGAAAAAATACCCAAGTTCGAGACCTTATTCCGCCTGCTGATCCAGCGATCGCTATTTGCGCTCCAGAAGCGTTTTCACAGCCTTATTTCCCAAACGGCGGAACAGCGGTACCTGGCTTTCATAGAGAAATACCCCAAAGTAGTGCAGCGCGTTCCACAGAACCAGATTGCACGTTACCTTGGGGTATCACCCGAATTTTTAAGCAAAGTGAGAAGCACGCTGCAGAAAAAGAAATAGTTATCAGCCGAATACCCTTTCGGTGGCCAGTCTTATTTCATCTTCTATAATCGTGTGTCCCATATTGTCATAGATCTTTTCTGTCACCTCGGCGCCCATAGATTGTAACAGCGCGGTAGATTCCTTCACCCTCGCCACCGGCACGTGGAAGTCAGGGTTGGAGCTGCCAATGAAAACAGGCGTGCCCTCAAACGTTCCCTGGTAATTTTCCGGATACAGCCGGTCGCCGATCAGGCCACCGGTGAAAGCCACCGCGCCACCGTACCTTGCGGCATTTCTCGCTATGAATTCAAGGGTAAGACAGGCCCCCTGCGAAAATCCCAGGAAGTAAATATGCTCCCGGGCGATGCCTTGCTGTTGCAGCTGGTCCGTCATCTTCTTCAGGAGGTCCAGCGCGGAAGAAAGCCACGGTTCGTTCTGTTCCGGTGGCGCCAGAAACGACTGCGGGTACCAGGTATGGTTGGTCGCCTGCGGCGCCAGCAGCGCATAATCTCCAACGGGGAACCATTTGGCCAGCGACAGGATATCTTCTGCCGAAGCGCCCCTGCCATGCACCATGATCAATGCCTTCGTAGCTTCCGCCACCGGCTTTCCCGCTGTGATAATATTTTCCTTATGCATAAAAATCTCCTTTACATTTATTTCAATACCGGCAATACTTTTTCTATCTCTCCCCTGGCAGGCTCGTACTGTTTGGGCAGTCTAAGGCTGGAACCAAGTTTGTCAAGCGGCTCGTCCACGGTGAAGCCCGGGTTATCGGTAGCGATTTCAAACAGCACGCCGCCCGGCTCCCTGAAATAGAGGGAATAGAAATAGTCCCTGTCTATTTTAGGTGTGATCTGTAAGCCTTTGCTCATGATCTTCTCGTGGTATTCCATCTGGATATCATCGTTCGCCACCCTGAACGCCACATGGTGATTGGTGCCGGCGCCATTGAAGCCACGCTGGCCATCGGGCACCGCCAGCAAATCGATGATACCTGCCTGCGGCACCGCATCGGTAATGAAGCGGTAACGGTCGCCCTCCTGGGACAGCAGCCGGTAGCCAAAAATATCCGTGAGCACCTTCGCAGTGGCGTCTATTTCTTTCAAAGACAAAGTAGTGCTGTGGAAGCCGCGGGTGGCAATATCCGCTTTTACCTCGGCCGTTTGCCACGGTGTTCTTGTATCCGGTACTTTGGGCACTGTCAGGTTAAGATGAAGTCCGTCGGGATCTGTGAAAGAAAGATAAGCTTCGCCAAAACGTTCGTGTATATCGGAAACGGGGACGTTAAAACGGGACAACCGTTCTTTCCATGCCTCCAGGCTGCCTTCCGGAACAGCGTAGGTAATTTCGGTGGCCATACCTGTTCCCGTACGGCCGGGCGTGATATTCTCCCATGGGAAGAAAGTCAGGATCGTTCCGGGGGTACCCTGTTCATCGCCGTAATAGAAGTGATAGGTACCAGGATCGTCAAAGTTGACAGTCTTTTTGACCATCCTGAGTCCGAGGACTTTGGTATAAAAATCATAGTTGCGTTGGGCATCGGCCGCAATAGCGGTAATATGGTGAAGGCCCTGTATTTGTTTTTCCATAGTATTCTTTTTTATTGATGATCAAGTGCAGCGCGCAGTTCATTTTCTAGCAGCCCACTGCCACCGCCGTAATGTCTTATCACTTTTGTGGAGGAAGAATGATGGCTGACGGCCTGCCGGATGGCTTCTTCATCTTCCGCGCTGACGCCTACGCAGAGCAGTATGGCGTCGTAATAGCCGCTGATGGTTTTCTCCAGCCCTTCTTCCCTGGTAAGGGCTGCAATGCCCTCCCATCCTGCATGGCTGTTCAGCAACCGTTCTACTACCTGCATAATGGCAGGATCGTATCCGATAGCGAGCAGTTTTAATGATATGTTCTGGTCCATAATAAGCCTTGTTAAGCGTGAATATTCATGGGTACTTCCATCATCAGGATATGAGCGTCGTCACTCAGTGCTTTCACTTCGATGCCGGTGGTGTCCCATATGCCCAGGCCATCCCTGGCATCCAGCGCTTTCCCGTCGATGGAGAAACGGCCGGCTATCACGAAAGCATATACGCCATTATTTTCCAGGTGCACCGGGTAGGTAAAGGAAGCACCATGGGCAAAGCGGCCAGTGCTAAACCATACATCCTTACGGACATAAATGCTGTCTGCCTTATCTGGCGCAATAAATGTATGCAGCCGGTCTTTTCCCGCATCCGCCGGCAAATCACCCAGCGTATACCGCGGCGGAGTGTTCAATGTTTCCGGATAAACCCAGATTTGCAGAAACTCAGCCATCTCATCCTGGCTGTTATTGTATTCGCTGTGAAACAGGCCGCTGCCGGCGTGCATCACCTGCAGGGCGCCTGCTGCAGCGATGGCTTTGTTGCCCGCTGAATCCTCATGTTTCAGACTTCCTTTGAGCGGAATACTGATAATTTCCATATTGTCATGCGGATGGCGGCCAAAGCCCTTGCCTCCTGGCAGAATATCGTCATTCAACACCCGCAGCGCGCCAAATCCCATCCTACGGGGATTGTAGTAATCGCCGAAACTAAATGTTTTCTTACTGTCCAGCCAGTCATGATAATCATGCCCCCGGGTATCTGCTTTATGAAAAATGTACTGTGCCATTACCTTTATGTTTATAACACAAAGTTCCGATATCCCTGCCCTCCGACCTATGAACCAGGTTAAGAAACCGGGTTAATCTAGATTAAGAATCCTGACGCGGATGTCCATTAAAAAAGCGGCCCGGGGATTGCCCGGGCCGCCTTCCATAATTTCTCCGGCTGTATTATGCCTTGATAAAGGCCAGCAGGTCCGCATTGATGGTAGCAGCCTCTGTAGTAGGCATACCATGCGGGAAACCGGGATAAGAAATCAGTTGACCGTTCTTTAACAGCTGTGCCGCTTTTACACCGGTAGTAGCGATCGGTACGATCTGATCGTCTTCACCATGCATCACCAGCACCGGAACATCCACACTTTTGAGATCTTCCGTAAAATCGGTTTCTGAAAATGCCTTGATACAGTCATAATGCGCTTTGATAGCCCCCATCATTCCCTGGCGCCACCAGTTGTCCATAACACCCTGCGATTTTTTCGCGCCTTCGCGGTTATAACCATAGAACGGGATGGTGAAATCCTGGAAATACTGCTGCCTGTTAGTGGCAGTGTTAACCCGTATTTCATCAAATACAGACATCGGAACACCGTCAGGGTTGCTGTCATTCTTCACCATAATGGGAGTAACAGCGCTTACCAGCACCGCTTTGGCTACGCGACCCTTTCCATGTTTGGCAACATAACGGATCACCTCTCCGCCACCGGTAGAGTGACCGATATGCACCGCATCTTTTAAGTCGAGCGCTTTTACCAGTTCCGCTACATCAGATGCGTAGGTGTCCATATCATGCCCAATAGCCGTCTGGCTGGACCTGCCGTGGCCTCTGCGGTCAAAAGCGATCACCCTGAAACCCTGGTTCAGAAAAAAAATCATCTGCGCATCCCAGTCGTCGCTGGACAAAGGCCAGCCGTGGTGGAACACCAGCGGTTGACCAGTTCCCCAATCTTTATAATAAATCTCGGTGCCGTCTTTTACTGTAATCTTGTTCATGTTATCAGGTTTTGAAGTTTAATGATAGGAATGGTTTCAAGTGATTATTGCTCCACAAAAATCGTTCACCAAATGGCCATCTCCCAATAACTTACATTAAGAAAGCATCTTAATCTAGATTAAGCATCAACAGATAATGGAATTTCCATCTATATGATGAATACAGGCGATATGTGTACATTTATCATCAAATTGCTACTATGAAACTGACACTAAAGGATGACAATACCGGCGGAGAGCTCCTGCTTTTTAAAGCGGAAGCTGGTTTCGACAGACAGGCATTTACCAAAGACCGGTTCAATAAGTACTTCACCATCGCCTGGAACCCGGGCGACAGTCAGATGGTCACCATCGACGGCACCGACTATGAATTTCCTGCTAACACGCTACTGACGTTGCTGTTCAACCAGTCCTTCAGCTTTGAAAGATCCGAAACCATTATCGCCTGGCAATTTAACCGGGAATTCTACTGCATCATTGATCACGACAGTGAAGTAAGCTGCGTAGGTTTCCTGTTTACCAATACCGACCATCTCTTCATCAAACTGAATGATCACACCCAACAAAAGCTGCAACTGTTATCCGATGTATTCACCGAAGAGTTCAAAACTTCAGACCATATTCAGCATGAAATGTTGCTCGTACTGTTAAAGCGGCTGATCATCTATGTAACAGGTTTGGCCAAATCCGGCTATGTTCCGACGAAGAAACTGCCCGACGAAAGATTCCACCTCATCCGGAAATTTATGCTATTGGTAGAAGCCAATTTCAAAACCGAGCATTCTGTTAGCTTTTATGCCGGGCAACTATGTAAATCTCCCAAAACACTGTCGAACCTGTTTGCGATCTATAACCAGAAAACGCCGTCGCAGATCATCCAGGACAGGATTGTGGTGGAAGCCAAACGGCTGCTGGGTTATACGGACAAGTCCGTTAAACATATCACTTTTGAGCTGGGGTTTGAAGATGTAGCTTATTTCTCCAACTTCTTTAAAAAGAATGTGGGGATGTCGCCATCCGACTTCAGAAGCAAGGGCATAACAAACGGATCACCTGTTTAAACATAAAAAAGCGCCTCCGTTACCGGAGACGCCTCGCTTGTTGTTTGTCCTCGTTCCCTGTCCGTTATAATTTTTGTTCTGTTACCGGTGAAAACAACATATCCTCCCCCCCTTCCACTTTCACACCTATCCGCACAAACACAGACGATTGCACCGGGTTGATGGCCGGCACATTCACCTGTATGGTGATATTCGCCGGGTCCTGGATGTCGCCGCCATTAATAGTTTGATTGGCGATGTTATTGATACCGTCTACAAACTGCGTCCGGTTCACATACAACGTCACACGCTCCACGTTCCTGGCGCGGGTATCCGTAATGATCTTCTCCAGTTTACAGTTGGCCGTCACCTGTCGTCCGCTGGCGCTTACCTTGGCGTTCCTGATCATGTAGTAGGGCAACACTTCTATGTCCATGGTACGATCTCCCTTCAATTGCAGCAGGGTGGTGTCAGTATGACTGGCGCCATCCGGCAGTGTGAGAAAAGGTCCCTGGTTTCCGGGGATCACCAGTTGATAGGTACCGTCAAACAGCAGCGAAGAAAAGGAACCGTCCTGCGCTATTCCTACGTTAATGGGCGTACGTTTTCCCCAGCCGGATTCCCACAGTTCAAAAAACACTTCGCCGTGACCTACATTCACCGCTTCTCCATGGTAAACGATACGGCCTTTAAAGCTGGTGCCGGGAGGGGCGTAGTTGTCCTTTTTACAGGAAACGGCCAGCAGTATAACGATGATGATAAATAAGCTGTTTCTCATGTGTGTGAATTTTACTGGTTAGGATTTTTGGTCACCAATGGGTTGTTGTTCCGGACATCATCACCGATATAGGAATAATAGTTGCCCAATCTGAACCGGTGAGCGCTGGTCACATTACTGGGCATCACTTTTTTAAACACCCATTTGCCATCCTGCGGTGTACCGGGGTTATAGATACGATAAGGCAGCAGGCCAAACACGCGGGTGCTGGTAGAGCGGGCGTTTTCCGGGTGGGTAGTTAAATCGGTGGACAGTCCGTCCCACACCACGTGGGCGAGCCGCCAGCGCTTCATATCCCAGAGCTGATGCCCTTCAAAAGCCAGTTCCACTCTCCTTTCATGCACAATACGATCGAAGGTGACATCAGCCGGCGTGAGCGGAATAGTAAAGCCGGCACGGGCCCGCACCTGGTTGAGATAACCGGCAGCGGTGTTGGGGTCACCCAGTTCAAAGGCCGCTTCCGCCGCGTTCAGCAGCACTTCCGCATAACGGTAGCGCACCCACCATACCTCGCTTTTAGTGCCGATGCGGCCCGAGCCAACAGCAGGATCCTGGTATTTGCGTACATAGAAGCCCGTCTGCGCGCTGAATTCCAGGTTATCTATCGGGCCGTCGAAGCCCACCACCTGCACGCGGTTGCCGCCCAGCATGGCCTGTCCGCCGAAGTTATTGGCGGTAACGATACTGCCATCTTTCAGGATATACCCTGCCCATATATCCACTTTTTTGCTTTTAAACTCCGTACCCGGAAGGATAACAGTACCGGCTAAACGGGCATCCCTGCCGGCAAACATATCTTCCGGTTTGTCGTAGTAGATATAGTCTCCATTGGCGGCATTCGTTTGATAAGGTGCAAAGGTGTTGTCCAGTTTTTCAAAAGACTGTACCAGGTTCAGCGAAGGGTTCAACCGGCCGCCCTGCTGCTCTTCCGCGAGAGAGCGCGGCTGGTTGGCCAGCGTCCATTCCTGCACGGTGCCGCTTTGCAGTTTAAAATCCTTCACGAAAATCACTTCCGGATTACCGCCTTTATCATAAAACAAAGCGGCAAAATTATCGGAAAGGTTATCCGGCTTTTTATTGTACAGCGCATACTTTCCACTGTTAATCAGTTGCCGGGCGGCATTCAGCGCGGTCTGGTAATAACCGGCCGCCATAGAGGCGGGAATACCCACCTCGCCGCCGGGCAGCGATACCTGCGGGGTGCTGGCGCCGTATTTAGCGATAGCGGCAGCATACAGGGCGGCCCGGGCTTTCACCGCCAGCGCCAGCCCTTTGGTGGCCCTGCTCTTGATGTTGGCATCGTCAGGCAACACCTGCATCACGGCATCCATCTCTTTTAAAACAAAATCATAGATGGCAGATTCTTTCTCCCGGGGCCTGCGCAGTGCACTGGGATCGCCTTTGTAATCATAGGTCAGCGGCTCTAATACCAGCGGCACGCCGCCCATGCGTTTCACCAGCTCAAAGTACACGTTGGCGCGCAGGAAGCGGGCTTCTGCCAGGAAACGGTCCCTGGACTCAGGCTTCAGCTGATTCGCTTTTGCACATTTTTCGATGAACAGGTTCAGGGCCCGGACATAACCATAGTCCCAAAAGCCCCAGGCGCCGTAGCCATATTGCTGATTTTTATGGCGGCCGTACTGCCCGGACTCGGAAGCAAACGCCTCGTCGAACGCGGCAAACTCCGACCAGTTTTCGATGGTCTGATAGTCGGGATAACGGTTATAAAGGTCCGCGATCAATGACAGCACCAGCACTTCGTCTTTCCACACCTGCTCGTCCAGCAGGATGTTGCTGGGCGACCGGTCCAGGAAATCATCATTGCTTTTCACACAACCGAATAACGTCAACATCAGCAGTATATAAAAACCATACGTTCTCATAAAGTAGTTTTTAGAAAGTGAGATTGAAACCAACGTTGATAAATTTGTTCTGCGGATACTGTAGCCCGTTCTCATCAATGATCTCCGGCTCAACGCCCAGCTGTCTTACATTATCGATGGAGAACAGATTGTAGGTATTAAAGTACAGCCGTACTTTCTTCAGCTTGATCCTGTCCAGCCACGGCTGCGGCAGCGTATAGCCCAGTTCCATGGTCCGCAGGCGGATGTAATGCACGTTGGTGAGCCAGAAAGTGGAAGGTTTGTTGTAGTTACTGTGACCG
This sequence comes from uncultured Chitinophaga sp., assembly GCF_946479755.1. The sequence continues at coordinate 150,629 of NZ_CAMLHC010000002.1, read as the reverse complement.
CCATCATTGTACCGCAGCGCCGGATATTTTCCGGGTATCCATTTGCTGTTTACATCAAACGGATCTTCGCGGTGCCAGCGGTCTTCATAGAATTGCCTCAGCAGGTTGCCATTGTTCTGGTAAGGCCAGCGCATCTCCCAGTTCTGAGAGTAGGAATACAGTGATCCGCCGGAGAAGTCAGCCGAGAAGTCGATGCCTTTCCAGCGCACTGCGATGTTAAAACCCATGCCTATAGTGGGGTTGCCGGTGGTCTGGTAGCCGATGGGGCGCACATCCTGCCCGTCGATGAAACCGTCGCCGTTCACGTCTTTATAGATCAGATCCCCGGGCAGCAGTGTCTTATTCCCTTTTCCATCAACGTTTACCGGGTAATGATTGATTTCTTCCTGTGATTTAAACTGGCCTATTGCTTCAAAGCCCCAGTAAACGCCGCTCCAGCGGTTTTCCTGCGAAGTCATGTAATGGTCCAGGGAGTTGCCCCACAGCGGTTTGTATGACTGCAGGAAACGGCCACGGGAATACGAAAAGTTACCGCCCACCATAAACTGCACCTGGCCGATCTTCCCGTTGTACGCCGCAGATATTTCCCCTCCTATCTGTGCGTCGCTGTTGACGTTTTCTTCCGGCAGCGAATAACCCACTTCGCTGGGCACCAGGATGTCGTACTTAGGGCCACGCAGGCCGGTACGTTTGCGGTAGAAGTAATCCACTGCGCCGGTCACCTTGCCGTTCCACAGCGAGTAGTCGATACCGATATCAGTGATGCGGGATACAAACCAGGACAAACGGTTGTTAGGCACGCCTTTGTCTGCAGAGCCTACCACCACCTGGCCATCGAGGATCACTTTGGAGACATTGTATTTATACCCCGGCATATAATCGTAAGCGCCGATACCGATATCATCGTCACCCAGTTCACCGTAAGAAGCCCGGATTTTCAGGTCGGAGAGGATGCTGTTGCGGCCCAGCAGGCGACGGAAGAAATCTTCTTCCGTAATGCGCCATCCGGCAGATACGGAAGGGAAAAAGCCCCAGCGCCTGTCTGGTGCGAACTTCCAGGAGGCATCGCTTCTGCCGGCGACTTCCACAAAATACTTGTCCGCGAAGCTGTAGTTCAGACGGCCAATGTAACCGATCCTCGCCTGCGTATCGTCGTTATCATTATAGGTGTCCATATCGGCGAACTGTATCAGGGGCAGCACATTGTTTTTAGGAACGGCATGCAGCCATACGTCTATCTCGCGGCGGACGATACGCTCCGCCACCACCGTAGCGCCGATGCTGTGCCTGCCGAAAGTGTTGGCATAGTTGGCCTGTCCCTGCGTTACCTGCTCCAGTATTTTACGGGTGCCTCTTTCCCGCCATGGGTTGGAACTACCACCGGTACGGCGATAGCTGCTGTCCTGCGGATAAAAAGTATACGTGTCATACGTATATTCATGCCCGTTCATCAGCCGGTCAGCAAAGTAGTAGGAGTACATGCCTTTGAGTGTAAGCCCTTTGAGCGGCGTATTGTACTCGGCGTTCAGGTTGGTCTGCAACACGCGCCAGGTCTCTGTCCAATAGCCGGAGATGGCTTTGGACTGCACGGCCCAGTTCTCGGTATTGTGGCCGATGTCGTTGGGATAAGCGGGATTGTCGTTGGCGTAAGGCCGCTCTGTAGGCCTGTTGCGGAACAGTGCAAAACGGGGCGCCCAGTAGTCATCCCCGCCCGGTACGCCCGGATTATCGCGCTCTTCGATACGCCCGTTGATCTGTACACCTACTTTGAGGCGTTTGGTAATGCGGGCATCCACATTACTTTGAATGTTGGTACGGTTAAACTGAAACTCGCGTCCCAGCACAGACTTCTGGTCCAGCCGGGTGACGGAGAGATAATAGTTAATATTCTCAGAACCGCCGGTAGCATTCACGTTGATGGAGCGTTGCGGTGCGTTGTTTTTGATAATAAAATCGTACCAGTCGAAGCTTTGGTAACCTTTCTCCGTACCGGCTTTCCATTTCTCCAATTCCTCCGGGGTGATCTGTGTGCCCGGGTTTTCGCGGTTCATTTCCGCTTCGGCCTTGCCCAGCATCCATTCATAAGCGCCTACTGTTTTAGGAAAGCGCGACCAGTTCTGCCATCCCGTGTAACCGTCTACGTTAATCAGGTTACCACTACCCATGCGGCCTCTTTTGGTGGTCACTACGATCACCCCATTGGCGGCGCGTACGCCGTAGATAGCGGCGGATGCGTCTTTGAGCACGGTTATACTCTCAATATCGTTGGGTGAGATGTTGTTGAACTGACCTGCATCTTTTTGTATCCCATCGATCACATACAGCGGATTGCCCATATTACGGATCTGGATATTGGCGGAAGCGCCGGGCCTGCCGTCGGGCATACGGAAGCTGACACCGGGGATCTTGCCGGCCAGCGTGGCGCTGACGGTAGAACCATGTACCCGCTCTATATCCTTGGCGGTGATGGCGGACACTGCGCCGGTTACGGACTCTTTCCGTTGCGTGCCATAGCCTACCACGATGACTTCTCCCAGCCCTTTGTTGTCAGGCTCCAGTTGCACCGTCATGGGTTTGCCGGGCGTGACCGGCAGTTCTTTCCGCTGGTAGCCCACATAGGAGAAAACAAGTATGGCGTGTTCATCGGGCACCTGGAGGGAAAAAGTGCCCAGATCGTTGGTGGAGGCGCCTTTGGTGGTGCCTTTCACACTTACGCTGACACCGGGCAACGGACTGCCTTTTTCGTCCGTGACCTTACCGGTAACAGGGATGTCCGCCGCAAAGGCCGGTATACCTGTCAACAATAGTAAACAAAAGACAATAAGGGGTAGGTTCCGGGCAAAGCCCGGAAATGGTAATGGTGTTTTCATAACGAGACTATGTTTTGGGTGATTTTGGTTTCCCACCCCGGGCCTGCCCGACGGGTGGCTGTTACTTTCGTTTTAGTTTTGTCATCACATGTAAAAAGTGCTGGTGTCTATATCCTATCTGACTACGGGAAATGCTACGACTCTTACTTTGGTGCAGCCGTAAGGCACAAGGGTGATCGTTTCTTCTTCGGCGGCGGTTGGCCCCTTGTACGTGCCCTCCCTGGTGGTGACAGGCTGCGGCGCCACATCATCTGCCAGTTGCCACGCCGGTATCTTTTTAGCGGAAGTGGTAAGGCTTACCGGCGCATGTTCGAGGTTCCAGACGAAATCTGCGGAAACAGGTTTGCCTTTGTGGACGGTAAAGTGCTGTGCAGGCGCTTTCACTGCTTTCTCCAACAGTCCGAAGTTCCATGCTCCTTCCGGGAATATGCTGAAATACTCGCCTTCGTGCTCATCCACCGCTTTTTCCCAGCGCTCTCCTAACTTCAGCGCATATACGAGCGGTCCTCTTTCCACGGCGCGGGAGTTGCGGCCCCAGGCGGATACGGTTACCTCCATAGGTAGTTGTAACACCAGCTGGTCTTTGTTTTTCCAGGCGCGTTGCAGCGTAACGATCTGCCCGCCCTTTTCGCGGCGTAGCGGTTGTCCGTTGAGTGTGATCACCGCTTCGCGGCACCAGGCCGGGATACGCAGCTGCAAAGGAAATTCCACGGTAGCGGAAGTCCGGAAGGTGAAGGTCACCTGGTCATCGAAAGGATAGGCCGTCTCCTCGAGGATGGTGACCGGCTGCTGCTGTCGACCGACTTTTGCCGTCACTTCATTGGGGCTGTAGCTCAGCGCGGCGAGGCCTTGGTTACCAGCGGCGTACCACAGGTGCGAAGCGAATTTTGTCCAGCCCTGGTGCATATTGGCAGTGCAACAGGTGTATCCGCTACGCAGGCCAAACACGTTGTTCATCCCCCTTTCAAAAGGCAGGGAGAAGTTGAACACGCCTTTTTTCACCTGCACCTGGTTGGCTATCTGGAAGTATTGTTTGTTGTTATAATCATCCGTCGTCTGTGTAGGAAGCGCGTTGAAGGTCATGCGCTCCAGTGCGTCCATATAGCGGATATCGCCGGTGATGCCGATGATCTCTTCGAGGGAAAACATCGATTCCACGATGGCGCACAACTCCGTTCCCTGCGTAGGGGCGTTACCGTGCAGATCTTCATCGGCAGAGAAAATACCCATGGGCAGACCATGCAGCGTCATCAGGTCGTGGAAGCCGGTGTGCAGTGAATCGAGGTATTGCCGGTCGCCGGTGCGCTGATAGTTCACCGCCGGATCTTTTAATCCCATGGCCACATTTACGCCGTGGCGGTGCATCCACTGGTGATCGTCCTGTTGCGTGGCGGCGTCTATTACCCAGTTACGGTTACCGAACCAGTTGGTCCACGGATAGCTCTGACGGTGTATCAACGCCGCCAGTTCCAGCAGGGAGGGGTCTTTGGTTTGCTGGTACAGCCACTGTACCACCAGCGCGTTGTCGGCGCCGCGGGAGGTGGCCCATTCGGTCCACTGCCCAATGGGGCATTTCTTCAGTACCTGCAGCTGGTACTGAAAATATTTTTTCAGGAAGGGAATCACGCGGCTGTCGCCGGTAGCGGTATAGTATTGCTGCAATACTTTCAGCATCACCATTTTGGGCCACCAGTCTTCCCCCGCTTCAGGATTATTAACGGTGACGGCTATATTTTTTTCACGCTCCGCTTTGGTGATAGGGCCGAAATAACCGGATGGACGCTGGTGATCCAGCGTCCAGTTAATATAGCGTAGCACTTTTTGTTTCAGCGCGGCATCATCCAGCAGGTATGCCAATGGTACCGCACCATCCAGCCAGTAGGGCGTCTCTTCCCATGCTTCTCCTTTTCCGCCGAGCCAGCCGTTATCGTTTTTTATTTTGTTGTGGACTTCATCAAGATGGCCGCTGCTGCCGTCGCGCATGATCTGCAACTGATGCAGCAGCCAGCCACGGGGTTTTACCGCGCCCAGCGGCAGCTCCTGGTATACCGGTGTTTTAAAAACAGGAGAAACCGGCGAATGAGGAGCATTCGCCGGTGTAAAGCCAACTATAATGGATGTGAGTGCGAACAACGTGGAATAGCGCATATTTTATGGTTTGACTGTTACCAGGGCGGGGTTATACAATTTCTGGCTGGCGGCTTTCAGTTTTTCCGCCGGCACTTTCTGTACCCTCCGGTCGTAGGTCATCAGACCGTTGATTTCTACTTCCACATCGGTAGTCTGGGTGTATACCGCGGCAGACAAGCCCAGTTTAATCAGTTCTTCCAGGCGGTCAGTGAAAGCGGAATAACGTTTAAACAGTTCATCTGCATTTTTAAAGCTCTGGTATCCCCAGTTGTCTTTCTGCTGCCATACGTGGCCATCTACCGGCAATCCCAGGCCGCCGTATTCTCCCAGCACGATGGCGCGTTTGTCGCCGTATATCGCAGGATCGGGCATCGCCGGCTCCGGATAGTTGTGCAGATCGATGATGGGACCTATCGGGTAGAAGTTGCCGCCGCTGGCCGTATTCACGAGGCGGGACGGGTCTTTTTTCATTGTCCATGCGGCAATGTCCATGGTCTTAAACTGTCCCCATGCTTCGTTGAACGGCGTCCAAACGATGATGGAAGGGAAATTGTACAGTGTGTTGATGATAGCGTTCCATTCTTTGCGGTAGTAAGCTTCGGATTCAGCGGAGCGGTTTTTGTCAGTCGCTCTGTCGATGATGCCCGGGCGCATTTCCCAGCCGTTGCCCAGATCACCGCTGGGCATATCCTGCCATACCAGCATTCCCAGCTTATCGCAGTAGTAATACCACCTGGCCGGTTCCACTTTGATGTGTTTGCGGATCATGTTAAAGCCCATGGCTTTGGTCTGCGCGATATCATATGACAGCGCTTCATCGGTGGGCGCGGTGTACAGCCCGTCAGGCCACCAGCCCTGGTCCAGCGGACCGAACTGGAACACGAAGCGGTTGTTGAGCAGCATACGCTGAACACCATTGTTATCTTTTCCGATAGAGGATTTACGCATGGCGAAGTAACTCTTTACGTCGTCGATCACTTTGCCTTTACGGGTGATGGTAAAACGGAGATCGTACAGGAACGGAGATTCCGGAGACCACAGTTTGGGAGATGTTATCTTCAGTTGCAGGGGCTGCGCCTCCAGGTTACCGGCGGCTACTTCTGTATTGCCGTCGTACGCAGTTACTTTCACCACGTCGCCTGGCTGGCGGCCCGGGATATCGGCGTTCACGGTCAGTTCGCCGCGATCGATATCAGGCGTCTGTGTAGTGCCGGCGATATAAGTATCTGCCACACCTTCCACCCATACCGTCTGCCAGATGCCTGTTACCGGCGTATACCAGATACCGTTAGGTTTCTTTACCTGCTTGCCTCTTGGCTGCGGGCCTTCGTCGGTAGGGTCCCACACGCTGATGGTGATTTCCTGCGCGCCTTTCTTCAGGAAAGGAGTGATATCGAAGGAGAAAGGATCGAAGCCGCCTTCATGGGAACCTGCTTCTTTGCCATTCACGTATACGGTAGTACGCCAGTCTACCGCACCAAAGTGCAGCAGCACTTTTTTACCTTTCATAGTCGCCGGCAGCGTGATGCTGGTACGATACCACAGCAGGCTGTCTTTCCCTACGGTACGGCCAACGCCGGACAGGCCTGATTCAATGGCGAAGGGCACTAATATCTTACCATCCCAGGAAGTAGGTGTGGCGGCATTCTTTTCGCGTACAGCATACTGCCACAATCCGTTAAGGTTTTTCCAGTTGCCGCGCACCAGCTGCGGACGGGGGTATTCAGGTAACACCGCCGCAGGATTTACTTTTTCGCTCCACGGAGAAGTGATCTTGTTGCCTGCAATTTTCCAGTTCTGCTGTTGTGCCTGCGCCGTGGACATTAACCCGAGGGATAGCGCCAGTAGTAAAAGGTTGTTTCTAATCATAGTTATCAATTATCAAAATATCGAATGAAGATTACTCCCCGCCGGGTTTACGTTGCGGTACGCCGATTTTCACCGGTTCACCGATCACGGGCAGGCCGTTGCGGTCCCAGGTAAGGGGCTGCATGCGGGGATTACGCTGACCGCCGCAGCCTTGTCCTGCGCGGGAGTTGGCGTGGTAGATGATCCAGTCTTCTTTCCCGTTGGCCGACGTAAAGAAACCATTATGGCCGGGAGAGAAAGCGCCGTTTTCCGGTTTGCCTTTGAGAATGGGTTCCGGCATTTTGGTCCAGTTGGCTGCCACCATCGGGTCTGCATTTTTTTTGAGGCGTAGCAGGCCGAGGGCATAGTCATCTGTCCAGCAGCCGCTGACGGAGAAGACGAGGAACACGTCTTTTTGTTTATTGACCAGTATTTCCGGGCCTTCGTTGATCCCGTTTTTCTCCCACGGATACTGAGGCGCGGCAATTTCCACGCGGCCGGACACCAGCGTCCAGGGGTTTTTCATCCGGGCGATATATAGCCTTTGTATGTTGTCTTTTCCATTATGACCGCTCCAGATAAAGTAACGTTGTCCCTTGTACGAAAAGACGGTCCCGTCGATCGCGAAATCATCGGCTGCCGTGTCCCGGACCTGCCCTTTGCTGACCCAGGTACCGGTGGTAGGATCTGCCGCCGTATTTTCCAGCACGAAGGTGTGTTGCGGATGTACGCTGTCTGACGAGCCGGCGGTGTAGTAAAGGTACCATTTGCCATCGAGGCGGTGCAGCTCCGGCGCCCAGATATCACGGGCGTCGGGCCCCTGGGCCGGCGGTGTCCACACGACCGTGGCCGGTGCGGCAGCTAAGGCCGACATGGCCCTGGTTTTACGGATGGTGATATTACGGCCCGTGGTGGCCATGTAGTAGTATACGCCCTTGTCCTGTATGACCCAGGGATCAGGACCGCTCTGCAGCAACGGATTGGTGAAGGTTGCGGCTGTGTCCGGTCTTGCCGGCTGACTAAAGCCGGTCATGGTCAGTAAAAGATATAAGGTGCACAGGTAGCCGCCTTTCATAACATAGATTTTGATTGATATAAGCGTACAAAAAACGCTTAAACTATTTTCCAAAGAAAAAGAATACCCCGGTTGTTAGTACACCTTTTCGTCTCAATCTTTTTACAATTTGTCTCATTTTTGACGGCAGACCTTGATACCTCAATCGGAATGGATATTATTATCTTTATAAAAACCTTTTGATTGTTGCTGTTGCGTTGTATTGTCATTTTCTTTTTGCTGCTTGCCGGCTTCCCGGCACGCAGCCAGTCTGTCAACTTTGTTCATTACCAGGTAGAGAACGGGCTGTCGAATAATGCGGTGATCTGTTCCTGGCAGGACAGGCAGGGCTTCATGTGGTTTGGCACCAAGGACGGCCTCAACCGGTTTGACGGGTACACCTTCCGTATCTTCCGCCATGACCCGCAGCGGCCGGGCAGCATCGGCGGCAACTACATTTCGGTGATATGGGAAGACAACGACGGCTTGCTCTATGTGGGCACCGACAAGGGGTTGTATGCCTATCACCCGGCTACAGAGCAGTTCACCTCCATCAAGGCGCAACCCGGTATTATCCTCGCCATCGACAAAGACCTCGACGGTAATATCTGGTTCAGCGACGACCTGAAGCTGTACCGGTACAATCCCCGCACCGGCGGGCTGACCGCCCCTGCGCATTATCCACAGGCCAGCTCCCTCTGCAGAGCCGCCGATGGCAACATCTGGCTGACATCGCCCGAAGGGCAGATAGCACAGTATAACAGGCAAACAGACCGGTTCACGGCTTATCCCCTGTTCGACCACTCCCCCACCCCCACGTCTACCTGGATCACCAAAATGACAGCTGCCGGTCCGGATACGATACTGGTAGGCACCACTACGCAGGGCCTCAAACTGTTCAACACCCGGCTGCATACCTACCAGGACCTGCTCACCCGTACGGCAGAAGGTACGGGCACGTATGTACGCGATTTCCTGCGCCGCGGCCCGGACGAATACTGGATAGCCACGGAGAGCGGTATTTACATCTACCACCCGGCAGACAACAGCTATATCAATCTGCGTAAAAAATACAACGACCCCTACTCCATCTCCGACAATGCGGTTTACACGCTGTACCGCGACCGGGAAGGCGGTATCTGGGCGGGGACCTATTTCGGCGGCGTCAACTATTTCACCGAATCCTATACTGCTTTTGAAAAATTTTTTCCCCGCACCGGCGAAAACGCGCTGGGCGGCAATGCTGTACGGGAGATATGCCCCGACAGATACGGCCGCCTCTGGATAGGAACAGAAGACGGCGGACTAAACAGCATGGATATACGCAGCGGCAACATCACCCGTATCCGGCCGTTACCTGGCGGCGGCGGATTGTCACACACCAACCTGCACGGGCTGCTGGTCACCGGCGATACCCTGTGGATCGGCACTTTCGAACATGGCCTCGATCTGATGGATGTGCGCAACGGGAAATTTATCCGTCACTATGCCGCAGGCAACGGTCCCTACGACCTGCGCAGCAATTTCATCTACAGCATTACGCAGACCAGGCAGGGCGAACTACTGTTCTGTACTTCGCGGGGGCTTTACCGCTACATTCCGGAGCACGACGGCTTCTCGCAGATAAAAGAAGTGCCTGATTACTTTTTTTATACCTGCGTATACCAGGACAGCGATGGCACTTACTGGGCCGGTACTACGCGCGATGGACTGTATCACTTTAATCCGCGTACCGGCAGCAAGGGCGTATACCTGTACAACAACGCCGATAGCACCAGCCTGCCTAACAACCGTGTGGACCATATCCTGGAAGACAGCCGCCACCAGCTCTGGTTCGCCACCGAAGGAGGCCTGTGCCGGCTGGACAAAGCCACCGGCCGTTTTGTACGATATACCACCCGCAACGGACTGTTAAGCAATATGACGTACAACCTGCTGGAAGATGACCGGCACGATCTATGGATCACCACATCCAAAGGACTGGCGCACCTTCATCCCGCCACCGGCAACATCAAAGTATATACGAAAGCTAACGGTCTGCTCAACGATCAGTTCAACTACAACTCCGCATATAAAGACAGTTGCGGCACCATGTACTTCGGCAGCGTAAAAGGGATGATCCGCTTCAACCCCGCCAGCCTGCCGGCCGACAACTACGTGCCGCCTGTATACCTCACCGGTTTCCAGGTGTACAACAAGCCGCTGCTACCCGGCAACCCCGCACTGCCCAAGGCCATCAACTATACCGATACCATCACGCTTGCGTACGACCAGTCGTCTTTCAGCATCGACTTTGCCGCGCTGCGCTTCAGCGCTCCCGAGACCACGCCCTACGCTTATAAGATGGAAGGACTGGACAAAGACTGGACATACCTGGAAACCAACCGCAAAGCGGTGTTCACCAAACTGGCGCCCGGCACCTATCATTTCCTGGTGAAGGCGGCCAACAACAGCGGGCAGTGGACCACCGCCCCGCGGCAGCTGACCATCCGTATCCTGCCGCCCTTCTGGGCCAGCTATCCTGCTTACGCGCTGTACCTCGTCACCCTCTGCAGCCTTACCTGGTTTATCATCCGTCATTACCGGCAACGCGCCCGGCAGCAGCAGCAGCGCCGCATGGAACTGCTGGAACATGAAAAAGAGAAAGAGCTGTACCAGGCCAAAATTGAATTTTTCACGCACATCGCCCATGAGATACGGACGCCGCTCACACTCATCAAAGGCCCGATGGAAAAAGTGATACAACGCTCCGGCGAAGTACCGCAGGTACAAAAGAACCTCCAGATCATGGAGCGTAATACCAACCGGCTGCTGGACCTGACCAACCAGCTGCTCGATTTCCGGCGCACAGAGATCAACGGTTATAAACTGAATTTTGTGAAAGCCCCGATCCCGGCTTTGTTGCAGGAGATACACCTGCAGTTTATCCCGGCTGCCGAACAGAAAGAGCTGCAGTTCCGTATAGCCTTGCCCGTTTCTGACTTTTTTGCTTACATCGATATCGAAGCGTTTAACAAGATCATCAGCAACCTGACCAGCAACGCCATCAAATACGCTGCCGGCGAGGTGCTGACAGAGCTGCTGCCGGTCAGCCCCGACGCAGAACATTTTACCATCCGTATTCACAACGACGGGCCGCTTATCCCCGCAGAGATGCAGGAGAAAATATTTGAGCCCTTCTTCCGCGGCAAAGGCGCCGGTAACCAACCTGGTACCGGTCTGGGGTTATCCATCGCCCGGTCGCTCGCCCAGCTGCACCAGGGCACACTGGAGCTGCAATACCTCCACCATCGCAATGTTTTTGTACTGACATTACCTATACACCAGGAAATAGAATTTAATCTCAGCAAATGGAAAAGCATATCATAACCCGGCCACAGCTGCTGCTGGTAGACGATAACCAGGAAATCCTCGATTTTATCGCCGACGACCTGCAGGATAAATACCACATCGTTACCGCGAAGGACGGCGTCACTGCGCTGGGGATCCTGCGCGACAACGCCATCCAGCTGGTGGTCAGCGATGTGATGATGCCGGAAATGGACGGCTTTGAACTATGCCGCCAGATTAAATCAGACGTAGAGTACAGTCACATCCCTGTGATACTGCTCACCGCCCGCAATACCCTTCAATCCAAGATCGAAGGGCTCGAGCTGGGCGCCGACGCCTATATCGAAAAACCTTTCTCTCCTGCCCACCTCGAAGCGCAGATCGCCAGTCTGCTCAGTAACCGGCAGAAAGTACGGGACCATTTCGCTACTTCGCCCGCCGCACATATCCGCAGCATGGCTATCTCCCGCGCCGATGAAGCTTTCCTCGACAAACTGCATGAGATCATCCTGCAACATCTCACCGACGTTAATCTCGATGTGGAAGTTCTCGCCGACAAAATGAATATGAGCCGCCCTACCCTGTACCGCAAGATAAAAGTCATCTCTGACCTTACCCCTCATGAACTGATCAGCCTTACCCGCCTTAAAAAGGCCGCTATGCTGCTGGACAGCGGCTATTACAAAGTCAACGAAGCTGCCGAAATGACCGGCTTCGCGTCGCTGAATAACTTCAGCCGCAATTTTCAGAAACAGTTTGGGATGCTGCCATCGGAGTACCTGGCGAGGAAATAGTTTGTCAAATTTTAATGAGATAATCGGAAAACATTCGATTATCCATTTATTTTGTTACAATTTTCATTTTTTTTTGTTAAATTTGAAGGACATAATCGGATTAAATTCGATTATCTTACTAAAAATTGACATCCAGATGAATGTGATACAAGCTATTACTACCTACCAGGGGCAACCGCTTACGCATCAACTGCTCATGTCCCTGCTGAAAGATTATAAGCGTCCCAATGATAAGGTGCATGCATTACTACAGGAACAAATACTTATCTCTGTAAAAAAAGGCCTTTATATACCTGGCCCGACGCTCCATATCCGGCAACCGGAACCGTTCTTGTTGGCTAATCATGTTTATGGACCCAGCTATGTATCTATAGATGCAGCATTATCTTACCACGGACTTATTCCTGAACGGGTATACGAAATATCATCCATGACTACCAAAGCCAGCCACCAGTTTGACACCTCAGCCGGCAGGTTTGCTTACTATCATCTTCCTTTCCCATACTATGCCTACGGCATAAGACAAACCAAACTCGAAGAAGAACAATACGCGCTGGTAGCTACACCGGAAAAAGCACTGTCAGATAAAATCGTCACCACCGCAGGCATCATACTCCGAAGTCGTCGAATGGTGATGGAATATCTTGTAGAAAATCTTCGCATAGACGAGGATATACTGACGACACTGGACACCAATACCATGCAGGAATGGCTGGAATGTGCTCCCAAGAAAAAAAGTCTCGAAATGGTCATTAAAACAATTAAAAGTCTATGATCAAAGAATGGATAGACTCCTATCAACCTACTAACAAAAACGAAGCCTTACAGGCTTTGCGGGAAATTATGCAGGAGACTGCACTCGCAGGACTCCAACGCGCTGGTTTTTTCGAAAAAGCCGCTTTTTACGGTGGAACAGCGCTAAGGATATTCTATGGATTGGACCGGTTTTCTGAAGATCTCGACTTTTCATTGCTGGATAAAAATCCTGATTTTTCGTTTGAAAAATACCTGGATGCGGTTGTCTCAGAGTTTGATACAGTGGGCATGCAGGTATCTGTCAGGGAAAAAACCAAAACGAATAAAAGTCATATTGAATCTGCCTTTCTGAAATCACAAACGATCTGGAAAGAGCTGGTACTCGAACAAGTTATTCCACAAAAAGGACTTGATTCGGTAGCACATATCACTATCAAAATGGAAGTAGACACGCTACCTCCCTTAGGCTTTCTCACAGAAGAAAAATTGTTATTAAGACCCTTTTCATTTTATGTGAAATGTTTTACCATCAATGACTTATTTGCCGGGAAAATGCATGCGCTGCTTTTCCGTAAGTGGAAAGAAAATGTGAAGGGGCGTGACTGGTACGATCTGGAATGGTATATAAAGAAAGGTATTCCTTTAAACCTGCAGCATTTCCTGTTGCGGGCAAAGGATAGCGGAGACTGGAAAGATGAATCCATAACGCCTGCTGCACTTAGGAAGTTGTTACACGAAAGAATTGACGCTGTCAATTTCACCCGGGTAAAAGCCGACATCATCCGGTTTATTAAAAATCCGGCTGTTCTCGACATCTGGTCACCACAATATTTTCATGACCTTATTACGCATTTGGATATAATCCCCTAATCATCATCCACCCTGTGTTTTCCCTGTAATATTTCACTTGTCAACCCCCTGAAAAAATAATATATTAGCGAAGTTCAGCGATTCGACAATTGGCTTTAACACATTATGCCGGGGCGTTTATACGCACTGACATAACCGTACATTACGCAATCTATAAATCGATTTTTACTGTATGCATCTACCGAAATTGATTATTGACCTGGCATTGATCCTTGGAGCGGCAGGTATTATTACTTTATTGTTCAGGCGACTGAAACAGCCCATGGTACTGGGTTACATCATCGCCGGCTTCATCGTGGGCCCTAACTTCCATCTTTTCCCCTCCATCAGCGACGGGGAGAGCGTGAAAATATGGTCTGAGATCGGCGTTATCTTTTTGTTATTTTCCCTTGGCCTTGAATTCAGCTTCAAAAAGCTGATGCGTGTGGGAGGCACGGCGGCGATCACCGCCTTCACTGAAATCGCCTGTATCACCGTGGCCGGGTATTTCACCGGTCAACTGATGGGCTGGAGCACGATGGACAGCCTCTTTCTCGGCGGCTTGCTCGCCAGTTCGTCCACCACTATTATCATCCGTGCTTTTGAAGAACTGGGCATCAAGAAAAAACCCTTTACCAAAATTGTATTCGGCGTATTGGTGATAGAAGACATTGTGGTGATCCTGCTGATGGTATTGCTTTCCACGATGGCGGTGAGCAAACAGTTTGAAGGCTCCCAGATGTTGTTCACCATCGCCAAACTGATGTTTTTCCTCGCTGTATGGTTCCTGGCCGGCATCTTCCTGCTGCCTACTTTCCTGAAAAAAATGGAGAAATACATGAACAGCGAAACGCTGCTCATCCTCAGCATCGCCCTTTGCCTGGGCATGGTGATACTGGCCACACAGGTAGGCTTCTCTGCGGAACTGGGGGCGTTTATCATGGGTTCCATCATTGCGGAGACCACCTCTTCTGAAAAAGTAGAACACCTCATACAACCGGTGAAAGATCTGTTCGGTGCTATTTTCTTTGTATCTGTGGGGATGCTCATCAACCCGGAGATGATCATAGAATACCGCTGGCCGGTGCTGTGGATTACCCTGCTGACCATTTTCGGTAAATTTATCAGCACCTCTATGGGTGCGCTGTTATCCGGCCGGCCGCTGAAGGAGGCCGTGCAGGTGGGGATGAGCATGGCGCAGGTGGGCGAGTTTGCCTTCATCATCGCCACGCTGGGCGTAACGCTCGGTGTGACCAGCGAGTTCCTCTTCCCCGTGGCGGTAGGCGTTTCCGCGGTGACGACCTTCACCACGCCGTATATGATCCGCTTCTCCACGCCGATGTACAACTGGCTGTCGAAGATCATACCGGAAAAATGGCTGCTGGCGCTCAACCGCTACTCCGCCAGCTCGCAGACCCTGCAGGCGGAAAGTGACTGGCGCATCGTGCTCAATGCCTACCTGAAAGTGATCATTCTTAACAGCGTGGTGCTGATCGCCATCATTCTGCTCAATACCTATTACGTAGGACCTTTCATTGCGAAGTATGTGGAGAACCAGTTGCTGGCCAAACTGATCGCCGTAGTACTGGCTATTGCCATGATGGCGCCGTTTATCTCCGCACTCACCATTAAAAAGGTACAGGGTATCGCCTACAAAGCGCTGTGGCTCGACTCCAAATACAACCGCGGCCCTCTGGTGGTGGTGGAAGTCATCCGCAACGTGATAGCCGTACTGCTGGTAGGTTTCCTGCTCAACCAGTTCTTCCCCTTCTGGCAGGCGTTGCTGGGCACCTCGCTGGTGATGCTGCTGGTGCTGCTGGCGTTGCGTCAACAATTACAGAAATATTACAACCGCATTGAACACCGTTTTCTTTCCAACCTGAACGCCCGTGAAGAAGCAGATGCCGCCAAAAAAACACCGGCAGCCGACCTGCTGCCCTGGGACGCACAGGTCTCTGAAATAGAGATCAACCCCTGGTCTTCGCTGATCGATACGCCGCTGGTAGACCTCCAGCTGCGGGAAAAATACGGCATCAACGTAGGCGCCATCAAAAGAGGGAACATCACCATCTATGCCCCCACCCGGCAGGAAAAACTGTTCCCCAATGATGTGATTGTGGCCATCGGCACAGAGGCACAGCTGGAAGAGTTCAACCGCGTGGTGAATACCCTCGTGGTAGAAAGGAGCGACGATATGGCAGACGACAACGTAGGCCTGACCAGCATCGTGGTAGATGAACACAATGGCCTGAAAGGACAAACCATCCGCAGCTCTGGTATCCGTGAAAGGACCAATGCCCTCGTGGTAGGCATCGCGCGCGGCAGCGAACGTATCCTCAACCCGCCATCCGATATGGCTTTCGAGTGGGAAGATGTAGTGTGGCTGGTAGGAGACCGGAAAAAAATATCAGAACTCGCGAAGAAATAATCACGCAAAGGGAGGAAGTGAGCAAAGAGCGCTAAGATTATGTTTTAAGATATATAAGAAAGCAAAGGAGCGGAGACTAACTTTGGTTTCCGCTCCTTTGCTTTCTTTACCCGCTTATATAATCTTTGCGCTCTTTGCTTACTTCGCTTCTTTGCGAGACAAAAACGCGCGCAGCACATATTGCAGGATACCGCCGTTTTTGTAATACTCAATTTCAATGGCGGAATTCAACCGGCATTTAGCCTGGAAAACGACCGGATCACCGGTGGCCGGTGTAGCCGTTACCGTTACGATCTTGCCGGGTGTCAAGTCTTCTGCGATACCGGTGATGGAATAGCTCTCCGTGCCATAAAGCCCGAGAGAAGCGGCTGTCTGGCCATCTACATACTCCAGCGGCAACACGCCCATACCTACCAGGTTACTGCGGTGGATACGTTCATAACTTTCCGCGATCACGGCTCTTACGCCCAGCAGATTGGCGCCCTTGGCCGCCCAGTCACGCGAAGAACCGCTGCCGTACTCTTTTCCGGCGAGAACGATCAACGGCACTTTGGCCGCAGCATACTGCATGGCGGCGTCATATACCGGCAGCACCATGCCCTGTGGCATCAGCGTGGTAAACCCGCCTTCTTTGGGCGATAGCGCATTTTTAATGCGAACATTGGCAAAGGTACCACGGACCATCACCTCATGATTCCCCCTGCGGGAGCCGTAGGAGTTGAACATCTTCGGATCAATCCCACGGTCGATCAGGTATTTGCCGGCAGGCGTGTCTGCTTTGAAGGAGCCGGCGGGCGATATATGGTCGGTGGTAACGGAATCGCCCAGCATCAGCAGCACGCGGCCGTTGATGATATCTTCCGCAGCCGAGGGCGTATCCGGCAGGTCATGGAAAAACGGCGCTTCCTTGATATAGGTAGAGTCGTTGCTCCAGTGATAGTCCTGCCCTGTAGGCGCCAGTAGCCCCTGCCACTGGTCATCCCCGTCAAAGATCACGGAATAGGTATTTTTGAAATCTTCCTGTTTTACAGCGGCGGCAACGGCTTCGTTGATCTCCTCCTGTGTGGGCCATATGTCCCGCAGGAATACCGGTTCGCCGTTAGGGTCATACCCCAGCGGATCGTTGAGCAGGTCTACATCCACGCGGCCGGTGATGGCGTATGCCACTACCAGCAGCGGCGATGCAAGGAAGTTCATCTTCACCTGCGGATGCACGCGCGCTTCAAAGTTACGGTTGCCCGACAGCACAGACGCCACAATCAGGCTACCCTTGTCTACCGCCTCTGAAATATGCGGCGGCAGCGGACCACTGTTACCAATACACGAAGTACAGCCATAGCCCACTACGTGGAAGCGCAACGCTTCCAGTTCGTAGAGCAGGCCGGAACGTTTCAGGTATTCTGTCACCACGCGGGAACCGGGCGCCAGGCTGGTTTTCACCCAGGGCTTCACATACAGGCCACGGCTGATCGCCTTTTTGGCTACCAGCCCTGCGCCTATCATCACACTCGGATTGGAGGTGTTGGTACAGCTGGTGATGGCCGCAATAGCGATAGCGCCGTCACTCAACACATATTCTTCATTTTTTAGTTTGATACGCACCGATTTCAGGTAATCCACTTCCACCGCTACTTCTTCCGTGTGTTTCTGGATCTCGTAGGTGAAGGCGGTACCGGAACCACCCTCTGACAGCCATGCGGTGTCGCGGCGTTTGCCTTCGGGGGTGTACATCCTCTTAAACTCCTTGTTCAGCAGCGTCTCGAATTCCGAGTGCAGGTCTTTCACCAGGATACGGTCCTGCGGCCGCTTCGGACCGGCCACGGCGGACTGCACCTTCGACAGGTCCAGCTCTATCACATCGGAGTAAGTGATGTTTTCGTTACCATGACGCCACAGCATGTTTTCCTTACAGTAGTTTTCCACCCGTGCCACCACTTCGTCAGGGCGGTTGGTGCGGCGCATATATTGTAACGTCTGTTCGTCAATCGGAAAGTAGGTCACCGTACAGCCGAATTC
The DNA here is from genome assembly GCF_946479755.1 of uncultured Chitinophaga sp. Next base: position 132,554 of record NZ_CAMLHC010000002.1, on the reverse strand, counting down.
GGGCGACATATTGGAGATAGTGGCCCTGTCGGGTACGGAGAGATGGTCGAGCCCATCGCCGAATACTTCCACAAATTTATCCACTACGCCGTACTTGCGCAGCAGTTGGGTAATAGCCAGCACCATATCGGTGGCGGTGACGCCTTCTGTCAGCTGCCCGGTCAGTTTCAGACCGATCACCTGCGGACAGGAGAAATAAATCGGCTGCCCGAGGATGGCCGCTTCTGCTTCAATACCACCAACGCCCCAGCCCAGTACGCCGATACCATTTACCATAGGCGTATGGGAATCGGTACCTACCAGCGAGTCGGGAAACACCCAGCCATCGCGGGAGATCACGCCGTGAGCCAGATATTCCAGGTTTACCTGGTGGCAGATGCCCATGCCCGGCGGCACGACCGTAAAATTATCGAAAGCCTGTTGCGCCCATTTGAGCAGCTGGTACCGCTCTTTGTTACGCTCATACTCGTAGGCCACATTTTTGGTGTAAGCGTAGTCCGTAGCGAAAAAATCAACCTGCACGGAGTGGTCCACCACCAGGTCTACCGGGATGGCCGGATTGATTTTAGCGCCGTCTTTTCCCCGGCGGATAACTTCTGCGCGGATCGAGGCAATATCCACCACGGCGGCCACACCGGTAAAATCCTGCATCAGCACACGCGCCGGCTTAAAGGGGATCTCCTTGTCGGGCGGTGTGGGCTGCCAGTTGACCAGCGTCTCCACATGTTCATCGGTGATAGCGAAATTGTCGTGATTGCGCAATACGTTTTCCAGTAAGATCCTGATGGAGAAAGGTAAACGGGATATCTGCCTGCCTTCCTGTTCCAGTTTGCTGAGAGATGCTATACGTTCCTTCATATGCTATATTGTTGACATTCCTAATGAAACAATGATATTCTGTAATTGTTCTGACTGCATCTTCAATGCGCACGTAAGCCTTATATTCAATAAAAATAACCATTTCTGATGACCCAGAAGTTAAAAGTTCCCGCCACGGCGAGGCTGGTATTGGAACAGGCTATCAGACTATATACCAGCCCACTGGAACAGGCCTATGTCAACGCGATTGATTTCAGTGAGACCAGCCGCCTCTCCCGCGATCTCACCCGCGCCTACCCGCCGGTGGCAGATATGATCCACTACCGCAAACAGGCTATCCGGGAAGTGATACAGTACCGCATGGAACAATATCCTGTGCAACAGGTGCTGATCCTGGGCGCAGGGCTGGACCCGCTGTCGCTTTACCTGCTGGAACGTTATCCCGGCCGCATCAGCCGCATACTGGAGGTAGACAATGGTTATATCGAAGAGAAGAAAAAAATCTATGAAGAAATATTACATATAACGGGACCGCTGCATTTTTTGCGGTGTGACCTGACCGATATTGTTTTGCTGGAAGCGATGTTAAAACAAGCGGGATATGTGCCTGAAGAGCCGGCCATCGTCATTTTGGAAGGTGTGCTTCATTATATCAGCAACGAGGCCTGCGTGCAGGTCATGCAGCTGTTGACGACCGCTCCGCAGCACCATCTGGGCATCCTGGATTTTTCGCTGGCCGTAACGGAGGTGCCGGACAATTACCTGGTGTACCACCGCAATGTGCTGAAGGTGATGGAAACCCATCTCAATATGACTGCCAATCTCAACACACGGCAACAGGTCCGCGATATGATCGGGCGCTTCGGGCGGCTGGTATACCTGGAGCCGCTATGCGAGACAGAAAAAAAATTCACCGGCGCCAACCGCGTTTTTCATCAGCCGGGACAGGGAATTATAGAAATGGCTGTTTTCAGTCTATAAACGCCACCACTGCCGATGTGGATAACTCTCCCCCACGATCACCTGTTCCCCTATCATAGGCGTGGTGACCGCCAGCCCTTTCGCTGCCGCCTCTTTTTAAACCGCGACCGGAAAAATGACGTGCAGGCGTTGCCGTTAGCAACACCTCGTCTGCGAGCACATCGATAGGGGACATATCGGCGGCGGTATACGCGTTGCTGCCGGGGAAGGCTTTCACGGTAAACGGCATGGGTGAAGCGCTGTCGCTGAAGACAGGATCTACCAGTATATTGAGGAGCACAAGTACCGTATTTCAGCACATGAAGGGCGACGGCCGGTTATCTTACCAGCAGGCGTTTTCCGCGCGCCATCAACCGCAACAGGCGGGTATTGCCGAAGAAAGCAGAATGATACCTTGCAGACGCCAGCTGCCTTTCGCTGTAGGTATGCATGATCGCTGCTGCCGTCACCATACCTTTCAGCCGGTTGTCTTCTATGACGGCCAGCACGCTCAGCTGGTATTTTTCCAGCATCTGTGCCACCATGTTAATATCATCACCAGGCAGCAGGAAAGGCGCCATGCGCGACACCAGTTGCCCTGCCGCGGTATTTTCATCAGCCGTGAGTAACTGCTGCCGGTCGAGGTAACCGGTAAAGCGGCCGTCCGTATCGGTCACCAGCAGATGCCGCTGATAATAAGTATGGTTGTCCAGCAGGATATTTACCTGCGCCACGGTGAAGGTGTCTTTGATCATCATCTCCGGCTGTACCGCCACCATGGCGGCATTGATCTGCTGCATCACATCGGGGATATATTCCTCCGGCGCATGGACGCCCCGGCGGCGGATCTTCTCGGTCATGATAGATCCTTTCATCATAAAGAAAGAGACAAAATAAGCGGTGGTACAGGCACCGATCAACGGCAGCAGCCCATGTGGCTGACCAGTAGTTTCCAGCGCAAATACAATAGCCGTCAGCAACGCACGCGATGCACCGGCAAACATGGCCGCCATCCCTATCAGCGCTGCCGTAGCCAGGTTGATGCCGCTGCCCGGGAAAAGTTGCAGCACCACCACGCCCATCAGCGCACCGAAAGCACCGCCGATAGTGAACAACGGCGCCAGCGTACCGCCGGAAGTACCGCTGCCCAGCGAAATCACCCATGAGAGGTATTTCAGCACACAAAGGGACAGCATCAGCATTAACGGCACATTGCCGGTCAGCAAGGTCTTGATATTATCATACCCTACCCCCATGGTATGCGGTGCAAAATAACCGATCACCCCCACAGCTACGGCACCGATCGCCGGCCACCACATCCAGTGGAAAGGCAGATGCTCAAACATATCTTCCACCCAGTACACCGAACGGGACACCAACGCCGCTACCACGCCAATCGCCGCGCCCATCAGCACATAAGTCACCAGCGCCATGTCCGACACCGCGGGAATAGGCGGCATCGCAAACACCGGATCACTCCCGAAAAGCAACAGGTGCATACCGGCGCCGGTAATACAGGCCAAAGCCACAGGGATCACCGAACGCGGGGAAAATTCAAACAACAGCAGTTCTATCGCCAGCAGGATAGCCGCCAACGGACTGCCGAAGATGGCAGACATACCGGCGCAGGCACCCGCCGCCAGCAGCACTTTCCGCTCCGCGGAAGAAATATGGATCACCTGCCCGGTAAACGATCCCATAGCACCACCGGTAGCGATAATCGGACCTTCCGCGCCAAAAGGACCGCCCGTACCAATGGAGATAGCCGCCGACAACGGCTTCAGTAAGGTGATCACCGGCGGTATCCGGCTTTCATTCAATATAATGTTCTCCATCGCTTCCGGAATACCATGCCCGCGGATCGCCTTGCTGCCAAAACGCGCCATGATACCCACAATAACACTACCGATGATGGGCACCAGGATCACCAGCCACCCCAGGTGATGCCCCGCAGGCCCCCGCTCTTCAAAGGAAAACTCCCCGTAAAACGACAGATTGGTGATCAGGTCTATCAGCAGTACCAGCCCCTTGGCCACAAAGCCCACCAGGATAGCGTTGAGCAAAGCCTGCATGCTCAGATAAAATACTCTTCTCGATACTTTTCCGGCCTTTTCAGGCCTGTTTATATGATCCATGAAATGAAAAAATGATGCTTTAAAATCAAATACACCGCAAAAATATGATTCAAATCATATTAATAAGCATTTTTTCTATAAAAACATTGAAAAAGTATTACTATTGCAACCATGAAGAAAAACAGGGCCTGCGATCTGAAGACATGTTTTTTATGCCAGCATGCGATCCCGGAATGGTTGGCTGCCGTGGCTTCCCACCGGCAGCATCAGCCGTTTAAAAAAGGAGAAATACTGTTCCGCGAAGGCGATCCGGCCACCGGTATCTATTTTTTATATGACGGAAAGGTGAAAGTGCATAAACAATGGGGGCCAGACAAGGAACTTATCATCCGGCTGGCAAAAAAAGGCGACATCCTCGGTCACCGTGGCTTTGGAAGCGAACAGCGCCTCTACCCCGTATCGGCCACGGCCCTGGAAGACGGCACCTGCTGCTATGTGGACAACGCGTTTTTTGAAGCTTCGCTTAAAGTGAACCCTGCCCTCACCTACCGGCTCATGCAGTTTTATGCAGCAGAATTACAGGAAGCGGAAAAGAAAATGCGCAACCTCGTGCACATGGACGTGAAAAGCAGGCTGGCAGACGCACTGCTGGAAATAAGCCGGGTATATGGGCACAAACAATTTACGATCAACCGGCAGGACCTCGCCTCCCTCGCAGGCACCACCTATGAAACCATCTACCGCATGCTGCAGGACTTCGTACAGCAGCGGCTCATCGAAGCGGAAGGAAAATCCATCACCATCCTGCAGGAGAAAAAACTACAACAACTGCTGACAGCCGCCTCGTGACGGCCCTACCGCTTGTCATGCCACTCCGCCAGCGCATCCAGGATCGGTAAAATAGCGGTCCCTTTATCGGTAAGATGATAATCCACCCGCACCGGCACCCCGGCAATAACGGTCTTGCCAATCAGCCCGTCGGCCTCCAGCTCCCGCAACTGCCGCCCCAGCACCTGGTCGGACACCGTCGGCAGCACCTGTTTCAACAAACTGAAACGGTTCTTCCCCTCTGCAATATGAATCAGCATTAGCGCTTTCCAGCGGCCGGCGATCGTTTCCAACGCCCCATTGATACGGCATACGCTGTGCAGAAATTTCCGGTTAAACGCGTTCGACGATGTTTCCTTGATCATATACCACTCATTTTTTTGTGAGTAACTCCCAATTATCACGGTTATTGGTCACCCTAGCCCCGCTCGTTAGTTTTACCCAAAATTACGTACATGCAGGCAATTGTATTAAACGGATTCGGAGCGCCGGATCAATTCATGCAGAAAGAACTACCTGTTCCGGCTTATGGGGAAAATGAACTGCTGATTGAAATAAAAGCCACCGCGTTTAACCCGATTGATTACCAGATGCGGCAGGGACGCCGCGAAAGTCAACATATGCACTCCCCCGTGCTGGGCAGGGAACTGGCCGGCATCGTGGTAGCCGCAGGCACACAGACAGCAGGGTTTGCGCCGGGTGATAAAGTGATCGCCGCCGCCGGCAGCAAAGGCTCCAACGGCACCTATGCCACGCACATCGCACTCCATCACCAGATGGTGACACTATTACCGGCAGCATTGCCATTTTCTGTTGCCACGGCCATCCCTTCGGCCGGACTGACCGCCTTTCAGACCTTTCGGCGTATGCACGCCCGGCAGGAAGACCTGCTTTTCCTCACCGGCGGCGCCGGCGCGGTAGGCTGCTTCCTGGTCAAACTGCTGAAAGCACACGGCATACACCAGTTGTTCACCACCGCCGGCAGCGAACAAAGCCACGCAGCGCTGAAAGCACTGGGGCTGCCGGCCGGCCAGGTACTGGACTATCGCAGCGCCGACCTCGCGCAAAGGCTGCTGGCCGTCACCGGGCAGCAATATTTTGACTGGGTAATTGATACGGTAGGAGGAAAAATATCCGAAACAGCGGCGGAAGTACTGGGGCTGAACAAAAGTTATGCAGACATCACTTTCCTGGGAACGGCGCGTACACGGGAGCTGCTATTTGACAAAGGCGCCCGGGTGCTCAACATTTCCAATTATGCGTATGCGGTGGCCAACCAGCTGTCGTGGTACGGACAAAACCTGCGGGAACTGGCCGCACTGCTCGATGCAGGCGTGATCACGCCGCCTGCCGTGCAGGTGGTAGGCCGCTTCAGCGCCGATACCGTGCAACAGGCGCATATCATGATGGAAAACAACCAGACCTACGGCCGTAAGCTGGTCATGACGATGGATTAGAAGGGCTGACATTCAGTCGTCCTATTTTCCGGGCGAAGCGTTCATTGAAATTTTTCCAGGGTTCTGCATATTCCGGCTTGTCGTAACGCTGACGTGCATACGCATAGGTAGTGGCAGAGAGATGCCAGTTGAAAATATTCTCCAGGTATTTGATATCCTCGGCCATCACGCGCTCCAGCACTTTCTGTTTAGACACGCCGGCCTGCTGGCAGTACCTGTCCAGCCACGCACCGCGGCCGGCTTTGACATACAGCACCAGCATGTCTTCCGTGATAAATACGATGGGCACGTGTTCCATCTGCCAGTCGTTTTCTTTGATCACGGTGCACAGCAGCGCATGCTCATAGAACCGCTCAGGGATATCATGACGGAGGATAGCGCCGTGTTTGGCCGCGAGGTAACACAGCTCCCGGGTGATCATTTCTGCCGGCAGGTGACGCAGGGCTTTGCCGTCTTTTGTTGCGGCGGCTATGGCCAGTTCCGGTGTAATGATGCCTGGCGGGAAATATTCCAGCGCGAAAATGCTGTAAGCCATTGCTTCCTGACAGAGGTTGGCAGTACGCATTTCAAGGGGCACGCGCTTCAGATCGCGGTAGTTGCGGCGTACTTTATTGCGCCAGTATTCAAGTGTCCTTTCCTGTGGCTGCAGCACGCTCTCCCCTGCCGCAAGGTCGCGGCGGATCTCTTCAAAGTCAGTCGTCAGCGGGTTGTTGAGCAGCGCACGCAGGTTTTCAGAGATCACGGGGTCGCTGCCTTCTGATTCAACACATTCGTTGGCCGCGGGGCTTTCAGTGTCGTTGTCATTATAATAAAAACGGCTGATCTCCTTGCGGAAAGGCATCAGGTGGTAATCTTCCACGATCATCACGGGAGCGGAAAAGATGCCGTCACACTGCATCCAGCCGTGATTATAATGCAGCATGATCACCTCTTCCACGCAGACGTCGCCCTCCACGCGGGTGGGGGCACCGCCGATCATCAGGTTGCGGCAGGTGAGGTTGCCGGCAACGTACAGCACAGCGCCGTAGTCGCCCACTTCGTTGAGGACGCCGCCGTCCACGGTGAGGTTGCCGATCACGGCAAATCCCAGTGGTGGCCGGCCATCCGGCATATTATCGAGCTTGTCTGTATCAAGAATTAGATCGCCCTGCAAATGCAGATCGCCTTTATGCACATAGAAAAAACCATCTGTTCCGATCATGTCCATGAAAGCTTCTTCACTTTCAAGGACTTTTATCTGTATCTGGTGTTGATTCATCGCCTGCTCAGCGGATACGATCTGAAATTCTTTAAGCATGGCGCTAATATCGTACATTTATAAACGTCTCAAAACGGGAAAATTATCACCAATGAACAAAAGAGTAAAATTTGATTTTGACATCCGCTTCACCAACGGCGGCGGCATCAAAGGAGAAGATTTCCGGCTCGATATCGCCGGCGACGACATCTCCGACAAAGAACTGGCTGATTACATCGTGGCGGACATGCGCCTGCTAATGGTAGGCGAAACACATATCCTCAACAAAGAGATCCTTACTGAACCGCATAAACGAAAACCGGTCAGCACCGGCGGCACCAGCTATCTCATAGACCTGAGCCACACCATCGAAAACGGGCTGGTCACCTATAAAGGACTGCCCGCGCCGGTGATCTGTGACTTCCTCAGCCGGGAGGACTCCGCCGCCCTCTATGACGGCGATACTACTTTCCAGATCGGGAAAATAGAGATGGTATCCAACACCGGTACGTATATCGACTGCCCCTTCCATCGCTATGCCGACGGGAAAGACCTGTCGGAAATGCCGCTGGAACGGTTCGCCGACCTGGACGCCATCGTGATCCGGGCGCCTTTCCAGGACGGCCTGGCCGTGACGGCCGACCGGCTGCGCCACTACGAGATACGCAACCGCGCCGTACTGGTACATACCGGCTGGGCCGCCCACTGGAACACGCCTGCCTACTACGAAAACCATCCTTACCTTACCGCAGACGCCGCCGAATACCTGCGCGACTGTGACGTGAAGCTGGTAGGCATAGACTCCCATAACATCGACAACACACAGGGCCGGAGCAGACCGGTGCATACCACGCTGCTGGGCGCCGAGATCCTCATCGTAGAGCACCTCTGCCACCTGGAACTGCTGCCGGAAGACGGTTTTACGTTCAGCGCCGTACCGCCGAAATTCAAAGGCGTAGGGACGTTCCCGGTAAGGGCCATGGCGAAACTGGCCAGGAGGTAGGCGAGGATGGAAATAAATACCAGGCGGCAACAATGATTTTGAACAAGGTCAGGCATAAAACTGCCTGGATACCAATGTAACCGGGGCGGAGGCTTCGGGCGACAAAAAAAACCCGGAGCTTTCGCTGCGGGTTTTCTAATTTTGCATTTCTCATGGCTCTTCAAAGAGGTGTGTACGATCACAGATGTTCATAGAAATACCGCAAGCGACCGAAGCCAACGCACGACAATACCGGACTGCCGTTTCCGTTTTCTTTTTTATCTCCGGCCTGGGCTACTCCACCTGGGCGTCCAGGATACCCTCCATACAGCAGCAGCTTCACCTCAACGAGGCGCAGCTGGGACTGGTGCTGCTGGCATTGCCCATAGGGCTGATGCTGACAATGCCTATCACCGGGAAACTGCTCGGCAGCTTCAGCAGCCGTAAAATCATGGTGATCGGCGCAATGGTATTTAACCTGGTGCTGAGCCTTCCCGGTTTCACCACCAGCCTCTGGCAACTGGCGCTGACGCTCTTCTGCTTCGGCTCCTCCCGCAACCTGCTCAACCTTTCCATGAATGCGCAGGCCGTGCAGGTGCAACATATGTATCCCAAGTCTATCATGACCACCTTCCACGGTATCTGGAGCATCGCCGGTTCCACCGGCGCCGGTATCGGTTACCTGATGGTGTCCATGCAGGTGGCGCCCGCCTGGCATATGCTGATCATCAGCGGGCTCCTGCTGGTGTTTACACTGTATTACGGACCGCGCAATTATCCCGACCAGCCGGTGCCCAACCCGGTAAAAAAACCGGCATTCTCGCTGCCTGACAAGTCGTTACTCCGTTTTTCCTTTATCTGTTTCGCCTGCATGGCCACTGAAAATACCATGTACGACTGGAGCAGCATCTACTTTCATAAGGTAGCAGGCGGCACCGCCACCGCAGCCACCGCTTCGTTTATGACCTATATGGCCGCCATGACGCTGGGCCGTTTTGCCGGCGACCGCCTCGTGGCGCAGATGGGCATTAAAAACATGCTGTATTACAGTGGCTGGCTGATATTGTCCGGCCTTCTGCTCGCCATTCTCCTGCCTCATCCCGTAACCACCGCTATCGGCTTTATTTTTACCGGTCTGGGCGTATCCTGTATTGTGCCGCTGGTATTCAGCCTCGCCGGTAAATCGCGCGATGCCAACAGCGGACAGACGTTGGCTTCTATTTCCACCATCGGCTATCTCGGCTTCCTCATTGTACCGCCACTGGTGGGCTTCGTGGCACAGGCTACCCATCTGCGGGTATCTTTTGGCATCATGGCGTTGTGCGGACTGTTGATCGTATTCATGGTGAGAGGTCTCCCTGAAACAAAAAGGGAAGCCCCGGTACAGGATACCAGGGCTGATTCATAGGGGTTTCTCAGATAGCTATTCGTTTATGATCTCTTTATAATTTGAAGAATATCTTTCGTTTGTACAACCAGTAACAGAGGCCCCATTCCAGCGCCAGTACCGTCAGGGCTGAGAGCACGTCGCGGATCGTTTCCGGTATGCCCAGCATGGCGGTAAACCCTTTCACAAAAATACCAGTGGTGGGGTTCACCCATTGCACACCTACCGTTTCAAAAAACAGGTAGATGAAGATGGCATTCATACCCGCTACAGAGGCTATCCAGGCGTACCGCACATATCCCCGCACATCGGCCAGCCAGTAGCACAGCGCCATGATCAGCATTACCCAGCCCCCGGACGCCAGCACAAAAGAAGCGGTGCTGATGCGTTTAATGATCGGCGTTATCCCGACGGCATCCAGTCCGAAACCGGCCACCAGTCCAACTACACCGGCTATTGCCAATACACGCGTCTTCTGTAACGGTGTTTGCGGGCCTGTCAGCAGCTTCCCCGCCAGCACGCCCCAAATGGTATGTGCAGCCGTAGGGATACAATTGATCGCGACCCATCCGTCCGGGTTGATTTTTCCCATCAGGACCGTATCCATGAAGGCACCGAAATTGTGCCCTTGTGTAAAAGCATCCTCGAATCCAGGTAAAAGAATAAAACGATACATGACATCAGCGGCAAGGAGCAGCAACAGGCTGACCACCAGCTGATATACTACAGAACGGCGAATAATTAGATATGCAACGATCGTGGTTACGGACAACTGCGTGAGCACATTCCATAACTCCCAGACTAACCGCCCCGCATATACGCAATGTAATGCGGTACCGAATATAAATAATTTCCCGCAACGCCACGCAATATGTGTAAAATTTTGTTGCCAGCTGACACCCTTCTGTGATTTGGCATTCCACGATAAATACATGGCTGTGCCGGCTATAGTCATAAAAGCCGGTTGCACCAGGTCCCACGCCCGCAGCCCGTTCCACGGGTGGTGGAAGAACTGTTGCATAAACGTATGCCATGCACCACCGGAAGGGAGACTGTCAAGCGCCCAGTACAGATGCGTGCTTTCCGCCGCCAGTAGAAGCATGATAACACCCCTCATCATATCGAGGGATTGTAGCCGTTGGGTCATAGGTAGAAAAATGAGCTCATTAAAATACTTATTCTTTCTCATATTTACCAGTACCCCGGGAAAAAGCACGGGTCGGGGCATGATGCCTCCGACCCGTTTTTACCGTCATAACGGTAGCGGCTATTCTTTATTCATCCGCACGATGGCCGGTATAAAGCGGCCTTCTACCTGCACCAGCTCCCGCTGTGCGTCCATCACCTGGTCAATATCCTTGTAGGCCAGCGGGTTTTCCTCCACGCTGCCGCCGATCAGGGTCACGCCCGCGTTGGCCACTATTTTATTCAGTGCCGATACGGTCATTTTCTGCCGGGCTTTGGAGCGGCTCATCGCTCTGCCAGCCCCATGCGCAGCGGAATACAAAGACTGCTCCACACCTTTGCCCCGTACCAGGTAGGCCGGCGTGGTCATGCTGCCGGGAATAATGCCCAGCTCGCCGGCATGCGCCGGAGTGGCGCCTTTCCGGTGGATGATCACTTTCCGTGTATCCGTCAGCGTTTCCTCCCACGCAAAATTGTGGTGGTTTTCGATGGTCGTCAAACTCTTCAGCCCAGTCGCTTTCGCCAGATGACGATGTATCTGCTGATGGCAGGCACGGGCGTAATCCCCTGCCAGGTTCATGCTCAACCAGTACTCCTGCCCCGCTTCGCTGTTCATGTCCAGCCAGGCCAGCTGCTGCGCAGCACGCGGCAGCTTACAGGTATCGGTCGCAATTTTCGTATAGTGCTGCGCGATAGCGGCGCCCAGGCCACGGCTGCCGGAGTGCGACAACAAAGCCAGGTACTGCTTCGGCGGCAGCGACAACGAGTTGCCTTCCTCCAGCGTCAGCAGCCCGAACTCCACAAAGTGGTTGCCGCTGCCGGACGATCCCAGCTGCCGCACCGCTTTGCCATGCAGGCTTTTCAGCAGCGGCGTGTCCCGGAACTCCGGCCTGTCCAGCACCGCATGCTCCTGGTGGAATTCCAGTCCTCCTTCCATGCCGAAGTGGGTATATTCCTTCATCGCCATTTTCAACTGGTAACTGTAGCGCTTCAGAAAACTGTCTCCTTCATCGAACAGGGTGAGCGCCATGCGGCACCCGATGTCCACCCCTACTGCGTAAGGGATCACCGCCTGTTCGGTGGCCAGCACGCCGCCTACCGGCAGGCCATAGCCCATATGCGCGTCGGGCATCAGCGCCCCCTGTACGGTAACGGGCAACGACATGGCCAGGTCCATCTGCTGACGGGCGGCATGTTCTATCTCTTTACCGCCGTATACCTTCAGCGGCCCACCGGCCTCCCGCAGGTCAAACGACTGAAAATGACGCTCCTCCGGCTGGTCAGCGAAAACCGCTGCTATCTTTCCCAGCACCTCATCCTGTAAAAAATCAGCCGGACGTGCTTTAATATCCGTCAGCAACTGTATAATGGCGGCCTTATCATGATGTTTGAAATGCCGCGCCATAATATTGATCACCAGGCTCCTGGCCCGGTCATCGGTATAACCGATTTTACTCAGTTCTTTTGTTTTTAATCCAGACAAAACGTATGTAATTAAGGGGTAATAAATATTGATGCGGTTATCTCACTGCAAATCTGTCGCAGCAACGCAAAGGGCTGTGCGGAATAACAAAGGAATGATCCCGGTAAGGCCGGAAACGGCATACCACGGCATTCGGCAACGATGTTAAAAAATACAGGAAATAACCCGGTCGGGCCGCCTTTTTAGGCGACGATCACAAGAGGCGATATGTGGAGATGTTTTGTCATGGGTAGTTCGTTTTAACAGATGAGAAAAACGAATAACGCGGCAAAGATATATCATTTTATTATCTAATCGCTTTTTATTTAGTTATCATGACGTCGCGCATGCGTCAAATAATCAAATGATTAAATAAAAAATGACAAAAATGAAATGCAAAGGTGGTGTTAAAGTTAAAGTTGGTAATCGCTGAAAGCGTAAATTTGTATACAGTGTTTTTCCCCGCAGATGATAACCTCCGGACCGCTCCGGGCGGGGTATTACAACCATAGTAAAACCTTGCACATGGACAAACAACTCATCCGTAACGCTTACAAACTTTATTGGCTGGAAAACGGTAAAGCCCCTGTTTCTGTATATAGCCTTTGCAAACAGTTGGACATCGCCGAAAACGCTTTCTATGAACATTACAGTTCACTGGAAGCTATCGAAAAAGACATCTGGCTGGCTGTTTTTGAAGATACCCTCGCACAACTGCGCAACGACGAAACGTACCAGCAATATTCCGCACAGGAAAAACTGCTGGCCTTTTATTTCCTCTGGGTACAGAAACTTAAGGACGACCGCAGCTATTTCCTGCAACAAAGGGAACAATTCAGGCTGCCGGACCTTTACCGCAATAAACTGGACACCTTCAAACATGCCTTTTACGCCTATGTAAGGGAACTGATAAAAGAAGGGTATGTCTCCAACGAAATCAAGGAAAGAAAATATATCTCCGATCAATATGTACATGGCTTCTGGGTACAGGCTCTTTTCGTACTGAAATACTGGCTTAACGATTCCAGCGCCAATTTTGAAATGACAGATGCTGCCATCGAAAAAGCAGTCAACCTCAGCTTCCAGCTGATAAAATCCAATACCCTGGATTCACTGCTCGACTTTGGCAAATTCATCTTTACGCGGAAATAGGCTTTATGAAAGAACAATCCAATATTCCCACCTCCAAAGTGGAAAGGGCGGGAAAATTTGTCACCACCGGACTGAAAGTAGGGACCAACTATATTAAACATTATACCCGTAAACTGGTGGACCCGTCCCTATCCAAAGAGACGCTCCACCAGGATAACGCCGCTGATATTTACGAAACGCTCAGCAGCCTGAAAGGCAGCGCCCTGAAGGTAGCGCAGATGCTCAGTATGGATAAAGGCATGCTGCCCAAAGCCTACACCGAGAAATTCGCCATGTCGCAATACAGCGCGCCACCGCTTTCCGGCCCGCTGGTGGTCAACACGTTCGTAAAAACGCTGGGCAAATCACCCGCACAGCTGTACGACACCTTTGAAATGCGCGCCTCCAACGCCGCCTCCATCGGCCAGGTACATAAAGCCTGGAAAGACGGGAAAGCACTGGCCGTGAAAATACAATACCCCGGCGTGGCCAACAGCGTAAAATCAGACCTCCGCATCGTAAAACCCTTTGCCATCCGCATTGTGGGCATGAACGAAGTGGATATGGACAAGTATTTTGAGGAGATAGAAAGCAAACTGCTGGAAGAAACGGACTATAAACTGGAGCTGACCCGTTCCATGGCCCTTTCCCGCGAATGCGCCCATATTCCCCACCTGCTGTTCCCGCAGTACTACCCGGAACTGTCGTCCGACAGGATCATCACGATGGACTGGCTCGACGGGCAGCACCTGAAAGAATTTCTGCAGGGCAACCCCTCCCAGGAAGCCCGCAATAAAATCGGGCAGGCCCTCTGGGATTTTTACCAGTTCCAGGTACACCAGCTGAAACAGGTACACGCCGATCCGCACCCGGGCAACTTCCTCATGCGGCCCGACGGTAGCGTGGGCATTTTCGATTTCGGCTGCGTAAAAGAAATACCGGAAGATTTCTACTACAATTATTTCCTGCTCACCGATAAAGAGGTGCTGAAAGACGACAAGCGCCGCTATGAAATATATACCAACCTGGAAATGATCCACCCGACGGATACCCCCAAAGAAGTGGAATTCTTCTCCGGGCTTTTCCAGCATATGATAGACCTGCTCACCCTCCCCTTCACCGTAGACCATTTTGACTTCGGCAATGAAGCCTATTTCAATGAAATCTACGCTTACATGGAGGAACTTTCTAACATGAAGGAAGTCAGGGAGTCCAAAGTGGCCAGAGGGTCCCGGCATAGCTTATATATTAACCGCACCTATTTCGGGTTGTATTCTATCTTAAGTGAACTGAAAGCCAATATCGTGACCGGCGCCAGCGGGTTCTCGCCTCGCAAAGAAACCAAGTGAGCAAAGAAAGCAAAGAACGTTTGAGATTAATAAGAAAGCAAAGGAGCGGACATTAAATTTGATCTCCGCTCCTTTGCTTTCTTATATATGCTTAAAAAAACTTTGCGTTCTTGGCTCACTTAGCCTCTTTGCGAGATCATCGTGGGAATAGGGGCGTTGGTCGCAACTTGTCCTGCAGCATCGTCATTATTCTCTAAATTGCGGCATGGCAAATGAATGGTATAACCGCAAATGGGCTATTGTCGCGACGCATGCACTCGTGTGGACGCTGTTGTACTCGCTCCCTTTCCTGCTGCGTCCTACCTACGAAAAACCATCTCCTGCCGAGATGGCGGAACGGGCGTCCTGGTTTTACTTCCTGCTGGGTTTTTACCTCACCCAGATCATCTTTTTTTACACCAACGCTTTTTACCTGATACCCAAGCTGGTACAGCAAAAACGGACCATGGAATACACCGGCGTGCTGCTGCTGGTGTTCCTGTTTTTTTGCACCATGCGCTTCGCCTTTGAACGGTTTTACCTGGGAAAAGCGGCGGTAGACCTGAAGCCGCTGATCCTCTTCACCGTTTTTGCCTTCCTGTTTATCTTATCGGCCAGCACCGCGTTCCAGATGGTACGGGAACGGATACTGATGGACCGGAAAGTGAGCGCCCGGGAAAACGAGAACCTGAAAACAGAGCTGTCCCTCCTGCGATCGCAGGTAAGCCCCCACTTCATGTTCAATGTGCTTAATAATATGGTGTCGCTGGCCCGGAAAAAATCGGACCTGCTGGAGCCCTCCCTCATAAAATTATCCTCGCTGATGCGGTATATGCTCTACGAAGCGGACGAAGAGAAAATGCCTCTTCAGCGCGAAGTGGAGTACCTGCAAAGCTATATCGACCTGCAACGGCAGCGTTTTGGCAAAAATGTGGTGATCAACGTGGAAATGAATGTGCCCAACAATCACTACGAGATAGAGCCGATGTTGCTGATACCCTTTGTGGAAAACGCCTTCAAACACGGCACAGGCTTCATCATGAACGCCCAGATCGATATCAACCTGTTCACCACGGCGGATAAACTCTTTTTCGCCGTCAGGAACAAGTACAGCACCGCATCGGAAGAAGTCAAAGATAAAACCAGCGGTATCGGGCTGGCCAATGTAAAACGCCGGCTCAACCTGCTTTATGGGAATAATTACGTACTCCAGATCAATACCAAAGATGACTGGTTTTACGTAACATTGCAGCTGGACCTGCATTAAATGCCAAAATCAACATTTTTTGATGAGATGTATAGCCATTGATGACGAACCGCTGGCGCTCGACTTGCTGGAAGACAATATCAGCATGGTGCCTTATCTGCAACTGGTAGCAAAATGTAACAACGCTTTCGAAGCCATGGAAGTGTTGCGGACGCAACAGGTAGACCTGCTGTTCCTCGATATCCAGATGCCTGGCCTTACCGGCCTGCAGTTCCTGCAATCCATGGCCAGCAAACCCCTCGTCATCCTGATCACCGCTTATGAGAAATACGCCCTCGAAGGGTTTAATCTCGACGTGACCGACTACCTCGTTAAACCGGTATCCCTGGAACGTTTTGTCAAAGCCTGCAACAAAGCCAACGAACTGCATCAGCTCAGAAGCGCCGGCAAAGCTGCCCGCGACCAGAGCGATTTTTTCTTCGTCAACGTAGATTACAGCCTCTTTAAAGTGGTCTTCGCGGATATCATCTGGGTAGAAGGATTAAAGGATTATGTAAAAATCCACCTGAAAAGCACCAACAAACCAGTCATCACCCGTATGAGCATCAAAAGCCTCGAAGAGCAGCTGCCACCCGCCCGGTTCATCCGTATTCACAAATCGTACATCATTTCCGTGGCCGCCATTACGGCTATCCGGAAAAACAGCGTGTTCTTACAGGATACAGAGCTGCCCGTTGGCGACACCTACCGGGACGCCCTTTATGCCATCGCCGGAAAAAGTCAATCCTGATAAAGCCCGTTTTGTAGCAAAAAAGCACCCTTTCATCTCATTTGCCAAAAAAATCGATTTGGCAAGTCTACTTTTGTATACTCAGAATTCTAATACAATGCGAAAAATCTATTTGTTTTTCATGTTTGTGCTCCTGGTGACACAAGCACACGCCCAGGCCCCGGGCGGAAAAATGCCCCCCGGTATGGCTGGCAAAGGTCCAGGCAATATCGGACATGTATATGGGAAATTAATTGACGCCGATGGCAAACCCGTCGGTTATGCCTCCGTGATCATCCTGCAGGGCCGTATGGACTCCGCCACCAAAAAGATGAAAGACGTGCTCGTAAAGGGTGTGCTCACCCAGGCCAACGGGGAGTTCAGCCTCGACGAACTGCCACTCAGAGGACCGCTCAAATTACAGGCTTCCGGCACTGGTTATAAAACCTATACCCAGCCGGTCGTATTTCCTCCGATCGATAAAGACCTCGGTAATATCAAACTGGCCTCCAGCACTACTCAGCTGCAAGGCGTAACCGTTACCGGCTCCAAACCCATCATGCAGATGGATATTGACAAGAAGGTATTTAACGTGGAGAAAAATATCACGAGCACCGGCGGTACCGCCCTCGACGTGATGAAAAACGTGCCCTCCGTGAATGTGGACATCGACGGGAATGTTACCCTGCGTAACAGCGCCCCGCAGCTGTTCATCGATGGCCGGCCCACCACCCTCACCCTCGAACAGATCCCTGCTGATGCGATCGAAAGCGTGGAAGTGATCACCAACCCTTCCGCCAAATACGACGCCTCCGGCGGCAACGCAGGCATCCTCAACATCGTACTGAAGAAAAACCGTAAAACCGGTTACAACGGTAACCTCCGCGCCGGCGTGGACAAACGCGGCGCACTCAATGCAGGCGCCGACTTCAATGTACGTCAGGGTAAACTCAATTTCTCGGCCAGCGCCATGGGCAACCAGATGAAGAGCCGCACCTCCGGTACCACCGACAGGCTTAACTTCGGCGACAACCCTAACACGCACATCCTCCAGTCCAACACCAACAAATCCAATGGCGGCTTCGCCTTCGGAAAAGTAGGCGTAGACTGGTTTGCCACCAACCGTACCACCTTCTCCATCTCCGGAATCAAAGTACACGGTGAATTCAAACCGGAAGAGAATATCAACATCTTCACTGATACCATCAGGGGAAAAGACGTCTCCCACATGTTCAGCGAACGTAACTCCCATTCCAAAATGGCATTCGACGCGAACGGACTGGTACTGGGCATGAAACACCTGTTCCCCAGGGAAGGAGAAGAACTGACGGTAGACGCGAACTACTTCGGCGGTAAAAGCAAAAACAACGCTGACTACATCACCGATTTCTACAGCAACGGCCAGGGCAGCATCATCAACCGTACCGACAAACAACAGATACTCGGCAACGGCAAGATCAGCTTCATCACCGTACAGACAGACTACGTAAGGCCTTTCACCAAAAGCCTGAAACTGGAAACAGGGCTGCGCATGTCCAGCCGCCGTACGGAAACCAATTTCAATAACTACATCTTCGACCACCAGACCAATGAATACAAACTGATCCCTGGTGCATCCAACAATTTCAAGAATACGGACAACGTATACGCCGCTTACGCCAGCATCTCCCAAAC
Organism: uncultured Chitinophaga sp.; assembly: GCF_946479755.1. Next base: position 114,053 of record NZ_CAMLHC010000002.1, on the reverse strand, counting down.
CATCAAAAACTTTGGTTACAAAGTGGGCCTGCGTGCGGAAAGCTCCGACTACAACGGGGAACTGATCAACGTAAAGCAGGAGTTTAAAAACAACTACCCTGTCAGCCTGTTCCCGTCTGTATTCCTCAGCCAGAAGCTGAAGCATGACCAGGAACTGCAGGTTAGCTATACCCGCAGGATCAACAGGCCCAACTTCTTCCAGCTGATTCCGTTTACCGACTCCACCGATAAACTGAACATCACGAAGGGTAATCCCGGCCTGGTGCCTGAGTTCACCAACTCCGTGGAAATGTCTTACCTCAAAACATTCAAAGGCAACAACACCTTCATGGGTACCGTGTACTACAAGCATACCAACGGTTTGATCACCCGCTTCCTCACCAAGGAAACCGATCCTGCCAATGGCGCCGAACTGCTGGTGAACACTTACATTAACGCCAATTCCAGCTACTCCATGGGTGCGGAACTGACGTCTATGAATACCCTGACCAAATGGTGGTCGATGTCTGCCAACGTGAACATTTATAATTCAAAAATTAATACGGACAATACCGGCCAGCCTTCGCAGGACGCCCTGTGGGCTTGGTTTGGTAAACTGAACAATACCTTCAAGCTGCCGCTCAATTTCGAGATACAGCTCACCGGTTTGTACCAGTCCAAAACTAATCTGCCGGTTAACGACAACAAAGGCAGACAGGACGGGCCTCCTATGCAGCAGTCACAAAACGCGTCACAAGGTTACATTGCTTCCTTCTACGCCGTAGATGCTGCTATCAAGAAGAGCTTCCTGAAAAACAATGCCGCTTCGGTGACACTGGCTTTCAGCGATATCTTCAGGACCCGCAAAATGGACCAGTACTCTGAAAGCGCTTACTTCACGCAGTATTACAACCGGCTCCGTGACCCGCAGATGATCCGCCTCAACTTCGCTTATCGCTTCGGAAAAGTGGATATGACGTTGTTCAAACGCAAGAACATGGCCGGCGGTATGCAGGGCATGCAGGAAGTAGTGCAGTAATATACTGGCTTCCGGAACCAGGGGATTTATTGATGCAACGGGCTGCATCAGTAAATCCCCTTATCATTTTTAAGGGTAGGATTGAATGGCGCCGGCATCTACGGATTCCGGCCTTTTTCGTTGGGGTATAACAGATAGGCGGGATCACTCTGCCATACCTCTTTCGTGTCGATGTTCATAGCCGACAATTTACCGGTAAAGGCAGCGCCGGTATCAATATTGAACACATTGACCCGGTTCATCGGCAACGCTTCGTCGTAGTTCAGCGTAGGGGTATGACCGATATATATTTCGTTGTATAGCAGCAGCCGCTTGGGATAATTGATGGCATCCTTTTTCAATTTTTTATCCATAGACAATGCCAGTTCCCACAGCGTACGGTCCCAGTAGTACATGCCTTCAAAGCGTTCATAGGCAGGGCCGTGCATGGAGGCATAACCCGCGTGGATAAACAGCCGGTCATTTTCCTCGTAATAATTCAGCATCCGGTTAAAGAAAGCCAGGTGATGCAGCTTGTCTTTATCGGACAGTTTATTGTAGCTGGCCACGGTAGCTCTGCCGCCGTGTTGCAGCCAGCTGGCCACCGGCTGTTCTCCGGCCAGCCACATCTCGCACCAGGCGTCGTGGTTGCCTTTGATAAAGATACAAGTGTACTGCGAAGACAGTTCCATCAGGAAATGGATCAGTTCCGCAGACTCAGACCAGCCATCTACATAATCTCCCAGAAAAATAAACCGGTCGTCCTTTTCCGGCCCGATCCTTTCCAGCAGCTGTTTCAGTGCTTTGAGGGCGCCGTGAATATCGCCAATAACGTACGTGGCAGGCATGATTTCCTTTTATTTATACATAATGTCCGACCGTAGCACATACTTGGTACCTGCGGTCAGCAGCGTACCTTCATGCAGCAACGGGTGATAAAAAATCAGCGCTGTCCCTGTTTCCGGCAGGATTTCCTCTCCTGTTTTAAAAACCGTACTGCCACCGCTATAGCCTTCATTGAGATAAATCATAAAGGTATACTGGCTGGCCTCGAAACGGTTCCGGACAAAACTACCGTCCTTATGCATTTTGAAACGCTGTCCCGGACTGTATTTATAGAAACGGAACAGCTCATTCAGGCCGCATGCGGCGCGGTTATCGTCACCTTCCGGTGCATAGGGACGCAACTTTTCCCATATAAAGGTAGCATAAGCTGCATCTTTATGCAACACCCTTTCGTTATTACGGACGCCTTTGATCATCCGTTGCTGGCCGTTGCCCACATCCACCATCGCTTCTTCATAGCCTATGGCCTCGCTGCGGTCTATCAGTTCCCGGCATTCCTCCGCAGAAAGGAAATGCTTCAGGGTGAAAATTCCGGGGGCGTAGGTATGTTTTTCCATAGCGTACTTTTTTAACGTAAATCAATGGTATGGCACAGCACAGGGTCTTCCAGCGGATACACGCTTTCTTCCGGTACCTGCAGCGCGTCAGGATCGCGCTGCAACACGGCGTACTGCGCTTTCACAAAGTCAGTGATATCTTCAATAGCGGTAACCTGCCGCTGTCCGAATTCTTTCAGTACCTCGCCCCTCAGCCCCAGCTGGATAGCTCTTCGCTCCAGTTTATTGCCCCAGGGGTCGTGGTCGGGGTCCCACTGCAGGCGTACATCTCCTGCCTGTAAAGCCGCCTGCCACGCTGCTCTTTCCGGGAAGAGCGAGGGCTTGTAAGACGACGGAACGGCCTGTGATAAGATTTTTTCTTTCCTGCAACTTTCTCCAGGAAACGGTCTTTAGTTTCATGAGACATTAACATTGATCTGAAAACTGTTTTTTTTCAGCTTTTTATTGAACTTGTATAATTCGGGGTGACGGTTTTGCAGCCCCTCCCTTTTAGTGCCGGTGTTGATCACGTATTCAGCATCCAAAATCTTGCGGCGGAAATTGCGGCGATCGATAGTGGTTTCGAGGATACACTCATACAACTCGTGCAGCTCCGTAATCGTAAACAACTCATCCAGCAGCTCAAACCCTACAGGATCGTACAGTATTTTCGACTTCAGGCGTTGCAGCGCCAGCTGGAAAATATCCTGGTGGTCAAAGCCCAGCTTCGGCATCTTGTGTACCTCAAACCATTTCACGTCGTTGGCCATGCTGCCGGCGATAATATTGAACCGGGCAGGGTTAATGAGCGCATAATATCCCACGGCGATCACGCGGCCACGAGGATCTCTCCCCAGGCCGTCAAACGAATACAGCTGCTCCAGGAACACATCGTCCATCCCTGTTTTTGTTTTCAGGATACGTGAACAAGTGCCCAGAAAAGTTTCCTCCATCTGCAAAAAGCCACCGGGCAACGTCCAGCAGTCTTTAAACGGCTCCTCTTTCCTGTTGAGCAACAGCACGGACAGCGTGTTGTCATGATACCCAAATATCACAAGGTCTACCGCCAGCGATGGATTTTTGTATTCGTGAAATAATTTCGCCATGTTCGTTTGCGTCATTTTAACGTGAAGTAAACGATTTTTTACGAAATGGCCTAAAAAACGGGGAACTATCTTTTTTTGGAAAGATAATACCAGCTGGTAATGATGGCTGCGCAGCGAGAACGGCAGCAATGAAAATCCCCGGGTTATAACCCGGGGACCACGATATTACCATCAAATCCGGGGAGAGGCCTACCCAGCTGCGCATTCAAAGAGCCTCTTAAAAAAACTCAGAACCGGACGGCAACACCCGCCTTCAGATAAAACGGCGTTCCTGGTGTGAAACACATGTCTGTGACAGCCTCCCTCTCCTGTTGCAAACGCGTCTCTGTTTCAAACTGCGCCTCATTCCAGTTGACATTAAACAGGTTCTGCGCCTGCACGGTGAACTGGAACTGGCGGTGAGTATACGCCAGCATCAGGTCATTAACGAAATAACCTTTGGCCATAAGACTGTTGTCTTCGTTGGCGGGCCGGTCTTTCATATAACGGTAGCGCAGGTTGGCGGAAAAACCCATGGGCAGGTTCACACCAATACCGCCAGTGCTGGTGAGCACCGGCGCCAGTGGAATATAGTTGGCGCCTTCCGGCTGCCCTATCTCCCGGGCATGCGCATAGTTCACATCCGCATCCAGGTAGAGCCATTTTACCGGCTGGTAACGCATGCTCACGTCTACGCCCAAACGCCGCGTTTTACCGGAAGGCTCCACCACCGCTTCATCTCCTACGTACACAAATTCCTGCTGCAGGTACAGGTACCAGAGCGCTGGCTGTATCAACAGGTTAGGCACCGGCTTCAGCACCACGCCCAGATCGGCGCCGGCAGAAAACGGCAGTATATCTTTCCCCCGTTGCTGCATCACTACCCGCATGTCGTTGGAATGGAATCCCATACCCGTTTTCAGGTACCATTGCGCGATACCGCCGGTAGAATAGGAAAAATTCAGCTTGGGACTGACGCGTGTAGCAGTTACCCCGGGATCTCCATTGGCGGGTTTCAGTTTATCCTGGTAATTGAAAATAAAATGATCTACCCGCACCGCTGGATTAATACGCCAGTGGCCTGTATGCAAAGTAAAACCCGTATAGGCATGAAGATTAGTTTCCCGGCCACTGCCCCAGGCCAGCCTGTTCAGCAGCGTATCCCGCCGATATACATGATTCAGCTCAAGGTCCTGTATATCGTCCAGGCGCAGTCCGGCGCCGGACTGCCAGGTCAACCGGCTGTTACCCAAAGTGTAATCATGCGTATACTGCTGTTCGAAGCCGTAGATACTGCGGTCATCTTTCTGCTGTATCTCATCGCCATACACAGGGTCTTTCAGGAAAAAGGTAAAGTTGGAATACAGATTAAACTGGTAACGGCTATAGTAGAAAAAGCTTTGCCACGATTCATCCGCACTGGCCTGGTGCCGGTAGGTCAGCGCGGCATTCGTGCGCGAGGTATTACCACCTTCCGTAGGATCGATAGAACCCCAGCGGCTGATCATTCCATCTGCGACGGCCCTTTCGGGGATCTGCCCGGAAGCATTCCAGCCGGAAGTAAACGTGGATGCCTGGAAGGAAATATAATCCTTGTCATTCAGCCACTGATTGTATTTACCGAAGAGATTGAAGCGGCTGAACTGCTGCTGTACGTCAAACGGACCGTTGGTATAGTTGTATTCGGTGGCAATATAGCCGTTGCGCTTAGCGGCGCTTTTATTAGCCAGCAGGTTAAACACACCCGCCAGGCGCATGGTATTGAACGAACCGCCTTCCACCTTGATCAGGCTGTTGTCCAGGTGATCATAGGTCGCGAAATTCACATAGCCGGCCGTGTTAAAATCTCCTTTATCTGCATAATAAGCACCCTTGCCAAAGTCAATACTCTCCACGGTTTCAGGCACCAGGAAATGCAGGTCGGAATAGCCCTGCCCGTGTGCATGGGATACAATATTCACCGGTATCCCATCGGCAGAAATATTAATATCGGTACCATGATCGCAGTCGAAGCCACGGAGAAAAATCTGCTCCGCTTTGCCGCCGCCGGCATGTTGCGAAATAAACAAGCCCGGCACTTTCCGAAGCAGGTCCTGCGCGGTATTCACCGGTATCTTCTTCAGGTCCACATGCATCATGGCCTTCTCGATACGGGGCGCACTCACTACGATCTGCCGGAGCTGCGTATGGGCGCTGTCCGCCGGTTGCTGCGCCAGCAGCTGCTGCCATACGGACAGGAGCCCCACCGCAAATAATACTTTTTTCATCTGTCAGTCTTTGATTTTAATTCCTGCTTTCAACAAGAGATGCTGCAAACCCAGCGTTATCCAGCTGGCCGCCACAAACGGAAAGGTGAGTACCGCCATGTGTTGTTGCAGCATCCATACATCCAACAAAACGGAGAGCACCACGGAAAACAACACCCGGATACCGTCCCGGGGCTTATCACCGGCAAAAGCAATAGCACACAGCACCGCGTTAAAACTAAACAGCCCCATGTGAATGTCGGTGGCCGGCTCCGCGAATTCCAGCGAAATGAAGGCGCCTAACAGGGAAGCACATACGCCGTAAAGCGCGGCTACCGGTGAACTGATAAATACGGCCACAAAAAAGATGATGCCGGCGATCACACTGCCCTGAAAAATCACCTCTCCAAAACCATTGGTAGCCGTAGTAAAGTCATCGCTGAGCGGCATGCTGCTGGCCACGGAGGCCGCTGCGCCCGGCGTGTACACATGCAGGAACAGGTACAGCAATATCCATGTCACCAGGATAAAAGGGAACGTAAATCCCGGCAGCCCACGGCGGATGAACTGATGCTGCAACCACGCAGCGGCAGCGGATCCCAGTATAACAGCCACCCATACCAGCGGAACGGGATTGAAGTAAAAGGTCAGCGCCACGCCCACCAGTGTAGCACTGAAGCCATACAGGCCGGCATCGATGTCTGCTTCCGGATAACGCAGCAGTTTAGCTGTCAGCGTACCGGTAGCCACCGCCACAACAGCCGCAAGGCCCATTACCCAAGAGTCGTAGAAGATCCCTGCCAGGAAAAGTGCGCCTGTCCAGGCGTTGTTTTGAAGCATGATTTGCCCTACCCCCCTCAGGTAAGGGAGGACAAACGGTTTCCGTTGTGTCACTTTGTTTTATTTAGATGATGAGGAAGAGGATTGTGTTTAACTTATTTTTTACCAGCCAAGAAATACCATGCCGATACCACACAGGGTGACAACAGCGCCACCAATGGCATGTACATATCTTTCGAGTTTATCGGTTTTGAGAAAAGAATAACCGTAGCAGCCTATCAACACCATCGCCAGCATCGTCAGCACAGTGGTGATCGTGAATACGCTGATCAGCACCACCACTTCCAGCGCAGAACGATGTGAACCGGAATAAAACAGCAATGGCACCAACGGCTCACTGGGCCCCATGACAAAAATGGCGAACAATATCCATGGCGTCACCTTCACCCGCTGCTGCGGATAAACGATGTCTCCATGCCGGTGTTCATATACATAGATGTCGCCGCCTTCATAAACATCAAAATGTTTGTGGGGCTTGTTGAGATAAGCCTGCCGCAGCCCCCACAACAAATACACGATACCAAAGCCCAGCAGGCACCAGCCGGACATATTACCTCTTACATCCTGGAACCACGTCAGCTTCGACAGCTGCCAGCCCAGCAACACGCCTATCAAACCGATGACAACGGAACTGAGAATATGTCCGAAGCCGCAGAGCACTGTCCATAAGATCGTTTTAGACATCGTCCATTTTTTGGAACGGGACAGCACAATAAACGGCAGATAGTGGTCCGGGCCGGTGGCCGTATGTAAACAACTGATCGTTACAGCAGACACCACCAGCGTTGTTAATCCTATATTCATGCGATAGCTGTTTTAATTGTTTCACCGGCAGTCTGCCAGAAATAACGTTGCATCTTCCGCAGGCAGTCGTACAGCTGCTCTCCGCCGTTGCCCAGTATACGCACCACCAGGCAGCGGGGATCCGGCAGCGACACACCGCAAATAATTCCCTGTTCTTCTTCCAGCAGCTGCCGTAAGGCGGTCATGTGTAATTCCCTGTCGGCGGCGCCGGTATGGACATGCAGCAACGTCGCCTGGTGCGTATATCCCTCCATCTGCCCGATAGCCTGCATAGGCAGCAGTTGCGGCTGTAGCAGCAGGTTGTCTTTCAGGATGAGTTTACCGCGGTGGAATATTTCGGTGATGCTGTGCAGTTTGGAGAAACGGAACACTTCACCGGAATGCTTGCGGCCACAGGTGATGATCTCTCCGAAAGTAAACTGGCAGTCATCTTCCAAATGCGCTACCGTATGCGATTTGAACACGGCGTTTTCATGCGGCACCAGCGGATGCTGCACATAACTGAACACACTCTGCGCATCCATATGAATACGTTGCTGCTGCTGTGCGCCGGTTTTCATATTGAACAGCCGCTGGTAGGACTGCGACTGCAACTGCAGCCTGCTGAGCGATTCGGTACGGATATCGATATCGTAATGATCTCCGTCGAGAATACCCGGCGAAGAGCTCATCACCATCAGGTACAAAGCGGGATCCTGCCGGTAGATGCCTACATTGGCCAGCTTGAAGGGCCGGGTGCAGTAGCTGTCCTTCAACCAGGAACGTCCGTTTTTATATCCGCTTATTAAACTGAGTTTATTCATGCTGATTCCATTACGAATTATCTTACCAGCGCCGGTTCCTCCGTTTCTTCCAGCAGCGCGTATTTTTTTATCCATCCAATAACGGTGTCCAGCCCCTGTAAGGACATGAGGTTGGTAAACACAAAAGGTTTGCCTGCCCGCATTTTACGGGCGTCTCTTTCCATCACGCCGAGGTCTGCGTGCACGTAAGGGGCAAGGTCGATCTTATTGATCACCAGCAGGTCGGAGCGGGTGATGCCCGGACCGCCCTTGCGGGGGATCTTGTCGCCTTCCGCTACGTCGATCACAAAGATGGTCACGTCGGCCAGATCGGGACTGAAAGTAGCAGAGAGGTTATCACCGCCGCTTTCTATCAGGATCAGTTCTATAGCAGGGAAGCGCGCTGCCATTTCATCCACGGCTTCCAGGTTCATGCTCGCATCTTCGCGGATGGCCGTATGCGGGCAACCGCCCGTTTCCACGCCGATGATACGTTCTTTGGGAAGCAGGCTGTTTTTGGTAAGAAACTCCGCATCTTCCTTTGTATAGATGTCATTGGTGATCACACCCATATCGTAAGTGTTCATCAGTGCACGGGACAACCGTTCTATCAGGGCGGTTTTACCGGAACCTACCGGACCGGCTACGCCTATTTTCACATATTTTCTGTCGCTCATAATTTTTCGTTGTTGTTGATTAAGACATATAAAGCCTGGAATACAGCTGTTCATGCTGCATACAGCGGATATCGAAGCCGATGTTGCACACGCCTACCAGCTCACGGTCCAGCGTCATGGTGGCGCCTACCAGCGATTGAATGACGGGCTGCATACGAAACAGCACGTCCTGCCCGTCCAGCTGCCCCAACGGCACCAGTTTCACGGCGTTGGTGACCATGCCTACCGCCGCGTTGTAATAAAAAGCGAACAACGCTTCCGGCAGCGGCACGCCCATGAGACAGGCATAAAGTCCATAGGCGATGCTGTAGTGCCCTTCCGCTTTTTTAGCGATAGTAGCCGCCTCGTACCGCTGCGCCAGTGCATAGGTTTGTTGCCGGCTGAAAATCTTCATCAGCCGTACGCCCAGTTTCTGGCTGGCCTGCCGTATCTCTCTGGGCAACTTAAGCGCGGCGGCTTCTTCATCCAGCGCCAGCAAGGCAGTAAGATCGTTGGCCGCAGCGGCGTTGTAAGCCAGGCAAACAAAAGCGGCGTCGTTGTATTGCAGGTTGTTGGTCAGCATATGCTGCACAAACGTTTCCGCGGAGGACACGTTGTTTACCAGTCCCAGCTGCACGTACGTCTCCAGCCCGTTGGAATGGGTGTAGCCGCCGATGGGCAGCGTGGGATCGCTGAGATGCAACAGGCTGCCCAGGAAATGTGCGGCCGTTATGTTATCGTTCTTTTGCTGCAAGGCTCATGATTTTTGAGAAAAGGGAACTGCCGCCGCTGTTGCCATGTGCATGTGGCTGCACATTGGCATTGAGCAGGTTGGTCAGTTTGGTATGTGCTTTTTCCGTTTGATATCCGGCAGCTGTCAGCCAGCGGTAGATGGGCTCTTCAAAGGGCAGCAGCACCTGGTCGTCCTGGATGAACATGGGCAGGTGTTTGTTGCCGATCTCGTAACATACGCTGCCCATTTCCAGCAGCGACCGTGGGGTGACCACGATCGCGTCGCTGGGGATAATATCTACTACTACGGCCCTGGTGTCGTCCATGTAGAGGATATCGCCGATACGCAGGCGCTGTCCTTCTTTGAGAAAGCGGATGGCGATCTCCATGCCCTGCTGCGTATGTTTGCGCTGTATGCGTTTGGTGGTTTCAAACCACTCCAGCAGCAGGGAATCTGTAGCACGGCCTTCCAGGGAGGTAGTGTTGGTATTACCGATGATTTTATCAATAATCATGATGTACTTTTTTTAGAACAGGAAGTACCGTTGGGCCAAAGGCACGGTATCTACCGGTTCGCAGGTGATATGCACGCCATCGACCCGTACTTCGTAGTTTTCCGGGTTGACGGTGATCTCCGGTGTTTTATCGTTGTGTATCAGGTCCCGCTTGGAGATGTTGCGGCAGCCGGATACGGGCAGCACCATTTTTTGCAGACCGTATTCTTCCACGATTCCTTTTTCGAGGGATGCTTTGGACACGAAGGTGGCGCAGGTCTGGTGCATAGCGCGGCCGTGGGCGCCGAACATGGTACGAAGGATCACCGGCTGCGGCGTGGGGATCGATGCGTTGGGATCGCCCATTTTGGCAGCGATGATCATACCGCCTTTGATGATCATTTCCGGTTTGGCGCCGAAGAGCGCAGGCTTCCAGAGTACGATGTCCGCGATTTTACCGGGTTCCACGGAGCCGACATGTTCGTCAATGCCATGTGCAATGGCCGGGTTGATGGTGTATTTGGCCACGTAACGTTTAGCGCGGAAGTTGTCGCTTTGGGCGGTGGCATCTTCTTCGAGGAAACCGCGTTGTTTTTTCATTTTGTCGGCGGTTTGCCAGGTGCGGGTAACGACCTCGCCTACACGTCCCATCGCCTGTGAGTCGGAGCTCATGATGCTGAACACGCCCATGTCGTGCAGGATATCTTCCGCAGCGATGGTTTCGGGGCGGATACGGGAGTCGGCGAAGGCTACGTCTTCCGGGATGCTTTTACTCAGGTGATGGCATACCATGAGCATATCGAGGTGTTCATCGATGGTGTTGACGGTATAAGGCCGGGTTGGGTTGGTGGAGGCAGGCAGTACGTTGGGATACATGGCTGCTTTGATGATGTCCGGTGCGTGACCGCCGCCGGCACCTTCTGTGTGGAAGGTATGTATCACGCGGCCATTGATGGCGTTGATGGTGTCTTCGAGGAAACCGGCTTCGTTGAGCGTATCAGTGTGTATGGCTACCTGCACATCGTATTTGTCGGCCACGTTGAGCGCGGCGTCTATTACCGCGGGTGTAGCACCCCAGTCTTCATGGATTTTCACACCGAGGGCGCCGGCTTCCACCTGTTCAGCGATCGGCGCTTCGGTAGAGCAGTTGCCTTTACCGAAGAAGCCGAGATTCATAGGGAAGTTATCGGCCGCCTGCAGCATTTTGGCGATGTACCATTTACCGGGCGTAACGGTGGTGGCGTTGGTGCCGTCTGCCGGACCGGTACCGCCGCCGATCATGGTGGTGATGCCGCTGAACAGGGCGGTTTCTATCTGTTGCGGGCTGATGAAGTGGATGTGCGTATCGATGCCACCGGCGGTGGCAATGAGGCCGTTGCCGCCGTGCACTTCCGTGGAGGCGCCGATCACCATGTTACGGTCTACGCCGTCCATCGTATCGGGGTTGCCGGCCTGGCCGAAGCCAACGATTTTGCCGTCTTTGATGCCGAGGTCTCCTTTTACGATACCCCAGTGGTCGATGAGCACCACGTTGGTGATCACCATGTCCAGTACGCCCTGGTCGCGGGTAGCGGTGCTGGACTGGGCCATGCCGTCGCGAACGGTTTTACCGCCACCGAATTTACTTTCGTCGCCGTAGTGGTTAAAGTCTTTTTCTATTTCGATGATGATATCGGTATCGCCTAAACGAACTTTGTCGCCTGTGGTCGGACCGTACATATTAACGTATTGTTCTCTGTTGATGATCAGGCTCATGATGGCTGGTTTTTGAAGTTGGAGGCGGTGAGTTTTGCCATGGCTTTTTCCCTGCTGGATTCCAGGGTGGTATCGCCATTGACCAGGTAGTTAAGGCCGAAAGCGCGGCGGGCGCCGCCCAGTTCCACCAGCTGTACTTCTTTTTCTTCTCCGGGCTCAAAACGCACGGCGGTGCCGGCGGGGATGTTGAGTCTTTTACCGAATGCTTTGGCCCTGTCGAAGCTCATCTGGCGGTTGACTTCAAAGAAATGGTAGTGTGAACCGATCTGCACGGGCCTGTCGGCGGTGTTGGTCACTTTAATGGTGACCGTCTGGCGGCCTTCGTTGCAGTGGATGTCGCCGTTAGCGAGAAAATACTCTCCGGGTATCATGTTCAGTTATTTTACTGGTTAGCGGATGGGATGGTGAACGGTGACGAGTTTGGTGCCGTCCGGGAAGGTGGCTTCTATCTGTACGTCGTGGATCATTTCAGGAATACCTTCCATGACGTCTTCCCGGGTGAGGATGGTGGCGCCGTACTGCATCAGGTCAGCGACGGACCTGCCATCCCGGGCCGCTTCCAGCAGTTCGCTGCTGATCAGGGCGATCGCCTCGGGATAGTTGAGCTTCAGTCCACGGGCTTTGCGTTTGGCAGCCAGTTCTCCAGCCAGGTGAAGCAACAGCTTCTCCGTTTCGCGCGGTGTTAAATGCATATAATTTATTTTAATATTATTAAAATCAGGTTTTTAGGTCGAAATATTAGCCGACGAGAGAAAAAATAATAATATTCCGACTCTTTTTCATATATTAATTTACAGCATCTGTAAGCCCGTTAAGACGTACGTTTCGGGCACAGCGGAGCCGTGTAAATCAATTAAAACAGAAAAAGGGAGCATTGGCAGATTATGCCAGGTGAGCAGGGATAATAAGGGTATGGAACAGGATAAAACGGGGAACCGGCTTCACCGCGGCATCAGGATGCACAAAACGGTCAGGCCCCGCCAGCGAAGCATTATCTGTCGCCAGGAACAAAGCCTGGTAATAAGCGGCAAAAAGGGTAGTAAAACGTTGTAACCGGGAGGTATGCAAAGCATCGCTCTCGTCGTCCGTACGCTCGTCATCCACAAAAGAAAACAACTGTAAAAAATCGTGATGGTCTTTTGTTGACAGCAAGGTATCCGAACAACTTTTTCCCGCATCATATGATTGGTGACTGGCCCTGGCTGACAATAAAGGAGTTTTGTTGTGGCCCGTGAAGGTAAATCCAATCAGGAAAAACAGAAACAATATGTACCGAACGATGGCTTTCATTTCAGGATGCAAGGTAGACGTAAAAACAAACGGCGAATAGCACAAATCCCGCATTTTTTTTCACAAATCACGCTACCTTTAACAACGGATATGAAATCATCGGTCAAACTATTTACCAACTTCGAATATAAGAAATCCTTCCTTCCGGGCGTATCCAGGCAGGTGTTGTTCAACGATGCACAACTACAGGTGTACCGCATCGAAAACTATCTGCGCAACATCGTCATACCGGTACCACCCTACCGCACCTCGTTCAACTTCCTCCTCTTTGTTACCAAAGGCACCATCGTACAACAACTCGAAGTATCTTCCTATAAACTGGAAGCCAATTCCGTACTGCTCATCAAACAAGGCAACATCACCGCCACGCTGGAAATATCGCCGGATGCCACCGGCTTTTTCATTGTCTATGAAAATGACATCATCAACCGGCTGTCGCTCAACAACAGTCTCCTTAACTTTTTCTTTGCCACTCCCTTCGTCACCCTGCCGGCCAAAGCCGTGAAATGGCTTGCCCACCTCAGCGCATTGCTGGAAGAAGAACTAAGTCTCGTCAACGGCTCCATGGAAATATGCGTACCGCTATTCCGCGCACTGCTCAACAAAATCCTGCTGCACGAATCGCCCCGCCCCGTGGCGCTCAACCGCAGCCTCGACATCTCCCTGCGCTTCCGCGAAAAAGTACAACGGCATCATCTCCAGGAAAAAACAGTGGAATACTATGCCCGGCAACTCAATATCTCCGAAAACTACCTGAACAAATGTGTGAAGGAGGCCACCGGCAAACCACCCAAACAATGGATCAATGAAATCAGCATCCTGCACAGCCAGATCCTCCTGCAAGACGCCGCCCGCGATATCGCCGGCATCGCCTTTGAACTCAACTATCAATCCGCCTCTTACTTCACCCGCCTGTTTAAACAGGTCACCGGCCTCTCCCCTTCTGCCTACCGTAAAAAGATCAAAGCCAGTTAAACCAACCCCACCCGGATATGTTTTAAGGAAATTTTAAGTCCCCGTCCGTCATGTTGGAAGCACATGGCAAGGAAATTGAATTACCCCGCATACAAAACTTTAAAACACATGAAAAAGTTAATCGCTGCTATCGCTATTATGCTGGCCGTATCACCGGCTTTCGCGCAGAACGCCCCCACCACTGCCCCTGCTCCGGCCCAACAGGCGCCCGCTAAGACCGCTAAAGCACCTAAAGCCGCCCCGGAACAACGCGCCGCACAGTACACCGATGAGCTGAAGACAAAACTGAACCTGACAGATGATCAATACAAAAAAATACTGGTAGTCAATACCGAATGTATCCGCCGCAAAGACTCGCTGAAAGCAGCCGGTCAGAAAGGTGGTCCCGGTAAAAAAGAAATTTCCGCTTACCGCAAACAACAGTTCCAGGCTATCCTGACGCCTGACCAGCAGGCAAAACTTAAAGCCATGAATGCACAGCATCATGACAAAGACAAAAAGGAGAAAGACGCGGGAGAAAATAAATAAGCCCTGACAGGGCATAAAATAAAAGAGGCTATCCGTTATCAGGGGATAGCCTCTTCTATCGAGACTCGGATAAGATTATTCCAGTCACCATATAACCTACAACTGTTACACTGTTAGTAACAAGTCACAAAGGTACGACACCGGATTTTAAAAAAGCCCGTTACTTTCCTCGAGGTTAGCGTTTATTTTCCGGCCACGGCAAAGGTTTTCCACTCGCCTTCTGTATTGGCATCGGGGCGTTCCACCGCTGCAACTGCTGCGAAAGCGATGTCAGCAACGACCGCGCCTTTTCAGGATAAACCGCCGCCAGGTCCCGCTTTTCACCGATATCCGCTACCAGGTCATACAACTCAGCAGTGCCTTGCTGCTGATCATACACCACTTTCCAGCGTCCCTGCCGGAGCGCACTTTTGTAGTTAATACCTGGTCCTCCGTCCGGTATCCATTTATTCGGATAATGCCACACCAATGTCCGCAGCGAGTCCGTTACAGACGGGTCCTGCAGCACCGGCACAAAACTTTTTCCGTCTACTGTCTGAACGGCGTCATACAATTGTATGCCCGCCATTTCCAGGACGGAAGGAAAAAAATCCTCTATCATCACATGCTGTGACGCTACGCTGCCCGCCTTCGTCACCCCCGGCCACTTCACTAACATCGGCTCCCGGATGCCGCCTTCATACACCGATCCTTTGCCTGCACGTAAAGGCAGGTTCTGGGTATGCGGCGCACCGCCTCTGGGCGGCGCCAGGCTCAACCCTCCGTTGTCGCTCATAAACAGAATGATAGTATTGTCTGCTATTTTCCGGTTAGAGAGATAGTCCATTACCTCGCCCAGGCTGGCATCCATGCCTTCTATCAGCGAAGCGTATTTTGCTTCTGCGTCCTCCATCCCGATGTCCAGGTAATGCTGATAGTAGCGCTTATCTGCCTGTAAAGGCACATGCACCGCATAATGTGCAAGGTACAGGTAGAACGGCTGTTTTCTGTTGACCGGTTCATCCAGCGCTTTCAGTGTTTCCCGTGTAAGCGCTTCCGTGAGGAAGGTACCCGTGCCGTAATACTCTTCCAGGTCGGGCACCGCCTGTGCGGTGGCTTTGCCCGGCATATTGCCGTAGTTTTCCTCCGACAAATAACTCTGCGGATGCCCGGCGGCATGACCGGCAATGTTCACCAGGAAGCCCATGTTGTACGGGTTGGCGCCGGGTGTACCCATAGCGCCCCAGTGGGCCTTACCGGCATGAATGGTATAATAACCGGCGCTTTTCAGCAGAGCGGGCAACGGGGTGGCATATACGGTATGTGGTATTCCTTTTACGGGGCTAAAGCCGTTCTGGTTCCAGGGAGCGCTGTCCAGCGTATTGTCAGGTACATCTGCATTAACATCCTTACGTGGCGAGGTCCAGTTGGTCACCCCATGATGGGCCGCATTCATGCCGGTGATCATGCTTACCCGCGAAGGCGTACATACCGGCGTGGCATAGGCGTTGGTGAACTTCACCCCTTCTTTGGCCAGCCGCTCCATATTGGGCGTGCGAAAGCGTTTATTCTTGTCCGTAAGCTCTTCCCAGAAAGGCACGGAAGTGTCTTCCCAGCCCATATCGTCTACCAGGAAGACGATAATATTAGGCTTCGGTTTGGCCGGCCGCGGGTCTCTGAGCTGGGCAGAGACGCTGGCAGTAGCGGCTATTAGCGCACAGGCGAGGATGATTATTTTCATACCTCTAAAGATACACGCATCACGCAAAGGCGCAAAGCAGCAAAGAGCACAAAGAATAAAAATCTTCGCACTCTTTGCTCACGTTGTTACTTTGCGAGCTCCCGCTCCCAGAACCGGTGTTGCGCAATTGCTGCGATAAAGGCTTTGGCCTGTCCGCTGATTATCACACCGGGCGCCTCTTCCGGCGGCACCTTAGCGGCTTTGAGCAGCTGCAGTCCTTCACCCGCTACGGCTATCGGCTTGCAATGGCGATAGGCTTCATTAATAAACCGGATAGCGTCCGGATGTTGTTGCAGCGTAGCTACACTGTCGGCGCCCCCTGGCACATAAACAGCGTCAAACAGCACAGAAGCTGCCGTGAGCAGGCTCTGGTCCGCCTCGAAGCTGCTACCGCCGGCCGTTTTGATAGCGCCCTGCCGCGGCGCGACCAGCTGCACCTGTGCACCGGCCTTCAGCAGTGCTTCCTTCATGGCGGTGATGGCGGCGGAGTCTACCCCATCAGCGATGAGGAACGCGATCTGCCGGGTTTTAATGGTATCCTTTACAGTATTTGCCATGCTGAGGGCATCGGATTTTTCCACCGGCTGTGGCACCGTGTGCGGCTGATATTGCGCCGGATCGCCATCTGCCGGTATGCTCCTGTTCATGGGCTGTTCCGGCTGCGCGGGCACGGCAACGCCGAGGCCTTCCGCCACGGCTGCCGCCAACCCATTGTCTACCTGCGATAACAGTCCCACCATACGGATCCGTATATCCGTATTCGTTACTTTTCCCAGCTCAAAGCGCAGGGCGTCGGTCAGATGGCGTTGTTCCGCCGGTGACTGGCTGCGGTAGAACAAAGTGGCCTGGCTGAAATGATCGAAGAAACTTTTGCTTCTGCCGCGTATCTTCTGTCCGTCGATCCGTTCTGTATAAGAATGGAAGCCGCCGTCCGCCATCTTCGCCTGGAAAGGGCAGCCGGCGCTGACAGTATTCGGCTCATAGGCGGTACCGCCACGGTTTATGGTTTGCCGCATATGCCCGTCGCGCTGGTTGTTGTGTACCGGCGCTACCGGCCGGTTGATCGGTATCTCATGAAAATTGGGGCTGCCGAGGCGTGACAGCTGTGTATCGAGGTAGGAAAATAAGCGCCCTTGTAAGAGCGGGTCGTTGGTAAAATCGATGCCCGGTACCAGGTGTCCGGGGTGGAAGGCTATCTGTTCCGTTTCCGCGAAAAAGTTGTCCGGGTTACGGTCCAGCACCATCTTCCCGATACGCTGCACCGGCACCACCTCTTCCGGGATGATCTTGGTCGGGTCCAGCAGGTCGAAAGGATATTTATGTTCATCTTCTTCCGGTATCAGCTGAACGCCCAGCTCATATTCGGGGTAGTTCCCGCTCTCGATGGCATTCCACAGGTCCCGCCGGTGGAAGTCGGGGTCTTTACCGGAGATCTGCTGCGCCTCCTCCCATGCTACAGAATGCACTCCCAGCAGCGGTTTCCAGTGAAACTTCACAAAACAGCCTTTCCCCGCCGCGTTGATCCATCGGAAGGTATGTACGCCGAAGCCTTCCATCATACGGTAGCTGCGGGGGATGGCGCGGTCGCTCATCACCCACATGATCATATGCATAGACTCCGGCATGATGGAAATAAAATCCCAGAAAGTATCGTGTGCGGAGGCCGCCTGCGGCATTTCATGGTGTGGCTCGGGCTTCACGGCGTGTACAAAATCGGGGAACTTCACCGCGTCCTGGATAAAGAATACCGGCATATTATTGCCCACCAGGTCGTAATTGCCCTCATCTGTGTAGAACTTGACCGCAAAGCCTCTTACATCCCGTGCCAGGTCGGTTGATCCCCGGGAACCAGCCACCGTGGAGAATCTGACAAATACCGGGGTGCGCCGTCCCGGATCGCAAAGGAAGCCGGCTTTCGTATATTCCGCCATAGAGGAATATACCTGGAAGTAGCCGTGGGCGCCGGAACCACGGGCATGTACGATGCGTTCAGGTATCCGCTCATGATCAAAATGGGTAATTTTTTCCCTCATGATAAAATCTTCCAGGAGGGAAGGGCCTCTTTCTCCCGCTTTCAGGGTGTTCTGGTTGTCGTTGATGCGAACGCCCTGGTCGGTTGTCAGGAACTGGTCGGCCCCGTCTTCTGTGTGCGGCGCCAGCTGTTCCGCCTTTTTGCTGGGAAACTCATTCTTTTTCTTTGCCATGGTTATCCGGGTTTAAGGGTGAGAAACACTTCCCCTTCCCGTCACAGATTTTATACCGGAGATAACAGCCTGAACCCTGCCGATTGTTATTAGGAATATTAAATATTATATTTGCGGCATTAATTCAATCAAATTACCCCGGTCATTTGTTTAATCCAATAATCACCATTTCACTATGAACAAAAAGTTCCTTTACGCAGCCATGAGTGTGGCTATGCTCTCTGTATCTGTATCATGTGACAACAGCAAAGGCGCGAAAGGCCCCGCTGCCTACGAGAATAACTCCGTAGAAAAAGCCAGCCATGTTATTGAATACACCAACCTGCTGATTGACATAGCCAACAAACAAAACAGCTATATCACCCGGGTGGCCGAGAACACAGACAAAATTGAAAAAGGGCTGAAGAACCCTTCCGACCGTTTCGCTTTTATTGGCATCATTACCCCTACCTACTTTGAAATGGTAAGAGGCACCAACAAAATAAAACCGGAAGAGCCGGTAGATGAGCTGAGCAGCGACGATAAAAAATTCTTCAAAGAAAAAGTACCTGCCTACACCGCCAGCTTTAAAAAACTGCAGGAGCAGTATAAAAAACTGGCCGACTACCTGAAAGCAGAAAACTACAAAGACGATAAAAGCGCTCAGGGCTTTGCGTTGGTGGACTCTATCCGTGCCACCACCACACAGCTGATGACAGATAAAGCCGTGCTGATGAAAAAAGTCAATGAAATCGCTGACGCCAGCGAAGCTATTGTACTGAAAGAAAGCCCGCTGAAAGATTATATCCTCGCCATGAAGGCGGACCTGAAATCTGTCCGTGAATTCGTGGAACTGGCCGAAAGCAGCGAAAGCGACTACAACGCTATCAAAACAAAAGCGGAAGCCGCTTATGCTGCGCTGGAAAAAGCCCATGCCGAACACAGCCAGCTGAACCAGGACAACGCTAAAAAGGAACGCAAAGACGGCTACTATAAATCTTTCTACGACCGTGTGAACGATTTTCTGATCACCGCAAAAAAAATAATGCGTGACAGCGCTGAAAAAGGCAAAATAGATGAATACCAGGTAGAATCACTGGGCAGCAGCTATGATAACCTGATCAGCAGTTACAACTCTTTTAACAGCTAATTGCCCGCAAAGCATTTAAAGGAGCGCAAAGAAACAAAGCACTATAAATATTACAAGACAGCCTTGGACTCTTTGCGCTCCTTATGTTTTCTTTGCGTGAAACCCAACCCGATTGACTATGAAAACACAATACTTCCCTGCCGGAGAAAGAGGCGTAAAAGACATCGGATGGCTGAAAAGCAATTTTTTCTTCAGCTTCAGTGACTACTACCACCCCATGCGCAGCGCTTTTGGTACGCTGGTGGCGTTTAACGATGATTTCGTGACCGCCGGAAAAGGGTTCGGTATCCACCCGCATGTGAACATGGAGATCATTTCCGTGCTGCTGAAAGGCAAAATGAACCATAAAGACACCCTCGGGTACAGCACTAAAATAGAAGCCGGCGGCGTACAGATCATGAGTGCCGGAGAAGGATTAAGACATGAAGAATACAATGTGGGGGAAGGCGATGTGAATTTCCTGCAGATATGGATACAGCCTAAGTTACAGAATATTACCCCCCGCTACCAGCAACGCAGTTTTCCCCGCAACAAAAGAAAAAACCGGCTGACCACCATCGTGTCGTCAGAGGAAGGCCTGGAGCATTGCTGGATCAACCAGAACGCCCGGCTCTCCCTCGGCTATTACGACCTGCCCGGCTCTGTGCCTTACACGCTCCATCCGGTCAATAAATGCCTGTTCATCTTCCTCATCGAAGGTACCCTGAAAGTGAACAACCAGGTGCTGCATCCCCGCGATGCCATGGGCATCTGGGAAGCCAGCGAAATCAGCCTGCAACATGGTGAAGAGACCGAGTTCCTGATCATAGAAACTCCCATTAACCAGAAATAACCACCTGTTATTCTCCCCTCAGACTTTTTACCGGGTTAGCCATCGCAGCCCGTAATGCATGGAAGCTCACCGTTACCATGGCGATGAGCAACGCCATGAGACCGCCGGCGGCAAACAGCCACCAGGGAAGACCAACGCTGTAAGCATAGGAATGCAACCACTGGCGCAGGAAATACCATGCCAGTGGTACCGCCAGCATAAAGGCAATGCCCACCATCACGACAAATTCGCGGGAAAACAACACTACGATATTGGCAACGGTGGCGCCCAGCACTTTCCTTACACCAACTTCCTTCACCCGCTGAACAGCCATGTAGGAGGCCAGCCCGTAAAGTCCCAGGCAACTCAGGAAAATGGCAATACCGGCAAACAAACGGTACAGCATGGATAACTGCATTTCGCGTGTATAGAAACCGGCGATCTTATCGTCCAGGAACTGGTATTCGAAAGGAGTATCCGGGTATACTTCTTCCCATGTTTTTTCGACGTTACGCATGGCTGCAGAGAGATCACTTCCTGTAAGCCGCACCGTAGCATTAAAACAAGGGTCTTTAAAGTTGAACAGCAACAGCGGCGCTACGGCGTCTTTCAGGGAAGTGGCATGAAAATCCTTTACCACGCCCACTACCGTACCTTTCATAAAGCCCCACATTTCAATCCGTTTGTTCAGTACTTCTTCGGGTTGATGATAACCCAGTTTTTTGACCAGTGTTTCATTGATGAGAAACTCCCGGACAGAATCGGTGGCGGTCACGTTGCGCCCTGCGGCCAGCGGAATTTGAAACAGTGGCAGATAGGCGGTATCAATCGCCTTGTGGATAGCATTCAGGTCGGAGCTTCGCGGGCTGTTATCAAATTTAAAATCGGTCCACCAGTTGTCATCCGACGCCGGTGGCGCGGTATTGAAACTGATAGCAGACACCTGTGGCAGCCTGGAAAGCCGCTCGTGAAACAGGTCACGCTTAGCGCTTAATGATGCGCCCGGCATCGGCAGGTTGACGATGTAGTCTTTTTCAAAACCCATGGCGGTAGTACGGAAAAAGTCCATCTGCTTTACGATGATCAGCGTGCCGATGATCAATGCCTGTGCAATCATGAACTGGAATATGACCAGCCATTTACGCAGGGAAAAGCCATCCGTCCGTTGTTGCAGCAACCTGTTTTTCAGCGTGCTGACGGGGTTGGTGCGGGCCAGTACCATGGCCGGATAAATTCCGGACAGCAGGGTAACAGTCACCAGTACCGCTACCAGGAAAAGGCCGGTTGTTACCTGGAAGAGTTCCGTCCGGGGCAGTGGTACGCCCAACATCGCCCCTAATGGCCGCAGGAGTGCGCCTGCCACCGAAAAACCCAGCAGGCAGGAGAACAGCACCAGTATAAACGTTTCCACCAGGAACTGCAGCCGCAGCTGACCGGGATTACTACCCAACACCTTACGGATGCCGGCTTCCCGGGCACGCTGCACTACCTGTGCCGTGGAGAGATTGATGAAATTGATACAGGCGATCAGTAAAATGAAGCCGGCAATACACCACATGGCCCGTACGCGGTCCGGTGTAATGCCGTGAGCGGCGATATTTTCGGGCAACTGGCTCAGATGCACGTCTTGCAGGGGTTGCAGCAAAAAGACATTCTTCAGCCCTGCCGGCAGGTATTTTTTAGCCAGCTGCGCCAACTGCCGGTCTACCTGCGCTACGTCGGCCTTCGGCGTGAGCAAAACATAACACTGGTAAACAGAAGTCAACCCGCCCCAGTCATTATTCGCTGCATAGGGCGTAGCGATAAACGGCACCAGCAGGTCAAACTGGAACTCTGTGTTGACCGGCCGTTCTACGATACCGCTGACCTGCAGCTGCAGGTCGGCGCCCAGCCGGATGGTTTGACCCATCGCTTTTTTCCAGTCGCCGAAATAACGTGCAGCCGTTTCGCGGGTGAGTACCAGCGCCTGTTTGTCAGCCAGCACAGCAGGATTTCCCGCCAGCCAGGTAAAATCGAGCAGCTGGAAAAATGCCGGCGTCACCGCGAAGATGCCTTTCTTTTCCTTGAACGTTTTGTGAAGCAGGCTGTGTTCTTCCGGTAGCCGCACCTCCATGTCCGGGATCTGCACAAACGGGCTCACCGCCGCGATGGCCGGAATTTCGGCGGACAGTACGCCCGGTAGTGGCACTGATACGGAGCCGGCCATCACATCGCCACCATTGGGTTTGGCCATCCGGGTAACCACCCGGTACACCCTGTCCTGATTGGTATGAAAACGATCAAAACCCGTCTCAAAACGGATGATCGCAAAGATGACCAGGCAGATGGCGATGCCTGCGGACAAGCCAAGTATGTTAACAACAGTATAGACCTTGTTGCGGCGCAAACTGCGGGAAGCTGTTTTGAAGTAGTTGATCAACATAGTAAGGCTACGAGCGATCAATATACCAATTTCATAGCCCTCTCAAAATGATAATTTTACTAATTAAAATTAAAATAACTTTGTCCAGTTGCGCAAAGAGATTGTCCGAAATCGGACGACCTGTATTTTTATAACCATGGATTCCTTATTTTTATAACAGACCCTTTCAGACCCATGACCATCATAAGCACGGCACATATGCCAGGTTTTGAGCTGCTCTTCAATCATGCTACCCAGGGCATACTCCTGGTAGACGGGGCCGGCCTGATCAAGGCGGCCAATCCATGTTTCCTGGAATGGAGCGGCCATACGCCCGAAGAAGTGCTGAACAAGCCGATGGACAGCCTGCTGGCGGGCGATATCCGGTCATGGTTACGTTGTAAAAACGGACAGGTCATCCCGGTGAAAGTGACCAGCACCTCTTACCTGCAGGAAGACCAGCACTACCAGGTTTGTTTCATTACCGATCTTTCCGCACAACAGCAAACGGCCGACGCCCTGAAAAGAGCGCAGGAAGCGCAACAGCTGGAGGCGCACATTATGGCCGGCAAAGAATCGGCGTACCGGCGCGTCAGTAATTTCCTCAACAGTATCTGGACCAACCTCGACGCCATTCTGATTGTGACCGAACCCATGGGGCATATCCGTTTCTTTAATCCCGCAGCGGTAAAGATGCTGGGTTATCCTGCCCGTGAGGTGACCGATACCGGGTCGCTGATACAGTTTCACGACTTCGAAGAACTGGAGAACCGCGCCGCCAAACTCTCGGAAGAGCTGCAGCAGGTGGTGGAACCCGGGTTCGACGTCCTGACGGCCAAAGCGCGGCTCAACCTGCCCAATGAATCTGAATGGAGCTACATCCGCAAAGACGGCACCCGTTTTCCGGTGGCATTAACGGTATCGGCTATACGGGATGAAAGTCAGCAGATCACCGGATACATCGCCATCGGCCTTGATATCTCCGCCAGGCGGAAGTCGGAAGCAGAGCTGCGGCAGGCGCTGGACAAAGAAAAAGAACTGAACGTGCTGAAGTCCCGTTTCGTGTCTATCGCCTCCCATGAATTCCGTACACCGCTCAGTACCGTTTTATCATCTACCTACCTGCTGGAAAAATATACCACCACAGAAGATCAGCCCAAGCGGCTGGCGCATATCCGGAAGATAGCTTCTGCCGTGCACCTGCTCACCGATATCCTGAATGACTTCCTGTCGCTCGGCAAAATCGAGGAAGGCAAAATACAGGTACGGCCGGCACTGACCGATACACGCAAACATGTTGAAAAAATACTGGCGGAAGCCGAAGGACTGAAACGCGGCAAACAGCAGGTGGTATACAGCCACGACGGCCCGGCGGAAAGTACATTCGACGGCAACCTGCTGCGCCATATACTGACCAACCTTGTATCCAACGCATTAAAATTTTCTCCTGAAGAGGGTACCGTGTATGTACGCACGTTAGCTACTCCTTACCGGCTGACCGTGTCGGTAAAGGATTGCGGCATCGGTATCAAACCGGAAGACCAACAGCACCTGTTTGAAAGATTTTTCCGCGGCAGTAATGTCGAAAACATCCAGGGCACCGGGCTCGGCCTGCATATCGTGGCCAAGTACACGGAGCTGATGAAAGGACAGATCACCTGCCACAGTGAACCAAACAAAGGCACCGAATTCATCGTTCATATTCCCACCCCCAAAACCTGACATATCTTGGAAAAAATCCTGCTGATCGAAGACAATAAAGATATCCGCGATAACCTGTCGGAGATTCTTGAACTGGCCAATTACCATGTACTGACGGCCTCCAATGGCAAAGAGGGGGTGACCATCGCCCTCGAACAACAGCCCGATCTCATCGTATGCGATATCATGATGCCCGTGCTCGACGGCTACGGCGTACTGCATATGCTGCATAAGAATGAAAGTCTCCGGCCCATCCCGTTTATTTTTCTCACCGCCAAAACGGAACGCACCGACGTCCGGAAAGGCATGGAAATGGGCGCCGACGACTACATCACCAAACCGTTTGAAGGCGCCGAACTCCTCAGCGCCATCGAAAGCCGCCTTCGCAGATGTGCGGAAATACGGCAGCCGGAGGCTTCCGGCATCAGCGGACTGCACACGCTGCTGTCCAATACCTCCGGCAAAGACCTGCTGGCCTCCCTGAAAGAAGGCCGGAACACCAATCATTATAAAAGAAAACAACAGATATACGCTGCGGGCAACCGGCCCGAAAGCCTCTATTATATCATGGAAGGCAAGGTGAAAACCTATCAGCGCAATGATGATGGTAAGGAACTGATCACAGGGTTGTATAACGAAGGAGATTTTCTGGGATACACGGCTTTACTGGAAGCGGGCGCCTACCAGGAAAGCGCAGAAGCCATCGAAGACACCGTACTGGCTATTATTCCGCACCAGGATTTTGAAGACCTGGTGAACAACAACCCGGAAGTGCTGAGCCGTTTTGTACAGCTGCTGGCGAAAAACATTGCCGAAAAGGAACAACAACTGATCGCGCTGGCCTATAGCTCGCTGCGTAAAAAAGTAGCTTCCGCCCTTATCACGCTGGACCATAAGTACAACACCACACAAAAACCGCAATTTGAAATAGATATCAGCCGGGAGAACCTGGCTGCGGTGGCCGGAGTGGCCAAGGAGTCGCTGATACGCACCCTCGGGGATTTCAGGGACGAACAACTGATTACTTTACGCGACGGGACCATCGTGCTGAAGGAAAAAGAGAAAATCGCCGCGATGCGCAACTGACCCGGCTTAAAACACTTTTTGCCCCGGGCCTGTGGGCCCGGGGGACAAAAAATGATCTTCACACATCGTCACTTTCACATTCCCCACAATTTCAAACCCCACCATCTCTGCATAGCACTTTCACATTCCCATCCATTCACAAACCATCCCCACATCCACTTACACAATCTTTTCATCCACGCTGTCGTTTCCTCGGTCTTGCTACACTTTCATCCGCACATTCACATTACATCTTTTACACGATTTTCCTTCTCATTTATCAATCATTCAGGTATCTCTACTCTAATTGCCAGTTGCGCAGCAGGTTATTGAACGCCGCTTTCATCTTTTCAAATTCCTCCTGCATCTTCCGCATATCCTGCGTGAGCACCGGCCAGTCGTGTGGCGCCTCTTCACTGGGCTGTGGCACAATATCCAGCCAGTCGAGCTGCTCCATCACCTCATGCCGCAATAACTTCAAAGACTCGTTTTTGCTGATCATTTTTTCCTGGAAGGCTTCCGCCTGGTCCAGGAAGTCCCGGGAATTAACATGGCGCAGGGAGGCAGTCAGCCTGTCTAACAGTGCCGTGTTCTCTTTTCTCAATCCTTCCAGAATACTTAGCCATCCTCTGCATATCTGCTGGTCTTGCAGATTCTTTCCCCTGATTTCTTCCCGGTTGTTCATAGTAAGTGCTGCTAATTATAATACACCTGCAGACCATTTAGTCGTTGCTGGTCCTCCCAGTGTTGCAGCAAGGTAACCATTCCACGCTGTATCAGAGACATCTCCTTGATGCTGTTGACCAGGTCCTGCATTTTTCGGTCTGCACAAATATCATAAATATTACTGTCACCATCAATACATTTCTGTAAATATCTGGCAGTTCTGTTACTTTCTTTGATAAAACCCTTCATCACATCCCGCACGTTGCCGTGATAGTCGGGCCTGAAGGACTGTAAAGCCGCGTCATCTGCCTTGATACGGACCGCCGGTCTCATTTCTTTCTCCAGGCTTTCCAGCACCACCGCCTGGTAAGTGCTCAGTTCACGGTAATAACTGATGATCACCTCGTTGAACTCCATAAAGCCTACCGCATTGTGTTGCATCTCCTGCCTGCTGGCCACATACAACGCTTCCAGTTTCCGGGAGAGCTTTGCTGCCTGCGGCAACGCCGTATCTTTCAGCTGCCGGGCCAGTTCTGCCGCATAGTAACCGTTATAGTCAAATATCTGTCGCTGATTTTCCAGCAGCGTTTTGATACCAGACTTTGATTTATACTGTTTGAAGATGTATCCTCCGTACTGCCGCAGCCTTCTGATCGGATAAAAAAGAAAGCCTTCACAAAATCTACGCTGCAGGGACGAGGAAAAAAAACCGGTAAACATATGCGTTCATATTAAAAAAAGAAAAACATTAAATATTCCCGACAACACAAAGGTACCTCCACCCGGGACCCTGAACAATGATAATTGTGGTAACATGCAATGATTGTCATCAACGCGACCGGTGACGGCCGTCACCGAAATCCGGCTGATTGTCGTAACTTAATGGTACAGATCTGTTTACAAAACCCCTAAAGCAGCCCCTTATGCGTAATTCTGCGGAAAAACTCCGGCAACTGGCCAATGTGACCACCCCGGCCTACTCCTTTCAGTACCTGCTGCTCGTCAGCGCCGGCGATTATAAATTCCTGAAGGAAATCGCCTCCATGTACCTCGAAGCACTCCTGGAATATGTGACCAACTGCCGCCAGCTCGCAGCAGATAAAGATCTTGAAGCCCTCAAACACCAGACACATAAAATAGCGACGTCTTTCAAAAGCCTCGGCATGGACTACCTGCAGCCCTGCTTCGACCAGATCAAACACACCGGCGTCTGGGACAACGCCACCAATGACAGCATTCAAACACTGATCAACACCGCAGAGAATAATGTTCCCCTGGTTAGGAAAGACCTCGACCTGTAACAGCTGCTATTCCACCACGGAGGGCTGTGGCGGCCGGTAGCCAAAACAACGGTATACCAGAAACTTACGTACTACCCTGCCATGCAGTTTCACAATAACAGGCGGCAGCGGCTCCAACTCGGCAAAATAAGGCTTCAGCGCATCTGCATACGCCTGCTCGTCCTTGTCATCCTTCACGTCTGTCAGCGAATTGATAAAGATGGCATTCCTGCCTTCCAGCCTGCTCAGATCTGTACCGATATAATCAAATTGAAGCGCATTCTCCCCGATGACATTCCTGGAATAGACCATTCCGGGAAGATAGAAATTGAGCATGGCGCTCGTTTTATAATCATCGGCGGAAAAAATAAAATCATCCGGGTACTGTGCGCGTATCTCCCGCGCCGCTTTCCCCAGCCCTTCCCAGCCAATCATGGTATCATCTGAATGAATAGGCACCGGATAAAAAAGAATCTCCACCGCCAGCGCCAGGTGCACCACCATGGAAACGATCCACTGCCAACGGATATATTTCATGCCCATCCAGGCGCTCACCCAGATAATGCCCGTGATATACGCCGGCATCATCCAGTTCAGCTTCACCCAGTAAATGGGAGATATCAACATAAAACCCAAAAACGGCGGCAGGAAGAAACACAGCAGGAACAGCTGCTTCGCCGGTACGCGCCACGCCTTCCGCCGGTAATGGCCGAAAGCCTTGTATAAATAGTAAAACAACGCGCCCAGCAACACCGGTATCAGTATCGCGGCCTGATGGCCAATGACGCCGAAGAAGTCCAGCGGATGCAGCTCCATGCCGCCCACCCTTCCGGACGACTGAAAACGGAATGAGGCAAACTGGTTTTCCACATTCCAGATCACCACAGGGGAAATAGTCAGCAGGAAAAATGCGAAGGTCAGTAACAGCCACGGTGACCAGAGATAATGCCGGTAACGGGCAGACAGCAATAAAAATAAAATAGCGCCCATCGGTAAAATAATACCGGTATACTTGCTGTCAAACGCCAGTCCCATCGCAATGCCCGTCCACACCCACGCCATACGGCTGCCTTCAAACACAGCTTTGTACAACGCAATGAGCGAAACGCTCCACCACAACAACAACGGCACATCCGGCGTAGACACCAGCGACAGCAATGTGATCATGAGCGTGGAATACAGCAACAATATCGCATGGGAAGCGCGGTGCCGCGACAGGAAAAAGGTGGCCAACCGGTAAAAAGCCAGCAACGTGCCGATCGTCACTACGGTATCGGCCAGCTTGATCACCCAGGCATACCTGCCCAAAACATCGGTGAAAAGCCGCAGCGTATAGGCAATAGCCGGCGGATGATCAAAGTAAGACAACGCCAGATGCTGACCATAAAAAAAATAGTACGCATCCTGGGGCATCAGCCCCATCGCGCCAATAAAAGAAAGTCTTAATATGGTAACTACACAGATGGCAGCCACCAACCACTTATTTGCAGAGATATATCTGATAAATAGATTACTCGGACCCGGTTTCCGCATGAGTTGTGACGACAGTTAGATGATGATGCCCACAAGAACCATTCCGGACATGTTTCGGCCCTGAAGATAACACTTTTGCCTGTTGCCCCACTATTATTTGTTATATTAGAGACGCTATTATCTCCCCATCCTGATGCAAACTGTGGCGGTTTTCAACGGCAGTATCAACAAAAAATCCGGCGTATGGCAGTAAAAATCAATTTACCGGAAAATATCAGCGGCCTCGATGACGCAGCAGTAGCTGCCTCCCGGGAAGAATACGGCCGGAACATTCCGCCGGAACCTTCCATCAACCCGGTGCTGGCGCTGCTTAAAGAGATATTGCAGGAACCCATGCTGATGTTGCTGATCGCCGTTACGGCCATCTACTTTGTACTGGGCGAATGGGGCGAAGCCTACTTTATGCTGGCAGCCATCGCGGTGGTATCCGGCATTTCTTTTTACCAGGATAGCCGTAGCCGTAAGGCCCTGGAAGCGCTGGAGAAAATGAATGAGCCGCTGAGCAAAGTGGTCCGCAACGGTACGCTGCAATCTATTCCCACCGCCGATATCGTCACCGGCGACATGCTGGTAGTGTCAGAAGGCAACACCATCAATGCCGACGGAGTGATTGTACACAGCAACGATTTTTCTGTCAACGAATCCGCACTTACCGGCGAAGCCTACGCCGTTTTCAAGGACGCCGGCAGCGAAGACCCCTACGTATACAGCGGCACCGTCGTGGTGTCCGGCCTCGCTATCTGCCGCGTGGAACAGATCGGCGATCAAACCAAAATAGGTCAGCTGGGCAGAGCCATCCTCGACATCCGGGAAGAACCCACACCGCTGCAACAGCAGATAGAACAGTTTGTAAAAGGGATGGCCATCATCGGCATCGGCGTATTCCTTGCCGTATGGCTGTACAATTTCATACAGAGCCGCAGCCTGACCGACAGCCTGCTGAAAGGGCTCACCCTCGCCATGTCCATCCTGCCGGAAGAAATACCCGTGGCCTTTACCACGTTTATGGCGCTCGGTTCCCGGCGGCTGATGCAGCTGGGCATCATCGTTAAAAAAATACGCACCGTGGAAGCGCTGGGCAGCGCCACCGTCATCTGCACCGATAAAACCGGCACCATTACGGAAAACAAAATGAGCCTGCAATCGGTCTATAACGGCGCCGACCAAACGCTGTATGAAGACGGTCAGTGGCCGGCCCCCGTTATCCGCGCCGCCATGTGGGCCAGCGAGCCGGTACCGTTTGATCCGATGGAGAAAACGCTGCACCAACTGTATGCGCAGACTACGGCCACGGACGAACGCCCGCAGTACCACATGGTACATGAATACCCGCTGGAAGGCAAACCTCCCATGATGACCCACGTATTTGAAACGAATGACGGTCAACGGATCATTGCCGCCAAAGGAGCGCCGGAAGCTATTCTCCGCGTTTGCCATCTGCCGGAGGCAGAAAAAAACAAAGTACAGCAACAGCTCCGTCAACTGGCGGAAAAAGGATACCGCCTGTTAGGCGTAGCCACCTCCGACTTTAAAGGGACGGACTATCCGGCGCAACAGCAGGAACTGCCCTTTACCTTCGTGGGACTGGTAGCTTTTTACGATCCTCCCAAAGCCAACATCAGCCAGGTCTTCCAACGGTTTTACGAAGCCGGCATCGACATCAAGATCATCACCGGCGATAACAGCGCCACCACCAAAGCCATTGCCACACAAGCCGGACTGCGGCGCGCCGGGGAAGCAATAGACGGCGATACGCTGATGCAACAGTCCCTGCCGGAAATGCAGGCCACCCTGCTGCGGGTCAATATCTTCACCCGTATGTTCCCCGAAGCCAAACTGGCCGCCATCAACGCGCTCAAGGCAGACAGCCAGGTAGTGGCCATGACCGGCGACGGCGTCAACGACGGCCCCGCCCTGAAAGCCGCCCACATCGGCATCGCCATGGGACAAAAAGGCACCGAAATCGCCAAACAGGCCGCCGCGCTGGTCCTCGTGAACGACGACCTCTCCGGCATGGTAGACGCTGTAGCCATCGGCCGGAGGATCTATACCAACATCAAAAAAGCGGTACAATACATCATCTCCATTCATATTCCCATTATCCTCACCGTATCGCTGCCGTTGTTTCTCGGGTGGACGTACCCGAATATTTTTAGCCCGGTACACGTCATCTTCCTCGAGCTGATCATGGGCCCCACCTGCTCCATCGTTTATGAAAACGAGCCGATGGAACCCAACGCCATGCGGCTGCCGCCACGCCCTATCGGACAAACGTTCCTCTCTTTTAAAGAGATGGCCATCAGCCTGCTGCAGGGGCTTGTAATCACCGCCGGCGTACTGGGCGTTTACCAGTACAGCCTGTCACAGGACCATGATGAAACCTATGTCCGCAGCATGGTATTTACCACCCTGGTACTCGCCAATGTATTCCTGACACAGGTGAACCGCTCTTTCTATTATTCCTTTATCACCAGTATGCGTAACCACAACAAACTGATGGTAGGCGTTATCCTGATCACGCTGTTGCTGCTGGCCGCAATGCTTTACATTCCGCCGGTGGCGCGCTTCTTCCACATCACGGCGCTGGATATACGCTCTTTGCTGCTGTGTGCCGGCGTTGGCGCGGTATCTGTATGGTGGTTTGAGATATGGAAATGGCGTAAAAGAAAATTTAAAAATCAATAAATGATATGAAGGTTTTTGCAACAAGAGTCATCCCGCCGGATGGACTGGAACTATTACAACGTGCAGGCATCAGCGTAACCCAGTGGACGGAGAAGCGGGGACTTTCCGCAGCAGAGCTGATTGCGCATTGTCAGCAATACGATGCGTTACTGCTGGCGAGCGACAACCACATAGACCGCGCTTTCCTGGAGCAATGCCGTCACCTGAAGGTGGTAGCGTTGCTGTCTGTCGGATATGACAAAGTAGACGTGGCCGCGGCCAACGAGCTGCGGGTGCCGGTGACCAATACGCCGGGCGTATTAAGTGCGGCCACTGCCGATACCGCTTTCCTGCTGATGATGTCTGTAGCGCGCAAAGCTTTTTTCCACTACCGGCGTATCCTGCGCGGAGAATGGAATTTCTCCGAACCTACCGCTAACCTGGGCGTAGACCTGGAAGGAAAAACGCTCGGTATCTGGGGACTGGGCAATATCGGTCATGTGATGGCTAAACGTTGCGTCAGCGCTTTCAACATGAAAGTGATTTATCACAACCGCGGCCGCAATGAAGCGGCTGAAAAAGAGCTGGGCGCCGTCAGGGTTTCTTTCGAAGAACTGCTGGCACAGAGCGACGTGCTTACCGTGCATACCGCACTCACACCGGAGACCACCGGCGTATTCAACAAAGCTGTTTTTGAACAGATGAAGCCGTCGGCTATTTTCATCAATACCGCCAGGGGCGCCATCCACAACGAGGCGGATCTGATTGCCGCGCTGCAACAGGGCGTTATCTGGGGTGCAGGACTGGATGTCACCAATCCAGAACCGATGCAGCCCGATAATCCGTTGCTCGACATGCCGACTGTGGCGGTACTGCCACATATTGGCTCCGCCACCGTGGAAACCCGCAATGCCATGTCTGTGATGGCCGCCAAAAACATACTGGCCGCTTTCAAAGGCGAGCCGCTGCCCAATCCCGTTACCAGCCTGTGACAGCATGGCCGCTTCTTTTCTTTTAAGTACCTTTAAGAAAATGCGCTTTTATGAGAAAAGTGGCTGTTATCGGCGGGAAAAGGATTCCCTTTGTCAAATCCTTCCGGGAATACAACCGGGTGTCTAACCAGGAGATGCTCACCGCCTGCCTGCATGCGCTGGTGAGCACCTACCGGCTGGAAGGGCAACGTGTCGGTGATGTGGCGCTGGGCGCGCTGCTGAACCGTTCCACCGAATGGAACTTCGCCCGGGAATGTGTGCTGGGCACAGCGCTCGATCCACACACGCCGGCTTACAACGTACAACGCGCCTGCGGCACCAGCCTCGACGCCGCCATACAGCTGGGTCTGCGCATCGCAGCCGGACAGATTGAAACCGGTATCGCCGGCGGCAGCGATACCAACAGCGACCTTCCGCTGATGCTGCAACAGCAGCTGTCCTGGAAACTCACTGCCCTCAAAGGCGCCAAAACACTGGGAGAGAAACTGCGTATTCTCACTTCTATCCGTTTCCGCGAACTGTCGCCTCTCTACCCTTCCATTGTAGAACCGCGCACCGGTCTCTCGATGGGCCAACACACCGAAAAAATGGTGCAGGAATGGGGCATCAGCCGGGAGGAACAGGACGCGCTGGCGTATAGCAGTCATATGAACGCCACCCGCGCCTATATGGCCGGCTTCTTCGAAGGGCTGGTCATCCCGTTCAAAAACGTGAGCCGCGACACCATCATCCGCTCCGATACCACACCTGAAAAATTAGCTACGCTGAAACCCGCTTTTGATCATAGCGGCAAAGGCACGCTCACCGCGGGCAACAGCACCATCTATACCGACGGCGCCGCTGCGCTGCTGCTGGCCTCCGAAGAATATGCACAGCGCCGGCAATGGCCGGTACAGGCGTATCTGACAGACGGGGAGACCGCCGCAGTGGACTACGTGCATGGCGAAGGACTGCTGATGGCGCCTACCTCCGCTGTAGCACGATTGCTGCAACGCAACAACCTGCGCCTGCAGGATTTTGATATATATGAAATTCATGAAGCTTTCTGCGGTCAGGTACTCTGTACCCTCAAAGCCTGGGAAGACGCCGCTTACTGTAAAAAACTGGGGCTGGAGGCCCCGCTGGGGAGTATAGACCGTAACAAACTAAACACCAAAGGCGGCAGCGTGGCCATTGGGCATCCTTTTGCCGCCACAGGGGCGAGGATTGTGGCACAAACGGCTAAAATACTCCAGGAACGCGGCGGAGGCAGGGCTTTGGTATCCATCTGCACCGCCGGTGGCATGGGCGTTACCGCGATCCTGGAGCGGTAAAAATATTATTTCAGCAGCTTCGCCAGTTCCTCATGCAGCGCTTCGCCACGCAGGTTGGAAGCAATGATTTTTCCGTTAGGATCAATCAAAAAGTTCTGCGGAATGGAACGGATCATATACAGCGCCGCTGCATCTGCTTTCCACCATTTCAGGTCGCTCACATGATACCACGCCAGGCCGTCCTTCTCAATGGCTTCCGTCCATTTATCATGCGCTCCTTCACGGTCCAGGGATACGCCCAGCACCGTAAAATTCCTGTCTTTATACTGCTGGAAAGCTTTTACCACATTCGGGTTTTCCGCACGGCAGGGACCACACCAGCTGGCCCAGAAATCGAGCAGTACATACTTACCTTTCAGGTCAGACAACTTTAATGTTTTGCCATCCGGTGTAGTAGAAGCAAAATCAGGTGCCGGCTGGTTAACGCTCAGTTTGGCAGATGCTTTCAGCAACTCCTGTACAGACAATCCCAAAGAAGATTGACGCAGTGCCGGTGTAAATTTATTGAAACGCTCCTGTGTTTCAGGCACGTCTTTTACACGACCACCCAGGCTTTCTTTAAATTCTACCAGGCTAACGTAATAGTCCGGATGGGCGTTAATAAAAGCATTCGTGATACTCTCCTGCTGTTTCCACAGTTCGCTCATTTTTTTGCCCATAGCCATTTCAGCAGCGGTATCCCTTTGTACTTTGCCGCTCTGCACAGCCTGCATCTGCTGCATGTACCTGGAACGCAGCGCATCCATCTCGCCGGTTACTTCCTTCAGTTCCTTTTGCAGTTGTTCCTGTTGTAAGGTGAGCGCAGCTCCTTTCAGCACTCCTTTTTCCAGCAGATTGCCACCGCTGGTATCTTTTACCGTCAGCGATACTTTGTCGCCGGGCTTCAGGAATATGCTTCTGGTGCCATAGTAAGACTTGCCGTCTTCTTTTTTCACGACCCGCAAAGCAGCCTGAATGGTATCCGTCAGTGCATACTTCAGGGTAAAAGCGCCCTTTTCCACTTTGGCGGAATCGAGGGTAGTGCCCCTTCCTTTCAGCAGATAGATATACTCATTGTTGAAAACAGACGGTATTTTGCCAGTGATCGTCACCTCCGCCTTTTGTGCATACAGATGGGTCATGCCTGCCATAGCAGCGCATACAAGAAAAGCTTTTTTCATCAGTGTTAATGGTTGGTTGTGACCGGAAAAGTATAAAAAAAGCGCGGAATTCGATTTACCGCTCATCCCAATGGCGTAGTCTTTGTGGCCATTTCCCTAAAATCATGTGTATGGCAAAAGAACATAAACCGGCCGGTCAGCCCGACAATAACGAACACCATACCCAACGGGAAGAAACCGGTGAATTTCAGCAAACAGAACAAACCGATAACTACGGTATTAACCAGCCCAACTCACCAGGGCAACGGGACCAGGAAGATCAGGAAGAACTGGAATTTGATGAAGACCTGGACGAAAACGCGCAGGAAGAAATTGACGAAGAAAACCCCTGAATCAATTACGAATTACAAATTACGAATGGAGGGTCCTTTTACAAAACAGTTACTAAAGTAACCTGCTGTAAGTAAACGCTAAATTCGTAATTCGTAATTCGTAATTCGTAGTTACAATTTATGCAGCTGAAAATACCCCAGATGCAGCTCGTCTTCGGGTAGCGGCGTAGCCACCGGCGTTATTTTCAACTGATATTGTGTTCTCACGGACGCCGGCAGAATATCTTTTACCGGAACAATATCGTCTACGTCCACGCCGTATTTATCGTCCACGTGGGAAGTAGCGGCAGGTGACCCCGGGGAGGTAAAGGTATTATGCTGGTAGAAGGCTGTCTCTTTTGCTTCGCGGATAGCGGCGCCGATGTCTTTACTGACGCGCAGCATTTTGTAATGGTACTCTTCCATTTCTCCCGGCTTATAGCCGCCAAGGTTCAGGAAATACAGCTGTTCGGCGTTATCCACTGTCTCGTCGCGGGACACCACCGAGATCTGATAGTTGCCCACGCCCGTTACTTCCCGCCAGGCATCCACATGCAGCTTGTCGCCCGCTTCCGGCCAGAAGGCTTTCATATCCGGTATCAGGTCGCTCAGTTTACGTGCGATGCCGAAAAAAACATCATGTTGTTCCGTATGACGGCCGGGGATAGTACAGCCCAGCAATAACATATATAATTTCAATGGTTCCATTTACCCGGGTTTAACGAAAATACAAAACTACACAATTCCGGTTCATGAAGTCATGGTGACTTGCAGCGTTTCTCCGGCATGCAGGGTGACAGCCTGTTTCAGCGTAATCGTTACACGGCCGTTGTCGTGAGTGAACGTGGCCGGCAGCAGCCGTGCGCCGGCTTTCACCACTACTGCAGCCGGATTGGCCTGTTCAAAACAACAGGTCAGCAATGACAGTTGGCCATGTTTCAGCGCCAGCCGGTAGTCACCCCGGCCACGTTGCTGCTGTTGTGTGTAGGTGCCCCATCCTTCTGCTGTTACAAAGGGCGCCCTGAAATTTTCTTTCTGAAGCGCCGGTGCGAAGCGGATATATTGATGCGGACCATGATAGGCGAATCCACAGGCAGTGATAAACGTACCGTAACTGGCCATTGCGCGGGCGTAGTGGTCGCTGCATTCAATTTCGTTGAAGGGATTACGTTTGGCGGCATGGTAACGGTCATGTACCGCTTTGGTCAGTGTAAGCGCTTCCGTAGTCATCCCTTCCGCCATCATATGAGATGCCACCTGGTGCTCAAAGCCGCTCATGCATTCGTTGAAATATCCCAGCTGCCATGCGTCTTTCACGCCAAACGGATACTCTTCCCTGTAAGGGTTGGTGTTCAGGATCATCCCTCCTTCGCCCGGCAGGGCGTAAGGTCGGCCGCCCGGATGGGTGGCCAGGTATGGTCCTACATCTTCCATAAAATTATATTTCCACAAAGCACGCAATGCGGATAATGTTTTTTCTTTATCCAGCACCCTGTCCATACCTACCTGGAAGGCCCAGCTCTGGCCATATACCTGGTCAATATGACAAGTGTTGTAACTGCCGATCACCGAACGGCCCTTTATTTTGTCTGGCTGGTGAATAAAATATTCTCCGTTGTACAATTGGGTCTCCATATTCCGCCGGCCTTTCTCCACATATGCTTTACAGGTATCGGCAAAGGCTGTATCTCCCACTTCTGTGGCCATCAGTGCGCCTGCCTGCACGGCGGCGATACACAATCCTGCTATCCAGGCGATCTCGCCGTCCCAGATGGCATCCAGCGTATTCTCCATGGGCGTGTCTTCCAGTCCGTCGCCGTTGCGGTCCTGCCGGAGGATAAACTGCGTAGCTTTTTTGATTTGTGGCCAGTTTTGCCGCAGGAAACGGTCATCGGTGGTCATCTGGTGTTCGCGGTAGATACGCAGCACGGTGCCTGCCTGTCCGTCGATGGCCGGGCGTTTCTCCGCCTCTCCGCGGAACAGGATGCCGCCATCGGGCTGCATACCGATGCCCAGGTCTACCCGCTGCCGCGTATCGCGCTCCAGTGCAGGGAATATCCGGCCCACCGCCTGCGCGTACTGCCATACGTGGGTGCAGGTACCTTCGCAGGAGCCCACGCCCTCCCAGGCATAGAAGCGGCCCGACTGAAAACGGTGCGCGGTGGTGGTGGCCAGCGTGGAGATGTTCAGAAAGGTACGCTCCATCAGCCACCAGGGCAACGAAGCATCGTACCAGGTCGTTTTCCACAACCGGCTGTCCTGCGTAAGCCGCGCGTGATGCTTTTGCACATAGCCTACTACGGCTGCAGCGTCGGTAAAGTGATTGGCATAATAACGCCCCTTTCCTTGTATATCTTTAAAAGAGAGATTCGGAAAATACCAGCTGATGGCGAAGTCGGTACGTATATCCCTGCCCGGTAGCAGGCGGTGTTTTACCGCAACACCGGCGATCAGCTTTTCGTTGATACCATGTACGGCTGTCTCCTGACGGGACCGGCTAAACGAAGCTTCGGTTAACGGCAGCTCCAGCCGTGTGGTGATCATCGCCTTGTCGTCCAGTACGGCAAGACAGAGGTTACCATTATCCGGGCTTTGCTGCCATGCTGCGCTGGCGGCGTCTTTAGCACGTACAGCAGACAGAACGCCTTTCCAGCCTTTGCCACCGGTGACGGTATTTATCCTTTCGTGCTGGTCTTCCTTAGCATGATGGATACCCGCCTTGTTTTCCAGCCATCCCAGCAAAGTGGCTTCCACCGGCACCTTTCCCTTATTACGGATATGGAAGGATAACAGCGTGACCGGCAGACCGGAATCATCTTCGTTCAGCGGAATAAAAGGAGAAAATGCTTCCAGCGTCAGTTCCACCGGCAGTGCAGGATCGATATAACGGATGGTAGCCATGGGATAAGTGGCTTCAAAGGCTATTTCCGGCCAGCTGGCTTCGTCCAGCGGGCGGACAATCGTTTCTTTTCCGACCGTAAGCTTCAGCGCCATACCCTGTTCCAGCGGACGGATATCTTTAGAAGGCTGGATGTAGCACGCGCCGTCGCGGGAGCGGACTTTCTTCGCCTGTCCCAGCACGGCCTCTTTCCATTCCACCTCTTTGGGCTCTATCCCTTCCTGGTTCAGGTTAAAGATATCCCACAGCCACAACCGGCCGTCGCCGCCGAGGTATACGGTACCACAGAGGATACCGCCTACCGGCATACCGATATATTGCAGCTCGTTCCTGCTTTTCAGATAAGTGGTAGTCTGGCCCCGGTCATATAAAGACGCCAGCCATGCGGTATCCGGTTGCTTTGTCAGCAGTAGTTCGCCTCCCGGCGCTATTGCCCGGCCCAGCGCCGGTATTCTTACCATCATGGTGCCGGCCATGGCCAGCCCGATATTTTTGAGAAAATTTCTGCGTGCAAGTCCCATAGAGGTCAATTGGTCAAGAGCAGAAAGATAATAAAATCAGGAAGGAATATTTTCCAAATATGTGGGGAGGGGACCGGCGGTGGTAATGTGCAAAACATGCATCGCCCTGGTACAGGCAATGTACAGCATACTCCGCTCGATATCGGACCGGTAGTGGGCTGCCGTGACAAAAGGGATGATTACCTGGTCAAATTCGAGGCCTTTGGAAAGCTGCGCACTGATCAGCACTACACCATCCGTAAAACGGCTACTGGTATCCGTCAGCAGTTGCATGGGCAGGTCCGGTAATGCCGCATTCAGCGATGCCGCCAGCGTAGTTGTCTTACAGATAACCGCCAGTGACTTGTACTGGCTTTGCTGTATAAAATCAGTGATCAGTTGCCGAATATGCTGCAGCTCTTCCTGTTCATCGGCGGCCCGGAAAAAAGCGGGCGGCTGGCCGTGCCGCTCCATGGGCACCAGCGCCGGGTTGTAAATGATCCGCTGCGCCAGCTGCAGGATTTCCGTGGTGGAACGATAACTTTTATTCAGCGTCATCTGATGCAACTGTGGGAAAATTCTGCGGAGGCTTTTGAGGTCTAGCTTTCCGCCCGGGTTCAGGGATTGATGGATATCTCCCAAAAGTGTAATGTTACCCGGAAATATCCTCGCAATCACCGCGTACTGTATGGGCGAATAGTCCTGCATTTCATCGATCAGCAGGTGTTTCACCTTTCGGTGTGTGGCGACTCCTTCAAGACAGATTTTCAGGTACGCAAGCCCGAACGCGTCGGGATATTCCAGCACTTTTCCGGTGGCCATTTTGAACATCGCCGGTTGACCGCTCCAGGTGAAAAACGCTTTGTATAGCCGGAACGTATGGGCGTTGCCGAACATCGCCGCCACGGCTTTTTTCAGTTGTGCCTTGTCTTTGGCATTGGCTTCGTAACGGTGTTTATAGAACAGGTATTGCACCAGTGCGCTGGTTATTTCGGGGCTTCTTTTCAGCAACGGGAGCCGGTGGTACGCAGTGTACTTTTCTATCACCACCTGCTCCGGTATCACAAAGCGGCTGACAGCGATGGCTGCCGCTTTGAACAGGTGATTGTTCAGATAGACAATATACTCATTCAGCTGCCGGAGAAATTCGAAACCGGATTTATAGTTTACCCGCTGCGCGAAGGTTGCGTCTTTGTTTTCCAGCATGATGCCGACCTGTTCAAACAAACGCTGAAAAATATACCGGCGGTCCAGCAGTTCATCGGCCAGCAGCCCCATACTGGTTTCCGGCACATTCTCTTCTCCGAGTTCCGGTAGTACCTGTGAGATATAATCTGCAAATACCTTGTTGGGGGAAATAATCAGTATATCCTTTGACGTGAGTGTGTCGCGGTGGCGATATAGCAGGAAAGCGATCCGGTGCAGTGCGATGGAGGTCTTACCAGATCCAGCGACACCTTGTATCACCAGTATCTGCGCGCTTTCATTGCGTATGATAGCGTGCTGGTCCTGCTGAATGGTGGCCACAATGTTTTTCATCTTTTCATCGGAGCTGATGCTGAGTTCCTGCTGCAATAAATCATCGTAGACCGGTGCGGCGGTATCGATCATAAATTCCAGCCGGCCATGTTTTATCCGGTATTGTCTTTTCAGGGAGATCTCCCCGGTGATGTTACCTGCGGGTGCTTCGTAAGACGCAGCGCCGGTTTCAAAGTCATAGAACATACTGCTCACCGGCGAGCGCCAGTCATAAATCAGCGGAGTGGCCGTATCCTGGTCTTTCAGCGTGCATACGCCGATGTATACCGGCTGTTCATCGGTTTGCCCGGCCGCTTTGAAATCGATCCTGCCGAAGTAGGGCGTTTGTAGCAGGCGGGTCAGTTGCCGTGTTTTTGCCAGGGCTGCTTCACCGCTGCCGGCTGTCTGTCCAATAGATGAGTGCAGGATGGCTTTCTCCTCCCGGTTGTCCCGGAGGTATGCCTTCTGCTCCAGCAGGTCGGCGGCCGTTTTGCCTGCCAATTGGCGACCGGCCGTGATCATAGCGCTTATCCGGGATTGAATGAGCGCCAGCTGTTCTCTTTCCTCTTTTTCGGTGATGATCTGCATAGTTAGTTATTTAATGAGCACTCATTCATTTAAATGAGCAAAAAATTTTTAAGGTCTCAATCCTCTCAATACATGGGTCAGGGCATGGTGCAGTACTTCATCTGTAAGGGCAAATTTCCGTTTGTGGCGGGCATGTTGGCGGCCGAAGCTGATCAACTGGTAAAGGGGAGCGAAAGCCAGTGACCAGTACATTTCAAAAGGCATTTCCGCCAGTTGTTTATCGGTCATGGCTTTCTGCAGAAAAGCCAGCAACAGTTTGCCATAGCGGGCAGTCAGTTTTTCTTCGATGGATTCATACGCGCTGGTATAACGTACTTTTTCTATAAAGGCTACTTCTTCGGGGTGTTTACGGTAGAAGAGATAACGGTTTTTCCATTGCAGCTGCATGCCTTTTTCGAAAG
Source organism: uncultured Chitinophaga sp. (assembly GCF_946479755.1). The sequence continues at coordinate 72,631 of NZ_CAMLHC010000002.1, read as the reverse complement.
GCATGTCCGGCTCCAGTCCTTTCAGGCTGGACTCCAGTATACGGTGGCTCACCTCTTCGCACAGGGTGAGCAGTAGATCTTCCTTGTCTTTAAAATAGATGTAGATGGTACCCGGCGCCACACCGGCTGCTTTGGCCAGTTTGTTTACGCCAAAGGCCTCGATGCCGTCACCGACAATCATCTCAATGGCTTTCTGTTTTAACTGGATAACCTTGTTTTCATCTCTTGGCCGCATAGGGCAAATTTAAATGAACAGTCGCTCATTTAAAAATTTTATTTCCCGGGAGATGATCAACCGGGATGTTTAAGGCAACGTAAAATGTAGTTCATTCCCCGTAAAATAATACCGGAGATGGCCGGAGGCTTCTACCTCCTGCAGGAAAGCGGGCAGCCTGTTTTTTTCCAGCGGTCCTGTTACGGCGACGTGGGCGATTTCAGGTTTATCAAAAATCACCTGTACGGCAAACCAGCGGTCCAGGATGGGTTTGAGGTCACGTAGTTTCTGGTTGCGGATCGCATATCCTTCTCCTTTCATCCATCCGCGGATAGTAGTGGTATCAAAGGGGGCGGTACGGATGCCGTTATAATCACCGTACACGCATTCCATGCCTGGTTTCAGCGTTACTTCATCGGAAGCACCTTTCACGGTCAGCGCGCCTTCCACCAGCGACACCCGTACACGTTCATCGTCGTACGCGTTGACATTAAAAGCGGTACCCTGCACTGTAATGGAAGTATTGGGCGTATGCACTTCGAATGGTTGCTCCGGATTGGCTGCCACTTTAAACCAGGCTTCACCTTCGAGGTATACCTCTCGTTTGTGGTCGGGGAAGCTGAAAGGGAAACGCAGCTTGGAGGCGCAGTTGAGCCATATTTGCGTCCCGTCTGACAGGGTGATGCGGTAATCGGCGCCGGGAGGCACCAGCAACGTATTCAGCCCGTAACCTTTGGCAGGACCGCCGTAATGCAGCCCGGAGGAATCGTTGCGTAGCTGTACCTGTCCAACCTGCCATATCTGGAAGGCGCTGTCGCCGGTGAGCGCCAGGGAAGCACGACCGGGCACCAGCAGCTGTACCGCATTTTTTACCGGCACAAATTCGCGCGTCCTGGCGGGAAAAGTGCTGTCATGATGCTGGTGGGTATGATAAATGAAATAGCTGCCGGTTGCGACCATCAGTAACAAGGCCGTAGCGGCCCAGGCGAACCACTGGCCGGCGAGACGGCGCGGAGGCCTGTTGGGCGTAGCTTCCAGGGCGGCTTGCCGCTGCAGGGCATCCCAGGCTTCACGGGCAAGGGGATCATTGTCCAGCAACTGTTTCAGCTGCTGTGCGGCAGATTCGGAGAGGGTACCGTTACGTTGTTCTTCGAACAACATCCGTATTTGATCACTACTGTTGGTGGCCATTAAACATCAAAATAAGAAAAAATAAACACCTGTGGCGCATTTCTTTGTCCATGGTGTTATGCATGTTCCCGGAAAAAGGCGAGCGCCCGTTGCTCTGACCAGTAGTAAGGTTCGTTGAATGTCACGAAGCCTACATGGCCACCATTAAACGGTGTTTCCAGGAAAAAAGTATCGCTGTGGCGTGCTATTTCATACGGGTAACAGGCGGGGCTGAGGAAAGGGTCGTCTTTGGCATTGATCAGCAGCGTGGGAATACTGATCTGGTGTAATACATACAGGGAACTGCACTGCTGCCAGTAATCGATCGCATCGCGGAAGCCATGCATAGGACCGGTATAGCGGTCATCGAACTGGCGGAAGGTACGGATATGCTGAAAGCCTTCCAGGCTGATGCCATCCGGGTATTGCAATTGTTTCAGCCGCAGTTTTTCCTTCAGATCGCGGATGAAACGTTGCATGTAAATAGTGTTGTGTTTCTTTTCCAGTTCAGCGGAACTACCTTTCAGATCGCAGGGCACAGAGATCGCCACCGCCGATTTGATCAGCGGCTCAATAGCTGTTCCGCGCTCCCCGATATATTTCAGCGTCACATTGCCGCCGAGGGAAAATCCCACCAGGTGGATCGCTGTATACTTGTCCAGCGATACCAGGTATTCGATCACGGTTTGCAGATCATCCGTTTCCCCGCTGTGATAAAACCGCAATAGTTTATTGGGTTCTCCGCTGCATCCCCTGAAATTCATGGATACGGTGTCAAAACCGGCTTCATTAAAAATATGTACCATGCCCAGCACATACTTACGGGTAGCGTTGCCCTCGAGGCCGTGCAGGATCACCACCACCCGGTCGTTTCCCTGTCCGCTGAAATCGAGGTCGAGGAAATCGCCATCCGGCGTAGTGATACGGCGCCGCTGATAGGCAGCCGGTCTTATCTTCCGGAAAAGGGAAGGATAGATCGTCTGCATATGCCGGTTGCGTAAAAGAAATGGCGCCGCGTACTCCATAGTTGCTTTATATCAGGACACAAAGATAAACAGTAAATTGCCGGTGATTATCATATTTTTATAACAATCCCGATCTCATCGCTGTAAAAAACGACAGCCGGATGGATCTTCGCTCATCCCTAAAATCAGCAATTACCATGGCAATCACGGGGTTAAAGACGTTCGGCATAGAAAAAATCTTCAATCTCCCCTACCGGCAGGAGGATTTTAAGCTCGTGCAACATGAGCCGATCAATATGCCTGTGATAGACGAAGCGCACAAGCATGATTTTTTTATGCTGCTGATCGTAGGGAGCAAGGGTGGCGGTACGCACACCATCGACTTCCGGGATTACAAAGTGACGCCGCACAGCGTATTTTTCCTCGCACCCGGACAAGCGCACCAGTGGCGGCTTGCTGCCAATACTACCGGTTACCAGGTGATGTTCTCCGGCAGCTTCATGTTACAGAAAGGGCCTATGTGGCCGTTTTTTACACCTTCCGCCATGCCGCTGCTGAAGCTCACGCGCGAGCAATATGCACAGCTCACGGCAGAGCTGCAGCTGATGACCGGCGAAACCGCCGCCAACATCACACAACACCGGTTACAGATTATCCTGTTACTGCTGCAGCGATGGTATGCCGTAGCCTATCCGTCGGAAACAGCCGCCGCAGGCAACCGGCTGATCAACCGCTTTCTGCTGCTGCTGGAGAAACAATATGCACAGCACAGCGAAGTCAGTTACTACGCTGCACGCCTGCACGTAACCCCCAGTTACCTCAACACGGTATGCCGCAAAGAATCCGGCATCACCGCCGGGGAATATATCCGTGACCGGCTGCTGCTCGAAGCCAAGCGGTTACTGATCCTGACCGACATGGACGTGAAAGAGATCGCTTTCTCTCTGGGCTTTAACGACACTTCCTATTTCTCCCGCTTCTTCCGGAAGTATACTGCGCAAACCCCGGTTGACTTTCGCCGCCAGGTGAAACATCTATAAAAAGTACCTGTCGTTCAATAATGAGTACCATTTTACCCCTTCGTTCCGGTCTACTTTTGCCCTAAAGAAATAATAGTATGGAAAACGTGATGACACTGCCTCTCAAAAGGAAAGGCAGCCAGATAACGAACGCCCTTGTTGTGCTTATGGCTGTTACCTGTGGCATGGTAGTCGCCAATATCTATTACAATCAGCCACTGTTGCTGATGATGGCCGATACCTTCGGTGTCAGCGAAAGCAAAGTGAGCGTGATCGCCACGATTACACAGATAGGATATACACTGGGCTTGCTGCTGATAGTGCCCCTGGGAGATAAAACAGAAAGACGTAAACTGATATTATGGAAACTGGCAGGAGCCACGGTGTGTATGTGGCTGGCGGCAGCGTCTGTGAACTACTACATGATGGTGGGCGCCAGCCTGTTCATCGGGTTTTTCTCTGCCGTACCACAGCTGTTGCTGCCTATGGCGGCTACACTGGCGCCGGATGAAGCCCGCGGCAGGATTGTCGGAAAAGTAATGAGCGGACTGCTGATCGGGATCTTGTTGTCCCGTACGCTCAGCGGTATCATTGGCGCCCACTGGGGCTGGCGTGCGGTATTCCTGTTAGGTGGTGGCATGATGGCTGTTTTACTGGCCGTTCTTTACCGTATGTTGCCATCAGACCCTCCCTCTTTTGAAGGCAGCTATGGCAGCCTGATGAAATCCCTGGTATCGATGGTAAAAGCGTATGCTCCGTTACGGCAGGCCGCGCTGACCAGCTTCCTGACCTTCGGTGCTTTCAGCGTATTCTGGACCACACTGGTATTTTTACTGGAAGGCAGTCCTTTCTTCTATAAAAGTGATATGGTAGGGCTCTTCGGACTGATAGGCGCCTGTGGTGCGCTGGCCGCTCCGGCCGCCGGCAAATCGGCCGACAGCAGAGGACCGCAGTTCACCCTTCGCTTCGGCGTACTGGCCATGCTGGCCGCTTTTGTGATCATGGGCTTTTCGGCCGCCTCACTGACTGGACTGATCGTTGGCGTGGTGCTGCTCGATGTAGGTCAACAGGTAGCGCATATCTCGAACCAGTCGAAAGTATTTGCGCTGTTGCCGGCGGCACGCAGCAGGCTCAACACCGTGTACATGACCAGCGCTTTCTCCGGCGGCGCGCTCGGTTCGCTGCTGGGTGCACAGGTATGGAGCCACTGGCACTGGACAGGTGTTTGTTTCCTGGGTGGTACCTTTGTACTGGCCGCCTTGCTACTGAATTTTCAACAACGGAATAACACACCATCATGAAAAAAGGTATTTTAATTTTCCTTTCCTTATTGGGAGGAATCGCAGCGTCTGCGCAACAACCAGCGGACCTGGTCATCTCCCCGGTAAAAGTGATCGATATCAAAACCGGGAAGATCACGCCCAACCAGGCGATCGTGGTACGCCACGATACCATCCTTGCCGTTACCACGCCACAACGTGCAAAGCAGTACAAAGCAGCACACACCTTTGATGGCGGCAACCAGTATGCCATGCCCGGTCTGTGGGACAACCACATGCACTTCGGCGGCGGCGACACCCTTGCCGGTGAAAACAAAAACTTCCTGCCGCTCTATCTCGCTCATGGCGTCACCAGCATCCGCGATTGCGCTGCCGATATCAGCGCATCCGTGCTCCAATGGCGTGACGAAGTCAACAACGGGACCTTGCAGGGGCCTACCATTTTCACATCCGGCCCCAAGCTGGAAGGTTATAAATCCGTATGGCTGGGTGACATTGAAATTGGCACCACCGCCGAACTAAACCAGGCGCTGGACTCACTGCAACGGATGCACGTAGACTTCGTAAAAATCACGGACAACACGATCAAGCCTGCACTGTACCTCGAAGCCGTGAAAGCGGCGCGGCAGCGCGGGATGATCATCTCCGGGCACGTACCTTATGCCCTTACGCTGCAGCAGGTAACCGATGCAGGCCTTAGCTCCGTGGAACATCTGTCCTACGTTTGGAAAGCCGGCGTAAAAGACGAAGCGGCCCTCTCCCGCCGCATCGCCAACGGAGAAATCAAAGGCCGCGACATCAACCGGTATATACTGACCCATTTTAATACCGCCGCCGCACTGAAGGCCTACCGCCATATGGCAGCCAGCGGTACGGCGGTTACTCCTACCCTTTCGCTGGGACAGATCCTTGCGTATTTCGACCAGGACGATCACGCACAGGACCCTTACCTGGCCTACATCGGTAAAGGGTTGCAGAAAACCTACGAGATGCGGGTAAAGCGGGTTATGAAAGACGACAGCGCCGCTATCGCCTACCGGAAAGAGCTATACGAAAAAGAGTCGGCGATCCTGCCGTTGCTGCAGAAAGCCGGTGTGAAGATCATGGCAGGCACAGATGCCGGTTATCTGAATTCATTTGACTATCCCGGTATTGGGCTGCACCGGGAACTGGCACTCATGGTGCATTTCGGTCTTACGCCCCTGCAGGCGTTGCAGGCATCGGTGATCAATTCCCCTGTATTCCTGCATAAGAAGGACTATGGCGCACTCGCCGCCGGTAAAAAGGCGGACATCCTGCTCCTCAGCGCCAACCCGCTGGAAGATATCCACAACACTGAAAAAATAAGTGCCGTAGTTACCAAAGGTCAGTTACTGGACCGCGCAGCGCTGGATCTGCTGCTGGACAAAGTAAAAGCAGCCAATGCGCAGTAGCCAGGCATCATTTAATCAATGTAAAAAACCTCCCCCAGCGCATATAAAAATCCTTATACGTCTTGTGAAAGCTAAACCATATCACCCACGCTTTGCCAATCAGGTGATCTTCGGGCACAAAGCCCCAGAAGCGGGAATCTATTGACTGGTGGCGGTTATCGCCCATCATCCAGTAATAATTCATTTTAAAGGTGTACGCTTTTGTTTCCTGGCCGTTGATAAATATTTTATCGCCCTGTACTTCCAGCTGGTTGTTCTCGTAGTTGACGATGATACGCCGGTAAAGCGGCAGTACGCAGGTATCCAGTGTTACGGTGGCGCCTTTTCGCGGTACGTAGATCGGGCCGTAGGTATCTTCGCTCCACGGGAAGTTATCCGGGTCACCGGGGAAAATGCCTCTCCGCGTTTTTGTTTTCGGGTCCGGCTGAATCGTATCTCCCCATTGTTTTATCAGTGCAACTTTATCTTTGGTGAGATCATAGGTATAATACTTAGTGGAATCTTCTCCAAGGCCATAACCGCCATCCAGGCCAAGGTCCTTTTCCTGTTTATCGTTAAACGGCTTTCCGGATCTCGTTTTTACCTGGTAGCCGGTGAGTGCCTGTGGAGGCTCAAAACCTGGTTTACCGTTAACGAACAACTGTCCGTTTACCACCATGATCGTATCTCCGCTGATGCCTACGGCACGTTTGATCCATGTTTCCCGCCGGTCTACCGGGCGGTAAATGGGGTCGCGGTAAAACAGCTTCAGGGTGTCCGGCGTCATGTTCCGTTTCATCACGTAATAGTCTGCGTCATCTCCCGACTTGCTGTACAAAGCCGTATCTCCGCAGGGGTAGTTAAACACGATCACATCATTCCTTTTCACTTCGCTGAAACCGGGCAATCGTTTGTAGGGCCACTGTACAGCGGTGGAATAAGATTTGGCGGTTTTGGTGAAGGGCAGGGTGTGATTGGCAAACGGGAATGCCAGTGGCGTCATGGGGATGCGCGGACCATAGCTGATCTTACTAACGAACAGATAGTCGTGGATTAACAGGGTCCTTTCCATAGAGCCGCTGGGGATCATAAAAGCTTCAAACAGGAAGGTCCGGATCAGCGTGGCCACTACGATGGCAAAAACAGCAGCTTCTATCCATTCCCTGACTTTTGATTTCTTTTTTTGGGGTCCCCCGGCCGTTTTCCGCTTCCAGAAAAATAGCTTCATCGAGTTGGCTTTAGGATAATCAGTGTCTTAACAATTTAACCAATTAAAACCAGATCCGGATAAAAATTATTTAGCCGCAAACCCGCTGCTGTAAAGCCGCAGCAACATTTTCTGCGGGGATAAAACCCTTTTTCTTAATTTCGGTCATTGTCCACGTTACAAACAACATTATTAGATGCATAACTCACGACGTTCATTTATTCAGCAGGCCGGCTTGTTAGCTGCCGGCATGATGCTTCCCGGCGGCCTCTTTGCCCAGACGGAGAAAAAAGGCCTCTCCCGTAATATCGGGCTGCAATTGTACACGCTGCGCGATCAGCTGGACAGAGACGTAAAAAGCACGATCATCCGCGTAGCGCAGATTGGTTATAAGGAAGTGGAGACCTATTACGGTTACCAGGGGGAAAAGGACAAAGGTACTTTCTGGGGACTCAAACCGTCGGAACTGAAAGCGCTGTTCGACGAATACCAGCTGGCCACGCCCAGCGGCCACTATCAGCTCAACGACTATCTGACCCGCGGCAATGGCGACCCGGCGGCGCTGCAACCGCAGATTGACCTGGCAGCGTCACTGGGGCAGCAATATTTTATTGTGCCGGTGCTCCCACTGTCCCTGTGGGATAAAAAGCTGGCAACAGATGATTACAAATTCATGGCCGACCAGCTGAACAAAGCCGGCGAACTGTGTAAAAAATCCAACCTGCAGATCGGGTACCATAACCATTACTGGGAATTTAAGAAGCTGGCAGACAGCAGCACCACAGGTTATGAGGTGATGCTCAAAAACACGGACCCTGCGCTGGTGTCATTTGAACTGGACCTTTTCTGGGCGGTGAAATCCGGCGTAGATCCGCTGAAACTGTTCTCCGAAGCACCCGGTCGCTTTGTGGCCTGGCACGTAAAAGATATGGACAAAAAGAACACGGCCAGTCTCACCGCCGCCGGCAACGAAAACAAAACCTCCATGCAGCTCCTGTCCGGCGTATCTTTCGCAGAAGTAGGCACCGGCAGCATCAATTTCCGGCAAATCTTCGCCCAGGCTAAACAGGCAGGCGTGCAGCATATCTTTGTGGAGCAGGATAAAATCACCATCGATCCATTCGACAGCATTACCAAAAGTTATAACTACGTAAAGAACGTATTAGTGAAGTAATTTCTCCACCCCGGGCCGTGATCCGGTCCGGGGTATTAATATTCCATCGCCGGATAGCGGCCACCGTATCCAACCATAGGCTATCTGATACATCCGTAATCCAAAAGTTTTGAAATAAAGCAGCAGGCTACAACCTACAAGACACAGTTTGACTACCGGGAGCAGAAGTTTTTTCATCACCGTTTTTTTATCCAGATGCCCACCCGCTCTTTTTCCCATAATCCGTATTTTCGCGTTTCAAATAAAGCAAAGATATGTCGATGCATGAAATAGAATCCCTGGTGGAGATGTCCGTTTACTGTCTGCATGAAAGCCAGGACGATTCGCTGGACCGCAGAAGCCTCTTTTACAGCCTGTACGAGCTGCAATCAAATTTTGACACCGGCTTCACCCATTTCCGGGTAATGGATATCCTGGTACAACACCGTTTCGTATATACCTTCCCGATAACTGCGCATCCGGCTTATGCACAACACCAGGCGTTCCTGGACAACCTCGCTGCCGCTCAGAAATTCAGCTTTATCTATACCCAGCCGGAAGCGGAGTGGGACGCAGATACCAATCCGGTAGCGGGCTACGCCTACTTCGATCAGCAGCAGCAACAGTATATCCTCTACTGCGATGCCGGTTCCACGCTGTGGGAAGCCTTTGTGGCCAACGGCTCCCTGCAGGGCGCCGACGCCACACCACCGCAGCTGTTAGACGTGTTCACTATGGCCCGCATCATTGCGGAAAATGCTGCGCAACAGCAGTACCGCGACCTGCTCGCCAGCTGGTACCAGCTGCTGCCTTACATGGTGATGGCCGCAGAGCAGGAAAATGAACCCATCGACCACGAAGGCCTGAAAACCATCCTCGACCTCGTAGTAGCCAACGACGCCATCTACGAAGAAGGGCTGCCACCTGTTGACGAACTGCCAGAAGGCGGTGAACTGGGCAAATTCTGCGAATGGTGGTACGCCCCCGCCAAAGGGAAAATGAAAACAGCAGCCGAAATGGACAAAGGCATAGACCTCGACGCCGTGCCCTTCACCCAGGAGGTAGAGAAAACAGCAGGCTGGTATGACAACGAAGTGAGAAACCTGCTGGAAAGCATCCACCACAGCATTACCTTCATGGAAGACAACGGCTTCAATGAAGACACGCAGAAAAGCGTGGAAATGCGCCTGCTGCAGGGACTGGAATACGCCCGGAAAGGCATAGAACTGGCGCCCGAAGAACCCGGTCTCCTCGTGAATATGGGCTCCCTGTACATGCTGGCCGAACATTTCGACGAAGCGCTGACCTGCTACAATAACGCCCTGGCCATCGCTCCGGACAACAGCTATATCCACCTCAACCGCGCCATCCTTTTCTATCAGATGGAAGACCTCCCGCTGGCCATCACCTCCTTCGAAAAAGTGCTGGAGCTGGAACCTGACAACGAATTTGCCCAACAGTGGCTGGCGCAACTCAAAAGCAATGGTTAACCGTCTTCAACAGATCGCAACAGCACTCGGCATCACCCTGCCGGGTGCCTACGCCCGCTTCCTGGAAACAGAGCAGCTGCGCGAAAGCCGTCTCGTCACCGACCTGGTGAACCTCTATGGCACCGACGATCTTGTGACCAGGAACAACGACTACCAGGTGCAACAATACCTTCCCGGCTACCTGAGCATTGCAGACGACAGCGGCGGCTGCGGCATCTTCCTGGACACCACCCAGCCCACACTGATAGTATACACCACCGGCTACGGTGCCCTCGATCCCGAATGCATGGACGTCCTCAGCGACGACTTCCTCCAATGGGCACAACAAGGCTACCCCCTCGAAGTGTTACGGGAAGCCCCTGCATTTATTACCGCCCGCCACTCAGAGAAAAATCTGTTAAGCAACGAATGGATACGGCTACACCAGGCACTTTCCGGCCTCGAAGCCGAAAAATCCGGGCTGGACCTAAAAACCTATCTCCTGCAGAAACGCCGGCTACAACAGGAAATACAGGATTTCGAAACCCGGAACGCCGGGAAATCATACCGGTAACCCCGGCGCTCAAGCCCCGCCAGCCACAGGCCCCCGGAAACCTTATGCCCATTTTACCGAATTATCATGTTATCTTTGACCACCCCGGTTGCCATTTCTTTCATTACACTGTTGTACCCATTAAAAATTCATGTTAACAACCTCGCCGGGCGGACCATTGACTGATCAGTATCTGGACACAGGATGCAGAACGACATAGCACAGGAGACAATATTATTTGACCGGATCGCGGAAGGTGACGAGGCAGCGTTTGAAGCGCTGTTTCATCTCTATGTGCCCCGCATCAGGCCCGTCATCCTGCAGATCATCCAGGAAGAAGCGCCGGTAAAAGATATTATCCAGGAAATATTCCTCGGCCTGTGGATGGGACGCGATAAGCTCCCTGCCGTTAGCAGCCCCCGCAACTGGATCTTTAAAATGACCTACCACCGCTCCTATAGCTGGCTGCAAAAACAGGGTGTCCGCGAAAAAGCCCGCCACCAACTGTCCTGGAGCGAAGACGAGTACAACAATGTCACCGAGGAGCACCTGTCCCTCTCCGAAACCTCCCGGCTGATACGGGAAGCCATCGCCCAGTTGCCGCCCCAGGCCATGAAAATATACCTGCTGAGCCGGGAAAGCGGCCTGAAAATAGCCGATATCGCCGGCCAGCTGGACATCTCCGTCCAGACCGTCAAAAATTCACTGGTGCGCTCCCTTCGCACCATCCGGGAATACCTGCTCAGACACGGTATTAGTATCCCTTTGATGTTACTTTCTTACAGTCTCTCCCACTTTTTTTAATTTTTTTTCCGGAACGATAGGTACTATCGCTTCACTCGCGGTACGTATATGCAGGGACACCCCAGCAACCGGGTCGCCCCACACCAAAATCCAACGTTTCACGCGATACAAAAAACCACGTCATTGCCAGATACTGAAAGACTGATATATTTATTATCACAAGCCCGTCACGGCCTTGCCACGCAGGATGAATACACGGAACTGCTGGAGATGATCCAGGCGGATGAAACGGGCATGGTCAATACCCAGATCGAAGCTTTCCATGGGCCTGCCGCCCCGGACAGCCACGATCCGGCCGAATGGCAGCAGCTCGTTACCGGCATCCTGGCGGCTGACAAGCCCCGGCAGTCTGCCCGCATCAGGCCCATCCATTGGAAATGGGCGGCAGCGGCCAGTATCCTGCTGCTCGCCGGCATCGCCTGGTGGTGGACACGTCCCGCCAAAACACCGGCGCCGGCGTACACACAGGCGGCTCCCGACGTAGCTCCCGGCGGCAATAAAGCCATCCTGACCCTCAGCGACGGCTCACAGATAACGCTCGACAGCGCCGGCAACGGCCTGCTGGCACAACAGGGCGGCAGTAAAATCACCAAAATGGCCAACGGCCAGCTGGTGTACGACGACGCCGGCACCACCGAAAGCAAAATACTGTACAACACCATGAGCACGCCCCTCGGCGGCCAGTACAGCCTCATCCTGCCCGACGGCTCCAAAGTATGGCTCAACGCCGGCTCCTCCATTACCTACCCCACGGCCTTCACCGGCACCGAAAGGAAGGTAACCGTGACAGGAGAAGCCTTCTTCGATGTAGCTAAAAATGCAGACATGCCCTTCCGCGTGATGGCCAACAACACGACCGTCGACGTACTGGGCACCCACTTCAACATCAACGCCTACAAGGACGAAGCCTCCATCAAAACCACCCTCGTGGAAGGCGCCATCCGTGTGTCTGCCCATAACCGCCAACTGACGCTGAAACCAGGCCAGCAGGCAAGGGTAAGCCCCAGCGATGTACAGGTGGCAGACCAGGTAGACCTCTCCGCCATCACAGCCTGGAAAGAAGGCTATTTCTCCTTCACCAACGCCGACCTGCCCACCGTCATGCGGGAGCTGGCGCGCTGGTACAACCTCGAGGTGAGCTACGAAGGCAAAATACCGGACCGCGTGTTCAACGGGGAAATAGGCCGCAGCCTTACCCTCTCACAGGTACTGAAAGGACTGTCCAAAACGAGGATAAAATACAGAATAGAAGATGGCCACCGGATCATTATCCAGCCATAAACTTTATAAAGAACGATGAAAAACAAAACAGGAACAATGATCAATTCAGGCTAACAAAGAGGTATTCCCATGTACTTTAATGAAATAAGCCGGGGGTAAAGATTGGCGTCAGAACCCCGGCCTTAGTTCAGCTAAACCAACAAACAAGTCGGTAAACATTCTTCATTAATTCAACCAAACATTGCAAAAGTATGCAAGTAAAGGCTATTTGTAATTCCGGACCCGGTTGTCATCCAAAAAAAGCCGGGCTGTTCAACAAACTTTTGTTAGTTATGAAGCTAACTTCTCTTCTGCTCCTGATGGGTATCTTACAGGTAAGCGCCAACAGCAGCGCCCAGACTGTTACCTGGTCTGCCCGCGCCGTCAGCCTCCAGAAAGTGCTGAACGTGATACGCCAGCAAACAGGCTATGCTTTCTTCTACGATCGGGAAGACCTGAAAAACACGTCCCCCGTGACCGTGGAACTGAAAAATGCCTCCCTGCAAACCGCCATGGACATGGTGCTCCAGCACCAGTCGCTCAGCTACGAGGTACAGGGTAATACGGTATTCATCACCCGTAATGAAAAAACAACAAAAAACATACAACCCACGGAGAGCAATACACCGCCGCCGGTAACCATCTCCGGTAAAGTGGTGGACGAAACCGGCGCGGCCATTCCCGGGGCTTCAGTGATGGTGAAAGGCACCACCAAAGGCGCTATTACCACTCCTAACGGCGAATTCCAGATCGCCGGCGTAGACGAAAATGCAGTGATCACCATCACCAGCATCGGCTACACCGCCCAGGAAATCAGCCTCAAAGGGAAAACACACCTCAACATCGTTCTCCAGTCCGACGTAGCCTCCCTGAAACAGCTGGTGGTAGTGGGCTATGGCACCCAGAAAAAAGCCAACCTCACCGGCGCTGTATCCAGCATCGGCAGCAAGGAACTGGCCAACAGACCCGTTACCAGCGTCAGCAACGCGTTACAGGGTACCATGCCCGGCGTTACCGTCACCGCCGCCAAAAGCGGCCAGCCCGGTTCCGACGGCGGCAGCATACGTATCCGCGGTATCGGTACACTCAATACCGCCGACCCGGTGATCGTGATCGACGGCGTGGTGACCAACGTCAGCAGCCTGAACAACATCAACCCGGACGATATCGCCAGCATGTCTGTACTGAAAGACGCCGCCTCTGCCGCCATCTATGGCTCCCGCGCGGCCAACGGTGTGATCCTGATCACCACCAAACAAGGCAAAAAAGGCGCTCCGCAGGTGACTTACAATGCCTACGTAGGTAAACAGAAAGCCACCGGCCTCCCCGACTTCCTGCCCTCCTGGCAGATAGCGGAACTGGAAAACCAGGCTTCCATCAACGAAGGATCCGCCCCTAAATACACGGCTGAACAAATTGCCAAATACAAAGACGGCTCCGATCCTTATAACTATCCCAACACAGACTGGCTCGGCCTCTTCTACAAAGGCAGCGGCATCCAGCAAAATCACTACCTCGGTGTCTCCGGCGGTAGCGAAAAAACACAGTACGCCCTGTCCCTTGGTCTGTTTGACGAGAATGGTATTGTAAAGGAAACAAACGCCAAAAGATATACTACCCGCCTCAATATCACCTCTGAAGTGGCCAACCACGTGAAAGTAAATGCCAACATCGGCTTTACCTCCACCGGCCAGGTAGAACCATCCAACCCCTACACCGGCGATTTTCAACAGCTGGTAAGACAGATCAACAGGATCAACCCGCGCATACCTTACAAATATGCCAACGGCCACTACGGCGCTATCGGTGACGGTAACCCCATGGCCTGGCTGGAAGGTAACAGCAAGAACACCTACTCTTACTACGACCTCGTAGGTAATGTGGGCGTAGACTGGGAAATCATCAAAGGCCTGCATTTCAAGCCCTCCCTGGCTTACATCATGAAGATCAATCACATTAAGAAGTTCAGGGCCGATCAGCAATACTATAATGCTAACGGCGACAAAACCTTCTACCAGGGCCCCAGCTCCGTTACCGATCAGAATAACTTCGGTAACACCGTTACCCAACAGGCCTTGCTGGAATACACCAAATCCTTCAGCAAACACAACTTCAAAATACTGGGCGGTTTCTCCCAGGAGCAAACCAAATACTCCTTCGACGAAGGATACCGCAAAGGTTATCTCAACAACGAACTCACCGATCTTAACCTTGGTGGCACAGAAGGTCAGTACGCCCTCAACTACAGTTACGAGCTGGGCCTGCGCTCCTGGTTCGGCAGACTGAACTACGACTTCGATGGGAAATACCTGCTGGAAGCCAACCTGCGCTATGACGGATCTTCCCGTTTTGCACCGGGCAACAGATGGGGCACCTTCCCCTCTTTCTCCGCCGGCTGGAATATCGACCGCGAAGCGTTCTTCGACGCACTGAAACCGGTAGTGTCCAACCTGAAACTGAGAGCTTCCTGGGGCCAGCTGGGCAACCAGTACGTAAAAGGAAAGGATGATACCAAATATCCCACCTTCCCCTACTACCCCTACATCTTCACCGCCCTCGGCGATCAGAACTATGTATTCGGCGGCACAGCAGCCGGCGTGGTGCCGGGTGTTGCACCCATCAATGGCGCCAACCCGGATATCAAATGGGAAAGCACCACCGAAACAGGGGTAGGTATCGATGCGGGTTTCCTGAATGGAAAACTGAACTTCAGCGCCGACTACTTCCATAAGAAAACCAATGGCATCCTGCTGGCCGTGCCGGTAGGCGCCGTTTATGGCTTCCAGGACCCCGTACAGAATGCAGGCGCCGTACTGAACCGCGGTTGGGAGTTCCTGTTGAGCTACGCCGATAACAAGGGCGACTTCAACTACAGCGCCAGCTTCAATACTGCCTTTATTCACAACGAAGTACTGGACCTCCGCGGTTCCGGACCTATCATCGACGGCTATACGTTTAAACAGGTAGGTTATCCTGTAAACTCCATCTACGGCTATGTGGCAGATGGCATCTTCCAGTCAAAAGATGAGATAAAAAATTCACCTTTCCAGTTACCGACCACTGCTCCCGGCGATCTGAAATACCGTGATAAAGACGGCAACGACACCATCAACGGGGCCGACAGAGAATATCTTGGCAGCTATTTCCCGAAAGTGACCTTCGGCCTGAACCTGAGCGCTTCCTGGAAAAACTTCGATATCGGTATCTTCCTGCAGGGCGCTGCCGGTGTGAAAAACTATATCGATGCAGGCAAGATCGGTGCTGTTGGCGGCAATGCCAACAAGCCCACTTCCGCCTTCCTCGACAGCTGGACAACAGCGAATACCGGCGCTTCCATGCCCCGCACCTGGTATAACTACAAACAAAATGATCCCAGCGGCACACCTTCTTCCTTCTGGGTGAAAGATGGTTCTTACCTGCGCCTTAAAAACCTGCAGATAGGTTACTCCCTCCCTGAAAAAGTGATCAAACGGATTGGCCTTACCAAACTGCGCTTCTATTACAGTGGTCAGAACATCCTCACGTTTGACCATCTCTATAAATGGATAGATCCGGAGGCCTCTATCACCAGCAGTATCTATTATTACCCGCAGGTGAAAGTGCACACTTTTGGCGTGAATGTTAGTTTTTAACCGTTACGAAAAATCATGATCATGAAAAGAAACCTTCTCTATATACTGCTTGCAGGTGCACTGACACAGGCCGCCTGTCAGAAAGATTTCCTGGACAAATCACCTACCGACGCCTATAGCAACGGATCGCTGTGGACAACAGAAGCCGCTGCCTCCGCCGCGCTTGCCGGATGTTACAAAGGATGGGAAACCAGTTACAATACCATCTACATGGATGCTGTCAGCGATAACAGCTACAGCCAGTGGGCATGGGACAACTACCAGCACCTGGGCAACGGCACCGCCACCGCTACCGACCC
Source organism: uncultured Chitinophaga sp. (assembly GCF_946479755.1). The sequence continues at coordinate 56,194 of NZ_CAMLHC010000002.1, read as the reverse complement.
GCAGGTAGCCAACCAGTGGGATTATGTCACTATCCAGAAATGCAACTGGTTCATCGAAAACGTGGACCAGGCGCCCATCGATGAAAAAATACGGAGCCGCTTCAAAGCGGAAGCCCGTTTCCTCCGCGCTTACCGTTACTTCGTTATGTCACAGCTGTATGGCGACGTTCCCCTGGTGGTAAAAAACCTGAGCGTACAGGAAGCCAATACCATCAGCAGAACACCCCGTGCAGAAGTCCGCAAATTCATCACCGATGAAATGGCCGCTATCGCCCAGGTACTGCCGCAGAACTACACCGGCAGCGATGTAGGACGCATCACCAAAGGCGCCGCCTTAGCGCTGAGAGCACGCGTGGAACTGTTTGACAAAAACTACGCTGCCGCTATCGAAGACTGTAAAAAAGTGATGGCGCTCGGTTATGGCCTCTATCAAAACTACACCGATCTTTTCCGCCAGGATTTTGAAAACAACAAAGAGGTGATCCTCGATGTGCAGTACAAAGCCAACGAAAAAGACAATGCCAATACAGACCTTGGTATCCTGCCTTCTTCCGGTTACGGCGGATGGGCTTCGCTCAGTCCTACCCAGTCACTGGTAGACGCCTACGAAATGACCAACGGTAAAACCATCGACGATCCTGCCTCCGGTTATGATCCCAACAACCCGTATGCGAACAGGGACCCTCGTCTGGCTGCCAGCGTGGTGTATCCGGGCTTACAGTACAACGATAAGTTCTATGATCCTATCACTCCCGGTGGTGCTGACTACTACAGCGAGGGCAACAACTCTCCCACCGGTTACCTGGTACGGAAATTCGTTCCTTTCCTGAAAGACTTCCCGGATATGTGGAACACCGGTGTGAATATCATCGTGATCCGCTATGCTGAAGTGCTGCTCACCTATGCAGAAGCACAGATTGAGTCCGGCGTGATGGACAACAGCGTATACCAGGCGCTCGACGATATCCGTGCACGTGCCGGTATGCCGTTGGTCAACCGTACCGTATACAACAACATCGCTTCCCTGCGTACGCTTGTGCGCCGCGAACGCCGCGTGGAACTGGCCCTGGAAGGCCTTCGCTGGTACGATATCCAGCGCTGGCAGATAGGCCCCACCGTTAGGACCGGCACCGTATATGGTACCCGCCTGGGCACCGTAGACGCCAATACCGGCAAAGTAACCCTGACCGGCAATCATGTGGTGGCCGATCAGCGTTCTTTCAGTCCACAGCGCGATTACCTCTGGCCTGTACCGCAGAAAGAAAGAGATATCAATAAAACCCTCGGTCAGAATCCGGGCTATTAGCGCACGCGGCAGTTCTCGCAAAGCGCGCAAAGGAGCAAAGCGCGAAGATTTTTTTAAGATAAATTAAGAAAGCAAAGGAGCGAAGATCAAATTGATCTTCGCTCCTTTGCTTTCTCTGCTCGCTTATATTAACTTTTGCGTGCTTTGCTCCTTTGCGCGCTTTGCGAGAACTCCTTGCTCATATGTTAAAAAAAGGCTACCTTTTTGCTGAATAAAACCCTTGTGTATATGTCACAAGCACCAAATGAAAACCCGTCATGCCCGGGTAAGAAGGACAAGCACGAAGCCAGGCGTGACTTCCTGAAACAATCTTCCGCGTTGATGGCGCTGGCCCTTACGCCGCCACTGGTAGTCAAAGCAGGTGAACATGATGAAACGATTGCCGGCCTCTTCGAGAAAATGCCGGTCAACCTGGAGATCAACGGGAAAGCGTACCAGCTGTCTGTAGAGCCCCGGGTGACCCTGCTCGATCTGCTGCGCGAACAGCTGAACCTGACAGGCACCAAAAAAGGCTGCGACCATGGTCAGTGTGGCGCCTGTACCGTGCATGTCAACGGCCAGCGTATTAATTCCTGCCTTACACTCGCCGTTATGCAGGAAGGGAAAAAAATTACCACCATCGAAGGGCTTTCCCAGGGAGACACCTTACATCCCGTACAGGAAGCCTTTATCAAACATGACGGCTTCCAGTGCGGTTATTGTACACCCGGCCAGATCATGTCGGCCGTAGCCTGTATCCGCGAAGGACATGCAGGCTCCCCGGAAGAGATACGCGAGTTCATGAGTGGTAATATCTGCCGCTGCGGTGCATACGACAATATCGTAGCAGCCATTACAGACGTAAAACAGGGAGGGCATACCGTATGAACCAGTTTTCCTATGTCAGGCCCGCCAGCCAGCAGGCGGCTATTGACGCGCTGACAAAAGACAAATCCGCCCGCTTCATCGCCGGCGGCACCAATCTGCTCGATCTCATGAAAAATGGCGTGCTGGCGCCGGAGAAGCTGGTAGACATCAACCGGCTGCCACTGAAAAATATTACGCTGAACAACAATATCCTTCATATCGGCGCCCTTACGCTCAACAGCGAGGTGGCCGGCCATCCGCTGGTGACAACACACCACCCGCTGCTGTCACAGGCGCTGCTGGCCGGCGCATCGCAACAGCTGCGCAACATGGCCACCACCGGTGGTAATATAATGCAGCGCACCCGCTGCAGTTATTTCTACGATATCACCATGCCGTGCAACAAAAGAACGCCCGGCAGCGGCTGCAGCGCTATCGGCGGCATCAACCGTATGCACGCCATTTTCGGCACCAGCGATCAATGCATCGCCGTACATCCCAGCGATATGTGCATTGCGCTGGCTGCACTCGATGCGACCGTATTGGTGGCCGGCCCCAAAGGCAACCGCCGCATTCCCTTCGAAGATTTTCACCGGCTGCCCGGCGATACGCCAGACAAAGACAACAACCTCGGTAAAGGCGAACTGATCACCGGTATTGATATCCCGGCCAATCCTTTCACCAAAAACATATACTACCTGAAAGTACGCGACCGCGCGTCGTATGCTTTTGCACTCGTGTCCGTAGCGGCAGCGCTGGATATCAGCAACAACACCATCCGCGGCGCCCGCCTCGCCATGGGCGGTGTAGCCCACAAACCCTGGCGCCTGCACGAAGCGGAAAAAGCACTGATCGGAAAAGCACCAACGGCCGAAAATTTCCGTATAGCCGCCTCCGTAGCAACCCGGTCGGCCCGCACTTATAAACACAATGCATTCAAAGTGCCGATGGCGCAGAACAGCCTCGTCACCGCCTTATCAAAAGCAGCTGCCGTATGAAAAAGCAAGCAGTAGGACAATCCATGGACCGTGTAGACGGCCGCCTTAAAGTAACCGGCGCCGCCCGCTACTTTGCAGACCATCAGCCGGAAGGCATGCTGTATGCTGCGCTGGTATGCAGCCCCGTCAGCAGCGGCCGCATCACTGCCATCGACGCCACCAAAGCACTCCGGGCGCCAGGCGTGGCCGATGTGATATCTCACCTCAACGCGCCGCCTGTTCCGGGCTACAAAGTGGATAATCCCAATCCCAAACAGGGACTTAAAATATTTTACGACGACCGTATCTATTCCAACGGACAGCCGGTAGCCATCGTAGTGGCCAATACGCTGGAGCGCGCGGTACACGCCGCCTCCCTCGTGAAAGTCACCTATGCACAGGAAGTGCACAGGACGGACATGAATGAAAACATGAACCAGGCTTTCCAGAACAAAAACATGAAGGACTACCTGCGGGGAGAAGCCGATGCCTGGAAAAAAGCGCCGGTCCGCCTGGAAGCGGAATATAACATCCCCATTGAGGTGCATAACCCCATGGAACTGGCGGGTATCATCGCCCACTGGGAAACACCCGATCAGTTGACGCTCTACGCCAAAACACAAGGCGTTAAAAGCGTGCAGCAAACGATCAAAACACTTTTCCAGCTGCCGGAAAGCCAGATCACGGTGCACTCCCAGTTTGTGGGCGGCGCCTTCGGCATGGGCCTGCGCATATGGCCCATGGAAGTGGCGACCATCCTGGCGGCAAAGAAAATACGCAAGCCGGTGAAACTGGTCATCACCCGCAAGGACATGTTCACCCTCGTAGGTTACCGTCCCGCTGCCAGGCAACGTATAGGCATCGGCGCAACTACCGACGGTAAACTGACCGGCATCACTCATGAAGCGGTCGCCAACACATCGCCCTATGAAGATTTTACAGAAGCGATCGTGAACATGAGCCGCATGATGTACACCTGTCCCAATGTAAACACGCATTACCAGCTGGTGCCGCTCAATCTCAGCACACCGGTATGGATGCGCGGCCCCGGCGAAGCCACCGGCGCGTTTGCGCTGGAATCGGCCATCGATGAACTGGCGCACCAGTTAAAGATGGACCCGTTACAACTGCGTATACTGAACCATGCGGATACCGACCCGGAGAAGCAGCTGCCTTACTCCAGCAAATACCTGAAAGAAGCCTACGAGATGGGCGCTGCTAAAATAGGCTGGCAGCAACGCAGCCAGACACCTGGTCAACTGCAGGAAAACGGCTGGCTGGTCGGTTACGGCATGAGCAGCGGCGTATTCAGCGCCGGACGTGGCAGGGCTACCGCCAGCGCCACCCTCAAAGCCGATGGCACCCTCGTGATATGCAGCGCTGCCGCGGATATCGGCCCGGGCACCGCCACCGCCATGGTACAGATAGGCGCTGACGCTACCGGCATCGATGTTAAAAAAATAAAATTCCTGCTGGGAGAATCCGCCTATCCTGAAGCGCCCCGCCAGGGCGGCTCTTCCACGGTGTCCACCGTCGGCAGCGCCGTGAACGACGTATGCCGCAGCCTGCAGCGGAAGCTCGGGGAAATGGCCACGGCCAATGTCCCCGCTTTCAAAGACCTGAAAGTGGAAAACATACAGCATGAAGGCGGTCAGCTGGTAGCCGGCAACACCCGGCTGGACTATGCCGCACTGCTGCAGCAGCAACAGCTGCCGGAGCTGGTCGTTACCACCACCTCGCAGGCCGGCGACGAACGGAAACAATACGCCATGTATTCTTTCTCCGTTCATTTTACCAAGGTACATGTACATCCGGCCACCGGTGTGGTACGCATCAAACATATCGTCAGCGTGGCCGATTCCGGCACGGTGGTGAACACTAAAACCGCCCGCAGCCAGATGATCGGCGGCGTGGTAGGCGGCATCGGTATGGCCCTCACCGAAGAGGCGCTGATAGACCACCGCTTCGGCCGTTATGTCAACAACAACTATGCAGACTACCATGTACCCGTGAATGCAGATACCCCGCCGACAGACGTACTGTTTATCAATAAGAAAGATCCTGTTATTAACCCGATGGGCGCTAAAGGTATGGGCGAAATTGCCCTGATAGGCTTTGCTGCCGCCGTTTCCAACGCGGTCTTCAATGCTACCGGCAAACGGGTCCGCGACCTCCCCATCACACCCGACAAACTGATTTAACACTATGCAAAAAGAGCTGGAAGATATTGTGAAGGCGTACCTTGCCGCCAGTCAGCAAGGCCTGCAAACCGCGCTGGCAACCGTTGTGCACGTAGAAGGCTCCGCCTACCGGCAACCCGGCGCGCGGATGCTGATCACAGAAAACGGCGCGCTGACAGGCGCTATCAGTGGCGGCTGCCTCGAAGGCGACGCCCTGCGCAAAGCGCAACTCGCCATGTTGCAACAAAAACCCATGCTGGTCACCTACGACACCACCGATGAAGACGATGCTGTTATTGGCGTGGGGCTGGGATGCAACGGCATCATACACATCCTGCTGGAACCACTGGGGCCGCACCTTGCCCTGAATCCGCTCACACTGCTGCAGCAACAGGTGGGTAGCCGCGACACCACCGTGATGGTGACGCTCTTCCGCCCGGAACAACGCTCAGCCCCGCAACCCGGCACCTGTATACTGATCACCGACGGCGGAGAAAGACAGGTACATATGGAAGACGGGCCGCTACGCACCGCCATTCTGGCCGATGTATGCGCAGCGTTTACCTCGCGGCGCTCCGCGGTGAAGACCTACAACGATGGTCCCGAACAGATTACCGCGCTCATCGCATGGCATCCACCGGCCTTGCAGCTGCTCATTGCCGGCGCCGGCAACGATGTGCAGCCGCTGGTGAAAATAGCGTCCGTACTGGGATGGCATACCATCATTGTAGATGGCCGGCCGGCTTATGCACAGGCACAGCGCTTCCCGGAAGCTACCCGCGTTATCGTCGCCAAACCGGTGGAAGTATTGCAGCACCTGCAACCGGACGATTATACCGCCGCCGTGCTGATGACCCACAACTACAACTATGATATCGCCCTGCTGACCGCACTGCTGCCCCATCATCTCCGTTACACCGGCGTACTGGGGCCTGCCAGGAAATTGCAACGCATGTTGCAGGAGATGGAAGACGCCGGCACGGCAGTATCGCCGGAACAACGGGCACGCATATACGGTCCTGCCGGACTGGATGTCGGCGCCGATGCCCCGGAAGAAATAGCGTTGTCTATCATCAGCGAGGTGAAGACCGTCATGGCCGGCGCCGCGGGTGATTCATTGCGTAACAATCCTGCCGCCATCCACCAGCGTGCCAGTCAACAGATCACTCAACAACAACTGTGATGCACCACACCGGTATTGTTATACTCGCCGCCGGCGCTTCCCGGCGGCTGGGAACGCCTAAGCAGCAGGTCCGCTTTCAGCAACAAAGCCTGTTGCAGCGTATCCTTCATACCGCGCAACACACCACCGCACGCCCCGTCGTTGTGGTACTGGGCGCCTTTGCCGACACCATCCTGCCGGATATGCAGGATAGTGAAGCCTCCGTGGTGATCAACACCGCCTGGGAAAGCGGCATGGGCAGCTCCATACAAACCGGCGTCCGGGAAATACTACGTATAAGCGACAACGTTACTAATATCCTCATCCTCCTCTGCGATCAGCCATTTATCACCCCTGAGCTGCTGGAAGAACTCATCAATACCCACCAGCGGCAAAATAAAGGTATCACTGCCTGCGCCTACGGCGGCACAACAGGTACGCCCGTCCTCTTCCGGCAAGCCTATTTCCCCCATTTGATGGCGCTGGGCGGACAGGAAGGCGCGAAAAAAATTATACTGCAGCACCCCGGCGATGTGTCCACCATCTCCTTTCCCGAAGGCATCATTGATATAGACACGCCCGAAGATCTCGAACAACTTCGCTAACCGCATCATTATCAGGCGTCAAAAAAAATTTTAGTCCCCCTTGTATTTTTTATCAGATCTTTTTACTTACATTTGTCTACAGAATTAGTAGACTAATAAAATCTACCATTATGGAAAATTACCATCACCATCTAAACCTGCGCCTGCAAAGGCTTTTATCTGCCGGTCAACCAGCGGCCTGCTCTTGTTGTTGTTAATCCCGATCCCCTCTGCTGCGGTCTTCTCCACCAACTTCCGCACATACAGCTTCGTATCCAACCATCATTTTTACTGTTACAAAAAAACTGCTCGTCATGAAAACGAACAACCAACCCGTATTTCAGCTGGGGAAAACTGTCACTGCGCCGCAACTGACCTACTTTCAGCAACATGGTATCATACAGTTCAAAAACTTCCTCGACAAGGAATCCTTGTCAAATATTCTAAGTGAAGTGGCTCAGGTACAGGATTTCCTCCTGCGTAACCAGGTACAGAAAGTAAACGGTATCCCTTTAAAATTCGGGACCGATATCAACGGTACGCCGCTGATACAGCGCATTGCATTTGCCTCTCATTACAGCAACGCCCTGCGGGAACTGCTGAAAGATGAACGCCTGCTGGCGCTGACCAACCTGCTGTCACCCTACGACGGCCGCATCGGCGAAAACGAAAAAGACGGCCTTGTGATCAATCATTACGTCAATACCGACACCAGCCAGTTCCGGCAGCTGGGATGGCATACCGACAGTCCGCGGGACCTGTTCCTCGGCACACGCATCCTGCCGATGCTCAATGTGGGCATCCACCTCGATGACTGCCCCCTGGAAAACGGCGGCCTGCGCGTGCTCTCCGGCACCCACCGGCAGGGTATCTTCCGGCTGCTGTTCCGCAAAAAATACTTCATCGATCATACGCCGGACAAACAGGAAACAGGCTTCGACATTGAAGCCGGCGACCTGACCGTGCATGACGGACGTTTGTGGCACCGGGTGCAACAGTCCCCTTTTACCGGCGAAAAAAGCCGCCGCAGGGTGATGTATATTCCGGTGGTCACCGGCGCCTATCAGCCTAAACACGCACAATCTCCCACACCATTTTATCACAAACTGGCGCAACTGAAACAGCACCTGTATGGCGGTAAACCGCAGTGGGCAGCTGTCAAAACCGCCGAAGGCAAACTGGCGGAAGTCAACAGTACCGCTATCTAACATAAAATATTATACGTATGTCTTACGCATTGGTAACCGGCGCTGCCAAGGGTATTGGCAAAGCCATCGCAGCCGAACTGGCACAGAGAAACTATCACCTGTTACTGGTAGATCTCGATAATACTTCCCTGCAGGAAACTGCGACAGCATTAGTGGGGCTTTATCACGTCCATGTACACACGCTTCATCAGGACCTGTCGCAGCCGGACGCATTATCGAAGGTCACCGCCTGGAGCAGCCGCTGGCACGATCAGCTCAGCGTGGTAGTCAACAACGCCGGCTATGGCATCAATGGCGCTTTTGAAAACCTCACCCTCGAAGAACAGTTCAACATCATCGATGTAAACGTAAAAGCACAGGTGGGACTATCATACGCCTATATCCCGGTATTGCGCCGGTTTCCAAAATCCTGGCTGCTCAACCTCGCCAGCACGACGGCCTATCAGACTGTCCCTTATCTGAATATCTATGCTGCTACCAAAGCGTTCGCCCTGTCGTTTACCCGGGGACTACGCCACGAACTGCGGCATTCCCCTATTTCCGTCAGCGCCCTTAGTCCTGGCAGCACAGACACCGACTTTGTGAACCGCGCCCGCATGGGCGGCAGCACCCGCAAACTGGCGGACCGGTTTAACATGACGCCGGAAAAAGTAGCTAAAATAGCCGTCAACGGCCTGTTTAAAGGGAAAGCGGAAATTGTGCCGGGGTTCGTCAACAAACTGAATGCATTCCTGCCTAAATTTTTCCCAAAGCCATTGGTGGAGAAAATTGCCGCCAACATCTACGAACAAAGAGAAGAAACACCGGCGGTGATCATCACGCCGGGCTGATCTGTGGCGGCGGAACGGCTTTTGCACCTCATTGCCTATGGCAAAAAAAGGTATTTATATCGGTACTTCCGGCTGGAGTTATAAACACTGGAGAGAGATTTTTTATCCTCCGGAACTGAAGCCAGTGGAATATCTGCCGTTTTATGCGCAATCCTATAAAACCACAGAGATCAATACCAGCTTCTATCATCTGCCTAAGCCGGGCACTGTGGAAAACTGGGTAAAAAAGGTACCAAAACGTTTCTGGTTCTGTCCGAAGCTCAGCCGGTATATCACCCATGTAAAACGGCTACTGGAGCCGGCAGAACCATTGGAACGTTATTTCAGTATATTCGATCCCATCAGGACCAGCCTCGGTCCCATATTGATCCAGCTGCCTCCTTCGCTGGTATTCCAACCCAAACGGATACACGCTTTTTTCGACATTCTGAAAACTACTTACCGGGATTATGAATTTGCCCTGGAGGCCAGGCATGACAGCTGGCTACAGGAAGAAGCCTTCCAGCTGCTGGAACAGTACAACATTGCCTGGGTGATCGCCGATTCCGGCGGGCGATGGCCGTTTGCCGAAAGAGTAACGGCAAAGCACATATACATCCGTTTCCACGGGCCCAACGGTCACTATGATACCGCCTACGACCACAAAACAATGAAAGCTTATGCTACTAAAATAAAAAAATGGCATGCAGACAAACACGCCGTATGGGTGTTCTTCAATAACGACGGTCACGGATATGCCCTGAAAAATGCATCAGCACTAAAGGAACTGCTACAAGTATAAACCCTTATTTATACTCCACCTGCTCTTCTGTGTAGTAGGTCTTCCCACCAGAGGAAACATGCTGAATAGTGGCGCCGCCGGGGCTCTCGCTCAGCTTATGGCTATGCACCAGCATATAGTCCCGCACTTCCCCGTTGATGATATCAGGATGATGTTTGCGGATATTTTTTTCCGCGTTGGTCAATACTTTATGGATGGCTTTATGCAGCGCTTTAATGGCTGCCGAAGGAATTTTATTGCAGACGGAAAAGGGGGAGATACGGGCTTCCCACAGGATATCGTCCGCATAGGCGTTACCGATACCAAGGATATTATGCTGATCTGTCAGGTATTTTTTGATGGCTGTTCTTTTTTTGCCCAGCGCAGCTTCCAGCCATGCGGGGGTCAGCTCTTTGGAAAGGGCGTCCGGCGCTTCCTTCGGCTCAGGGTCCAGGAAGATGTTTGCCTGACCCTGATAATCCGTCAGCGCCAGGCCTTTACCTCCTTTGAACAATAACGTACAGATGGTATGTTTCTGTTCGTTGGTATCTTCAAATAAATAGAGTTTGCCATGCAGCATCAGGTGCATCCCCAGTACATGGCCATCTTTAAACTCAAAATGAAGCTCTTTGCCCACACGGTGGATAGACTCCAGGCGCTGCCCTTCCAGCGCTGCTTTGAGCTCTTTTTCGGGGGTACGGAGTTTCTTTTTCACCAGCACGTCGATGGTCTCCAGCTGCTTGTGCAGCAGTACTTTCCCGAGATTGTGGCTGAATACGTTCAGGTCTGGTAATTCAGGCATGGCATTTTTTTTATAAAAATAACGATTCCCTATTGTTGCAACAATTGGTCCGCAAATCGCCATTGGGTTTTAAACTCCGGCGTCAGCGGCTGGTTGGTGATGATAGCGCGGAACATCTCAATAGGAATAGCGTTTTCCTGCAGAAAGGCATCATGGAACTGTTTTTCGCCCATCTTACCACTGTCAATCAGCTCATGATGCAACGCCCGGAGTTGCAGTCCACCCATCATGTAAGCGATCTGGTACAGCGGGCCGTAGTTACCTTCAAAAGAGCGGCGCACTTCTGAAGAGGCGCTGAAGCGCTCGTGCCCTACCCGGTCGACCAGGAAGTCGATGCACTGCTGCGGCGTCCATTTACCCAGGTGGTAATTCAGGGAGAAGATAATGCGGGCGCAACGGTGCATGCGCCAGAACAGCGCGCCTACCTTTTGTTCGGGCGTGCTGTGGAAGTTCTTATTCCACAACAGCATCTCCCAGTATAACGCCCATCCCTCTACGGAGAAAGGCGTGCTGAACATCCGGCGATAGGGTTTGTTGCGTTTGTTCATAAAGCCCTGCAGGTTATGCCCGGGTATCAGTTCATGAAAAACGGTCGCGTGGGAAAAAGCGTAGTTGTTGCTCCGCAGGCTCATGGCCCTGGTGGCTTCGTCCATATCGTCGGTCGGGTAAGCGACCAGGATAGATTCTCCTCCGAGGAAAAAGGGTGCAAAACGCTGCTGCTCTTTGGAGAGCATAAACATACGCCAGGCTTCTTTGGCCAGCGCCGGTACGGTTACCAGGTTGCTGTCTTCCACAAATTTGATGGCTTCATCAGCAAGGCGGTGGATCATCTCCGGCTGCCGGCCCGGCGCTACGTGATTTTCCTTCACTTTTTCCATCGCTTTCTTCCAATCTTTGCCAAAGCCCAGGGCGGCAGAGGCTTTCAGCATTTCCGCATCGCACCAGGCGAACTCCTTATTGGCCATTTCTACCAGCTCTTCAGGGGTATAAGGGATCATCTCATACTGCAATTGTGAGATAAGCGCTTCCCGGCCGATAGGTGTTCCTTTGATGCCGGAAGCATCGAGAGACTTGTCGCTTTTGTCTGCCAGCTCCTGGCCCAGGAAACGGGCATAGCCCCCCAGCAGACTGTCTGTTTGCTGGTAGGGCTGTTTTACCTGTTTGGTGAAGGCCGGTTCATAACCATAATAGAACGTATATACGTTTTTGAGGCCATTACGCAGGTCGTTCACGATATCGGCGGCGTCGCGGGCCTGCGCAGGCGTCAGGCGGCTTTGTTTTTTCAGGGCAGCCTGTGCGGTGATGATCTGTTGCTGTACAGTAGCCAGGTCGGCTGCGATTTTCGGCACGTCCGGGTTATCGCCCCGGCGCCGCTTCACCTGCATGGACATCAGCGGCTGGGCAAAAGGAATCACTGCCGGTGTCAGTAGTTTATACAGCGCTTCATTTTCATCGATCTGCTGCAGTTCCTGGTCCACCTTCCGCTTCAGGAGAATATAATCTACCTGTTCGGCAACGGGCAAAGTGGCAAATGGGATGGCCTTCAACGACGTCAGCGTTTGCTGGTAGTAAGTGCGCATACGCCCGAAATATTCCGGGCTGTACCGGAAAATGTAGACTTTGTGCAGGTCTTCCACGTCGGCTGCCATTTGTTGAATCAGTTCTTTAACGGGCTCACCAGTACTGGCATGTGTGCGGGCAAACAAGAACAGCAAAGGAATAAGGATGAAGTATCTTTTTATCATAACGCAAAGGCTGTTTTGGATCTGACATTAAAGATAATCATCCACTCATGGGATCCTATGCTGAAATTGTCCCCTTTTTCACCAAAATTGGCCCATATCAACATTTTCCATGTATGTCAACATATTGTTAAAATAGCCGAAAGCGAGCTGGAATGCCCGTTTTTAGGGTACGATTTCCGGGCGATAATCGTTATTTTCGTACGATATGGATTAATCATCATTCTCTAACCTTGATAAATATTTTACGGAGTGACATTGAAAGTGAAGAAGTTTATTAAACCGTTAATTTTTATTGCAACCATCGGTTTTTCTGTATTCCTGATTACCACCCTCACCTCAGCTGAAAAAAATCCTGCCCATGCGTATCGCACCCTTATACCGGCAGTGAATGACTCACTGCAGGAGGAGAGTTTGTATGACAGCATGCGGCTGGATACGACAGGTTTGTCCCGCGACGCATTTGAGAGCGCCATGCAGGGATACAATCAACTGGAAGACAATGGCCGGCTCAGGAACCCGGACATCCTCTCGATCGTCGATTTTTCGCTGCCCTCCAGCAGGAAGCGGCTCTTTGTGATCGACATCAAAAACAAACTGTTGTTGTTTAATACGCTGGTATCCCATGGCCGGAATTCCGGTACCCTGCTGGCCAGCACCTTTTCCAATAAAATGAACAGCTACAAGAGCAGCCTTGGCTTTTATGTGACCGGCGACACCTATAACGGGGAGCATGGTTACTCCCTGCGGCTGGAAGGCGAAGAAGCCGGCATCAACGACAATGCGCTCAGCCGCGGTATCGTGATGCACAGCGCTGCTTATGTCAACGAAGCCCTGATCAAAAGCCAGGGATATATCGGCCGCAGCCTCGGTTGCCCGGCCATTCCGGAAGGCGTACACCGCAAAGTGATACAACGCATTGCCAACGGCACCTGCCTGTTTCTGTACAGCCCGGACAAATACTACTCCATGCATTCCAGGATGCTGGTAAAAGACAGTGTGAACAGCTAAAACATTTTTTGTTTCATCACCGCATCATGCCCGTACACGTCCGGTACCATGTGTAAAGTCCCGTCTTCATCCGCCCAGGCGGTGAAGTAAGTGATAATCACCGGCACCGGATGTTTCACGGCCACATATTTCTGTTTGCCGCCGTTCATGGCGGCATCTATTTTTTCATCGGTCCATTCGGGCGCATCTTCCAGCACAAACCTGGCCATCGCCACCGGGTCTTTCAGCCGTATACAACCGTGGCTGTAAGCGCGGTTGTCACGGTTAAACAATCCTTTTTCGGGCGTATCATGAAAGTAAATGTTGAAGCTGTTGGGAAACAAAAATTTCACACGGCCCAACGCATTACGCACGCCCGGCCGTTGCCGCACCACCGGCAGCCCGTTCGCATGCCCGGTGATCTCCATGTTCTTGCGGGCCAGGTAACCACTGTTACGCGCCATGGCCGGCAATATCTCTTTCCGTACGATACTGCGCGGTATGTTCCAGTAGGGACTGAAAACTACCTGGTTCAATTTTCCCGAAAACATGGTGGTGCTATGCCCCTCCTTCCCCACTACGATAGGCATGTCAAAAACCTTCTGACCGTTGTTGGTCACATGTAGCATAAAAGCAGGAATATTCACTACGATCAGCTTGCCCTGGGGCGTGGCAGGCAGCCACTTCATCCGCTGCATATTAATCAGCAACTGTTTTAACCGCTCACCGGCTGGTACGTTCATCGCTTTGACGACGGTATCATTGATGACGCCATTTTCCGTATAACCATGACCGTTACGAAAACGGTTAACGGCAACTTCCAGCTCATCTGTAAATACATCGCTGCTGTCCTTTTCCTTCAGCTCTCCTGTGACCATCAGCCTTTGTTTGATACCGATGATCACGGGAGATGACTGCCCTTTTTTTAACTGCCCTGACACGGAATCCACCGGATGCCACCCGCCCTTTTTAACGATATCGCGGTACTGCCGCAGGGCAGGCTTCAGTCCCGCAATGGCCGGGTATTTTTTCTCACTGGTTTGCAGCATGGAATCGGCCATTTCCATCATATCTTCTTTCTGCATAGGCACCATATGCTCCATTTGCTCCACCGTGCCACCGTTCTGCCGGAAGTAACGCACCAGCCTCCAGGTAAGCATCAGCTCTGTCTGGACCATATCGGGATCGGTGGCTTTTACCTGCAGACTGTCTTCTTCCAGCAGCCGGTCCAGCTTATTGTTCAGCGGCTTGTCACCGCTGGTGTCGGAGCTCTGGTTGAACAGGCTGCGGAAAGCGGCTGCCTCCTCTGTCAGCCCCCGGCTGTCGATCCAGGCAAACTCATAGTTGCGCGCGTTGTAAAAACTGCGCAACCGGTTGGCCACCGTATCATTCAACTGCCGTTTGGTAATAAAACCTTCGAGGGCGGTCGTGTCCAGGAAAAGGTCATTGTAAGCGTTTTCAGGGGTGATCGCTGTATTGCGGGGCGTAAGCACGTCAGCGGTCACGACTTCGGCATTCTCAGGTGCTGAGGGGGAATGACAGCCTGAAACGAGATATGCCAGCAGCATGAACAGGAAAAGGTATCTCATGCCTTTTCTCCATCAAAATAAACACCAGAACAAAAACAGGCTGCTACCGGCGAAAACCGGGCTGCGGTTGTGGCTGCAGGGAAACAAACCGTGGAATTTCACGCGGAGTTGCTCGCGACGTTTCTCGCAAAGCACGCAAAGGAGCCAAGAGCGCAAAAAGTATATAAGCGAGCAGAGAAAGCAAAGGAGCGGAGATCAAATTTGATCTCCGCTCCTTTGCTTTCTTATTTAAACTTAAAAAAATATTTGCGCTCTTGGCTCCTTTGCGTGCTTTGCGAGAACTCCGAGTGCTTTGCGAGAAACTACGCCATAGCCGGGTCGCTGACGCTTTCCGCCCCTGTTTCCACCCTTCCGGCAAAACGCTGCTCAAACTGGTCGTTACCTTCTACTTTTACGGTAAAGTCGTACCAACGGTGGCTTCTGGTGTTATCAATAATAATAGCGGCTTGTGTGTTGGCAGCAATGGTTTTGCGTATGGCTGCCTTGCCATAGGCGTTGTCTGTCACCACCACGGTGATGGCTTTGCTACTGCGGTTGGCGATATGCAGGTCGGTGTTTCCGGTCAGCTGTTTGCGGTTGCGCAGGGCACGCTGGTATTCGCAGGTAATATCCACCCGCGGATCCTGTGCGTTACCGGCAAATTCGCGGTAAAACCCATTAGGGCCGTAGGTACGCAGCCGGTATTGGCCATCCCCGAAAGAAGACAAAGGCCAGGCGTCTTTCAGCTGATCACCGGCGGTAACGGCGTAAGACCAGGTCCGCACCGGCTCCATCTCACGACTGTCTGCCTGGAGGTATTTGCCGGGGGCATATACGTTGAACGGCGAGCCGGCAGCTTTCCTGCCAAACACCTCGTTAGACGCGCCAAAGCTGATCTCGAACGATTTTTTGTCAGCGCCCAGCTTGCCGTTTACATACAACTGATAGGGCAATGCACAGGCCACGCGGGTACCGGCTTCCTGCCGCGGCATCCATTCGGCGTTAGCCGGTTGGGTATTGATTTTTTCAATTTCAGCGGCGGTGAGTTTTTTAAACTCATCCGGCAGCTTTTTGAAACGGGCGTTATATACACTTTCGATGAATTCATTCCTTTCCTGGAAAGGTACTTTCACTTTTTCGCCGTTGAAAGGACGGAACACCGACGTCAGGTCGCCGCATACAGTACGGCGCCATGCGGAGATATTCGTTTCTTTGATGGCCTTACCCGTTTTATGTTGCAGGAAGTCTTCCATAAACTGAAGGATGGAAGTATGGTCAAACACCTGAGAATTCACATATCCGCCACGGCTCCATGGGGAAGCGATCACCAGGGGCACCCGGTAGCCCAGGCCGATAGGACTTTCGCGTAGCGAGCCCTTACCTACATGCCCTTTGGCTTGCTCCTGTTCTTTGGTAACATATTCCACTGCGGTGTCTATGCCTTTGGAAACAAGGCCGGTACCGGGTTTGAAGGGCGCTACAAAAGGAGGTACGTGGTCAAAGTAACCATCGTTCTCATCGTAACAAAGGATAAAAATGGTTTTCTTCCAGACCTCTTCTTTTTGAGTAAGGATGTCCAGCACCTCAGACACATACCAGGCGCCATACCAGGGAGACCCCGGGTGGTCGGAGAACTCACCGGGAGCTACCAGCCAGGAAACGGTTGGCAGCTGACCGTTGTTCACATCAGTGCGAAATTGATGCAGGATGTCGCCTTTAGGCACCTGCACGGTCCTTTCTACATCGCCGTCTTTATAGCGCAATGTCTCCAGCTCGTGATAGTCAGGGTCTGCGATGTTGGTGGTAAAGGCTTTATTGTGCAGGTTTTGGGCACGCTGCGGCAGTTTCGCAAAATTAGCTGCGGTAAAGGTTTCCGCATCTTTTTTCACTTTTTCCAGCTCCTGCTTTTTCTTGTCCAGCTGTTGCTGCATCTTCTTCGCCTTATCCCCGTCGGCGGCAGGGATAGCTGCTGCCAGCTTCGCTATTTCGTCGGGCAGCTGCTGGATACGGCGTTGCAGGTACTTGATATGACCGGTGGCAAACCGTACATTGAAAGCGGCAAACCACTCGATGGGGTTGTCCGTGAAGTTGGCCAGCATACCGTCTTTTTCTCCTTCGAGGCCGGCGGCGCTGATTTCGTTCTGGTATATCTTCCAGCTGATGCCGTTGTCTTCCAGTCTTTCCGGGAAGGAAGTCCAGTGGGCCTCTGCACCGTAGTCCACATCTTCGTTCCATACGTTGGCTTTGGCGCTGGCTTTCTGCTCGTCACGCAGGGTGCCCGTCCACAGGTACAGGCGGTTGGGCGTGGTGCCGGTCAGCGAGGAACAGAAGTTCTGATCACATACGGTAAAGGCGTCTGCCATGGCGTAATAGAAAGGAATATCCACCCGGTTGTAATAACCGAGGGTGAGCGGCATGGGCGCCCAGTCCTTATTACCGGACTGTTTTACCTGTAACCATTTATCATAACGGCCGTTATTGCGGGCATCTACCTGGTTGGCCCAGGAGTGCGGCAGGCTGCTCATCCAGGTTGCTTTGGTGTCCCGGATGTTCAGCCGGAAAGGGGCGTATGTTTCGTTCTTATCATTGGTCTGCAGCCACACCAGGTTGTTATTGGGGAGACGGATGGCACGGGGGTCGTTGTAGCCTCTCACTCCCCGGAGGGTGCCGTAGCAGTGGTCAAACGACCGGTTTTCCTGCATCAGGATCACGATATGCTCCGCATCGTGGAAGGTGGTACCGGGATGGGGGTCGATGGCCAATGCACGCTGGATGGACCCCGGCAGGGACCCGGCTACGCCGGCGGCACCAGACAGCAGGGCTGCTTTCTTGATAAAATCTCTTCTGGTGTTCATGAAATACTTTTTATTGTTCAGCTGTAAGCATCCAACAGGGTATGCTTAAAGTGGCTTAAAATAACAAAAAGTATGTTATGTCACAATTAACTGGGAAGAATGGTCACATAAAGGCAATAAAAAAGCTTCCGCGTACTGCGGAAGCCTTTTTGCTTATATCAACTAAAAGGAGTTTAGGAAGCGTTGTTGGCCGGGATGATCACAATTTTAAAACGCATGTTCACCGTCGGCTTCTGCGCCTGCGTGCCGTTAGGTCCACGCAGCTCTACCAACAGCGTTCCCGCCTGGTGAATCACATTATAGTATTCATTGTTGAATACCTCCGGTAACAGTTCAAAGAGATTGTATCCGCCATTCTGCTGACGGGCAACAGAAACCACCACGCCATCCAGCTGGCTGGAATTCTGGTCCAGTTCCGGTACATCGAATTGTACGTAGTAAACGCCCTGGTTGTCCAACTTCCATGTCGTGGTAGACACGTCATAAAAAATTGTTTTGTTGGGGATAACCTCATTATAGTTTTTGGTACAGCTGGAAAATACTACAGCCAGCAACAGAAGTGGTAAGTATAGCCATGTTTTCATATACAAGGTGTTTGGTATGGATAAACCAAATACAATGCCATAAATATTACTTCCTACAAATGAAGAAATCCTGATATTTGTAAAAATATTTATCTTACTAATCTGCGCGTTATGTTATATCGCTTACCGCTGGAATTCGGCAGTTATCCCGGCATGCACATCAACCGCGCCGGAAAATCCGCGCTGGCATGGTTCAAACTGGTGGAACACCAGGCCAAAGCTGAAGGATTCCTCACTGAAAACACCCTTGTATTCATTATTTCCGGCAGTAAACACATCCATCTTCCTGAAGAGGAAATAGTGGCCGCCGCCGGTGATCTCATACTCCTGAAAAGAGGTACCTATTTTATGTCGGCGCTGTTGCCGGAAGAAGCCGGAACCTTTCAGGGACTGATGCTCTGCGTGGATGACCACATCCTGCGCTCCTTCCTGGAAGAGATGGAGGACATCAAAAAAGCGCGTACAAATATCCCCATGGTGTTGCCCTGTTCAGCTCAGCTCATCAATGTCCGCAACAGCATCATCGATTATATGCAGCGCGCCAATGACAACACCTGCAAACTGCTGGAATTGAAAATACAGGAAGTGTTCCTGCTACTCCTTTCCGGCCCGCACCGCGCACAGGTACTGGCTTTCCTGCATCATATGTTTGACACCAGTACAGAAAATCTTACCCTCACGATTCGCGAGCATCTGCTAAAACCATTGTCGCTGCAGGAATACGCAGCCCTATGCGGACTAAGTCTCTCTGCCTTCAAAAGGGAATTCGCCAAAATATACAACGCCCCGCCTAAAAAGTGGATCAACGATGAACGCCTGAAACATGCGGACTACCTCTTGCGCAACACGGCTAAAAATGTTAATGAAGTGGCCGACGACTGCGGCTTTGAAAGTACGTCCTACTTCATTAAACAATACAAAAGCCGCTACGGCGATACGCCTAAAAATGCGCAACGGGCCAAAATTGCTATTTTCTGAACGCTTTCTGTTATTCCACTGCTCCCCGCCACCACTATCTTTGCCATAAACCATCAACATCATGAAAACGATCTATTTGCTGCTTCCCCTGCTAACCGCCGCCAATACAGGCTTTGGTCAGATGCAACAACTCAACCGCACGGCCATGAAAGCGCCGGAAAGTGTATACATCAACGGTAGTGACTATTATATCTCCGATACCGGCGGCGATCCCACCAAAAAAGATGGCGACGGCGTGCTCTATAAAATGAACAGTAACGGCGATGTGACCGTATTCGCCAGCGGCCTGGATTCTCCTAAAGGCACCTGGGTACTGCATAACATCCTGTATACGCCGGACGTGGATAAAGTAAAAGGCTTCGACCTGTCCACCGGCAAACAGGTATTCACTCTCGACATGGCCGCCACCGGAAGCGTGCTGCTCAATGACATCGCACCGATGAACGACTCCACCATGTTTGTATCCGCTACGGACATCAATAAAATATATATCGTGCACCTGGGCGCACAGCCCCGGTACGAGGAACTGGTATTCGATAACCCGGTAAAAGGCGCCAACGGCGTCATCTATGATGGCAAACGGAAACGCCTCTACGTATGCGGCTTCGGCGCTGCCGGTACCCCCAATGGCGAAATCGGCTACGTGGACCTGGCACAACAAGATAAAAAATTCGTCCGCCTTACGGACCGTACCGGTTACTACGACGGCATCATGCTCACCAAACACCATACACTGCTGGTGTCCGACTGGGTGGCATTTGAAAAGAAAGGCGTAGTGATAGAAGTAGATCTCAACACCGGTAAAACCACTACCGTCAATAAAGAACCCATCTCCGGCCCGGCAGATTTTACGCTCAGCAAACAAGGGGATGTGGTTACTCCGGCGATGATGGAAGGCAATGTGCTGTTGCTCGCAAAGGGTGCAAAGTAAGCAAAGAGCGCAAAGTCATTTTAAGATAAAAAAGAAAGCAAAGGAGCGGAGATCAAATCTGATCTCCGCTCCTTTGCTTTCTCTGCTCGCTTATATTTACTCTTTGCGCTCTTTGCTTACTTTGCACCCTTTGCGAGCTCATAGGCGTACCTGCACGCCGGCAGTTCCACCGATGTAAGCTCCGTCAAACTTATCGTTGCTGCGATGTTTGGACCAGATATAATAGGGCGCCAGATCTTCACCCACACCTTCTTTCGTATTTACCCAGTTAAAGGTAGGACCGGCAAACACTTCTATGTTGTTGCCAAAACGGAATGCCGGGAAAGCGCCAAAGGAGCTTTTATTGAATACCACTCTATGGAAGTCGGTGTTAGTGGTGTGTGTAACTTCCATATTGATCCGGAAGTGGGAATTGATAAACATGTGCGCACCGATACCGCCGTGAAATACATAACGGGTAGCGCTGTCACCTTTGAAATTGTAGCCTACGCCCACAATACCATATAACACGCGGCCACCGGATTTGAAGGAGAGGATCGTGTTGGACATCTCATCAACACTCAGGCTGAGTTGTCTTTCCCCGTTCTTCACGATGTTGATCAAAGCAATGGAATAATCGCTGCTGTCGGCGATGTTCAGGAAACCGGCTACCTGCACGCCTTTCACTTTTTTAGCCACGTTCATGAAACCAGCTATCTGTGAGTGCGCGTCTTTGGCCACGTTTATGAAACCGCCTACCTGTACCTTTGCGGAGCGGTGACTATTCACAAAGCCCGTGATAGCCACGCCCACGCTGTCGGTAAGGTTCATGAAACCGGATATCTGGCCGCTGTTGCCATCGCTTTTCTTTGCGATATTGGCGAAGCCGGCCAATTGATATCCCTGCAGCTTGCCGGCCTGGTTCAGGAAGCCCGTCACCATGACACCATGCGCGTCTTGCCGCACCATGTTCATAAACCCTGAAATACTGGTACCTCTTGTAAGGTTACCGATATGATTGGAAAAACCGGCGATGGCGGCGCCGCTGTTGCTTTCTTTGATGATATTGGAAACACCTGCGATCGCTGCGCCTGTTTCTCCTTTGGAAAGGCCCGCGATAACATGCAGTGAAAAATGATTGACATAGCTGGCAGCCTGCGTGCCGTTGGTGCTAAGCGGATAAACGATTCCCACATGGGCCGGTCTGGCATTCGACTGTCCCGATACTTTTACAGTATAGCTGATAACGGTCAGTAGGGATAAAACGGTGATTCTGGTAAAAGTAGTTATTTTCATATCTGTGTGTATTAATGCGTACTGATTAACGACACGTCAATGAACAACTACCCCTATGCAGCTACAAATAAAAATCAGAAAATGCTGATACCTGCCTGCCAGCCTACCCAGCCGCGGCCTGCATCTCCCAGTGTGAAAGGATGATAGCCGGAGCCCGGGAGCTCAGACATATAGCCGGGTTTGGGGTCCCATTCTTCATATAAGTGAAAAGACATAGCAGGACCGGCAAAAAGAGAAACTTTATCGGAGATCCGGAAGTTCAGCAAAGGTTGCACCCTGTACAGCTGGGAACCTTTGTTATTACCGGTATACAAACTCTGACCGGTGATTTCGGCCGCGAGGAAAAGACGTTTGCTGAAATTAAACTCCCTGCCGATACCATATCCCACGGTGTATACTTTTTTGTTATCTCCTTCATTGAAACCAGCGAGTAAAATACTGTATAATTTTCTGCTGCCTGTTTTCCATGCCACGTTGTAGTTCACCACCTCATTGGTATATACAGACAGTTTGTGATAACCGTGTTTTACAATATTGACAAGACCGATGGTATAACCGGAGGAGGTATCCGCAATATTTACCAATCCTATCTGCACTCCTTTGAGGTGCCTGGCATAGTTGAAAATAGTACCGAGCTGTAATCCTCTCATCGTACCGTGGCTGATATTGCCGATAGTGGACATCTGGGCGCCGCCGACACCACGACCGGCATAGTTGTATACGCCGCCTATTTGTACACCGGATATTTCGCCGCCAACATAGTTGCCAATGCCTGCTACCTGCCAGCCATCAGCATTACCGTGTGTAATACCCAGTACGCCCTGCGCCTGCATGCCCTCCATATTGCCATGTATCTGGTTGAGAACACCGGAAATCTGCACACCATTTGTACTTCCCTCTACAATATTGCTGACCCCGGCCACCTGTACGCCGCGCACGGAATCCAGCACCTGGTTGTGAACACCGGCCACCTGCACTCCCCTCGTTTTTCCGCCTACCACGTTAAAGACACCGCCAATCTGAACGTGTTGCATATTGCCTTTCACGATGTTGAACACAGTGCCCATTTCAAATCCATCTACGCCCGCGGCATAACCGCCGATAAAGTTGATCGAAAATTTGTTAACGACCTGCCCGCTCATTTTTCCATGTGAACCAAGACCCGGTGTCAGCGAAGCCTGGTAAGGCTTGTCGGCAAAGAAACCGCCAATGTTGAGACTCTGCATTTTCTGACGGGACGACAACACCGTGCGTCCCCACCAGGTTTTTTCCACTTTCATATTGTGGCCGGTAATTTCCACCACCCGCAGCTGATAGCTCACAGGAGAAATGTTCACCGCCAGCTCCTGGTCCTGCCCGGCATGTACCAGCACCGAGGTATCGGTATACAGGTCCTTACTAATGCTGATGGCTGCGGTAGGGGTTTTATCCCGCAACCGCAGCCTGAAATATCCTTCGTTATTGGTTAAAGTAGAAATGAGTTGCTGTCGTTCGTACACACTCGCATTCGGTACCCTCTGCCCTGTTTTACTGTCCGTGACAAAACCCGTGACCTGGTAATAAACCTGCCCGGGTGATTTTTTAAAGAGGATGATATAGTTACCCGATTCCTTATAGAGATATTCTCCGTCCAGTAGCTGGTCCAACGTTTGCCGGACCGTTTTATTTTTCACCGAGATACTGACGAGACTGTCCTGCGGAAGAATATTACTGATATAGGAGAAGAAAAAATTACCCTGCCTGGAGATGATATTCAGTACTTCCGATAACTTTTGTTTTTTCACTTCCACTGTTACGGTCCTGCTCAACAGGCCCTGTGCCCGTGCGGAAATCGAGAAAGTGGTGATCAGTATTAGTATTGTCAATATTCGGCTAAACGGCATACGTTGGTGCTACAGTTATTTCAGGGTAATATTGTTTCCATTCTGGTCTACGGTGATACCGTAAGTAATTCCGATAATTTTCAGCGTGCTGTCGAGGGAGCTGTTACTGAAGGTAACATTGATCGGCAGATCACGTTTGGCGGTATTGGCAATGACGATGTTTACGCCATACGCTTCATTCAGGATGTCTACCAGTTTCCACAACGGTGTATTGTTGCAGACAAAGGTTTGTGTGCGGTAGTAGTTATACAGTTCATCGGTGTTATGCTGTTTTACCGGCGCGTCGTCTTTATCGGTTACGATGGCTTTCTCGTTACGCTGCAGCTGTACACTGTGATGCTGTTTGGATACTTCTACGGCGCCTGTTTCCACGATCACTTCTGTTTTACCGTTAACGCTTTTGATGTTAAAGGAAGTACCCAGTACTTTTACCGTCACGTCATTTACCTTGATAACGAAGGGGCGGCCCGGGTCCTGTGCTATGCTGAAGAAGGCCTCGCCTTCCAGTTTCACGTGTCTTTCTTTTGTGAAGGAGTTTGCGTAGCTGATAGATGATTGTTTATTCAGCGTTACAAAAGAGCCGTCCGGCAGGGTATCCAGTCTCACTTCGTTATTGGCGTAAACGGTATGTTGTGGCCGGGATGATTTCATGAACCAGAATCCGGCAGCACCCAGCAGCACCAGCAAAGTGGCTGCTATGGCGAGGTTCCGGCGCCAGGTAGAGAAATCTGTTTTGATAATGCGGGCGCCGCTGGTATCTTCGTTGGTGCCTACCCGTTGCTGGAAGCGTTTCCAGGCGTCGTCTTCGTTCACTGTGCTGACGGCGGCCAGTTTTTTACTTTCATCCCAGATAAGCCGGAAATGTTCATAGTATCTGGCATTGGCGTTATCGGCTGCCATCCATGCCTCTACGGACTGTTTTTCTGCCGGCGTAGTGATGCCTAACATGAATTTAACCAGCAGATCGTCGTTTATATGGTCAGTTTGCTTTTTCACGGTAGAAGGTTTAGAGGTGGAGCAATATTAACAACAAAGGAAGAAAGTCCACCAGGTTGAGGCGCAGCAGCTTCAGCGCTTTGCCCATCTGGTTCTCCACCGTTTTGACCGAGATATCAAGTTTATCGGCAATTTCCTGGTATTTTAGTTCTTCGAAGCGGCTCAACTGGAAGATGGTCCTGCATTTTTCCGGGAGATCGCGGAGTGCTTTGTGCAGCTTTTCTTCCAGCTCCCGCATGGTCACTTTCCCGGAAGTATTGCCGGTATCCCTGTTATTGCTCATTTGATATTGCGTGTGTGCCTGATGCGTGGCTTTTACTTTCTGATGCCGCAGATAATTGATGCTTTCGTGATATACTGCTCTGTACAGGTACCCGGCGATCGTTTGTTTGATCTTGATATCTCCTGATTTCTCCCACAGTTTACAGAATACATTCTGCACCATTTCTTCCGCCATCACTTCATCTTTCAATATGGTACAGGCATAGGCATGCAAGCCTTTAAAATGGGTTTTAAATGCCTGTTCAAAAGTTAATACGTCTTCTTTTTCCAGTAACGAAGTATCACCTGGATGTTGCAACTCCATGCGTAGGTTTTGATAACTATAGTCAAAGATAATTCCTTCTGCCAATTGAAATACTTTCCATGACGACACGCTTAACAGTTGTTACCCCTACGGGGAAAACAAATTTTTTGTGTAAAGGCGCCGGGCAGTGGCTACGCAAAGGTCCGAAAAAATGCATTATCATTAATATTAAATTGTTATCAACGGGGAATCAATCCGGGGAAATAAATGGTGGTAAAGGGTCCTTAAATTATCAAGAGAGTGAGGGCCTCGTTCCCCGGCAGCACGACAATTTAACATTCTCTTATATATCTATTCCATAATATTGCTGAAAACTATATCATGAAATATTTTTGCACTGTCGCACTGATGCTACTGATGAGCACCGCAGCATTTTCGCAGAAAACCGCCTATATCAATTTTCAGCAGTTGATTGCTGCTATGCCCGAAACCAAACAAGCGACTGACACCTTGCAAAAATATCAGCAGGAGCTCGCTAAAGACGGACAATACCTCGTTGCGGAATATACTAAGAGACTGCAGGAGTATGACAGCCTCGCCACTAAATGGACACAGCAGATCAAGGAAATAAAAGAGAAAGAATTGCAGGACGCGCAGGCGGGTATCCAGGATTACCGGCAGCGGATGGAAGAGAAATTACAGCTGAAAGACCAGCAGTTGCTGGTGCCGATCATGGATAAAGCGAAAAAAGCGCTGAAGACGGTGGCTGCTGAAAAAGGTTACACGATGGTGATCGATAATTCGAAAGAAGAAGTGCTGATCGGTTCAGAGGCCGACGACCTGATGGCGCCGGTAAAAGCGAAGCTGGGACTGAAATAAACTTTTATTATACAGCCACTAAACTTAAACGGGCTGATTTATTTATTGGGTTGCTTGTAGCGTTTGAAGATACTCCTCTCCTCCCGCCATTCGGAAAAAGTACTTTCCTGCAACAGCCCAATAAATAAACAGCCCGTTTACTTTAAAATCGTTAACTCTTTTCGTTAGATGTGCAGTCCATGTGCCAGCAGTGTTTTCCATTTAGGATTGCTGCGCACGAATTCCGCTACTTTTTTGCTGGAAGGGACCATCCGGATATTCTGTGCAGAAATTTCCTCCATCACTTTACCCAGCATCATCGGCAGTACGCCTTGTTTTTCCAGGGTCGGCGGCACTTCTGCGCCTGTCAGGAAAATACGGCTGCCATTTCTTTCATAAATAACCTTTGCCAGCTGTCCGGCGATATGCGCCTCAAACTGCCTGGCCTCTTTGTTGTCAATAATTGTAAAATCCTTCATGACTGTTCATTAGTTTATACAATACACTTGAATGTTTCAGTAGCGTACTAAAGGGAAGTATTATAAAAGGGAAGTTGGATAAGATAGCGCTGCTCTGGTATTAAAATACCCTAAAAATGCCCGTTCATACCCACAAAAGTACGAAAAAAACACGAGACTTCGTGAAACAATCAAATGTATATTAAACTAATATTTAAAATAGTTGACAGGCAGGCCTTTAAAAGGAAGCTTCGCGTGAAACACGTTTCCACTCATAGGATAAGCCTTCAGCTGTTGAGGCGTCATGTGCTCCAGTGCAGTGGTAATCAGCATTTCCTGCATATCGGGGCCGCCGAAAACACAGCAGGACACGTTCGGGGCCGGCACTTCAATTTTGCCCAGCAGCTGTCCGCTGGCCGGATTCCAGCGGTATACTCCGCTACCGCCCCAGTGGGCCACCCACAACATGCCTTCGCTATCGATCGTCATCCCGTCGGGTGATCCCAGTTCAGCCGGGATCACCACGGCATTGCGCAGGAACCGGATTTCACCGGAATTTACGTCATAGGCATATTCCTGGACCCTGTTGGTCACGGTATCGTTAAAATACATCCGCTCACCATACCATACGATCCCGTTGGAAATACTTACCTGGGGGATCTTGATCACCGGCGGACGGTTATGGTCAATGCAATACAAAGCGCCGTTATCGCGCTGCGTAGTAAGGTGCATGGTACCGATCCACAGCCGGCCGGCCGGATCGCACTTGCCATCATTGCAACGAAGACCGGGATTTCCATCCAGCACCGCCAGCGTGCGGCCCAGCCCCTGCTCCGGTGAAAACCGCGCCACACGGCCATGAAGCCCCAGCAGCAGTTCATTGCTGCCTTGCACCGGCACCATCATCGATACGTACTCGCCTATATGATATTGGGTCCGTTGACCTTTGCTGTCCATTATATACAGGGAATGGCCCAAAATATCCACCCAGCACCATGCTGAGCGTTCCGGCCACCAGAAAGCGCCTTCGCCCAGCTCAAAAGGCCCTGTGGAAAACAATGTTGATTCATACATCTCCATGGGGATGAAATTACGAATTACGGATTACGAATTACAGATTTTTGGTCCTATCATGAAACGTTTAGATAGTAACTTTTCCCGGGAAACAGTTCAAATTCGTCATTCGTAATCCGTAATTCGTAAATTCACCGCATGAACATTGATACTTTCTCCCAACTCCAAAAAGAAGGATTGATCAGTGACGAGGAAATGCAACGTGTTACCCATGCGGAAAACAACCGCCTTTTCTCCCTCCACTGGGAAATCAAATCAGCCCTGTACCTTGGCGTACTACTACTGAGCGGTGGCCTCGGTATCCTCGTTTACAAAAACATCGATACCATCGGGCACCAGGTGATCCTCCTCTTCATTGCATTACTGTGTATTGGCTGTTATGCCTACTGCTTCCGGCACCGGGCGCCTTTTTCACGGGAAAAAACCGAATCGCCCAACGCATTCTACGATTATGCGTTACTGTTAGGCAGCCTCACCTTCGTCACTTTTATCGGCTACCTGCAGTTCCAGTACACCGCATTCGGCACGGCCTACGGCCTCGCCACCTTTATCCCCATGGTGGCCTTGTTTGCCACGGCCTACTACTTCGACCACCTGGGCATTCTCTCCATGGCCGTCACCAACCTGGCCGCCTGGGCAGGCATCGCCATCACACCATTCCAGATACTGTCGCAGAACGACTTCGGCAATGAGACCCTGATTTACATCGGCACGGCGCTGGGCATCGGCCTTGTAGCATTAGCAGAGTTATCAGAGAAACGCAATTTCAAAAAACACTTTGCCTTTACTTACCGCAACTTCGGCGTCCATATCTTCTTCATCGCCGCCATCGCCGGCATGTGTATTTTTGAAACATGGTACGTGCTCTGGTTCCTGCTGTTAGCCGCCGGCACCTACCTTACCTGGCAACGCGCCTTCCGCGACCACTCTTTCTACTTTGTACTACTGGCGGTATTATACGGCTACGTGGGCCTGAACATCCTCCTGGGACGCAGCGTGTTCAATCACCTGGCAGACGATATTTATCCGGCGTTCATATACATGATATTTTCTACGGTAGGTGTTATTATGTTCTTAATTAAGCTCAACAAAAAAATTAAACAACAATGATCGCCTGGTCTTCCGTAACCCTCGACAATCTCTATATTCAAAACGAGGCTGATAAAGCACACCGGCAGGGATGCATCAGCCCCGAAACACAGGAAACAATACGTAAAGCCCATCCGGTGGACCTTTACACGCCCAACCCGGTCATCCGTGTAGGGCTTTTTCTGCTCACCGGTATCGTGGTCGCCTTTACCAGTGGCTTCTTTTTATTGCTGGCACTCAGCAGTGATACTTCTACCGGTTTCCGGGCAGCACTGATACTGGCCTCGCTGCTCTGTATAGGCGTGCTGGAATTTGCGATCAGTCAGAAAAAACCTTACCGCTCCGGTATCAACGAAGCCTTGTTATGGAGCGCGGTAGGACTCTTCTGCTGCGGTATCTTCATCGAAAACTACGACATGTCAGAAAGCGTCTGGGCACTGACAGTCCTCATTCTTACGGTACTGGGCACGCTGCGTTATGCCGATATGGTTTCTTCCGCCGTCGCTTATCTCTCCTTCCTGTTGCTTGTTTTCTGGCAGGCGATGAAACTACCCTATGGCACAGCGTTCATGCCATTCCTGCTCATGGGTATATCACTGGCCGTGTACCTGGTCAGCAGCCGGCTGGTAAAAAGTACCGCACTGCGGCATTACAGCGACTGTTTCACACTGTTACGCATTTTGTCACTGATAACGCTCTATATGGCGGGCAACTATTACGTGGTAAGGGAAACCAACAACATGTTATTTATGCCGGAAAACGATCCCGGTATTCCCGCCGGATGGCTCTTCTGGACCGTGACGGTGATCATCCCTCCGTTGTATATCTACCTGGGCGCCCGTAAAAAAGACGCTGTGCTGCTACGCACAGGTGTTATACTGATTGCCATGATCGTATTCACGATACGTCATTACCACAGCGTAATGCCGCTGGAATCGGCCATGGCCCTGGGCGGGCTGGTGCTCACCGGCGGAGCATGGATGCTGATAAGATACCTTCATACGCCTAAAAACGGCTTTACCTATGCCCCGGCTGATGAGTCAGGCATGGCTGACCGGCTGAAAGTGGAATCGCTGATCATAGCGCAAACATTCCCGCCAGCAGCAAGACCGGCAGACACACATCCCAACTTCGGCGGTGGTTCCGGTGGTGGTGGCGGCGCCAGCGGTGATTTTTAAACTAATGAACCATACATACGGATAGAAAGCGCATCGGCAACGGTGCGCTTTTTTTTAACGCCAAACAAACATCCCTGGCGGGAAGCACTGCGTACAGGGCATAAAAAAAGCCTGACCATATGTATGATCAGGCTTTAGAGCGGAAGACCGGGCTCGAACCGGCCACCCCGACCTTGGCAAGGTCGTGCTCTACCAAATGAGCTACTTCCGCAATTTTGACTAAGAACTTTTCGACGGTGGATGCTGCTAAGCATTCCGGCCTGGAGCGGAAGACCGGGCTCGAACCGGCCACCCCGACCTTGGCAAGGTCGTGCTCTACCAAATGAGCTACTTCCGCAGGTGTTTTAAAACATAAAACTTTTAAGAACTTCCCAACTGTTGGCGCTTTCAGCGTGTTTGTTTTGCCGTGTGGCGTTTTCGTTGGGATTGCAAAGATAGGAAACGGACTGAAAACACAAAATATTTTTTCAAAGTTTTTAAAAAAATAATTGCACACAATTGTAAATCATCTCCCTAAAACCAATACCATAGCAGGTTTTAGGGAAACAAAAATTATTACAATTTTACACGGTATTCAATCGCGCAACAGGTTTTGCCACTTTCTTTTTTGATTTTTTCTGTTTCCCCCACCAGATATAAAAGCCCGTCACCGGCAGCGAGGCACAGATGAAACTGATAATGAAAGCAATTATTTTTCCCGGCAAGCCGCCAATAGCGCCCACATGAATATCGTAATTCATGGCGATCAGTTTCTCTCCGCCGTTCTTCTTTTTGTACTCGCTATGCCCCACCAGTTTACCGGTATATTGATCAAACTGGTACTCGTCACTGCCAAAGAAAATGTCCTTTCCCCTGTAGCCACCCATGGTATGCACGCCTTCAGGGTACGCTGCCGGATATACGAAAACACGGCCGGCGTCTTTGAGCAGTGGCTGAACCGTATTAAAGGCAATATCCAGCGGATCGCCTGTGGCCACAGCAGTAGCCGGACCGGAGGTCACCTGTTTTACGGCCGGCGCTTCGGTGGTGCCGGCAGCGGCCACATACACGGCTTTCTGGAACCAGGTAAAGGCCCATACCATCCCCGTAAGAGCCAGTACCAGCGCTATAATAAGGCAATAGAACCCCAGCACATTGTGCAGGTCGTAATTCACCCGTTTGAAACTGGCCTTCCACTTCACTTTAAAACTCTGATCGCGGGTAGCTTTGGTCCAGCGCTTGGGCCACCACATGATGAGGCCGGTGATCAGCAGGATCACAAACACGAAAGTGCTCCAGCCTACTACCGGTTGACCGTATTTGGTATTCAGCAGCAGGCTCCAATGTATCATCTTCACGATAGGGAAAAAACTGTTTTTGTAGTCGATACGGCCGGTAACGGCCCCGGTATACGGGTTAACCATAATCGCCTCGTAATATTCCACACAGCCGAAATAGGTCAATGCGGTATCATTGGCTTTATAGGCGAGGAATTCCCAGGCCCGGTCCGCCGGGCGCCAGGCAGTAATAGACATGATAGGCTTGTCCCCCAATGCCTGCTGAGCGCTTGCCTTCAGCTCGCTCAGTGGCAGGGTATGCTCCTGCGGCGTCACAAACATCTCGTTGTGGTAAATCATTTCACTGATCTCCCGTTGGAAAACAAACAGGCAACCTGTTACACTGATAATCAGCACAATAATGCCGGAGGCAAGCCCCAGCCACAGGTGCAGCTTGTCAACCACCACTCTTGCCAAAGATTTTTTACCCGGTTTGTGCGCTTCCTTCTTTTTCCGTTGGACCATTGTTCTCATAAAGCCATGCCGGAATTATCCGACATTACAAAATTCCCCGCTTATCGGTTAACACGGTACTCGCATCGGGAATATAATTTACGCGATAGGGAAAAGGTAAACAGACCGGGTACAGCTGTAATACCAGGAGGTGTAATAAAATACAAGGCAAAAGATACCCTACCGGGGAAATAACGCAGGTATCAGGAGAACCAGCAAAATCAGGGGAATCACAGCATTAAAAAACCTCCCGGGGAAAACCGCGGGAGGCTGGATAATTATGTTTGTCAGTAAATAAGCGTCGCTTATATTACTTATTTATATTTTGGATTGTACAAGGAACTTTCCTGAACAGCCACATCAGGTTTACCCGGATATTTGTGTTTGTACAGATTGTAGCAGCCGCCGAGTAAAAACGCCACTAAACAAAACAGACCCACATAATAAAAGAAACGGGAGCGGGAAACCCTGTCGCGGGTGATGTCATTCTTATTTTCTACTGTATTGTGTTCCATATTCAGTTTATTTCCGGTGCAAACCTAACAAATATTTTGGATTTATTTATGTAGTTATCGGGATATTTTAGGGAGAAGAACCTCTGTTTCCCGATTTCTTATATCAGGTCTTTGAACTTCTTCCTGCGGAGGAAGTAATAACGCCAGATCATGATCCCGTGGAAAACGCCTTTCATTTTCATCAGCTTCACTTCCGGCAGCTCGTGTTTGTTGACATAGGTCTTCCGCCAGCGGTAATAATCGCGGTAGGCGCGCCAGATAGCGGCCATATCTTTGGGCTTTCCGGACACCAGGCTTTTCACCGCCGCCAGGATATCGAGGAAAAAACGTTGGAACAATACGATCCAGCGGTCTTCGCTATGCAGGTTTTTCCACAGCATCATGAGGTTGTTGCGGAAATTGAGATAGAGCTTGCGGGGGTTACCCTGTGGCAGGCTGCCGCCGCCTACGTGGAACACTTTGGAACCGGGGCAGTAGCATACCCGGTAGCCGGCCCTTTGCAGGCGCCAGCACAGGTCTACTTCTTCCATATGGGCGAAGAAATCACGGTCAAAACCACCCACCTGGTGGAAACAGGCCGACCGGATAAAGAGCGCAGCGCCCGTTGCCCAGAAAACGTCCTGCACATCGTCATACTGCCCTTCGTCTTTTTCCGTGGTATAAAGAATGCGGCCCCGGCAGAAAGTATAGCCCAGCACATCCATCCAGCCACCGGCGGCGCCGGCATATTCAAACTCGTCCGGCTGATGGTAAGCCCGCATCTTCGGCTGGCAGGCAGCGATGCGTGGATCTGATTCCATCAGCGCCACCACCGGCTCTATCCATCCCGGTTCCACCTCCACGTCCTGGTTCAGCAACACGTAAATATCGGCCTCCACACGCGCCAGCGCTTCGTTGTAACCGCCGGCAAAACCGTCGTTGGACGGATTACGGACGATACGCACTGACGGGTAGTTGGCAGTCACAAACGCCACACTGTCGTCAGTAGAAGCGTTATCGGCCAGCACCAGCTGCAGATTACCATAAGTAGAGCGGCACACAGACGGCAGAAACTTCTCCAGGAAAGCCTTCCCGTTCCAATTTAATATAACGACAGCAACTGATGGCAATATGTGCAAATGATATTACGTTTATGCGTGAATAATAAAATTAAGAGATGCAAATATGCAACAAAGGATTCTAATATTTGCTAGTCATCCCGAATCATCAAAGCGGAATAAGGCTTAAATTAGTTATATGTTTAGACAATACATCGGGTGGAAGTTCGTACTGGCCTCCATAGCAGTGCTCATTATCGTGACCACGATATGGTTTGTCAGCAACCTGACCAGGAAAATACAGGATGAAGAACGCAAAAAAGTAGCCACCTGGGTAGAAGCCAACCGGGAACTGCTCAAGTCAGGTCCCGACGCCAATCTTAACCTCGCCGTGGAAATAGTGACCACCAATACCACCATCCCGCTTATCCTGACCGATAAGCAGGGAAATATCCTCGACAGCCGTAACCTCGATTCCCTGCGCATCGCACAAAACCCCGACTACCTGCAGGAACAGCTGCAGGCCTTCAAAAAACAACACCCACCCTTTGCCGTGGAGGCAGGACATCAGCAATACAACTATGTATATTACGGCGACTCCCTTATCCTGCGGCAGATCCGCTACTACCCCTATATACAACTGGGAGTGGTGACGCTCTTCATCGCCCTGGTGCTTTTTGCCCTCTCCAGCACCAACCGCGCCACGCAGAACCAGGTATGGGTAGGCCTCGCCAAAGAAACCGCCCACCAGCTGGGCACGCCGCTGTCGTCCATGGAGGCGTGGCTGGAGATCCTCAGGGAAAATGAATCCAACACCATGATGGTGACAGAGCTGGCCAAAGACGTGGACCGCCTCAAACTCATCACCGACCGCTTCTCCAAAATAGGCAGCGTACCCAAACTGGAAGAACGGGATGTGCTTGAACAAATCGAAAACATGACAGCCTATATCCGGAAAAGAGCCCCGCAGAAAGTGCGCTTCTCCGTACACTCCACCGAAAAAGAACTCCCCGTCATGATCTCCCCCCCACTGTTTGACTGGGTAGTGGAAAACCTGCTGAAAAATGCGCTCGACGCCATGGAAGGCAGCGGCCGTATCGATATCAACATCGACAACCACCCCACTTTCGTGACCATCGATATCTCCGACAGCGGCAAAGGCATTCCCAAAATGCACTTCGAAAAAGTATTCAAACCCGGCTTCAGTACCAAAAAAAGAGGATGGGGACTAGGGCTCTCCCTCGCCAAAAGAATCATCGAAGAGTATCATAAAGGAAGGCTTTTTGTAAAATCTTCAGAAATAAATAAAGGCACTACTTTCCGCATCCTGCTTAGGAAGTAGCCGTTTTTACCACTACCTCAAAAGACACATTTTTGAGAAAAAGCATAAATAAATTTGCTTATTTCTAAAAAGCCATTATTTTTGCAGCCCATTCTACCAGAAAAGATGCGAAGGTGGCGAAATTGGTAGACGCGCTACTTTGAGGTGGTAGTGCCTGAAAGGGCTTGGGAGTTCGAATCTCCTCCTTCGCACCATCTTGAAAAACCTGCCATAATGGCGGGTTTTTCTTTTTAGAATTAGTATACTCGCAGCTAACCCACTCAAGCCCCAATTTCTCCAAAATGAAATATCACAGGTCACACTTCGCTGGTCTGAAAAATGAGTACAAGGTTTTCTTGATCTAAAACAGGACGGGCAAATGCGTACATGTAAAGAAAAAAAGATAAATTAGTACAAATAACCCATCTCGCCGAGTAGGCCTCACACCAGAAATGTTGTTCTATGGACTTTCATCGTCTCACTTCCCTCTTTGAGCAATACCCTGCCTTTGGGTTGGTCAGGGCACATAAGGCGCCATTGATTACGAGTTTTTTACATCAGGAGTTTAAAGAAAAAACCAATTATAGGGTACCTTATTTCGATCTGTCTAAGCGCCTTACCGATTATATGGAGTTTTTACAGGACGAACCCGAACAGCATGAGACCAGCGATAACAACCTGCGTGCCCGCCTTTATCTCGACCGATGGACAGACAGGGGGTTTCTCATCAAAGCACCGGATGAAAAAACAGGTGAACATTATATAGAGCTTAGCTCGACGACTGAAAAAGTTCTTAACTGGATTGAAGATGCACTCCATCAACAGCGCTTCGTGGGTACCGAATCCCGGTTTCGGGACATTTTCCGCAAGTTGAAAGAAGTGGTAGAATATTCTATCGCTGATCCGGAATTGCGACTCAACCAACTAGAGCAGGAAAAAGCCAGACTGGAACAGGAAATGGAGCACATACGCCTTACCGGCCAGGTGAAAATTATGGAAAAACACCAGGTAGAAGAAAACTTCATCGAGATCAGTCGTATGGCCAAAAGCTTGTTGGCCGATTTTAAGGAGGTCGAAAAAAATTTCCAGCGCATTGGTCGTAATATATACGAAAAACAAACAGAACTCATCTATACTAAAGGATCGCTTCTGGAGATTGCCCTGAATGCCTGGGTAGCGCTGAAAGAGGAGGAACAGGGCAAAAGTTTTTACGCTTTCTGGAATTTTTTGCAATCAGACGCTCAGAAGGAAGAACTCAGGCACCTCATTCAGCAGCTTTATCAGTTGCTGGACACGCACGAAATCACTTATGGTGAAGATCAGTTTCTCAAACACCTTAAAAGAAATCTGCATAACTCGGGAACCCGGGTATTGGAATCTAATGACAGGCTGGCCGAAAAGCTGAATCGTGTATTAGCCGAAAAAAGCTTGCTGGAGCGTCTACGGATATTGGAGCTGATAAAAGATATAAAACAAGCAGCGTTGCGGGTAATAAATGATCCACCAGAAGGAGAATACTTTATGGAATTGCCCGTATTTGAAGCCGACATCAAGCTACCCTTAAATAAACGGATGGTACTGGGTCCGGAAGAAGATATTGTGATAGAAAGCCGACCAGAAGAAGAACAACAGGCGCCAGATCTCTCTAAATTATTTAATCAGTTTTTTATAGACAAAAAGGAACTGGAGAACAGGATTCATCGCCTGCTTTCCAATCAGAAATCGGTAAGTTTAAAAGAAGTCATTACTCAATATCCAATAGAGCAAGGCTTAAGTGAAGTAGTCACCTACTTTGCTATTGCCTCACAACATCCCAGACACGAGATAATGTCGGAAGAGGAGGAAATAATCTTTAGACCACTCCTTGGCGAAAAAATCAAGGCACCTAAAATCATATTCAACCAATAATGCACACGTCAGAAGAAAGCCCGTTGTTACCTTTTGCAAAGAGTCTTTTACGACTACTGCAAGGAGTAGTATATATAGACGAGACAAAATACTGGGATGAAATACGGGCAAACCAGCAACCCATTCGCCGTTTTGTAGCACAGATCGGTCTGGAACTTGTGTTTGTACCAGAAGATGGCTATGCCTATATATATCAGCCCGAACCTAAAGACCCAAATGAAAAATCCTTACCACGTCTCATGCGTACCCGTCAATTAAAATACGAACAATCGTTGTTGTGTATCTTGTTACGCGAGGCTATGGAGGAGTTGGACTCAGCAAGCAATATCAGCACCAGATTGTATATCACCAAAGGAGAAATCAAAGAACGGATAGAAATATTCTTCAAAGATCATCCCAATAAATCACGTTTATACAAAGAGCTCGATACCGGCATTGAATATACCATCAGGCAACTGGGCATTTTGCGGTTAATTCAGGAGGATGAGTTATTCCCTGATAATACACGATATGAAATCAGCCGTATTATTAAAGCCATGATCACGGCAGAGCAGCTGGAAGATGCAAAGCTCAAATTGTTCAAACATTTAAATCCTGACACCGATGAATGAAGCTCATACAGGATACCGGTTAGACTGCCTTGAATTTTACAACTGGGGGACCTTTGACGATCGCACTTCACGGGTTGTGCCGGCTTGCCAGTCTTCACTAATGACCGGCGCCAACGGTTCTGGTAAAACAACGATTGTTGACGCACTGCTTACCTTGCTTGTTCCAAATCAAAAACGGTTTTACAACCAGTCGTCAGGAGCAGAGCAGAAAAAAGACCGGTCTGAAGAATCCTATGTTCTCGGTGAGATTGGCAAAACCCGGGAGGACGAAGACCTGGAAGCGAAGAAAAAGTATATCCGTCCTGATAAAGCTACCACTGTTTCCTTCCTGCTAGGTTGTTTCCATAATCCGGAAACGGGTTGCTATGTAACCCTAGTACAAGCACGGTGGTTCTCCGCTACGGAACTTAAAAGAACTTTTATCGTAAGTCCCCATCAACTTAGTATAGACAAGGACATTATGCCTTTCGACAAACATGGCGACTGGCGCAAACGGTTAAAAAAGGCTTTTGCCAGAACTGAGATTACCGACAGCTTCGCACAGTATAGTCAGGAGTTTATCCGCCTCTTTAACATGCGTTCCGACAAAGCACTCACCTTGTTCAACCAAACAGTGGGCATCAAGGTGTTGGGCAATCTTAATGAATTTATACGGGTCCATATGCTGGAAGATGGTCTTCAGGAAGAGGAATTTCAAAAATTGCGTAGCAACTATCTCGATCTGTTGGAGACATACAACAACCTGCAAAAAGCCGAAGAACAGATCCGCCTGTTGGGGCCAGTAGTAGAAGGATGCAACGAATTAGCGGCCCTGAAAGAAAGCCAGCAGCTACTCGAAAACATTAAAAATGCTGTCCCCTTCTATTTCTCGGAGCAGGAGATGACAATACTTAAAGAACTGGTATCCGATACGCAAGGCCGGCGAAGGCAGCAGGAAGAACTTATTGCACGCAAGGAAGCTGAAAAGAAACGAAAAGAAGAGGAGTTGAAAGCGCTACAAGCCGCACTCGAAAAAAATAAAGCGAATGAGGCTATCAAAGCGATGGAAGGACAAATAGCCAACTTGCGGGAAGCCTCGATCAGAAAAGAAGATAAAGCCGGGAAATACCGTGAGGTGACTGACAAGCTCGGTTATGCTCCGGTAGAGCGGCTTGAAACATTCATCGCCAATAAACAATTAGCAGAGAATGAATTGGTTGACATCTCCCATAAACTGGAAGAAAACAGGGAAATCCATATCAGCAAAGCAGTCATTCTACAAACAATTGATGAAAAAATTCGATCGCTTGAGATAGAGCTGACCTCCCTGAGAGGTAGAAAAAACCGTATTCCCTTGCCCAACATAGAACTGAGGCAGCGAATGCTGGATGTACTGGAACTGGAAGCCGATGAAATCCCCTTTGTAGGCGAACTGATACGGGTACGAGAAAACGAAAAATCCTGGGAATCCGCTATAGAGCGATTAATCAGGCCCTTCGCGCTACGTATGCTTGTACCCGAAAAACACCTCCGCGCCGTAAATAGCTACATACACCAGACACACCTCAGAGGAAAGATTGTTTACGATAAAGTCCGTTCAGGTTTACAATTTAAGGAAGGCTATCGGGATATTGATGTTATAACCCTGCGCGATAAGATTGAGATCAAAGAAAACCAACCGCTATTCGAACCCTGGCTGGAACAGGAGTTAGCCGAGCATTTAAACTACACATGCGTAGAGACGGAACAGGAATTTGAGCAGGCCAGAAAAGCACTGTTGATCAGCGGTCTTAGTAAGAACCGTGAAAGGCATGAAAAAGATGACCGCCCCAACATGGTTTCACAAGACAGGTTTATTCTTGGATGGGACAACAAAGAACAGATCCGCTTGCTTGAGAAAGCTCTATCCGAACAGTTAGACCTTAGGGCACAGATAGATAAACAATTAAAGCAACTTGGGCAGGATGCCATTAACCTGGGAAAACAAAGGGAACTATTGCAAAAACTCCTATATTTTACCGATTATCAGGAACTGAATTGGCAGGACGATAAAGCTGAAATAAAAAATTTAAAAGAAAAGCAGGAGAGATTATTAAAAGATAGCGGATTAAAAGAGTTGACAGATCAACGTAATGAGGCCGGTCTGGCAGTTCATAGTTTGAACGAAATTGTAAAAGAAGAAGTAAAAAAAGTAGGGCAGCTTGAAGAGCGCATAAAGGCGTTTCAAAAAGACATCACTGACTTAGACCTCTCTTTACGCCAGGAAAATATGACAACCGCCCAAAATTACTACGAATTTATTCCTCCCTATATAAGGGAAGTACAAACGTCAGATCAACTAAAAAAAGTCAGGGAAGAAAGGAAAAAAACAGAACAGGCCGTAGAGGATGACCTGGTTAGAAAACGGAAGGAAGAAGGAAAGACGGAGTCGAAAATAATACAGGCAATGGCAGCCTTTACCTCTCCGGCAGAAGATATACGGCAAAAATTCCCGGACTGGTCAAAAGACACTGTAAATCTCTCAGCCAATACGCATTATGCAGATGATTTCAGGGAGTTATTTGACCGTATCACAAAAGAAGACCTGCCCAAATATAAAGAAGATTTTAAGGAATATATGAAAGACTCCGTGACTTCCCGAATTACTTCTTTTAAGACAGGCCTGGACAATAGACAGGAAGAAATAGAGGAACACATCCTGGAGTTAAATAGATCCCTACATAAAATTGACTTTAATGTAAATCCGCATACCTACATCCAACTCCGGTCAAAGCCTGCGAAGGACCTTGAAATAAGGAACTTCAAACGGGAACTTAGCGACTGTATTGTGCCCGCGGCTGACATAGCGCTGGCAAAAGATGACGATTGGATGGAAACTGCTTTTCTGAATATACACAACCTCATCGAGAGACTTCACAACGACAGGGAGAAACGGAGGAAATTGATAGATGTCAGAAACTGGATGGACTTTGAGGCAGAGGAATTCCTCAGAGAAAACAATAAGCGAAGAAAGACATTGGACAGTTCCGACAGTTTATCAGGCGGTGAAAAAGCACAATTTACTTATACTGTATTAGGCGCGGCTATTGCTTTTCAATTTGGTATCAGTGATAGCGGCCCTAAAAGAGACTCCTTTCGATTTATTGCCGTGGACGAGGCATTCAGCAAACTTGATCCGGAAAAGTCGCACTACCTGATGGCGCTTTGCAAACAGCTTCATTTACAAATACTTGTTGTGACTCCGCTTGATAAGATATATGTAGCTGAAGAATATATTTCTTCCTGCCATTTTGTAGAGAAACTGAGTACAGAAAGATCCAGAGTCCATAATTTGACCATGCCACAATATCATGAGCAAAAAAGAGTGTGGCAGGCTAAAACATTAGCAAATTGATAACACCAAAGGAAATATTAACAAGGGCTGAAAGAAAAGTTTCAGACGTACTGACCTCATGGCTTGAAGGGAAAACGTACTTTCCAATGGTGATAAGAAGTGATAAAGCACTCACGGAAAAGAATTTTGACGCATTAAACAATGAGCTGGGGCTATTACTTCAAAACTCCAAAGAGATCAGAGGATATGGCTACCGGGTAGCATTAAAGGAGGTGAATACCAGGAAGTTAGGCAAGCAAAAGTTGCCCGAAAAAATTATTTTCGATGAGGCGCAAGATTTTTGGAAATATCTTGGAAAAGAGAAAGAATGGAACTCGTTTAGACAGGATGCAGCCTTATTGCGAAAAGAGCTTCCGCAGCTGGAAAGCTGGTTAAAGAAAAACCCGCTTAAAGTGATAACAGCAGCTGGCAGGTGGCCGGGACTAGTAAATGTTTGTAAGTATTTCATCTCCAACCCTCAACCACAATGCTACTTACGTGAAATCCTGGCGCAACCACACACAAAGTTTATCGAGGAAAATAAAAGTGTTCTGGAAAGCCTTTTAATGGAACTTATCGGCGAATTTGTATTCAAAGAGGGTTCTTGCTTTGAAGAGCGCTTTCATATCAAAACGTATGACCGGTTAATCCAACTACGTTTACTGGACAAACAACTTACCCAACATTTCAGTGGCGTCTCTCATCTCGGCATTACTATTCAGGACCTTGCAAAACTGCACTTACCTTGTGTTAAGGTAATTATTATGGAAAACAAAGCCTCCTATAGTAATATCGAAAACTTCTTGACTTTGCCGCAACTGACCGGTACAATAGCCATTTTCGGAGGAGGATATGCTGTAAGCAGCTTAAAACAAATCACCTGGCTGAAAGAAATGGAGATCCTGTATTGGGGAGACATAGACGTCCAGGGATTTGAGATGTTATCCATCATAAGATCGATGTTCAGTCAAACGCAGGCACTGTTAATGAATAGAACAGTATTTGATGCATTCAGCTCCCAACACACTAGTGGGCCCAAAAATCAGGTAAGCCATCTCGATTATCTGCATAAATCGGAATCCGAACTATATCACTATTTAAAAGGATTAACAAAAAACAATCGGCTCGAGCAAGAGAGAATCCCTAATTGGTATGTTATGCAGGAGCTAAGTAAATCATCCATCAAAGAATAGCTTAAATTAAAACTAACAGTCATTTTAAATACACTGCCACCAATATTTTATTCGACTGTGGTCACAGATTTCGCTACCAATATGGATTTGGAAAAACGGCGTATTCTTTTTCCACAACCTGTTGAAAAGTAAAACCCCACCCCCTGAAACATCTTCATAACTTTATGATATAGGTAAAAGCCCCGACAAAAGTCGAGGCTTCAATGAGATAAAACATTTGTAGAGAACTACTGGTTGTTTGTTACGGTACAAAGTAACCTACTCCCCAGCATTTCTCCAACCGGTTATCCACAGTGTTAATAACTTGCCATGCGGTTAGTGACATCTGGCTATTTGTTAATGATTTGGCATTTCTATTAATCCAACATATATTTGCCCAGTCATGATCACGAATTGAGTTGTGCTCCAATGGAGTGGCTCAAAGTGAGAAAAATTAACTTTTAGCCCGAGTGTCGCCTAACACTCGGGCTTTTTTTATAAGTTATTTGTCCCGATGGACAGATCGCCGAAGCT
The DNA here is from genome assembly GCF_946479755.1 of uncultured Chitinophaga sp. The sequence continues at coordinate 14,335 of NZ_CAMLHC010000002.1, read as the reverse complement.
ACCACGGCGTTGGCTGGTAGCAGCACAACAAATCGGAGCATGACAACAGGATGCCAGTGTTGCTGCAAAAACGGTTGGGTGTTTACCCCCTACGTTACCAGAAATGGTGTACGCAGGATGCATCCCAAAGGCAGAGTTTACCGCTTTGCCTGCCGTTGCAGCTGTCACAAGTAGTATCGGAGCCCTGATCTTCAGCCCTAGGCAAGCTGATAATCAGAAAGCCTCCTAGTTAACGGGGGAGGCCGTTGAAACCGGACAATACGTGAGATTCCGGAATTGAAGCCTTTCAGGGTCCAATCCTGAAGGGCTTCTTGATTTTTAACAGAGTAAAGTAAGAAAAGTTGCACCGAAATTACATCACAGCAACGTGAAATGTACAATAATCACACCAAAAAGACAATATAAAATCATCTATTGATAATATAGTATCATATTTCTTAACAATTCCTTCATCATTCCTTAACGTTCAGCTAATAATAAAAGAAGAATTTAGCAATAACCCCCAGACAGGAAATTGCACTATCTTATTGTTAAACCTATTTACTATTGTTTGTGCCGTTTATGTTGAGCGGAAGGAAGTCATGTTCCTTCCTTTTTTTATTCGTTTCCGGCGAACTTGCTTAAACCCTATCTTTACGTAATTTTTGTACTGAAATTATGGGAACATCTATTACCTGTCCCAATTGCAGACACCAATTTGTCATGGAGGATGCATTTGCCGCAGACATCGAAAAGGAAATGAGGGGAAAAATGGAATCTGAATGGCGCAAGCGCCTCGATTCCCTGCAGGCCGAAAAAAACAGCCTGTTGACGGAGAAAAACCGCATGGTACAGGAACGCCAGCAGATAGAAACACTCCGTCAGCAGCAGGAACAGGAAGTGGCCCAGCGGCTGCAGGCAGAAAAAAAGCGGTTACAGGAAAGCCTGGCGGAAGAGCTGCGTAAATCCATCACTGCCGATTATGACAACCAGTTATCCACCCTCCGGGAAGCCAACCAGGAGCAGGAAGCCCGTCTCCGGGAGGCCCGCAAACAGGAACTGGAGTTCCTCCGGAAAGAACAGGAACTGAAAAATAAAGAGCAGGAGCTGGAACTGGACCTGCAGAAGAAGTTGATGGAAGCCCGCGGTGAGCTGGCAGAAAAAATCCGCAAGGAAGAAGCAGAACGCAATACACTGAAAGATACCGAATACCAGCTGCGCATGCGCGAACTGGAAAAACAACTGGAAGACCAGCGTAAGCTGGCGGAGGAAATGAAACGCCGCGCGGAACAAGGATCTACCCAGTTGCAGGGCGAAGTACAGGAACTCGTACTGGAAGAAATGCTCCGCAGCACCTTCCCGTTTGACGAGGTAACGCCCGTGGGCAAAGGGGTACGCGGGGCCGACTGTGTGCAGCTGATACGTAACTCCTTTGGCCAGGAATGCGGCCGTATTATCTACGAAAGCAAAAGGACCAAAGAATTTACGCGTGACTGGATAGAAAAACTGAAAGCCGACATGCGCAGCCAGGGCATCGACGTGGCCATCCTCGTAACCCAGGCCATGCCCCGCGACATGGAGCGCTTCGGGGAAAAAGAAGGTATCTGGATCTGCACCTTCGCGGAAGTAAAATCACTCGCCTATGTACTACGCGACGGTATCATCAAAATCGCCGGCAGCATCCGCACCCAGGAAAATAAAGGAGATAAAATGCATATGCTCTACGGATACCTGACCAGCAGCGAATTTGCTGAACAATGGAAAGCTATCCGCGAAGGTTTTATGTCGATGAAACTCTCCATACAACGCGAGCGCGACGCCATGGAAAAACTGTGGAAAGCCCGCGAAAAACAACTGGAAAAAGTACTACTCAACGCAGCACATATCAAAGGCTCCATCGAAGGTATTGCCGGTAGCGACTCCGTAGATCTCAAACTACTGGAAGATGCCGCCGACGAAATACCCGACAGCCTTTAAACTCAATCGCTTTCTAATTGTCTCATTAACCTATGAAAAGCCAAACGAATAACGTGTACGACACTATTATTTTTGATCTGGGATCGGTGCTGATCGACTGGAATCCCCGTTATCTGTACCGCAAAATATTTGCGACAGAAGCAGAAATCGACAATTTCCTGCAGAACATCTGCACGCATGACTGGAACGAAGAACAGGATGCCGGCAGAAGCCTGCAGGAAGCCACTGAAATGCTGGTCACCAGCCATCCCCAGCACGAAGCCCAGATCCGCGCCTACTACGGCCGCTGGAAAGAAATGCTGGGCGGCGAAATCCCCGGATCAGTACAACTGCTCCGCCAGCTGAAAGACAGTGGTAAATACAAATTGTACGCTCTCACCAACTGGTCCAACGAAACATTTCCCCTCGCCCTGGTGGAATTCCCCTTCCTGCAATGGTTTGACGGTATCGTGGTGTCCGGCCGCGAAAGACAACGCAAACCCTTTCCCTCTTTTTATCAGCTCCTGCTCAACCGCTACCAGGTGGATGCAGAACACGCCCTGTTCATCGATGACAATCTCCGCAATGTAAAAGCCGCGGAAGCGCAAGGCATCGACAGCATCCATTTCGTTCATCCGGAGCAGTTAAAAGATGTATTGGTATCCAAAAACATATTAAACTAAACCATCTTTGTTAAAAGCTCATTTTGTTAACCCAATTTTCATTTTAGGATTACCTTAACAATTATCGAATAAACTTCCTGTAACTTCTTTCTATCCAAAGCGTTGAATAATAGGATAAACGGAAACTTCCCTGCAGCCGCGTGCCAGCCGGCGTTATATGTTAACATTTGACACGCATTCCGCTGTTAACCTTTACGGAAGAGACCTATCATAAAAATTAATACGCGAGGATATGAAAAGAACAATGTATTTACTCAGTGCTGTTGCCGCTCTTGTGGCAATGATCTCCATCAGCAGCTGCCGTAAAGACCCCTTGAAGGACATGACAGACGAGGAGTCCCGGATTTATATCACCAACCACGACAATACGGCTGATTTTAAGTCCTATACTACCTTCAGTATCGTTGACTCCGTGGTCGTACTCAGCAGGAACAGCGATTCCGCTAAAAAAGCCCTGACCACCTACGACAAACAACTCATTGCGTCTGTGACGGCTGCCATGAAACAGAGAGGGTATACGCTGGTGGATAAATCCGCCAAACCCGATCTGGGCATTAACCTTACCCGTATCGATAACTCCTATACCAGCATCAACTGGAATCCGGGATGGTGGGGCGGTCCAGGCTACTGGGACGCAGGATGGTGGGGTTACCCCGGCGGTGGCTGGTACTGGCCTTCTTACTACACGGTATACCAGGTCAACGAAAAACAGACCGCTATCGATCTCTTCGATCTGAAAAACGCGAAGAACGACAAATTCAACGTTGTATGGAACGCCCTGTGGCGCGGCTCAGGCGTATGGAACACCAGCAACGTGGACCCAATGGTACAGGCTTCCTTTGCACAATCAGCATACCTGAGCAAAAGCAAATAACGCCCATTCCGAAAATTTTAAATTGATAGAGAGATGAAAAAGATAAAAAACTGGCTGTTGATTTTCGCGGGATGTATCGCTGCACAAGCTGTGTCTGCGCAAAGCCGTCCGCCTTTGTCCATAGACATCAATTATTCCATTGCCCAACCCCTCGGCTCCCTGAAAGATTACACCGATAAAACCAGCTTCCGTGGCTGGAGCGCCGGTCTGTCCTATATGTTGAACGATCGCCTGTCTGTAGGTGTACGCAGCGGTTACCAGGACTTCTACGAGAGAATACCCCGTGCGGTATACCCCGATAAACAAGGGGACGTATCCGCTGTACAATCCCGCACCCTGCAGGTAATACCCCTCCAGGCTACGGTGGGCTATGCTTTCACACCTGCTACCAGCCCCGTTATTCCTTACGGCGTATTGGGCGTCGGTGCTGCAAATATGAACTACGAAAAATACTGGGGTGAGTTTGTAGAGAAGAAAAACAGCTGGCAGTTTATGGTCAGCCCGGAAGTGGGTATCAACGTACCTTTTGGCCGCTACTCCCCGGTGATGTTCAACGCCAACGTACGGTACAACTATTCACCGTATAAGTACAACGATATTACCAACTACAACACCGTTCAGGCAAACGTTGGTATCAAAGTACACATACACTAAAACATTTTTTATCCATATTCATGAAAGAGGAATAGTGAGGATGCGCCCCGCTCGTTTATTCGAAGCGGGGCTTTTTTATTGCTCAAAAAAATATTTACTGAAACCCTTGCTGTAAGCTTCTCTAATGCTGCCATCTGCCGCCTTGTAGATATACAGCGCTTCCAGTCCGTATGCCGGATGCTGCGCGATAAACGCCAACCCTTTTTCCACACCCATCAATATCAGCGGATTGTCAAAGGCGTCTGCGGTAAAACAATCTTTCGCAATCACCGTTACGCTGATGATCTGGTTATGCAATGCCACGCCCGTTACCGGATCGATGGTATGGGCAAAACGGGTGCGTCCCTGGTCAAAGAAACGGCGATAGTTGCCGCTGGTAGCAATGCCCTTATTTTGCAGCGCTACCATGGCCTGTATCGGTTCATACGTGGTATCGCCGGGCGCCGGACGCTCAATGCCGATACGCCAGCTTTTACCCTGCTGGTTCACACCTTTGGCACACAGCTCCCCTCCCACGTCCACGAGGTAGTGTTGAATGCCCTGCTCTTCCAGGAACCGCCCCAATACATCTACCGTATAGCCCTGCGCGATACCATTACAATCTATCTGTACTCCTTTTTTAGTGGTCGTAAGATGATCCCCTTTTACCGAGAGGTAACGGTAACCCACATACGATATCGCCTTTTTAATACTGTCTGCCGGCGGCACTCCCCGGAAAGAAGGTTTGGTAACACCAAAGCCCCAGAGATACACTAATGGCTTCACGGTAATATCAAAAATACCACGGGTCGCCTTGCTGGTATAGATGGCTTTCTCTACTACTGCCCGCATATGCCCGTCCATGCTCACGTCACCGGTGGCGTTGAACTGGTTGATCAGCGAACCGGGTTTATACAATGACAGCGACTGGTCAATCACGGCAAACACGGAATCTATACGCTCCTGCATCGACGCGGTGTCTGCAGCGAGGTATTTCACAATATAATAAGTGCCCTGCGCCTTTCCTTCACAGGTCACCAGTTTCAGCGGTTGTTCCTGCGCCGCTGCTGCAGTCGCGGTACATACGCCTATCAATAGCCATAAAAATGTCTTCATAAAAAACAGATAACAAAGGTGACGGCAGGTAAGATAATATTTTGCGCCGTGGTTTTCTGTACGAATAATCCCGGAAAACGAAACCGGCAGACATGCCCGGGAGGCGCGTCTGCCGGTTTTCTTATCGGGAGTACGGTTATTTGAAAGCGTCGAAGCCGGTAACATCCATACCGGTGATCAGCAGGTGGATCTCATGCGTGCCTTCATAAGTGAGCACGCTTTCGAGGTTCATCATATGCCGCATGACAGGGAATTCGCCGGTGATGCCCATACCACCTAAGATAGAGCGGGCGTCGCGGGCTATTTTGGTGGCCACTTCGCAGGAATTGCGTTTAGCCATGGAGATCTGTGCCGGTGTGGCCTTGCCTTCATTTTTCAAGACACCCAGGCGCCAGTTGAGCAGTTGCGCTTTGGTGATCTCTGTCACCATCTCCGCCAGTTTCTTCTGGGTGAGCTGAAAACCACCGATAGGCCGGCCGAACTGGCTGCGTTCTTTTGAGTAGCGCAGCGCCGTATCGTAACAGTCCATCGCGGCACCGATAACCCCCCAGGCAATACCATACCGGGCGGAAGAAAGGCAGCTGAGCGGTCCTTTCAGGCCTTTGACCAGTGGCAGTATATTTTCTTTGGGAACTCTTACATTATCGAATACCAGTTCACCGGTAGCGCTGGCGCGGAGGCTCCATTTGCCTTTCGTTTCCGGTGTGGTAAACCCTTCCATGCCCCGCTCCACAATGATGCCGCGGATAACGCCTTCCGCATCTTTGGCCCACACCACGGCGATCTGTGCGAAAGGTGCATTGGATATCCACATTTTAGCGCCGTTGAGGATCACATGGTCGCCGTCTTCGCGGAAGTTGGTGATCATGCCGGCCGGGTTGGAACCGTGGTCCGGTTCAGTAAGGCCGAAGCAGCCCATCCATTCGCCGGTAGCCAGTTTAGGCAGATATTTCTTTTTCTGCGCTTCGCTGCCGAAAGTAAAAATAGGATACATGACCAGGGAGCCCTGCACCGACGCGGTGGAACGGATGCCACTGTCGCCACGTTCCAGCTCCTGCATCATCAGCCCGTAGGCAATATGGTCCATCCCGCCACCGCCATATTCCTGCGGTACAGTGGGACCAAAACAACCCAGTTCGCCGAGCCCTTTCAGAATATGCGAAGGGAAAGCAGCGCGCTGGCAATAATCTTCAATAATGGGCGAAATTTCTTTCTTTACCCACTGCCTTACTGTGTCGCGGATCAACAGGTGTTCTTCTGTCAACAAACCATCTACAGCATAATAATCCGGTGACTGGAATAAATCTTTAGACATCTGTTCGGGTTTAATACCCCAATATAACCAATTACGAATTACGAATGACGAATTACGAATGAAGGATTCTCTGTAAGGTGAGGCGCTTTAGAAATCAGCGCAAACGGATGGCCCTGTTAAGTCATTCATAGTCAATCAATCGCTCTTATCATGTGGCGGGTAATTCGTAAATTGTAGTGGATAATTGGAAAACCTGATTCGTAATTCCTAATTGAAAAGTTATGGCAAGCAAAGTTATTCCTGCACTTTTCCTGCTGGCATTTCTGGTTATCGTGATGGTATCTTTTCATCCTGCCGCGCTGCAATCCATATCCTCCGCTGTTCTTAGTGGCCATAAGCGGCCAGCTGCCGAGGGCGGCATGAAATGTTACTGGATGGTATTTCTCAAAGGTGGCCCTCACCGCGATCAGCCGGCAGCAGTGGCAGCGGATATCCAGGCCGCTCATATGCAGCATATACGACAGCTGGCGCAAACCGGCAAACTGATGGTAGCAGGGCCTTTTGGTAATGACGGAGATATGAAGGGGATATTTATCCTGGATTGCCGCGATAGTCTGGAAGCGGTGCAACTGGTGAAGGAAGATCCGGCAGTGCGTGCGGGGCGGTTACGTTTTGAGGTGCTGCCCTGGTGGACGGAAAAAAACTGTGTCTTTAAATAACCGCCTGGGTGGCAGTTAACTTTCAGCCTTCCGGAAATTTCTTCAGGGCCGGCTAAAAGCTAACGCCAACGGCTATTGTCAGTATCAGAGGCTGACAGTGGTCTGGTTCAGGTAGGTGGCCATCTCCTGCTGGTATTGCAGGGCGGCGTTACGGGCATCGGTAGCAAAGTCTTCACCGTTGCCGGCGTAGATGATACCACGGCTCACGTTTACCAGCAGGCCGCAGTCTTTGTTCATGGCCTGTGTGGAAATGTCCTGCAGGCTGCCTCCCTGGGCGCCTACGCCCGGTACCAGGAAAAAGTGGTCCGGTACCATTTTACGGATATATCCCAGTTGAGCAGACTGTGTAGCGCCTACCACAAACATCAGGTTGTCCGGTGTGCCCCATTCCATGGCTGTTTTCATTACTCTTTCGAACAGCAGTTCGTCCCCTGCCTGTTGCAGCTGGAAGTCCTGGCTGCCTTCATTGGATGTCAGTCCCAGCAGGATGGTCCATTTTTCCGGGAACTGGAGAAATGGCAATACGCTGTCTTTTCCCATATAAGGAGCTACCGTAACGGAATCAAACTTATACGTATCAAAAAAAGTTTTGGCGTATTGGGTGGAAGTATTGCCGATATCACCGCGTTTTGCGTCGGCGATGGTAAAGATACCGGAAGGGATATATTCTACCGTACGTTGCAGACTTTCCCATCCGCGGATGCCCATACATTCGTAAAAGGCCGTATTGATTTTATACGCCACACAAAGGTCTTTGGTAGCGTCTATTATTGCCTTGTTAAAGGCAAACACCGGATCTGCGTGAGACAGCAGGTGTTTCGGAATCTTTTGCATGTCTGTATCCAATCCTACGCACAGATAAGATTGTTTTTCCTTAATAAGATTCACCAATTCCTGTCGATTCATAGTCGGTTTATTTGGGGCGCAAAGTTAAGTAAAACTTAAGCATTGCGGCAGTTTAAACATATTATGATTACCTCTAAAATATTCTACTGTGGTGTATTTGTTGTGGCCGTTATGGTTTACCGACAATCATTTTGGAGGAAGATTCAATTAAAGATAAGGAAAAAAAGAATGAAGAATTTTTAAAAAAACAGCGAAGATGCTGCGGATCATTCCGCCTCATCTTCGCTGTAGTTATATGCTCCCGGGCTGAGGCACCGGGGTGCGGGATCTTATACGATCACATCCACAATTTTAGTGGGAGCGATGTTGGCATTCCGCATCGCGATGCTTCTGGCAGCGGCGCCGGCCACGTCCAGGAAGGCTTTGCGGGTAATTTTGTCATCGCCGGTCATGGCAGGTTCGCCGCTGTCGCCACCCTCTCGGATGCTCTGTACCAGCGGGATTTCGCCGAGGAACGGTATTTCGAGATCTTCTGCCAGTTTACGGCCACCTTCTTTTCCGAAGATGTAGTATTTATTCTCAGGCAGTTCTGCCGGAGTGAAATAAGCCATATTTTCCACCAGTCCAAGGATAGGCACATTGATCTGCTGTCCGTTGAACATGGCAATACCTTTCTGTACGTCTGCCAGGGCCACGTCCTGCGGGGTGGTCACCATCACGGCGCCGGTCACCGGCACGGTCTGTACCAGCGTCAGGTGAATATCGCCGGTGCCGGGAGGCATGTCGATCACCAGGTAGTCCAGTTCTCCCCAGTATACGTCGGTCAGGAATTGCCGGAGGGCGCTGCTGGCCATCGGGCCACGCCAAACCACCGCCTGTCTTTCATCGATCAGCAGGCCGATGGACATCACCTTGATGCCGTATTTCTCGATCGGCTGGATCATGCCTTTGCCTTCCACGTTCACCATCATCGGTCTTTCGCCACGGAGGCCAAACATAATGGGAACGGACGGTCCGTAGATATCGGCGTCCATCAGGCCCACGCGTGCGCCATCACGGCCCAGCGCCAGCGCCAGATTGGCCGCTACAGTGGATTTGCCTACGCCACCTTTACCGGAGGCCACGACAATAATATTTTTTACGCCTGCCAGCACACCTTTACCTTCCGTACGACGCGAGCTCACATTGGCCGTCATCACCACTTCCACTTCCGCGTCTTTGCTCACCATCATATGAATAGCATTGACACATGCGTTCCTGATAAGATCTTTCAACGGGCAGGCCGGTGTTGTCAGCACTACCGTAAACTTCACCTTGTTGCCGTTTATCTCTATATCTTTTACCATGTTCAACGTCACCAGATCCTTACCCAGATCGGGCTCTTCGACGTTGCTCAGGGCCTGTAAAATCTGCTCTTTCGTCATCATAAATTGTTGTTAAAATTCGATTCCTGACTGCAAAGTTAACCCAATTGGAAGTTAATTTACAACTTCTTCTTCGCGTTCATCCATCGCTGGGAGACAAGTAATTAAATTTCTATATCTTAGGGCCGGCATGCATCACAAAAGATCCTACATACTGTCACTCATCCTGGTGTTCCTTTTATCTCCTTTCCTGTTGAAGGCCCAAATCGCGGATTTCAGGGACAGTGTCATTCAGATTTCAGGACTTACCATGACAGCGGACAGCCTCCGGGCGGTTCCGGCAGTCAGCGTTATTGTCAGAGGCCAGGGCCGCGGTACCATCTCCAACGCCGCCGGTGTATTTTCCATCGTAGTGTTTAAAGGAGACACCCTCACCTTCAGCGCCGTAGGCTTTAAGAAGAAGGACTATAAAATCCCGACCACCCTCAAAGGCAATAATTTCTCCCTGATACAGCTCATGGTGGAGGATACCACCTATCTTCCGGTAACCATTATCGAACCCTACCTCAGCCGGCAGGAGTTTGAAAGAGCTTTCGCTACCATGGACATCCCCGACGATGCCTATGAGATAGCCCGTAAAAACACGGAGAATGCAAGGCTGAGGGCCATGACCCGCTACACGCCTATCGACGGCGCGGAAGGCACCAGCATGTACCTCAATAAACAGGCACAGTCACTGTACTACGCCGGACAGCCACCGCCACAGAATATCTTCAACCCGCTCGCCTGGGCACAGTTTATCCAGGCCTGGAAACGGGGTGACTACAAACGAAAAGACGATTATTAATTGCGAATTACGGATTACGAATTACGAATTGAGGGCTTTCTTATGGAGAGGTTAATAACTAACCCTGCTATAAAGATCCCATAATTCGTAATTCGTAATCCGTAATTCGTAATTGATTATCTTGCTTTATTATCAGAACCAAAATAATCTCCATGCAAAAAGTAGCGGTTATAGGCGCAGGCACAATGGGCAACGGTATTGCACACGTATTTGCCCAGAATGGCTATACGGTGAACCTGATAGACGTATCAGCGACATCCCTTGAAAAAGCCATACAGACCATCGGCAAAAATCTCGACAGACAGGTGGCTAAAGGCACTGTCACCGAAGAACAAAAAGCGCAGACACTCGCTAATATCACCACGTTCACCGCTATCCCTGACGGCGTAAAAGAAGTGACACTGGTGGTGGAAGCAGCCACCGAAAATGTGGCGCTGAAACTCAAAATATTCCAGGACCTCGATCAACACGCCCATCCCGACGCGATCCTGGCGACCAACACCTCCTCCATCTCCATCACCAGAATTGCAGCCGCCACCAAACGGCCGGCGAAAGTCATCGGTATGCACTTCATGAACCCGGTGCCGGTAATGAAACTGGTGGAAATCATCAACGGCTACGCCACCGATAAAAGCGTGACACAGGAAATCGTTGCCCTCTCTGAGAAACTGGGCAAAGTACCTTGTGTAGTCAACGACTATCCCGGCTTCATCGCCAACCGTATCCTGATGCCCATGATCAATGAAGCCATCTATTCCCTCTTCGAGGGCGTGGCCGGCGTGGCAGAAATAGATACGGTCATGAAACTCGGGATGGCCCATCCCATGGGGCCCTTACAGCTGGCCGATTTCATCGGGCTGGATGTATGCCTTTCCATCCTCAACGTATTGCACGACGGATTCGGCAACCCCAAATACGCGCCCTGCCCCCTGCTGGTGAATATGGTTACCGCCGGCTACCTCGGCGTGAAAAGCGGGGAAGGCTTCTATCAATACACCCCGGGCAGCAAAGACCTCGTGGTAAGTCCCCGGTTTTAATAAACGGTACAGTTATTTAGAAATAATGAAGGGTTTTCTTATGGAAATGTTAATAATTATGCATCCCATTAGAAAACCCTTTATTCGTAAATTCCTTATCCGTAATTTGTAACTGATTTTTGATTTTGTCCGGTTTTGGACGTTCGGCTTTCGTGTTCGGACAATTTCAGCCACCTATTTACTGTATAACTTATTCATTTTCAACAAATATTTTTCTGGCATATTTCTTTATCGTCCTCGTTATCACCCTGAAATATTACCACTATGTTGAAACGTTATCGATTCTTTTTAATTGCAGCAGCCGCGGTGGCTATGGTGCTGTTATTGAAAAGAGCATGCGTTAGAATGGACATGCCGGAAGCTTCCCGGTCACCCTACCTTTGTCTGGAACTGTTTGCCAATTTTCAATTCACAACGAAACCAACAGCCGCTACTTCAACGATTTTATCTCCAGTCCGTGAATGTCGCGAAGGCGTAAAAGGCACAGCTCCTCGTTCGTCTTTGGAACTCCTATGTCCATAGTACAGAAAAGCTGCAGCTCCTGCGACAACACGGTGCAATTGTTTTGTTTCACCACGATCATCACATCGTTCATGATGGTATAGTCGAAAGTGAGATGATATTTTGACTCGATGTTTTTCTGAACAGCCGGCACCAGCTGCAGCACCATGGAAGCACTCACCTTATAAGCATTGATCAGCCCCGGCACGCCCAGCAGGGTGCCGCCAAAATACCGCACCACCACTACCAGCACATCTGTCAACTGTTTACTGTCTATCTGCCCGAGAATGGGTTTACCCGCAGAACCGGAAGGCTCTCCGTCATCATTGGCGCGGAACTGCATCCCGTCGGTGCCCAGCCGGTAAGCATAACAATGGTGGGTAGCTTTGGGATGTTCTTTCTTCACTTCCATCAGGCAATCTTTCACTGCTTCAGGGCTCTTCACGGGAAACACATACCCCAGAAATTTGCTGCCCCTGTCTTTGAACTCAGCAACAGCAGTCTTGTCAACTGTAAAATAAACCTCCATCTATATATTTTAGAAAAACCAGATATTCTTGTTTTATCCGCGACGGTAAATGTCGATGCGGTCCCCGTCGAGGTACAGGCTTTCAGAAGCCGTCGCCTGCCGCAGGGCCGGCGCTGCCAGTCCATCAGGCAGTGTATCCGTTCCCGTTATCACGCGGGCTTCGTCCCACAGGTCTGTCTCCAGGAAACGCTGCAGCACATAAGGGCCCCCTTCTACCAGCACGCTCTGAATCTGGCGCTGGTAAAGACTTTGCATTAATTGCGGCAGCAGCGGTGTGGTAAAGTCGAGCTGCAGCAGCGCTGCTTTTCCCGCCTCTCCTTCCTGTGCCGTGATAAAGATGGTAGGGACGCTGCCATCCCACAGGTGATGCGTGCGCGGCACTGCCAGGGTGCGGTCGATGACCAGTCGCACCGGGTGCTTGCCGGGCCACAGGCGGGTATTGAGCCTGGGGTTATCGAGAATAGCGGTGCGGGTGCCTACCAGGATGGCCATCTCTTCGCTGCGCCAGCGATGTACAAGGCGGTCGCTCCAGCGGTTGGAGATGCGCACCGGCGCACCGTCCGGGCCGGCCATAAAGCCATTGCGGCTCTGGGCCCATTTGAGAATGATATAAGGCCGCTGCTGTTCATGAAAAGTGAAGAAGCGGCGGTTGATAGCCCTGCATTCCTTTTCCAGCACGCCCGTATGTACTTTGATACCGGCTTTTTTCAACTTTTCGATGCCTTTTCCGGCTACCGCCGAGAAGGTGTCCACACAGCCGATCACCACCTCCGGGATTTTTTCTGACACGATCAGATCGGCGCAGGGGGGCGTTTTACCATGATGCGCACAGGGCTCCAGGCTCACGTACATGGTAGCCCGCTGAATGAGGGGCCTGTCTTCCGGCGTTACACTGTTCACACAGTTCACTTCCGCATGCGCCTGACCATATTGCCGGTGGAAGCCTTCCCCGATGATACGGCCCTGATGCACCAACACCGCTCCTACCACAGGATTGGGCGCCGCATGGCCGCTACCCATGGCCGCCAGCTCCAGGCACCGCCGCATAAAAATTTCATGGTCTGTGCTATTCATGATACCCTGTTAAGTAATATTTTTGCCAAAATTACGTTTTTAGCCGACGGAAAATGCCAACCACCCCCGGTTTGTATTTTCCTGCTGATTTTTAAATTATCAAATTTGACTATACAAACAGCCTTTACCTATATCACAGGCGCCATTGGCGATATATATGATCCACGCGAAGCAGCCAATATAGCTCATATCGTACTGGAACATATAACGGGCATGAATAAACTGGACCGGCTGGTGCATAAAGCCCGGTTGTTGTCGCCGGACCAGAATGCCCGGCTAAAAACCGCCATAGAAGCGTTGCAGCGCCTGGAACCTGTGCAATATGTGACCGGCTCCGGCTGGTTTTATGGCATGGAACTGACCGTCAACCGCCACGTGCTGATTCCACGGCCGGAAACGGAAGAGCTGGTAGCCTGGATACTGCAGGACCTCGCCGGTCATTCCCGTCCGCACCTGCTGGACATCGGCACCGGCAGCGGCTGTATCCCGCTGGCATTAAAACAGAACATCCCCTCGGCAGTAGTAGCGGCCATAGACGTCAGTGAAGAAGCACTGGCCGTCGCGAAAGGCAACGCCGCACGCCTACGGCTGGAGGTGGACTTTCAGCAGCGCAGCGCGCTCGACGAACAACAGATGGCCACGCTGCCTTCGTTTGACGTGATCGTCAGCAACCCGCCCTATATCACGCAACGCGAACAAGCCACCATGCAGCAGCAGGTATGGGGCTTCGAACCGGCTATCGCCCTGTTTGTACCGGACAACGACGCGCTGTTGTTTTACCGGCACATCGCCCACACAGCCCTGCAGAAGCTGCATCCCGGCGGCGCCCTCTATTTCGAAATCAACGAATCACTGGGGAAAGAAGTGGTCGATCTGCTGCAGTAGCTCGGCATCCACGACGTGACGCTCAGTCAGGATAATT
>NZ_CAMLHC010000001.1 GCF_946479755.1 uncultured Chitinophaga sp. | reverse complement strand
TCGACTGAAATTGCGATTATAAATTAAACGTTGACACAGTTTATTTTACACTCCCGACTAGCGCGAGGTTTCTTAAATTCCTGTGAACCCTATGGTACAAAACTCGAACCTTTTCATATTTGCACTACGAAAATTAGCAGAAATTGCATAATCTCTATCATTAATGTAAAAAAGGGTATCAGCCGATATCATCGTGCATATATCGTGCATATATCGTGCATATATCGTGCATATATTGTGCATATATTGTACAGTGAGGGTTTCTGCGAAAACAGCCCGATTATTTTCTACTGAGGCCTGTGATGTAAATGCTGCTAAAAAATTGTAGGTTTAACGTTCGAATAACTTAAAACCAATGAATCATGAAGTTTAAACTAATTTTGTCATTTTTGCTTTTAACCACTTGTTTTTCTATATATAGTCAGGAAAAGCGATCTGAAATATCACCAAAACACAACGTTCCCATGACTAACAAAGGCTTAATTAAGGTATCCATCATGTACCCTTATTCAGAGGGCAAAACCTTCAATATGGAGTACTATGAAGCTAAGCACATGCCCATGGTGGCAAGTTGGTTAGGGTCAAATCTGGTTAAATACACAATTGAAAAAGGGCTTTCCGGTGCTCCTGACCAAGCTTTACCTTATATGGCTATTGGCATATTTTATGTGAAAAATATAAGTGAATATCGGGCGGCTCTCGCTCCCCATCTGGATGCGATTCGTGCAGATTTTGCAAACTACACCAATGCAATTCCTCTCATTTTTGTGAGTGAAGTCGTAAGATAGGGCTAACGCTTATCAAAATAGCTCCCAATGCTATATGATTTTGTTGGTCACAAAGTATGGCAGCAGGTTTTAGACAATAAATATAAGCACTACACATTCTGCCGCCTCTCATTCATTTTAACAATGCATGATGGGGCAAATAAATCCAGATAGGAATATTTTTTTGTAAAAGCTGGTTAACATATAGAAAGCAGGAGAAAGAAAATTGAGGTTATAGAGTATGAACTCGACTAAAAACAGAAAACCTGCGACTAGCGCAGGTTTTCTAAGTTGCTTGTGATCCCGCTGGGACTCGAACCCAGGGCCCATACATTAAAAGTGTATTGCTCTACCAACTGAGCTACGGAATCCTTTACTGTATTGCTGTTAAGCGGGTGCAAAAATAGGAATTAAATTTTCACTTCCAAATTTTTTTCAAAAAAAACTTTTACCTAACGCATAAGTATACACGCTATTCATCCATCCCGCCGCTGTTGTCGCCAGGAGCCGTTTTACTGCTGGAAGCCACCATGGTATTGATACTGGAAATTTCTTCCTTCGTAAAATAACGCCACTTCCCCGGCGCCAGATCTTTTAAGGTCATGTTCATGATACGCGTTCTTTTCAGCGTCACGACTTTATACCCCAGCACCTCGCACATACGGCGGATCTGGCGGTTGAGGCCCTGGGTGAGGATAATACGAAACCTGTCGGTCCCCTCCTGCTGCACGAAACACTTCTGGGTAACAGTACCCAGTATCTTCACACCGTTGCGCATAGCTTTGATAAACTCCAGGGTAACGGGTTTATCAACAGACACGATATATTCTTTTTCATGCTGATTGCCGGCGCGAAGGATCTTATTCACGATATCACCGTCGTTGGTCAGGAAGATCAGTCCCTCGGAAAGCTTGTCCAGCCGCCCGATGGGAAATATCCTCGACGGAAAATTCATGAAGTCGATGATGTTGGTTTTATCTTTCAGATCGGTCGTACAGGTAACACCTTTGGGCTTGTTGAGCGCGATATACACGGTCGTCTTTTTCTTCTTCAGCGGCTCTCCGTCCACTTCGACCACGTCGCCCGCCTTTACGCGGTTGCCTTTGGAAGCGATATTATCGTTAATGGTAACGCGCCCCTGCTCTATGTATTTATCTGCCTCCCGCCGGCTGCAGAAGCCTGTCTCGCTGATATATTTATTGATACTGATATCCATAATCACTGTTGAACTGGGACGCAAATTACTTAAAAGGATTTAATTCTGCCGGGGCATCAGGGTGACGGCCACGCTCCAGTCGCTCCCACTGCCGAGGTGATAAGCCTCCGCGAGGTTACCCATATTAAGGGCGAAAGACAGCTGCATCAGGCTGTTGAGGTATGCGAGCGGCTTTCCTTCCGCCACTGCGCCGAAGGTTTCGCTGTAGGGCGCCTGTATCGTAGTCACCTGCTGCTTCCCGTGAAAGAAGGTCACCTCCAGCATATCGCCGTATTGCGGCCGCAGCTCTTCCAGCAGGGCTGCGTCGATGTTGGTCCACACGTTACCATATTGAATATCCAGGATGGGAATATTCCCCCTGAGCGTCCTCCCTTCACGCACGGCCCGCTGAAACGGCAGCTTCACCACGATGGCCGGCAATACCGGCCCTACCTGGTCAAAAGTGATGGTGCCGGATGCCAGGCGCGCGCCGGTGTAAGCGTATACGTCACGGCCATGGAAGGTGTAGGACTTCCCCGAGCCTTTGCGGCGGTTCACCGCCTCATCGATCTCCCGCACTTCGGCAATTCCCTCGGACGCTGCTATCAGCGTAAGGGTACCGTTGTCCGGCGTTACGATGAAGTGTCCTTTGCGGGTCTTCAGTACGACCGACTTACGGCTGGTGCCCACGCCGGGGTCCACTACTGACACGAAAACCGTTCCTTCCGGCCAGTAAGGTACCGTCTGCTCCAGGCGGAAGGCCGCCTCCCAGATGTTGTAAGCCGGTATCTCATGGGTGAGATCATACAGTTTAAGATCGGTGGAAACGGCGTTGGCCACCCCTTTCATAGCGGAAACAGCCCCGTCCTTCAAACCAAAATCAGATTGAAACACGACGATCTTATTTTGTGCCGGTAACACCTGCGTTAGCAGCAGCGCCGCCAGGGTAAGACTATATATACAGATTTTTTTCATAGGAAAATAAATACTTACAACGAATTTAACAGCTTTCCCGACAACCTGTACCATCGCCCGGAAAAATGGAAAACCGACCACATCACGGCGCATAAAACGCGGGCTTTAAAGAAAATCTGACGGAAAAACAAGTCACTTTCATAGAGGAAACACATGATGTTTCATCGGACCTGATATATCATCTTTGTACGGTCTAAACAAAATCATATGAAAGCAGTGACCCTTAACGCTTACGGCACGCCTGAAGTGCTGGAAGTGACTGACCAGCCCATGCCCGCTCCCGCCCAGCAGGAGGTCATCGTGAAAGTACAGGCGGTGGGCGTCAATTACGCCGACCTCTTTATCCGTCAGGGCATATACCCTTTTATTGCGCAGTTTCCGGCCATATTACCCGGCGAAGTGAGCGGCATCATCACCGAAACCGGCAGCGAAGTACAGCATCTCAGGGCAGGGCAACGGGTAACCGGCCATGCTCCTGCCGGATACGCAGCCTACGCCGCCGTTCCCGCCGCAGCCCTTACGGTACTGCCGGACCAGGTAGCCCCTGCAGAAGGACTGCTCACCCACGCACTGACAGCCCGGCACCTGCTGGAACAAACCAGCGGCTACCGCTCCGTCGTGATTACGGCTGCCGCCGGCGGTGTAGGCTCCAAAGCGGTGCAACTGGCAAAGATCAAAGGCGTGCCGCAGATCATCGCGCTCACCGGCAGCGAGGCCAAACAAGCCTATGTGCGCTCCCTCGGCGCTACCCATGCCATCAACTACCGCAACGCCGACTGGCTGCAACAACTGACAGCCATCACCGGTCCGCAGGGCGCCGACCTGGTACTGGACGCCACCGGCGGCGATACGCCCGCGCAACTGGTGACAGCCCTCGCCGTCAATGGCACCCTGATCGTCTACGGCAACAGCTCCGGGCAGCCCACGGCCGTCAACCCGCAGGACCTTATTATGAAATCCGCCCGCATCATCGGGTCCACCGTTTATAACATCCCCCCGGAACTACGGCAGCAATGGAGCCGTTACCTGCTGGAACTGATCGCCGACGGCCGGCTCCAAAGCCAGGTCAACAGCTATGTATTTTCGGATGTAGCCCGCGCCCACAGCGACATGGAGAACCGCCGCAACACCGGCCGTACCGTGCTCACTTTCCCGGATTAAAATTTTTTTCAAGCCTGCTGACATAAGGTTGTCACCACCCCCCTGTTATCTTTGGACCATCAACATTATTCACACCTAAAGAAAACAGATATATGGAAAACACCACCATCGCAGCACCAGTGACCGCCATCTCCAGCGCCGATTTACTTGAACACTACCAGGGCCACCGCCGCCTTACCCGCCGCCTGCTGGAAGGCTTTCCGGAAGACCGCTTCTTTGACTACTCTATCGGCGGCATGCGCTCCGTGGCAGCCCTGGCCATGGAACAGATCAATGTTTCCGGCATGGGTGTGACCGGCGCCGCCACCCGTAACTGGCAGACCATTCCTAAAAGAGAACAGCCCGCCACCAAACAGGAAATACTCGATCTCTGGGACGAAAATACCCGATTGATCAACGAATACTGGCCGATGATCTCGGAAGAGCGCTTCCTCGAAACAGACAAAGCTTTTGGCATGTACGAAGGCGTGGTGATCAACCTGGTGCTTTATTTTATCGATAATGAAATACACCACCGCGGACAGATATATGTTTATTACCGTTCGCTGGGATTGGAACCGGCGCCTTTCTACGAGCGCTAACCGGCAATAAAAAGAGGACAGGATTTTTCACAGACGCTTTGACTTACCGTCAAAAAACAGGAACTTCGTGCCTGTTTTAACCCGCCTGCGAAAAATCCTGTCATCCTTTTTATTATATGAAACAAGTCCTTATACTGGGCGCCAATTCAGACGTAGCGAAAGAAGCGCTCAAAATGTACGTCAGCCGCGGGTATCATGTGGTAGCCGCCTCCCGCAGCACCGCTGCACTGGAAACATTTGTACAGCAACAACAACTTCCTCCGGAACAGGTGACCGTACGCCATTTTGATGCGACGGACTTCAGCAGCCACCACGCGTTCTATGACAGCCTTCCGGCCAAACCGCAGATCGTACTGTATGCCGCCGGTTACCTGGAAGACAATGCCGCCGCTATGCGGGACTGGAACGGCACTTTCAATATGATGCAGGTGCATTATTGCGGAGCGGTGTCCATCCTGAACATCATTGCCACAGACAGCTCCAATACAGTGCTGGAAAGAATTATCGGGCTCTCGTCCCTTTCGGGCGTCCGCGGCAGGAAAAGCAATTTCATCTATGGAAGCACCAAAGCGGCTTTTACCCAATACCTCGCGGGACTAAGACAACATCTGTTTGCCCGGCGTATAACCGTCAACGTGATCGTGGCGGGCTATATCCGCAGTAAGATGACAGCAGGACTGCCATTACCCGAGTCACTGATGCTGGAACCGGTATTCATTGCCGGCGCCGTAGTGAACGCGGGTAAACGTTTCACTATTGTACCGGGATTTAAATGGAAGATGATTTACCAGGTGTTGCGGCTCATGCCGGAAAGACTGGTGGCAAGGTTGCCCTGATCAATAACGGGCACGATAGAACCGGGTTTCCTCGCTGATAGCCAGCCGGTGGTCCTTTACCCATTCCAGGAAACGGTCAAGCAAATCCCTGTTGGCCGCACGCCAGTCGAGGAAGTCCTGCTCCTGCCCGTAGCCCAGTATCCAGTAGTTATAAGGCTCCAGGAAGCCCGCATCTTTCACCTGCTGCTGGTAATCGAACAGCACCACCGGTAATTTGGCCATACCGCGGAATTTTTGCTGATACAGCTCCAGGAACCGGGAACGTATACGGTTGAGCGATTGCAGATTAATGATTTTCTCACTGGTGACTGCCATGAGCAGATTCGGCTCATAGACCATCCCGCCATAGGGCATTTTCAGTTTTTTTAGTTGCTCGGCCAACGCCTCGGGGCCTCCCTGATCATCATAAGTAAGATTGATCACATTATTTTTACTAAAGCTGACACTCGCAGAATCTCCCGCTATTTTGATCTCCGATTTATAGATCAGGTATAACATCTTACTGATCTCCGTGGTCCGGCGGGTATTCCGTTCCAGGTTCAGGAATATTTCCCCGTAAATCATGCCCCACACTTCTTCCTCTGTATAGTTGCCGAATATTTTCGCCGCCCAGTAATAGTTGGAGGCGTACATGGGTGCAGCTGCAATACCGGCTTCAAAATATGCCAGCGCTTTGTTGTACTCTTTGCCCATCATCTCCATAACGCCCCGCTCGAGGTACAGGTTACCGGATGCCGGGAATAACTTCAGCCCCTTGTCATACGTCTCGATGGCTTTCTCCTTTTGCCCGGCCATATCGTAACTGTTGCCCAGCAGCTGGTACACCCGGTCGTTCGCATCATCGCGGCGGGTCAGCTTTTTGAGGATGTCCACACTTTTTTCGTAATCCTTCATCAGGTAACTGGCATAGGCTATCTCATACGGATAGTCTGGATTTTTAGGGTCGAGCCTGGCAGCCTCTTCCAGCAGAGGAATGGATTTCTCCGGTTCTCCGCTGTCCATAAATCTGATAGCGGCGATGGCTTTCTCACGGGCCTGGAGACTGTCTTGCTGAGCATAAGCACTGCCGGATACCAGCATGAGCACCAGCGGAAGTTGTAGCAGGGATAAACGCATAAGAACAGTATCATTAAGGAAATACTTCACATGTAATTTAGCTGAATTTTATTATATTTGCCGATTGATTATGCCAGAAATTTCTAAACTACCGGAGGAAATATGTCTTTAGCTCCTATTGCGTTGTTTGTGTTCAACAGGGCCGACAAAGCGCAAAAGACCATCGAATACCTGCTGCAGAATCCGGAAGCCGCCGCCTCTGACCTGTATATCTTCAGCGACGGGCCGCGCCACGGGCAGGATGTTCCGCGTGTGCAGGAAGTGAGGGACTACCTCCGTACCGTGACAGGCTTCGGAAGCATCTCCATCATCGAGCAGCCGGTCAACCTGGGGCTGTCTAAAAGCATTATTTCCGGCGTTACCATGGTGGTCAACAAACATGGTAAAATTATCCAGATAGAAGACGATATCCTGGTATCACCTCATTGCCTCCGCTTTCTGAACGATGCACTGGACTATTACGAACAGGAACCCAAAGTAGCCTGTATCTGCGCCCTACTGTATCCTCTTCGGAAACCGGTGCCACCCACTTTCTTCATCCGGGGCGCCGATTGCTCCATCTGGGCTACCTGGAAAAGAGCATGGGACCATTTCGAGGCGGACGGGCAGAAGTTGCTCGACGAGGTAATCCGCCGGAAATTGTCCTTCCAGTTCGACTTTGACGATACTTTCTCCTACACCAACATGCTGAAGGACCAGATCGAAGGCCGCAACGATTCGTGGGCTGTAAGATGGTACGCCTCCGCTTTCCTGAAAGATCAGTATACGCTCTACCCCGGCAAATCGCTCGCAAGAGACAACGGCATGGACAATTCCGGCACCCACTGCGCTGACACCAGCGACTACGACGTGTCCGTGAGCCAGGAACCGGTAACTGTCGGTAATATCCCGGTTAAACAAAGCAGGCAGGGCTACAGTGCCTTTAAGGACTTTTTCCTCAGCCTGCACAAATACCCGTATTTCAAACGGAAGCGGAAACGCTTCAAACGCTGGCTGAGATACCTGCTGACCGGCGCCTGATCTTTTTCTGATATTGAACGAAACAAGCATGCTTAATTTTTGCACTCTCTTTAACTCATTATACCTGACACGCGGACTGGCGATGTACGAATCCCTGGAGCAGCAATGCCCGGACTTTCACCTGTATATCTTCGCCTTCGACGATCTGTGCCATCAAACCCTTACCGCGCTGCGGCTACCCAAAGCGACTGTTATTTCCCTTGCCGAATTTGAAGACGAACGGCTGCTAACGATAAAGCCTACACGTACACCGGGAGAATACTGCTGGACCTGCACACCGGCCACCATCGAGTATTGCCTGGAGCGATACCGGCTGCCCTCCTGCACTTATATCGATGCAGACCTGCTGTTCTTTGATGATCCCGCCATCCTGGTAAATGAGATGGGCAACAAATCGGTACTGATCACTGACCACCGCTATACGCCGGTATACGACCAGACTGCCCTGAGCGGCAGATACTGCGTGCAGTTCATGTTCTTTCGCAACGATGAAAACGGCAGAAGAGTGCTGACCGACTGGAAAGAATCCTGCTTCGAATGGTGTTACAAACGTTTTGAAGACGGCAAATTCGGGGACCAGAAATACCTGGATTACTGGATGGAGCGTTTTGAGGGCGTACATGAATTGCAACACCTGGGCGGCGGTGTAGCCCCCTGGAACATACAGCAATATACCTTCTCCCAACAGGGCAAAAATATTACCGGCTCCGAAATCGCTAACGGCAAACAGTTCGGGCTGGTGTTCTACCACTACCAGGATTACAAATACTGTTATCCCAAAGGCTGTTTCCTGGGACAATATCCCATTACGGACGAACAATTGAAAATCATCTACAAACCTTACATCCACGCACTGGCAAAAGTAGACAAACAGTTAAAGGCCGCCGGCCTACAGGGCACCTTCCACGAAATGATGGAAATACCCCGCTACAGGCGCTCTTTCGGCACCAAACTGAAGTATTATTTTAAAGGACGGGTAGGAGAATTTTTCCGGAGAAGTTATATCACCGGATGATCAGGACTGTTTACGCCGGCGTTTCCATTCTTTCAGCATAAAACGCACATACACCAGCCAGCCGAGGCTTTCCCGGATAATGGCCGGCTTTTCCGCCAGGAACACCGTATCAGGATTGTTGGCAGAAAAACCTGTCATGTTATAACTTACGATGGGAATCGGATAAAACAACTTTTTGAAACGGGCATCGCCCCACACCCTGATATTCAGTTCATAGTCTGAATACACGCGGTAGCGCAGGTTATAGGCATAGTGCTGAAACACCGCCGCCGGATAAAGGATCGCCTGGTGATTGATAGCACCCTTGGCCATCCTGTACCTGGAGAATTCACCGGTAAGCAGTCCCACCGGCGCCCGCCCATCGCTGTGATATTCTTTGGTGATACCATAATACACCGCCTGTTCATCCTGTAATTTGGCGGCCAGATCACTGAAACCCGGCAACAAACGATCGTCTGCACCGAGAAAATACAACCAGCGGCCGGAAGCCATTTTCACGCCTTTATTCAGCGCATCATAAATACCATTGTCTTTTTCGCTGCACCATTTCAGCGAAAGGCGTGTTGCATAGGATTTCACAAGCGCCATAGTCTGGTCGGTGCTGCCGCCGTCCACAATCACCACTTCGAGGTCATTAAAGGATTGCGCGGCAATCGCATCGAGGCAACCGCCGATGTCTTTCGCAGTGTTATAGGTGGCAATGATAATACTAATGGCTGGCCTTCCGCTCATGCTGTACTGTTGTTAAACGGCCGCTAAAATAGCGTTTTTCAGGTATTTTTCATACATGTAGCTGTCAGGTTGATTTTACAAACCGCCGTAGATGATTTATCTTTCCGCCGATGCAATATCTTCCTGACATACGGCAGCTGTTCAGGCCTGTACAACCGGCCATCCGCTCCGGGCGCGACCAGGCTTCCTACGGGGAGTGTCTGCCATCGCTTCCACTGACGTCTTATATCTATTGCTACTGGCAGCTTACCTCTCGCCCTTCGCTGTCGGAACCATTTGTTTACCGTGTGGTCGCTGACGGCTGCATAGATATCTTTTTCCATACTCATCATCCGGATGCGGTATATGTCATGGGGTTCTCCACCACGTATACTGAATTTCCGCTCGATCATCCTTTTAACTATATCGGTATCCGCTTTCTGCCGGCAGCGTTTCCACTGCTGTTTGGCGTAAATGCCGCTTCGCTGACCAATCGTTTTGAACCGCTCGATGCCGTGGCGCCCGCGCTGGCGACCGGCCTTACGCAGCTGACAAACGGCCTCCATAACCTGGCAGCGCTGCAACCACTGCTGGACCGGTTTTTTGAAAAAATACTGGCAGGTCATCACACAGATGCTGATCATCGCCTGTTACAGGCGGTAGACCTGATCCTGCGGGCCGGTGGTAATATCCGGCTGGAAAAAGAGCTTCATAGTGGTGTCAGCCCGCGGCAACTGAGACGGCTGTTTGATTTTTATATCGGCGATTCTCCCAAGACGTTCAGTAAGGTGGTACGCTTTCAGCAACTGCTGCATGCCGCGCCCTCTGCCGATAGCCTGAAAGCCAATAAACATTTCTTCGATGCCGGCTACTACGACCAGGCACACTTCATCAAGGAGTTCAAAACGATGTACGGCCTGCCTCCTACCCTGGCGTTGCCCTGAGTTTGTCCGTTTTTTACAATACCATCCCGGTAAATACATTCATCTTTGTGTTGTCATCAAAAAAAGAGAAAGTATGAAAATGAATGCCGGTATTATCACAGCCAAAATAAAGGAGAGCAAAGACTTCTATACCGGGGTGCTCGGTTTTGGGGTAACCTTCGAAAATGATTTTTACCTGCTGCTGCATACGCCCGGCCGTGAAGCGGAAATCAGTTTCCTGCTGCCGGAACATGCCAGCCAGCAACCGCTGTTCCAGCCGGCCTTTGGCGGCAAAGGCGTGTATCTCACCATAGAAGTGGAAGATGTAAAAACCATCTACGCCGACCTGCAGGCCAAAGGTGTTCCCATTCAGATAACACTAAGGGAAGAGCCATGGGGTGATCATCATTTTGCTATCATGGACCCCAACGGCGTAGGCATCGACATCGTACAATATGCCGCACCGGAAAACTGAATAGGGTTCCTCGTCCGCCTGGCAGGTTTGTAAGCGTTTTATTTTGTCGTTTTTTTCCAAAGTGCGAAGCAGGTCCGCCCGCTACCTTTGTATCAAAAGACCATGAAAAAAAGAAGATGCATTAGCATAGGCTTCGGCCTGCTGTTGCTGCTTTTCATGCAGACAAAAGCGCAAACCGTAAACACGACAAAAATGGCATTACCAGCACAAACATTAAGTATCACCGTACTACGGCCGGCAGATGACGTATATGCGTTCCTGTCAGTACCCGCTAACTTCGGCGCCTGGGCGGAAGGTTTCGGTTCCAACCTGGAACCGGCCGGCACACCCGATACCTGGCGTTTTAAAATGGCCAACGGCAACAACGCCACGGCCCGTTTCACACCATTCAATCCTTTCCGGATCGCCGATCACTACGTGTATCCCGGCAACGGGCAGGAAGTATATGTGCCCATGCGGGTGGTAGCCAATGGTGAGAGCAGCGAGGTGTTGTTCACCCTGTTCAGGCTGCCTGATATGACGGACGCCATGCTGGCGAACGACAGAGCGGCGGTCCTGAAAGACCTCGCCAAACTGAAAGCAGTGCTCGAGCAGCGCTGATCATACGGAGTCCCGCGCTTCAGCCGTGGAACGGGAAACGGGCCTTCCTGTCGTCCGCAGGCAGAAGCCCGGGACTCATCGGTTTATAGTTCATACGTCATATAAAAAGCGACTTCTCCGGGGCACCATACCGGGTCATACAATTTCAGGTGAACGCCCGACAGCCGGAATCCCTGCTTTTGGTAAAAGCTGACCGCCGGTACGTTGGTGTTCTGCGTCTCCAGCTCCAGCAACCGTACTTTCAACGGCCGGGCGTACGCTATCAGCGTGTTCATCAGCTGCACACCGATACCTTTCCTTCTTTCGGACGCCGCGACCGTCAGCTGCGCCACATACAGCGTGTTGTTCCAATCCCTTTTCTCCGCAATGATAAATCCTGTTAACCTCCCGTTGTCATAGGCCGCATAGGAATGGCCCTGCTGCATCACTTCATTCAGTTCCGCCAGTTCCGTGTCACTCGTATGCCAGGTCTTTTGTTTCGGGGCCGTCAGCGTCTCCAGGCGGAAAGTAAATTGCATTTCCACCCCGTCCTGCGCCGGTACCGGCACCCATGCCTGTAAAGAAGTGTAGCCGTTGTGGCCCATTTGTAATATATCCATGGCCGTTAGACCTTTGAGGGATGAAATTGTCGTCATTGCTATTGGTTCCGTTTCCCGAAATATACTAAAACTAAATTTTTAGTTTTTAAACTAAATACTTAGTTTTACGTAAAACGAGTTCACTATGCGAAACTTTATCGGCATCATAGGATGGTTATGCATATCCGGTACCGTCCGGGCACAGGGAATAGACAGGAACAGGGTCATGGAGTACCTGCAGGACCAGCAATATGAAGAAGCCATCGCCTACCTCCGGCCGAAAGTCAACCTACAGGAACCCCGGGAAATGGCGCTATTGGGCTACACCTACTACCAGGGCGGTAAAATGACCGATGCGGCAGATACCTACGAAAAAGTATTGATGCTCGACAGTACGCTGATACCGGCGCTACAGAACCTGGCCACGATCCGTTCGCAGCAGGAACGTCACGGGGAAGCAGTATCTCTGTATCAGCGCATTGTACAACTGAAACCTGCCAGCGCCGCAGCCTGGAAGCAACTGGGTTTTGCCGCTTTCATCGCACAGATGCCCGACTCCGGCTTTGCATGGCTGCAGCAGGCCTATCAGCTGAACCCCGCTGACGCCCGCGTAGCGGCACGTACCGCCGAAGAATGGATGGAACGGAAAGCATATCCCCGGGCAGACTCCATTACCCGCGTCTTCCTGGAACGAGATTCCACAGCATCTGTGGTGTTGATGACCGCCGCGAAAACGACTTATATGGTGAAGAACTACCAGCGTACCGCCGGCATCGGGGAGCAACTCCAACGGCTCAACGTAGTAGTGCCGAATACGTTTGTCTACATCATCGCCGCCAACTATACCCTTAAAAAATACCAGGCCTGTATCGACATCTATCAGTATCTGCTGGACCGCAACGCCGCATCGGAAAACATTACCTACTACACGGCGCTGGCCCACACTGCGTTACGGCAATATAAGGAGAGCAATGAGTTGCTGCTGCGATGCATAGACTTCGCCAAATCATCCAGCCTGGAGAATTACTACAGCAGCATGGCCACCAACTATGAAAACCTGCGGCAATTCAAGCCGGCACTGGCCAGCCTGGACACATCGTGGTACCTGTCGCACAATCCGCTCCGGCAGTACAGTATGGGACGGATATACGAAACCGGGCTTAATAATAACAATACAGCGATGAAATACTACAAACGCTTCCTGCAATTATATAAGCCCGGCTCTTCTCCCGAGGAGACGGAAATACATCGTTATCTGCGATCCAGGATAAAAACTCAGGGATACAGCAAATAACGGACACGCATCTTTTTATACCGGCCTAATCCCGGCTCCCAGCTGCGGCGGATCTCCGCTTCGGTTTTTCCGGCAATGATCTGCTGACGGAATGCCGTCGTGCCGGCCAGCTTGTCAATACTGCCCATCTGTTTGCTGTAAGACTGATCAAAGAATCTTTCCTTCTCAGGATAAGCTTTGTACAGTTCGATCATCCAGGCGAGATTAATTTTGCCCGCCTTGCGCAGCGGAGCCGTGTCAAACTCCCGCAGGTCCAGGCCATAACAGGCTTGTCCCATATGCAGCGGAGATTCAGACTTACCGGGAATACTTTCCGGCGTAAAGGAAAACGTATACTGCCCTTTCAGCGCCGGTGCGCCCAGTACCGTGAAAGGCATATAAGTGCCTCTGCCCTGGCTGACAATCGTTCCTTCGAACAAACACAGGGAAGGATATAATAAGATCGACTGCTGTGTATTCAGATTGGGAGAAGGACCTACCGGCAGCGTATAGTCCATACCGTGCCTATAGTTTTTAACGGGGATGATCTTCAGTTTACATTTGCGCTTATTCTTCAGCCAGCCCTCTCCGTTGATCATGCGGGCAAACTCGCCGACCGTCATACCATGGGTGATCGGGATCGGAAATTGCCCGATACCTGATTTTAGTTTCATATCCAGGATAGGCCCGTCCACATAATCGTTGGGATTGGGCCGGTCCAGTATGATCAGCTCCTTCCCCGCTTCTACACAGGCTTCCATGATATCGCGCAGGGTATTGATATTGGTATAAAAACGGCAACCTACGTCCTGTATATCGTAAATCATCACATCGATGGCGTCCATATCCTGCCCGGGCGGCATTTTACGCGCGCCATACAGGGAGATCACCGGGATACCGGTAGCCGCGTCTACTTCATCGGCCACATGCGCGCCATTGCTGGCATTGCCCCGGAAGCCATGCTCCGGCCCAAAAATACGGGTAACCTTCACTCCCAGTTTCAACAGGCTGTCTACCAGCAAATGTTGACCGATCACGGCAGTGGGATTAACGACCATGCCCACTTTTTTACCTTTCAGATAAGGTACATACAAGCTGGTTTGCTCAGCCCCTGTCATGATAGATTTAGTAGTAGCTGCATTGGCTGTCAGCCCCCCTGTAAGCAACAATACAAGGAATACGCGGAATACAAATTGCATAAGCTTAAAGATAGATATACCCGTAAATATAGACATTAACCGGTATATCCTGTATATCACAACGGCACCATGCTGCTGCGCGCCAGCAGGGCAGCACTCACGTCCACACCGAGGTAACGCGTGTATTGTGCCAGTGCATGTTGTGCCCCCATCTGACTGAAATAATCAGTCAGGGTGTTGTTGCGGTACCGGGCATCCAGTGTGGAGTTGAACAATACATAATGCAACGCCTGCTGCATGTAGCCCAGGCTGTACAACAACCCTGTCAGCAACAGATAGCCGTCGCGCAGGCTCATCTGGTAACCATCATAGGTGATAATAATTTCTTCTGACGATGGAGATGGGAGATACAGCAACGACGCCATGATCATGGTAGATACCACGGGGAACTTGGGAATAATATCATTTACATTTTCATAGTGCCAGGCGTTGGGGACCTTATTGTCCAGGTCAGTGGCAAAACCGGTGTCCCCCGCGGCCGGCGCCGCGAAAGTAAAGAGATAGGTGCCTTCATACCGGATACCTTCCCGCTGTAATGCCGTCACAAAATAAGAAGCATATACATTGGCAATGTTACCACCAAGACTGTGTCCTGTGATGATCACTTTTTTGTTTTGAGAGACGACTCTTGTCTTCAGAAAATTATAAATATTGGCAGACCCCACGCGGAGTTTGTCTTTCATGCCGGCCGCATTATTAAAGGCCCTGTTGGCGCCGGCGCTGATACCGGCGGTGCCATTGGTGGTATAATGCCACGTAGCGAGGGAGATCACGTCCAGGTCTTCCAGTACCCAGTTGGCAAAAGCATCCCAGTCACTGAAAATGTCAGTAGGCGGCAACGAGCCTCTGAAAGCCAGTCCGTAAAACTCGCCGGTAGGATCTGTGGCAATAAAACCAAAATTGCCGTCCACCGTTTCATATCCTTCCCATACCAGGCTCCAGCCCGGCAGATGTTTTTCCAGATCTGCCTTCACATGCGTACTGTAAGCAACAGCAGATAATAATACAGCGGTTTTGGCATGAGCAGGCATAATGCTCGCTGCCGAAATACGTTCTTGTAATTCCATGCGGTGCTGAGGGTTTTTGAGGTAAACAATCACGGAGGTCCTGATAAAATGGGGTCATTGATCAACTTCATGTCAGTCGGGGTGTCTTGGCCATCTCCGTCTTACTAATGTAAGGATTTTTACCGTACATTTTTCTGATTTGGTACAGCCTGGGCTTGTTTCAAATCAAAAAATCGTACCTTAAAAACCTGTAACTCGCTACCAATATGAAATGGATGTTTCTTCCGTTGTTTTGGCTGTTGTATAACAGCACCCAGGCCCAACCCCGGCCTGCCGATTATCGTAAAGTATTTCAGCAGGATTCCGCCATGCACAAATGGGCGGCCAGCACGCCACACTTCAGTCCCGAAGCGTTTGCATTCGTCAATACCACAGCTTTCGGGCAGCAGTCGCCGGATACGCTCAGGGGCGCCGGGATAGCCGCTTACTTCGATGCCTTCGGCAAGTTGATCACCTATTCGCCGGACAGAAAGCAGTGGCTGGACTTCTACAGCTACCAGGTATCGCTGGAGAAAACAACCGGGGGCCGCTACCGTGCCACCCTCGAAGTGGACCAGGCCCTGCGGCTGGGTAAAGCCAGTGGCCATACACACATCATTATCGCCTACATGGGCGCATCCACCTGGATTGAAGAAACCGTGTGGTTAGACAATCATACGTTTATGGCGGTAGGCGTAAACAGTACCGCAGCATACCACCCCTTTATATTTATCGGGGATACCAACACCCGGAAAATATATCATTACAGCCCCCGGGATAAAAGCCAGGACCGCAGCGGTGGCTATGTGTCCTATCAATGGGCAAAGATGAAATCAATGATTATTGAGGAATAGTGCGGCAATTCACATCCGGCAAAAAGACAAACACTACTTTACTACGGTAGCGAGTATACGAATACCTTCTTCCAGTTCAGCAGGCGTCAGCGAGGCGTATCCCAACCGCAGTGCGTTCAGCGGGTTACCATCAAAACAGAACAGTTCTGTCGCCATCACGGAAACACCTTTCTTCAACAGGCGCGCCGCCAGCTGACCGGTATCTGTCGGTTGGGCGAATTGCACCCAGAAGGCCAGTCCCCCCTCCGGTTTCTGGAAGATCACCTGTTTACCAAGATAATGGTGTAACAGTTGGTCCATCTTCTCCCGTCTTTCTTTATAGATATTGGATGCCCTCCGGGCATGACGATTGATAATACCATCTTCCATCAGTCCGGCTACGGCCAGTTCCATGATAGGATCGCCCTGGCGGTCAATCAGCCTTCTCAGCTGCGCCAGCGCTGCCACAAAAGCCGGCGGCCCTGTCACATAACCGATCCGCACCGCCGGCGCTACCAGTTTACTCAGGGAGCTGATGTAAATCACATTGCCGGCGCCTTCGTGGCTTGCCAACGGCAGCAGGCTCCTGGCGCTGAAATGGAATTCATGATCGTAGTCATCTTCAATGATGGCAAAACCGTAGCGGTTGGACAGCTCCAGCAGTTTAAGCCGCCGCTCCACTTTCATGCTGACGGCGGTGGGGAACTGGTGATGCGGCGTTACATACACTGCTTTCAGCGGCGTAATGCGGCATACTTCTTCCAGCATGTCCGTCACCAGGCCTTTCTCATCCACGGGGATATGCACCATGCGGGCCCCTGCGTTCACAAACGTCTGCCTGGCCGGCAGATAGCCTGGCGATTCGATGGCTACCGTATCTCCCGGCTGCAGCAGCGTGTGCGCCGCCAGGTACAATGCCATCTGGCTGCCACGGGTGATACAGATCTGCTGCGGGTCGGTATTCATCCCTCTCTTGAACGACAGCATGCCTGATACGGCAGCCCTGAGTCTTTCATCGCCTTGCTCATGGCCATAGCCCAGCATACGCCAGCGCGCTTTCTGCTGGAAAATACGCTTGTACGCTTTGGCCAGTTCATCGAGCGGCGCCAGCCGCACATCCGGCCAACCGTCGTTAAACACGATCAGGTTGGCATTCACC
Source organism: uncultured Chitinophaga sp. (assembly GCF_946479755.1). The sequence goes on along the minus strand of NZ_CAMLHC010000001.1, from coordinate 737,266 downwards.
TCCTGGGGTATAGGACTAAGCCGCTCATGATCATTAAAGGTGAAGCCGGCTGTTTTCTTCGTCGTCTGCGCTTTCCTGCCGGGCAATTCCGCGGAAACAAAAGTGCCGCTTTTATCCGCGGTCTCCAGCCAGCCTTCCGCCGTCAGTTCTTCATAAGCCAGCACGACGGTCTTCCGGTTCACGCCGAGATCCGCTGCCAGTATACGCGTTCCCGGTAGTGGCGTGCCGGGTTTCAGTCTTCCTTTCTTTATCTCCGTGACAATACCATCCGCTATCTGCCGGTATACCGACAAATGAGGGTTATTAAAATCAAGTGTTAATGTCGTTTTCCAGGGTCTAAGCATCTGGACCATCTATTTAAGTTAAAACTGGATTACCATGATCATCCAAAATTAGACAAATTTTGTGGCATCAATATACAGGGTGACGATTCCTGCAGACAAGGGATGCAGGTGTAGATCCCGGTTAAGAGATGGTATTGAACAATCAGCTGCCTGCAACGCTATACATCCGGCAGGCTGCCTGATTATTAAGGATTGCATGTAAACATTGCCCCGGGCCTCTGCCCGGGGTATCCGCGTTGAGGACAATCCGCCGGCGTCTTCACTGCAGACAGATAAAATAACATGCGTATTTGGTTATTTCCCGAAATTTATTTTCCTTGGCGGCCGAGACGATATGCAGGAACTGGCCGACATACAACTGTTACATTTACTCCGGGAAGGAGACGAAAATGCTTTCACCGCTATCTATAAGCGTTACTGGAAACTGCTGTTTTCCGTGGCGGCCAATAAACTGGACAACCTAGAGGAAGCGGAAGAACTGGTGCAGGATGTTTTTTCAGATGTATGGGACCGCCGCGAGACCCTCACCCTCACAGGGCCGCTGCCTGCCTATCTCGCGGTGGCCATGAAGTACCGCGTCATCAATCTGCAGGCAAAGAAAAAAAGAGCCAGGGCTTACTCTTCCTATGCCATGGAAAATATATCGCCCGAAGACCATTCCACCGAACAATGGCTGCGTTTTGAAGACCTGAAAGACCTGCTCTCCGGGCTGGTAGCCGCTTTACCCGAACGTTGCCGGCTCACCTACCAGTTGAGCCGCGAAATGGGCCTCTCCCATAAAGAAATCGCCCAACAGATGAACATCTCCGAAAAGGCGGTGGAACATAATCTCGCACGGGCAGTCAAGACACTGAAGACCGGCCTGAAACATCTCTCCGCGCTGCTATTCGTCACACTTCCCTGATACAATTTTCCCATTTATTAATTTTTTTTATTGAATTCCCGATAATTTTTAATTTTTTTTAGAAATATATGGGGATTTGTTCTTTTCGATTGACTTAATATAAAAGACCTCTTTTGTATGAGCCAGGAAAAGGAACAAAGCCGGTATGAAGCACTGGCGGAGAAATGGCTGCAAGGCACCATCACGCCGGAAGAAGCGCAGGAATATGCCGCGTGGTACAACGCGGGCCAGGATGCACCGGTAGAGATACCAGCATCCTTCGCCGCGAGTGAGGCCGAACAGGAAGGAAGGATATGGAATAAAATATCTGCCCGGACAGGTTTTCCGGGTCACACGGCAACGGTCGCGCCATCGCGCCGGCGCCGCTGGTGGGCTGCCGCCGCGGTAACAGCCGCCATTGTTACCGCCGGCTACTGCCGGCACCACTGGCAAACGAAACCACCAACTCAGCAGCTGGCCACCGTGGTGCCTGACGCCGCACCGGGATCAGACAAGGCAGTGCTCACCTTAAGCAACGGCCGCCAGATCCTGCTCGACAGCGCCGGCAACGGCGCACTGGCGCAACAGGGCGGCGTACGCATCGTCAAAAAAGAAGACGGCTCCATTCTCTATGTGGATGAGCATTCCGGCGCCCTCACAGACACATTGTATAACATCATGTCCGTTCCCAAAGGCGGGCAGTATAAACTCATTCTCCCGGATGGTTCACGGGTATGGCTAAACGCTGCCAGTTCGCTGAAGTATCCCGTCGCTTTCAGCAACAGGGAAAGAAGCGTGGAACTGAACGGTGAAGGTTACTTTGAAGTGGCGGCCAGTGCCGCCCGTCCTTTCCGTGTGAAAGTACGCAACACAGAAATAGCGGTACTGGGCACCAGCTTCAACATCATGGGTTATGCCGACGAAACCGGCGTCCAGACCACGCTCCTGAACGGCGCCGTAAAAGTACAACAGGGAACAACAACGAAAACACTCGCCCCGGGCCAGCAGGCGGTAGTGAACAATGAAAACGGCCGCATCTCCGTCGAAGAAACGGAAACAGCCCTCGCCACCGCCTGGAAAGACGGCCAGTTCCGCTTCTCGGGCAACAATATCCCCATGGTGCTGCGACAGATCAGCCGCTGGTACAACATCGATATCGTCTACCAGGGAAGCATCCCGCAGGGACATATAACGGGCAAGGTACCACGAAACATGAAACTGTCAGGCGTTATCCGCATCCTGGAACTCAGCGGCATCCGCTGCAAGCAGGAAGCGGGCAGGCTCCTCGTATTTCCCTCATCCTGAATTCCATTCGCCGGCATTTATTCACCTTTAAAAAATACGGTATGACCAGTCATTATTAACCAAAATCATCAACGTTATGAAAAATGCGCGGCACGCACCGCGCCACAGGGTAGCCCATAAAAAACCAGGAGCGCTTGGAACCGCCCCTGGCTAAATGTCCGGGCTACTGCAAAACAATATCCGACTAAGATTATTGATCTCTAAACCCAAACACTGCAAATCTATGCAATTGGATTGTTATGTTAAAACCGTGCCCGTAACACGGTTTTTGTTCACCGGTCGCCCCGGAAGGCGACAGGCAACAACGCCCAAGGGCTGTTGCCTCCGTAATAAAGTCATCAGGGTTATGAAGCTAACCACCTTACTGCTCACACTATTCTGCATCAATGTATCCGCCGGTGTATCTGCGCAACAGCTCACCGTATCGGTAAAAAACAAACCGCTCGAAAGCATCTTCGCGCTGATAGAGCAACAAAGCCACTACACTTTTGTGTACCGCGACGAATGGCTGGCCGGTACCAAACCGGTCAACCTCAACATCTCCCGCGGCACTATCGACCAGGTGATGAAAGCGGCCCTCAGTCAGCAGCCCCTCTCCTACGAGATCGTCGACAACACCGTGATCGTGACCCGCAAAGCCGCTCCGGGCAACCCGGTACCCGCTGCCGTGGTGAACACGATCAGCGGCCGCGTGACCGACGATAAAGGGACCCCGCTGGCCTACGTCAGCGTCGGTATCAAAGGCACTCAGCGAGGCGCGCATACTGACGAAAACGGAACGTTTACACTGGAAGTCCGCGAAACAGACGTACTCATGTTCTCCCTCGTTGGCTACACGCCCCGTGAAATCGTTGTGGGCAGCCAGACCACCCTCCAGGTTACCCTCACACAGGCCATCAGTGATCTCAACCAGGTGGTGGTAGTAGGCTACGGCACACAGAAAAAAGTGAACATCACCGGATCCGTCGCCTCCGTAAAAGGACAGGAAATCGCCAAATCCCCTGTCACCAACGTCAGCAACGCCCTCGCCGGCAGGCTCCCGGGCATCCGCGCCGTACAGAACAGTGGCGAACCCGGCAAAGACGGCTCGCGCATCGATATCAGAGGCTTCGGCGCGGCCCTCGTCATCGTGGACGGCGTACCCTCCACCTTCGAACAACTCGATCCTTCTGAGATAGAAAGCATCTCTATCCTCAAAGACGCCGCCGCCGCGGTATATGGCATCAAAGCCGCCAACGGCGTAGTGCTGGTCACCACCAAACGGGGAAACGTGTCCAGACCGAAAATCACCTACAACACCTACTTCGGCCTCCAGAGCAATACCCGCTATCCCCGTTATGTCAACGCCGCTGAATTCGCGGAGCTGACAGACGAATCGCAGCTCAACCAGGGCCTCGCGCCCGTATACGGCGCCGATAAAGTACAAAAATACCGTGAAAGCCAGCCCGGCTACGAAAGCACCGACTGGTACAATGCCGCTATCCGTAAAAACACACCGCAGCAGTACCATAACGTAAACGTCACCGGCGGCACGGAATCCACCCGCTACTTCTTCTCCCTCGGATATCTCAACCAGCAAGGTATGTGGAAAAGCGGCGATACCCGTTTCAACCGCTACAACTTCCGCAGCAACATCAGCACTAAAATCAACAAACGGCTCACCGCAGAACTCAACCTGGGCGGCCGCCTCGAAAACCGCCACTACCCCGCCGCCGAAACCGTAACGCTGATGGACCAGGTGCAACGCGCCTATCCTACCTACCCGCTGTATGCCAACGGCAACCCGGACTACTATGCCATAACCAACTTCAGCCATAACGTGCTGGCTTCCATGAACAGTGACTATTCAGGATATTCCGCTCAGAAATACAAATACCTGAGCGGCATCGCATCCCTTACCTACGATGTTCCCTTCGTGGACGGCCTGAGCGCAAAAGCCCTCTACTCCTACCAGTCCGGCACCGCCAACAACAAAAAATGGGTAAAACAATTTAACCTGTATAACTATAACGCCGCTACGAATAAATACGATGTCGGCTATATCGGTAACGCACCTACTAACCTGCGGCAGGATGAAGTGCAGGAAGAAAACACCCTGATGCAGCTGTCACTCAACTATACCAAAACGCTGGCGCACGACCATCACCTCAAAGGCTTGCTCCTGTTTGAACAACGGCAAACAACCGGCAGCCAGTTCGAAGCTTACCGCGAATTTATGCTGGACGCGCTGGACCAGCTTTTTGCCGGCGCCAACACCAACAAAAACAACAACGGTAAAGCCAGCGAAGCCGCTTACATGGGCTATGTAGGAAGGGTGAACTACGATTATAAAGACCGCTACCTGCTGGAACTGGGCTTCCGATACGACGGCTCCTATAAACTGGCGCCCGATCACCGCTGGGGTTTCTTCCCTACCGTATCAGCCGGATGGAGAATGAGCGATGAGGCTTTCTTCCAGCATATGACCCGCCTGGTCAATAACCTCAAGATCAGGGGCTCCTGGGGCCAGATGGGCGACGACGGCTCCGCCGACCCGTTCCAATACCTTACCGGCTACCGCTATCCGGATGGCGGCTACATCTTCGGTAAAAATATCGTAGGTGGACTGACCCCTTCCGGGCTGCCCAACCCGCTTATCACCTGGTTCAACGCCACCACCGCCAATATCGGGTTTGAAGCAGGGTTCCTGCAGAATATGTTCACCGTAGAACTGGATTTCTTCTCCCGCAAACGTACCGGCCTGTTCGCACAAAGAGTGCTTTCCCTTCCCGGCACTTATGGCGCCGGACTGCCGGCCGAAAACCTGAACAGCGACCGCACACAGGGCTTCGAGCTGGTACTGGGCTACAATAAAAAAATCGGCGACGTGGTACTGAACGTATCACCCAATATCACCTGGACGCGCACACGTAATCTGTACCAGGAACGCGCCAGCTCCACCAACGCCTTCGCCAACTGGAAAGACAATAACAACGACAGGTGGAGCAACATGATCTGGGGTTACAATGCCATCGGTCAGTTCCAGAGCCAGGAAGAGATTGCCGGCTGGGCCATCCAGGACCGCAAAGGCAATACCACCCTCAAGCCCGGCGATCTCAAATATGAAGATCTCAACGGCGACGGTATCATCGACGGCAACGACCGTAAAGTAATCGGCCGCGGCAACACCCCGGAATTATTCTACGGCCTCAATCTGGCCGCCACCTGGAAAGGTTTCAGTCTCTCCATGCTGTTCCAGGGCGCCGCCAACTACAACATCCTCATAGATGGCGCCATGAGAGACCCGTTCAGCAATGGCTCCAACGCCTTTGCCTACTTCACCGACCGCTGGCACCGCAAAGATCCGTACAACCCGCAGAGCGAATGGGTACCGGGCAAATATCCGTCTACCGTCGCCAATGGCCTCGACAACAACAAAGGCGTATCCTCCTTCTGGCTGAAAGACGCGTCTTATCTCCGGTTGAAAACCGTGGAACTGGGCTACTCCCTGCCCAGACCGATGCGGTCTAAAGCCGGTATTGAACAGGTGCGGTTCTATTTCTCCGCACAGAACCTGCTCACATTCGACAACCTGAAATTCATTGACCCGGAAATGCCCACTAACGACGACACCAACGCGGCGGGTAACGGTAAATACTATCCGCAGCAACGTGTACTCACCCTGGGCATGAACCTGCAATTCTGATCCACTTAATTATCCGTCATGAGAAAAATACATAAGCATATATCCTTTGCACTGCTGCTCACCTTGTCGGCTTCCTGCAATAAAGATTTCCTGGAAAGAAAAGCACAGGACATCATCTCCGATGATGCCGCCTACGGTTCCGTTTCCGGTGTACAGGCGCTTACAGCCAACCTTTACAGCCGGATGCAAACAGAAGCCTTCGACTACTGGGTAGAGGGCAACCAGGCCGCTTTTCCCAGCCAGGCCACCGACGAGGCGGTACGTTCCTACAGCTGGGGCGCCACGCTCGATCCCATCCTTGGCGATGAAATGTTCGCCTGGTGGCAGTACAACTACGTGAGAAACGTCAACGATTTCATCGAAAAAATCCCTAATGCCAAAAATATCTCCGAAGAACAAAAAGCCGGCTTCCTCGCAGAAGCACGCTTTGTCAGGGCGTTCTATTACTTCTCCCTCGTGAAACGTTACGGCGGCGTGCCGCTGATTACCAAAGTACAGCAGTACAACGGTGATCTCGAAGCACTGAAAGTACCACGTAACAAAGAGCAGGAAGTATATGACTTCATCGCCTCCGAGCTGGACGCAGTCACCGGCCAGCTGCCGGAAGCCCACAATGCAGACAACCGCTACCGCGCTACCCGTTACGCCGCCCTCGCCTTAAAATGCCGGGCCATGCTGTATGCCGCGTCTATCGCTAAATACGGCTCCGTGCAACTCGGCGGCGTAGTTGGTATAGCCGCTAACGCCGACGGCTATTGGCAGAAAGCCTATGACGCCGCACAGACGATCATCAACTCCGGGAAGTTCCAGTTGTTTAACGGCAACGGTGATAAGACCACCAACTTCCAGCAGCTGTTTTTAACCGGCGCCGACCTTGATAAAAACAAAGAAGTCATTTTTGTGAAGACTTACCAGTCGCCTGACCTGGCGCATGGCTTCGACTTCTACAACGCGCCGCAGAGTTTTAAAGTCGACTACGGTTGCGCTACCAATCCGACGCTGGAGCTGGTGGAGAGCTTCGAATACACCGACGGCACGCCGGGCAAACTGAAAATAAACGACGCCGCCGGCAACCCTATCGTTTACAACAACACCGCCGATCTGTTTAAAGACAAAGATCCCCGCTTCCTGGCCAGCATCCTGTACCCAGGCGCTCCCTGGCAGGGCGGCGTTGTGGAACTGAGAAGAGGTGTGACAGACAACGGCGTGCAGTTCACCGCCGCTAACCTCACAGATACCTATGGCAGCGGCGCCAACAGCATCCCCCGCGTAGGCAAGGACGGCCCGCTGCTCAGCGGTGATCCTACCAAGACAGGTTTTTATGTAAAAAAATTCATGGACCCTGTCAACCGGCTGGCAGATGGGCGTTCTACCACACCGTGGATCGTATTCCGTTATGGAGAGGTACTGCTGAACTATGCCGAAGCCGCTATTGAATTAGGCAAGACAGCCGATGCGCTGAATGCCGTCAACCAGCTGCGCGACCGCGCAGGCATTAAAACCCTCGGCAGCGTTACCCGCGACCAGGTACGCCACGAACGCCAGGTAGAACTGGCCTTCGAAAACCACAGATGGTGGGACATCTGCCGCTGGCGCATTGCTACCGACCTGCTGAACAATACGCAGTTCCATGCACTGTATCCCTGGCTCATGTGGGAAAACGGGAAATCCCCGGCTGATATGAAATACACCTTCCAGATCGTGCCGGCGCCGAAAAACACCCGCACCTTCCTCTCCCGGATGTACTATCAGCGTATTCCTACCGGTGAGATCGATAAGAACAGCAACCTCGTGCAAAACCCGGGTTTCTAACTAAAACAAAAAGGACCAACACATGAAACAACATATCATCAACAGCTGTATGGCGCTCCTGCTGGGCGGCACAGTGCTCACCAGCTGCAAGAAAGATAATTACGCCGCGCCCGACGCCAGCATACAGGGCCGTCTTACAGATGTCAAAACCAACGAAGCCGTGCCCGTACAAACCTTTAACGGCGCCGTGATCCGCTATTACCAGGTAGGCTACAGCAGCAGCAATCCTAATCCGGTTAATACAGCAGTACATCCCGATGGCTCCTTCGCCAACAACCTGCTCTTTACCGGGAAATACCGTATCGTGGCAGAAGGACCATTCTATTACAGGGATACCCTGGTAGTGGATATTGCTGCCAGTACACAAAAAGACATCCCGGTGACGCCATTCCTGAAAGTAACGGCAGTCACCGGCAATGTCACGAACAACAGTGTAACCGTGAAGTATAGTGTTAAACACAATGGCAATACGCAGAAAATCTCAAGGCTGGCAGCTGTCATCGGCACTACCGAAGGGATTGATGTCAACAGCTATACACTCAATGACATACAGGACGTGCAAAACGTGCCCGATGCCACTGTGGAGGCCACCACGTACGAGAAAACGTTTACCGGCCTCAAAGCCGGCGCTGTGTACTACATCAGGGCTGCCGCCCGTATTGGCGGGGCAGACAACCCCGCCGGGTATTACAACTATACGCCTGTTATCAAAATAACAACGTCGAAATAAAGGTATCACTACCCCAATGCGCGCCGTAGAGGCAGGTCAGCAGTGATCCTACATCATCCACGGCACGCTGCCGCTCTATGTAATTATAAAGGGCTGGCCAAAAGTTTTACTTTTGGTGCAGCCCTTTTCCATGGATCGCCGTGAGAAATGATGGTTTATACGATAAAAGGTTTCACGATAGCCAGTACCTGGTCAGCGTTAAGAGGCTCGTCAAAACTTTCGCTGGCAGCGTTGGCACTCACAAATTTGGTGATATCGACGCCTGCCTGGCTCGTTAGTTCTTCGCCGTTATAACTGGCCTGCACAGCCGCTCCTATTCCTCCTGTGTCTTTACCGGTAATCCAGGGCTTCAGATTAGCGCCTCTTGCTTTCCGCATCTGGCGGATGTGAGACGCGTGCCTGGCCTCAACGGAATGTATCTGCAATGCTGCCGTGAGCACGGCATGGCTGCTGATCAGCTCTCCCGCTCTGCCTTTATATGCCCTTACGCCGGTATCTTCGAAAGTCTGTGCCACCGCCAGAAAGGTATCGTAATTGGTGAATATATTCGCGAATGCTCCACCGGCGGTAAAGTCGAAGGTCGGTTTGGACACCGGCGTGGCGCCCAGGGCATTGAGGGTATTTTTCAGGAAAACCACGTGAGCGTTTTCATGATCGCGGATAGTGTTGATAGCGCCTACTGCCGGTGTTCCGGCAGGCACCACCCCTGAAGCCGCGCCTTTCGTATAAAACTCCGCTTCCAGGTACTCGAGCGTCAGGGCGTAGTTGAGTACGGCTGTGATGCTGCCTCCGGAGGACTGACCATATGCTTTTTTAAACATGCTGCCCAGTGCAAAAGGCACCGCCGCCAGCGCCAGCCTGCCACCCCAGCGGCTAAACTGCCGCATCGCAGCCCGGCGGGTGTCAAAGCGGTCGTACACCTCAGGATCAAACTGTTCTATTTCCGAGAGGATATTTTGTATGTTCATGACTTTAGTTTTTTGAGATGAAACAGGCATTACGCTGTAGGCAAATTCCCTGCGTACAATACTGATTTCAAAAATGGTTTCGCTGCCATCAGTACATCAGCCGGCCCGCTCGCCAAATCCAGGCCGTTGGCATTAACGACAGTATTGTCTGCAAAAGAACCATTGCTGATCAGATCACGAATAAGGGCAGCATGACGCGCTTCCACCGACACGATTTTTCCTGCCAGCAACAGGTAAGCAGGGTCCGTTATTAATTGCCCCGCGCCGTTATAGGCAGACACACCGAGATCTTCAAAGGCTTTGGCAGTGCCCAGCACACTATCCCTGCTCCCAAAATTGACAGCGGAGAAGTTGACCTCAAGGTTCACGATCGCTTTGGTCCCCAGTGCCGCTTTAAAAAACTCACGGTGCGCTACTTCATGGTCCCGGATATCAGTCAGCAAGGAAAGCTCACCGGGAGTTATTCCGGAATAAGGGCTCGCAACCACCTGCGTGTAGAAGGCCGCTTCCAGTTGTTCCAATGCAAAGGCGTAATTGAGAATGCCGATGTCTCCCGTCCCCAGGTCAATGCTGCCCGCAGGCGGCATGTTGTCGTTATCCTTATCCTTTTTACAAGCTGCCAGTGTAGCGGCCGATGCCGCCAGGCCACAATAGGCAAGGAATTTCCTCCTGCCCAGCTTATCAGGCAATAAGCGGTCATCATTGCCCGAAGGGGGCAAAACCGGATGTAAGTTTTCCATAAGAAAATAATTAGATAGATTTATTAATCAGGATGACGAACTAAATAAAACGAAAACACATTACCAGGTACGGGATATTTCCACTAAAAGTTTGACCTGCATATTTTTTTTCGAAGGAGAGAATAATTTCGTTCAGGCATTCACTTTACCTGAGACAACCATCTGGTCTAATGTGGGCACAGCGCTTCCACCTGCCTTTTCGAGGGTGATAGCAAATGCCTGTGCCTGTTGAACGGGCGCCAACAGGCACAGATCGACACAGCGTTGCGTCAACAGCCCTGCTGATACAGGCTTCCCATCAACGATTGCCCATAACTGATATTGTTTTCCCGGCGCAGGGGCAGGCAGACGACTGGCTATCAGAGATACTTCTTTCGTTTGTATGTTCCAGTAAAGGGTAACCTGGTGATCTTCTCTGCCAGCAACACCGGCCAGCATCACTTTTAATGTTCCGGGTGCGGTGATAAATCGCAGATCTTGTTCAAGAACGGCCAGCTTTGCCTGATAAGCTTTGTTATCTGCAGCCATCATATCGGTCGCGGATTGAAGCTGTACAAAATCACGGCTGGCTTTCCGGTAGCTGCTGTACAGATACACATTCAGTAACCCGCTGACAGTGAGCAATAATAGTAATACGGCAGCAGCATATTTAAACAGTCCCCCCTGGTAATGGCGCACCGGAGGTGCCTGCTCCACTGGTTGAAACTCATGCTCCAGGCGGACAAGCAGTTGCGCTTTCAGCGTCTCCGGGACCGGTATGGCATACCGGTCTGACGTTTCGCGGAGCCACTGCTCACACCTGGCAACCGCTGTTGTTATTTCAGGATAGGTCTGGCTTAAACGCTGCAGCTCATCCGCTTCCTGCGGAGTAGCTAAGCCTAAGACATAGCTCTCAATGATGCCACTTTCTATGTATGCCTTGATATCCACGTTACCTTTTTATCTTTTTTTTCAGTTGCAAAATAGCGGCCCGGATTCTTGTCTTGACAGTGTTTACAGGGATATTGATCAACCGGGCGATTTCTTCCTGCGTATAGCCCTGGAAGTAAGATAGTTCCAGTACCGCCTTATGCTCATCCTTCAGTGTATGTACAATGTTGCGTAAGCCAAGCTCATCGGAAGGAAGTGTACGCTGATCGGGCAATTGCTGACTACCTTCGGTCAGTTCACTGTTCCGTAGACCGTTTTGCCAGCTTTTGCTGCGCACATGATCGATGGCCGCGGTCCTTGCGATGGTAAACATCCAGGTATACAATCTGCCTCTCGCAGGATCATAATGGTCTATCTGTCGCCATATTTTAATGAATACCTCCTGTAAGAGGTCCGTTGCGGTATGCTCTTCCGGGATGATGTTGCGGATGACGCCGTTTAAAGCGGCGGCGTAGTGATCATACAGGTAGTTAAAAGCCTCCTCCCTGCGTAGTTTCAACGCAGTAATTAACGCTTGTTCGGTATATGTTGGTAGCTCCTTCAATACTATTATCCACTCAGATGGTATTAGATACGGGATGATTTTTGAAAAAGTTTTACCTCATCCGTAATTTTTGCAAAAAAAAAGCCGGCCCCTGGAGGCCGGCTCTTATCCCGCTTTAACATATACGGGTAAAAATTACGTTATTTTCTGTCGAGGTCCGTGATCAGCAGTGGATTGTTAGCCCGCAGCCGTTGCAGCAGTTGCTCGCATTCCGCTGTGGTGGGGTTCTGCATCAGGGACTCGTATTCTTTGGTGGTGATACCGACCATTTGCAGGAAAGTGACATCGCCGTGCGGCGTAGTGATGGTCCCCAGCTCCGGATCTTTTATAAAAGCCAGCGCCGTAATGTCCGTATCATATTCCAGCCTGATAGGTCCGTTGGCCGGAATAAAATGAAACTCCTCAAACCATCTGCCGGAACTGAACACGTACTTGGCAATATTCTGCAGCAGGTTACAGGCCCAGTTAGGATCTTCTGCTGCTGTGGTTTTCTTCAGCCTGAACGTAAGCTCAAAGCCGAATTTGCTGAATTCTCCGCCTGCGGCCTCTTCGTCATAATAAAGCTCAGAAAAACCGTAAGTCACAAAATGCAGATGATCGGCCTGCTGACTGCTTTCATAAACACTGATGCCATCCAGGGGATTGTCGCCACCCAATGCATAGTATAAACCGGGGGCGTAATGCTTCGGTTCCTGCCCCGGGTAAAGCTTTTCCATGGCGCCGTCGATACAGTCCCATCCCACTGCGTCCTGCTCGTCAAATTGCTGTTTGTATTGTTCAATGTCCATACGATACTATTTATTGGATACAATATTACGCTGTCACCTTTACAAACGAAGCAAGATTCGTTTCAATATATTTCCTGAAGCGGGACACCTCTGCATCCATGATATCATAAAAAGCTTCATCGAGCGGTTCAAATGCCGTGAACTCTTTATAAAGCGCGGAAAACGCTTCGAGCTCGCGGTCCTGTTCCAGGAACGTTTTATGCTCCGTATAAATGGCTTCAGCCTTTATCAGCAGGGCTGCTGTCTCATTCATCGACCATCTTCTAAGGTCTTCTATAAAGACGCCATCAAAGACAAACTGCCCGTAGCCGTTGTGGATCAACTGCAGAAAGCCGCCGTTGGTAACCTGTCCATATAGCGCATCGTAGATCAGCAGGGTATGCTGATCGTCGGTTAGCTGGTCAAGGACCGTTTCTTCGTCCTCCGCTTCCTCAATAGCGTCCTGATACGGCTCAAGCACCGCATAGATAAACTCCCAGTTATCGTTGCCTGCAGCAGCTATTACATCCTTGCTGATAGTAGGTAAAAACTCCATGTTTAGATTTTTATCTTGTTGATTCGTCTTCTTCGTCATATGCGGATCTTACCCATTGGTCTCCGATAAACTTCCTGTCGGCAAACTCGCCGCATGGAAGGTCAAACAGTGCGTTCAGCGTGTCGTCCAATGCCACCACATCCCGCAGGCAAAGCAACACGGCCCCTTCTTCTGCACGTGCCAATTCCTCCTCCGTCGTTACGTTCATAAACTCTGCGGTCAGGAACTGCCAGTACCCGTCATGCTCATGCACAACGCGCAATACAGGCAACAGTCCTTCCACAAAGCCTTTGGTGCTGAACACGCCCAGCGACGCGGGTTCACTGAACTTAAATTCCGTGGGTTCTTTCATTCTCTATTAATATTCAAGTTTCACGCCATCGATCACCAGCTCCTCACAATTCAGCGTCATAAAGGCGCTGCCATAGTCGCCGGTCACCTGGTCGTTCATCGTCTCCAGTACAGCAGCTTTAAACATGATCTTGCGGCCGGGGAGCTTTCCGAAGGCATCTGTTACCGTTATCTCCCCGTCCAGGCCTTTCTTGTTTTTCATAAAAGCCTGTAACAGCGGGATGTTCTGCTTCTCAAAATCGGCCGACAGGTAGTGTCCACGGGGTGATTCTGCTGGCACAGGTTTACCGTTGACCGAATCCTGCGGTGCGTTCAACGCCCTGTTGTAAGAAACCGTGAAAGACCGTATCAGCGCGGCCACCTGGCCATTAGCTGTTTTCACCGTCAGCTCAATTTTGATACGTTTCTCTTCCGATTGCTGGGCATGGACTGTTTCGACGGAAAGATAAAGAAAAGTCAATGCAAAAAACCAAACCTTCATTTTCATAATGTAAATATTTCTTTAACAAGATTAGAAATTTACACACAGGCATCCCGGCTGCAATTGGTGTTTGTACACTTCCGGTTGTTATTTGGCAGCCCACGTCTAACATCCGGAAAACTAGCCGCCAGACTGGATGGAGAATACTTTCAGTATATTTTGCCAGTGATGCAACAATCAATATCTTAGCCATCATTTCATCAATATGGTTGTAAAAGGGCGCTTAATAAAATATGGCGGCAGTATCCTGTTTTGCCTGCTGATGACCTGCATTGCCAGGGCACAGGAAATCTCCGCTGCAGAAAAATCAGCCCGGGAAGGCTATGCCAAACGGTTCACGGATTCTACGGCCAGTATACGGATACAACTGGAGGCCCTCCACCTGGCGGAGGAACAAAAGAACAAAGCCGACCAGGCTATTTGCGAAGCCTACCTGGCGATGACGCACCGGCGACTGCTGCATCTGAAAGAATTTACCCGCTATGCCGAGCTGTCCCGCCTGGCGGCAGACGCCACTACCGACAACAGGGCCAAAGCATATGCCGCCTGGGCCATGGGATCGCTCAGGTCGTATATAGATGACAAATCCAAAGCGCTCGACTACCTGCTGGAAGCCTACGGCCTGTTCACGCAGCTGGAAGCATATGACTTATGCGCTAAAATCGGCGCCGACATCTCGTATCTATTCTCCCCGGGGTCGGAAGAAAAGGTAAAAAAGTATGCGGATGCCGCGCTGGCATATGCCGAAAAATCAGGTGAACCGGAAAACATACTGCACGCAAGACTGGCGGTGGGCAGCTATCTCTCGGACCGTACCGCTTCCGGCGATCGTGACCAGTGGCAGGAAGCAGTCACCTTTTTCAGAGAAACCATCGGACTGGCAGAAAAAGAAAACGCAAAAATCATCAGCAAGAGCAATATCGGTATCGCCTATATTAATCTGGCCGTACTCTATATGAGTGGCCCCAAACCAACAGATGAACAGGCCTTCCTTTCCTGCCTCGAGAAAGCCTCTGCCATCGGCCAGCGGTATGAGCTGAAGAATGTCTACAGGAGCGCTATCGGCTTGCGCGGACAGTTCTTCATGGAAAAAGGAGAATACCGGATAGCAGAAAACCTCTTTAAAACAGGGATTGCGTACCAGCAGGCACTCCCCTACAAGGACAACTACCTGCTGGCCGCCTTCTACGGTGCCCTGAAAGAGGTGGCCGCCCGCGAAAAGGACTATGCGGCATACTACGCTTATGATATTCCTTTTATACGCTATAACCAGCTGAAATACGATGAATCCACACAGCAAATGCTACAAAATGCAGATGCAGGATTTGAATCAGATAAGAAGGCAACCCGGATCACCCAGCTGGAACAGGAAAACTATCTCCAGAAAAAAAATAAGCTGCTGGGCTATGGTATCGCCGCCGTATTGTTGACAGGACTTGTATTTATGTACCGGTCTTACTATTACCGTCAACGCTACTTCCAGAACAGGGAAGACATCCTTCAGCAGCAGCAGGCCAACAACGAACTCCGGATGCAGCTCATGGAAAAAGAAACGCTGGAAAACCTGGCCGAAAAGCTGTCACTCGAAAGAAGACTGCTCCAGTCCCAGATGGACCCCCACTTTATCTTTAATGCGCTGGGAAATATCCAGGGAATGATACTCAAGCAGGATACTGCACTGGCGGTATCCTATCTCTCCAAATTCGCCCGGCTGAGCAGGCGCATGCTCGAACATTCCCGCATGGAAAAAATCACGCTGGAAGACGAGATAGCAACATTGAAAAACTATATCGAATTACAACAACTACGATTGAATAATAGCTTCGATTACCATATCGACAATGAAGCACCGATGACGTTGCAACTGCCTCCTTTGCTGATACAACCGTTCGTGGAAAACGCCATTGAACATGGCCTAAAGCCCCTGGCAGACACACAGCACGGACTATTGACCATCCGGTTTAACGAACAAAGCGACGATCATATCCTCGTGTGCACCATTACCGACAACGGTATCGGGCTAACGGAATCCAGGCGCCGTAAAACCGACGACTCACACCAATCACTATCGACAAAAATTACGGACGAACGCCTGCTGCTGATGTTGAAAGACAATCCGCACACCCGGCTGGAAGTCCGGGAACAGCCGGCCACAGACGGACAAGGCACTGTCGTAACATTATACATCCCCATAATATAAAATAATGTACAGAACCGTTATCATAGAAGACGAATACCGCCTGCGGGAGGCACTCTCCATCCTGCTGGAAATGGTGGCCCCGGAACAGGTGCAAATTGTCGGTTACGCCGAAAGAACCGACGAAGCTGTCAAACTCATCGACCGGCTCAAGCCCGACCTGGTATTTATGGACATCATGCTAAAGGAAGGAACAGGCTTCGATGTACTGCACCAGGTAGCCCATAAGGCATTCCATCTGATATTCACCACCGCCTATGAAGAACACGCCATCCGTGCGTTTAAGTTCAGTGCTATTGACTATCTGCTAAAGCCCGTCGATGCAGAGGAACTGAAGACGGCACTGGAGCGGATAACAGCCCTGCAGGGGCGGTTCCTGGCAGAAAAACAGCTGAGTGAGCTGGACAGCAGCCTGGAAAAAACGCCCCGAAGGCTGGTACTGCCCACACAGGAAGCCATGCACGTCGTCAAAATAGACCAGATCATCCGTTGTGAAACGTCCGGCTCCTATACCACCTTTCATCTTACACAGGGGAAAAAAATCATCGTTTCCAAACCATTGAAAAATTATGAAGACATCCTGCTGCCGCCGGAGTTCTTTCGGATACACCAGTCCCATCTGATCAACACCAATTATATAAACAGCTATTCCAGGGAAGGACTGGTGCAAATGGAAGACGGTGCCGAGGTCCCCGTTTCAAGGGTCAACAAAGAGGCATTCTTCAAACTGATGAAAGACGGATAACGACAAATACAAAGCCAAAGCTGCCAAACGTCCATCGGCAGTTCCCCCGTTTGTTGCCGTGGCTACCTTTGGCAGCAAATGATCAAACTATGAATAGCAAAACCATTTCTATCCTGAGTTACGTGACGATCATCGGCTGGATCGTCGCCTATGTAAAAAGCAAAGAGAGTTCTCCCAAAAGTGACCTGGTCGTTTATCACTTAAAACAAGGCCTGGGCTTTTTCATCCTGTCTGTGGTCATCAATATTATCCTTTCCATAACGGTGAGCATTGTTCCTTCGCTTGGTTTCCTTACCTATATCGGGCTCGTACTGCTGATCCTCTGGATATTCGGCGTTATTAACGCTGTCAATGAACAAAAGAAACCCATTCCGGTAGTAGGAAAAATGTTCGAGGATAAGTTTGCCTTCCTCAACTAACGACCACCGGCTTTTCTCCATTGGTTGTACAAGGGCGCTTTTATCAGGTTGATCAACCTGATAAAAGCGCCCTGCTCCTTTAAGCGTACCTTTTATAAAAGCTGTTTTCTATGTTATGCAACCATTTTACCCGCTGTTGCTGACTTCTGGACTTCACTGACGTGAAACTCACCCAGTGAAGGTTTTTGTACCCCATTGTTTTAAAAACACTCTTCAACATTACTTTCCGGATTAAATTACCGATGAGCAGGGAGTACATTATTTTAGGCTTGTTCATCGTAGTGATGATGGTCACGCTTTTCAGATTTTTGAGAAGGGGTACCAATCCAAAGCCTCTCGGATGATGATCATAGGCCACTCCCGGAGACAATACCCTGTCAATAAATCCTTTTGTTGCTGCCGGCATGATATCCCACCAAATCGGGAAGATGAAAATCAGGTGGTCCGCTTTTCTCACCCTTTCGCTGTAGTCAATTACCTGCGGGTCGACGGCCTGGTGCGCTATAAAGGCCTTCAGGTCAGCAGCAGACATCACAGGATTAAATCCGTCGTTGTCGAGATGTAACAGGTCTACCTCCTGGTGGGTCTTTTGCAGGCTTTTTGTTACTGCGTTTAAGATGGCGTTGCAGAAACTTCCTTCGTAGGGATGGTTATACACGATGACTGTTCTCATTTTATATAGTTTAATGCCATACAAAATTGAGAAGCCTTCCCCCCTCCCTACGATAACAATTGTAAAGAAATGAATTTATCGCCTGTTGCGTATCCTGCTCAATGAAACCGACGTAATGCCCAGGTAGGACGCAATGTAATGTTGGGGAACGCGCTGTACAATATGCGGATATTGCATCATTAATGCCTGGTAGCGTTCCCGGGGACTGTTTTTAAGGTAGGAATAAAAAAGCTGCTGGGAATCAAGCAGTCTTTTGAACAGGTGTTCCTCCAGTTCCTTTCTTAATGCAGGTGAGTTTTCCATCGTATCATGAAACTCTTTTTGGGAGATGGTCTGTAGAATACAAGGCTCCAGGCTTTCGATACTATACAAACTCGGGCGGTTTGTCCTGAAACTTTCGATAGAAGAAACGCTGTCCCCTTCAAAGAAGAACTGCGTGGTAATTTCCTTACCATCATTGTTTATCCAGGTCCGTAAACATCCCTTTTCAATGAAGAACATGGTTCTCGACACCTTTCCTTCCCGTAAAAGGAGCGTTTTCGCAGGTACTTCCTGCTGCTTAAAAAGAGAACGGAATTTAT
Organism: uncultured Chitinophaga sp.; assembly: GCF_946479755.1. Next base: position 718,555 of record NZ_CAMLHC010000001.1, on the reverse strand, counting down.
CCCACTTGCTGTTCATTATTTACATCGCTTTACAGGCCGTTGTTGACCAATGGGGTAAAATTATAAAAATAATCAACGACTGTCATTTAAGGATGTGCCCGCCATTTTTCTCCATTTTTTCGGAAAACCTGAAAAAAAATTTGCGTAGTCAAATAACTACACATATATTTGTAGTCAAATAGCTACACAATGAATTTAAGAAGAGATGTATTCCAGGCCATCGCCGATCCGACAAGGAGAGCCATACTCGTATTGGTAGCCACCCATGCCATGACGGCCGGCGCCATTGCGGCCAATTTCGATACTGCCAGGCCAACAGTATCCAAGCACCTGGCAATACTCACCGAGTGTGAGTTGCTGAAGCAGGAACAGAATGGCAGAGAAATTTATTATCATTTAAATCCTCAGAAAATGAAAGAAATAGCAGACTTCATTGAGCCCTTTCGTAAGATGTGGGATGATAGATTTAACAAGCTGGAATCAATCATGAAAAAATATCAAACTAAAAAATAACAGCATATGGAACTAAAAACCAAAGTCCACGCCGAAGAAGGCAAACAGGAACTGATCGTCACCCGGGAATTCGACCTGCCACTGGAATTACTTTTCAGGGCTTATACAGAACCGGAAATTGTGGAGGAATGGATGGGGACCAAAGTGCTGAAGCTGGAAAACAGGAAGCACGGCAGCTGGCAGTTCGAGACCACCGATCCTATGGGCAACAAACATGGTTTCAGCGGCGCTATCCACGACTTCGTGCCTGAAACAAGGATCGTCCGGACATTTGAAATGGAGAACACCGGCTTCGGTGTACAGCTGGAATTCCTGGAGTTTGAAAAACTCACCGAAGACACCAGCAAACTCCGGATGCACATCCTCTACAAAACACTGGAAGAAAGAGCACAGTACCTGAAGATTGGCATGGCCCGCGGCATGGGACAGGCACACAACCGCCTTGAAAAAGTAGCTATCAAATTCAAAAAATAATATATCATGTCAAAGACAAACAAAATCATCTACTGGATCGCCACCCTCTGGCTCTCCCTGGGCATGATCTCCACCGCCCTGGTACAACTGTTGCAAATGAAAGCCGAAACTGATTTTATGACCCGCCTGGGCTACCCCGCTTACGCACTGAAAATACTGGGGGTCTGGAAAATACTGGGGGTGATCGCCATCCTGGTACCCAGGTTTCCCCTGGTGAAGGAATGGGCCTACGCCGGTTTTTTCTTTATGATGTCGGGAGCGCTCTGTTCACACCTTATCACCGGCGATGCCATGAAAGACACTTTCCCCTCTTTGCTGCTGCTGGTGCTCACCATCGTGTCCTGGTACTTCCGCCCGGACAGCAGAAAGATCGCGACAGCCGCCTGATCCATGTGAATGCGTTATTGAAAACCACAACTGCTACCTGAACACCCTCCCATCACTGTAAGCCTGCTACCATAAACAAATCCGTCACCGGTGTACCATCTCCGTTGGCTGAAGCTTTCCGCTGCTCGTGGATCACCCGGAAGCCGTGCGCTTCCAGGGCCTGATGCAGCCAGGCGCCTTCGTGAAAATACTGATAGTAGTCGTCACCGGTACTGGACTTCCGCCAGCCTGATTTCGTGTAGTCATCTTCCATGGTGCTGAGGTACAACACGCCTCCTGGCTGCAGTATGCCCGCAGCATCACGGATCAGCCCTACCAGCGCCTCCCGGGAGAGATACGGCAGCAGAAAACCGGCCATAATACCATCATACCGGTCGGGCAATGACGCTATATCAGCACAGTCCAGCAGCTGAAAGGTGACACCGGGATTGTTCTTACGGGCCAGCTCCAGCATAGCAGGCGCCAGATCGGTGCCCAGTATCCGGAAATCCGGCCGCCGGTGCAGCAGGTACTGCGTAATATTACCGGGACCGCAGGCCAGCTCCAGGATGCTCGCCTGTTCCCGGGGAATGTTCCCGCAAAACACATCCAGCGTATCGTGGTACTGTTGCGTGTCCATGAACTTTTCTTCGTAGAGCCGGGCGTTTTTGCCGAACAGCTCCACCACTAAGGCAGTCTTGTCATCCATGGGAAGTTGTATTTACCTAAAGATAAAAAAAAGCTACCAGCAAACGCTGGTAGCTTTATCCAATACAACACCCGGCAACTAATACCCGGGATTCTGTTTTAACACACCGTTGGCAATATCCACTTCCTGCTGCGGGATAGGCAGCCTGCCCCGCTTGGTCACATCCCAGTCCATATTGAAACGGCTCTGGTCTCCGTCATAGTCCGCTCCCCTTGCGCTGGAGGCGTCAATGGCTTTTTTCGCATAGTCGAGACCGTAGCGCAGCAGGTCCCAATAACGAATACCTTCTCCTGCAAACTCCACCCGGCGCTCATGGCGGATACTTTCTGTGGTCGCTTTCACCTCCGGCATCTTCACGCGGTCGCGCACCAGTTTCAGATAGGCGTCCGCTTTGCCCTGGTTGTCACCCAGCCACAGCTCAGCAGCCATCAGCAACACGTCGGCATAACGGATGGAGCGGTAGTTGTTGCCCCAGTTGGCATCGCTGTTGGCGCCTGCTTTGTATTCAATATGCGTGGCGTACTTTTTATTGAAATAACCGGTATACTGCCAGCTCTTTGCAATGGCGCTGAAATCACGACCATACAGGATGGTCTGGTCGCGGCGCGGATCGTTAGGCTCGAACGCATCGTACAGTGACTGTGTAATGGTGCTGTAGCTCCAGCCGGCGGTATACACCGGATCGTTAATACCCCTCGGAGCAAACATATGCACGCTCAGGTTACCCTGGCCCAAACGCTGGTCGTTCACATTGCTGACAGGGATCAGGCCACTGTGCGAAACTTCGAACACAGACTCCGTTCCAAACTCACCTGCCTTGCGCCAGATACCGGCGAAATCCTCTGCCAGTTTGAAACCACCATTGTTGATGATATCTTCCAGGTACTCACGGGCCACCGCTTTGTTGATTGTTTTGGCGCCTGTCTGCAAATCCTGGTTGTACACGCCTTTATAGAAAAGATACACACGGGCCATCAGGGCTTTGGCGCCCCAGTAGGTAGCATGACCGCCCACCTGGCGCTGCGTTGTTTTCGGAAGATCGCCCATCGCTTCTTCCAGGTCTTTAGCGATCTGGTTAAAGACCGCTTCCGGTTTGGCCTGTGGCTGATTGTACTGCGCGGCGTCTACCAGCGGTACAGTCACCAGCGGCACGTTTTCGTACCAGCGCACCAGTTCAAAATAGAAGTAGGCACGCAGGAACTTGGCTTCCGCAATGGTGGTCCGCTTGAACTCGTCCGAAGCGGTCACCTTGCCGATTTTATCGAGGTATACGTTGGCACGGGCAATACCGGCATAGTAGATAGACCAGAGGCCGCGGTAAGTCTGATCGCCGATGGTCACCGTCCGGAACTGGTCCAGCCCTTTGATACCTACGCCATCGCTCTGGCTGCCGCCGCCGGAGTATGCATCGTCAGATGCCGCTTCGCTCCAGCAGTGGGTAGGATGAAATCCCATCCACTGGTTCCATTGCAGTACATGGTACACCCCGGCCAGCGCCTGGTTGGCTTCTTTTTCATTACGGAAAAAATTGCTCTCGACAATTTGTGACGGCGGGTCCAGCTCCAGGAAAGATTTGGAACAGCCACTACCCACCAGCAACAACGATACACATACGTGTTTTATATAAGGGAATCTTGTTTTCATACTTGTAAGAGGAATTATAAGTTAACATTTACGCCTGCACGGAAAGTTCTCGCCTGCGGATACACACCACGGTCTACACCCAGGTTGAGGGCATCACGGGCGCCGATCTCAGGATCAAAACCAGTGTAACGGGTGAAGGTAAACGGATTGTCTACGGCAACGTACACACGCAGATTGTTCAGTTTAGCTTTCTTCACCAGCTCGTCTGCCAACGTATACCCTACCTGGATATTTTTGATCCGCACAAAGCTGGCGTTCTCTACATACACATCGGACACGTTATTATGGTTGCCGTTGTTGTCCGCAAAAGTAAAGCGGGGATATTTGGCGTTAGAACCTTCTTCCGTCCACCTGTCGAGGTACTGGCGCGGCATGTTGGCCATCTTGATGTCATAACGGTATAAACCGTTCAGCAGCTGATGCCCGAACATACCTACGGCAAACATGCTGAAGTCGAAACGTTTATACGTCAGGTTCAGGTTCAGACCTGCGGTTACGTCCGGATTGGGATCGCCGATGATGGTCTTGTCATTGTTGTCCAGTTTACCGTCGCCGTTGAGGTCCATGAACCTCAGGTCGCCGGGCACTGCTTTGGACTGTATCTTCTTGCCATCAGGACCTACATACTCGTCCACTTCTTTTTTATTCTGGAAGATACCGTCGGTACGGTAGCCCCACAGGTAACCGATAGGATAACCTACCTGCATACGGGTAACGGCACCGGCGCCAATAAACCCGGTACCTGCTACTGCTTTGGCAGCGTTGTTGATGGCGGTCACGTTGTTTTTATTGTAAGCACCGTTCACGGTTACATTGAAACTCAGGTCTTTATTCACCTGTTGCTTGTAGGTGATGCCCAGTTCCACCCCTTTGTTGGACACAGAGCCGCCGTTTACGTAAGGGGAAGGATTACCCACGATAGCGGTAATGGGCGGATTGAACAGCAGGCCGATGGTGTTCTTGATATAGTAGTCGGCCGTTACTGCCAGCTTGCCTTTCCACAGTTCCATGTCTACGCCGAAGTTGGTCTGCTCGGAGGTCTCCCATTTAAGATTGGGGTTAGGTACGGCGCCCGAAGCTACCCCGTTGAGGTAATATTCTTCTCCGGTAGGCTTGATGAACGTATAGCCGTTGCCCAGTACCATGCCGGCAGCCCAGGGGAAGGAGTTGTCGCCGATATTTTCGTTACCGTTCTGGCCCCAGGAAGCACGCAGCTTCAGGAAAGTGACGGTATTGGAGGTATAGAATTTTTCTTTGGACAGCACCCATCCGCCGGATACGGAAGGGAACGTGGCGAAAGGATTGTTGCGGCCGAAACGGGAGGAACCGTCGCGGCGCAGCGTGGCGGACAGCAGGTATTTGCCGTCGTAGTCATAAGCCGCACGGCCAAAGTAAGACAACAGCGCTCTTACGTCAGCACCACCGCTCACCTTGTTCAGCGTTTCATTGGTCGCCAGGTCGATGTAGGCCATATCGGGATCGCTGGTGATCAGGTCCGGACGGGAGCCGTTCATATTTTCGAAGCGGGACTTCAGCGCGGTATGCCCTAACAACGCCTGGATGTTGTGTTTGCCGAACTTACGGTTGTAGGACAGTACGTTCTCCACCTGCCAGGTATAGCGGCGGGAGAACCCTTTACCCACCAGGCTCACATCTGTTTTGGAAGCGCTGTTGAGATAATACTGCGGGGTGAAACTGCTGCTGCTGTAGTTATTCACTTCAATGCCCAGGGATGAGCGGAACTTCAGTCCTTTCATCAGGTCGACTTCGCCGTAAGCGTTGCCGAGGATCTTATCGTTTTTATTTTTGCCGTTGGCCAGCTGCATGGCGGCCAGCGGGTTGGTAGGTCCGTCAGTGATGATGGTGGAGATACCATAAACCTGATCGCCGTTGCGGATGGCATTGATCGGGTAATGCACCGGGTTGCCCAGTTTGTTGGGATCTGTTTCGTACACCGGTGTCAGCGGATCGAGGTTGATGGCGTTGTTCAGCACACCGCCATAGTCAGCATTGGCGTTGATGCCGCGGCTGGTGGTGTTCATATAACTTAAGCTCACGCCTACACGCAGAAAGTCTTTTATTTTCTGGTCACCGTTCAGGCGGATGGTATAACGTTCAAACTGGGAACGCTCGCCGCCTACGATGCCCTGTTGCCCGAAATAGGAAAACGAAGTGAAGTAGGTGGAGTTTTCGCTGCCGCCGCTCACGGACACGTTATGGTTGGTGATGGGTGCGTTTTTGGTGAAGGTGGCATCCTGCCAGTTGGTGCCTTTACCGTATTGTTCCGGGTTGGCGAAAGGCGCTGCCTGGTTGGCGTTGCGGGCGCCTTCATTCATCATTTCAGCATACTCGGTACCGTTGAGCACCGGCACTTTGCGCCACGCGTTCTGAATGCCATAGTAGCCGTCATAGGCTACGCGGGCAGGACCTTTTTTGCCGCTTTTGGTGGTGATCAGCACCACGCCGTTAGCGCCACGGGCGCCGTAGATCGCTGCGGAAGCAGCGTCTTTCAGCACGTCCATGCGCTCAATATCATTAGGGTTGAGGTATTCGATGTCATTTACCGGGAAACCGTCTACGATGTAGAGCGGGTCCGGGTTTTTATTGGTGCCCGTACCACGGATACGGATCATCGGTTTTTCACCGGGCTGACCGGAAGGCGTCAGCACCAGCACGCCGGGAGCACTGCCTTGTAAGGCCTGCTCTGCGCGGAGGATGGACTGCTTTCCGATAAAATCGGTATTCACGGTGGTGATAGACGTGGACACATCGCTTTTTTTCTGGGTACCGTAACCGATGACTACCAGCTGATTCAGCTCTGTGGCAGATTCTTTCAGTTTAATCAGCAGGGATACTTTCTCCCCTTCGGCCAGCTTGTGGGTGCGGGACTGCTGTTTGATGTAACCGATGGAGGTAAATGAGATGGCATAAGGTCCACCGGCAGGGATGCCGGTAATGAGGAATACGCCCTGTGCGTCGGTGACCTGCCCTTTGCGGAAAGAAGAGTCGGCATTGATAATGCCCACGGTCACCCCGGGCAATGTTTCGCCTTTTTCGTTTTTAACGACGCCGGTGATGGTGCCTCCACCGCTCTGTGCATGCGCCGTTAGTGCCAGCAGCCATAGGGAAATAAAAAGCCAGCTGCCTCTTTTGAGAGACTGTTTTGTAAATCTGATCATCATAACGTTTGTTTTATGGCATAGCAGTGCCTCGCTATCCAGCCTTACGTGAATAACCTGTTATCTGTAGGTGACTTTAAAAAGACGGACTATTTACGGATGTGATAACCGGTGTTATCTTTTGTCAATGTTAGTTGGTTTAATGTCGCTATCGTGTGAATAATATCATCGGCTTCCTGTTGCCCTGCCAGTGTTCCACTGAAGAAACAACCTTTCAGGTCGGCCGGGTCTGCGGTGATCTGTATACCATATTCCCGGTGTAATACGTTAAACACCTCTTCTACCGCACATTTGACAAACTCTATCTGTCCGTCATGCATCAGCACCGTTGCTTCGGGCGCTACTGCAGGAGTGACTATTGCCGGTTTTGCCGGCTGCTTCCAGGCGTAAACAGACAGTTTGTTATTGTCTTCATTCCAGACCAGCTCCTGTCCCGGTGCCAGGTAGGTGCCCTTACCGGCTTTTGTTTTCACCACTATTTTTCCGCTCAGCAACCGTACTTTCACGTGATGGGCATCCTCTGGCGCGCTCACCATAAACACGGTGCCCAATGCGGTAGTGCTCACCGCTCCGCTATGCACGGTAAACGGTAAGGCTGCCCGTGCCGCCACATCGAAAACGGCTTCGCCGTTCAGCTGCAATTCGCGATGTTGCCGTCCATAACCGGCATCATAGCGTACTTCCGCCAATGGTCGCAAGGTGGCCTGTGAGCCGTCCGGTAGCCGTACCACGCTGTCTGCGGCATGATATACCCGCAGGACTGTGATGACAGGCGCTGTGACAGCGGGCGCCTGTGCAACGACCGGCATGGTTTTGTGGACCGGCTGCTCGGCAGCGGGCATCGTCCACCATACCCATCCTGCGATGGCCGCAGCGGCGGCAGTGCCGATAGCGGGCCACAGCAGTCTGCGGCGGCGGGCATGCACGGTCTGATGACGGATAGCTGACAGCATTCGCTCCGATTGTTCTTCGGGCAGCGTCATCTCTGCGCCCCACCCCTGTTGGTCCAGGAACTGCTCCAGTTCTTCTGGGTGGTGATGCAGATAATCAGCGATCTCCCGCTGTTCGGCCGGTGCACAACGGCCTTCCAGGTATCGTGCGATCTGTTCGGTTGAAATGGGCATTTGATAAGGTTATACGTACGAAGTGGCAAAACACCCTTGGTCTGAATGAAATATTTTTTGAAAAAATTTTTCAGCCTTGGCAAAACCACAGCAAAACGAGGTGCAGTAAGCCTCCCAGGCGATGCCGGAGAAATTTCAGGGCTTTGGACATATGCCCTTCCACTGTCTTGGGGGATATCGACAGTTCTTTGGCTATTTCCGGATAGGTCAGTCCCTGTATTTTGCCCAGCAGGAACACCTCCCGGCGTACAGGCGGAAGCGTGTCTATAACGGTGGACACCTGCCGCAGCAGGGCGATGTCCCTGACGCCAGGGGCAATGGCGGCATCTTCTGCCAGGTGCTCCGTCATATTAATATAACGGATACGCCTGCTCGTGCGACGATGATAATCGATAAATACGGTCTTGGCTATCTGAAATAACTGGGTGGTAAGCGCCAGTGCGGTATTCAGGGTTTTGCGGCTGGTCCACAGCTTCACAAACACCTCCTGTACCAGTTCCTCACAAACATCCGCTTCACGGGTATAACGCCACATAAACGCATACACGCGCGTATGGTATTCGCGGTATACGGATTCAAAAGCGGCTGCATTCCCCAACTGTAACTGTAAAATATCAGGCATCCCCACACGGTTGATCAGCGGGCAATTTAGTAAAAATGAGTGGTTTAATTGCGTATATACGTCCCTGATAACATTTTATTAAAAAACAGGGTAAAAAAAAGGGCCTGCTATTGCGGGCCCAGGAATTTAAACGGGTTAGTCCTTTTAAAGGAGCCGGAGACATCACCGGCATATATCTCCCCTTTGGTCAGCGACAATTTCTTTACGCCTCCCCTGGGTGAAAAGTTCACATCTTTCAGGTCCACCCAGAAAGTATTGGGGGCAAGGGCAGACTCAAAATAGTACACCAGGTTCTTCTGGTCAGACACCGTTCTCCAGCGGGTGGAAGAAATATTTGGTTGGTCGGGCGTACTGATACCGTACGGCACGGAGCAGTTGCGGATCACGCTGAACACGCTGGCAGCTGCCAGCCGGGAGTCTTTTGTTTTCGGGATAGCGGTGGTGTAAAAAGAAGCCCGCACAAAACGGTCCGCCGCCCTGTTGGTACCGGGCAGCATCGTGGTACCGCCAATCTCTTTCCAGTATTCGTTCAGCGCTAACTGCTTGTCAAATACCGGTGAGTTGGTCATCACCTGGTAAGCCGTATCATGATGGATCACCAGTTTGCCTTCAATGTATTCAAAGATGGCGTTGTCGCCGCTGGGATCTGAAATAGATAAATGCAACGTAGCCAGCCTGGACTGCCCCGGCACATTGTCGGACACGATGGTGAAACGCTCCTGTTGCAACTCGTCCACCGCCTCTTTCACGGTAGCAAAATTATCGAGCACGTACTGTACCCAGGCGGCGATGGTCAGGCCCGGCTTCTGGCGGTCCCATTGCGGATATTTGGATTCCGCCAGCCATAGCAGGTTGGCCACGAGTCCTTTTTCATTCATGCCATCGGTGCTGCAGATGTTGTACGCTGCGGCCACCACGCTACCGTATTTGGATTTCCATTTAACGGTCTGGGCGCCGGTCTCGCCGTTGCGCGCCATGCCACGGGGGAAGATCCAGAGGTCTGTCTGTGTATCTTCCTTCCAGTCCATAGAGCGGGCGGTAAGGTACAAGCCGTCGAGGCCTTTGTAAACGACACGGGTACACGCACGTCCGGGGTAAATAATGGTGATCGCTGCGAGTGAGGCAATAATCGTGAGGGCGAGGGTTTTGAAAGTTAACTTCATAGTGGTTTAAATGTTGGGTTACAATACCCTAAGAAACAACTTTTTCGCCAGATTGTTGACTTCAGCGCGTTATCTTTAATTGAAAAGCCTGCTCCCCGTATATCTTCCCGTTCACCTGTATACCGATCAGATGTTTACCCGGATAGTGTTTCCGGGTGGTCATATCTTTAAACACCTGTTTTTTGGTGAAGGTCAGCAGCTCCCCTGGCTGCAGCACCACTTCTTTCAGCTTGAACACTTTCTGCGACCGTTCACCCGAAGACTTCGGATAGTGGACCACGTAGTCTATTACCAGTTTTTGGGGAGACGTCTTTTCGCTTTTCAGCTGGAAGGTGAAGGTCAGCGCGTCCCCGAGGCGGATGGAAGCGGCGCTTAGTTTGAACTGTGCCAGCTTTACCTTCACCTGCTTTTCAAAATTGAATACGCTGAGGGAGTCCTTGTCCCCTTTTTTGATGAGCGTACGGCTGGCATGTTTGATAATCCAGCCGGTGTGCGGGTGCTGCGTATCCCACCCTTTCACCAGTTGCAGCATATAATTGCTGTTGTCTTTGGAAATATCGTTCAGGTGGTTGGCAACGGATTTCCGCACATACAGCGTTTCATCTGTTTTGAGCGACTCCAGGATATCCCGCGTCAGGGAAGGGTCTTTAATGACGGCGTCGAGTTTAAAGGACCAGGGCAGCCGGGGGCGGCTCCCTTCGGAAGCCAGTCTTCTTACATGATGATCATCGTGACGGGCCCATCGTTTCATCACGGTCAGCGTGCGGTTAAAATCCGTTTTCAGAAATTCCCGGATGGCAAATTCTGCAGAACCCAGTGTGGTGAAGTATTGCAGCGCCTCCATGGAAAGGTCGAAATGATCTTTGCCATACAGGGCCACAAAATCGGGCAATACCAGGGCGGTGTAACCGGTCTTCAGTGAGGGGGCGGCTTTCAGTAAAACTGCCACTGCCTTTTTATAATCTCCGGGAAGATACTTGCCCAGCATCAGCGCAGTATGGCGCAGGCGCCCGTTCAGCTCGCGGGTTTCCAGCTGGTCCGTTACCGCTTTATAAAAACCGTTCCGGTCAAATTTTTTATCTGCGACCGCAAATACATCGGCGAAATGCCGGTAGAAATCGCGGTTGAACATCTCTTTAAGTGGTTCCATATTATTCAATATTACAAACTACGTTGACGGGCCAACGCTGATGCATCCGGTTAGTACCCTCTTGCAGGCCGGATACCTCATTATAAAAGCGTTTGCGGAGTGAATCAAAACCACTTAAGGTACTGCGGACAGCGGTGTCGTTCAATCCTTCTACTACCGGGAGGGTACCTATTTTCTTCAACTGGTGCCTGCAGATGGCTGCATCTTTGTGCAGCAGGCCATATTTACTCAGCCCGAAAAAACATTTGGGGTGGCCACCGAGGTACTGCCATATCCGTTCAATGTTGGGCTGCATTTTTTTCGTGGTAGCGGTATCGTAAAAAGATTCGATGGTGCGGCCCAGAAGGTGGCAGGAATGCAGGTCGGCGACGGTGGGCAGGGTCTCCCCGTAATAGGTGGCAGGTGTCAGCATGTATTCACAAACGCCGCGCTGCTGGAAGATCTCCGCACAAAGCGCCACCATATAATAGCCGTTGTCCAGCTGAAAAGCCAGCAGGTCGTAAGGCTGGAAATAGAAACGGGTGACTTTCCGGTATTTTTTTCTCGCCCTGATTTTTTGGTTAGGTTGATTGATTTTTTTCCAGTAGCGGTCCAGTTCTTTTTGCCGCGCTTTTCCATCAGGACCGTTGGGGTCCCACGCTTTGATGAAAGCGCCTTTATCGATAACGGACCTGATAAATGCCAGTTTCCTGTCATCCATCAGGCCCGTTTCCCAAAGGGCAAGCCCGCAGGCAGTCACATACAGTTCGTAGTCCAGCGCATCTCCGCTGTATTCTTCATTCTCCAGTGGAAAGGTTGTCTCGATGACGGAGAGGTCTTCCCCGCCGTCGTACATGTCCATGAAGCCTCCGTATACATCGTGGGCGGTATCGCTGTCAATAATCTTAACACCATCAATTGCCATTGCAGTACAGAATTTTTTGCAACGGCAAGTTAAGCAAATTAGATGTTGATTGCACCCTGACCGGTAGCGATGAGGTAAGCGTCTTTCAATGCTTCCGCATAGGTGGGATGTGCGTAGCAGGAACGGATCATCTCCTCTGCCGTCATCTCCTGTTCTATGGCCAGCACGGATTGTGCGATCACATCTGCCGCACGGGGACCAATAATATGTACGCCCAGTATCTCTCCGTATTTCGGTGATACCAATACTTTCACAAAACCATCCGTGTCCATTGAAGCGCGGGCACGGGCGCTGGCCATATAAGGGAATTTGCCGGCTTTGTATTCCACGTGCTGTGCTTTCAGTTGTTCTTCCGTAGCGCCAACAGCCGCCACTTCCGGCCACGTATATACGACGCCGGGCACGAGGGCATAGTTGAGATGCGGATGCAGGCCGTGAATCGTTTCGGCGGCAAAAACGCCTTCCTCCTCTGCCTTGTGGGCCAGCATAGGCCCGTCGATCACATCGCCGATGGCGTAGATGTTGGGCACATTGGTCTGTAGTTTTTCGTTGACGGTGATCTTCCCGTTTTTCGCGGTCTGAATACCGACCGCGGGTAAATTGAGCCCGTCGGTATAGGCCCTTCTGCCTACCGCCACGAGGCAATAGTCGGCCGTGATCTCCTGTGGCGCGCCCTGCTGGTCCAGGAACTTCACAGTAGCGGTACCACCGTTGTTGACTGCCGATTGTACCTTGCTGCCCAGCAGCAGGTTGATCTTCAGCTGACGGAGTGATTTCTGCAGGGCTTTACCCAGCTCGCGGTCCATGGTGGGTATCAGGTTGTCGGTATATTCTATGATGGTAACGCTGGTGCCTATACGCGCGTAAACAGACGCCAGTTCCACGCCGATCACGCCACCGCCGATGATCACCATAGAAGAAGGTTTTTCCGGCAGGGACAGGCTTTCTGTGGAAGTGATGATCCGCTTTTTATCAATAGCTACTCCCGGAATGGTAGAGGGCTTGGAACCGGTGGCGATGATAAAGTAGCGGCTGGTCAATACCGTTGCCGTGTTATCCGCAGCGGTTACCTTGAGGTGCGTGGCATCCGTAAAGCTGCCTACGCCGTGATACACCTGTATTTTGTTTTTCTTCATCAGGTACACCAGTCCCGCGGTGTTCTGCGATACCACCTCTCCCTTGCGGCGGATAAACTGGCTGAAGTCGAGACTGATGCCGCCGGTGTTGATGCCATGCGCTTTAAATTGCACTTCCGCCTGGTGGTAGTGCTCGGAGCTGTCGAGCAATGATTTGGCGGGAATACAGCCTACATTGGTACAGGTGCCGCCGAGGGTGCTGTATTTCTCCACGATGGCTACCCGGTAACCCAGCTGGGAAGCGCGGATGGCGGCTACATAACCGCCGGGGCCGGAGCCGATCACCACCACGTCATATTGATTTTCCATATACTTTAAATTAATCTGGACAACAAAACTACAATTTATATACCAATCGGTATATTTTTTATTTGAAATTAACCCAGGGTGCAGAACCCTGGGTTAGGTACCATTAAATCTCCGTGTATTTAACCGTCACCACCGGTGTGGTCTGTGTCACCTTTTGCAGGTAAGGCTGGTGCCGGAAAACATCCGACGCGTCCTTGTAGGCGAAATCAAACTCCTGGATATATCCGGAAGGAAAATTGCCTGACCTGTCGAGCAGTTCGCTGAACTGCTCCTTATAAGCCCTGCGTTGTTTTTCCTTTAACACGGTTTTCCAGTATTTCATCGCTTCAAAGCGCGATAACCTCCTGCCCGCGCCGTGTGAACAGGAATACAGCGCCTCGGCCGCTCCCGGCAGGTAACCGGCTCTGGCCAGCAGGCTGCCTCTGGACATAGACAGCGGAATCACCACCGTCCTGCCCTGCTGCAGCTCCGTGCTGCCTTTGCGGTGCACAATCTCCTTATCAGAGAATCGCAGGTGATTGTGAATGGAATCTTCCAGTTGATAGGAGGTTCCATACAATGTCCCCTCGCCGTTCAGGTCTTTGTAGTTGCGCTGCAGATAGCTCCTGTCAATCGCACTTTTATTACATTTCAGATAATTGGCGTTCTGTAAAAAGATCATTGTCTTGACACAGAAATTTTTACGCCTTTCGTATCCGAACTGCAGGATGTCCTGGTAGTACCGGAGAAAATCCGGCTGTACAAAATCGCGATGCACATAGTCCACCTCCCGGCCGTATGCCTGCGAGAAATCGCGCGTCAGCTGTATACAATGCTGATACAGGGCGATGCCCCTGTCCCGCGTACCGGTATGGCATATAATATATACGGCGTCGTTATCTTCCTCGATAGAGAGAAAATGGTTACCGCCACCCAGACCGTCGTCGGTCATCTGGGTATGGGCCTGCGCAAACGCCCGGTAGTGGGCATCTTTATCGAATGGCCGCAGCCAGTGTTGTTTATCTATTTTAAGATACATCACGCCGCAACCGATATCTTTACCGGTGATCAACGGGTAAAAATAATCGCTGGTTTTAAACGCCACGCCTACCGGCAGGGCCTTCTCGGCGCAATAGTGAATATCCGTAAACGCGCTGATACTGTCTACAAACGGTTTTTGGGAGTACTGCTGCAACTGCTCCATAGCGTTGCGCTCAACACTATGTGCATCACAATAGAATGCAATAGATCGCATGTTCTTTAATTTGGGTAAAAAAGAGTAGTTCGCGGGGCGTTGGTTAACATCTGCCCCTTTCAGAGATGTCAGCAGCAGCGCAAAGATAGGTAATTATTTTAAACAATAAACTTTTTACTCATTCGTCTTCAACAATAAGATACTTACCTCATGCAATCGCTCCGCACTTTCTTTGCTCAGCATCACCCGCTGAAAGCCACTACCATGCGGCAGGTAACCGCATTGTTCTCGCCTGACACACTACGTAAAAACCGTTTCTTCATCCGTGAAGGTGAAATAGCCAGGAACATGGCTTTCCTGGAAAGCGGGATCGTACGCGGCTTCTACAGAAAAGACAATGGCGAAGAATTCAACAAAGTGCTGTTTTCCGCCCCCTCCTTCATCGGCGACTATGCATCGCTCATCTGCGGCAGACCGGCGTTGGTGTCACAGCAGGCGCTGACAGACGCCCGCATCTGGGTGGCAGACTACCGGCAGTTTACCCTGCTCTATGAAACATGCCCTGACCTCGAACGTTTCGCGCGCAAATGGGCAGAAACAATTTTCGTTCAGAAAGAACAACGGGAAATAGAACTGGCATCCCTCGATGCCGCCCACCGGTACCATAATTTCCGGAAAGCATTCCCCGAAGTAGAGCAACAGATATCACAATATCATATCGCCTCCTGGCTGGGCATCTCCCCTTCCCACCTGAGTCGTATCCGCCGGAAAATGACCCGCGACTGATTTCTTTACCTATGTCAAGGGATTTGAGAAAAGCCCGGGATAGTTTTGTGTTTCAATATTAGTACTATGAACTACACAATTATCCTTTTGGTGAAAGCCACTCCGCAATGGCTGACGCTCCCCCGAACCTGGCGCGACCAGTTTGTACAAACGGAAGTCCGGCCCGTGCTGGACAAATTCGCCGGTCAGTGCAGCGTCCGGCTGTTTGACTGCGACTTTACCCATGCGCAGGTATCTGATTTTATGATCATCGAGACCACTAACCTGGAACAATACGCTTATCTGATCGGCTATCTCAGGGAGTCTAAGACGCTGGCAGTTCCTTATTTTGACATCAAGGACATTATTGTAGGCGTTCCCAATAATTTCAGGGGATCTATGGATATCGACGATATCAGGCAGGCAGGCTGATTAATGTCCCGGTATGATTTGTAAACCGGCAGGATCTTTCACTGTCGGGTGTTCCAGGGCCCATACCCTGGCAAAGTGACGGCCGTTGTCACGGATATAGAGGTAGTATTCGTAGTCATTACGGAAATAACTGAACATAGCATAGGTGGGGCGATACTGTTTCATAAACGCTTCCAGCGCTGGTGATTCAAGACCCGTGATCTTCTTCACCAGCGCTTTATTAAAACGATGGTCCACATATTTTTCCTGCTCATCCCGTTCGAGCAATTCCCGGAAAGCCTCCATGCGTTTGATTTTTTTCGCATTAAAGATCATATCCAGGTTGATGCCTACGCCACCCGGACCGCTGGTACCGCCGAGTAACGAGGGCGCATAATCGAAAACTTTCCGGTATTCGTCACGGAATGCTGCGGAGTCGGCGGAATAGTCTTTTAACCGGTTGGAGGAAACCACCACGGTAGGCAAGGTGGTGACATCCACATGCAGTTTCATATCAAACGGACGGTTAGGATGGATCTCATTAACGGGGAACTTCATGGTGGCCTTGCCCTGGTACGAAAAGCTCAGGGAGTCCGCCAGCGTAAGCCGGATCACGTAACGCCCCATGGAGTCCGTTACCGTGCCCGCACCCGAAGTGCTCATTACACTTACCCCCGGCATCCCGAAACGACCGGAACGGTCGTATATCGTTCCACTCACACGTACCTGCGCCCTTGCCGCCAGCTGCAACAAGAGCATTAACAGGAATAATATCAGCCATCTAAACGGGTTATAAGTGCTCATTTCCGCCTCAATCTAACACAGGATCTATAGATAAGCAAACCGTCCTTCAAATATTAACAAAACGTTGTATCTGTCGGCAGGCTTGCCAGGCTTGAATCCTGGTCTTATTTTTTCGTTTTTCTATCAACCTTGTCTTTCAGGGAAGCTATCTGCGCAATACATTCTTCCAGCCGCTGGTAGTGCACGCTGCCATCAACGGCCAGGTCTTTTTTGGTAACCTCCACGCCATCCAGAAATGCCTCCAGGAAAGAAAGATAACGGGGCTGCTGACCATACAGCGCTTCATACATGTCTTCGTTCAGCTTGTCCCCTTCCTTACGGAGATCATTGCTTACCAGGTCGCTCACATCCCGCATGTGGTTCATCACCGCGCTCATCTTCGTCTTCAGGTCTTCCAGGCGGTCCGGATCTTTTTTGCCCGGCGCGATATTATGGCGGAACAGGCTGTCAGACAGTGTTTTCCTGGTTTTCATATACACCTGCAGGTCCTGTTTCAGGTCGCCCAGGTGCCGGCTCAGGTCCTCTCCTTTTTCCGGTTTGTAATACTTTTCAACATCATTGTTGAGGTGTTTGACCCAGGTCAACAGGCCGGTGGTCATGTCCGATACCGGCGGGGTGGCCGTTTGTGCCCCGGCATGGCCGGCTATCGCCAGTTGTAGTACCAGGGCCAGTGCTGCGCAAATTTTGCTGATCGTCATATTCTTTTCGGGTTGTTCATTTGCCGTACAAGATAGTAAATCTGCCGGTTTATGGCCAGCCCGCCCGACCAACTGGCCGGACAAATCGCTTTTTACCTATTTTTATACCCTGAATGAACCTTTCCATGCGAACCACCCTTCTTTTTCTTTGCTGTATTTTTTCCACCACCGTGCTGAAAGCACAAAGCCCTACCGACAAGCGGTACCTCGACAGCCTCGAATCCGTTTTTGCCCGGGCACGTACCGACAGCGAAAAAATACGCGCGGCCGTGCAGATATCCAGCTACTGGGTGTATACCGATACCGTTAAAGCCATGGCCATTATAGACCAGGTGGCGCCGCTGGCCAAAGGCAAACCTTACTACGAAGGCCTGCTCATATCCGTACGCGCCAATGCCAGCGTATTTGTCGATGATTTCGACAATGGACAACAACGGCTGATGGCGGCGGAACGCATCTTCGAAAAACTGAATACCCCCCAGGCCTACGGACAGCGGGCCCGCCTGTGGTACAACTATGCCTTTATTGAACAACGCCGGGGACACGATAAAGAATTCCTCCGCATTATCCTGGAACGCTGTATCCCCTACGGAGAGAAATCACAGGAAAACGGGCTGCTGTCTCAGTACTATTCCGCCGTGGGCGTGGCTTTCATGAACGAACGTGAGTACGATAAAGCCATTCAGTACCAGCAAAAAGCCATCGACAGATATAAAGAAGAAGGACAAAAAGACGATTTCATCATCTGGAACTATCTCCGGATGGCCACCTGTTATATCTACAAAAAAGAATTGCCAAAGGCCAAACAGAATCTGGACATTGTATCGACCATGCCCGAGTCCAAAGAAGAACGGTCTTATACTTCGCTCTATTATACGACCTATGCACAGTATTACGGCGGCATGAAACAATTTGACGCCGCCCTGGAAGCTATTGACGCCGGCATGAAGGCAGCACAGCACCTCAACCAGGGTCACCGCTACAGTGCCCTGCTGTATCAGAAATACTCCCTGCTGAAAGACATGAAACGTTACCGCGAAGCCAAAGCAATACTGGTAACGCTTTCCTCTGACAAAACGTTTACCGGGCATGAGAAGAACCAGCTGACCCTCAAAAAAGAGATGGCCGAAACCATGGCCAGCCTGGGCGACTACAAAGGCGCTTACGAGATGATGGTGGCGCACAAAGAACAGAACGACAGCGTCAACAACCAGGTGGTACGCAGACAGGTGGAGGAGCTGGAAATTCAATACCGCAATGCAGAACACGAAAAGAAAATAGCAGTGCTGGAATCAGAGAAAAAAGAAGCTGCTGCCAGGGCCCGCAACCAGGCGTTGTTCAACTGGCTGCTGAGCACCGTAGCGCTCATCCTGTTGATACTGGCCGCTTTCTCCTGGTTGTTTTACCGTAACCAGAAAAAACTGTCTGCCCAGGAAGAAGTCAACCACCGCCAGCAGGTAAAAGAAATGCAGCAACAGCAACAGCTCGTAGCTACAGAAGCCATGCTGGAAGGCGCCGAACGCGAACGGCGCCGGGTGGCCCGCGAACTGCACGATGGCCTCGGTGGCCTGCTGTCGGGCATCAGGATAAAACTGAGCGGCGTGTCCCGGTCCAACGAGGAGCTGGATAAAATCATCCACCAGGTAGACAATGCAGTGTCTGAAGTGCGCCGCATCGCCCATAACATGATGCCCGAAACCCTCGCCCGCTTCGGCGTGGAGACAGCCTTGCAGGAGCTGTGCGATTCCTTGCAGACACCACAGACCGTCATTCATTTCGAAGCCTTCGATATCCGGAAAGAAATGCCCGTTTCGGCTCAACTGGCTATTTACCGCATTGTACAGGAAGCGCTCTCCAACGCCCTGCGGTATGCCGACGCTAAAAACATTGTCGTGCAATGTAGCCAGAACGGCCACACGTTTTTTATCACAGTGGAAGACGACGGCAAAGGTTTTGATCCCCGACGTCCACAACGCATCGGTATCGGTCTCGCCAGCATGGAAAACCGCGCTCGCTACCTCAACGGTAAACTGGAGCTGGATAGCCAGCCCGGAGCCGGCACCACCATTCATGTGGAGCTGGACCTGGAAACAAAAAGCAAGGAAATCAATACTTTACAGGAAGTCTGAAAAATATTTTCGCGCCGGTGTCCAAATCGGGGTGGCCCGCTACGTCATAGTAACAAATTCAAATACTATGACAAACAAAAACATCGTAAAGCAGTACTTTGACAGCATCAACGACAATGACTTTGAAGCCATCCGTCAGCATCTGGCCGAAGACCACCGGTTTTACAATCCGGCCACGGAGCAACCACTCGACACCGCCGGACACCTCGGCATGATGGAGCGCCGCGCCGCCGCCTTCGACGGACGGTACGTCCTGGAACAAGTGCTGGCAGAAGGCGACTACGTGACCGTCAACGGCCGCTGGGAAGGTATCCACAAAGGAGAGTTCAACGGCATTCCCGCCACAGGCAACACCGTCGTTTTCCGCTGGATTGACGTCCTGGAGGTAAAAAACGGAAAGATTGCTGCCGAACATATTGAGTTTAATCCCGCCACCCTGGTGGCACAATTGAAAGCACCCGCAAAAATATAAGGACGATGCAGGAATTTTTAGTGATCATCCGGGGCGGAAAAGATCCCGGTCTTGGCTCCCCGCAGGAAATGCAGGAACATCTGCAACACTGGCAGCGGTGGCTGGGCGAATTGATGGCCTCCGGTAACTATGTGGCCGGCCAGAACCTGGAACCGCAAGGACTGACAGTGCTTAGCGACGCTTCTGTTACCGACAGGCCACTGGCAGAAGGCAAAGAGCTGGTAGCAGGCTACCTCGTGCTGCGGGCCGACAGCGCCGCTGCGGCGGCAGAACTGGCCAGAGGCTGTCCAGGCCTGCCCTTTGGTTGCACACTGGAAATACGCGGCATCAGACAGTTGCATTGATTATGACCGCCTCCCAAAACATCGACCAGGCAGTGAACCATCTTTTCAGACAGGCGTCCGGAAAGATGGTAGCTGTGCTGGTAAAAATATTCGGTACAGAAAACTACGCGCTCGCGGAAGATGTGGTGCAGGACGCGCTGCTCAGCGGTCTTGAAACCTGGAAGTTCAACGGCATCCCCCACAACCCGGAAGCCTGGCTTTTCCGTGTCGCCCGAAACAAGGCGATCGATATCATCCGCCGGAGAAAACACCAGTCAAACCTCGACTTCTCCGATCCGGAACAGCTGCCGCCGTCCGCCGATGATACGCTGGACCAGCACTGGCAGGAAGAAAATATTAAAGATGATTTTCTGGGGATGATGTTCGCCTGTTGTCACCCTGATATTTCCCCTGAAAACCAGGTCACTTTTATCCTGAAATCACTCTGTGGCTTCAGTACCCGTGAAGTGGCGCGTGCTTTTCTGACGTCAGAAGACACCATCTCCAAAAGATTATACCGTACCAAAGAGTTCTTCCGCACAAGCCGGATAAAACCCCGGATTCCGCCGCCGGCTCAGCTCTCCGGCAGGCTGGACGCGGTACTCAACAGTCTCTATCTGTTGTTCAACGAAGGATACAGCGCTACGCAGCATGAACAACTCATACGGGAAGATATTGTTGCACAGGCCATGTACCTGTGCCAGTGCCTGCTCGATCATGCGCATACGCGGCAGCCACGCACCGCCGCACTCATGGCCCTGTTCTGTTTTCACGCCGCCCGTATTCACAGCAGGCTTCACGCCGACGGCACCATTGTGCCGCTGTCGCAGCAGGACCGGCAGCAGTGGGACAATAACCTGATTGCTACCGGCAACGAATGGCTCAACAAGGCCGCTGCCGGCACCACCCTATCGCCTTTTCACCTGGAAGCCGCCATTGCATATGAACATTGTATGGCGCCGGACTATGCAGCCACCAATTGGAGGATGATCCTGTCGTACTACGATGCGTTGCTGCGGCTGACGAAAGACCCGGTGATATTACTCAACCGCAGTGTGGCGATGCTGGAATATGCCGGTGCAAAAGCCGCGCTGCAATCACTGGAAGCGCTGGAAGGACACCGCCAGCTGAACCGCTATTACCTCTATCATGCCGTACTGGGTGAGATATACAAACGGATGGGCGAGAAAGAAAAGGCTGTAGCCTGTTTTGAACAGGCGCGCCTGTTAACGGCTGCGCAACAGGAACAGGAATTCCTGGCAGCTAAAATTGCGGACACCTGATGACCATAGTCATCAGTTGAGCTCACCCGGTTGCTGCTGCAAACTTTTGGCGATAGCCAGTTCAGTGGCAAAGCCGGTGGCCATAGCTTCGGGAAGTTGTACCCCTTTGGGCGCGGGCCAGGACAACTGTTTCATGGGCCAGTCGCATTGCGCCAGGAAATTTTCATAAGCGACGGTCCGTTCGTTGGTCACCTCATAGGAATTACTCCAAAAGGCGTTCCCCAGGCGATAGTTATCACTAAAATCTGCGAAGTCGTCAAATAGTTCATATACGTAGTCAGCCGCCTGCAGTATGTTTTTCCACGCTTCTTCTGCGGAAATATGCCCGGCCATAAAGGCGTCCCGGGAGATGACGATCAGCCGCCAGCATTCATACCCCCATATCAGTTTAGGTGGCCGGCCGTCGGGCCGGTGTTCCAGGCAGGACAGCACAACGGATTCCGGCAGGTTCGTCAATGCTGCGAGCCGGGTGCTGACAGCGTTGTCGTTATTCCGCAGCGATAATGTCATGATAAAGGACTCTGCGTGGTATCCTTTTGTCAGCAGCTGTTGCGCTACCTTCCGGTAGTTGTCTGTAGTGAGAATGCCCCAGCTCTGGTCCAGGTCCTTTTTATAGAGGTTGGCGTCTGCCGGTTTGAAGGTATGATATTTCCCCGGTCCTTGTAAAGCCGCCAGCGGATAGTATTCCAGGGTCTCGCTCCAGTAACCGCCTTTATAAATATCCACCAGTTCCAGCCGCAGGGCCTGTCGCTTGTCTTCGTTCAGCCAGGTGGTACCGTTGACCTGGTAATAACGTTGCTGTTCGCGTATCGGCAGCATAGAGATGTATCGCGCTACGGCGAAAAAGAGGCCGACCAGCACTATAAAGCCAACAATAGCGAGCCATTGGGCGCCGGTGAGTTCCACGGGGCCTTTGACCAGCTTTTGTATCAACATGATCAGGAAGAAGAAATCCAGGAGGGCGAACGTTACCAGCAAAGTAGCGATGGCATATAGGAAAGGCTGCTGTCTCCGGTACTTTTCATATTGGCGCCATTTGGGCCGGGCAGGGAAATTCAGGTCACGCGGGTGATTCTGTAACAACGGTTTCATTATATATATAAATTTCGAACTACGAAAGTACAATAACTTTTAAGCATTAGGCCGCTCTCCTGCTTTTCTCAAAAATAAAAAGCCGCTTCCTTGTGAGAAAGCGGCTTTCCGGGCGAATAATATTGTATCGCTATTAATGCATGGGGGTATCGCCCATGGGAGCTGAACCTTTAATGACGCCGGCGAGTTCGGGGTTTTCTCTTTTTTCGCGGGTCAGCACCTTGTAGGTGATGAGGACGCTCAGCATCATACATACCGCCCCGATCAGGAAGTGCATGCCGGGGAAGTGGAATGGCGCCTGCACGGAGGTAAAATAGGCAAAGGTGCCGTTCATGATCAGCGGGCCTATCACGGTGGTGAGGCTCATGAGGCTGGTCAAAGCGCCCTGCAGCTCTCCCTGCTGGTTAGCCGGTACATGGCCGGAGATCACCGACTGGAGGGAAGGTCCACAGATACCACCCAGACAGTAAGGTATCAGGAAGGCGAACATCATCCATCCTTGTGTGGCGAAAGCAAACAGCAGCAGGCCAAGGGCGTATAACGACAAGCCCAGGTAGATACTTTTCTCGTTCCCGATTTTGGGGATGATGACCCTTGTAAGCCCTGCCTGTACGCCACCTACCAGCACGCCTACCACGGCGAGGGAGATGCCTACCATTTTCTCGCTCCAGTTGAAGCGGTAGATGGTGAAAAAGTTCCAGTTACCCTGTACAGCCTGGCTACCGAGATATATCAGGAAGAAGCTGAATGCCAGACCGCCGATTTCAGGATGCCGGGTCAGGAACTTCAGGGAGCCGAACGGGTTGGCCCGTTTCCAGTCAAATGGCCGGCGGTTTTCTTTGGCCAGTGATTCCGGCAGCAGGAAATAACCATAGAGGCAGTTGAGCAGGCAGAGCGCGGCAGCGGCATAGAATGGCGCACGGATGCCCCAGGTGGCCAGCAGCGCGCCCAGTGCAGGGCCTAATACGAAACCGAGACCAAAAGCGGCGCCTATGAGCCCGAAGTTTTTGGCTTTGGAAGTTTCGTCGGTGCTTACATCCGCGATGTAAGCGGTAGCCGTGGTGAAGCTGGCGCCGGTAATACCGGCTATCACGCGGCCGATGAACAACCATCCATAATGAGGCGCCAGGGCCAGGATGATATAGTCTATACCAAAGCCCAGCAGGGACAGCAACAGCACAGGACGGCGGCCGTAGCGGTCGCTCAGGTTACCGATGACCGGAGCAAATAAGAACTGTGTGATGGCAAAAACAGATAATAACAGGGCGCCGTAGGTGCTGGCTTCGTTGACCGGAATGTGCTTCAGCTGGGCAATCAGATCAGCCATCACCGGAATGATCAGCCCCCAACCCATCACATCAATCAACAAAGTGATAAAAATAAAGCTAATCGCAGCTTTCTTGGAAGTGGTATGCATAGTAGTGAATTGCGAATAATGGAATGTTTTTCAAAAAAACGGGGAACAAAATACGTTGTGTTATGCTTTTCTCATGGTCTCACCTATTTTATCAGGGTGACAAAGGTACGTCCGCTCCGGCTATTGTAAAGTATTTTCCGGTTGAAATACATGCGACTATCGGTAAAAACCATCATTTAACCGGTAAAACCGCCCCGTAATTGTCAACACTTATCTGCTCCCCCCGTTTGAGCCAACTGTTAAAAAACACAACCTTAACAATTCAATGACTGATCATTAATGACTAATCATTAAATTTGATTAAAATCAGAAAAACAATGAAACGTTTTGAACACAAAGTGATGTTGATTACCGGTGGTAACTCCGGCATTGGCAAAGCCACGGCCATACTGGCGGCACGCGAAGGCGCCAGCATAATGATTGCAGACCTGCGGGCCAACCAGCAAACACTCGACGAAATACAACAGGAAGGCGCCAAAGCCGCCTTCGTTGCCTGCGACGTCTCCAGGCCGGAAGACATGGAAAATGCCGTGGCTGCCACCGTAGCCCAATTCGGCCGGCTCGACGTGGCACTCAACAACGCCGGCATCGTAGACGCCGCGCCGATACATGAGAAAAGCATCGAAGAGTGGCAGAAAGTAACCGGCGTAAACCTCAGCGGCGTTTTTTACGGCATGAAATATGAAATCGCCCAAATGCGCCGGCAAGGCTCCGGCGGCGCTATTGTCAACGTAGGCTCTATCATGAGCCAGGTAGGTGAAATGGGCATCGCTGCATACGCCGCCTCCAAACACGGACTGGTAGGCATGACCAAAGTGGCCGCGCTGGAAAACGGCACCAGTAACATCCGCATCAACACTATCGGTCCCGGCTATATCGAAACACCGCTCCTGATGGACAACGCTTCCAAGGAAAGCCGCGCCTACATGGAATCCAAACACGCCATGAAAAGACTCGGCAAACCGGAAGAAATTGCCAAAGCTATCCTCTTCCTGGCCTCCGACGACGCCAGCTTCTGCACAGGCGCCTATCTGCCGGTGGACGGAGGTTACCTTTGCCAGTAAACAACTTTTTGTAGTTTTAGACTATGAAGAACACGGAAATACCTGTCCGGAGAAAGCTAGGCCTCAATCTTCTCCGGACTTTCAACTGGTCATACGACCAGTCGCAGCTCTTTTTTGCCAACTATGAGCTGACATCCCAGCAATATAATGTGCTCAAAATACTTCACACCGCCAGCCATCCGCTCTCTACCTCCGAAATACTGGAACAGATGGAAGAAAAAAACGCAGGCGTGTCCCGGCTGGTAGACCGCCTCGTCCTCAAAGGCTTTGTGAACAAAACCGTCAACCCCGCCGACAAGCGGCTGGTAGCAGTCAGTATCACCGCCAGCGGATTGGAAAAGGTGAAAAAGGTGGACCGTAACCTGGATAAACTGGACCAGGTATATGCCGCACTGAATGACCAGGAGGTAGCGCAGCTGAACCGCCTGCTGGAAAAAATAAGGGCGGACAAATAACTTCTGAGAGGTAAGGGCTTACTGAAAGCCCTGCCCCTACTCTCTTTTACCTGTAAAATACGCGTAGATGGACATGGCATGGCCATGCCCCAGTTCGTATTCTTCTTTCAGCCACGCGACAATCTGCCCGGCTTTCACGCCCGGCTTAAGGGCGCCGTTTTCCAGCAGCCCTTTTTGGGTGGCCAGCTTTTGAAAATCTTCCGGCGTTTTACCGGTTTTCTTATGGATATTATCCAGGTAAGCTTGAAAAGACATCGGTTAACTGTTTTGCGGGTAATTGTAATTCAGCATCCATTTTATCCCAAACCTGTCTTCACACATGGCGAAATAAGCGCCCCAAAAGGTCTTGTTGACTGGCATCTCCACTTTGCCACCGGCCGACAGGGTGTCGAACAGCTGCTCCAGTTCTTTTTCCGAATCGGTATTGATCACCAGGTGTATATTATTCCCCACCGCCAGTTGCTGTTCCATCGATTCAAGGAAGTCAGTGGCCATCAGTACTGCGCCGCTTTGGGTGGTCAGGCTCATATGCATAATCTTGTTACGTTCCTGCGCCGGCATTTTTTCGCTGCCGGGCATGTCGCTGAATCGGGACAGGGAGGTGATTTCCCCTCCAAAAATCGTTTTGTAAAAATTCATGGCCTCTTCGGTGTTACCCATGAAATTGAAGTAGGTGGTGATTGCCTGCATGATCTTTTCTTTTAGAACAACACAAAGGTAAATACCAACCCCCATCTTTCTAACGGGTGAATACGACAACCTTAGATAGGTAATTGCGTCACTTGTTCCGCTTATCTTTGGCGCATGGTCCACATATACATCCTTACCGTGCGCAATGCGTTAGTAGCCTCCATTGCCGATTGCCGGCATTTGTTCGATAGCGTCAACGACTTTCTGGCGGAGAAAGGAAAGCCGGTGCTCTTTGACGTGAAGCTGGCCGGCATAACCCCAGAAGTGCATTATGAGAACGGGACCTTCTGTATCCGGCCGGACGTACTTCTGGAAAACATTACAGATGCAGACCTGATCCTTGTCCCGGCGCTCACAGGAGATTTGACCACTGCCGTGATGCTCAACCGGGAATATACCCTTTGGGCGGCTTCCCAATACAAAGAAGGCGCGGAAGTGGCCAGCCTGGGCTCCGGCGTATTCCTGCTGGCATTTTCGGGATTGCTCAAAGGAAGGCAGTGTACCACTCACTGGTCCTGCGCCAATGAATTAAAATTCTACTATCCCGCTATTGAAGTGGTGGATGAACGGATGATCACCGATCAGCAGGGCCTCTACTCCAGCGGTGGCGGCAATGCCTACTGGAACCTGCTGCTGCACCTGGTGGAAAAGTATGCCGGCCGTGAGATCGCTATTTATGCCGCTAAATATTTCGCGGTCGATCTCGATAAAAATGTACAGTCACCTTTCATTGTCTTCCATGGACTGAAAGACCACGATGATGACGTTATCCGGGGCGCCCAGGCCTACATAGAAAAACACTACCGGGAAAAATTCACTGTCGATGAGCTGGCCCTCCGCTTTAACATGAGCCGCCGCACCTTTGAAAGACGGTTCAAAAAAGCAACCCGCCACACCGTAGCGGAATATGTGCAACACGTCAGGATTGAAGGAGCTAAAACCCAGCTCGAAATCGGCAGAAGGTCCGTGCAGGAAGTGATGCTCTACACGGGTTATACCGACATGCAGACATTCAGGGAAGTGTTCCGCCGGATCACCGGTGTAACACCGGTGGAGTATAAAAATAAATACGCCCGCAGGCTGACTAACGGGTAATCCCACCAACCCATCCTTCCCCGTTTTTAACGGCTTCCGGCAACGCCATGCTCCTGCTGCGTCTTATCCTGCCCTATACCTTGCTGCCACCGCATTTCCGGCCTCCTCTCATCTGTTGCCCACTGCAACAATTTGTTTTTTTTACCTAAAAACTTTCAATATTTTTTGAAAATACCGAAAGTTTAAATAGTTTTGACATCAGAAAAGCAAACCTACAAACCATGAACATCCTTGCCTATCTGATCTACTTTGTCATCACTTATCTGATCACAGTACATGTAGGACTCCGTTTTTACCGGAACGGCAGGGTTTTCATCCACGGCCTGATACCACAGGATGTGGCGTTGTGTGAAGCCATCAATAATATCCTGCTCACAGGCTACTACCTGGTGAACATTGGTTATGCCACGGTAATGATCTCCTTCTGGCAAACGATCCATACGGTTACGGAACTGGTGATGCAAATAACGGAGAGCGCGGGGTTAATCATCCTCACATTGGGGTTGCTGCACTGTTTCAATATGAGTGCGATCTACTACATCAGCAGAAAAAAACGATTACTTCATTCCATAAAACCATAACATATGTATTCCGCACTTAACTTTTCCGCCTACATGGTTTATCTGCCCGTAGTCATTGTGGTTACCTGGCTGGTAGCCTGGATACTGTTCAAAAACAGTAAAGTATTTATGATCGACATTTTTCACGGGAAGCAGGAACTGGCACTGGCCACCAACAAACTTTTTGAAACGGGGTTTTATCTGTTGAATATCGGGTTTGCTTTCTGGATCATGGAAATCGGTCAGGACCTCGGCACGCCGCGTGAACTGGTGGAAGTGCTGAGCACCAAGCTGGGAGGCTTCTTCATCTATCTTGGTATAATGTTATTCCTGAACCTCTATCTGTTCTTCCGGGGACGAAGAATTTCCAAAGCCCGCCAAAGTCAGGTAAATCCTGCTGCCGGCCTTCATCCATTATCCTGATACCTTAAAGGCAGGTGTTACCTTAACACCTGTCCTTTTTTTATTTTTTGTCAAACAGGAATTGTACCGTGGTATCGGGGAACTGCAACTCGATCCGGCTGCTGTCCCGCCACATTTGCAGCACTTTCACCGATTGAATATCTTCCAGCCTGGCTGTTCCAAGCTCTCTTTCCAGCACATTCATGTTCGCCGTCCCTTCCAGTCTTTCCACCGGGCCGAAGCCCTTGATCACCTCAAAAATACGGTTACCGATCGGGCTCTTACCTCCCATCTGAACACGGTAATTATCAGGCAGTACTTTACGGAATTGGGTATCCTTTGCAAAACCCATACTCACAATGGTCAGAAAAGGAATCATCATCGGAATGGTAGACAGGAAGATTAACGCGACTAACACCCACGTATATATTTTTACAAACTTTTCTTTGTAGTAACAGACAATAATATACACTGTTCCGATGATCCAGAGGTAAAACAATATCCGGTCGGGCCAATACCCCCGGATACTGAAGCCCGCACCCAGATCAAGTGCCACATTCAGGAACAGCAGACAGGTTAACACCGCATAAGCCTGTTTATCTCGTGCAATACTCATAGAGGGAATCTCATTTCGGCCAAGGTACAAAAAAAGCTGTTCCGGGAAAGGAACAGCTTTTTTTACTTGAAGGCAAGTTAAAAATGGATGTTAAAGAAGATTAGTATAAAGTGAATTCTACCCTTCTGTTCTGTTGACGGCCGGCAGCGGTCTTGTTAGACGCGATAGGCTGCGTAGAACCGTAACCGGTAGCTTCAATCCTGGAAGGATTAGCGCCTTTGGACACCAGGTAAGCTTTGATCGCTTCCGCACGTTCTTTGGAAAGACGCATGTTGGTGGTGGCAGAACCGGTGTTGTCAGTATGACCGGCCAATTTCAGGCTGAAATTTTTCTCTACCAGCAGGCTGGCCACTTTATCGAGGCTGGCAAAAGAGTTAGGACGGATGGTCGCTTTACCCAGATCAAATTCCAGGTTGTCGATCGCGTCTTTTACCACTTTCCTGTCTGCTTCTGTTACTATCACTTTTTCTTTTATCACCTGTACAGGAGCCGGCAGCGGGCAACCAGCACCGTCTACCTTAGTACCGGCAGGCGTATTCGGGCATTTATCCAGGTAATCAGGAACGCCATCACCGTCAGTATCGGTTTTCATACCGGCTATTTCTTCTTTCAGCTGACCGATAGCGGCTTCATTGCGGGCATCGCTTTCAGCGAGAGAAGTTTTCAGTGCAGCATTTTTGCTCCACAGATCCTCTGCCAGTTGAGCGGCAGGATTTACAACCGCCAGCTGTGGTTTTCTTTTCTTGCCGATGGCAAATTCGAGACCCAGTTTAGCAGTGGAGAACTTGTCTTTGTTGCCGCTGTTCACACCGTCGAACACTTTGCTGTTCACGAAGTTAGCCGTGTAAGCCAGGTCGATGTTCACGCCGGGAGCTACAACAAACTTGGCACCCACGCCAACAGGGATGAACATTTCGCGGTGGCTGGATTTACCGCTGGTAGTCAGCACTTCCTTCTCAGTTCCGTCTGCAGCGGTAACGGTAGGTTTAAAACCGATCGCACCCGCACCTACAGATACGTAAGGAATAACAAAGCTCTGTTTGTTGATCCAGTTGATAGAACCAAGGCTGAACACACCACTCAGTGAGGCAGACCAGTCAATATCAGTCTGGAAAGATTTGATACCACCTGCTAACGGCGCACCATTAATATCAGTCAGTGTCTGCGATGCTTTGGTGGCGCCTTTTACCTGTCCGCGCATGAAGTCCGCCTGCAGGCCAAAGTTGTGAAAAATCTGTTTTTTCACGTACGCACCGTATACAATGCCAACATTCTTAAAGTCGAAGTTATTAAAGTAGTAGGGACCGCCAAATGGGCCAAACGCAGCGGAACCGCCACCCCATGCACCAACTGACCAGGTACGATAATCTTTTACGCCATTGAAGGGAACTACACGATTTGTTTTCAGGGTACTGTCCTGGTCCTGTGCCATCGCAGCAGCTCCAGTTAATGCAAGTACAGATGAAGTCATCATGAGAGACTTCCCAAATTTCGTAAACATCCTCATAAAATTTAGAATTGGGTTAAATTATATAATCTGTTCTATGTATAACAAACATAAAGTCGTTAACAACCAAGGTACCTTTGTTAGAACAGGCAGGCTATTTACAAAGCCTGTGCCAAAACCGGAACCAACCTTTAGAAAGACCTAATAACACCCTTTACCACAGAGGGTTTCAACGGATATAAAAAAATACACTACACCTTCCCACCTTATCTACTGCCCTATCACATAATATTTTTTTAAACTAAATAAATAACGTTTATACGTCTTAGTTATATGTCCTTACTTTTTTAATATTTGACTACCTGAAAATTCTCTTTTGCAATAAAAAATGTAAACGGATTTTTTGGAACATCGTTAACGCATATGGGTAATGCAAACGATTATACGAAAGGATCATGAGGGGGTATAAACCAGGAAGCCTGCGCATGAGCGCAGGCCTCCTATTCTATTGTTATCAGCTGTATGTTTAGCAGGCAGTCATTTCTTTTTTGTTGGGCATTGGCTGCAGTCCGAGGTTCTGCAGCATCTGCATGTCTTCCGTCACGCCGGGATTAGGTGTTACCAGCAATGTTTGCCGTTCACCGGTGAAGATGGAATTAGCGCCGGCCATGAAGCACCAGGCCTGTTCGGATTCTGTCATCTCGATGCGGCCGGCGGTAAGACGTACAGTAGACGCAGGCATCACGATGCGCGCGGTAGCGATCATGCGTACCATGTCCCACGCATCCACTTTGGGATTATCTTCCAGCGGCGTGCCTTTTACGCGGGCCAGTGCATTGATGGGCACAGACTCCGGATGTTTGGGCATGGTGGCCAGCGTGAGCAGCATGGAGATACGGTCGCGGTGTGTTTCCCCTAAACCGATAATGCCGCCGGAGCATACGGTGATACCGGCTTTGCGGACATTGTTGATCGTATTGATGCGGTTATCAAAATTGCGGGTGGAGATGATTTCTTTATAGTATTGTTCGGAAGTGTCCAGGTTGTGGTTGTAAGCATGCAGACCGGCTTCCTGCAGGCGAATTGCCTGCTCCTCGGTGAGCATGCCAAGCGTGCAGCATACTTCCATGCCCAGTTCATTGACGCCTTTCACCATGTCAATTACCCGGTCGAAGTCGCGGTTATCCCTTACCTCGCGCCAGGCGGCGGCCATACAGAAACGGGTAGACCCGTTGTCTTTGGCTTTCTGCGCGTGGGCAATCACGGTTTCGGTGGGCAACAGGGCCTGTACTTTGATGTCTGTATGATACCGGGCCGCCTGTCCGCAATAGGAACAGTCTTCCGGGCATCCGCCCGTTTTGATGGACAAGAGGGTGCACACCTGTATTTCCCTGGCGGAATGATACTCGCGGTGAATGGTAGCTGCCTGATAAACCAGATCCAGCAGGGGCTGGTCGTAAATGGCCTGGATTTCCTCCAGCGTCCAGTCGTTTCTGATAGCTGTTGATGTCATGCTTCCTGATTAAATTTAATGGTGTTATAGTGAGTGTCTTTATGCGTATTGTGCGAGTTCCTGCCCGATAGCTGCCAGCCAGTTATCGAACAGTTGCTGCTCCAGCCCCTGCACATGCAGGGCATGTGTTTCCCAATCAGGTGCAAAGTCCTGCAGCTGTTTTATCATCTCTTCCAGGTGTCCTTCCTCTTCCACGATGATGGAGCGTACCATCACTTTGCTGGCAGCTTTGTCCAGTTCCGCCTGATATACCGGGTACAGCGCGTCTGCACGTACTTCTATGGCATAGGTCACGAAGAGATAAGCTGCATATTTAAGCTGGCTGCCCTGCAGGCCGAAAGTGTTTTTGATGTAGCGGCAGGTCTGCATGTCCAGCTGGTGCAGGTAATGCCGGGTCTGATGCGGTGCCAGCAGCTCGTGCAACTGGTACGTCTTACAGGTATCCGGGCTAACCTTGGCAATCTGTTTTTTCAGGTAATATGCATGGCGGTGTTCTTCCGCCGCATGTTTCAGCTGTATAAAGTCTACCAGCGAGGGATGCTCACAGGCCGAAATTTTACGGGCGCCGGCGTTCTCCATAAAAGAGAGGGTGTTCAGCCATCTGGCGTGCAGGTCGTTGTGTCCAACGATATGTTGCAGTAGATCTTGCATATATCATACGTTTCCGGTCAAAAGTAACCGCTTACCGGACGATTCAACTAGGCCAGTTTTGACATGATAGCTAGTCCGGTTGGTTAACATAGGGATTACCAGAGCGTATACGCAGTCATTTTTATCACTCTAAATATTCAAAATCAATTATATAAATATCAAACAAAATAATATAAATATAAATCCAGGGGGAAATAAGATAACTTGCCGGACTATTTAACTAAAATATTCTACCCGATATGAGCAGTCCGGTTCCTTATAAGAGTTTTGTACAGATAGACCGGCAGTCCGCCACCGCCATCTATCTGCAGATCGCTCACCAGCTGATCAACGCCATTCAGCGGGGTTACCTGGTGACAGGCACCAAACTGCCCGGCACCCGTCAATTCAGCGAACTGCTGGAGGTGAACCGCAATACCATCGTAGCGGTGTATGAAGAACTGGATACCCAGGGCTGGATAGAAACGCGGCCCAATAAAGGCACGTTTATCATCGGGCAAACGAAAAGCCGGCCACAGAAAATACGGGCCACCCCGGACACGCCGTTGGCCCGGTACCCGAAAGAGACCGGCTTCGACTTCCGGAAATCCAGCCTGCTCGATAACCCTTTTGAACACTCCTCCTGCGAATATGTGTTCAACGATGGAACGCCGGACATCCGCCTGACACAGGTCAGTCATCTGTCCAGCCTCTACAGCGGCCACCTTAAGCGCAAAAGCAATCATCGCAAACTGGGGTATTACAACCAGGACGGCAGCGAGTTCTTCAAAAAACACCTGTCCAATTACCTGAACCAGTCCCGTGGCCTGCATATCTCGAAAGACAATATCCTCATCACCCGCAGCACGGAGATGAGCGTTTATATCACCTCCGAGATACTGCTATCGCCCGGAGACACCGTACTGGTAGGATCGTTGAGCTATTTTTCGGTCAACATGATTTTTCAGAAATCGGGCGCCCGGATACTCTCCGTTCCCATCGACGAAGACGGCATCGACGTAGATGCCGTACGCCGTATCTGCGAGCGGCAGCGCATCCGCATGTTGTACATTACCCCACACCACCACTACCCTACCACCGTTACCCTCAGCGCAGAACGCCGTATCGCGCTGCTGCACCTGGCCTCGGAATTCGGCTTCGTCATCCTTGAAGATGACTACGATTACGACTTCCATTACGACAACAGCCCCGTGCTACCCCTGGCCAGCGCCGACACCAACGGCATGGTCGTGTATACCGGCGCATTCGGCAAATCCCTTGCGCCCGGCTTCCGTACCGGTTTTATCATTGCCCCGGAAAACCTGATGACAGAAATGCGCAAACATCTCGGCATCATCGACCGCCAGGGCGATGTGCTCATGGAACAGGTATTGGGCGAAATGATCGAATCCGGAGAGATCCATCGTTACCTCAAAAAATCACTTAAAGTATACCGCGAACGGCGGGACCATATCGTAGATGTGCTGCAAGAGGAACTGCAGGATTTTATTGAGCTGCGAAAGCCCGCCGGCGGCCTGGCCGTATGGACACGCTGGAAGCGGCCGATCAACCTGATGCAGTTGGGAAAAGCCTGCTCCCGGAATAATCTCTTTATCCCTAAAACGCTGCTGTACCAGCATAGAGACCTTACCGCCCTACGGTTAGGGTTTGGACATTTTACGCAGGAGGAAGCAGCGGAGAGTGTGAGGATATTGAAGAAGGGAGTGCTGGAGGTGATAAAATAAATCAAAAAAACAAGTCTCTTCATAAAAAAGCGTGGCAGCTGTCGCCAAAAGCTACAACTGCCACGCTACGGATATCTGTCCGGTTATTAATAACGTCTGGAATACCTTGTATTTTCGCGGGGAGGCCTTGCTTCCGACACACTAATGCTCCGTCCCTCAATTTCGCGGCCATTCAGCTCATTAATAGCCTTTTCAGCTTCTTCCTGGTTGGGCATTTCTACAAAACCAAACCCTTTGCTTCTGTTAGTAAATTTGTCTACAATGACTTTCGCGGACGACACTGCACCATATTCCATAAACAGGGTTGCAAGCTCCTCAGTCTGGAAATTAAACCCCAGGTTAGATACATAGAGATTCATTGGAGTTAAATGTTTAAAAGTGAAAAATGTTTGAGAAGAATGCACGTGTAAAGTAGAATAACCGGCGAGAGAAATGGTAGCTTACAGAAGCGATAAACCTCAAATTTCGTTCAAGGTACAGTTAATTTTCCTTTTCCCACGGAAAAAATTCGCTATTCCCTTTTTATTGCTTATCTTTAGAAACGCACTTTTGAGTACCTCGAGCCGGCACGTAACACAACAGACAGTAAACACCATATTCTGAATAACCCTTTTAATACCCTGTTATGCTTAGAGAAGATCACAGGCTTATTACCTTCTTTGATGAAATTGCCTACGAAATCCTGTTAAGCACCTACGGAGAATTTTCGCTGTGCACCAAAAATATCGACAGACATCAGCAGGAAAATATTTTCCGGCAATGGCAGCAAAAGTACCAGATCCACTTTCATCGAAAGCTGGATGAAGCAGCTGCAGCGTTCGTTTCACAAAACAAGTCCACGGTCACGATCGACTGGCTCAATAAAAAAATCAGCATGCTGATCCAGCATTATCTGCAGATTTTTACCCTACGGGCACAGACTACCTGAAGATCTATCATGCAGGAGTAAAAACACTCCACATTATTTTTGCTATATTTAAGTATCAATCAGATACTTATGTCACGCATTATTCCCATCTTCCGCATGTTTGATTATGCCCGGGCCATACAGTTCTACATTGATTGGCTGGAATTTGAAATCCTCTGGGAGCACAAGCCTGAGGGCGCTCCGGTGTATATGCGTATCGCCAAGGGCGACACCCAGATAGACCTCTCCGAGCATCATGGCGACGGCACCCCCGGCTCACGGATCAGTATTACGGAGTTCAAAGGATTAAAAGCCTTCCATGCGAAGTTGGGCGGTAAAGACTATAAGTATATGAACCCGGGACTGGAGCGGGCTGACTGGAACCCTGAAGTCTTACTGATGACAGTGATAGATCCGTTTCAGAACACCATTATCTTCGAAGAGTCAGCCTGATTAATAGATCTCCTTGCCAAACGGGGCAAACGTAAGGCTCATCAGCTTAAAATGCTGCCGGCCCCAGGGTGCGCCGATAACAGTGATGGTCAGCAATACGCCAAAAAAGAAATGGCAGATGGCTACCCAGAGACCGCCCGTAAACACCCAGATAATATTGAACAAGGTGGACAGGCATCCCGTAGATCCTACGCCGTCACGCACTTCCCTTCCGAAAGGCATCAGCGTGAACAGCCCTATTTTCATGCACTGTATCCCGAAAGGAATACCAATGATGGTGATGCAAAAGAGAAACCCCGACACAAAATAGCCCAGGGCAGCGGCCAGACCTCCGAAGATCAGCCAGATAATATTTCCGATTAAGTTCATAGCTGTAATATTACAGAAAAGTAAATACTTTTCCTGGCAATCAGACTGCAGGCTGCCGGCGGTACCGGTAGTGGGCGTACCCTACCTCGATCAGCGGCACCGCCAATATCAGCAGGAAGGTATAAAGAATGCCCCGCTGCAGCCCTTTCAGGAACTGGTCCACCTGTATGACCGCGATATTGACGAAAAGATTACCGTTCAGCAATTTACGCAGCGATGTGTGCACCACCTCGTTGCTTGCACCATCCGACAAGCCCAACTTATCATGGAGCAGGTTATAGACCGCCTTATGCATCATGGCGGCGATGCTTTTGTTCCTGGTGATATGCAGCAACATAGCAGCCAGCTTCCCTTTAACGCCCTGCGTGGCGGACAACTGCTGCTCTAACGTACTGCCGTAAACGTTATAGATTACTACCGCTGCGGTATCAATGAGCTGGTGCGTGCTGAGAGACGATACCTTCGCAGGACCGCCAAACAGGGAGTCTACGGCGCCAAGCGCCTGTTCGCTGAAAAGCGGCGGCACATGCGCAGCATATACATCGGTATGTTCCCGGATATCTTTGCGCAGGCTGTGGAAAAATCCCCACTTCAGCCCGAAGAAGCCTGCCAGCAACGGCAATGCCACGAAATAAGCATACGCCAGGAATTTCAGCAGCTTGTGGGAACGGGGCACCAGGATGTATTTACGCAGCAACAATACCAGTATAAGTGCAACTGTAAAAGCGGTCAGGCCTGAAAGAATAGCGCCGGTGATAAATTTGGAGGGGTTGGTAAACTCTCCAGCCAGCTGGAAATAGGTAACAATGGTCCGCATATAGGGAAAACGTTAAATGACAGGAACGCAGCCGGTAAAACGGCTGCGTTCAAAAAATAAAAATGTTATTTGGATGATCTTTTAAGCAGGTAAGGCTGTATCGCTTTGCGCCAGATGGCATAGCCTTTCGCGTTCATGTGCAGCATGTCGGTCACAAACAGCTCCGGCCGGGGCTGCCCGTTCTTGTCGAGCATCAGCGAAAACACGTTGATGAAGTGGGCGTTCTTTTCTTTCGCCAGGAAAGCCTTAATGAGCGCATTCGCTTCCGCAGCAGTTTTCATGTACTGCACGCGGGAGGGACTGGGCTTCAGGGAAATGTATTCAACCGGTACTTCCGGCAACCGGGAACGGACAAGGCTGTACAGCCGCTGGAAACGATGGAATACACTGTCGGCCGTAGCTCCTTCCGGCAAGTCGTTCTCCCCTACGTAAATCACCACCTGGCGGGGATGAT
The DNA here is from genome assembly GCF_946479755.1 of uncultured Chitinophaga sp. The sequence continues at coordinate 681,477 of NZ_CAMLHC010000001.1, read as the reverse complement.
AGTCGAAGATCAGATCTTCCGCAAAATAGATAATATCGTTGAGCACGGCGCCGCCAACGCCTCTGTTCATCACCACATAGCTGGCAAATGTGCGCTCCAGGTCGTCCCACTTACGAATCGACGAACTGCCGACAAACAAGATCGGATCTGCCGGAGGCGCAAACATCTTATCATACTTTTTGATAGTCCGTACATCGTCCTGGTAGCGGACCTTCTCCTGTGCGGACAAACTATTGGCTGATATCAACAGGCCTAACAGAAAAGGAAAAAACAACTTCGTCATTGGCACAAAATAAGGAAGAATTACGAATCAGGAAACCCCTTCTTCGTAATTCTTCCGTTGACTTATTGTTTGGTGACCATCTTAGTATATACTTTTCCGTTATGGGTCAGTTTGATGACATAAGTGCCGGCTGGCAGGTTTTTAGTGTCGAGGGCCGTGCGGTGACTACCCGGTTGCAGCGGACTGTTGAGCAACAGCCCTACCCTTTTCTGCTGGGTGTCAAACACCTCCACTATGGTATTGCCTGCTTCTTTTACATCCAGGTCGATGTAGGCGATCTGTGGAAAAGGATTGGGAAATACCTGGAAGGAAATCTTTTCAGGGGCCGTGGTGATTGTCGCTGCCGGCGGCGTTTCGGAAGTCGCTAACAGCGGACTGCCGCAGGTGGCGCTGCCTTCAGCGATACAGAAGTCGGCAAACCGTACCGCTTCATCCCGGATGCCGGTGGCCAGCTTACGGTAAATTCCCCATTTAGGGCGACAGAATGTAGTACCGTCACGCCACATATTGATGTTGTTGTTGCTGTAGTTCAACAGTGTAGTGCCATCACTCACTTTTTTGATGATCACCTTATAGGAGCCGGTCGTCGTGTAGGTGATTTTTTCTTCTACCTCCACCCAGGTACCTTTAAAGGAAGATAGTGGGGCGCTGGCTTTTTCTCCCCCACCGGTTTCACCGCTACCTGGTGTGTAGATCACCTGTAGCTTCTGCGGAGAGCCGGCACGCGGGGTGAGGGTGATCAGCGGCGCGCCATCGTCACCGTCGCCCGCTTTGATCTGATGCAGGTGACAGAAACTGGTGGTCGGCACAAAACCTGCGTCTATCTTGAACTTCCACCGATAGGTGACGGTCTCCCCATAGGTGGCTTTTACATTGGCCGGCGAAGGCCCGAAGGTCTTGATCTCATTGCGCTGCCGGTCAGTGTTGGAGCCGCAACGATCGTTGTCCGGTGTGGTGTGCAGGAAAAACACAAAAACATTCTTGTTGAGGGTAGCGTCAAACTCTTCTGTAATGTGGCGACCAAACGAAGGGTGTGCGCAGTCCGGCACTTCGCCGGCGGTACCGTTGCCCAGTACACTTTCTATCAGTTCGTAGGTGTTACCGGGGCCATTGGCCGACAACGTTACCTGCGCATAGCTGGAAGGGCAACAAAGAAAACCGGCAATAGTGAGGAAGGCGGGTTTCCATAAATCATGCAAAGGTTTGCTTTCAGGCAGTTTCATAAGTGATACATGTTTGAGGGTTTTTGGATTCAGATTTCGGTACAGATTATGCAATCGATTTCATAACATACATAATTTAATATTTTTATTTGATATTTTGTCTTTTTAGGGAGGAAAAATTTTATTACTGCGGGGTGCATAACTGTTTCTTTTGATGATTTCCGGCTGGAGAGGTTTCCTTTGCTAACAGTTTAGAGTTTAGAGCTTGGAGTTTTGAGGTTTGGGGTTTGGGGGTGTATTTTCTTACAGCTTTAAAGGATGCTGTGCCCAACGGAAAGTCTTTAGCCCGGGAAATGGCACAGGAGTGCCAGAGAGTGGGCTGACGGAAGATATTTACCTGCCATGAGGGCACAGGTGTTAGAGAGCGGTCTGCCGCACCCGGGAACGTCTCTATGCACCATGGGAAATAGCGCTGGAGCCCGTCTACCGCCCGGCAAGAGGTACTTTCTTTCCGGTACGTGCCGACTCCTTCGCGGCCTCAAGGATACGCAGCACCAGCACATTATTGGGCAGCGCATACAGGCCATAGGGAGGCGGGGTTTCTTTCCCCTTCACCACTGCAGCCAGGTACAGGAACGGGTCTTCGTACACCGGTATATCCGTGGCCGTGACATGCCGGGTTACCGCCGGCGCCGACTCCCGGTTACGCAGCAACAACGTATTCCTGTCTGCTGCGATGATATACCCCTTGTCGCCGTACACCTCCATGTCCTTACGGCTAAAGGTCCAGTTCCAGGAAGCCTGTATAATACACTGGGCATCAGGATAATCGACAATGATCGTGGCATCGTCATCCACCTTCGGATAACGGTCAGGCTTATACTGCCGGGTGACGGCTGTAACGGCAACGGGCATACGGTTTTTCATCAGCCGCGTCATCAGGTTAGCGCCGTAGCAGCCAAAATCCATCAGCGCGCCGCCGCCGTTCAGCACGGGGTCGGTCAGCCACGACAGGAAAGCGGGACTGCACCCTATCTCCTGCGGCCCCTGGTGCCCGTCATGGATCACCACCTTTCTGACATGCCCGGCAAAACTGCTGTCCTCCACCAGCTGGAAAGTTTTTTCCACCGTAGGGTACCAGCTGGTTTCGTAGTTGGTCAGCAGGTGAATGCCATACCGCCGCGCCAGCGAGTCCATCACCAGCGCATCGCTGAGACTGGCAGCCAGCGGCTTTTCTACCATCACATGGATCCCCCTTGGGGCACAGGCTTCCACCACTTCGCGGTGACTGTACACTGATCCGAAGGCCAGCACGGCCTGCGGCTTTACGGCGTCCAGCATCTGACCGAGATCATGGTACACCTGCTGCGGCGGTATATGATACTGCCGCGCCACCTTGCCGGCCAGGGCAGTGTCTTTTTCGTATATCCCTGCCAGTTGTACATCACCCCGATTGGCGCGGCCAAGTATCCAGCCGGAGTGGCCATGCGATACACCGGCCACGGCCACCCGCAGGGCCTGCGCCGAAGCGCAGACCTGTGCAAGCAGCAACAACAGTAATAGATAATTTCGTTTCATTACATTGTAAATACTTTACCACCCACCATTACTTCCTGGGTAGCTTCGTCAAAAGTAGCTTTCATTCCGGTACGGTAAGCAGCGTTGCCCATGATCAGCGCAATAGAATGCGAATAGGCCGCTTCTATCGGCGCGTGGGGCTGTTTACGGTCCCGTACACTGGTCATCCAGTTACGTACGTGCGCGCTGGTCAGCGGGTCGCCGCCGGTGTTGGCGCTGGTCTCCGCCTTTTCCTGTGTGCTGAGCGTCATCGGTGTCAGCAGGTTGGCGTGCATGCCCATCTCGGCCGCCTCCCTTTCTGTCAGCCCGCCGGTGCTGGTGATTTTGCTGGTAGACATATCAATGGTGCCGCCATTGGAGTAATAGATTTCTTTCGTACCTCCGGCAGAGTTATGAAAACGGCTGCTGTACATTACCTGGAAACCTTTTTCCGGGTTGTCGGCCGGACCATAGTCAAACACGGCTGTCAGCGTATCGGGGTTCTTGCGGCCGTCGTGCCACATATAGATACCGCCGTTGGCCACTGCGCTCCGTGGGTGTTTCAGGCCGCTGAACCAGTGCACGGTGTCGATCTGGTGTGTCATCCACTGCCCGAAGATGCCGGAGGAATAAGGCCAGAACAAGCGGTACTCCAGGTATTTGCGCGGGTCCCAGCTGTCGTTCGGACGCCCGGCCAGGAATCGTTTCCAGTCCGTGTCAGATTCCCTGATGCTCTTCACCAGTTCCGGCCGGCGCCAACGTCCCGGCTGGTTTACATTCCACGTCATCTCCACCATGGTGATATCGCCGAATTTTCCTTCTTTAATAAAATTGGCTGCCGCATGGTAACTGCTACCGCTGCGCCGCTGGGTGCCCACCTGCATGATCCTGCCGGACTCTTTTACGGCCTTCAGCGCCTTGCGGGCATCGTCCATCGTTTCGGCAAACGGTTTTTCGCTGTATACGTCGCATTTGTTTTTTACTGCTTCGATGGTATGATAGGCGTGCTGGAAATCGGCCGATGCAATAAACACCGCATCCAGGTCTTTAACCCGGTACAGTTCATCGTTGTTGACACAGGCCTGCACCTTATGTCCTGTCTTCCCTTCCAGGAAGGCCTTGCCTTCTTCACGCCGACGGTTCCAGATATCGGACACCGCAACCAGGTCGAAGTTCAGCTCTTTGTTATGGCTGAAGAAAGAAGGCAGCAATGCCTGCCGGGCACGGTCGGAAAATCCTACCAGTCCCACGTTCACCCTGTCATTCGCACCCAGTATGCGGGCATAGCTGCTGGCCGGCATTCCCATAGCCGTGATCGTTAGCCCCGCCCCTGCCATCAGGGACTGTTGCAGAAATTCCCGTCTTGTCTTTTTTGTGGTTGTCATTGTACAAGTATTTTATTTTTTTCCGGAGATATGATATACTTCTTTGAGTTGCCCTTCCAGGTAAGCCACTGCCGGTGCATATTCCTTTGCGGGATCGGTCCACCGGCATTCCATCATGATCCGCCCGTTGTAGCCGATGCTGCGCAGCGCCGCCAGGTAAGGCCGGAAATCCTGCTGCTCCACTCCCGGGGCAGAACGTTTCTCCCGCTCTGCAATGTGACAATGTACCAGGATGCCTTTCGCCTTCAGGAGATTGTCCGCCGGTTCATTCTCTCTTAACATATGGTAGATGTCTGCCGTCAGCCGGAAATGAGGATGCGCAATAGCGGTCACTACCTGGCATCCTTCGGCCACTGTATTTACAAAGTTAGTTTCGGTAGCATTCAGATTCTCCATGGCAATGAGACAGTTATGCTTCGCGGCAATATCGGCCATTTTGCGGGCCAACCGGATAAACTGTCCCTTTGCCGTATCCCGGTTAAACCCTTCCGGAACCTTACGCGCCTCCCCGCTGCCCAGTACGATCAGCCGGATACCCGCTTTTTCCGCCCTTTGCATCACCGTGTCCACATACCCCAGCACCCACGCTTCGTTGACTGCCGGTCCTGTTAACTTGAGGTATCCAGGTATGAAAACGTTGCAGGTCTGCACCCGGCAACGGGCTTTGCTGATCCGCTGTATATTGGCGGCAAATGTTTCCTCAGTGACGGACGGCGACAGCATCTTTTTGACCGTCTCTTCAAGGTAGGAAAAGCCGGCCGCGCCGGCCAGGCTGTCATTATCTATGGAAGCGGCGATGCCCAGGACTGGCATACCCTTTTTCCCGCCAGGCGACTGCGCGCCTGCATTCGATTGCAAAAAAGCGGCTAAACAGAGGAGGAAAAGGCCGGTCAGTATGTTTTTCATAAAGTGGAAAGCCCCCGGAAAAAGGAAGCTGTGGAAAAAATAAACATTATCCGGGAGAAATCAAAACCATTTGGATATCCGGTCATCGAATTATGACTTCAGCACCTCCAGCAACGGCTCTACCTGGCGCCTGAAGTCATATTGCAGGTCCTCGTGCAATCCAACGATCACTTTTACTATCTTTTTCAGCTGGGCGGCGTACAGGTTATGCAGCACCGTACTCTGATGCCGTAGCAACCCCGACTCCAGCAACTGCTCACAGAAGTAAATCAGCAGCTCCGCCTCTGCCGGTTTGGACCCCATGTAACGAATATGTTTGTTGACCAGCCGCAATATCTTACGCAACCGTTTTTTGGCATTATGCAGATTGCTGCCGGTCATCTCTTCAAAGCCCTGGTCCATTTCAGTCTTCACCGCATGGATGTATCCCTGTTCATCATCGGCGTCGAACAACAGGTAGGTCAGCAGCTCCTTGTTCTCCTTTTTATATTTGGCCAGGCGCAGGCACAATGCCGCCAGCTGTGCCGGCGGTACGGCTGCCAGCTCTTTCTTCAACTCGTTGATGGACGCTGTTTTCATCTTGATTTTATTGCGGCCCGAAAATACAATTAATAAATAGTATGGTACAACACCTAAGCCTGTGCACATGTCATAATTAGTTAACTTGCACTTCTTCAATAACCCCATTACTCACTTCTAAACAGCCTCAGACTATGAAAGCACAGTATGTGTTGGCCGCCGTAATTGGTTGCCTGTTGACAGTTAACATGGCGTCGGCCCAGATGGACTCCGCCGCCGCCCACAAAGCATGGATGGCCTACATGACGCCGGGCCCCGAACATCAGCTAATGGCCAAAACCGAAGGTGACTGGACCACCGACATGACTTTCTGGAAAGGCCCCGGCGCTCCGCCGGAAAAGGCCACCGGCAGTTGCTCCAACAAAATGATCCTCGGCGGACGTTACCAGGAAAGCCGCTTTACGGCAGACATGATGGGCATGCCCTTCGAAGGTCTTGGTACCACCGCTTATGACAACGCCCGCAAAATGTACCTCAACAGCTGGATCGACAACATGGGCACCGGCATGATGATGATGGAGGGCAAGTGGGACCCCGCCCTCAATGCTATCGTCTACACCGGTAAATCGTTCGACCCTTCCAGCCAGAAGACCATGGAGCTGCGCCAGGTCATCAGATTCAAGGACGCCAATAATTATATGCTGGAAATGTACCGCATGGCCAATGGCAAAGAATTCAAGGAAATGGAAATCGCTTTCAAACGGAAGTAGCTGCTACCGTAAACATATTGCCGCGGCCCATGCTTCTATCGCATGGGCCGCCGTTTTTTTAACCTTAACATATTATTATCAAAACGAATATAAACAAAACCGGTACGGATATTAATTCAGATGCCTTCCGACAATGGGTGGCCTTATCTTTGATCGTCCGCTATTTATCCGCCTGTATTCTCCGCCGCTGTTGCGGCCGAAAGTTATTCAGTTCTTCCCTTAGGAAAACGTTTGAGTGCATTCAGCATGAAATAAAAATATCCTGGTGAACACCGTGGCAGCACCGGCTTTCACATTGTTCAGTCATATATGGTTTGTTATCCGGAGAGCCCTATTATGTTTAAGCTGTTAGGTCGGCCTTTTATTCTTTGTTGATAACCTTGCAGGTATTACCATCCGGTAATACCTGATTTTTTTGTTATTTTTAATAAAATGAGCAATAACCCATATCCGAGACCATGATCCGTACGCTGATTATTGACGATGAACCGGCCATCCGTAAAGATCTGGAATGGCTCATGAAACGCTACCCCGATTTCGTTGTACTGGGCAGCTGCGGCAGCATCGCCGAGGCGCGGATCATCATCCCCAACACGGAACCGGAGCTGTTGCTGCTGGACATTGAACTGGCTGACGGCACCGGATTTGACCTCTTACAGGAATTTCCCGACAGAAATTTCCGGATCATTTTCATCACTGCCTATAATGAACACGCGATCAAAGCCATCAAATTCGGGGCGTTTGACTACCTGCTGAAACCGGTAGATGAGGAGGAACTGATGGCCACCCTCAAACGGCTGTTGTCCGAAAATGCTGTCAACACCCGCACCCAGATGGATATCACCAATGGTCATCTGCAACCTAAAAAACCGGCCCTGCAGAACCGCATTGTGCTCCGCTCCTCGCAATACCTGCAGGTAGTACCTTTCGAGGAAATCCTCTATTGCCAGAGCGACGGCAGCTATACCACCTTCCACCTGTCTGACAAAAGGAAGGTGATGGTTTCCCGGCCTATCAAGGAATACGAGGAACTGCTGCCGGAGAGCTGGTTTATCCGCATCCACCAGTCGTATATCGTCAATCATCATTTCATAGACCGTTTTCTGAAAGAAGGTATCCTGATCCTGAAAGACGGCACAGAGATCCCTGTTTCCGCCCGTAAGCGGGAGTATGTCCGCCAGTTCCTGATGGGCGACCATTAATTGATTGTGCATGTATATCTGCAGACCATCCATTTTACTGATCATATCCCTTTGCTGCGCCGTCTGCGGATGCCGGCCCCAACCCGCTGCGCCGCCACCGGCCACCGGACAAAGTCCCACCATCCCGCCGGTGGTCAGGGAGCTGCAACACCTCATTGATTCAGGCGCACGATGGGACGGGCCACAAGCCACCCAGCGGCTCTCTCAGCTCAAAGAGGACGCATTGCAGGCCGGCCCTGTCGCCAGCGGTTACTACTACTATCTCGAAGGTACCCACTACTGGTATGCCGACAGCAACCAGGCCGCCATCCATAGTTTCAACCGCATGTTGCCCGTAAAGCCTACCGATACCGGTCAACTGACAGACCTTATTATCCTGCAGCAACTGGGACTGCTACAGGTGCGGCTGGCCAGCAAAATAGACGACAGCACTTTTACGCGCCTCTTCCACCTGATCTCGCTGGCAGAACAATACCAGTATGCCGGCAGCTGGCGGGTATACGACCTGGCAGCAGAAATATATTTCCGCTTCGGCGACTACGACAAAGCCGAAACCTACGCTGCCATGGCGCGGGACAGTTACCCGGTGACAGACGATTACTTCCGCCTGTCGCTCTTTATGGAAGAACGGTCACGCATCTACGAACGCCGGCATCAATACCGGCAGGCGCTCCAATACCAGGACAGCGCCCTGCAATACGCCCTGCGGCAACCCGATACCATCCGCCTCGCCACCGTATACAGCGCCCTCGGCGTGCTCTATGAGAAGAACGGCGATAAACCGCGGGGCCACGCCCTGATGGAAAAAGCGTTTAACATCAAAGAGAAGATCAACAAAGTCAGCTTCCAGGAATATATCAACTACGGCCAGCTGCACCAGGAGAAAAAAGACTATTCCGCTGCGCTTCACTTTCTTGGCAAGGCACTGGAAAAAGCCCGGCAGGCCGACAACGCCGGTAACCTCAGCGCAGCCTATGACGCCATCCGCCATGTATATTATGATAAAGGCGATTACAAAACCGCCATCAGCTATCTCGACTCCGCCGCCGATATGGCCCTGGCAGAACAGGAAGACAGGCAGCTGAGAAAAATTGTGGAGATACAGGCGCTCAACGAGCTGAAAGTACAGCAACATAAAACAACAGACCTGAGCCGGCAGTATAACAACCAGGCCATCATTGTACGCCAGCAGCAGGTCATTTTGCTGATCATCACCATCCTGCTGGTGCTCGGCCTGCTGATCACCTTTCTGCTCATACGGCAACGGAAACTGGTGACGCAGAAAATGAGCATAGAGCTGGAACAACGGCTGCTGCGCAGCCAGATGGAGCCCCATTTTATCTTCAATACCCTGTCGGTATTGCAAAGCTTCATCCGCCGGGATGAAAAAGAAAAGTCTGTTAAGTACCTCAATAAATTTGCACGGCTGCTGCGCCTAAATCTTGAAAACTCCCGGCACAACCTCGTCCGCTTGCAACAGGAAACGGAGGCGCTGGAAAACTACCTCAGCCTGCAGGCCGTACGCTTCGATAACCTCTTCGGCTACACGATCCATGACATCCCTGCCGAAGAAAGCAGCGGTATCTGTATCCCGCCTATGCTGCTGCAGCCTTTCGTGGAAAACGCCATCCAGCACGGTATGCGTAACATTGCGCACCGCGGCCATATCGCTATTACGCTGCAGCTGCAGGGCGACCTGCTGCACTGCGTCATTGAAGACAACGGCCAGGGGCTGCAGCCCGCCAAAAACAAGGACAAAAACTCCCTGTCGAGTATCATCACGCAGGAACGGTTGAAAATACTGAGCATACAAACCGGTAAACTGGCCTCTCTCACCATTACCGACAAAGCAAGCGAAGGGCGTACAGGCGTCCGCGTTACCCTGGTCATCCCTACCCAGCGATGCTAAGCAGCCGATGCGGATAACCGGGATACCGGTGGTAATTTCGCCATGACACCCGCTAAACGCGCCAAATTTTCCGCGCAAGTGAACCAAACACGGCGTTTGCCACTTATTATATTATAGGAACAGCTATTTGGAAGATGCATGTAGCAGATAGCCGGGAAAGCGCCCCAAAAAACATTGTTTATCATAGAAAAGTGTAGTATCCTTACAACCTGATCGGGTGAATCCGGATTACAACCCGGACGGATGAATTTTGCATGCTGATCATATAAAATCCAGGACAAACGTAAACACATGGGCAACAGGACCTATTTAACCATCAGGACCACTCCTGAACAACAGGAGGTATTGTTTGAAGGCAACAACAGCCTCGCTTACTTCTGGTTACTGTTACTGCAAAGGAAAGATATAGAACAGGTACGGCCTGCTTTCCTCACCTTATATGCCGCCGGTGACACTGAAGAAACGGAAGAACCGGAAGATACTTATGTGGACACAGACATCCGGATCCCCCTGGCGGAAGCACTCAGTAACGCCGCAGGGCACCGGCCATATATAGAGCAGGTGTACCCGTCACTGCTGCCGCTTTATGACGACTGGCGCACTTACCTCGCCTCCGTCCCTACCTATGATCAAATGTTGTACATTGACCTGGAGGAATTCAGTGGCTTTTATGCCAACGTGAACCAGTTCCTGGAGGGACTGCTGGATTTTTATCAGCATGTATCCGCCAACAAAGCCTATTTCAAACCGGCGATCTCCGACACCACCGGCTGGGAGGCCATTGGCAGGAAGCAGTTCTACACCTACTCCGGGCATTACCGGAACACACCGGAGATCGTGGACTACCAGCAGCGAAGCCTGCCCGGTCAACCGCTGTCGACCGGCTACAAGATCCTGCTCGGTTGCTGGGGTATTCTCAGCATGGCCTTGCTGGGAGCTGGTCTCTACAGCCTTAGTTACTTCCGCTCCGTTTGGCTGAAAGCCCTGATGGCGCTGCTCATCATTACGCCGCTTTTGCTGCTGGCCGTTGGCGGACTGGTTTGGTTGATGAATAAAGCAACGAAGAAAAAATAGCCCGTAATAATTGAAGAAGAAAAAGAAGAAGAAACCATGCAATTACCACTTTACCAGGTAGATGCCTTTACCGACCACCTTTTTGGCGGGAACCCCGCCTGTGTGATGCCCTTACAGGAATGGCTGCCGGACGGGCTGCTGTTGCAGATAGCCCGGGAAAATGCCGTAGCTGAAACCGCATTTTTTATTCCACAGGGAGATGGGTTTGCCTTACGGTGGTTTACCCCTGAAATTGAGATGGACCTCTGTGGCCATGCCACGCTGGCTACCGCCCATGCTATCCGCACGATCCATGGGTATGCCGGCGACACGCTGCATTTCCATTCCCGCAGCGGTCTGCTGAAGGTTACGTTTGAAGGAGAACGGTACGCCCTCTCCTTTCCCTCCCGCAAACCGGAGCCGGCGGTACTGCCGGCGGAGATTGCAGCGTCGCTGGACCGTATGCCTGTGGCGGTTTTAAAGGCACGTGACTACGTGCTGGTATATAACACGGAAACGGATATACGGCAAATACAGGTCAACCGTCAGTTGCTGGACCGTATCAATCTTGATCCCGGCGGCGTGGTGGTGACGGCTCCGGGGCAGGACTGCGATTTTGTGTCCCGCTATTTTACGCCGCAGGCTTCTATATTCGAAGATCCTGTTACCGGCTCCGCCCACTGCTCACTCATTCCCTACTGGCGGGAACGGCTTCATAAAACGGAACTGCTGGCCCGGCAACTGTCGGACCGTGGCGGCACGTTGTACTGTAGCGATGAGGGCGCTATGGTGAAGATAGCCGGTTATGCCCGGACTTATTTCACCGGCACCTGTGAGGTGCCTGGTTTGCCGGGGTAGAAAAGTTGACCGGGTGTTTTTCCCGAAGCCGGTGAACGCGGTAAAAAGGCATTCACCGGCAATGAACCAGCTAACGATAACTGGCCCTGGCACGTGGTTTTCGTCGCTATCCTCCCCCTGCAGTGTGTAAAGTTTCCCCCTCCATGATAGCAAGGCAGCTCCCGGGGCTGCTGTTTTTGTCTCCCCGTAAAAAAATAAAATTTTGGTTTTCAGTTTATTACAATAACATATTGTATTTTTACATCAGATTATTCGGGTTGGGATGCTATGTTTACAAAAGCCATTTGTTAATCTTTAAATACGTGGAAATATTTATCATTTATTTAACAGGTTTTTGTTAAATTTAGCTAAATGCAGGATGGAAGTTAATCAGCGATTCCAGTCCAAAGCCACCCAGAGTAACCATTACTAAAAGACGTTTCTCGAGCGTAACCTCACATGAAAAATTTACAATCCAGATGAAAGCATTCAATGTCTTTATCCGATCGCTCACTCATTTAGGCAGGAGTAACTTCTACGAAAAAGAGCTGAATTACCGGATCACCAAGATCAATATTGTCGCGCTTTTACTGATCGTATTAGGTTCGATCTTCGGTTTGACATATTGGCTCTATTCCGGATACCTGAGTATCCTGATTGCGACCATGTTGGGCAACGTTCTGTTTGCGCTGGTATTGTATGGCAATAAAAAGAAGAAACATGTGACGGCCGGCGTGGCGCTCCAGGTAACGATCAATTTATCGACGCTTTATTTCGGCAGCATCCTGTCGGTAGCGGTAGATCCTATCTGGCTGACGCTATTTCTGCTGATCTCCTGTCTTTCTTTTATTAAAGTAGGCAGGGCACAGACTTACTGCCTGATGTTTTCAGCAGCCACCCTGTTATTCCTGGAAGTGAACCGCGCTATCCATATTCTGCCACCGATGGACTTCAGCCCGGGGATGCTGAACCTTATCTATTATTGTACGGCTTTTACAGTGATGACGCTGACTTCAATATCACTGGTGACCCTGGTACATTACAACGCCAAATTGTTTCATACCATCACCGTGCGTAATCAGCAACTGACTGACCTGAACCAGGAACTGCACGCCAGTAACACACGATTGGAGCAACAGGTAAAAGACCGGACGGCCAACCTGGAGAAAGCCGTTACCGCCAAAAATATTTACGTCCGTGAGCTGACCCACGAGCTGAGGACACCGCTGAATGCGATCTACAGCATTGCGCAGCTGAAACTGCTGTCCGGCAAGGAAAAAAGCAGAAGCGAGAAAAAAGTGGACGAAGACCTGTTCATCGCCTGCCGTAACCTGCAGACGCTGATCAACAATACGCAGGACAAATGCAAGCTGGACGCCGGGAACTTCGACGAAATCAAAAAAGAGCATGTGCTCCTCTACAGCTGGATCACCAACATCGTCAACATCTACCAGTATTTCGCCAATGAAAAACGCGTAAAAATAGAACTGCAAGTACAGGAGTCTTTCCCGGACGCCATTGTGGAAGACAGCATCAAACTGACTAAGATCGTTAACAATATCCTCGTTAATGCCATCAAATTCACCCGCAGCAATACTGCTATTTTCCTGCGTATCTACCGGGACGACACCCACTGGTATATTGCTGTAAAAGACCAGGGGGCCGGTATTTCGCCGGACAGGATGGCTACGTTGTTCAAAGAGTTTACCCGTACCACCATCAACTTTGCAGAAGGCAGCGGGCTTGGCCTCAACATCACCCATCACCTCGTTCGTATACTGGGGGGTACCATCAAAGTGCACAGTGAAATAGACGAAGGAACAGAATTCGTAGTATCGCTGCCGTTAGTGCCGTTCACCGGTGAGATAAAGTCCGCGACCATCGACATCAAAGAAAACAACCTGATCTCTTTTGAAGGAAAAAAAATACTCGTGGTGGAAGATGACATCATGACCCAGCGTTATCTGTCGCTGTTGCTGAGCAAACGCGGCTTCTCCATTATGCATGCCGACAATGGACAGGAAGCGCTGCTCAAAGCACACAATCATCCGGATGCCATCATTCTGGACATGAGCCTGCCGGGCAAATCCGGCAAAGATGTACTGAAAGAATTAAAAGCCAATCCTGCTTTAAGACACATCCCGGTGATCGCTGCATCTGCCGATACCGATGAAACCAATATTGATGAAATAATGCTGGAGGGGGCCAGCGCCTATATGATCAAGCCAATCGATTTTCATATCCTGATCGATGTACTGGTCAAAAATCTACTCACGGGAGCAATCGTTAAAAATTAGTATTTAGCAGATATCAACCGTTTTTTCATTCCGTTTTTATCGCGCTTTACCGGCGCGACAGGTACCTTTTTGTTTATCACCGATTGTCACAATGTTTATGAATCAAACCCAAACTACTGCGAAGATTGTCATTCCCAGGCTGCATTGCCCGTTCCCTACCAGTGTCAGTCCGTACGTGGAACTGGTAGCCACCAACACCTTTGATTTCCTGCACAAATACCAGCTGCTGGACAGTCCGGAGGAAGAACGTTATTTCGCCCGTTACAAAATGGCGTGGATGACCTGCCGGACCATGCCGAAGGCAAACTTTGAGCTGCTGTGCTGTATCGACAACCTTTACAGCTGGCTGTTTGTACTGGATGAACAGCTGGACCACGTAAAGCCGTCAACCGCCTACATCCGCGAAGAGAACTACCTGCAGCAGCTGATAGATGGCTTTTCGTATGTGCTCAAACACAAGGTGTCACCGATCGACAACAAATTCTTCCATGCGCTGGCCGACATCTGCGTACGCCTCGACGCGCTGAGCAGGCCCAGCTGGCAGTCGCAGTTCCTCATCAGCGTACAGGCTACCTTTGAAGCCGCGATATGGGAAGCGAAAAACAATAAAAACAGGGAGAAACATCCGACGGTGGCCCAGTACATGCATATGCGGCTGTTTTTCTCCGCCGCCAATATCGGCACCGATATCAACGAGCTGGCCACCGGGGTATGGCTGCCCATGTATGTACTGCAACATCCGGACATGGTGCATCTGACCGCACTGGCCAGAAGAGTGGTGTGCTGGGCCAATGACCTGTTCTCGCTCCGCAAGGAACTGGAACATGGCGACGAGCACAACCTGGTGATGATGCTCAAATACCACCACAACACTACCCTTGAAGAGGCAGTGTTGATGGCGGCATCTATTCACGATAATGAAATCGGAGAATTTGTATCCTGCAGGGCGGCATTTCCTGACTTCGGGGAAGAACTGAACAAAAGGATACAGATCTATCTGGATGGACTGGAAACAATGGTTGCCGGCTTCTTCTACTGGAGCATTACTGATACGCCCCGCTATAACCCTTACTGATATACGCCCACGGCTGAAAACGTGACCGGTAACCTCGTAAAGCCTGTAATAATTGTACTCGGCGTCATCTCAATCCGGGCCCCCTCTTTGATCCGGAGTTTCCTGATACGGGAAAACACCACCTTTAACGCTATCTCCGTTTCCATCTTCGCCAGCGGCACTCCGAAACAGTAATGTATGCCATGCCCGAAACTCAGGCTGTCTGCATGGTTCGGACGACGGAAATCAAATTTGTCCGGCTCGGGGAACACCTCCGGATCATGATTAGCCGATATCAGCCAGATATTCAGGTAGTCGCCTTTCTTAATCTGCTGGCCCCGCAGCTCCAGGTCGTGTTTGGCCACCCGTGTCATGGACTTGGCAGAAGGCAACACCCGCAGCACTTCATTGATGATGTTGTCAAAATCTTCGGGATGTTCCAGGTAGTGGTCCAGCACCTCCGGATGATGACAGAAAGTATAAGCGATATTTCCCAGCAGCGACGACGTTGTTTCAAAACCGGCAAGGAACATGCCCACCACCGTGCCCAGGAGGTCGTCGCTGTTCAGCCTTTCACCATTCACTTCAGACGCCAGCAGATGTGAGATCAGGTCGTCTTTAGGTTCTATCCTCCGCATCTCAATCATTTTGTCAAGGTAGTTCGCAATTTGTTGCTGCGCAGCAAAAGACGCCTGCATCTCTTCCATCGTCTTCACATTGGTTACGATAGTCGTCACCCAGCTGTGCACCTGCGCATGGTCTTCCGCCGGAATGCCCAGTAGTTGCGCAATGACGCGGTTAGGCAATGCAATGGCAAAATCATGGATAAAATCCATCTCTCCTTTTTCCAGCAGCGGCTCTATAATCTCTTCACACTGTTGCCTGATCCAGTCCGCATGCCTGGAAATCACCGACGGCACAAATACCTTCGCCACCAGCGAGCGCAGTTTCTTATGGTCCGGCGGATCGCTCTGGTTCAGGTTTCTGCCCATAATATTCTGCCCCAGGTTAGGGATAAAAAGATTGGAGAAGGAATTGTAATCGCCCAGGACCTGCTTGGCTTCCTTGTGCGAAAAAATCTGCCATGCTCCTTTCACGCCGTAATAGAAAACAAATTCCGGATCATACACGACCGGGTTTTCAGCTCTCATTTTTGCAAACCAGGGAATTGAATTAGGAGAAATCATAAGTGACAATCGTTTGTGCGGCCATCACATGCAGTGACCGCTGGTACATAAATAACGGTGATAAAACAAAAAAAACGGTGATAAACAGTATATCGTTACAATAAACAAAATACGGATTGTATTGCTATGTAACGCACAATAGTCGCAGTGTTAACCGAGCGTTAATCATCGGGCTTTTACGAGTAAGCCCTGTTAAACGCATGTTATGCTGTTTTACCGCTGATCGTAATTGACAACTATCACATCCGTAATGTGTTAACTTCAGTTATTGTTTTACACCTACTTATCATCTATGGTAAACAGACAAACCAGAAAGACAGTACCGGTGTCCATTGCCCTCGAACGCCTGCTGGATGAAATATTGCAGGAAGCCGCGTCGTTACAGGAAACAGACATCCAGTTATCGGCCGACAAAACCGCGGCCGCCTGGGCGCTGGTGCCGGAGCCGAAGTTCAACACCAACTGCACGCTGATGGTGCTTAATGATCACCTGCTGCGTTTGCTGGATGCCGGCCGCATACAGGAAGCCAGCAACATCGCAGGGCTCTGGGTGGCAGACATTGAATCCAGCGCGGAACCGGTAGGCGAACTAAGGCCGTATGTACTCTTCGCGGCCTCTCTCCTGTATCTCAACAAGCCCGCAGCCGCTAAAACCATTATACGCATGACCCGCAGCTACGGCGCCCGCAAGTCGGATTTCAAAGGACTACCGGCCCTTTACTGGGACTTGTTTCTTCATACGCAAATGGAAGACGCCGTGGTGATGAAACGCTTTCAACAGGAAGTACTCCAACCTCAGCGTCAACTGCCGGAGATCGAAGCGGTGGAACTGCATCCGTTCCTTATTGATTATATGGCGCCCATGGTGCAGCAGGGCCACAGCGCCTTTGCAGCGGGCAACTATGAAAAAGCCGCCCGCTCCTGGATACGGGCGCTGAAACAAATACCCGAACCCAAGGCTGAATTCGGCCAGAGCCTTACACTGAACGCCGCTATCGGCGACGCCTTTTTTCTGCTGCGGGACTACCAACAGGCGTTGCCCTATCTCGAAGCCGCCAAAGCCAACATAGCGGAAAACGGTCAGGCCAACGCATTTGTGTTGCTACGCCTCGGAGAAGTGCTGCTGGAACTGGAAGAACATGCAGACGCCCGGGAATACCTGCTGCGCGCTCATACACTCGGAGGAGAAAAACTGTTTGAAAATGAAGCGCAGCCTTATCTCGATTTCCTGCATTCCTGTCTCGATGTAGCCCATGGCTAACCTTCGATGCTATAAATAATTCCGGCCAATCGAAAAAGGAAAAAACGGCTTTTTAAAATTTCCGCATCTCGAAAATGAGTTGCCATGCATATACGTAGTTTCGCACCTTCTCCCGCCCTTTTTTAAGGCGGGAGAACAACAACGTTAATAAATGGCATGCGATGACTAAACCGGATATCAGGCAGTTGTGGGAAGGTATGGTGCAGGGAGATGAAACACTGTTCCTCCGTTTATTCAGACTGTTATATCCCGCGCTGCAGGCCTATGGCATGAAGATACAGGCCGATCAGGGCCTGGTAAAAGATGCTATCCATCAGACCTTTTTATACTTCTGGGAGAAGAGGGACCAGCTGGGTCATGTACTCCAGCATGAAGGGTATATCTATACCTCCTTCCGGAGACAACTATTGTCTGTTACCAGGCAACAGTCCGACGGACTGTCCTTTCCAGGTGATTCCCTGACGGCTGTAGCGGAACAGGCGATTCCTTCCCATGAGGACTTTCTCATCCATCTCAACAGCACCCAGGAACTGCAGCAGGTTATTGCTGCCGCAATCTCACGCTTATCAGCAAGGAAACAATTGTTTATCCGCCTGCGGTACTATGAAGGGCTGAGTTACGCGGACATCGCCGCCAGGACCGGCGTAGCGGAACGGACCATCTACAACAAGATAAACGAATCTATCAAAAACCTGCGCCGGGAGCTGGCCAAAGCGGGCTTTCCACAGGAGATCCTGTCATCTGTACAACTGTTGCTACGCTAGCCCTCAGAAAAAAAATAAAAAAATTTCCGCTTCAGAAGGGTAAAATCATTTCCGGTTTTCTCTCATATAATATAAAGCACTCTTCGATGCACGAGCCTATCACTATTGAACATCTTGTTCATTCAGACTCTTTTATTGCCTGTTGCCTGCAAAAGGATGAACAAGCCGTTCAATACTGGCAGCAACGGCGGAAAGAACATCCCGAGCATCAGACCGTCTTTGACAGCGCCGAACTGCTGGTGCTATCTTTATACCGGTTTGGAATGGAACAGGACCTGGCCGGGCAGGAAGAAAGGCTAAAAATGATGATACAGCCACCGGCAGTTATAACGCCGGCAAACGTACGAAAAATACGTTTCCGTATAGCCGCCGCGGCCAGCCTGGCGTTGCTGGTGCTGACAGGCCTCTACCTGTTTACCAGGCCACGGCCTGCCGCTTACATAGTGATCAGCAGTCCGGCCGACCAGCTGCAGCAGGTAACACTGCCCGACGGCTCCACCGCCTGGCTGTCCGGTGGCAGCAGTATCCGTTACCTACCGCCTTTTACCAGGCGCAGCATACAGTTGCTCGAAGGGGAAGCCTGCTTCCAGGTGGTGCATGACAGCCTGCATCCTTTCAGTGTACAGTTGCCTTCCGGCAGACGCGTCACCGACCTGGGCACCGCCTTTAGCGTACAAAGCTATGGCAGCCTGCCGGAAGAACGTATAGGCGTGGCCGAAGGCGCCGTACAGGCAGACACCTTCAGCGTTTTACATGCCGGCGAAGGCATCGTTGCCGCTAAACAAAGCGGCGAATGGAGAAGTATTCCTTACCGGTCCACCGCCGCCGACTGGTCACAGGGAAACGTATCCCTGCAGGATGCCAGTTTCCGGGAACTACAGCTGGTCCTGGAGCAAACCTACGGCCTGACCATCATCCCTGACAATCCGGCTGTATCTGCCTGCAGGATCACAACATCCTTCCGGCGGTCGGATAATATTCACCAGATACTGGATGCGCTCAGGCTCATATATGGTATCACCTATACGATAAAAGGAAACACCGTTCACCTGTCCGGGACCGGTTGTGCCAACTAAAACAAATGAACATCTTTTACCTGTACAACAAATATCTGCGCAGTACGTGGTGTATGCTGCTGTTACTGGGCGTTGCCTGCCCCGCACAGGCCTGGCAGCAGGCCCCTGCGCCTATCAGCATCACCCTTCCGGCAGGCACGCTGGACGACGCGTTGCAAACGCTGAGCCGGGCAACCTCCCTGCGCTTTACCTACAATCCCGCAGCCGCCAGGCAGATAACGATAAAGGAAGCCAGTTTCCGCAGGCAAACGGCAACGCATATACTGACACAGCTGCTCGAGGGCACAGGACTTAGATTCCGCGTGGAAGGAACACAGGTGGTGATCTTTCCCAAACCGGCTAAAACAACAGCGGCACCAAATGTTACGCCGGTACAGTCTTCCCTACCGCTCACTTTTACCGGAACTGTGACCGACGAACGAAACAAACCGCTTGAATTTGCCAGCGTGCAGGTGACGGAAACCAGCCAACAGCTGGCTACCGATGAAAAAGGGCGTTTCAGTATCCGTATACCCGCCGGCGTTACACGGTTGCAGCTCAGTATTTCCTATGTAGGAAAACAAAGCATCCGTGAAACCATCGACAGTGCTGTGTTTTCCCGTGGTAAAACATTCACCATGCGGGAACTTAGTCTCGCGCTCGAAGGCGTACAAATCACCGCCACCCAGAAAGGCAGCCAGTCCAACTCCTCCATCCTGTTCGACCGGGAAGCCATCGAGCAATCGCAGGCTTTCAGTATGGCAGACATCCTGAACAACCTTCCGGGCAAGGAGATCAAAGCGCCTGATCTGCATCGGATACAAACACTGACCCTGCGGACGGCAGCAGAAAATGCTTCCGCCCAGAACAACTCCCTCGGCACCGCTATTATCATCGACGATATATTACAATCCAACAATGCCAATATGCAAAACAAAAGCATTGGCATGTATGGCAAAAGCACCATTTCACAGGCAGGCCGTGGCAGCTTCGACGTGCCCTTCTCCGGCCTGGACCTCAGAGACATCCCCGTCAACAACATCGAGCGCATCGAAGTGATTTCCGGCATTGCCGCCGCCAAATACGGCGACATCACTAACGGCGCCGTCATCATTGACCGGCAGGCCGGTAAAACACCTTATCAGTTCAACCTCGGCATCAGCGGGTATTCTACCCAGTACTCCCTGGCCAAAGGTTTTGACCTCGGCGGGAAGAGAGGTGCTATGAACGTATCCCTCAACTACCTGAAAAGCAATGAAGACCCACGCAACCGCATCCAGCAATATGCACGGACCGCGTTGGGCCTGATGTGGACAGACTACCTGGCGCGGGACGTAAAGAATACTTTGTCGGTGAACCTGGGATTCCGGGATGACAACATCAAAATGGACCCGGAAGACAATACCGCTAAAATGACTTACGTCAAAAACTATACGCTTTCTGTCAGCAACCGCACTTCCATCAACCTGCGCCACAAACTGCTGAACAATATCAGTCTGAGTATGGGATACAGCACGGGCAAACAGGAATCGTATACCCAGTTTGCCATGAACGGCAATCCGAAAGGCGTAGGCGATAAGGATACCACCGGGGTTTACGAAGGATATTATATCCCCGGTATTTTCACCGCTGTGGACCACATCGTGGGCAGGCCGGCCAACTTCAACGCCAACCTGAGCCTCAGCGGCACCGTGAGCACCGGGAAGCTGCTGCACCGGCTCAGCGCCGGCGGCAACCTGTACGTGTCTGCCAATAACGGCCAGGGGGTGATCGTAGACCCGCTGGCGCCGCGATATACCAATCTCAGTTACCAAAACCAGCGTCCTTACAGTTTTGACCTGTTGCCCGCCATTGTCAATACCGGTTACTATGTGCAGGACAATCTCAATATCCGTGTCGGCGCCCGCACACTGGCGGTGAATGCCGGTCTGCGGCTGGACCTGCAAAACGGCTGGGGAACACTGCAACCGCGTATTAACAGTTCCTACCGGCTCAATGAACGCTGGGGGCTGACCTTCGGCTACGGCATAGCAACCAAAGCGCCTTCTATGGCTTACCGTTACCCGGCGCCTACCTATTTCGACATTCCCCTGCTACAGGTATACGACCCCGCTCCCGGCAAACGGGTGTACCTGGTGTATACCGAAAAAATCCTGCAGGACAACAGTCATCTGAAGCCCATGAAAGCCACCCAGTTTGAATGGGGCCTCAAATACAACAGCCCTTTGATCAGCAGCTCCCTGTTTGCCTACTACAAACACAACCGGGATGGCTTCTCCACTTCACAGGAATACCGGTTGTTCACCTTGCCGGTGTACGGTCATAAAATCGTGGACGACCGTATCACCTACTGGCCGACAGACAGCATGATCACCCGCTCAGGGCTGGGTTACAGCACCGTAGCCAACAGCACGGTCAGTAAAGACATGGGCGTGGAATGGTTTGTGAACACCAGCAAAATAAAAGCGATCCAGACCAGCTTCTCCCTGGTATCCTCTTTTAGCTACAGCCGGTTCTCCGATTCACGGCAGCGGGTAAAACTGGCGGGCGACGATATGGCCACCTTGTATCGTGTCTGGTATGCCACCTACCCTCCCGACCAGTACAAAAACTGGACGCTGGCCAGTAAGCTTACCACCACGACGCACATTCCGCGGCTGGGCTTTTTTATCAATATAGCCACAGATTTCGTCTGGCAGAAAAGGCGGGTGAACCTGGCCAACTCAGGTGAACTGACCGGATACGCGGACCTCGACGGCCGTTATACGCCGGTGGTCAAGCCGGATGTAAACAATCCCATTCACCAGGCCTTCGGCCCTTACAGTACTGTGGAAGCGGAAAGCAGCGAACCGTTTTATTTCAACATACATCTCCAGGTAGCCAAGGAGATCCGGCAGAAAATACGGTTCTCCGTGCGTGCCTATAATGTGTTTAACATTCTCTACAACGATTATATAGAACAAAACAACAGCATTCGGAAATTAACCACACCGGTCAGTTTATCCGGTGAGATATCATTAAAATTCTAAAATATACATCATGCAGAAAAATCTGTTTCGTATAGCCATTGCCTTTATTATGCTCCTGGCGGCCTGTAAGAAAGACAACGATACTGGCTTGCAGCCGGTATCCATTAGTGTAGGACTGAAAGTGGCCGAAGAGATGGGCAAGCTCGACATCTCCTTTAAAACTGCCAAAGTCACCATCTCCAATGTGGTGACAGGCCAAAAGTACACGGGCGTACTGGAGACCGACGCCGGGCAGGTGACTTTCAACAGCGTGGTCCCGGGCAGCTATAACATTGCCGTTACCCTCGACGTATCGGCTCAGGCATACGAAGCAGCCACCGGTATCAAAGCAGACGGCAACGTGTTCTTCTCCGGTGCGGCCAACGCACAGGCAGCCATGGCGCCGCAGAATAATTTTACCGTTGAGCTGCGGACCGGCAACAGCAATACCACCTGGCTGATCAAACAGATCTATTACGCCGGTTCAGATACCAAAGACGGCGCGCTTTTCCGTGATCAGTTTGTAGAGCTGTACAACAACTCCGACCAGGTATTGTATGCCGACAGCCTGTATCTCTGCCAGGTGGAAGGTATTGAGACGGCGCTCGAAAAAATAGATTTCACCAAACCCTGGGTATTGCCCAGCGGACAGTGGAACTGGGCCGTTGCCACCGGTATGGCGGCTACCAACCCCAATACCGATTACATTTACGCCGCTTCTTTATTCCGTATACCCGGCGACGGTAAAACCTACCCGGTACAACCCGGTGCCAGCATCATTATTGCCGCTACCGCCATCAACCACAAAGCACCCTACCAGGACGCCAATGGTAAAACCATCTCTGTGCGCAACCCGGAACTGACGGTCGATTTACAGGGCGCCGACTTCGACGTATACATGGGCGATCAGCCAGGCATCAACCCCCTGGCGTCCGATCTGAACACCAACAAACCGCACCTGGCCGTGGTCCATAATTTCAACCGTGACATGGTGCTGGACAACAACGGTCGCGAAGGCATTATGATCTTCCGCAGCCAGGCGGCCACGGCTACCTGGAAGTCATACAAGACACCGGATAATGTGGCCGCCGGCAAACTGAAAATGCAGCTGCCTAAAAAAGACATCCAGGTACTGGATGCCGTGGAAATGAAACAGACACCGCTCAACAAACGTGGTCCCAAACGTTTTCCACTGGACCTCGACGCCGGTTTCAATTTTGTGAGCAACGGTTCTTACAGTTCCCAGGCCCTGTTACGCAAAACGAAACAGCGTAGTGCCGGCCGCGTTATCCTGCAGGACACCAATAATTCTTCTGTGGATTTCATTACCATCAAGGCAGATGCTTCCGGGAAAGCATTTTCCAACTGAGGTGCACCTTTGATCTGATATGAAAAAAGTTTATCTGCTTATCACTTGCCAACTATTATCTGCAGGCGTCATCGCGCAAAGCGATGGCGCTTCGGATAGCCTGCTGACCTATAGCGCTACGGTCCTGCAATTCCGGCAGGCCACACAGGGCGTAACCCTGTTACAACACTATGCGCCCGGTAATGTGGGCATCGTTACCCTGAAGGGCACGGCGGCCAGCGGCGGTTACCGGTTGGCGCAGGAACCACAGCAACATAAGGTAGCTGCGTTTGGCAGTGAAGGTATTAAGGAAGCAGGCCGGTTTAAATTATACGGTCAGTTTACGTATAGCCGTACATGGGATGACAGCCTTGCCTGGATGCTCTCCGGCGTAGCAGCGGATAACCGTCCCTACTACTTTGCTGCCGGCAAAGCCGGCAAGTATGACCGGCAATTATACCAGATGAAGGGGCTGGCTTCCTACACCCTGCGCCCTGACAAGTGGTACGCCGGCGCGGGTATTTCCTATCACTACCAGACAGCCTTCCGCTCCGTAGATCCACGGCCGTCCGTACGGCAGTTTTCACTCACCGTGCAGCCTGAAATCACCTGGAGAAACGGCCGTCACTGGCTGGGCATACAACCGATGATAGGCTATGGCTACGAAAATACTTCCGTGCAGTACAAGAACACCCAGTACCAGCACAACTACGACAGTTATCCCGAACGCCGCACCTGGCTGATGATGGGTATGGGGTATATGCAACCGCGGAGTGGTCAGGGAGAAGAAATGAATATCCGCATCCGGAAAAGCGGGCTTACCCTCTTTCACCAATATCATTATGCGGGATGGGACTTCAGCACACAGGCGGGATGGGACCGGGAAAAGTCTGTCTTCTCCCCTCCGCCCGAGAATTCACTGAAAGAAACACGGTGGGGCACGTATACCCTTGACCGTTACCAGCTGCATATACTTGCGCAACAGGGTTTACGGCACAGCATACAATTCCATGCGGTGCTCCGTAACGGCGAAGATTTCAACAGTTACGCCGTGCCACCGCTGGTACAGGCGCTGAACGCCAGCAACTATCGCTATCAATACCAGCAGGTGGCTGCCGAATATAATCATCTCAGCGCCCGGGAGGGCGGTTGGATACCCGGATGGGGCGGATCACTGCAATGGCAGTACGAAAAGAAACAGGACTATATTACCGCGCATCAGTTGAGCTACAGCAGGCTGACGCCCGTTCTTTTCGGGGAACTGCACCGAAACCGGCATGGCGATCGTTTTCATACCCGGCTCGCCGGCGGCGTACAGCTGCCATTATCGACCAGTGTGCATGTCCTGCCTACGCAAATGACCGCTTTTTCACGGGAGGTAGTGTATCGTGATTATTACTATTATGGAGCCACAGCAGCTTCGCTGGACTGGCAGGCCTCTTATATTACCCGGAAAGTTTTCCATACGTTGCCTGCGGGCATAACGCTACGGGTTAAGTATATACAGGCGCTGGGAAGCGTACAACCTTCGGAACAGTTTGTTACAGCACCAGGGACCAGCCAGCTGTGGTCATCGCTGGCCTTTAACTTATATTTATAAATCGTTGTGTTCTTTTCATGAAACGAATTGCCGTTATATTATCTTCTTTGTTATTACTGATGCTGACAACAGCTTTGCGCCGGGGCACGCAGGAAGTGCCGCTGACAGGCGACAGCCTGCGGCGGTTATATGCCCGCCCTGTCAGCGAGTGGCCGCGTCCCACGATCGACAGCGGCGTGATATGGAAAGAATTTTCCGCCATCCCCTTGGACACGGCGCTCCCGAGGCTATTGGAAGATCCGGAGATCAACCTGGGCAAAACCCTCTTTTTTGATCCCCGTTTGTCCGGCTCCAACCAGATATCCTGCAGCAGTTGCCATGACCCGGACCTCGCCTGGGGCGACGGGCGTACCGTTTCGCTGGGGCATGATCATCTTCAGGGTACCCGTAATACGCCATCGCTGCTGAATGTAGGGATACACGATGCGTTTTTCTGGGACGGCCGTTCCGCTTCCCTGGAGGACCAGGCTATCAACCCGATCGCCACGCATCATGAGATGAATATGGAGCCGCCTTTGCTGGCCGCCAAGCTGAATAAGATCGAAGGTTACAAGGCACTGTTCCGGAAAGCTTACGGCTCGGACCATATTGACTTTGATCTGATCGTGAAAGCAATTGTGGCATTTGAAAAAACGATCCACAGCCGTACATCGCGGTTTGACCAGTTTCTCAACGGCAACTATCAGCGAATGACAGATGAAGAAATACAGGGCATGCATTTGTTCCGTACCAAAGCACGGTGCATGAACTGTCACAACGGGCAATTCCTGACGGACGGACAATTTCACAATATCGGCCTTACCTACTACGGCCGCAAGTACGAAGACCTTGGCCGCTACCATGTTACCAAAGACACTGCCGATGTGGGTAAGTTCCGAACGCCATCCCTGCGCGATGTAATGCTCACCCGTCCGTGGATGCACAACGGTTTATTTGATAACATGGAGGGCATTCTGAATATCTACAACAGTGGCATGCACATGATGAAACCGCGGCCGGGCCGGGAGAACGATCCGATGTTCCCTAAAACCGACCCGCTGATGCAGCCGCTGCATCTGACACCGGCCGACAAAAAAGCGCTGATCGCTTTCTTACAATCCGTTACCGGTGTGCCCTACAAAATGAGACGGCCGGTGCTGCCACAATAAAAACACTATTAATAATACGCCGTACAGCCCTTTCCATTATTAACGGAAAGGGCTGTACGTTGTCAGCAGCATGTTCGTCAGCCGGGGAATGTGTCCGCCCGCTCTGCCCACAGGCTGTCCGGGTAGGTTTGCCGCAGTTCTCGCCAGTAAGGCACCAGCGCATCGAACGATTTTCCTTCAGCAAAAAACGCCGCAACGCCCAGCCAGTATAACACTTCCTGGTGCAGCGCCGGATGCAGCGCGTCGGTGATCAGCCCGTTCAGCAACGAAAGTCCGTCTGCCGCTTTGCCGCGGCGCATGGCCAGCAGTGCCCGGCCAATGGTCAGTTCTGCCAGGAACTGATGCGGCGGCAGGTATCCTGTCGCTTCCCGGAGGACACTACCGTCCGGCGTATACACCAAAAAGGTGGGCGCCCATATCAGCGCACGTGTCAGGTATTTGGTGGCGAAGGCTTTCGTCACCTCCTTCAGGTTGAACATCACCAGCACATAATGCTCCTCCAGGTAGTCACGCACCTGTTCATCTTCATAGGTCACCGCATCCATGCGCTGACAGCCTTTACAATCGTCTGCCCAGAAGTCGATCAGCAAAGGACGCTGCTCCGCTTTTGCCAGCGCAAATGCTTCTTCCACCTGTTGGCCGGTAAAATGTTTAATTGCTGTTTGCATAAGTCTTGATTTTTGTTTTTCAAAGGTAGCTACCGATCAAACATGAGAAAAATGAATAGTTTTCTTACTTTTGATGAAAACAACTCATGATTACAACTAACGATCTGCAGCTGGTTGCCAACATAGTAGCGGAAGGTTCCCTTACCCGGGCGGCCGACAAGATGTACCTCACCCAGTCGGCGCTGAGTCATCAGTTGAAAGACCTGGAGAAGAGAGCGGGCCTGCCTGTCTTCGAGCGGGTCAACAAAAAGTTGTTACTGACGCCTGTCGGCCGGAGGGTGATGGAAAGCGCCAGCAAGATATTGCCCCAGCTGACACAGCTGCAGGAGGACATACAGGCCTGCCGCAGCGGCAAACTGCATACCCTGCGTATCAGTACGGAATGTTATACCTGCTATCACTGGTTGCCGCAGGTGGTGAGCGAGCTGAAATCCATCCACCAGCAGGTGGAGATCACCATCGTGGCAGCAGCCACCCAGAAGCCGTTGACCTGGCTGATGAACGGCGAGCTGGATGTGGCCATCATCAGCGACAGCCGTGCTCCTGCCGGCGTGCATACGCATACCCTCTTTCATGACGAGGTGGTGGCTGTGCTGCCACGGCGCCATCCTTTTGTGGGACAGAAAAAATCGCTGGCAGCGGAAGACTTTGCCACAGAGCATTTGCTCACTTATGATATGGCTGAAGAAGCCGGGACCCATAATATGATGCGGGAATTTTTCCGGCAATCACCTCCCAAAGACATTACCCGGCTGCAACTCACCGAAGCGATCGTTGAAATGATCCATGCCGGTATGGGTGTTGGTGTATTTGCGACCTGGGCTATCGCGCCGTACCTGAAAAGCAGGGACCTTGTTACCCTGCCGTTGCAGACGCCGCTGCGGAAGCGGACCTGGAAAGCGGCCTGCCTGGACCGGCAAAATCCGCTCATACGGCATTTCGTGGAGCATATCCGGCAGCATTTCAAAACCGCGCATCAGAAACAATCCAAATAATGTATTTTAGATTAAAAAAGATGCGCAATCTGTATCTCCTCCTGCCAGGCCTCTTCGCCGTTAACACCCTGCAAGCCCAGTCCGACACGGCCGGCGTGAAGCAGACGATTGATAAGATGTTTACCGCCATGCATAACAGCGACAGTGTCGCGCTCCGGGAGTGTTTCTCTTCCAATGCCGTGTTCCAGACGATCGACGAACATAAAGGCGGTACCACTGTCAAAAATGTATCCGTTGAACGTTTTTCTTCCGTCATCGCCGGTACCCCTAAAGGAGATTTGGAAGAACGTATTACCTATGGCCCTGTACAGATAGACGACCGCCTCGCCTCCGTATGGACACCCTACCGCTTTTACCACCAGGGGAAGTTCCACCATTGCGGCGTTAATTCCTTTCAGCTCGTAAAGCTGGGAAAGGAATGGAAAATACAGTACATCATTGATACCCGCCGCAAGGACAAATGCGTGGAGGACGGCGCCACTGCTTCCGCTCATCAAGGCCAGTAGCCGGCAATAAAAATTTACGTAAGTAGTTACCATTACCTGTAGGTACGGGTGGGCAATAATTCTATTTTTGCCCTAAAACCCCCAAATGAAAAGGTCATACATATTTACCTTTGTCCTGTTAATTTACGTTACCACTTACATAAATAAGGCATTTAGCCAGACGGGCAACGCGTTTTACAGCATCAAAGGAACATTCGCTACGGCAGACAATACCCCAGCCAGGGACGTGGTGGTACAACTACTACAGGCCGCCGATAAGAAGCTGGTCAAACTGGAATACACCGACGCACAGGGTAACTTCTCCTTCGATCATCTGCCCGCAGGGCAATACCTGCTGGCGACGCAGAGCATGGCGTATGCACCGTGGCTGTCGGCCGCTGTTACGCTCAACAAACACCTGCAACTGGGTACGCTCCGGTTGCAGCCCACTACAACCCACCTCAGGGAAGCCACCGTCACCGCCACCAAACCGTTTGTTCAGCAACAGTATGATAAAACCACGCTCAACGTGGCGGGGTCTATATCTGCTGCGGGCAGTACCGCGCTGGAAGTGCTGGAAAAAGCACCGGGCATCACCATCGACCAGAACGATAACATCGCTATGCGCGGCAGACAAGGTGTGCAGGTGATGATGGACGGAAAGCTGGTCCCCATGTCCGGGCAGGAGCTGGCCAATTTGTTGCGCAACCTGTCGGCCAACCAGATAGAAAAGATCGACCTGATCACCAATCCATCCGCCCGGTACGATGCTGCCGGCAACGCCGGCATTATCGACATCCGGCTCCGCAAAGGCCATCAAAGCGGCACCAGCGGCAATGTGTCGCTCAGCTATGGACAAGGGATCTATCCTAAAATAAATCCTTCCGTTAATTTCAACAGCAAAGACAGGAAGGTGAACCTCTTCGGTTCTTACAGTTATAACTACCGGGAGTTTATGAATGACCTCGACATTGAGCGGCAGTTTTACAATGCCGCCGACCAGTACTCCGGAGGCATCAACTATGATAACTTTTTCAAGTTTGGTTTTAATAACCATAACGCCCGGCTTGGGGCAGACTATAATGTCTCCCCGGATATTACTGTCGGTATAGTGGCCAATGGTATTTTTAACAAGGGCGATATCCGCTCCAACAGTGTGGCAGAGTCTTTCAACGTACAACAGCAGCCAACCGGTTCCTTTATTACCAAAGGCGACAACCATCCGCAACGCAATAACGGGAGCATCAACCTGAATTATAAACACAAACTGGACACCAGCGGGAAAGAGCTGTCGGTAGACCTGGACTATGCCCGGTTCAGCAATGATGAATTGCAAAACTACCGGACTTCCTATTTCGACCTGCAGCAGAAGCCCACCAAACCGGACTACCGGCTGTTTGGCAACCTTTCGGGCAACCTGAACATCCAATCTGTAAAAGCCGATTATTCCCAGCCGCTGAAAAGTATCGGCGCGCAGCTGGATGCGGGCATTAAAAGCAGCTGGGTGAAAGCGGACAACGATGTACAGTTTTATGACCGCAGCAGCGGGACAGACATCCCCGATACCGGCAAAAGCAATCGTTTTAAATACGATGAAAACATCAACGCCGCTTATCTCAATGCATCGAAAAAATGGACGCACCTGAGCGTACAGCTGGGCTTGCGGGTGGAAAACACTATTGCCAAAGGTTTACAGGTCACCAATAAAGAAAGTTTTGACCGCAACTATACACAGTTCTTCCCCAGCGGTTACATAGGGTATATGTTCAACAAAACCCACGACCTGGGCGTGTCCGTGAGCCGCCGCATCAACCGGCCCTCCTACCGCGAGTTGAACCCCTTCAAAGTATTTCTCGATCCGCTGACCTATTCTACCGGTAACCCCTATCTGAAACCGGAGATCACCAACGCTTTTGAGCTGACGCATACCTTCAAAGAGAAGTACATCACCAAGATCGGGTTCAGCACGACCACCGATAATATCCTCACGGTGTTGTCGCCGGACAAGGACCCCAACAGCGTTATCCAGACGGGGCATAATCTGGCGCGGTATAATTATTACAACCTTAGTTTCAGTGTACCCTTCTCCGTAGGAAAATGGCTGAACAGCAGCAACGAAGCGCTGGCCTATTATGGCGAATACAAGGGAGACCTGGCCAATACCCATCTGAATGCCAGCAGGGTTTCGTTTAACCTTAACAGTATCAACAGCATCACCATCGATCCCAACACCACGATGGAAGTAACGGCCACCTATAACAGCCGCACCTATTATGGTTTCCTGGATGTAAAAGGCGTATGGTTTATGGGCATTGGTGCACAGCGGCGGTTATGGAAAAAGAAAGCATCTGTGAAGCTGAACCTATCCGATGTGTTTTTTACCAACTACACCAGCGCCATCACCCGGTTGACCGGTTACGGCGAAACCTTTTTCCAGCGCAGGGATAGCAGGGTACTGACGGTGACCTTCAATTACAAATTCGGCGGCAATGGTTCCGGCGGTGGTAACAGGAAGGCTGGCGGCGCCGAAGAAGAAAAACGCCGGGCCGGATAATTTTTGGTAAATTGGCTGCATGAACCTGGTGAACGAACTGGAGGAACTGGCGCTGGCTACGCGGCTCAAAAGGCTCAGTGAGCGCCTGTCTCAGGACATAAGCAAGATATATAAGGAATCCGGGCTGGAGTTTGAAGCGCGGTGGTTCCTGGTACTGGAGCTGCTGGTACGGCAAAAGCAGTTGAGCGTTACCGAAATATCCGAATCACTGCAGCTTACCCACCCTGCCGTGGTGCAGTTTACCGACCAGCTGCTGGCCCAGGGGTTGATTAAAACAACGCCTGACAGCCGGGACAAACGACGCCGGCTGATATCCCTGTCGGCTGCCGGCAAACAGATGCACCGCAAAATCAGTCCCATGCTGGAAGTCATCCGGGAAGAAAACCGGAAATGGCTGGAGCAGGCCAGCGCGAGCCTGTTGACCGTACTGGGGGAACTGGAAAAATCGCTGGACGAAAAAAGTATGTACAAGCGGGTAAAAATGAGTCTGCTGGAGCAGTCTGACCAATAGCCCTGATGATAAAAAAGACGATGCCCGGCACTATAACGGTGACCGGGCATCTGTATGAAAGAGGAATGTGTTAACCTTTGGAGATCTTCACCATTTTATTGCCTTGTAATACGGTGGTACCGCTGCCGATGATTTTAATGTCCCCGAGGGTGGTATAGAGGCTCATGGTGCCGGAGCGCAGTTTCATGGCGTCCTGGGCTTTCTGGATAATATCTTCCGATGCTTCTTCCGTGATGTTGATCGCTTCCAGCGTGTAGGCGTTGCCGGCTTTGACCTTGACGTCTGTGCCTGCGGTGGTTTCCACGTTCTCCCCCGCGTCCACGGTTACACTTTCAGAAGCTTTCAGGTTAATATTTTTAGCGGTCAGGTCGATGGTTTCCATGGCCGTGATATGAATGTTTTTCCCGGCTGTGTCCAGCTGGATGGTGTTGCCGCTTTTATCCGTGATGGTGATGCTTTCGGCACCTTCCGTGTCATCGAGGCGGATAGTATGGCCGCTGCGGGTGCGGATGGCTTTGATGTTGTTCTGCGGATCGCCGTAGTCCGTTTTGGCGTCGCCGTTATAGGCCGTTCCCATTACGTAGGGCGCTTCCGGGTTGCCATTTTCGAAGCCTATCCATACCTCTTCTCCCAGTTCGGGCACGAAATAAAAACCTTTGCCGCTGCCACCGTGTGGGGCTATCATGCGTATCCAGGGCGTGGATCCCTGTTGCTGCCAGCGGAAGCGGGCACGGACGCGGCCCAGTCCTTTAGGGTCGTTGTTGTCGGTAACGATAGCGCTTTGCGGCTCACAGCCGGTCTGTGGCTGAAAGTCCACGCGGGGCATGGCCGTATCTGCCGGTATGGCTTCGAAAGTGTTTTTATAGAGTCCGTTTTCTGTGCAGAGGTGGTCGAGATGGGTGACTACAAACCGGCCGTGGTTGGCCTGTCCGAAGACGCTTTCATTGATGGAGATGATATCTCCGATGCGCAGGGCCGTGTGCTGACTGGTGCCTTTGAGGATCACCATCTGTGCCTGCCGGCCTTTTTTCTGCAGCAGGGTGAAGTCATCCACCGTTTCTTTGGCCGCGCTGCTAAAGCCGTGGTTGAGTTTATGCAGGGAAGGTTTGCGGTACAGTTTATCGCTGACATCCTGCATGTGGGCGGTGTAATTGTTCATCTGTCCCGCTGCCTGCGCGGAAGTTTCGTTTTCCACTACCTGGTTACGGCGATATTCATATCCCGTAAAACGGGTATTATTAGGATGCACCTGGAGGCCGAGGTCGAAGTCGATCAGGTCTACCTGGTGCGTCAGGGATATTTCTTTGGGTGAGTAGTTGCCGAAGACGATCTTCTGGCCGTCGTAGAAGTACCATTCCCCGTAGCGGGCCGCGAGGCGGCTGATAAAGTGATGGGTACTTTCCTTGTACTGCACAATATATTTCAGCGGGTCGGTATTGGCCGGTTGTACGGCCGGAGCGCTGCCATAGGGGCTTACGCCTTTCATGGCCTGCGATACGATTTCCCGGAGGGACTGCATTTCAAAGGTGGCGATGTGGGGGTCGTCTTCCAGCAGGATGGTGGGGCTGAAGCCTTTTATCACGCAGAAGCCGTGGGTACCGTCGCTCTCTTTGCCGGCGTTGATACCGGTGACTACGCCGTTGAACTGCAATGGTTTCTGGGCCGCTGCCGCCTCTACGCCGGTGACGGTGATACTGATTTCTTTTCCCAGGAACTCCCTGCCGGCCGTAAAGAGGCCTTTGCCCAGCTGTGACAGCCAGTCGTAGCTGATCAGTATTTCAAAAGTATGGTGACCATCAATGGTCTGGGACAGCTTCAGGGAATGGAAAGAAGAGAAGCGACTGTCGCCAATGGTGAAAGTAGTTCGGGTATATAAAGACATGTGCCGCGGTTTTTATAAGTTGATATCATACAAAGCAGCTTATTCGTGTGCCAGCTGTCAACAAACAATCTGCAGGGTTAAGGCAAATATTTTGTCATAAAAGAATGGTTTAACAAAAACAGGTATTGCTTTGGAATCCTAAGATAAGGTTTTTCGGGAAATGATTATCACATTATACAAATATTAAATCTGTTTTGTTAATCCTTCTCTTTTTAGATCTGTTAAACAGAAAGATGCCCGCTAAAAAGGAAATTGCTGGTATCAATTGGATATTTAATGAATCATGAACCTGTATTCGAGTTTAGTGAGCATTTTGATGGGGAGTACTTGAACGCCCTCTATCCTGACATTGATGAAATTCTGTCGATATTTGAGGGCTATTACAATACCATTCCGGCATGTATGGAAGCGATCCGGGAGCACATCACAACAGCTGACTGGGAAGAGGCGGGTTATCTTGCCCATCAACTAAAGGCAAACCTGTCAGTGATCAGAGTAACAGCTCTTTCGGAAGAAGTACACAAAATGGTAAATCAAATATACAAGATAATCCTCCCTTCTCCGTCTGCTGATACAACCGCTGTCTCTTTTGAGGTCAGCAATGTCAGGGCAACATTCCATCGTATACAAATGGAAGTACTAGCCCACCTGCCATTCGTTCTTGCAGAAATTGACCGTATGCGCATCTATCTCAGTCACCCACAACGCCGTCATTAAATCTTCATACTATGGAATTAGTTAAAATCTGTACCGCCGGTATACAGGCCGTTGTCTCTCTTTTCAGGACTTTTTACGGAGCTGTTAGCAAAAGCAGGGCGTCCCGCCGCAGGATCAAAAGAAAACAGCAACAGCAGGTCAGTAATTTTATCTTCAATGCGCATACGTCCAACATTACGCAACTTGAAGATACCCTGCGAAAATATATCACGATTGTACAGCGTACCAAGGATCAGCTACGGGTACACATCTACACTTCCCACAATATGAGCAGGAGTAAACAGCTGGCGACGCTTCAGCAGCTGCGAGAGAGATTACTGGACCACTATGCAGACTATCGTGCCTCGTTTGACTGCACACCCTACGGCGGTCATGCCCATATTGTTAAACACGGTCTGCTCAATGTTATTCTTAATCTTGAATCACAGCAACCTTATAATCCGGAAGATTTACTGGAAGCCATCAACCTCGTCTCATCTGATCAGAAACAACTTACCCGCGGTATACACCTGACAGTTTCACAGATGCAGCAACATCTACAACAAGTTCATTCCTGATATGTATATACTTTGTTTTTATCCTGATAGATCAAACATTCACTATCGCGCATACGCTAAGTGTCTCCACGAGACATTCTTTCTAACAACAATGGTGATAGACAACGAACTGCAACTGAAGGAGGCCATCACAGGCGATCAATATGACGTGGCGTTACTATCCTGCGATACGCTTTCCTGGGTACAACTGAAGCAGGTAGCGCGAGTCATGTCCTTTATCCGGGCCACAAAGCCAACCTGTCTCATTCTTATGCACCGTCCTCCTTTTCATCATCAGATGCCAATCCCTTCTGCGCCCTGCGACTTTCTGTTTGACAGTTACTTTAACCCGCCGCTACTGGCTATGTTAGCCGCAACGCTGTCCTTCCGCCAGCATCACCTATTGCGGCAGAACAAAAAATATCACCCGCTAAGAGGAATGATAAGTGTCGATAGCGAGTCAGGGAAATCTCTAAGTCAGGTACTTACCCAACATGGTATTCAGATCATACCCACTAACAGTGTGACCAATGATTTCGAATATCAGTTCAGGCAGCATTATCCGGATTTTGTGCTATTGCATTGTCACAACGCAGACGGGAACAGTGATGTCGTAAAAGCTGCGACGCACCTCATACGTAGATTACATCCGGACTGCATTATCTACATCACCTTTTCTATTGGTGTGTTAAAGCTTTTCGCTGACAGGTATAAAATAAACGAATATGTGCATGATGAGTTGTTATCCCTGCCATTCAGCGCCGGGGATTTGCTGGAGTTGTTGACCCGAAGCCTCACCCGGCGTTACCAGGCGCCGCTTATCTTTCCATAAAAAAGCCCCCATGCTTCGCATGAGGGCCACAATGTTCCAGTGAAATGCCATGCTGTTACTTAGCGCCTGCCACGTTTACGTGTTTGATCGCCGAGCTGTCTCTTATTTCCTCACTGGCTACTTTGATAAGGGTATCATTCAGCGCGAGATCGCCGAATATTTCTGTCTGCTCATCTGTTTTACGGCCGGTCTTTACGGGCACCCAAACAGCCTTTCCGTTGACCACCTTAATGACGTACACGCCTTGGGTGGAATTAAGCACCGCTTTGGACGGCACTACAAAAGCGCTGGTATGATTTCCTGTGAGCGGAATGGCCACTTCAGCCACCATACCGGGCAGCAGTTGTTTGTTATCGTTGATTACATCCATTTCGATGCTCTGGGAACGCAGCCTTTCATCGAGCGCACCGGACAACCTGCTTACTTTGGCGGTAAACGTCTGGTTGAGCATGGACTTGGTGGTGAATTTCACTTCGCTGTTATTGTTCAGGTAGCTATTATACGCTTCCGGGATGCTTACCACCAGACGCAGTTTCTTTTGTTCCTGCAGGGTGAAAATAGGCAGGTCGGAGCCTTTGCCGGCCGGACCTACATAAGCGCCGGCGCTCACGTTCCTGCGGCTGATGACACCACTGAAAGGCGCCCGTATCTCGAGGTAATTACGGGTATCCCCCACTTCGCGGTAAGAAGCTTTGGCGGCATCCAGCTGTGCCAGGTCTGACTTCTGCTTGGCGTAAGCGATGTCCAGGTCGTTCTGGGAAACGGTACCGGGCGTTTTGCTGGTTTCCAGCAGGCGGTCATAGGTGGCTTTGCTGGAGAGATAGATGGCTTCCTGTGACTTAAGGCGTGACTCAGCGCCGGACAACTGGGAATTCAGTTCCGGTGCCTCCATGGTCACCAGCAGCTGGCCGGCTTTCACTTCGCTGCCCACGTCCACGTACAGCTTTTTCACAAAGCTGCTCACCTTCGCGTACAGATCTACCCGTTGAAAAGCCACCAATTCACCGGGAATTTTTATGGAAGTGGACAGCTGTCCCTGTTGCAATGTAAAAGCTTCCAGAGCCGGTGCGGCTGCCGCACTTTCCTTGTGCTCTTTGTCATCCTTCGCTTCTGTGGAGCTACAGCTCTGCAGCGCCATGGCAGACACACCAACGGATAAAAATATGAGGGCAAATTTTGATGCTGGTTTCATAAAATGATATTTATTTCCTGTAATTCTCATGGTATTATTTATGCTGACTGCTTTTTCCGGTTTATCCTTTCATGGGAATATAATGTGTACTTTCTTCATCTTCCGGATCGAGCGAAACACTTTGTGTTGTTGCTTTTCCTTGTCCCCACGCAAACACCAGCGGTAATATGAACAGGGCGGCGAAAGTGGAAGCTACCAGTCCGCCGATAACGGCGCGGCCCAGCGGCGACGACTGGTCACCGGCTTCTCCCAGCCCGCTGGCCATCGGGATCATGCCCACCACCATCGCAAGGGCTGTCATAGCAATAGGACGCATACGCAGCGCGGCGGCCTCTTTAGCGGATACCAGCGCGTTACCATTGGTCTTCCTGATCTGCTCCGCATTGGTGATCAGCAGCACCGCGTTGGAGATAGACACACCCACCGACATGATCATTCCCATGTAGGACTGCAGGTTCAGCGTGGAGCCGGTCATCATCAGCAGGGACAGTGACCCCAGCAATACCGCCGGCACTGTGGCCAATACGATGGCAGACACCTTAAATGACTGGAAGTTGGCCGCCAGCATCAGGAAGATCACCACTACCGCTACCAGCAGACCGCTTTGCAGGCTGCCCAGCGTATCGATGAGGGTACTGCTGAGGCCTATCAGATCTACATTCAGTCCGCGCGGCAGCTCGCCGAGGGAGCTGATGGCCTTCTTCACTTCCGTGGAAGCGGTGCCCAGGTCGGTATTATTCAGGTTAGCCGTTACCGTTAGCATAGGCATCGCGCCGAGGTTGTCATTCTCCCCATAAGTGCTTTCGGGGGTAATAGTAGCCACATCGCTGAGGATAGGCCTGGCTGAATTCTTCAGCAAAGGTATTTCACCGATGTCATTCTGGGAAGCGAGTTTGCTTTCGGGTATCTGCACCTGTACGTTATAGCTGATACCTGCTTTTTCATCCACCCATATATTTTTTTCCGTCAGACGGGAAGAGGAGGTGCTGGCGATCAGGGACCGAGAGATGTCTCCCACGTCTACCCCGAGCTGTGCTGCTCTCACCCTGTCGATATTGATATTCAGCGCCGGATAGTTAACGGACTGGCCCAGTTGCACATCCCGCAGGTAAGGGATCTGTTTGAGCTTGTCGATCATCTTCATGGCGTATTCCAGGTTCAGCTTTTTATTTCTGCCGGAGAAACGCACCTCTATCGGCGTGGGCGAGCCCTGGCTGAGGATCTTATCGGTCAGCTCAATGGGTTCGAAAGATAATTTCATCACCGGATCGATTTGTTTTACGCGGTCACGGATTTTGTCTTTCAGCTCATCGAGGTTCACATGATAATCCTCT
Organism: uncultured Chitinophaga sp.; assembly: GCF_946479755.1. The sequence goes on along the minus strand of NZ_CAMLHC010000001.1, from coordinate 643,465 downwards.
TTCAGCGCCACCTGCAATACAGACTCCTGCGGACCGGCCATCCAGAGGAAGATGGGCGCGGTGGAGAACAGCTGCGGGTGTGTACCTACGAAAGCGGATGTGATGGACACGTTTTCTTTACCGACGATATCATTAACGGCGTTGATCACCGCAATAGTTTTCTTCTCCGTTTGTTCGATACGGGTGCCGTCCGGCTGGCGGAGCCTTACCTGGAACTGACCACTGTTCACCTTCGGCAGTACATCGCGGCCGATAATATTCATCTGGAAAGCCACGAAGAGCACGCTGATGACCAGATAAGCCGTCACAATCACCTTGCGGTAAGGCATCATGCGGTCGATAAAGCGCAGATAACGCTGACGGATTTTTTCAAAACGGCTGATCTTACCATCACGGTTACTGTCTTCCCTTTCCACGAGGGCTTTTTTCTGTTCCCAGGTATTGCCTTCATCGTGGGGGTTGAGACCGGCGGCGGCAAATTCCTCTGCATCCGTCATCACGCTGCCGTCTTTTTTATGATGATGTTTGGATTTCATGATCCAGTTGGCCATTACCGGTACAAATGTCTGCGCCAGGAAATAAGACACGATCATGCTGAAACCAATGGCCAGGGCCAGCGGGAGGAACAGCGAGCCGGGGATGCCGCCCATGGTGAAGGCAGGGGCAAACACGGCGAGGATACAAAACAGGATAAGCAGTTTCGGGAAAGCGATTTCCTTACAGGCGTCCCAGATGGCCAGTGACTTGGGCTTGCCCAGATCGAAGTGCTGGTGGATGTTTTCAATCGTCACCGTACTTTCATCCACGAGGATACCGATGGCCAGTGCCAGCCCGCTCAGCGTCATGATGTTGATGGTCTGTCCGAACAGGCTCAGAAACAGGATACCGGAGATGATGGAAGTGGGAATGGTAAGGATCACGATCAGCGCCCCGCGGGCATCGCCGAGGAACAGCAACACCATCAGACCGGTAAGGATGGCGCCGATCGCTCCTTCCGTCAACAGGCTTTTAACGGAATTGATCACATAGGTGGACTGGTCAAATTCGTAACTCAGTTTTACGTCTTCCGGCAGCTGGGCCTGAATTTTGGGCAGGGCTTTCTTCAGGTTCTGCACCACTTCCCAGGTGGAGGCGTCGGCTGCTTTGGCAATGCTCACGTATACGGAGCGTTTGCCGTTGATCAGCGCATAGCTGGTGCTCACGTCCGCGCCGTCTTCCACCGTGGCCACATCGCGGAGATAGAGGTTCTGCACGCCGCTTTTGAACAGCGGAATATCTTCAAAATCCCTGATGGTTTTGATGGTGGTATTGGCGGGGGTGAGATAGTTTTTATCACCGATACGAACGTTACCGGAGGGCGCCGTCTGGTTGTTGAGCCGGAGGGCTTCCACCAGCTGGTCCGGTGTCATATTGTGAGAGCGCAGCAGTTCCGGATCGGCTTTGATCACCACGGTACGCATGTTACCACCAAAGGGCGTGGAACCTACCAGGCCGGGGATGGAGGTAAAGGAAGAACGTACGTATACGTTGGCCAGGTCGAGTAGTTCGTTGTTACTGCGTTTATCGCTACTGAGGACGAGTTGTCCTACCGGCAGCGTAGAGGCGTCGAAACGGATGATGAAAGGCGGGTTGGACCCGGGCGGAAAGATAGCCTGGATACGGTTGGAGAAGGCGCTCACTTCCGCGGCCGCCTGCGCCATATTGGTACCGGGATAGAAGTTGATCTTGATCAGTGTCAACCCCTGAATGTTTTTTGTTTCCACACTTTTCACCCCGTTCACGAACAGGAGGATATTGATGTATTGTTTACCGAAAAAGGATTCCATCTGGGTGGAGGTATATCCGCCAAATGGGTGTGAAAGATAGATCACCGGCATATCCAGCTTCGGGAAGATATCAATTTTGATCGTGGTGACCGCTTTGATACCGAAGAAGAATAAGCCGGCAACCAGCACCATGATGGTGATTGGTTTACGAAGTGCGAAACGAATCAGGTTCATACTATCTGTTTAATGTCATTGTTCTGAGTGGCTGGCCGCTGCCGGCCGGCCACCTATATCCATCCGTTAGAGTTCTTTTGCAAACATGTTAAAATCGCCGGAAGCCGAGGCTTTGAGCAACAGCGCCTGCCAAACGTTGCTGTAGGCGATATCGCGGTCTGTCTCTGCCCGGATGAGTGCGTACAGCGCCTGTGTCACGTCTACCAGGTTGGTAAGGCCGTTGCGGTACAGGACCGACTTCTGAAGATAGGCGTCGGAAGCGGCTTTCACCTGTGCCGGCACCTCGTGGTAGTTGTCCAGCGCGTTGGCGATTTTGGTGTCCGACAGCTGCAGCTGTGCGCGCAGCTGTTGGTCCGCCAGATCATATTCTGCCTGCAGGCCGGTGCTGACCTGTTGCTGTGCTCTCACCTGCCGGGAGATGCGCAGCGGCTGCGCAAGGTTCCATGTAACGCCGACGCCTATCAGGTAGTTGGTGCGGGTAGGCTTTATACCATCCCAGTATGCGTGCGTATAGGCGTTGAGGTTTTGTGCGCCATAGGTGGCATCAAAACCGGAACCCCTGGTCTGAAGTACGCCTACCAGTGAAAAGGCAGGATACATCAGCGTCCGGTAGTATTTAGACTGCTCGTCGCTCAGTGCAATGCGGCTCTTGTACCATTGCAGCAGCGGGTGACTTTCAACACTGGCAGTGTCATTCAGCATGGCCGGCACGCGGGACACCAGGAAGGTATCCAGTGCGAAATGGCCCGCGGGTACGCCCATCAGCTGGGCCAGCAGGTTGGACTGTGTCTGTTCAAAATCGATGGCCTTGGTGAGGGCTATCTTTGCGCCGGACACTTCAGCGTTGGCCTGTGAGGAGTCTACGCCGGCGCTGAGACCGTTCTTAACGCGGGTCACCACCACCTGCCGGAAAGTGTCTGCCCTGTTCAGGTTCTTCTGATAGGACAGTGTCAGTTTCTGCGCGGCCACGAGGTTTAAATAAGCAGCTGCCACCTTTACTTCGTGCTGAAAGATCTCTTGTTGCCAGTCTTTATTATCGCGGGCGGCAACTGCTTGTGCTGTTTTTATTTTTTCTTTGGCGCGGCCAAAAGCGAAGAAGTCCCAGTTAATATTAGTGAGGTACAGCCCACCGAAGGCGGCGTTCCAGTTCTGTTCCGGCAGCGGAGCGCCGGAAGAAGCGGCAGCGAGGCCGCCGAAGCCGTACAGCGGACCATTCTGACCGTTGATGGTACCGTAGTCCTGTTGCACGGAGACGTTAAGGTTAGGCAGATAATCTCTCTTTGCCTGGTCTATGCTGGTTTTGGAAGCAGCAGCATAGTTGGATTTAGCCTTGATGGTACCGTAATTATTAATCGCCGTTTGAATAGCATCTTTCAATGTAAGTACCTGCTGGGCTTTCACGGAAGTTGAATGAACACCAATCAGAAAAAGAAGGATCAGCCAGTATTTATTTCCAATCATGTAGGGAGAATTTTGCAGCATGGTATGAACTAAAGTTGTTAATCCGGATACAAAAAGACTCCATCATTTTGAAGCAATTTTGAAGTAGTTGTTTTTTTTCTTCCGAAGGGAAAATAAAAAAGGGCAAGACCAGAAGTCTTGCCCCTAAAAGGTTTCAGCGTACCGGAGAGATACTTTTATTATGCGGTCACGACCGCTGCTGTTTCAAATTTATCTTGTTCCGCCTCGTTAATGACACTTTCCGGACAAAAGTCTACCTGTAAAATATGCAGCGGGGCTTTATACCGGTAAGACACTTTAAAGTCGCACACTTCGCAGATCTGTTTCACGATAGCCAAGCCGAGGCCCACGCTGTCGCTACACTGGTTACTTTTGCGGAAGCGTTCGAACAGCTCTTCCGGCGGGGTTTCCGGCGGAAGACCGGTATTTTTGATCACCAGTTTCTGTTGTTTCAGAATGATGTGGATCATGCCGTCCTGCACGTTGTGACGGATGGCGTTGCCCAGCAGGTTGTTCATCAGCATGTCTGCCAGTACCGGATGTATCCTGAGCTGAATGTTTTTGTCCAGCTCTCTTTTGACTTCGATATTTTTCATCTCCAGCCTGTCTTCATACGCCGCCAGTACGTCTTTGGCCACACGGCAGAATTTGATGTGTTCCGTCACCGCAAACTCGTTGTTCTCCATTTTAGACAGCAGGATCAGCGAGCGGTTGATCTTCGACAGTTTTTCAATGGCATGATGCATGTCGGCCAACAGGGTAGCCTGACACTCATCGATATCGGTTTCGCTGAGCAGTTCCAGTTTACCACGAATCACTGCCAGCGGGGTTTGCAGCTCATGAGAAGCGTTTTCACTGAACTGTTTTACCGCTGTATATTCTTCCACTGCCCGATCCGTCATTTTTTTCAGGAAGGTATTCAGCTCTTTGAATTCCTCCGTATTGGTCTGCGGGAAAGTGATCTTTTTCTTCAGGTCGAAGTTGTGAATTTTCTTCATCGTAAGCCGCAGCGTATGCAGGATGTGTTGCGACAGGAAACGCGCGGACACCGCCACGCAGATGATGATGAGCAGCAGTTTCCAGGCCACGGTATCGAGGATGGCGTTGAGGATCTGGCGGGATGCCGGGATATAGCTGGAGGTAGTCACTTCATAGGCCTTGCCGTTGATCATCATAAAGGTGCTGACGGTGAGGCGGCTCTCCAGGCTTTTGTGGTTGCCGTCGGGATCGGGATCTTTCCGGATACGGAAGCTGTCTGCCGGCAGGGCCGGTAATGAAGTGAAGGTGGTGAAGGAAGCATCCCGTGGTATGTTGACCGACATCCCATCGGTCATGCGGGCTGCCGCCTTTATGTTGACCGTTTTCAGGCGGGCAATCTCCACATCATCTATCTTTCTTTCTATATTATTCAGACAGATATAGGAAGTGATGGGTGTGGTGACCACAATCACGCCAATAAACCACAATGTAAATTTATCAACCAGTTTCATACTTTGGAAGCATTAAATTTATAACCCAGGCCATACACCGTATCTATATAATCCGCTCCGTTTGCCGCGCTGATTTTCTTACGAAGATTTTTGATATGCTGATATACAAAATCAAAATTAGCTAAATTATCCGTATAGTCGCCCCACAGGTGGGTAGCTATCGACTGCCGGGAGAGCACCCTGTTTTTGTTGACCACCAGGTACAGCAGCAGGTCAAACTCTTTGCGGGTGATGTCCAGCAGTAGTCCGTTGATAGAAGCTTCCAGCGTATCGGTATTGAGGGTGATTTCATTAAAGGTGATGATGTTGCTGCCGGAGAGCTTTTTACGCCGGTAGATGGCCCTGAGCCGGGCGTGTAGCTCCGGCAGGTGGAAGGGTTTGGTGATGTAGTCGTCCCCCCCGCCTTCCAGGCCCCTGATTTTATCGTCCATAGCGTCTTTGGCGGAAATGATCAGTACACCGCTCTGGATGCCCTGGTCCTTCATGAACTTCAACAGTTCCAGCCCGTTACCGTCGGGCAACATGATATCGAGCAATACACAGTCATATGAATACAGCAATAACTTCTCCTGCGCTTCATCAAAACTATATGCCAGCTCACAGATGTACCCTTCCCTGAAGAGAAAATCATGAATGCTGCTGGCGATTTCTTTACTATCTTCTACTACTAACACTTTCATATAAAAGCTAATGTATAGGCAAATTTTGAAGCAATCTTGAACCGCTGATGCACGGGACCAAGACTGATTGCCCGGATTCGGAGAGATTACCTGGCGATCATCTCCCCAGCCTTCTTCATTATTATTTATTTATCAATTATTAATATATTAGCAATATTAAATACAGAGATAAATTAAACAATATACCAAATGTGACGACTATGGGCAAAATTAACTCAATTTTGTGGGGATAGCGAGCGCCAAGGGAGAAGGACCATATCTGACACTTAACTATCTGCCAATGGAAAATTACACCATCCTGTTAGTGATCATGGCGATCATGATCGGCATATCCGGTATTGCGGAAAAGATAAAACTGCCCATTCCTGTGTTGCTGCTGGCGACAGGTATTGCGATCGGTTTTCTGCCCAGTATGCCAGGTATTGAACTGAACCCGGAAATCATCATGTTACTGTTCCTGCCGCCGCTGCTGTATGACGCGGCGTTCAACATTTCCTTCCGGGAATTTCGGCTCAACCTCAATACCATCGGTACATTGGCCATCGGGTTGGTTTTTATCACCACCGGCGGCATTGCCGTAGTGGCTTATTACCTGATACCGGGCATGACATGGCCACTGGCTTTTGTACTGGGCGCTATTCTTTCCGCCACGGATGCGGTGGCCGCCATTGGCATTACCAAGGGACTGGGGTTACCGCATAACACCGTTACTATCCTGGAAGGAGAAAGCCTGGTGAACGATGCTTCTGCGCTGGTGGCCTACCGGTTTGCCGTAGCGGCAGTGACCGGCGTAGCTTTCGTTACCTGGAAAGCGCTGCTGCAGTTTGTGCTGGTGCTGGGCGGTGGTTTTGTGATCGGCGTGATATTGGCGAAACTGCTGGGGTTAGTGTTACGTTTCTTCCGTACCAACGATATGGTGGTCATCAGCCTGATGCTGCTGATGCCGTTTGTCACCTATGTGGTGGCCGAACACTTTGCGGTATCCGGTGTGATCGCGGTAGTAACGCTGGGCCTGGGCATGTCGAGGCTGAGCAGGATGAAGTTGCCGGAACCGCTCCGCCATCAGTCAAAACACTTCTGGGACGTGATCATTTTCCTGCTGAATGGCCTGATCTTTTTGCTGATTGGCCTGCAGTTTCCGCTGGTGCTAAAAAAGATGCAGGAAGCGGAAGTATGGCCATATATCGGTTACGCCGCTATTATTGCAGTGGCGGCCCTGGGCATCCGGCTGGTGCGGGTGTACCTGCAGCAGTTCAACCTGCAAAAGGCTTTCCAGGGCAAGGGAAAGCGCCGTGTCAGCCAGCACGCGCTGTTTGATTCGAAGACCAGTTTTATCATTACCTGGTCGGGCATGCGGGGAATCGTTTCGCTGGCCATCGCGCTGGGTTTACCGATAGTCCTGGAGAGCGGGGAACCTTTTCCGATGCGCAACGAGATCATCTTCCTTTCCATCGCCGTGGTATTGTTCTCTCTGCTGGGCCAGGGGCTGTCGCTGCCCTGGGTGGTCCGGAAATTCAGTAAATAACGGGATGTCCGGCGATGTCGCCGGTTATTCGTAACTTACAGCTACGAAAGCACTGATATGAAAGCACTGACTTTTTTATTGGCGATATTGATCACCGGTTCTGCCTGTCAGAGCCAGCAGAAAAAACAGCAGCCTATGACAAGCAACGCGCCCGCCAATCCGTATTACTCACGGACAGACACCGAGAAACTGCATGTAACGAATGCCGAATGGAAAAAGGTGCTGCCACCGGAACTGTATGCGGTGGCACGGGAGGCAGCGACAGAAAGGCCTTTCACCGGGAAATACTGGGATGCCGACACCAAAGGTGATTACTATTGCGCCGTGTGTGGCAACGCCCTGTTCCGTTCTGACGCCAAGTTTGCCAGCAGCTGCGGGTGGCCCAGCTTCTTTGAGCCTGTCCGGGCGGCCAGCGTTATCTACAAGGAAGACAACTCCTATGGTATGCACCGGACAGAAGTACTGTGCGGCAGATGTGAATCACATCTTGGCCACATCTTCGACGATGGTCCGCCGCCTACGCACAAGCGCTTCTGCATGAACTCCGTATCGCTCGATTTTGAACCGCTGCGGTAACCCTCAGCGGTCACGCTCATGGCGTATCACCTCTGTCTTCACCTCATCACCGGTGATGGTAACGATACTATATCCGAAATAAGACGGGTCCACCTGCACCTCTGTCGCTTCCTTCACGAATTGTGCACCGGTGGCCGGGGTGACCGTCTGATAAAGGTTTTTCTCCTGCCGTTGGTCGGTGATATGAAGATGCCCGCAGAAAATGTATACGGCATGCGGATGGTCCAGTAACAAGGCTTTTACTTTTTCCCGGCCCTGCAGCGGTTGCAGGCCGTCCAGGAACACCGGTATTTCCACCACCGGATGATGCAGGAACAACAACACTTTACCGGCTGTTTTCAGCTCCGATTCCAGCCATTGCAGCTGTGCACCGGTCATCACCTCGCTGGCGGTATCCAGGAAGATATACCGGAAACCGTCTTTGTCTTCGCTGTAACACATGGTCCCATCTACCAGCCCCGGAGGGGAATAGTGCAGGCGGACGTCTTCCAGCTTGTCGAAATTACCCAGAATGATGTTGTACTCCGGTGTGTACTGTTTTAATGCATCGAAAAGGAAGGTATGTGCCGACGGCTCCCCTATATCCCCTCCTATCACCACTTCCCGGATACCTTTGCCGGCAATCTCCTGTAAAAGCAATAACAGATTTTCCCGCGCAGGCACCTGTTGGCTGCGGGTAAAAGCATCATCCAGATGCATATCGGTGACAAAAGCGAATGAACGGGTCATATGAGGTGAAGTTTTACCGCCTGAATATAGCGTATAATCCGGTCACCTGAATGTCAAAATACGGTAACGATTATACGTTGTTATATTTCAGCCATCTTTTTATTATACCGGTTGCGGTATTCGTGCGGTAGCAGGCCTGTCACCAGTCTGAAGGAATTACGGAACGTTTTGGTATCCGAATATCCTACCTCGTACATGATATCATTGATTTTACGGTCACCATCTTCCAGGTGTTTTTTGGCTGCCTCAATTTTCACCCGCTGGATATATTCATTCATGGTATTGGAGGTAGCCTTCTTGAAACGGCGTTCCAGGCTTCTGCGGCCAATGGCCAGCATCTCCGCGAGTGCGTCTACCCTGATTTTTTGCTGGAAGTTGTTCTCGATAAATTCCTGCGCCTGTTTCACCGGTTCATCATCATGCTCTTTCTGTGCCTGGAAGATGATGAAAGGCAGCTGCGCAGAACGTTCCAGGTCCACCTGGAAAAACTTGGCGCTGTAAATAGCAGCATCGCGGCCGGCGTATTTCTCCACCAGGTATACCAGCAGGTTCACCAGAGAAAGGCCGCCGCCGCTGGAATAGATACCGTTTTCGTCAGTAATGACTTTTTCCTTTACAAGGTTCACTTCGGGGAACATGTCGCGGAACAATGCCGCTGCTTTCCAGTGCGTGGTACATTTTTTTCCTATCAGCAGTCCCGTCTGCGCCAGCAGAAAGGCGCCTATACAAAGGCTGGCCACTTCTGCGCCTTTTTCATATTGTTCACGTATCCAGGTAACCAGCTCGCCGTTTCTCGCCAGGTTGTCCTCCACATTTTTATGCAGTGCCGGAATAATCACCAGGTCGGTTTTGTGCAGCTCCTGGACAACAGCGTCCGTTTGGATGGTAAACAGCCCGTTGTTCAGCTGAACAGCGCGCCACGCGCCTACCAGCTGCACCTGGAACAAAGGTGCTTTGCCCTGGCTGACGAGGAAATCATTCACTTCTGTAAAGACATGGCGGGCGACTTCAATACCGGTCATTGCGGCACCGAGTGGAATCACAATAGATACGTGCTTCATAAGACAGCGTTATAAAGTTTGCAGGTTTCTCATTTTATCACAAGATAAAATATTTATCAGAATGATGAAAGCCCTGTTCTCCGGTCATTAACACATGCTTTTGACAAGGTTTCCCAGTTTACGTACCGCCTGCTCTACCTGCCTGTTCCAGTGTTTATTGCAGCTGATGCGGATATAGTTCCGATAGCCGCCGGTGCTGGAGAAAAGCGGTCCCGGCGCGATATTGATATGATGTTCCAGTGCCAGCTTCTGCAGCTTCAGGGCATCTACCTGCCTGGGTAGTTCCACCCAGAGCACCATGCCACCATCGGGCTGACTGATCCTTACGCCGGACGGGAAGTATTGTTCGATATACTGGGTGGTCAGCAGCACCTGTTTATGTATCAGTGGCCGCAGTTTGCGGAGATGCCGCTGGTAGGTGCCACTGGCCAGCAGGTCGGCCAGGGAGAGCTGCAGCACAGAAGCCGTGGCTACATTGGTGGTCGCTTTCAGCTGGGCCACTTTTTCCATGAAACGTCCCGGGGCACACCAGCCGATACGGAAGCCGGAAGCCACTGTTTTGGAGAACGAGGTGCATAACATTACCCAGCCATGCCTGTCATACGTTTTGATGGTGGAAGGCCGGGCGGGGCCGAAATACAGTTCACCATAGACATCGTCTTCGATGACCGGCAGCTGCCTTTTCCAGGCCAGCTCAGCAATCCATTTTTTCTTTTCGTCCGATAACACCACCCCGTTGGGGTTATTAAAATTGGAGATGAACAGGCAGGCGGCGATGTCGTACGTTTCTACGGTTTCTTCCAGCTGGCGGAGACTGATACCTTCTTCCGGGTCGCAGGGCAGTTCTATCACTTTCAGCTTCAGCTGCTCAAGGCATTGCAGGATGCCATAGTAACAGGGAGACATCACCACTACAGCGTCGCCGGGATTGGTAACGGCCCGCAGGCACAGGCTCAACGCTTCGAGGGTGCCGTTGGTGACCAGGATATCGTTGGCCGAAAGGCTGCCGTTCCAGTAAAAAGAGAGGCGCGCGATCTGTTCCCGCAGCAGTCCGTTGCCCTGCGTGGATTCATATTGCAGATGTGCCCCCGTGAGATCGCGGGAGGCTTTCTGTAAGCTGCGCCGCACCGCATTAAACGGCACCATGTGTGTTTCCAGCGAAGCGTTGAAAAAGGAGATAAACCCCGGTGGATAAGGGCCTGCGTCTACGGGCATTTTGCTGATGATACGGCTCACGTTCACCTCACGGATGGCGGGGGCCGCTGTGGTAGCCACCGGCTGCTCCGTATGCCCCATGGATTTACGCAGCGGCACATAACCCGATTTCTCACGGGAAGCCAGTAGCCCCTTATCTATCAACAAGGAATAGGCTTTCAGCGAAGTACCGACGCTCACCCCGAAATGCTCGCTGACCACACGCAGCGAAGGCAACTTCTCTCCCAGCGGATAGGTCTCATTGTTGATCATGGCCTCTATCCGGTTGGCGATCTCTATATATTGAAAGTCTCTCATCTGTTACACTAAAATATTCAAAATCTGTATCTGTTACAGTAGCTGCAAAGTAAATAAATTTGAAGAAATAATTGAGCCATGGAAATAGTCAACAGCACCGTTACCGACATTGATGATATCTTCTATCTTTATGATGAAGGCACCAAATATCAGCGGCAACAGGGAATAAACCGTTACTGGAAAGGATTTGAGCGGTCTGTAGTGGAACAGGAGATCGAAGAAAAACGGCAGTGGAAGCTGGTGGTGGACAACAAGACGGTTTGCGTATTTGTCACTACCTTCAGTGACCCGTTGATATGGGGAGAAAAGGACCGTGAACCGTCTCTTTATCTTCACCGCATCGCCACGCATCCGGCATACCGGGGCCGCGGATTTGTGAAACAGATTGTTGACTGGGCCAAACAGTACGGAAGGGAAAACGGCCGGCAGTATCTGCGGCTGGACACCGGCGCCGGTAATGAGAAGCTGAACAACTATTATGTCAGCTGTGGCTTTACTTACCAGGGTGTGGTTTCCATTCCTGATCCGGAAGGGCTGCCTGCCCACTACCGCGATGGTGGCTTTGCTACTTTTGAGCTTGTCCTCTGACATCTACCTTAACGACTATATGAAAACACACCTCCTATCACTGTTCATGGCCGCAGCTATTGCCGGCATTGCTTCTGCCCAACAAACAGCAGCTCCCGCCGGTTGCCGGAACGGCGCCTATGCCATGAGCGACAGCAGCCAGCTGATCATCAGTCCCTCCATGGGCAGCGACCTCCGTTACCGCCGCCTGGACGGCACCACCGGCCGTCTGTACTTACAGGCCGACAGCAGTTACCTGTCAGGCCCCGGCTGGGCCAATGCCAAAGACCCGAACATATTCGCGCGTTTTAGCGGCTGTCCGCACGATTCGCTTGTTTTCCGGCAGGATGGTAAAACACTTACCGGTAAACGTATACCCCTGCCCGTTATCCCGCTCCGTTTTAACGTAAAGGATGCTGCTGTTTACGGGGAACTGTTCCTTCCTGCCGACCGCAAGCCGCAGGCGTTGGTAGTCCTGCATTTTGGTTCGGGAGGCGCATCAGCCGTGGCCACCCACTTCCTCCAGTATATGCTGCCGCTCAACCATATTGCTGTACTGGTATATGACAAAAGAGGCACGGGCAAGTCTACCGGCAAGCTGTCCGCCAATTTTCACCTGTTGGCCGAAGATATGGCGACCATCGTAAAGGCCGTGAAAAAGCAACCCGCCGTGCAGGGTATCCCTACGGGCCTGATGGGCGAGAGCCAGGGCGGATGGATCGTACCGCTGACCGCTACCCTGACGCCGGTTGATTTTGTCATCGCCAGTTACAGCCTGCTCATTCCGCCGCGGGAAGAGAACCGCCAGGAGGCGTTGCATGACCTGCAGGAAGGGCACTACAGCGAAGCAGACATCGCGAAGGCGATGCAGGTGGTGGCAGCTACCGACCAGGTGGTGCGGACCGGTTTCAACGGCGGCCTGGAAGCCGTTGACTCCCTCAAGGCCCTGTATGGCAAAGAGCCGTGGTTTAAGGCATTACAGGGAGATTATACCGGCCCTGTCCTGGAGGCCAGCCGCGCACAACTGGATACGCTGAAACAGATTTTCCCGACAGATGTTCCCCTGGATTACGACCCTGTGCCAACGTTCCGGCACGTAAAAGCGCCCATGCTCTGGGTGATCGCCGGAAAAGATACCGAAGCTCCTAATGGCGGCACCATTGATGTATTAAAGAAGGCGGTCGTTACCCATAAAAATGTTGACGTAGTAATTTTCCCCCATGCCGACCATGGCATCATTGATGTGAAGGACGGTCCGGCAGGTCCTGATGGCCCTGTGCTGCTGCGGTATTCCGCCGGCTACTTTGATCTGCTGCGTGACTGGATCCTGCATCGCCGGGTAGATAAACGGTACGGGGATGGACAATCCATAGCGGAGTTTAAGCGTAGCTGACCGGGGAGGGCGTCTGTGGCGGATTGTCGGAATACCCCTTGGCGATTGTCGCAGACCTCCCCTGCTGTTTACTCCTGCCGGGCTACCTTTGCAGCAAGTGTCATTTCTATGAGAGCCATTGAAAACATTGCCGTACCGGTCACCAATCAACAGCTGTCCAAACAGTTTTATCTGCTGCTGGGCTTTGAGCTCCTGGCAGAAGTAATGATGCCTGATGGCTACACGTGGATACAGCTGGGATTCCGCAACCAGGTCACCACCATTTCGCTGGTGCAGCAGTGGCCTTACGGCCAGATGCAGGCAGGCGCCCTGCAGGGACTGGTGCTGGAAACAGACAACATTACCAGGGAAAGGGACCGGTTACACCGCGAAGGCGTTACCGTTTCAGCCATCAGCGAGTCTGCTTTCGGGAAGGTGTTCTTCCTGCAGGACCCTGACCTCAATGGGTTAAGTATTCATCAATTCAGTTATTAAAGGCGGGGGCACTCCTGCTCAATCATCTCCCAATAGTCTGATTTTAAATATTTTATAAAAAATGTAGCAATTTTGGCTGAAAACTGTCTTATTCAGGACAGCATAGTTGTTATTCAGTGATAAACAACTAAATTTATTGCCATGAAAAATTTCTTATTTCTCTACAGATCAGATTTCTCTTTCGCAGCCAAGCGCTCACCGGAAGAAATGCAGAACAACACTAAAATGTGGATGGACTGGATCGGTGGTATTGCCGCACAGAACAAACTGGCCGACCGCGGCAACCGCCTTGAACAGACGGGTAAAGTAGTTAAACCGAACAATGTGGTGACCGACGGTCCTTTCACTGAAATTAAAGAAACACTCGGCGGCTACACCGTGATACAGGCCGACTCACTGGAAGAAGCTGCTGAACTGGCGAAGGGCTGTCCGATACTGGCAGTAGGCGGTAATGTGGAAATCAGGGAAATCAGCGTTTTATAATCTCCCCAAGGGATAAAATCACAGAGCCTATGTAATATTGCAGTATTACATAGGCTTTTATATTATGGAAGAAAAAGAACTGCTCCCCCACCTGTTCAGGACGGAATACAGCAAGATCACCGCTGTATTGTGTAAGCTGCTGGGGTTTGAGCACCTGGATATTGCAGAAGATATCGCCAGCGAGACGTTTCTATCGGCCTCGGAGCTGTGGGGACTGAAAGGACTGCCGGAAAACCCCGCTGCCTGGTTGTATACCGTGGCAAAAAACAAAGCGAAGAACCATCTGAAACACCGGGCGGTATTTCAGCAGAAAGTATCCGTACAGTTAAGCCAGGCTGCGACCAGCGAAGTGCCGGAGCTGGACCTGTCTGCCCAGAATATTAAAGACAGCCAGCTGCAGATGATGTTTGCCGTCTGCCACCCTGCCATTTCCCTGGAATCACAGATAGGGCTGGCGCTAAGGGTATTGTGCGGTTTTGGTATCGAAGAAATCGCTGACGCTTTCCTGACGGGAAAAGATACAATCAACAAACGGTTGCTGCGGGCCAAGGAAAAGTTGCGGGAAGAAAATATCGCTATCGCTTTTCCGGCCACCGGTGAAATCCCCAACCGGCTGGAAGCGGTGCTACGCACGCTCTACCTGCTGTTCAACGAAGGTTATTTCTCCGCCAGTAACGACAAGTCCCTGCGTAAGGACCTTTGCCTGGAAGCCATGCGGCTCACTTTTCTGCTGACCGAAAACGAAGCTACCAACACACCGGCCGTGAACGCCCTGATAGCGCTGATGAGTTTCCAGGCTTCCCGCTTTGAAGCGCGTACCGACGCCAGCGGTGACACTATTTTATACGACGACCAGGACACGAGCCTCTGGGACGACGACCTGGTGCGGCAAGGCGAGTATTTCCTGAACCTGGCTTCCAAGGGCACCGTTGCATCCAAATATCATTATGAAGCAGGTATTGCTTATTGGCATACCATCAAGGCAGACACGCCGGAGAAATGGGAAAACATTCTGCAGCTGTACAACCTGCTGCTGACCGTAGAGTACTCCCCCGTTGCTGCACTCAACAGAACCTACGCCCTGTCAAGGGCCAACGGCAAAGCGGCGGCTTTACAGGAAGCCAAAAAGCTATCGCTCAGTGATCATTATCAGTATCACCTGCTGCTGGGAGAACTGTATGCCGGGGTTGACAACCGCAGTGCGCGCAGTTCTCTTGAAAAAGCGCTGGCGTTAAGCCATTCGGCTGCCGACAAAAAAATCATCTCTCAAAAAATACAACAGCTTACGGAAACTGACTGATATTGTCCACCACCAGCTGATATAACTGATGTATCACCGATTTACGGTACAGCATAAAAGCAGCGGCGTCACCATCGCGGATAGCGGCGGCCGCTTCGGCGCATGACAGCCGGTCCCGCAGGGTAGTACTGACCAGCTCCCGGTGAAAATACAACGCGCTGTCAAACCCCTCATAGTCCTCGTAGGAAAGCCACTCATAGACTACCATAAAAGCCTGCTGGCCGGGATTTGGAAGCACCATGGTCTCCAGCGGAAGCCAGTAGTCGCGGTGCAACGGGGTGGCTGTTTCCACTGCCAATGCGACTTTATCGATGGCCGCCTCCGGGTTGTTTTTGTTTTTTCGTAGTATCCTTTCCGTTATCGTATACAATGCCTCTTCTATGGCGTTCAGCGTACGCGGTATGTCATAGTGATACTGTTCCAGCAGCTGCGACACCATTTCATGCGGCGCCGCTGTTTTGCCAAGTATAACAGTCTGCACTTCCTGTATAAATAATTGCCGCGCAGCCGCAACATCCCCTCCGGTCTTTTCCAGTAAGGATGCTGCGTGGCGCAGGCCCACAGGCACCTGTTCCCGTAATTGTTTTATTTGTTCTTCGTGGTCCATCGTTGTACAAAGTAAATATATTTCACGCGTACCTCAACTTATCACGCATTTAATCATTATTGTCTGAATACGTACAAATATTGTCCCGTCAGATACATCCTTATCAAAATATTGTATACTTGATCTGTAGAGTGTCTGTAGTTCCACCTCGAAGAGCAACAACGATATGAGAAAGAACAATGGGAACGAGCACCAGTATAACCTGTAGTTTTTCAATCAAAATCAGTTATCGTACCACCACCGCCCCGTTACGGCCGGAGAGCCGGCTGTACAGGGCCGTAGAACTATCACGGGCTTCCATAAATCACGACCGCTAATTCCCGTATAGGGGTTACCGTTATTCCGTTGCAACCAGTAACGGAAACGGCACCCGCATGTCTTCCTATCACCCCTGGCATGAGCACCTCCGCTGGTGTTCCGGGGATGTTATGACCATTAGGAAGCCCGTACCTGTAGTGTATTCCCGAACAAATCCTCATAGCTCATGAAAAGAAAATGCCTATTCATGCTGGCTTTCCTTGTGTGTCTGTGCACAGGGGCCATCGCCCAGACAAAAAATGTATCCGGGACCGTCAGGGATGCTGATGACGGTCATCCCCTGGCCGGCGTGTCTGTCCGCCAGCCGGGCGGCAAAGCCGTGCCTACCGACGTGCAGGGTCGTTTTACCATTGCCGTTACCCCCGGCGCGCTGCTGGAAATTTACGCCATCGGCTACGAACCGCAACAGGTACGCACCGGGGCACAGGACAGTATCATCGTAAGGTTAAAAAACAAAGACAAACAGCTCAACGAAGTGGTGATCACCGCGTACGGCACCACACGCAAGCAGGCGTTCACCGGCACTGCTGCCGTGATCACCAATGAAAAATTCAAAGACCTGCAGGTGTCTACTGTCACCGGTGTGCTGCAGGGTAATGCCAGCGGTGTACTGGCCATCAACTCCAGCGGTCAGCCGGGTGAGAACCCGACCATCCGCATCCGCGGCATCGGTTCATTCAACGCCAGCAACGATCCGCTGATACTGCTGGACGGCACACCGTACAGCGGCAGTATCAACAGCATCAACCCCGGCGATGTGGAGACGATCACCATCCTGAAAGACGCCTCCTCCACCTCTATCTATGGTTCCCGTGCGGCCAACGGTATCATTCAGATCACCACTAAAAGAGGCAAAGGTAAAAGCCATTTTGAGTTTTCCGGTCTGACCGGTTTCTCCCGCAGGGCCGTGAAAGAATATCCCACGCTCAACGCCTCGCAGTATTATGAAATGGCCTGGGAAGCGCTGCGCAACGACGCCCGCGACAACCCCGCCCTGCTGACACAGTTCAATGTGCCCACCGCGGAAGCGTATGCCAGCAAACAGGTGGTGCCGCGGCTTGTCTACAATCCGTTTAACGTAGCAGCGCCTGTCGGTGAAAACGGGAAGGTAGACCCTAACGCCACGCTGCTGTGGAACGACAACTGGATGGACGAGATGACCCGCACCGGCATCCGGCACGACCTCAACATGAACGTGTCCGGCAGCGACCCTGCCAACACCATCCGGTATTACCTTTCCGGTGGTTACATCCAGGACCAGGGCATACAGAAAGAGTCTGAATTCAAACGGTATTCCGGCAGGGCCAAAATAGACGCTACGCCCGTAAAATGGTTGCAGGTGGGCGTTAATAGCAGTCTCGCCTACTCCAGTCAAAACTATCCCTACCAGGGTAATGCCGCCGCGTCCAACGGCATCGGATTTGCCCGCACCATTGCGCCGATCTACCCGGTATACCTGCGGGACTGGAAGACCGGCGACTTCCTGCTGGACGGCGCCGGCAACAAAGTGTTCGACTACGGCAACAACACTACGGAGCTGGGCGTACTGCGTCCTGCAGCACAGAACAGGCTCTTCAACCAGGGGCAGAACCCTTCCGGTACCACGAGCATCAACCCTATCACCTATGAGCGGCTGACCGCTAACGGTAACGCCTATGTGGGCGTCGACCTTTTCAAAGGGCTCAGCTTCCGGTCACAGTATTCCATTGACTACAACCAGGTAGACAACAACACCTTCTGGAACCCCTTCTACGGTGACGGTACTACCAGCGGCGGCCTGAGCTACCGCTCCCTCACCCTGCTGTATGCCCAGAATTTCAGCAACGCCTTTACGTACGACAATACTTTCGGGCAGCATCATGTGAACGTAGTAGGCGGTATGGAAGCGTTCCGCCAGGTGAGGGAAGTCACTGCCTCCCAGCGCACCGGCTTTACCTATGCCCACCCCACACAGCCCAGCTACGGCACTACATCCACGGCTGACGGTTACAAGGAAGTGTTCCGGCTGCAGAGCTATTTTGCCCGCGCCGCCTATGACCTGGCCGATAAATATCACCTGAGCCTGTCCATCCGTACAGACGGCGCCACCCGTTTTGCCAAAGATGTACGCTGGGGCGTATTCTATGCCGCAGGCGCCTCCTGGAACCTCGACAAGGAACCGTTCATGCAAAACGTTGACTTCCTCAGTCAGCTGAAACTGAAAGCCAGCTATGGCACCAGCGGTAACCAGGCGTTGCCCGGCAGCTTCCCTTACCTGGGTACCTATTCCGCCGGCGCCAATGTTGGTTCTACGCCAGGTACGGTTATCAATACCGTGGCCAACCCGACGCTCAGCTGGGAGACACAAAAGCAGCTGGACCTTGGTGTGGAATTCGGCATACTGAAAGACCGCATCATGGGCTCCTTTGTATATTTCGACAGGAGGTCCGCCGACCTGCTGTTTAACAGGCCACTGCCTAATTCCACCGGTATCAACTCCATTGCCGACAACGTAGGCGGTGTTAAAAACACCGGTTTTGAAATAGAGCTGAACACCGTGAATATCCGCACCTCAAAACTGGAATGGCGTACATCCGTTAACGTGACCAGGCTGAAAAATGTGATCACCGAAGCAGCGCCCGGCACCAACCAGATCGTTGGCGGCAGCTGGTACGAGTGGTTCATCCAGGAGTATGCCGGTGTAGACCCCACCGACGGTAAACCGATGTGGTACAAAGACGATCCTGCCAACGCCGGGCACAAAGTGACCACTAAAAAATACAGTGAAGCCACCCGCTATCATCTGGGCAACCGGCTGTCGGACTACACCGGTGGTATCACCAACACGCTCCGTTACGGGCAGTTCGATTTTACAGTCCTGGCGTCTTTTGCGCTTGGCGGTAAATTCTATGACGCCGATTACGCGGGGCTGCGTAACGGCATGGTGAACCTCGGCAACAACGCCAGCACTGACATCTACAAAAGGTGGCAGAGCCCCGAAAACCCGGGTGACGGCCTTACCCCGAAGCTGAGCACGACCGCCGACAATAGCAGTTCTACCTCCAGCCGCTTTCTGTATGACCTGAGCTATATGCGTATCCGTAATATTACGCTGGGATACCGTGTGCCTGAGCAGCTGTTGAAACGTGCCCATATCAGCAATGCCCGTGTTTTTGCCGATCTGCAGAATGCCTTTACCCTCTTCGGCGGTCCCAAAGGAGCAGACCCCGAAGCCGGCATCAATGCGGCCACCAGCGGCAATAATACCACCGCCAGCAAAATTTTCTCCATCGGTATCAATGTAGGGCTGTAAATCTAAAATCATGATCATGAAATTATCTCGAATCATTCTGCCTGCGATCCTTGCGTTACTGGTGTTTTCCGCCTGTAAGAAGGACTTTCTCAATACACCGTCTCCGGAGGACGGCAACCTGACAGACAATATTATCTTCTCCAGTAAAGCCGGTGCAGAAAGCGCGATGACCGGCATCTACTGGATCTTCCGTTCTGAAAATTACAATGGCTATGCCGGTGATCCCAACAACAGCGGTAACCTTACCTGCAGAGGGTTGCAGACAACGATGTTTTTCTATGAAGTGAGGGGCAACGATGTATTTGAAGCGTTGCGTTCCTGGTGGCGCTGGGAGACAGCGTGGGAAGAAAATGCCAACGGCCGTATCCAGAACGGCAGCCGTACCCGGCAGATATGGGACATGTTTTACAAGGCTATCAACAATGCCAATGCCATCATCAAATATACGCCTACTATCACCGGCGCCTCCGATGCAGAGAAAGCGGCGCTGATCGCCGAAGCGAAAGCGATCCGCGCGTATTCGTATTTCTGGCTGGCCAGGTCTTACCAGTACACCTACGCCAAAAATCCCAATGCGCGGGGTGTACCGCTGTACACCGAACCCGCCTCCAAAGACAGTAAAGGTAACCCGCGGGCGCCGCTGAAAGAAGTGTACCAGCTGATCCTTTCAGACCTTGAAGAAGCCACTACCAGGCTGACCGATGAGCGGAGCGGTAAGTTCCGTATCAACCGGAACGTGGCGCAGGGCATCCTGGCAGAAGTATACCAGGAGCTGGCCATGGCCGACGGCACCCTGTGGCAGAAAGCGATCGACAACGCCAAAGCAGCCCGTGACGGCTTCCCGCTGATGACCAACACCAGCTACGGCGCAGGATTCAACGATCTGGGCAACGCTGAATGGATGTGGGGTTTCCCGGTGCCGGAAGACCAGAGCCTTACCTACTATTCGCAGTACAGCTTTATGGACCTCTCCAACGGTTATTACCGCAACATCTATTACAACAACGACTTTGTGAGCAAATACAGCGCTACCGACACCCGCCGGGCACTGTTCATCGATTTTGGTGATAACCCCGCCGCGCCGGCCCGTAAATGGGGCAGCCGCAAATACCGGTCAAGGCTCACCACCTCCATCACCGGTGACATCCTGGTGATGCGCGCCGCAGAGATGTATCTCATAGAAGCCGAAGGCCTCGCCCAGCAGGGCAAACTGCAGGAAGCCATCGATGTGCTGTTTGCCATCCAGGGCCTGCGCGATCCGTCTGCCGTGAAACCACAGGCGTCCATCGGTAAAGACAACCTGATCAACCTGATACTGCTCGAGCGTCGTAAGGAGATGTACGGAGAAGCAGGCGTCTATTACTTTGACCTGAAACGTTATCAGCGTGACCTGGTACGTACCGGCAATCATCCTTATATGCTGAATATTCCGGCGGCCGATCCCCGCTGGCTGGTACAGATACCTATTTCCGAAATTGATGCGAACGATAAGATCAATCCGGAAGACCAGAATCCGTAAATGTTGAAACCGGTTGGCAGGTGTGCCTGTCAACCGGTTCATTTTCCGCCTCGGCATAGCTCCCGCTAAAGCCGACTAATAGCCTATATATGCCTATATAGACAGCCATGTAAAAATTTCATTAAAATAGTTGACGGTGGCTTCCTGAATTGAACGCAGCAGTTGACCAGAAACCGAAAGAAGCGTTGCCTGACTTCAGTTTATTAATCAGGAATACTGACATAAAACTTATCACAACAACACTCCCCCAATCTCCCGCAAACCTTTCCCTATCAGCATTACAATCAGATTCCCATCGATAGATCTGATAGGTGAACATCGTTTGTTCAATTGTATTTTCTTTGCAACAAAAGAAGACATGACAGACTTCCTTCATATAGACGACAGGGATAGTGATTCCTGTATCGCTTCCTTCCGGAAGATCGCAGACGCGATCATGAACGACCATCTGTTGCGGGCAGGCGGAAACCGCTACCGGATCGTGGACTGTGAGTTTTACTATTGCAGCGATACGCACAACGATCCCTATGCCCATGCGCACGAGCATATTCAGAGCAGTAACGGGGAGTGGTATTTCCACGGCACGGGAATGGACATTACCCTTTCCACCGATCATACGTTCGGCGGGATATTGATCCGTGGTATTGCGCCGGTGGCCGACAGCCAGCAGCTGCCTTCCCGTGCAGGCACTATCGCCGGGCCTCTGAAAGTATGCAGAGAGATATTTAAACAGTTCGGCAGCGTGTTACGCCAGGAGCCGTTACATTTCGGACTGGAAAATATTTCCGCTGTTAAGACACATCACAGCATTGATAAAGCGCGGTTGTTTGCCGTCCCCCGGGTGGCACTGAACACCGCTAAAGATCCTGAAGAAATTTTTTGCGGCCGTCCATACCGCTTTCTCAGCTTCCTTTACCTGCCGCATAAGGAGAGCGAGAAAGCACGCCGGTACCTGACGCATCACCCGGAAGATCCCCTATCACCGGTTGAGTACGATGCATACGCGAGCGGCAGACTGTGGTAATACAGCTCCCCGGGCTTCTGCCCGGGGATTTTTTTTATTTGCGCAGAAGCTGGTCGATGGCCACAAAGCGGTATCCTCTTTTTTTCAGGTCGGTGATCAGTTCGTTCAGGCGATGGTAGAATTTATCCGTGCGGGCGGGGTCTGTGCCGATGTGCAGCAACAGCATAAAGCCATTCAGTCCGGCAGGCTGTGTATCGGCATACTGCAGCACAGACCTGTAAATCTCTTCCGAAGAGCGATAACTTTTCATGGCCGGTGTGGTGTAGTCTGCATTGGAGCGCGTGCCTGGCGTGAAGTTCACCAGTTGCAGGCCTGCTGCCTTCGTCCACGCCGCGATGGTATCATTGTACCATTCGTAGGGCGGCAGAAAATAGGGCGCCGCACTTTTGGAAATGCCGAGGGACTTCATCCTGCGGTAGTTAGCAGCGAGATCTTTATCGAACGCTTCGTGTGTGATTAAAAGGCTGTCCCGTTTTTGCCAGTCGCAATACAGCGGATGCTGATCGGAATGCGGGCCCAGGTAGTGACCATCCGCTTTGAGTTGTTTGACGAGCGGCTGAAAAGCGGGATTGGCATAGAACTTACCGGTGAGGAAGAAGGCCGCCGGCACTTTTTGTTGCTGCAGTACGCGGCGTATTGTCTGCCCTCCGTCTGCAAATTCATCGCCGGTAAAAACGAGCGTCAGCATTTTACGGCTGGTATCACCGCGGGTAACAGCACCGGAGGTATACGTGTATGCGCTGCTGTTAGCCGGTGCAGCAGCATGGTAGCCACCTTCGTGGTCCATAGCAGCCAGCAGGTAAATCAGCGACGCTGTTCCGTCCATGGTAGGTTCATTGGTGCTGTAGTCGCCGAAATCGTCGTGGTACACGGCGAGGTCGCTTTGAAACGCCGCATAGGCGTCTGGTTTAGACAGCTGTATCCCTATCAGGTTTTTATAGATGTTGGTGTACACCGGACCGTCTACCAGCGCGCCATCAACCGGGTAGTGCCCCAGGTGGGTGAAAGCAGAATGCGGATCTTCCGGTGTATCGCCCGTAGCGGGCAGGCCATATACCATGCTGGTGCCCCATGGGTTACAGCCAAAGAGCCAGTCGAAATTGGCTTGTTCCAGCGCCGTATAGGCAGTACTGCCGGTCAGCTGCCGGTACCAGTAACACTGGATGGCGAAGGCGGTGGTGAGGTTGTTGCTGCACCATATAAAAGGAATATAACGGTAGAAGGCATTGTTTTTTGCCTGTTGCCATACTTTATCGATACCCTCCTGGTAGTAACCGGTGACGGTTTGCCGGGCGGCGCCCTTCAGTTGCCGCGCCAGTTCGTAGTGACCGAGATTAATAAAGGGATACCATTGATAGTGGTGGGCGGTGTCTTTGCCCAGCCATGGTGTTCCTTTTTCCTGCCCGGCATAGTCCATCGCCTGTTGCCGGTAGCTGTCATTTCCGTGTAGCCGGTACAGTGAGGCCGCAGCCAGTTCCATGTCATCGACCCAGTTGTCTTCCGCATAGATATAGGGCGACTTCACCGAGGCGGTCTGGCAGACGCCCGGTTGCCGGCGGCCCATATTATAAGCGGTGAGGGCTTTCTGACGGAGGATGCCGGCATAGGCGGCATCTTTATCTTTCAGCAGGTCATATCCCAGTGCGAAAGCGCTGGCGAATTTACCTGCCGTAGAAGCTACGCCGGTGGTCTGATTCATGAATTTGCCCCGTACCTGCGGCTGGCCGGAACAGAAATATACCGGTCGTTCAAAGCCTCTTCCATAAAAGGGATCTTCTTTGGGCAGGCGCATGCCGTTATGGTCGCGGTCATCAGCGATCTGGTTGAACATCCAGTTGTCGCGCGGGTGCATTTTCGACAGCCAGTCGAGCCCCCAGCGTGCTTCGTCGAGGATATCCGGTATTTTGTTGCCCCCTTCGAGGCCGTTGGCCGCGTACCGGTCACCGAACACCTGCGGGAAATCGCGATAGGCTGCCAGCAGATGGTAGGTGGCGTTCGCCGATGTGGTGGAATACTGGAGGTAGTCGCTCGCATCATGCCATCCGCCGGCTACGTCGATGCGGGTGCTGTCGGGCATTGGTCCATATAACGTATAGCCGTCATGGGTATGACAGGAATCTTTTAGAAAAGGGTTAAAAAACGATCGTTGCTGGCGCATATACCGCAGGGCAAAATCCGCGGCGCCGGCGTATACGTTGGGGCCTATACGAAAATAAGGCGACCTGGCCTCTCCTGCTACCAGGTAAAAGGTGCCTGTTTGTTTCCAGCTGCTGAAGTCGAGCCGGGCAGTGGACCTGAAAGGACCGTATTGTCCGAAGGCTTTAACGGCGCCGGTGAAGACGGTCTTACCGCTGGCGGAATCCACCAGCTGAAACCCCGTGGGTATTACTGTATGTTTACTGGCCCATACGGCCGCTTTAACGCCTGCGGGCAGATACCCGAGCTGGTTGATCCGTATCCAGGATTCCGTGGCCCCCATGGCACCGGACGCGCAGAGGGCGGTCAGCCACAGGGTGATTATGATAGTCAGACAGCTGTTTTTCATCTTCCTGTATTAACATTTTCCTGCCGCTCACTGTTGTGCGCCTGCGACAAATACTTTTTGCACTTTGTACTGAGGGTCGAACACCACCAGGTCTGCCCGGCAGCCCGGTTCAATGCGGCCGCGGTCCTGAAGGCCCATGAGTGTGGCGGGGTATACTGTAGCCATGCGCAGCGCTTCTTCCAGCGGGATGCCTGCATGTTCCACGCAGCGCTGTACAGCGCGCAGGAGCGTCAGCCGCGAGCCGGAGAGTGTACCGTCGGGCAGCGTAAAGCGGTCTTCCTGCGCCACATGATGTGCCGGCCAGGTATCGTTGGCTTCCACCGCGTCGGTGATCAGGAACAACCGGTGGCCCATCACTTTTTTACTGATGATCAGTGCATTGTCATCCACGTGAATGTTATCTGCGATGATGCTGGCATAGACGCCGTCGTTGCGGAAGGTGGCGCCGGGGAGGCCGGTATCGCGGTGATGCAGGGACGACATGGCGTTGAACAGGTGCGTCACCGCCCGTACCCCGTTCTGAAAGCCTTCCATGGCTTCTGCGAAAGTGGCGTTGCTATGACCGGCAGAGAGGACGATACCCTGCTCATCGAGCCAGCGGAGGATAGCCGGATCGCACATTTCCGGGGCCACGGTGATCATCTTCACCACACCGCCGGCGGCAGCCAGCAGGCTTTCCACTTCTTCGCGTGCCGGGCGTTTGATATGTTGTTCGGGGTGTGCCCCCTTTTTGGCGGGATTGATATACGGTCCTTCCAGGTGCATGCCCAGCACCGCCGGATGCGGGTTATCGCGCACAATACGGATACACTCGTGAAACACTTCCATGCTGTCGGTCGCCAGTGTGAGCAGAAAGCCGGTCGTACCGCTTTTAACCAGTGCCTGCGCCATGGCTTTGAGCGCTTCCGGCGAACGTTTGGCAGAGAAAAGGTAGCCGCCGCCTCCGTAGATCTGGAGGTCCAGCAGTCCGGGTGCGATAATACTTCCGGTACAGTCTACCACCGTGGCGTGTACCGGGGCATCCGCGGGATTGACCAGTGCCGTTATTTTCCCTTGTTCTGTTAAAAGTGTCTTGTCCCTGATCACCTGTGCGCCGGTGTAGATTGTTCCGTTTGTTAGAGCAGTAAGCATAATTATATTTTAAGGCCGGCTGGCCGTTTATGGTCCGGTAAAGCAGAAAAAATAGGAAAAGATCAGCATAAAAGCAACGTACAGCGCTGATAACTTTAACATTCCCGGTGTTTGTCACGCCCGAAAA
The DNA here is from genome assembly GCF_946479755.1 of uncultured Chitinophaga sp. The sequence continues at coordinate 617,651 of NZ_CAMLHC010000001.1, read as the reverse complement.
TTGATTATATTGTAGGGAACAGAACCAATGACCCGTATGCCAAGATTCCCGTTACTGCTTGTATGGACGATGATAGTGGTGCCTTCTTTTGCACAGGAAACGATGCAGCTCTCCCCAAAGGTCAGCCTCTCCTGGAACCGGAATATCGAAACCTATTTCATTGCAGAAAAGCTGGCGGTACAGCATATCGGGTATATTGTCTTCACGCGGAAAGACAGCGTTTATGCGCACCAGCCGCTCATCCGTGCAGCCGGCGAGCGTTTCGGGCATTATGTGGACAGCCCGGTGATCCGGCGTATCAGTACACTGCTGGCGGCTATCCGGGACCAGTTGCACGATAATGCCGAGATCGTGCAATACGTGTTGCACCAGCGGCCATTCCCTGACAGCGGCGCTCTTCACCCGTTTGATGACAGAACATTGCTCCGCAGCGATGAGCATCCACAGGTGCTGGCGCAGATACAGGAGCTCACCGACAGCCTTCGCTCTTTTTACCGGCAGGCTGATATAGGGCATTTTCTGAAAGAGCACCGGCGTTTTTACACCGGCGCCCTGCGGGAGACGGCCCGGCTTATCCGGCCGGAGTTATTTCCCTATATGGAGCGATACTACGGCGAGCATTTTGACCGGTATGCTCTTTATCTCATGCCTTCTATGCCCATCAATTGGGGAGAAGATAATTACCGGGCCTTCGGCCCGAACTTTCAGTGGCCGGAGGGCAGGGTATCCGCCATGGTGATGAGTATCAACACAATGTTACCCGTAAAACCGTCACTGAAAGATTATACCGCTTTTGGATTCGGGAATGCCACCACGGTCCGTTTCCTTTCCGTGCATGAAATGGGACATTCGTTTGTGAACCCGCATGTCTACAGGATCAGAGAGCAGGTGGCACGCGACGCTGCGCTGTTCACGCCCGGTTTGCAGCGTGCGCTGGAGTCTTCGTACATCGGCAACTGGGAAACCTGTGTAATAGAACACCTGGTGCGGCTGGGTGAAATCCGGGTAGCGGTGGCGATGCATGATAAAGCGGAAGCTGATCGGCTGCGGAAAATGCATGTGAACATGTTTCATTTTGTGCTATTGCCGCTGCTGGAAGAAAAAATCCAGCAGTATGAGCAGCACCGGGAGCGCTACCCGACGTTTGCCGATTTTCTGCCGGAGCTGCTGACGGTTTTTCATGAGCTGACACCGCAACGGGTAGATTCGCTGGCAGCCACCGGACCTTTAGGGCGGTGATCTGCAGATAATAATTTCAGCTTTACTGACATATATTTTTTAGTATATTTAATACGAACTGGTACCTATTACATCACTAAATCTACCTTATGAGTACGCTCCCGAGGCACAGGCTATTCGACGCAGTAAAGTTTCAGCTGGAGAAATTCCCCAAACAGGACATGCTGGCCGCCAAGATCAATGGCAGCTGGAAGACTTTCAGTACCGCCAGTGTCAGTGAAACAGTGAACCGCTTCAGCGCCGGCTTATTACAGCTGGGCGTAGGCGGCAATGATTTTACGCCGGAAGGCGCTGACAAAATCGCTATTATCAGTAACAACCGGCCGGAATGGATATTTACCGATCTGGCGGTACAGCAGACCGGCGCCGTGCTGGTGCCCCTGTATCCCACCACCAACCCGGCTGAAATACAATTTATCCTGAACGACGCTGCCGTGAAGTACATCTTCGTCAGCAGTAAAGAGATGCTGGAAAAAATCCAGGCCCTCAGGGGCGGCGTCCCTACGCTGAAGGAGATCTATTCCTTTGACGAGATACCCGGCGCCACCCACTGGAGCACCATTCCGGACATGGCCACCCCTGCGCTGCTGGAACAGGTAGCCACCCTTAAGGAGGGGATCGATCCGGAACATCTGGCCACCATCATCTATACCTCTGGCACAACGGGTACGCCCAAAGGCGTGATGCTCACCCATGCCAATATATCCTCTAACGTGATGTATTCCAAGGTGAGCTTCCCTTTTGATGATGCCCCGCAACAGAAGGTACTGAGCTTTCTGCCGCTGAACCACATTTTCGAGAAGACGGTCACCTACATTTATCTTTTCAGTGGTATCGGTATCTACTATGCAGAAAGCCTGGACACCCTCAGCGAGAACCTCAAGGAGGTGTGCCCTGACGGATTTACCACCGTTCCCCGGCTGCTGGAAAAAGTATTTGAGAAAATCATGGCTACCGGCAACAGTCTCACCGGCATCAAACGGCGGCTGTTTTTCTGGGCGGTGTCCCTGGCCGGGAAATATGACAACAATATCAGCGGCGGTGCGTGGTACAACTTCCAGCTGTCTATCGCCAATAAACTGATCTTCAGCAAATGGCGCGCAGCGCTGGGAGGAAATATCAGTTACATCGTTACCGGCGGCGCGGCCTGCCAGGAGAAGCTGCTGCGTATCTTCAATGCCGCACAAATACCCGTATACGAAGGGTATGGCCCCACAGAAAACAGCCCGGTGATCTGTGTAAACCGCAGGAAGCCCGGCGGTACTAAGTTCGGGACGGTAGGCCCGCCTATCGAAGGCATCGAAGTGAAGCTGGAGGAAGATGGTGAAATCTGCGTAAAAGGCACGACAGTGATGAAAGGCTATTACAAACGCCCCGATCTGACTGCCGAAACGGTTGTCGATGGCTGGTTACATACCGGCGACATCGGTATCTGGGTAGATAAAAAATTTATCAAGATCACCGATCGTAAAAAAGAGCTCTTTAAAACCAGCGGCGGCAAGTATGTGGCGCCGCAGCCCATTGAAAATAAATTCAAGGAGAGCCCCTTCATTGAACAGATCATGGTGGTGGGAGAAGGACACAAGTTCACCGGTGCGCTGATCGTACCCGCGTTCCCGTATCTGAAGTATTGGATGAACCGGCAGAACATCCCGTTCACGACGCAGGCAGAAGCCATTGCCCGTCCGGAGGTGCAGGATGCCTATCAGAAAGTAATTGATGAATACAACCAGCACTTCAATCATGTGGAGCAGATCAAACGCTTTGAGCTGATGCCCGAAGAATGGAGCATCGCCGGCGGCGAAATGACACCTAAGCTTAGCCTGAAAAGAAAAGTGGTGCTCGAAAAATACAAAGGATCAATAGACAAGATCTATCAAAACGAGCACGAATAATATTCTTTGGCCCTGTCAACCGATGGTTGTCAGGGCCAGTTTACTGTCCTGACAATTTTCGTTTCATCCATCTGCCAGGCCCGTATCTCATCGTTTCTGTCCGCTGCCGCCTGCATTTCCGCCTCCACTCCTACCGACCATTCCGCTTTGTAGTTTTCCGGATGATGATTATGTTCCCTGAACGCTGCTTCCAGTTGCTGCTGTTGTGCCACCAGGTCTTTCAGGTGCTGGTAGGTGATCTTAAAAACTTTACTATACAAAAAAGGTAGTTTCTTTTCCGTTGGGTTAAGCACCAGGTAAAAAAACTGGGTCGTCATATCGTTGAATAATTAAAAGTGAATAGCTGCCAGGTTTCCCTTTACAGTGCAACGTGGTGAATATAAGAAAATTTATGGCGTTGGATCAGGCTGTGACAAAACTACCCTATCCGAACCTCATTAGTTTATCACAAATGTGAAAATGCAATGATTAACATCCAGCCTGATTTGAGCTATCTTTGGTACATGAACCACGACACTCACCAGGACTACCAGCAATCACGCCTGCCCGTGCCGGCGGAGTATGAAGCTGTGTTCTCTTATTTTTATCATGCTGTCAATAATACCGGGATTGCGGTAACGAAAACACTGTTGCCTACCTATCAGACGATCATGGTATTTGTGTTTGGCGGGAAAGGCGTGCTGCATTCAGCGCAGGAAACGCAGCTGGAGGTGGAGCAGTGTATGGTGCTGGGCCCGGTGAAACAGGCGTTTAACTATACCTTGCCGGCCGGAACCAGTATACTGGTGGCCAATTTCAAGGACGACGCCTTTTACCGTTTTTTTGGACGTGCAACCATGGTGGGGCATCCGGACGAGCTGGTGGAGGACAATTGTTTTACAGCGCTGTGGGAATCACTGCAGCATATACCCTCGCAGGGGGCGCAGGTAGCGTATATCCTCGACTTTTGCAGGCCCTATCTGCAGGACAGACACTTACTGTCCACACAACTGGCCAATTTTGAAGATGAAAACCTGAACCCTGTCAAAACCATTGCAGACGCTACAGGCCAGAGTGAACGCAATGTTCAGTTACATCAGAAAAAACAATTCGGCTATACAGTAAAGGAGCGCCAGCGGTACCAGCGTTTTCTGAAAGCGGTACAGCTGGTACAGCAACAGGTAGCTGCCGGCGCTCCTATCGACTGGTTTGACCTGATTGAAGCCTGTGGCTATTATGATCAGAGCCAGCTGATTCATGACTTCCAGCACTATCTTCGTCTCAGCCCTAAACAGTACCTGAAGTTCCAGGAAGATATTTGTCTGGCTAAAGTATGATCTTCATTTTACGGCTGTATGTCAAGGACCACACCATGTTTGATGACTAACTTCGGTGAGAACAGCCGCGTCACATCTTTTAATGGATCAGCCTCCAGTATCAGCAGGTCTGCTTTTTTACCGGCCCGCACCAGGCCACGGTCTTTCAGCCCCGTTACCAGCGCTCCGTTCAGCGTGGCGCATTGCAATGCCTGTGCAGGCGACATACCACAACGGGTCACCAGTAATTTCATTTCTTCCATGAGCGGCACCGGTTCTGTCTTTGGGGGATAGATCCAGTCAGTACCAGCTACCACGGAAACGCCTAAACGATGGGACAGCCGGGTAATGGTAAAAGCGTTTTCCATTTTGTTGTTACCAGCATGGAAGATGGTCGGGTCGAGAAAAATAGCTTTCTCCTTCATCTGCTTCAGCAGGGAGATCTGTACATTGGTATCCAACACGAAACCTTTGTAAAGCTGTTGCCATGCGCTGGAAATCTCCAGCGTATCTCCCGGCAGCTGCTGAAAACAGAGATCATTTGCGTGAGAGAGGCTGTTAACCCCTGCTGCTACCGCGTCTGCCGGTTTTGCCGGAAACACGGCGCCGTGGCTCCATACCTGTATCCCCTGCCGGTGCGCTTCCTGTGTGATAGCTGCTACCTGTTCCCTGGAGAGGTCAGCATATACTTTAATCCCCGTCACACCGGCGCCTTTGGCTGCTGCCACGGCCAGTCGCAGGTCCGTCTGCGGGGTAACGGCACAGTACCAGGGCGTGGCACCCAGATCAGCAGACTCACGGGAGCCTTTGCCTATCAATTCAAAATAACCTGGACCAGCAAATTGTGCCGCATAAAAAATATCCGGTGATGGCAGTTGACCGGTAGCTGCCAGCCTGCTGTAACGGGCCAGAAAAACAGCATCTCCCGCCATATCACGGACAGTAGTGATGCCGTGGCGAAGCATGTTCTTCAGTATACTATCGGTGGTCCGTTCTGCCGCCTGCTGACGGTCCATACTCATCGTGGCAAGGTGAACGTGGGCGTCCATCAGTCCGGGCGTGATAAACTTCCCCGTGCAGTCGATCACGGTGTCTGCCAGCACGGTCCTGTCATACAGCACATCGGTGATCATCCCCTGCCGTAATAACAGCGAACCTTTGCGCGGTGCAACACCGGCATCGCCATCAATGATAGTGGCATTTTTCAGCAGCAGGGACCGGCTGTGCTGCGCGTTGCCATGGACCACACAGGCCAGCAGGCCTGCTATCCAGTATATCTTCTTCATGCGTACTATAGTTTTTTCAGGTCTTCGATTTCGACATGTTGCTGAATAATGGTACCCTCCCTGTTGATAAGGAAAGTAGCCGGCAGCGACTGTACTTTATAAGCGTTGACAAAATCACTTTTCATCCCGTTAGGGCTTACCAGTTGGGTCCAGGGTATCTTATCCGCAGCTACGGCCTTTTTCCAGAGATCTTTATTTTCATCTACGGAAACCGAAACAAAGCCGATTCCTTTCTGTCGCAGCTCCTCGTAATGCGCTGCAAGGGCACGGTTGCCTGCGCGACAGGGCGTGCACCAGGAAGCCCATACGTCCAGCAAAACGTACTGATGGCGGCGGATAAAGCTGTCCAACGCCACCTGTTGACCATCAATAGCGCTGAGGGTGAATACGGGCGCCTGTTTGCCTGTCATACTGACGGCCGCTGCAGCGGCCTGCTTCTCCTGCAATACCGCATACGTAGCTTTGGCAGCCGGCTGTTGCCGGAACAGGGGCGCGAGTTTCTTCAGTGACTCCGGCGTCCAGGCGAAAGCATAGTAATACGCCATCCAGGCGCCTGCGAGATTATCAGCATTCCGCTCGGCAAAGTGTAGCCTTGCCTGTTGTACCGCTCCCGCGTAGTGGTCCATTTCCCGGGCGATTTTCAACTTTGCATCCAGGTCCGTCGCCTTCTCATACCGGCGGCCTACATCGCTCCATGCCGCCTCGTCGGGGGCGATAGATTTCTGAAAATCGTCCCAGCGCCGTTGAAGAATCCCGCCCTGTACCACCACCTGGCTATCTTTTGTGATGGTAATGATCACGGGCTTGCCTTGTTCCGCCAGCACCGTAGCATCGGCGAATGGTTTTCTGAGAGACACGCGGTAGACCGCCGCTGCCTGTTGTGGCAACTGGCAGGATACCTGGTGGCCGGCGAGACGTGGGGTATCTACCAGTCTGCGCTCAGGCCATTCCTGGTAGATGGTTACCTTTCCCTGATCTGCATGTACGGCGGAGGTGAGTTTCAACTGCTGTGCTTCGGTGGCCACCGGTAACAGGGCAACAATTATAAAAAATGACAGTGGTTTCATATACATCCGTTTGATAACGGGAACGCCGTATAGGCGCCCCCGTTGTTGGGTATGTTTGGTTTAAGAGATTTTTACTCAGCGCGGGTTTTGCAAGAGGCCAGGATTGATCCCGATGATCTTGGGCGCTATCTGTAACAGGTAGCGCGGATCGTTGGGCGCCAATGTATAGGTATTATTCTGAAACACACGCATCAGTGTTTTCTGAAAGCGGGGCTCGCGGTTCAACCGCTTAAGGTCCAGCCACCGAAGTCCGTGGTAAAACAGCTCCACCCGTCTCTCCCGCAGCACAAGGTCCAGCGCATCGGCACCGGAAGTTGCTGTCAGTGCAATATAGTCAGCCGGTCTGAAGCGCTTCTGCCGGAGGGCATTGAGCAGCGTCACCGCCTCCGCAGGATGATTGTTGCGTGCGAGGCATTCCGCTTTGATCAGCATCATCTCCGGCACGCCGATGCTGTAGTTCACACTGTTGGCGAAGTATTCCGGGAAAGGACTGGTAATGGGCTGTCCCTTATTGTCAAGACGGCTGAACGTATATACATAACGCAGGTCTTTTTCGCCCAGCACGTTCAGCAGATCGGGGTTGATCATAAAGCGGGCCAGCATGCCGTTGCCACCGTTGGTTTTAGAGAAGATGTTCTCCGGATTATTTTCAGGCACCGGCCGGCCATTGACGCCAACGGGCGGACGGGCAGGATTCACAAAGCTGAAAGTATTGTAATCGAGCAGTGTGTTCTTCATGGACAGCGCTGCTTCCGCTGCCTGCTGCGCACCGGCGTAATTACCCATATACAGGTATACCCTTGCCAGTAACGCATGAGCAGCAGCCTTACCCGGATGCACATACGTTTTTCCGGTCACCGGTAATTCACTGACAGAAAGCGCCTCCTGCAGGTCTTTCAGTATCTGATCATATACTTCCTGTACGGTGGCACGTACCGTTTTTGCTTCAAGGTCCGGCACCAGCAACAGCGGTACACCAGGATCTGAAGCGGCCGAAGCAGCCTGATAACCCGCGCCATACAAGTTCACCAGGTTGAAGTAAAAATAAGCGCGTTGTATTTTAGCTTCCGCCGTGAGACGGTTCACCGCTGCGGGGGTACCTTCTGTTGCAGCAGGAAGGCTAGCCAGGACAAGGTTGCAATTATAGATGTTTCGGTACATGTTGTTCCACTCCCCGTCATCTTCTGTTGCTTTCAGCAGGTCCTTTTTCCAAAGATAGGAACGGGTGGTACGGTTGTCTGCCGCCAGCCGTGCATCCGTAAAGGCCAGATCATCCGTCATCAGTTCACAGTAAGCGTAACCCGCATCCGCCAGCAGCACATCATTTAAAAAGAGTTCGTATTCCGCTACGGTCTTGGGGATAAACACCCCTTTAGGCGTAACGTCCATAAATTTTTTGCAGCTGGTTCCGAGCATGGCCGCTCCTGCCAGACAATATATTATTAGTTTTTTCATGACTTTCGCATTTTAAAATTTACAGTTCCACCCTTACTGTCAGTGTTGTTACCCTCGGCTCCGGCAGATAGTAATTGCCGCTCACCGGATCGATGGCTTCCGGATCGATACCATATTTGTTTTTCTTCCAGAGTGCCACATTATTCATCTGGCCGATGATATGCAGTCCTTTCAGAAAAGAGCCTTTGAGCATCTTAGCGGGAAAATCATACCCCAGCTGTATCTCCCGCAGGCGGATATAGTCACCGGGGATCACGCTGTTGGTAGAAAACTGCATGGCGCGTTCCCTCCCGTCATAGAAATCATCCGGTTCAAAAGACTGCGTCATGCCTGCGATATCGGTAGATGTTTCATCTCCCGGCTTACGCCAGCGGTTGCGGATCTGGTAGTTCATAGCATTGGAAAAATCGAGGGCGTTCATGGAAGGCATTTCCCTGCGGAGCACATTGCCGAAGTTGAATACCGTCATTACGCTGGCGAAGAAACTTTTGTAGTAGAAGATATTGGTAAACCCGCCGGAGTAAGGCGCCCGGTAAGTACCGCTATACACCAGGGAAGACAGCACCGGCACTTTTACCTTTTCGTCTTTATCTCCGAATACAGTCGGATTACCTTTGTTATCCAGTCCCGCCCAGCGGTAGCTCCACAGGGCTTCTCTCGCATAACCTTCCACATATTGTGTGGTACCGGAGGGCCGGTTGATTTCCGGATTACCGTCCTGTATCCTGTTTTCTGTGATGATGTTATGGTTGTAGGCAGCATTCAGACGGCTGGTCCACCGGAAGCCGCGGATATCCAGCACGGTACCCTGAACAGCCAGTTCCACGCCGTTGTTGCGCATTTTCGCGGCATTGATCTTCATGGAGGCCATACCTACCGTAGGATCGAGGATGGTATTACCATACAGGTCGTAACCGTATTTGCGGTATACATCCGCGGAGAATTGCAATCTGTTTTCAAACAGCCCCAGGTCCAACCCCATGTTTATTGTACGCGTTCTTTCCCAACGCAGTTTAGGGTTATAGCTGGTCACTCTGGCGTTGTAATCTCCTAACGCGGCCTGGTAGTTTTTTCTTGCTACCAGCAACGGTGTGGTGGTCGGATCATAGTTACCTGTCAGCCCTACGGTGGCACGGAGCTTCAGGAGACTGATTTTATCAATGTGAAAGAATTTCTCCCGTGCTATGTCCCATGCTCCGCCCACGGACCACAAAGGATTATTGCGATACTTAGGGTCTACGCCAAAAAGATTCGATTTATCTACCCGATAGCTGGCGGTAACCGTGTAACGGTCGTCGTAAGTGTAGGTCGCCATGCCATAGTAAGACTGTTCCCGGGTGTCGCCGAAGGTGAACCTATCATAAAGGGCCTGGTCAAAACGGGGTATCGGCCGGCCGTCCCAGCCCGTCTGCCCTCCCTTGAGCAGCGTTTTCTGATCGATGGGCTGAAAAATCATCAACGCATCATCATAGCCAAATTTGGCGGCTGTAGCGCCATCATTCACATATTTTTTCACCTCGATACCGGCGGCGAGGTTCACGAAGTGTACTGACCGGAATACGTTGGTGTAATTCAGCTGGGAGCGGAGGGCCCAGTTGGAGGCCGTATTTTCCATGGTTTTAAGGATACCGCCCTTCGGGATGTTGAACACTGCCTGATTGTTGGCGTCCAGCGTTACGTACTGGTTCACGAAGTTGCGGCTGTCATATGACTGGGCCACAATCAGGTTTCGGCCGCTTTGTTTCATTTTGTCATAGAGGAAATCAGCATTCAGCGTCAGCCCTTTAATGATTTTCCATTCACCACCGACTTTGGTACGCAGGCCAAAGTTTTTCTGGCGGTTGTCGGCCAGGCGTGCCTCTTCCAGCAGATTACGGCCATTGTCGGAATAGCCGCTGGACAGCAGGCGGTCATTTTCCGCTTTGTTGAACGTACTGTAATCGTAGAGGTATTGACCGTTGCCATCGAGCAGCAGCTGATAAGGTGGTGTTTGCAGAATACCGGCATTGAGAGACGGGCCTGTCCGGAAATCCTGGAACGTACCGTTCATATCGAGGCTAAAACGCAGGCGGTTGTTGATTTCCAGGTCATTGCGCATATTGATCTGCAAGAGCTGCGACTGATCGGCGATATAGGAAGACCGATTATGATCGTACGAACCGGAAATCATAAAACGGTATTTACCGCTACCACCGGCGAGGGACAGGTAGTGATTCTGCCGGAGACCTGTTCGCATCAGCAGGTCACGGACCTGGGAGGAGTTTGACAATGCACCCAGAGAGTCCTGTTTGCGGTCAAATTCCTGCTGGGTGATTTCGCCTCTTTTCAGTCGGAATAAGATATCATAGGAAGGGGAATAGCCAGACGGGGAGCCTTCAAAAAACATCGGATCCACGAACCCTTTATCGTATGACTCTTTATCGAAGTCCAGCAGGTCCCGTCCGGTGGCTCTGTCCAGGCGGGAGAAATCCGGACGTTGTGTGAAATACAGGTTGCTGGCGTAGTTGATACGCATCTTTCCTTCTTTACCTCTTTTGGTGGTGATCACCACTACGCCGTTGGCGGCACGGGCGCCCCATACCGCTGCAGCGGCAGCGTCTTTGAGGACGTCTATCTTATCTACGTCGTTGAGGTTGTCCGGCAGTTGGTTCACAGGGAAACCGTCGAGGATGATCAACGGCGCTGCGCGGTCAGTACCGATGGAGCTACCGCCGCGAATTTGTAAATTAATACCGCTCTGATAGCGGTTTTTGGAGGTACCTGCATAGCCGGTGGCGAGTGTCAGTCCGGGAACGCTTCCTTCCAGCACGGAGGTAATGGACTGGCTGCTTCTACGCTCCACTTCACGGGAGGAAATACTGCCATAGGCGCCGGTCGTATTTTTACGGGCCAGGCGCTGGTAGCCGGTGGAGATGACCACTTCCGGGATCGATTTCAGCGATTGCTGTAAGGTCAGGTTCACCATGGTATTGGCATTGACGTCCAGTACGGTATGTTCATACCCTACACAGGTAACATGAATACGGCTGTTGGGCTGGGAAAGCTTCAGTGCAAAGTACCCTTTGCCGTCTGTAATGGCGGCATTGGTGGTATTTTCCTCCCGGATGGTCACCCCTGCATTGTAGACGATGTTATCCTCCTCATAGAGGCCGATGCGTCCCTGGACAGTATTTTCTTTGGCGGCAGCGGGTCGCAGGCTCACGCTGATCATATTATCCTGCTGCCGGAAAGCATACCGGTAGCGGTCTGCCAGGTATTGCAATACATCGTCCAGCGTTCTGTTATCGGCGGGAATGCTGATCGTTTGTTGTTTGTCCATCGCGGAACCGGAATAAAAGAAACGAACATGGAAGATGCTTTCCAGTTGTTTAAATGCTTTTTCGGCAGGGACTTTCTCCATCGCGACATTTTTCTTTTCCTGTGCGCGGAGCGTGGTGGCAGTCATCATCAGCAGTGCTGTTACCGCAAGGGCAATAGCGCGCCTGATCGTTGTCCGCAGGGACAACCGGCAAGAGAATACATACATAAATAATGGTCCTGTTTTGGTTGGTTACTGAATTAAGACGTTGGTTGAATCAGTGAATCGGTACTGTTTATTTAAAGTGAAACAAAGTATGTCCAGCACTGCGGGCAGCGCATCGTGTTTAAATTTCCCGGTAAATGTTTCCTGTTGCAGGTTGTTACCGGAGATGGTGATATGTATATTGTAACAAGCTTCCAGTTGTTGTATTACTTGCGGCAGAGGTGTATGTTCGAAGACGATTTCTTCCGCTTTCCAGGCGCCCAGTTCCTGTTTGGGGAAGATGGACTTCTGCGTATGAGCGGGCGACGCGTGGTCTATCACCAGTCTTTCGGAAGGCTGCAATATCGCCAGCAGTTGTCTTTTGCCGGAGTGCTGCTTTTCCACTTTCACTTTTCCTTCTTCCAGCAGCACCTGCAATTTCCCGTTGACCGCTGTCATGCGGAAGGCGGTACCCAATGCGGTCACGAAATAATCCTGGCCCTGTACTTCAAAAGACCGCCGCTGGTCGGGCTGCACCTTAAACCATGCCGTTCCCCGAAGGCGCAGATGGCGGTCCTCCTGACCAAAAGCGCTGTCCAGGTCCAGTAGTGAGTTACTTTCCAGCAGGACATAGCTGCTATCCGGCAAACGGAAGCCCGTACGCGGCTGTCCCATAGTGCTGAAATGCAGGCGGGGTGTTTCCGGAGAAAGGGTCCCGGCCTGCTGCGGGGAAGGTGACGGCCTGAAGAACCATGCTGCTGCAAGCAGCAACAGTACAGCCGCTGCGGCCGCATAGTACCAGGGGCGACGGCCGATACGGGGTTGCTCCGGTTGCAGCAGCCATTCATCCATGGCTTCCATGGCGGCAGGTTTGGCTCGTTCCGCCTGCAGCAGCCAGGATGTCATTTTCACCGCTGCGGCAGCCTCCCTGATGACCGGCTGGTGCTCCGGATGAGCCTGTTGCCAGGCCTCCCAATAAGCGATGTCCACCTCGCCGTTGCGAAAGCAGTAATTAATGAAAGAAGGCTCTCCTATTAATCTCTCGACCGAAATTTCATCCATCCGCAGGCACTTTTACTATACAGAGGGATCGATGGAACAGATTTACCACAGAAATAGAAAAAATTTTTTGCCTGCCTCCTGACGGAGCTGCGTAATGGCACGATGGGTAAGGTTATATACCGTCCGCAGACTGGTATTTTTGGCGATGGCAATCTGTTGAAGGGACATATTCTGTAAAAAACGCATCTCTATCACCTCCCGCTGGGCGGGTGTGAGTAATTGCAGTGCGGCCTGTATACGGTTGAACTGATGGGTAAAAAAATCTATATCTTCCTGCTCATCATCGGCAGGATTGATCATGGCACTGATATCTTTCAGGCGCTTTTCCCGGCCCCACTGTTCTATCAACCGCCGTTTGAAGGCCGTCAACAGGTAAGCGGACACCTGGACCTCCGCGGCGAGGTTCTCTCTTTTTTCCCACAGGTAGATAAAAAAATCATGTAAATGATCTTTCACAAAAGCCGTCTCCCCGTCCAGCCAGCGGCACCCCCATACGAACATGCGCGAATAATACCGATCGTATAATTCACGGAATGCGCTCTGTTCACCCGCACAAAATTGTTTCCAGATTTCGTTATCGTCAGACATATAAGCCGGAAGCCCCGGCTGATCATTAGTTGGTTGCGCCCAAAGATATTAATTTAAAGAAATAAAGAAAACCGTTTTTCTGACGCTTATAGGTTTAACCACTCCTCTGCCCTGTGACACCGCTCCTGTATATCGTTTATCAGCTGACAGGTATGATAACCATCCGCCACTGCATGGTGCACAAAAAGGGTAAGCGGTAACAGTACTTTGTTATTTTCTTCATAGTACTTCCCAAAACGAATAATCGGAAACAGCAGAGAGGATTCCGAATAGGTATCCTGGCTGAAGCCTGCAAAACTCAGCCATGGCAATGCTGAAACAGGGCAGAAATTCTGTGGCCTGCCGGAACGGGCTTTGATCCCTTTCACATCCTTGTAGGCTGTCATATCCGTGATGATCGTCTCGTAAAAAGGGGTAAAGTCGTCGTGGTAGTCGCTCCAGATATCAGAAAACGTTTTATCATCTTCATGAAAGATAGTATAAGAGGGCACCACATAGTTCCAGTTGCCCAATACACCTTTCTCATCAAAGCTATACCGGAAGGCTTCATGCTGGTTCACCACTTTCATGATAACATACAACATCACAGGATAAAACTTCAACTCTCTTTTTTTAATTTCAGTTATCAATGAGGTAATATCCAGGTTGTAATTGATATTGTATTTTGTTTTTACACCATGGTAGAAATAATCAAAGTAAGGTTTCCGCGGCCAGGTGTCCATCTCAACAGGAGAGAAAACAGGTATCATTTTGATATATTTTTTATAACAGAAAAGGCTGGCAAAGGTATTGCCAGCCTTATATTTAAGTTGGTGTTTAATATCAGGTGAGAAGTAACTTGGAAGCGGCTATCCAGGAATTAAAGGAAATTCTGTTGCACTCTCTTCGAACTTCTTCCGCGAACTTATTCCACTCTTTCAAGCTTGCGATATATTCAGGACAGTTATCCATTACCCTGACTTTTCCTTCTTTTTCTAATCTGGCTATAATCTCCTGAGCTCTATTTAGTTTAATTGCCATATCAAAAACCTTTTAAATTGTTAGTGAAAATATTAAACTCTCCCAAAGATATGGAATTCTCCGTCAACTCCTTACCGTTAGAAAGACTGTAATAAAGATTACTGCTACTCCCTAAAAATACTAAAGCCCGCTGATCAATTGTTTGCGGTTCCGTCGCATCCAAAATAATAAGCCCGTCAGCCTTATGCTTTTTAATTAACTCCTTTGAGGAAACCTCTGCTATCCAAACAAACTTAGGCATTGGTATTGTGAGAATAATTTCTTTCACATCACCGTCAAAACTATCTTCTATTGTCAGATAATCCTTGTATGATCTGCTGGACGTTAAAAAAACACGGATAAACAATTCGGTATTGAAAGGAATATCAAACCAGTTATCCAATAATACTTTTTTCATGTATTTTCTGGCGGCGACTCCGTCCATATATACTTTGGGATAAAGCGGCACCAGGAACTGTACCACTTCACACCGCCTCCATTCCGCGTCGTCATAATACGCTGTTGGCATTGCGAAAGGTGCCAACTGATAAACAGGATAATTATCATCAACGACAACAAAATGGCGTTTTATATTCGCATTGTCCACGATACGAATCCCCTTCCTTTTCATTAACATCGCCAATACTTCATCTTCCTCCTCTTCTACCGCTAGCTGGTCGATGTCAGTGTCGGTTGTTTCAGAACGGCCTATGACGACTACGGCATGGCCGATCCTACCCCCGCGATGCCTGTCAGAAACAGCTACTATCAAAGGAATACCACTCTCCACATATACAGAAAATAAGTTAGCAAAAGTCGCCGGCGAAAGCTCGGCGGTATCATAAGCCTTTGTACCAAACCCAAACTCCCTTAATGCAAAACCCATCTGCTCGATACCCAGACCTTCCGAAGGTATCTGCCTGTAACTGGACCTGCTTTTTAAAGTATTGATAATAGTGGAGGGCATTACCGGCTTATATTCCGGGTACCGCCCGGCAAAATACTCCATCAGCGCCCACAAAGATGTTTCAGCACAGGTCAGCGTTTCGGTATCCTGGGAAGCATGCGGAAATCCCGTCGCCACCAGCTTAACAGCATTGACCGTTGTCTGATACCTTCCGGCCAGGCTAAGAAACCGATGCTCCTGCAAGGCATAAGGGGATACGACACTCCTGCCTATGATATTCGGTATGGTAGGCCGTAAAACCACAAATCCCCGGAACCGTTCCTGCAGCGCGGCAACACCAGCGGCGCCTCTGAAATGTTCCGGGAGTACCTCGCCGTCAAACAACGCAATCCGGATACAGTCTTTCTGATAAGGTCTTCGCTTGGAGGAAAAATAAGCGTAGTAGCTGTCCCTGTAAACCTTGTCAACGTAAGGATACTCGATGACAAATTGTAAGTCGTCTTTTAGCCGGCTAAAATACTCTTCTAACCAGCCATCGTAGGCCTCTTCTGCCATCCGCGGGGAAACCGCGAACTCCTCTTTCATGATTTGGGTCAACTCGCCCTTTAACTCTTGTGGTGAACAAACAATTGTTGTAATACTCATAAAGATATGTTTTGGCAAAAAATAAAATGAGGGTTGTTCATTTCTACCAAAGATACACCTTGTACTACCGGGCATTCTCACGATTTTATTAAAAGCAAATGATTAACAAATTTCAACTTACATTTTTCTTCGTGACTGCAGGGCTTTCAATTCATTGCTGAGCGTTTCCTGTACGATCTCTATCAGTCGCAGTACCGGAGCAGAAGCTTTTTTCGGCGGCGCCGTCAGCAGGAAAACGAAGATATGCGGTAACACCGGCAGTCCGCTGGAAGCCGGCAGCGGCTTACAATCCACCGGCAATCCTATCTGTGTGCGGATAGCAATGCCCAGACCAGCGCGGGCAGCGGCCCACATACCCGCTACATTGCTGGCGGTAAGCACCGGCTTCCATGCCTGACCTGACTTCTCCAGCGCCGCAAGGCCCGCAGCACGGAAAAGACAGGGCGGCTCAAACAGCAACAACGGCAAAGGCGATTGCTGCGCCACCTTTTTATTTCCGATCCATCGCAAGGGCACTTCCCCGATAAGGACAGCATTTTCCGGCAGCTGCGAACCTACGCATACGATCGCATCCAGCTTGCCTGACTGCAACTTTTGTTGTAACACCACCTGCTTGTCGATCGTTATCTCCATCTGCACCAGCGGGTGTTGTTCTGCAAAACGTGCCAACACCTGCGGCAGTCCGCCTTCCGAGAAATCCGTCAACATGCCGAGCCTTACCACCCCCGCGAGTTGCCGGGTGGACAAAGCTTCTATCGCCTGATCATTCAGTTTCAACAGGCGACGGGCATAGCCGATCAGCAATTCACCGCTGGCAGTAAGCTCCCAGCTGCGGCCCTGTTTCACAAACAGCTGATGCCCCGTCAGCTCTTCCAGCCGTTGCATCTGCAGACTCACGGCCGACTGTGAACGGGATACATGTTCCGCAGCACGGGCGAAACTGCCTAAATCCACTGCCAGCACAAACGTCCGCAACAGATCGAGATCCAATATATCTGTAATCATACTTCAGTTTTATTAAAGTATAGGATGAGATAATTCAATTATACAAAAGTATGAAATTGCTATAGGTTTGCGGTCAAATTAAAACCATGCAAACACCCTACTCCTTTCGCCTGGGTCAACTGGAGCTGATGATCTTCAGCGACGGTTATCAGCTGCTGGCACCAGCACATCCGATGATCGGCCCTTATGAACGACCCGATTACATACAACAGGCGCTCCGTGCGCAGGAACAGCCCACCCATGAATTGCGGCTTGACCTCAACATATTACTGGTACGCCATTCGGATAAACTGATATTGATTGACGCCGGTCTCGGTCAGGAAGACACCACCGGTGGCCTATTGCCCGCAAACCTAGCCGCTGCCGGCATCCCGGCAACAGCCATTACCGACATTGTGCTCACACATGCACACACCGATCATATAGGCGGCCTTTTACATCCGGACAGTTCACCCGTCTTCCCGAATGCCCGCATCCATTTAAGTCAGGCGGAATATGACAACTGGATGCAGGGACAGCCCGACTTTTCTGCCAGTCCGCTCGACGCCGTGGCACAAATGAAAAAAGCGCTGACTACCCGTATCCCTGGGATAATAGGCGCTATTCGGCCGCAGCTGCGACTGGCAGATCCGCAGGCCACCCTCTGTGATTGCATCCGGTTGATACCGGCACCGGGGCACACGACGGGACACAGCATGGTGGAGATTTTCTCCGGTGAGGAAACCTTACTGCATAGCGCCGATCTGCTGCATACAGCCTTGCTGCTGCAACATCCGGAATGGGGAATGTTCTACGATATGGATTTCGGGCAGGCAGCCCTTACACGGGAAAATGTCTTACAGGAAGAAGCGAAGAAGACGAGGATGACCATGACTTATCATTTGCCATGGCCGGGATTAGGAAGGATAAAACAAGGGGCTGTTGGTTTTGAATGGGAACCGGTCATACCTTTCGGTAAATAACCCGGTTGTCGTATTCCCCTAATATCACCCTACCGTAGATCACCTTTGTCCAACCATTTTCAAATCCGTGGTTGTTAGCGATCAGGTAACCTTTGTTGGCATCGGTTTTCGTGATTTTATGCGCGTCGATATAACGCCCCTTCACTTTACAAAATACGATGTCGCCCACCGCATATTCCTGTTCCCGCCGGAAGGTCAGCAGGGTGCCACTTTTAAGGATGGGCAACATAGAAGCGCCAAAGGCCTTCATTTTTCCGGTCCCAACTGTTTCCAGTTCATTCTTTAGTCTTTCATATTTATTCATAACATAAAAATTGAGTGCATGTTAAGGGCATAGGTCAACCGGTTCGCACGTCAACGGGCTACAAACATCCGATCGTTGATGGCATGCATCAACGACACGGCAATACCGGTAAAAATGACTTTAAAAACTTATTGATAAAATACCAGAAAAGGGATAAGGGCAGTATTACAATGTGGAAGGATTTAACCGGGGTTTCAGGCGTACAATACTTCGGGTTGACATGGCAGAAAGCCGTTTCTGCACGATATACTACAATCTCATAACGATCTGAATCAAAAAGTTCTCTATGTCAGGAACCTTGTTTCCGATGCAAAGATGGAAATTTATTTTTAAATATCCAATAAAAAAAGCCGGACTCCAAAACGAGTCCGGCTTCCGCATCAATGGCCTGCATGAATCAGCTCCATCGTATACGATATTTCAGGATCTTTATCGGCCTGTACATATCCCATGAACTTATCCATAGGTACTTCCTTATCCGGCATGATACCCCGGCCGTTGTCTTTAGTGGCGTTAAAGAAATTGAGCTCTGACCGCGGCACTGTCAGCACACATTTGGTACGGGGCAACAGGTAACGCAGGAACCAGGCAGCCGTGGTAGCCGCTTCGCCGCTACCGGTCTCCTTACCGATGATCACCCCTCTTTTGTTTTTCTGCACCAGCGTAGCGAAGTAAGTTGCCGCCGATACGGTACCGCCGCCGGTGAGCACAAATACTTTACCGTGAAACGCATCCTTGTCCGGCGGGAAATTTTCCATCAGTCCATCTTTCAGGCGGGCATTTCCCACGTAGAAACCAGAGCTGTCTTTGTCGAAACGCTGGTAGAAGAAATTTTTCTGTCCCTGTATATCTTCATCAGAAAGGCGCCGGCCATTATCCGCCACTGCATACTCCGGATAAGCCACATCGATGTTGCGGGTGCGGTAGTTATATACATTCCGGAAAGGCGCTTCTGCCATGAAAGAGTACAGCAGGGCGGAGATAGCCGGATCACCGCCACCATTGCTGCGCACGTCGATGATCACCTGCTGGTAGTTCCGTTTCTTCACTTCGCGGAAAAACTCACTGAACTCCTTGTAGGCATCCTGCTCGTTGAGCGCAAAGGTATTGACGGTCAGACGGCCCGTTTTGGTAGCGTCGTCATAGTCATTGTAGATGTAATAAGCCCGCTGCAGGAGGTTGAACGGGAAGACTGACTGCCGCGTGGCATGAAAAGCATCCGTAGGGTTGGATGCCTCCAGCGTCGTTTTACGCGTTTCTTTGCTGCCAGGCGCCGTCCAGGTCACCGGATAGGTGGCCTGGTGCGGCGACAGCAGGCTAAAGGTCACCTGAAAATCAGGATATAACCGGTCCATGCCGGTAGGAATAAAACCATCACTATAGGCGGAAGTGGAGAGGCTTTGCAGAATATCTTTTACCGGTTTGTTGTTGATACTGAGGATCTCCGCGCCATAAGGAATGATGGCGCCTTTGATATTGACGAATATCCGTCCCCGTTCGATGATCACCGGATAGGGAAAGAAGCGGAGATTACCATACAACTCCCGGGAATTGTCGTTGGAGAGCCGCAGGCTTGTATGCACATCCCTTACCAGGTAGATGGGCGAATACTGCAGGCTGGTCATCATATCCGGTTCTTTGGCCATGCGGTCCATGAGGGAATCCACCCGGCGCATGAAAGTAGCGGAATCGATAAACTTATACGGATTAGGATGTTGTTTTTTCAGGATATCGACCGCCAGTCTGAAGTCGGCGATAAAATCCTCTTTGGTGAGACTGGCCAGTTTTTTCTCCTGGGCCGCCGCTTGCAGGCATGCGCAGGCCAGTATGGCGCTGGCGCCATATGTCAACAGCTTCTTCATATGTTTGGTAAATTTTACAGGTGATTGGTATTCATTAGTTCCAGGATACCTTCGTTGCGGATGATCATCATCCCCTGTCGGTCTTCCGTGATCCCCTCTTCCAACCGGTAGGTATAACGGGGACGGCTACCCTCCATGACGGTAGGCAGGTATCTGAACTGTATATTAGGCTGGTCTTTCAGTGCCTCACCCACTTCTATAATATGGGTAGACACGATAAACAGGCAACCGGTATATTCCGCAAAAGCGGCTGTTACGGCCAGCGTGCCGTCGTATGCATCTTTTACGTTAGTTCCTTTAAAGAGCTCGTCGAACATGAGCAGCAGGCGCTTACCACTGGCCGTAGCTTCGGCTGCCTGTTTCACCCGCACCACTTCTGCATAAAAATGACTATAGCCGAGGTTGATATTGTCCGACACGTTAATGGAGGAATACAGCCCTTCGCGGACGGAGAACAGGAAACCGGAGGCCGCCACGGGAAAGCCCATGTGCGACAGGTACAGCGCTATGCCGACTGATTTCATCAGGGTAGACTTACCCGCCATGTTGGCGCCGGTGAGGAATAGCACATTGCTGCCCTGCTGCATCCGGATATCGTTGCCGATGGCGTTGCTGATACAAGGGTGATGCAGGCCGGTGGCTGTCAGCATATTTTTTTCCGGCGGCAGGGCCTCTGCGTAATGAAAGCCCCTGGCCCGCGCTACGTCGCTCACGGCGATATATACATCCAGCTCGTCGATAAATGCCATCAGGTCGTCCATGGACTGCCGCAGTTTGTTTTTCAGCAGGTGATCGTAGGTCGCCAGTGTTTTTACCGGTAATGCCTGGTAGATGTCCATATCGGCCAGCTGCTCCAGCTCCCGGGTATGCAGCAGTTGCCGCATCGCGGTGACGCGGTGATGATAAGGGCCCGGCAACGATGCCATGGAAGCCAGGAAAGCGGTGCATTTTTTTACCGTCACGATGGTGGCCTGCAGGCCCTGTACACTCTTCCGGTAACGTTCATCCCTGGCTACGGTGGACAGCCCTTTTTTCAGCAAGGTGCCCGCCATGGAGAACAACACATTTTTACTGCCGCCGGTATCGAGGTATTCGCGCATCTGCGCCAGCTGCTGTACATCGAAGGGAAATACCAGCTGCGCCTCCTGGAAGAAGCGGAAAATACTGCTCCGTTCATTGATGGCCGCCATCTCCTCCAACGGCGATTGAAACATGGTGTCCAGCAAACGCTCTCCTCCCCTGGTCTTCACCTGGTTAAACAGATGATATACTGATCCTTGCCGGAACTTACCCAGCAGGTTCAGTTCATCCATCGTTTGCCTGTCTATACTAAAGCTCATACATGCTATTTTTATTTAGTCTTGCGACCATTCCTGAGAATATCCAGTATGCCTTCATTGCGGATGATGATCATACCATGACGGTCGTCCGTAATACCCTGTTCTAACGTATACGTATACCCGGGCTGATGGCCGTTCATGCGGGTAGGCAGATACCGGAAAGCTACGCTGCCAGCTTCTTTCAGCTCTTCGCCCGCCTCTACGATATGCGACGAGATGACAAACAGGCTGTTTTTACGACCGGCGAATGCGCGGGTAACAGCCACGGTGGCCTCGTGTGCGTCTTTTACGTTTGTGCCCCGGAAGAGTTCATCGAAGATGACCAGCAGCGACTGCCCGCTGCCCAGGGCGGCGGCGACTTTCTTCACCCGCAGCACCTCTGCGTAGAAGTGACTGGCGCCGATACCAAGATTGTCCGGCAGGTTGATGGTGGTGTAGATCCCGTCCAGCACAGCAAACGACATCCTGCGGGCCGCTACCGGGAAACCCATATGCGCTACATACAGCGCGGTGCTGAGCGAACGCAGGAAGGTTGACTTGCCCGCCATATTGGCGCCGGTAAGAAAGATCACGTTACCGTCGGGCCCCATGGACACATTATTGCTTATGGCATTCTTCACGGACGGATGATAGACCCCTTCCAGCTCCAGCACTGCACTCCCCTTGTCCAGCGCCACGGGGAACACGAACTGCCGCTCCGTTGCCACTGCTGCTACGGACAGATATACGTCCAGCGTATATACATGTTCCAGCAGCCGCGTGATACGCTGGCGTTCCCGTGTTCTGAGCAGCAGGTCAAAGGCTGTTACCGCACCATAGGACAACCGGCCTTTCATCGGTTCGTTGAGCGCAGGCTCCAGCGCGGGCTCCGACAGCAGCAACGCGATGGCAGTACGCTCACCGGAATAGGCGGCGATACCGGCAACGGTGGGGCTTTCGATGAAACGGTGCAACTGCTGTATCAGCCCGATCACGGCGGTGACCCCGTTGTAGATGTCTTTTTCCCCGAGCGGCACGCTGCGGCCACCGCTTTTCGTATGTTCGTCCCCGTTTTTCAGGTATTTTTCTGCCATATCAAACATGGCGGCTTCAAACGGGAATGTCGTACGTTGCTGCGCAAAATGCGCAATGATGCTGCTTCTGCGGTTGATGGCGTCTTTATCCGACAGCGGTTGCCGGAACATTTCCTGCAGCAGGGATTCGCCGCCCCGTGTATGCGTATGGTTATACAGCTCATAGATACCGCTCACATCCCGCTTACCGAATATCCGGAGGTCCTCTATGGTTTGTTCATCCGTTTGTAAATACATCGTTTCCTGTTTTATTGTCTTTTACGACGCACCAGTAATATTGTTCCCGTCAGCAGCACCAGTCCCGGTAACACCCAAACGAACAGGTACTTTTCTATATTGGCCGTGGTAGCACTTATCGTCAGTTTGGTATCGATAGGGTCCGGCTTCGGCGTGTAGATGGGGAACGCGCCGTTGACCATCCAGGCGTACAGGTTCCTGCCGAGGAAGCCGCCGCCCTGCCGGAGGTTGCTCATAAAGTCAGCGTCGGCGCTTACCACGATGCGCTGCTCTTTATTATTGATCTTACGGGTCAGCGCGATGGCGGTTGCGTAATACGGCTGACGGGTATCTCCGTCTTGCGGATTGAACACCGGCGCTACGGAGTCAGTCACCACGGTACCGGCTTTGAGCCAAACGTTACCAGGCACGGTCGTCAATAAAGGAGCGGCCCGGAAAGCGCTGCTGTCGTTGAAGGTGACGCCGGTAACGCCAGGCATCAGCATCCCCATGGACCTACCCTCTTTCTGCATCACGCGCAGCGCGATAAGGGCCGGATCTTCTGACAAATGCATGCCGGCAGTGGTGACAGCGGGATTCACCATATGCGGCATTTCATCTTTGGACACTTCTATCAGCGTACCCTCCGTGAGCTGCACACCCAGTTGCTTCAGCACGGGATTGAGCATCTGCTGTTTGCCAGGCTCACCGAATATCAGCATGTTACCGCCATTGTCGATATAGCGGCGGAGCTTTTCCATGCCGGTGGCACTAAGCGCGGTTTTGGGATCGGCCAGCACAAGGGTGGCAATATCAGACGGGATCTCCTGGGTATCCAGGCAAAGGCTGTCAGAGTCAAAGCCAAGGTTGATGAGTGACAGGCGGCCATCTTTGGCAAGGGTATGCGCGGAATACTCCCGCTCTCCCCTTTTGTAGATACTACGTTCAAGGTTGCCCGTGAGAAAAAGATTTTTCGGCATGCGATCCAGCAACAGCCGTTTGAAGGACGCAGCCACCTGTTGCTCTTCCGGCCAGAAACCAGCATCATCGAAGGTGCGCAGGAAGGTGGTCTTCCCTTTATATTTCAGCTGCATCACCAGGCGGTAGCCTTCCGGCTGCAGGTCGACCATTTTACGCACTACTGCCGGCACGAGGAAATCCCTGATATTTACCTCCTGTCCTTCTGCGGTCTGGGCGGCTATCTCAGCCAGTGGTTTACCGCTCCATGTTTTATACAGCGTACTGTCCCTGTCATCGTTATCGTAATAATAAACGTAATTGAATTTGATATCCGGCTTAAAACGCAGGTAGGGTTCCCACAGACTCGTCAGATAATCATTCCGGGTTTCCGGCAGGCCCCGGTTAACACCGGCCCCCAGCAGATTGGTGTACAGCGTGACTTCCAGGGGTTCGTTGCCCATTTCCTTCAGTATCGCCTGTGTGTTGGGATGCAGCGTATTGGTATTGCCCTGCGTCGTATCCCAGTAACCGATCATCGATGGGCGGGAACTGACATACCCGATCACCAGCACGGAAGCAAATACCGCCGTATAACGGGCTGCCTGCGCCCACCATGGCTTAGACTCCCGTCCGGCTTTCATTTTAATGAGCGTGAACGAGACGAACATATACATGATCATCACGAAATAAATCACATCTTTGGTAGTGATCAGCCCTTTCAGCATTTTGACCGTACGGCCGGAGATAGACAGGAAATAAGTCAGGTCCCGTACGATGTCATACTTCTGCCACAGGCCACTGATATGGCTCAACACAAAAATGATGATGAAGCTGCCAATAGCGGAAACGATCTGGTAGTTCGTGAGACTGGACATAAACAGCCCGATAGCCGTGTAAGTACATACCAGCAGATAAAAGGCCAATGCTGCAGAAAGCAGCACGCCATAATCCGCCGCATGGATATTGAAAACACCGACAATCATCAGCACACCTACAATGCCTACCAGCAAAAGGTTATAGATCATGATAGCGAGATATTTCCCCAACACGATCTCACTGGTACGGATAGGCGAAGAAAACAAGAGCTTGATCGTACCGCTGTTGACCTCACGACTGATCAGCCCCATCGTGAGCAGCGGAACAAACAGGTACAGGTTCTGCAGCACATTATAGAAAATACCGTCCTGCGCTAAAAAGAGGGCGCTGGTCAGTGAAACGCCAAAGCTTGTAAATGCCGGATTGTTTCTTGTAATCACATCCTGCCAGTTGGCCAGGCCATACAGCGAGTAGGTATAATATACCCCGCACTGTACCATAAAAGCGATTGTTAAGAACCAGGCCACCGGTGAAAAGAACAGGTTCCGAAGCTCTGTTTTAGCAATCCTGAATATCATCTTCATGTATAAAAATTATTGGAGCGATTGAATAGATAGTTGCTTGAAAATATCATCGAGCAACCCTTTATCGAGGTTGATCTCACGCAGGCGCCACCCGTGCTGTACGCTGGCGGCGATGATCCTTTCCGTGATGCTTTCATCACCATCGAAATAGATGCGTACCTGGCGGTCGCTGAGGAATTCCACGCCGGACACCCCGCTGATCTGTTGCAGGGCTGTAGCGGCGGGTGGCTGCTCCATTCTGGCCAGCACGCTGTGCGGCTGTACATAGTTGTTGAACGCCTCCATGGTATCGGAAAAGATAACGCGGCCGCCTTCTATCATCACTATCTCACGGCAGAGCAGGTGTACTTCGGAAAGAATGTGGGACGATAACAATACGGTATGGTCCTGCCCTATTTCACGGATCAGCTTTCTCGCTTCGATGAGCTGGTTGGGATCGAGCCCGTTGGTGGGCTCGTCCATGACTACCAGTTTGGGCTTATGAATGATGGACTGCGCAATGCCTACGCGCTGGCGGTAACCGCCGGAGAGGTTGCCGATCAGACGGCTGCTGAAATGAGAGATGCCCACGCGCTCCTTCGCTTCCTCTACGGCTTTGCGCACTTTGCTCTTTTCGATATGCCGCAGCTGCGCCGCGTAATGCAGGTATTCATCTACCGTCAGATCAGTATATACCGGCGGGTTTTGCGGCAGGAAACCGATCTCCCTTTTCGCCTGTTCCGGCTGCTGGCGGATATCCAGTCCGTTGACATACACCGTACCTTCTGTCTGGTTCAGCACACCGCAGATAATGTTCATGGTGGTAGACTTGCCGGCGCCGTTGGACCCTAACAGCCCGATGACGCCGGTATGGCCTATTTCCAGGTTAATATCGCGGACAGCCCAGGCACTGCTGTACCTGTGGGAGAGCCGGTCAATTTTTAAGATAGTGCTCATAATACGTTTTAAATGTTTGATAGTTTGATGCCTGCCATGGTGTTAGTAGCGGATGGACAGTATCGTTTGTCCCTGCCCGTTAGTGCCGCCCGGCAGACCGACTAACGCCAGGGTGTAGTTACTGTACACCCAGGGACTGTTCGTTCCCGGCGCAGGATAGTGTATCCCATCGACGCGGTAGGTGGTGATGAGTTGATCAGTGGCCACATCTCTGAACTCAAAAACCATATCTTCCTGTGCCGCATTAACCGGATAGTTCAGGAAGCCGGTCAGTCCTTTATATGACATGCTGCTCACCACCGGGGGACCGTTCTTCTGCGCGATCGTTACTTTCACCGGTGCGCTGCCGGGAGAAAGGTTAACGAAGCGGAAGCTGCAGCTGCTGTCTCCCAGCGGATGGTAAGGCACACCATCGCTGACAAACAGTGTGTCCGGCTGCGTGAGGGTCCCGGTCAGGAACAGTGTATGCATGGAGCCTATGGGCAGGTCAAGCACAAGGTTGTACAGCGGCTGGCTTTTATCTGTGGTATCAGGATACTGATAGATTGCCAGCGGTTGCCTGCCGGAATAGGCGCTCATGCGGTTGCTCAGCAAAAAAGTATTGTAACGGAACTGATTGGCCAGGTAATAGTGGATAGGACTGCCGCCGCTGAAATTACCGATCAGCGGCTGGCTGCCGGGTACCGCGTTGATGATGGTCAGCGAGGCAGTGCCGGGTGCTGTTTTTTCTTTGGCGCAGGCAGTCAGCAATAGCATTAGCAGCGAGGCCGCGAAATATGTTAACCGTTGCATATTAATAACCGGGATTTTGGGTCAGGAAGTGGTTTACGCTGATCTCGGTGTTGGGAATGGGATACAGCAGCTGATGATCGCCAGCCCAAGGTTGCTTGAGCGGAATGGCAGATAACAGCGCCGCTGCTTTGCCGGTACGTTTCAGGTCAAACCAGCGATGGCCCCATTCGGCGAAGAGCTCCGTCTGCCGCTCTTTTGCTACGGCTGCCAGCACCTGCTCCTTGTTGAGCGATGCAGACAACACAGGCAGCCCGGCGCGGGAACGGACCATGTTCAGGTCGGCGATGGCAGCTGCGAGGCCTCCCGGGCCGCCATTGGCAGCCGCTTCTGCGCGTATCAGGTATTGCTCCGCAAGCCGTAGCATCACGTAATACTCACGGGGTGGCGCCATAAATTCACTGTTCGGTTGACCGATGTGGTATTTATTGGGATAATAAGACACCACCGCCGGCACATTAGGCGCCGGAGCGGCTTTGGTGCTGTCTATCCAGCAAAGGCGCTTATCGCCGGATTCAAAGGCTTTCATCTGTGTGTCCGTCAGTACGTAAGAAGCAACGCCTGTCTTCAGATAAATCGGTATGAACTCATATCCTTCCGGCGTGGCATTACGCAGTGAGGCAGAAACATCTGTTTGTTTCAGCTGCCAGATAGCTTCGCGGCTGGCCAGCACAAATGTGTTGTTGGGATCGGGCTCCAGCTGATACAACGCTGCCTGGTTGATGACGGTGGTGGCGGCTTCCACAGCTCCCGCATAATTGCGCTGATAGAGGTATACCCTCGCCAGCATGGCGCTGGCGGTGTAACGGTTGGGGCGTATGCGCTCTCCCATGCTGGTAGGATAAGTTTCCGGCAGTGCTGCCACGGCGTCTCTCAGGTCCATCTCCATTTGTCCGTATACCTGTGCCTGTGAGGTCCGCGGCATGTTCCGCGTTTTATTAAAATCGATGGTCAGCACCAGCGGCACATCTCCATAAAAATTCGTGAGATAGAAATAGGAAAAAGCCCTAACAAACTTGGCCTCTCCTGTTAATGCCTGTTTCACGCTGTCTTTCAGATCGGGTGAAGTGGATGCGGCCAGGCCTTCTATGATAGAATTAGCGCCATATACCGCGTTGTAGGCGGACACCCAGACAGCGTTACTACGACTGGCTTCCTGTGCGGTGAGTTTGTTGGTGTTGACGAGGTACCAGGATTTCTCCATCACAGAGCGGAAGAAATACAGCTCGTCGGCCGAGAGGCCGCCCAGCATCGTAGAGAGCCCTGCAGCAAAGGAGGACTCTCCATCCGGAGGAGCGCCCACCGGATCGTCTCCATTGATCATCCGGGTATATACGCCGGCCATAGCGCCATTGGCCTGTTTTTCAGTACTAAACACCTGGCTGGTGGAAATAGTGCTGACAGGGTCCGGCACAGACACCAGTTTTTTACAGGACGACAGAAGACTTGCCCATAACAACCATCCACCGGAAAACGCAATTATTTTATGATAGGTCTGCATAAATAATCATTTAAAAATTAAGCATTACACCACCGGTAATCGTCCGCGGAGAAGGCAGCGCTGCCAGGCTCTTCGTGTCAGGGTCCAGTCCTGTGTAGCGGGTGATGGTAAAAATGTTCTCTGTCTGTACATAGAGGCGGAAACTTTCCATGCGGGCCCTTTTCACCAGCTTCTCCGGAAAATCATAGCTCACGGCAAGGCTGCGGAGCCGGAGGTAAGAAGCATCCATGAAGGCGCCGTCAGATGCGTTGAACAAGGAATAGCCGGCTGGCGCGAATCCTGCATATTTTGCAACGTCTCCCGGTTTGGTCCAGTGGTTGGCCAACGCTTCCCGTGGCAGGTTCGTCATTGCGCCCGGCAGCACGTTCGCAAAGGGGTCCGGGCCCAGCTGTTTTTTATAGTCAAAGAACAGGTCCAGCCGCACACCTTTCCAGGAGAGCTGGGAGCCGACACCACCGTAGTATTTCGGGGCATCGTCGATCGGTACATAACGGTCGTCTGTGCCGGTGCCGTCGGGCGTACCGAGGAGTACACTCACCTGTCCGTCTTTGTTATAATCTTCAAAGGCGTGTTTGCCTGTCTGCGGGTCTATGCCGAGGTAATGCAGGTAGTACTTTGTAGACAGTGACTGCCCCACTTTATACGTTCCGTAGTAAGGCGAAAATTCCAGGCCGGGATAAGCCGCCAGTATATTTCGGTTGCGGGAGATGTTAAAAGACACGGACCAGGAAAAGTCTTTTTGCTGCACCAGGTTGGCCCTGAGCAAGCCTTCCCAGCCGCTGTTCTGTACCACGGCCGCCCAGTTGGCCAGCACAGAACTAAAACCGGTATACTGCGGAGTGGGCAGCCCTGTTACCTGGTCACCGGTCCTGTTATGATAATAAGACACTTCCAGGTTGATACGGTCGTTTAAGAAACCGGCAGCCAGCGACCCTTCCATTTTTTTGTTGGCCTCCCAGTGGTAGTCCTGGTTCATGGCATGTATGGGCACATAAGGTTGTACGCCGTCGTACCTGCCGAGCAGTCCTCCGATAGTACGCGTGCCCCACTGAGAGAGGTACTGATAGTCGCCGATGGAACCATCACCGCCGGTAATGCCGTAGC
The DNA here is from genome assembly GCF_946479755.1 of uncultured Chitinophaga sp. Next base: position 588,259 of record NZ_CAMLHC010000001.1, on the reverse strand, counting down.
TGCCCCGCAGCTTCAGAAAAGTGGCCCACTTGGGAAGTATTGCTTTGATCCACGGTTCTTCCGACATGATCCATCCCATGCCTACGGAGCCGAAGTTACCATACTGGCGCCCTGGGGCGAAGCGGGAAGACCCGTCCCTCCTTGCGTTCAGGTTCAGGATATATTTGTTGTCCCAGTTATAAGAGATACGGCCAAATACCGCCGCATATTTGTAGCGGCTCAGCATTTCAGCAGCTTGTTGCAAGGGAGCGTTGGAGATACTGCCTAAGAGCGCATCATCCCCGTAGCCGAGGCCAAAGACCGTAGTGCCATTCGTGGCGGCGGACTGGTAGCTGGTACCGGCTTGTATGGACAGGTCGCCTTTCCCGATAAAACGGGTATAGGCCAGTTGCGGTTCCACGATCCAGTTTGTATTGCGGGTAGTGCCGAAGATGGCCATGCCTGTAGGGTTCAGGGCCGGGTTCTGTGCCGCCATCGGTATAAAATTGTCGCTCGTTCCGCTGACGAAAGAATAGCCCCCGGTAGTACTGAACGTGAGCCCTTTGGCGATCTCATACCGCAGCTCCATATTTCCATCGAGCTGGGTGGACTGGCTGATATTCTTTTTACCCAGGTAGTCAAAGGGAAACTGGCTGACAGGGTTGTGGGCGGTCCATTCCGCGAAGTTGAGGTTTCCTTTGCTGTCGTAGATAGGTGGTGCATTGGGTGGCAGATAGGCTGCATCACCCATGTTGACGATCGCGTCTACTTTCGTATAGCCGATAGTCGTTCCTACCATGATACTGAATTTCTGGTTGGCGGAGGCATGGCGTAAACGCGACATCACAGATGCTTTTTGTGAGGCGCCGCTTTGGCTCAGCAGCTCCACCTGGCGGCCATAATTGGCGCTTACATAAAAAGTATTCTGATTATCGCCACCGGAGAGGCTTGCCGATACGCTGGTCATCCTGCCTGTGCCTAATATTTTTTTCTGCCAGTTGGTATAACGGGTGGTGTCCCACAGCATAAGGTCGGGGGCAGTAGCGATGGTAGGTGTAATGCCTTCGTTTTTGAAAGCCTCGCGGCGCATCTGCAGGTACTCTTTGGTATCCAGCAGGTGCCATTGGCGGGGCACTGTTACAATCCCTTCCCGCACATCTACAGACAATGCTGTTTTTCCTGTTTTTCCTCTTTTGGTGGTGATGAGGATAACGCCGTTGGCGCCGCGGGAGCCATAGATGGCTGTTGCGTCTGCATCTTTCAATACTTCGATGCTCTCAATATCTTTTGCGTTCAGCCCGAATAAAGGGCTTTGTCCACCCGCCGCAGAGAACCCGCCCTGCACGAATCCGGAGGACACGCCTTCCGTGACGCTGACCAGGTTCAGCACTGTCAGCGGTACACCATCGATGATATATAGAGGGTCGGACAGGAATCCTTTGCCGAGGGAGTTCCGTCCCCTGATTTCCAGTTTAACGGGGGAGCTGGCATAGCCGGAAGTTTGTGTGACCAGCAAACCGGGTACCCGGCCCATTAGTGCCTGCAAAGGGTTCATCACCGGTTGCGACGCGATCTCTGTTCCTGACACTTTGGTGATGTTACCGGTGGCCAGCCTTTTGCTGGTAACGCCATAACCCTGTACCACGGCCTGGTCCAGCTCACTGGTGGCTACTTTCATTTTCACGTACATGGTCACGCCGGGCTGCCCGGCAGGCATGGTCACCTTCTCGTAGCCGATACTGGAGAAGGTGAGCATTTCTGCGTCTTTTAAATTCTTCAATGAAAAAAAGCCTTTTTCGTTGGTCTGTACACCTTTGCCACTGACGCTGGCAAAGACGCTCACACCGGGTATCGGCTGAACTGCTTTCTCGTCGTACACGATGCCCATGATCTCCACCGGCGGCGGCGGCGCATTGTATTCCGGCGCCACGTCTGCTTTTCGGAAGATCACAATGGTAGTGCCTACGATGGTGAAATTCAGCGGCGTTTTGGCCAGCAGTGCCTTCATAAACGCCTCCAACGGTTGGTTGCGGGCATTCACCGGAACAGTTTGTGTAACATCTACCTGCTCCGGGTTGAACACCACAACATGGTTGGTCTGTTTCTTTATCTCTGCAAACACCTGTTGCAGGGTGACTTTTTTACTGCTGTAATTCATAGTCTGGGATAATCCCCTCAGCGGCAGTCCCATGGCTGCTATCAGCAGCAACAGCCCCAGCTGCTTCCACGGTATATACCGCTTTGGACGTCTCAATTCTGGCATAACATATTTTTGGTTGATAAATAATAACCGGTGGCTGAAGTGGCCGGGCATGGCTCCGCCGTTAAGCCCAAAGGGCTTTTCGTTCCGGGACATACCAGGCCCTGACCACTAAGGCCGGCATGTTCACCTCTTCACCTGTTGTTGCTTGTTGACCTAAACTTTTATTATGGTTGCTTTATGGCATGACAATCAGTTGTTTTCCTTCTATTCTGAAACGGACACCCATTTTCTCCAGCACTATCAGTGCCTGCGGCAGGTCCAGGTCTCTTTTTATTTCTCCGCTGAAGATGATGTCTGCGCTGCCGGGTTCATATACCACCGTCACGTCGTACCACCGGGCCATCTCCCGCAGCACATCTTTCAGGTGGGCATGGTCGAACTGGAAGGAGCCGTTTTTCCATGCCACGGCCATTTCCAGGTCCGGATGCTCCACCAGCCGGAGGCCTTCACCCGATATGGCTGCCTGCTGACCGGGTTTCAGCACTAGGGATGTTTGCTGATGATTCACTCTTACACTGCCATCCAGGAGCGTGGTACGGAGATTGGCTTCATCCGTATAGGCGTTTACGTTAAACCGCGTGCCGAGTACTTCCACGGTCGCCTTCCCGCTTACATCTACCCGGAAAGGCTGGCGGGTATTGGCGGCTACTTCAAAGTAGGCTTCCCCTGTTATGATCACTGCGCGGACCTTGTCCGTAAAGGCTGTCGGATAGGTGATGCTGGATGCGGCATTCAGCATCACCGCTGTGCCATCGGGCAGTTCTATGCGGTATTGTCCGCCGCGCGGCGTTGTTAATGTATGATATTCCACAGCGGCGGTGGCCCCCTGGTAATTCAGCCGGCCGCTGTCGTTACGTACCGTGAGTCCCGGCTCCTGTACGATGCTGCCACGGGTGCTGTCCAGCATGATCTCCTGGCCGTTGGCCAGTTTCAGCACGGCGCGGTTGGTACCGCCGGTGATGGCCACCGGCGCCGGCGCGACCGGCTTTTTCCGGTTGGTCAGCATCCTGGCGGCAGGAACGGCTAACGCTGCTACCAGCACTGCGGCAGCTGCATACCGGATCCAGGGGCGGCGCCACAACGGCAGCGGACGTACGATACCGGTATCTTCCGTTGCTACGGACACCATCAGCCGGTCCAGTATACGCTGGCTGGCGCCGGCAGGCAAAGTTGTTCCGGCAGTGAAAGACGCCTGGTAGCTGGCCTGCAGCACTTTCTCCAGGGCTTCCTCCTGCTCCGCAGCTGCCGGATTTTCCTTCAGCCAGGCAAACAGCACTTCACTTTCCGGCTCCGTAATGGTGCCGTCGAGGTACTTTTGCAACAGGTCCGCAGGAAATTTATTTGGTTCCATACTAATAAGACTAACGGGTAAAAGAAATGGGTGGATGGTCCGGAAAAAAAATTCCGTTTTTTTTATTTCATGGCTATCAGCAGCATCAGCAGGGAGATATTACCATGTTCCAGCAGATAGTCCCTGATGGATTTTACGGCCAGCGACAGGTGCTGTTTAAAAGTATTACGGGAAATATTCATCAGGGCAGCGGCTTCTTCATAACTTTTGCCCTGCCGGCGGCAGAGAATAAACGCCTCCCGGCGCTGCGGCGGCAGGTTATCAATGGCCCGCTGCAACAGCTCTTCGTACTGTTTCTGTTCCACGGCATTCAGTACCGACTGCTCATGAATGCCCAGTGACATCCGGTGCATCACTTCGTCCCTTACGGCATCGAAGAGCGTCAGCCTGTTTAGCTGGGTAAGCGCGGTATTGCGGGCAAGGCGGTACAGGTAAGCGGCAAAAGAGGACTTTATGTCCAGCTGTTCGCGGACCTCCCAGATCTTCAGGAACACGTCATGCACCAGATCTTCTGTGTGCAGCGGATTTTTGGTGAATTTCAACAGGTAGGTATAAATCCCCCCGTGGTATTGCAGATAGATCGCTGTAAACGCCGCCTGGTCACCTGCGGCGAGCCGCTTTAGCAGTTCCTGTTCATTCATGCTATATAAGATATCAGACAATCAAACTCCCCTACAGGAGACTGGTAAATTTAATATTAAATGCGGCAAAAAAAGAAGCCTTTCCCGCCAGCCATACCCGAATTTGTCCGGTAACATAAAAAACAATAGTTTGCCGCCGTTTACGTTTTTGCTTATTTATTTACTATCTGACATTACAAATCCGTTACATGCTAACAAACCGACTGCGAGCCAACACTTGTCAGCATCTGAGAGCGTTGCTGTTACTTTTGACCATCTCCCTGGCTTGCCATCCTGCCAGCCATGCACAGAACAACAATGTGACCGACAAATACGCCGGCGGCAAAAAGCTGATCACCGGGCTGAGCAAAATTTTAAGTCCCAATGGTGTTCAGGAAAATTTCGAGGCCACCCTCGGCGGCACCAAACAATGGGTATTTGTACGGGGACAGGACCGCAATAACCCTGTCATCCTCTTTGTACACGGCGGCCCCGCCTCCCCCATGTCGCCCGTAGCCTGGACGTGGCAGCGGCCCGTGGAAGAATATTTCACCATGGTGCAATATGACCAGCGCGCCTCCGGCAAAAGCTTCCTGTCCAACGATACCACCCGCCTGGGCGCTACCCTGCATATCGACCGGTATGTGGACGACGCCATTGAACTGGCCGAGCAACTCCGCCAGAAATACCATAAAAAGAAACTGGTCCTGATGGGCCATAGCTGGGGCAGCATCGTGGCCATGCGCGCCGCCCTGAAACGCCCCGACCTGTTCTATGTATATATCGGTGCAGGCCAGAACATCAATACGGTGGACAACGAACGGGTAAGCTTTGAGTTTGGCCTGAAAGAAGCCATCCGCCGCAACGACACCACCGCTATCCGGGAGCTGCAATCCATCGCACCTTACCCGGGCAATCAGCCCATCACCCGTGAAAGGATCATCATTGCCCGCAAATGGCCGCAGGAGTACGGCGGACTGGCAGCCTACAGGCCCGTGCCCGCCTATTTCTTCAACGCTCCCCTGCTGTCGCCCGAGTATGATAAAAAAGATGTGGACGCCATCGACGAAGGCAACATCTTTACCCTCGGCAAAGTAATAGATGAGTTCCTGGCAGTGGACTTCAAGAACGTAAAAACCTTTCCCATTCCGGTACTGATGTTTATGGGACGGCATGACTACACGACCCCTTCCGAGCCTACGGACGCGTGGTTGAAAAAAGTGAAGGCGCCCTATAAAAAAGGTGTATGGTTTGAGAACTCCTCCCACCTGATGATGATGGAAGAACCGGGCAAGTTCTTACTGACACTGGTACAGGACGTAAGGCCTATGGCTTTAAAATAGTCATCCTGTCAATATAAAAAAAGGGACGCTTAGTGATAAGCGTCCTTTTTTATGCTGTCCTCTTCATTTCTACGTAGTACCACGTAACTGGATTTTTGAGCACTACTACTCATGTACGCGCTGAACGCCTGTTTTACATTTGCATCGCATTAATGGTAAAAGTTAAACGATATGCATTTCGTCATGAAGAGAATGGCAATATATACGCTATTGCTGCTGGGCATTTATAGCTGTAAGAAAAACAATAGCGATCAGGCCGGCCCTACACCACCTGAAGTTGGCGCTGTACGCGAGAAAGGCGCGCCTGCCGGCGAAGCGGTCCATGTCAAAATAGGTCCTGCCGGTGGCAGGCTGGCCACTACCGACGGCCGTATCCAGCTGGAGGTCCCTGCCGGTGCGGTAACCCGGGAAACAGATTTCAGCATACAGCCTATCTCCAATACCCTGCCCGGCAGCCCGGGCAAGGGGTACCGGCTCCTTCCCGAAGGCCAGACCTTTGCGCAACCGGTGAAGCTCACCTTTCACTACGATGATGCCGATCTGGTCAATACTTCTGCGCAGGCATTGTACGTGGCCTTCCAGGGAAATGATGGCATCTGGAAGATGATTCCGCAGACCACCCTCAGCGAAACAGCCAAAACGTTGACGATAAACACCACGCATTTCAGTGACTGGGCCATCTTCGCCGAATTTTACCTGGAAGTGGGCAGTCGTGAACTGAAGCCCAAAGGCACTACCAGCGTTGATATCATGTCTCCGTTCCTGCTGGCCCCTTTAACACCGGGCGCTCCCATGGAAATAGGCAATAACTATTATGCGGAAGACAATGCCAAAAACATCCGTAACTGGCAGGTGTTTAACGAGGGCAAACTCCAGGTGGCCGCTAATAAAAAGCAAAGCACCTACACCGCTCCCAACGCCATTCCTTCCCATAACCCGGTGGAGGTCAGCGTGGAGATCTACAACATCGTTCCCCCGGGCGTCAACCGCCCTTCCGCCTCCGGCAAAGTGATCCTGCTTACCCGGATTTATATTGTAGACGAAACCTATTTCATTGCCGAGATCAACGGCGTGTCTCAATCACTGACCAGCATTTTTTACCTGGAAGATGAACAGGGCATCATCATAAACGGCAATATCGGTGCTACCACCAGCAGCATTATGTTATTCCTTTCGGGACATAATGCCGGCTACTATCCCTACAACATGGACCAGGTGGCCAACACCGGTGTGGCGGTGTATAATGCCCGTCCGGGTGAAGGATATGTACCTACCTACTCCCCTTGTTATGAAGATGACGTGCTCTCGCCGGGAGGTATCACTATCGAAAAAAAGGAGAAGTCCGGAGACGTGGAATATGTGACAGGACGGTTTGCGGCTACGGTTTACCGCGAAGAAGGCCAGTGTCCCGGGTTAAAGATCATTCAAAAATCAATATCCGGCAGATTCCGGGTCATGAGAAAATCTGAGTAAACATGAAGGTTTGAAACCCCAAAAGCAAACGGCTGTCCCCTGGAGGGTACAGCCGTTCTTGTATTTTAATCATGACAGTAGGAGTTTACCGGCGGAACCAGTCAAAGTCCGCATACCCGCTGCTTTCGGGCCCTGTCATCTCCGTATTAAAAAGAAACAGCGCAAAGCGGTTGGCCGTCCAATCGAGGCCGAGGCCCATTTTCAGGGCATTCCCTATCGGCATGAAATGCCGGCCGTCTTTGCTATAAGCGAAAGTGGCCGTAAAATCTTTTTCCTGTACCACGGCTTTCAGCCATATGCTGGAAGTGGTATAAGGTAACACCGTAACAGTGCTGTCATTATTCACCATGACAAGTTCTTTGTTTTTCCCTTTGCAGCGGACGCCTACGTAAGCAGATGGTGACTGGAACACCCCCAGTCCTGCCACATCGCCGGGTTTCAGGCCGGAAAGATCGAGGGACACCGTGCCTTCTGAATAAGGACCTTCCACCCGTTGTGTGAGCGTATTGCGGGCGTCCGACAGTTGGCGGGCCTTGCCGGCATACAGCCGGAGATAGCCCGGGCGGCGGGTGAGCGACCATTTGCTATTGTCCGGATTGTGGTTCCATTGCCATTGCAGCCCCAGGGAGCCGGTATTAAATTCATCCGAAGTAGCCGGCACCGTTACCGGGTAGTTCTTGCCTACATCAGGCTTGGGAAAAGTGTCCACGCCCTTTCCGTTAACGCCTGGCATCGGCCAGCCATCTACCCATGTCACCGGTTCCAGATGGGGCACACGGCCGATAGGGCCACGGTCCTGCATGATGATAAACCACCAGTCGCCGTTCTTTAACTGTACCATCCCACCCTGATGCAGGCCGTTGCTCGGGTAGGAATGGTCGTCCTTTATTACCACTTTCGATTCATAAGGGCCGTACACACTGTCGGACCGCAGGCATACCTGTCGTCCTTTAGTGCCGCCTGTGCTTCCCAGGATGTAATACTTACCGTTGATTTTATACATGTGCGAGCCTTCCAGGTAGGGGTAGTCGCGGTTGTCATATATCTCTCGCCGCGGTGTTTTTACAGACAGCGCGTCGCTGTTCAGTTCCGTGATAAATAGTTTCTGCTGCCCGTGCGCCACATACACCTTCCCGTTGTCATCGAAGAACAGGCCCGGATCATACAGGTATTCCGGGAAGATGGTGCGTTTCCAGGGGCCTTCCACCTTTTCAGCGGTGCACATGGAAAACTGTCCTTTACGGCCGTCCATGTCCGGTGTGCAGAAGCCCACGTAGAACAAGCCGTTATGATGCCGGATAGTGGCCGCCCAGGAGCCGCTGAGGTACATATTGCCGTTTTTCAGGTTGTAGCGTGGGTCTTCCTCATAGCGGGGTACCGCATAGCCGGCCATTTTCCAGTTGACCAGGTCGTGGGAAACTGCTACCGGGCACCCGGGAACGTAATGCATACTGGTGGAAACGAAATAAAAGGTGTCGTCTACACGGATGATGTCCGGATCGGGCCAGTCGCCCCACATCAGTGGATTTTTAAAGGTGCCGTCGCCGTTGTCCGGCGTCCAGGAAGCGCTGTTTTGTGCCTGCAGATAGCCGTCTGTCGGGAGCAACAGGCAAAAGCATGCCCATAGCGGCAGGAAAAAAAAGTATCTCATTTGTTCACTTTTGAAAGTCCCGGTGGTTAGCGACCACCATTGTCATAACGTATTTATGTGCGAACATATAGACTTTTTTTATCCTTTTGAGGATTTTTTTACCAGCGGATAGGGCCGGTAGATAAAAAAGCCGCACAGGCCCCTTGATAGAGCCCGTGCAGCCTGGAGAGATGTTTTTACCGGTCAGGTTACTCCTGGCATACACACAGGTTTCGCCTGGTGCCTGCACAGTTTGACGGGTAATGATGATGGTAGTACAATTACATACAGCGTACACATACGCGACCCGTGAACGGTATCGTCGGACAGGTTTCTTCCAGTCCGGTGGTGCAGTTAGCTATCCTCGTTGCGGTGGTAGCGCCGCCGGCGATCAGCTGTTGTTGCTCCACATTGAGTGCTGCAATTGTCTCCTTGTTAAAGGAGAGTTTTTTTCCGATAGCGATGTTTTTCTTTTTCATAAGAAAAATTCAGACGGTGAAAAGATTATGCGCAGTCGTCGCAAACGCCGGTAGCTGTTGTGGTTACACAGGTAACGCCGTTAGAGGTACAGGTGATCAGTTTGGTAACGGTCCTGGAGCCTCCTGCCAGCACTTGCTGCTGAACGTTATTGAGAGATGCGACAGTTTTCTTGTTGAAGGAAAGCTTTTTTCTGATGGCTGTGTTTTTCTTTTTCATCAGTGATCATTTTATTACCGCATACGACACAGTTCGCAGGGACCTCCCGGACGCTGGATAGTTGCGCAGGTTTCACCATCGCAGGTTTCCATACCGGAAGTACAGTTAACGAGGCGGGTAATGGGAATGGCGCCACCAGCGATGTGCTGTTGTTGGTTACCATTCAATGCTGCGATAGTTTCCTTGTTGAAGGAGAGTTTTTTGCTGATAGCGATGTTTTTCTTTTTCATGAGTTACAGTTTTAATCGGTGATTGTAGGACAAAGTTCGCAGGGACGGGTTGGGCCGGGGAAAGTGCCGCATGTTTCCACACGCGAGGTACAGGTAACCAACTCGGTCCGCCTGGCACCGCCGGCAATCAGCTGTTGCTGGTTGTGATTTAACGCCGCAATGACTTCCTTGCTGAAAGAAAGCTTTTTGCTCATGGCAATGTTTTTCTTTTTCATAAATGACAGAGGTTCAGGTTAAACCATAAACGTTAGCATGCTACACATACCGGGCGTGTGTAGGGATATGTACTACAGGTATCCCAGTAGGTCTGGCATTTCTGGTCAAACGTTTCCGGCCGAAAACCACCGGCCAGCATTTCTTTTTCAGCGGCAGAGAGTACAGCTACGGAAGATTTGCCGAAGTGCAGTTTCTTTTCGGCGCTCATTTTTTTCTTTTTCATAAACGGAGTGGATTTACAGGACAAAACATTCCCGCTGGCAGGCATACAGCCGCCACGACAGTTTGATCCCGGGTTAAAAAAGAGATCAGATCAGACTAGCAGAATACACAGATTTCCTGCGTATAAGGGAACGTGTTACAGGTTTCGTAACGGGTTTCCTTGCATACTTTTGAGATGGTGATAGTGGTAGTGGGTATGCCACCGGCGATTTCCGCCTGTTGCTGCGGGTTCAGCTGGGCAATGGTTGTCTTGTTAAAAGACATTTTTTTTCCAATCGTTGTCTTTTTTTTCATAAGGAGAGAATTACGGGTTCAGAATTTCGGTTGAATACAGTACAGCTTAACAAAGCACGCAGGCTTGCTGTGTGTAAGGGATTGTGTTACAGCTGGCTTCTCTTGTTTCGATACATTGAACCTGGAAGGTAAGAGGCGGCATACCACCAGCGATCAAAGTTTGTTGGGCTGTGTTCAGTTGTGCGATAGTTGTCTTGTTAAAAGACATTTTTTTTCCAATCGTTGCTTTTTTCTTCATAAGGAGGAGATTTACGGGTTCAAATTTGGGTTGAGAAATTACTTTATATAGACTGGGTTAATTGGCATGAGTCGTTATTTTGAGATATTTGAAGATAGTAAAAATGAGCAGGAAAAAAAATTTTTTTTGCAGGCCGGGGTCAACCTGCATGGACACATCCGTAACAATTTGTATCAGGAAAGCTCCCGCAGTCCCATCTCCAGCCATGGCAACTTTTCATGGCGCTGCGTTTTCATATAGTCTACGCCCCATTCATACAAGGGTTCGAAGATAGCGCACAGCTTCTCTCCTGACGCCGTCAGCATATACTCTACCCTTGGCGGTACCTCGGGATATATTTTCCGGGTGATGATACCGTCTTTCTCCAATTCCCGTAACTGGCTGGTAAGCATTTTCTCCGTGAGATTTTCACAGGTGCTTTTCAGCAATTCAGTATATCGCTTCGGCGTACCGTCTGACAGCATACTTAATATGTACAGCTTCCATTTGCCACTGATGGCTTTAACCGCTACTGTCAGCGGACAGTGTAATCTTGGATCTCTCATATTTTTTTAAAAAAATTTATCTGCGCCTTCCGGCGATGATCAACAAAACCTACAAAAAAGTAAGTAAGGCACGGAAAAGTACCTCCTTATCCCCCAGGATGTAAAGGTATACCTTTGGTCCCATTAAAATAAAACAGCACTCATATGAAAAAAATACTCCCGCTGGTACTCGCCTGTATCAGCGCCCTGGCAACAGATAGCGTGGCTCAACCTTTACAGATTCAACTGATCCGGAGCGCCACGGTGAAGATCACCATCAACCACCGGCACCTTTTAACGGATCCGATACTGGCCGATAAGGGTACCGAAGCACCCATTTTCTTTGCAGACGAACGGAAGAATCCCACGATTGATTTACCCTTTCACCGCGACAGCGTGCTGAAAGATGTCGATGCCATACTGCTGACCCATTACCATCCCGACCACTTCGACGGCGCAGCAGAAAAATATGTTCCAAAAGATATGCTGATCTTCTGTCAACCCGGAGATGACGTCAAACTGAAAGAAAAAGGATTTACCAACACACGCGTGATCGACAGCTCGGTAACCTGGGAGGGCATCTCCTTCAACCGGTTCCTGTCCAGCCACTACCCCGGAGCGAACGGAGAACCGCCTTTCGGCATCTCCTCCTCCTACTACCTGCAAAGCCCGGACGGCGCCATATTCATCACCGGCGATGCTATCCTCGATGATAAATTAAAGGCGTCTCTCTCCGCTACGCAGCCACCCATCGTGATCGCCAACACCGGCGAATGCCATTTTACCCGTGAAAACCCGGTGCTGGCACCTGGTGTCACCATGACACTGACTACCGGTGAACTGAAAGCCATCACCCGGCTATTGCCCGCCACCACGGTGATAGCAGTACATATGGACGCTATCAACCACTGCAGCCTGAGCAAGGCAGACCTGCGCCGGTATGTAGCCGGGGAAAAACTACAGCAGCGGATAAAGGTACCGGAGGAGGGTGAGATGGTACTTTACTGAAAATCCGCTACGCGGACTGGCGTTTTATTTCCGCTGACAACCGGTTGCCCGCCAAAACGCTGCGCCTGCAGCCGGTCATATTCTTTGATATAGTCCGGATGTTCGGTGCCCATTACACGGTCCCATATACGAAAATACAGGCCGTAGTTACCTTTGAAGCGGCTATGATGCAGGTTATGATGTACGGAGGTGTTAAGTATCTCAAACAGCCAGCTGCGGCGGAATCCACGGGGCATGATCTCATAGCCCAGATGGCCGTATACGTTGATGATAAAACCGGAGACGGTAAACAACCAGACGGTCAGCGGGTGCATCGGCATCATGCACACGATCACCACCAGTATACCTCCTTCCGCTATCGCTTCCAGCAGGTGAAAGCTGTAGGACGTCCACGGAGAGGGATTGGTGCTTTTATGATGTACCAGGTGGGTAGCTTTAAACAGTGCCGGGTGATGTAATAAACGGTGCATCCAGTAGAAGTAGGTATCATGCATCACGAGGCTGAGCAGCAGGCTTACGCCAATGTACCATAACGGGAAATCGCCGATATGTGTATATACCTGTGTATACTGCCGCAGTGGTGTAAATAGTACCGCTACAGAGATAATGCTGAACACCAGCGTGCTTTGCATGGAGTGCCAGATCTCCCGGAAAAAATCCTTCCGGGAGGCTTCCCGCCGCTGGATTTTCTGTTGTTTTAACCGGGCAGGAAATACCAGGTAAAATAAGATAAAAGGGATGCCCGCCAATATAAAATAGCGCAACGCCTCCAGGCTGAAAAGACGGGCCGCCGTTTCTGTCAGTGTTTGCATAATTCCGGTCATTTAGATGTTAAACAACCCAAAATTAGCAACCACACCGCCTTTCACCGGTTAACAAAAGATAAGAAATGACGTTAACAAAAGATAATTTCCAGGTCACTGTTTGCCCCGGCTGTGTATTCTTTTCCTGATGCGGCTGAGCGACACCGGCGTCACTCCCAGCATGGAAGCGATGTATTTATCCGGTACCCGGTTCACAATATCGCCGCGGCTATCCAGTAATTGCAGGTAACGCTCTTCCGGCGACAATGTCACGAACGCCTCAATGCTGTCCAGCGCTTCCGCCAACATCATCTGCAAAAAATAACTGCGCAACGGTTCCAGGCGGGTATTGCCGCGCAGCACCTCGTCGAGCTGGTTGTAGTCTATTTCCACCATCACGGTATCTTCCAGCGCCCGGTAAATGAACCGGGAAGGCTGCTGCCGGATGATCGTATCGTGGGAAGCGATGAACTGCCCCTCCCAACGGAGAAACAACGTAGCCTCGTCTCCGTTATGCCGCACTGCGTACGCCCGGATGATGCCTTGTTGTAGCCATGCCAACTTGCGGGCGGTATCACCCTCACGGATATACGTTTCTCCTGCTTCCAGTCTCACCTGCCGGGTGATGGCAAACAACGGCGTAAGATCGGCTGCAGCCATGCCGTCCAGTTGTTGTAACAGTTGTTGTAATGCGTCAATAGAAACCGCCATGCTACTCATTTTATAACTCAATATTAGTCTTTTCCCGCGAGCCATGAACAATATTTCACCGGGATTTAGTAATTTTAGAAAAAGCATTATGGGAAGAACATTACTCTTTTTATTTTTCGCTTTACTGTGCCAAAAGAGTTTCGCACAGGTAATTGTAGAGGGAAAAGATCTCAGGTTTGACACGCACCACCTGGACGAGCTTGGAAAAGAGTTGCTCATAAGAAAAAATGACACCTCCTTGTTGGCCCCCAATAAGTATATATGTAATTATACCAAGAAGGACAAAACCTATGCTATTTCTTTTGTAATCAACAACGCGGGGAAGCCGGATGGCGTTGTGGAATGTGAGGGCCTCTTTAAAACACTTGTCAATAACGGTACTATATACAGATATGAGCGGTATCAGCCAGGCGAACATCCATTGAGGGAAGAAGGTTTCCTGCGCGGCGATACTGCTATTGTTAAAAATTACAACAGGTACGGACAAATACGTTCAGAGTATTGGCATCTTCGAAATGAAACCATTTATGACTACAACTGTAGCTATGATGATGCCACCGATAGTTTATCCAGCTGCACCCTCAATGATGAGGTAAGGGGAATGTATATACAGTATAGGGAAGGTGGTCAGGTAGCTTCCAAGAGTATTACCAAAAATTTACCTAAGGGAATAAGAAGGCAAACCGAAGAATTCGATGAAAATGGTAAGCTATCAGAAAAGAAGATCGAATATGACAACGGCAAGATCAAAACGATAGTTTCAAACGGGAGTTATACGATCACTACTCCAAAAGGGGGTGGTCAAAATATAGAAGAGTATAATAAAGCAGGTAAACTGATAAGAAGTTATTTTTCGGCATATCCCAGTGTACCGAATTGATATAAGCGTCTTGCCGCAGCACCTCATCCAGCTGGTTGTAGCCTATTTCCACCATCATGAATATATGTTTCTCCTGCTGCCAGTCTCAACTGCCGGGTAATGGCAAACAACGGCGTAATCTTTTCCCGCGAGCGCTGAACAAATTTATAGACGGATTGTTTAACCAGCAAACAAAATAACCATTCATGAGAAAAACACCGTTTAGCCTGTTACTATCGCTATTGACCTTGCTTTTGTTTGCCCGTTGCCAGGATAATACTGACATTGCAGACAGGATACTCAAAGGTCAAGTCCGGACTATGGATGACAAAGACCCGCTGAAACTGGAAGAATGTGTGGCCATTAAAGACGGTAAAATCATTTTCGTCGGTGCTTTTGACCAGGCAAAGCTGAAACACTTCAAAGAAGGCATCACCCAGGTCACCGAATACGGGGACAGCGCTCTGATCATGCCCGCCTTCATCGACGCGCACGCCCACGTAGGCCTTTACATGATGCTTCATTCCATGGCCGATCTCGCCGCACGTCCTTATGGGAACGTCAACGACTCTGTAACGCTGGAGCAAACCATGAAAGCCTATCTCGACAGCCTCCGGCTTCCTGACAATAATACCACCACCGTCATACTGGGCAATAACTACGACGATGCCCAGCTGGCCGGCAATCAGCAGCCTACCCGGTACCTGCTGGACCGCGTCTCCACTACCCATCCTATCTACATCATGCATGTAAGCGGCCATATGGGCGTAGCCAACACCAAACTACTGACCATGATGGGCATCACCAATAGCACTCCCCCTAACGACATTACCGGAGGCACCATCGTGAAAGATGCCAAAGGTGTGCTGACGGGCCTGTTACTGGAAAACGCCAACGTAAAAGCGCTCAACACCGCCATGGCGCTGAATCAGGGTAGCGACACCACAGCAGCCGCTAAAAAAGCTATGCTGGAAGAACTGGTTTCCCACCTGCTGCAGGCAGAAGAAACCTGGTTCCGCTACGGCATCACCACCATCTGCGAAGGCAGAGCTGATCCCAATACCATCTCCCTGATAAAAGGCGCCAACGACAAAGGCCTGCTCACGGGCGATTTTATTGTACTTCCGGACTACGACATGAACCACAACCTGGGCGAACTGGCAAAGTACTACCCCAACTATGACAAACACTTTAAGATCGGCGCCGTTAAATTAACCTTCGACGGTTCTCCGCAAGGCAGGGACGCATTTCTCTCCCAGCCCTATATGAACCCTCCTGTCGGTGAAAGCAAAAACTACAAGGGCCACCCGATCTATCAATACGACGATGCCCTGCGGAAAATAGACAGCGTGGCACGTAACCTGAAAATGCCGGTACATGTGCATTGCAATGGCGATTCTGCCATAGACATGGTACTGCGCATCTTCAAAACATTAAAAGAAAGAAAAATCCTGGACAACCACCCCACTCCCAATGTGATCATTCACAGCCAGATCACGCGCCCGGACCAACTGGATAGTATGAAAACACTGGCAGGACCGGTAATGGAAAGCTTCTTCCCCACTCACGTGTACCTGTGGGGCGACTGGTACGTTAAACAGGTGTTAGGGATGCCACGGGCACAGCGCATCGCTCCGCTGCAGGAAGCCGCGCAAAAAGGGCTACGCTATACCATTCATACCGACTCGCCTGTCACCCCGCCCGACCTGCTGACAGCCGTACATGCCGCCGTCAACAGGCTTACGCTGGATGGCATTCTCCTGGGACCGGACCAACGGGTATCTGTATACGATGCGTTAAAAGCCATCACCACGGAAGCTGCATTCCAATGGGGAGAAGAGAAAACCAAAGGGAAACTGCTGACAACCTATAAGGCGGACATTGTTGTGCTGAGCCACGATCCTGTTAAAGTAAAACCGGAAACCATCCGGGATGCTGTACAGGTGGTGTCCACCTTCAAAGACGGTCAACAGGTATTTCCCATCGGGCCTGATAAAAAACGTCTCACCCAACATTAAACTGCCTCCCGGATAAAACGAATCCCGCTTCGCCATCAGGCAAAGCGGGATTTTTTTTATACTGTGGATGACCGGTTCCCTATCTTGTGGTATAGCCACCATTGGCAAAAATCGTCTGCCCTGTGATCCACCAGCCGTCCGTGACCAGGAACTCCACCAGCGGCGCAATGTCTTCAATCTTCGTCAGTCCGCCCAGCGCTGAAGCGGATTTGTGATACGCCACCGCATCATCTGTCTCCTGGCCATAAAAGAATGGCGTATCCATCGGTCCGGGCGCTACCGCCGTTACGGAGATGCCACGGGCGCCATACTCCTTGGAGGCAGCACGGGTGTAATGTTCCACCGGCGCCTTACCACCGGCATAGGTAGAATACAAACCGGTGAATGCTGCCAGCAATGAGGTCACAATGGTGCAGATCTTACCATTATCATTGATTTGTTTGCCTGCTTCCTGTATAAAGAAATAAGCCACTTTGGAGTTGATATCGAACATACTGTCGTATTCCGCTTCTGTGGTATCGGAAAAAGGTTTCTTCAGAACTTTGCCGACGGTATTGATAGCAATATCTATCCCACCCCATTGTTTACGGGCTTCGTTGAAAAGTGTCCGGATGTTATCCACGTTAGTGAGGTCGGACTGGAACAGGATCGCTTCGCCACCGGCACCTTTAATATCTTCCAGCGTTTTGTCAGCGTCCGCTTTAGTACTGTCACTGTTATAGTGGATGACTATTTTAGCGCCTTTTTTTGCCAGTTCCCGGCTCAGCAGACCGCCCAGATTCTTTGCTCCGCCTGCGATGAGCACAACTTTCCCTTTGAGGTCGTTTCTTCCCATGATGACATTTTTTTAAGAATGTTTAACGATGGGATAAAGTTCTAAAAATCCCGTCCGCGGACATGGTGAACTTTCAGGAATTTTGAAAAAGGGGGTATCAACGGACAGAAGCCCGGTATTGTCCCGGTGTTTGTCCTGTCATTTTTTTAAAGAACTTGGAGAAATTGGAGGGGTCGTAGGTTAATACATTGGCTATTTCCGCCACCGGCTTGTCCGTTTCGGCCAGCATTTTACGGGCGGCATCAACAATCTTCTGATCATAGAAATGACAGGGATGATGTCCCATCGTTTGTTGTATGGTGGCCGTCAGATGGGCATGCGACACGAACAGCGCGCTGGCGATCTGGTTGAGCTCCAGGAACTGCGGCGCCTCGCCGTTGATCACTTCAGCAATATGTTTATCTAAAAAAGCGAAATATGACTGCGTAATTTTTTCACTTTGCTTCATGGACGTATTAACTGCATTCGTTGAACAATCAGGCTGCAATGGTTAACACTTCACCGGGCCGGTCTGGGGTGAAGTTTGCAGCAGCTATACCGGCCCTTCGTCCTCAAAGCTACTTATTTCGCTGCATTTTTCGCTTTTTGTTTTAAAATCTTCCGTTAGGAAGCCTTATCTGTCACCAGCCTGCAAGGCCATCAGCGGCACCGGGCTACGCAAAGTCAGCTGTTTGGTATGGCTGGTATGGGTCAGCTGGTACAACCAATCGTGCCGCTTCGGCAACATGATCAGCAGGTCCAACCCCAGCTCTTCTACCGCTTCCGTGATACTGTCCACCACTTTTGGATGTACGCTATAGTGGTACTCAGGCCGCAACGGCTCCAGCATATCATATAAAGCACTGGTCTCCTGCAGGATGGTAGCGATATGTTCCTTTTTTTCCTTGATGTTCAACACATGCAGCTCCGCGCGAAAATCAACGGTAAACAGTTCCAGCAAACCTACCGGAACGGTAGTTGTCACCTCGTCCAGGTCACAGGCCAGCCCCATCTTCTTAATGCCTTTAAACACGCAGGCCGGTGGCACGGTGATCAGCGGCCATGGCAGGTTTTTCATGGCAGCCACCGCATGACTGCCCAGCAGCAGCCGTTCCGTCGCTGTCGTTCCCTGGCTTCCCATGATCACCAGGTAAGGCGTTTCCTGGTCACAAATCGCCTTCAGCTCCGTATAAAAAGTGCCCGTCTTCAACAATGTATTCACTACTACGGCGCCTGCCACCCGCTCCGTCAGCAGCTGCTGTAATTTATCCAGTTCCTGCTGTATGTCCTGCATCAACCGGTCCGGGCTAAATGCCACCGGTACCTCTGCAAAAGACACCGGCAACGTATATACATGTAATAACAATACCTGCTTACCTGTTGCCTTTGCCACGTCTGTTGCGTAATACGCAGCATTCAGGGCAGCCGCGGAAAAGTCTGTTGCAACAATGATTGTCTTCATATACTAGTTTTTTGTTACCCCAAGGTAGCCACAAACCACTACCAGGATACTGACAGCTGTCAGCCATTCATTTGATTGTGATCATGGGGTGGTAACCGCAGGAACGGTAGCTTTATGATTCCTGTCAAAATAAAAAGGAACCGATGCCCGGGGGCACCAGTTCCTTTGACTGACCACTTAAAAAAATCAATTACCGACTGCTTTCTGCGCATCTACCACGCCCCAGCCCAGCTGGCCATGTTTGTTGTTATAGAAGCTGGAAGCACGACGCATACGGGCAACGATGCTGTCGCGGGAGTAAGTGGGGTATTTGCTCCATACCAGCGCCGCAATGGCCGCACAGCTGGCCGTAGCTACTGAGGACCCACCTACTGTTGACGGCGGATTGCCGGTGGCAGCGGTGGTCAGCGGATTTCTGCCGGTAGTGGATTTTTCCATAATGATATCAAATGCTACCTCACGACCGGAGTGACAATCTTCACAAGGTGAAGTGCCATTGTCTTTCACGCCTGTCACCGCCTGTACTTCCGGCATTGTGGCGGGATAAACCACGCCCAGGAATGGACCGAAAGTGGAGTTGGTAGTGCCAGCGGCACAGAACATCAGTTTACCTTTATTATAGGCATAGCGGATACCATCTGTCACGTGACCGAACGAAAAGAGGGAACCCATACTCATGCTGATGATTTTAACAGCAGCATTGTCACCTCCCAGCACATAGGCGTCACCGATGCCTTGTACTGATTCCGGGGAAAGGATCACCACGTTTTCCGCTGCATGTACAGTAATCAGGTTACTGTTATACGCAATACCGGCGCTGTTACCGCCAACACCACGGGGTGCGCCGATCACACCGGCCATTTTTGTACCGTGGCCGCAGACATCTGCCGGCGTGCCACCCGGGAAAGTGTTGATTTTTTCGATGGTACGACCGGAAGAGGCGCCCTGGTTGAAGTTACTGCCCAGGTTATCCTGTGTGGGACTCACCCCGGTATCTATCAGCATGATCTTGACATTGGCGCCGGTGGACTGTGTCCATGCCTGCGGGATATTATGATTGGCATAGTTCCACGACTGTTTGGCGCCGGGGGTGATATTCGTATAGTCCACACCGGGAACCAGTGATGTATTGGCCAGGTTGGAGTCACAGCCAAAGGTAAGCAGGGAGCTGTTGGTAGAACCACCGGAAGCAGGTTGCACCTGCATATAACGTGCATATCCTACCGGCTCAGCATATCTTACCAGCGCAGAGGCGCGCAGCGCTTTCACCGTAGCGAAGCGGCTGGCCTTTACGTAGAACACCGGCAGCTTGGGCGACTGATAAGTCACCAGTCCTTTTTCCAGCTTGGCATCTCCTTTAAATTGTTCCGCTTCAGTAATAAGGCTCAACACCTTCTGGCGGGCATCCTGCCAGTCGCCGGCGTTAACATTGATTTTGTCGATCTCCTGGCTGATATCGGCGGTACCGGCGGGCTGGAAGCCGACAGACAGGATGCTGTCGCCCTGTACGAGCGCGCTCCAGACAATACTGTCACTCACCATTTTCCAGTCGAAACGGCCGGTCTTGTTGAGGTTCTCAAAGACCAGTCCATTGATAACAGATTTTGGTACGACGCCTTCCGTGGCCGAAGGATGCTGGCCACCCTGCAGGACAGACTCTGTTCTTTTACAGGAAACAAACGTGGCGAAGAGCATACAAGCTGCAATTACATTTACAATTTTCATGTGAGGGTTTGCTTTAAAGATGAGGATTCGGGTTTGGGTTAAAAGATATGATTCAACTGAGTTTTGATGTGAGTGGCTACAGTAGCGGCGCCGGTTTCCTTCGTCATGGAGATATGGTCGCCGGGCGCTATCACCGCTGCGGAGCGGGTAGCAAAAGGCGCCCATCCCAGGCTGTCATCGCCATTGGTGACACTCCGCTCTTCCGCACGGATGACCGTCAACGCAGTATCCACCTGGCCGCTGACAACATACTCCATAAACAGGCTGTGGGTCGCCATGTCGAACATGCGCATCACAAAGCCAAGGTGCTCTTTTTCCCCCGGCACATGTGCTTTCAGGTATTCCAGTACAAAGGGGATGACTGCTTTGGGCTCCAGCCCTTCAATGGCCGGCTTCAACGCCTTTACCCATTCAGGGTATGGCTTAACGGCGATCTTATACACGTCAAACGCTTCCAGCAGGGAATTATAGAGCGTGTCATTATCCAATACGGTGCGCTTAGGCGCCACATGCGTATCCAGCACAAACAGGGCTTCCACTTTATCTCCCTGCGCTTCCAGCTGACGGGCCATTTCAAAAGCAATCTGGCCGCCGAGCGAGTGGCCGATAAGCCGGTAGGGACCTGCCGGCTGCACAGACCTCATCCACACAATGTTCTGCGCGGCAATAGCGGGCACACTATCCAGTGGTTTTTCCCCTTCGAAGATGCCCATCATCTGCAATCCATAGAGCGCTCCGGTGTCCTCCAGCGCGGCGCCCAGCGTCGTATAGCCTTCACAGATACCATTGCCTCCGGGCAGGAAAAAGAGCGGCGACGCCAATGGTCCGTTGTTCAGCGGCAGGATATGCCGGTTGCCATTATATCCTTTCACCTGCCCCGCGGTATTGACCTTAGCCATTGCGCGCTGGTCCAATACATCAGCCAGTGCCGCAATCGTCGGGAAATCGAAGATGTCGCTGATGGCGATCTCTCCTGCCAACTCTTTGCGGACGACCGCAATCAGGTGAATGGCCAGCAGGGAATTACCTCCTGCTTCGAAGTAATTATCATGGATGCCTACCCTCTCCAGCTCCAGCTGGTCCTGCCAGATGGCTGCCAGCGCCCTTTCTGTAGACGTTGCAGGTGCAACATAACCACTTCCGGACTGTGTAATAGTGTCCGGATCTGGCAGCGCCTTTTTGTCCACCTTACCATTGGCGGTCATCGGCAGTTTCTCCAGCGGTAGCAGGTATGGGGGCACCATATAGTCCGGCAGCCGTTCTTTCAGCCATGCTACCAGCTTATCTTTCTCCCACTCCCCTTTGGGCACGATGTACCCCAGCAGGCGTTTGCCGCCGCTATCTCCTGCTTTCGCGATGACCACCGTCTGACTTACCTGCGGATGTTGCAGCAATACGCTTTCTATTTCACCCAGTTCGATGCGGAAACCACGGACCTTCACCTGGTCATCCCGGCGGCCCAGGTATTCTACCGTACCATCGGGGCGCCAGCGGGCCATATCACCGGTTTTATAAAGACGGTCTGCCGGCGCCTTGCCATACGGATGCGGAATGAAACGTTCGGTGGTGAGCTCGTCCCGGTTGAGATAACCACGGGCCACGCCATCGCCGCCTACATACAGTTCCCCGGCTACGCCCACCGGCACCAGCTGCAACGCTGCGTCGAGGATATAAGCGGTGCGGTTGTTCAACGGTATGCCAATCGGTGTGTTGACCGTCAGCCCCCGCTCATGAATAGGATAACTCAGGGAGAAGGTAGTATTCTCCGTAGGGCCGTAGATGTTACTGATCTTTATGTCCGGGTAGGCCTCCCTGAAGCGCACCACATGTTTTTCAGACATTTTCTCGCCACCGGTGAGGATAGCACTTAAATGAGCGAATACGCTGACATCCGTGTCTACCAACTGGTTAAACCAGCCAGTGGTAATAAACAATGCCGTTACCTGTTTTTCGTGTAACTCACGCTTCAGTACTTCGGTGTCCAGCAGACTGTTCTCCGGACTGAGCACCAACCGGCCGCCATTGAGCAGCGCGCCCCAATATTCGAAAGTAGTAGCATCGAAGGACAGTGAGCCGGCGGACAGGATCGCATCTGTGGACTGTAACGATACGTAGTTGGGCTGCTTCACCAGGCTGGTAACATTCCGGTGGGTCACCAGCACACCTTTAGGCCTGCCGGTAGAACCGGAGGTATACATCACATAAGCGAGACTGCCGGCTTCGAGTTGATTAGGGATAATATCTCCCGTATACGCAGGCAGACTGTCGTATAATTCATCCACGCAGAGATGCAGCATATCTTGTCTTTCTTTAGCAAGAATGGCAGCATGTGTGCTCACCGTCACGGTTACACGGCTATTACTTTCAGACAGCATAAAGGCCAGCCGCTCTGCCGGATAATCCGGGTCCAGCGGCACATAGGCGCCTCCTGCCTTCAGAATAGCAAGAATGGCCACCATCATTTCCAGTGATCGCGGAATATAAACCGGCACCATCATTTCTTCTTTCACACCCTGCGCCTTCAGGTAAAGCGCCAGCCTGTCGGACCATTCATCCAGTTCGCGGTAGGTCAGCACCTGGTCACGGAACAAGACTGCAGCTTCGTTGGGCCGCTGGCAGGCCTGTTCGGTAAACAGCTGTACAATTGTTTTATCCGCCGGATAAGGTACCGCCGTATTATTAAAGTCTTCCAGCAGTATTTTTTCATCCGCAGCAGTTAACAGGGGCA
The DNA here is from genome assembly GCF_946479755.1 of uncultured Chitinophaga sp. The sequence continues at coordinate 565,052 of NZ_CAMLHC010000001.1, read as the reverse complement.
GCATTCCCACCGGCGTACGGGGTGCATCCACGATGGCCCGCAACAACTGTTTAAACTGCGACATCATCCTTTCGATAGTAACCGCATCGAAGAGGTCCGCACAATACTCCACGCTGGCACCCAGGCCTTCCGGCCCTTCGCGGAACAATACCGTCAGGTCCAGCTTGGCAGTAGTATGCTCACCGCCCTCCTCTGTCATCACCAGATCGCCAAGCTCCAGCTCCGGCACATCCGGCAGATTTTGCAGTACCAGCGCTACCTGGAAGATGGGATTGCGGCTAAGGTCCCTGTCTTTGGCCACCACTTCCACGATCTTTTCAAAAGGTACTTCCTGGTGCGCATAAGCATCTAGGGTCGTTTGTTTTACCTGCTGCAACAAGCTGGTAAAGGAAGGGTTGCCGCTCAGGTCTGCGCGGAGCGACAAAGTATTGATGAAGAAACCGATAAGGCCTTCCAGCTCCTGGCGTGTACGGCCGGCGACCGGGCTGCCTACGCAAATATCTTCCTGGCCGCTGTAGCGGTACAGCAATACCTGGAAAGCTGCCAGCAGGGTCATAAAGATAGTGGCCCCCTCCTGTTTGGCAAGGGCATGCAGCTGCTCGGACAATTCACGGTCCAGGATAAACGTAGTAGTGGCGCCACGGCTGCTTTGCAGGGCCGAGCGCGGATAGTCCAGGGGTAACTGCAACGCCGCTACGCCCGACAGCTTTTGTTCCCAATAGCTCAACTGGCTGGCCAGCACTTCCCCGGAGAGATGTTCCCGCTGCCAGATGGCATAATCGGCGTATTGAATTTCCAGCGGCGCCAGCTCCGGTTCACGGCCGGCGGCATACGCTTCATAGAAAGCAGCCAGCTCTCTCACCAGCACACCGGTAGACCAGCCGTCAGACGCAATGTGATGTAATGTCGCCACCAGTATATGCTCTTCTTTGCCCAGCACAATCAGTTGCATCCGCAGCATATGATCGGCCGACAGGTCAAATGGCTTTGTGATCAGCTCCTCCACAAAGGCATGCAGCGCTTCGGTATCTCTCCTGAAGGAAGGTTCTTCATAGGTGTCCATATGCCATTGGTTTTCGGGAAGCACGTGTTGCCATGAGGCACCGTCGCCGGAGGCAATCACGGTGCGCAGCACTTCGTGGCGGTTAACGATCGCCTGTGCTGAGCGCGCCAGCGCGCCTGCATCCAGTTTTCCTTTCAAGCGCAATACGGTGGGCAGGTGGTAATGCAAACTGCCTTCCACCTGGTCGATGAACCACAGCCTTTCCTGGCTGAAAGACAGCGGAACACGAGCGGGTCTCTCTTTCCGCAGCAGGTCCGGCAGCTGCACCTGGCCTTCGCGGGATTCCAGCAACCTGGCTAGTCCGCCGACGGTAGGATGATCAAACACATCCCCGATGGTGACCTCCAGCTGCAGCTGTTTTCTGATAGCGGAGATCACACGGATGGCCAGCAGCGAATGTCCGCCGAGCGCGAAGAAATCGTCCTGCAAACCCACGTTTTCCACTTCCAGCAACCGCTCCCAGATGGCCGCGAGCCCTTTTTGGACAGGCGTAACCGGCGCTGCAAAACCAGGGGTATCTGATGTTGTCTTCTCTGTGTCAGGCAAACTGCGTTTATCAATTTTTCCATTGGCGAGCAATGGAAACGCTTCCAGCGGTGTGATAGCAGCAGGCACCATGTAATCGGGCAGCTGCTCCCGCAGTTGCGTGAACACTTCCGTTACGTCAAAGTTCTCCGCCGGCACCACATATCCCAGCAGGCGCTTATTCCCGGTATTGTCTTCGCGGGCAATGACCACGGCCTGCGCTACTCCCGGGCACTGTTCCAGTATACGGCCTATTTCTCCCGGCTCCACGCGGTAACCGCGGATCTTCACCTGGTCGTCTATACGGCCAAGGAAGAGGATATTGCCATCGGGTAATAATTTTACGCGGTCACCGGTACGGTACAATCTCTCCGCACGGCCAGCGGCAAAAGGATTACTCACAAAACGTTCAGCCGTCAGCGTGTCATTAAAGAGATACCCTGCAGCCACGCCTTCCCCACCGATATAGAGTTCGCCAGGAACGCCCACCGGGCATAACTGCCGCTCCGGGTTAAGCACATAGACGCGGGTATTGGAAAACGGTTTACCTACCGGGATAAAGGCGCCATATTCCGTATGTGCGTTAACGGTATGCAGTAATTTTCCAATAGTCGTTTCCGTAGGTCCGTAGTGATTCACCACGGCACAGGCAGCCCCCGCAGCACGAATAGTCTCTACCACGCTATATTCCAGCGCTTCGCCGCCAAAGATCAGCAGTTTTTCCGGCAGCAATGGCTGCCCGGGTTCTGACAGCGCTTTCCAGTGCGAAGGCACTATCTTGATACAATCTATCTCGTGTGTTTCAAAATAAGACAACACTTTCTGTGCATCGTTGATGGTGTCTTTGGAGAACAGATGCAGCGTAGCGCCGACAGACAGCGCGGCAAACAGCACCGTATTGCCCAGGTCCGTGGCGATGCTGGAAAGCAGGCCGAACGAATGACAGGCATCCACCGGCAGCTGCGCCCGCAGACCGGTGATATAGTCTGCCAGGTTGTGATGCGTTACTTTCACCCCTTTGGGTTTGCCCGTGCTGCCGGAAGTATAAATCACATACGCAATGGCCGAAGGCGAAGGTAATTCCAGTCTTTCTGTTGTCGTATAGGCATTGAGGATATGCTGTTGTTCATCCGGGAAGATGATCTCCAGGCCTTCCACGGCGGGCAGGATATCACGATGCCGGCCCAGGCTGACCATCACGGTAGCCCTGGTGTCCTCCAGCATGTATTTTATTCTTTCTGCCGGAAAATCCGGTTCTACCGGCACATAGGCGCCACCTGCACGCAGGATGCCCAATACGGCCACCAGCATATCCAGCGAGCGGTCCACACATACCGGCACCAGCACATTCGCACCTACTCCTTTACTGCGCAGGTAATGCGCCAGCAGCGCGGAGCGTTGTTCCAGCTCCTTCCAGGACAGCAGCTGCCCTTCAAAAGCCAGTGCAGTACCGTCAGGATTATGGCGGGCCGCCGCCTCAAACCAGTGAAGGAAAATCTGTTGCCGCGGGTAGTCGACCGTTTGTTCCAGGATGGCCAGCTGTTGTTCCTGTTGTTCGCCGGTCAATAAAGGCAGCAGATCGACCTTCTCCTGCGGTGTAGTCACAATGGCTTTCAGCAGTGTTTCAAAATGGTCCAGCATACGCAGTATCGTCTCCTCGCGGAACAGGTCCATGGCGTATTCCACCGCGGCATGCAGGCCGCCGTCGCTGTCTTCCGTCATCGACAGGATGATATTAAAACGTGCTGTCGTATGCGTGACCTCTTCCGGCGCCAGCGTCAGGTTGTGCAACGTAAAGTCCGGTGAAGCGGGGGTATTGTCCATCACAAACATCACCTGGAACAGCGGCCTCCTGTTGGGGTCACGGTCTTTCACCACTGCCTCCACGATTTTTTCAAAGGGCACCTCCTGGTGATCGAACGCGTCGAGCGTCGTTTGTTTCACTTGTTGCAGCAGTTCCGTAAAGGCCGGGTTGTTGCCCAGATCACTGCGCAATGCCAGTGTATTGATGAAGAACCCGATAAGGTGCTGGGTTTCCTGTTGTGTTCTGCCTGCGGCAGAGGTACCTACGCTGATGTCGTCCTGTCCGCTGTAGCGATGCAGGAGTACTTTAAAGGCAGCCAGCAGCACCATATAGAGCGTGGCGTCCTGCTGCAGCGCCAGCTGATGCAGCTGCCGGCCGAGTGAGGCGGGCAACTGCACGCCTACCCTTGCGCCCCGCATACTGATGGTAGAGGATGGGGTAAAATCCGTTGGCAGCTCCAGTGGCGCTACCCCGTCCATCTTATTTTTCCACCAGCCCAGCTTGCGGTCCAGCGTATCGGCAGAAAGCTGTGCCCGTTGCCAGATAGCGAAATCCGCATATTGTAGCGGCAGCTCGGGCAATTGTACAGGCTTGCCGCCGGCATAGGCGTTGTACAGCGCCATTATCTCACGGGTAGCAATACCCATGGACCAGCCATCAGCCGCAATGTGGTGGATGACCAGCACCAGCAGATGCCGATGATGGCCTAAACGCAACAGGTGCGCTCTTATGGGATGGTCATGCGACAAGTCGAACGGTGTGCGTACCAGCGCGCCGAGATAGGTTTCGCGGGAGCTCTCTTCCGTATAACCGTCAGCGTTATCGATAATATCCAGCGACCAGGTGTCTGCCGGCAGCACCTGCTGATATACCACGCCATCTTCTTCCTTCATGACAGAACGCAGCACTTCGTGCCGGTTTATCAGCGTTTGAAAACTACGCTCCAGCGCGGGAATATCCAGGTCGCCGTGCAGCTGCAGCAGCTGCGGAATATGATATTGGATGCTACCTTCCAGCTGGTGTATAAACCACAGCCGCTCCTGGCTGAAAGACAGCGGGATATGCGGGCCTCTTGCCTGTACGGTGAGTGCCGCCACAGGTTTGCCTTCCGCTGTGGCCAGCCATCCTGCCAATTGCGCCACGGTCGGGTTCGCGAAAACGGTCCGGATAGGTACTTCCACCTGCAACCGGCTACGTATCAGCGCAATGAGGCGCACCACCTGCAATGAGTTACCGCCGCATTCGAAGAAATTGTCGTGTATCCCTGCCTGTTGCCTTCCCAACACTTCCTGCCAGATGCCTGCCAGCGTTTCTTCCGTTACGTTACGCGGCGCCACGTAGGCATTGGCCAGTAGATTATCCATATCGGGCGCCGGCAATGCATTTTTATCGATCTTACCGTTGGCCGTCAGTGGCAGCTTGTCCAGCGTTACCCATAACGCCGGGAGCATGTAGTCCGGCAGCCGCTTTTTCAGGAAGGCCACCGTGTCTGCTTTTTGGAAGTCACCGGCAGGTACTACATATGCCACCAGCTGACGGTTACCTTCATGGTCTTTCCGTGCCAGCACCACCGCCTGCTGTACCTGTCCGCTCGCTGTCAGCGCGCTTTCTATCTCGCCCAGCTCTATGCGGTAGCCGCGCACCTTCACCTGTTCGTCGAGGCGGCCCAGGTATTCGATAGTGCCGTCGGGCAGCCACCGGCCAAGGTCTCCGGTCTTGTACATCAGTGCACCGGCATGGAACGGGTCTGACACGAATTTTTCCTGTGTAAGATCAGGGCGGCCCCAATATCCCAGCGCCAGGCTATCACCAGCCAGGCATATTTCACCGGCGATACCGGCAGGGCATAATTTTTCACGGCGGTTAAGGATATAGGTCCGGGTATTGCTGACAGGACGGCCAATGACCGGCGCACGGTCTTTATCCGTCGCCGACAGCTCATACCAGGTGGCCACTACGCTGTTCTCCGTAGGGCCGTAGTTGTTAATGATTTTATAGGACAGACCACTGACATCTGTCGCCGGCAGCTGATCGCCGCCGGTCAGCAGATATTGCAACGGCAGTATTTTATCCGCTGCCTCCCGGATGAATTCCTGCACCTGCGCAGTGGAGATAAAAGCATGCGTAAAGCCCTGCTGCCGGTGCAATGCGATGAGGGAAGGCATCAGCACACGGGTGTCGTTGTCCGGCAGGTACACATATGCGCCCGCCGCAAGGTAAGGCCACACTTCCCAGCCGAAGGCATCGAAGCCTACGCCGGAAACAGCGGTGGCCCTGCTATGGGCATTCACCCGGAACGCCGCCTGATGCCAATGCACCAGGTTGGTTAACCCGCGATATGGTACCATCACGCCTTTCGGCTGACCGGTAGACCCGGAAGTATAGATCAGGTAGGCTACGTCGCCTGGAGTGACTTCCGGCAACGCACCAGTCGGAGCATAGCGGTTAATAGCTTCCCTGTCTTCATCCAGCCGGATAAGCGTCAGCCTGTCATTACCAGGTAAACTATCCGCATTGCCGCTGTCCGTGATCAGCACAGTGGCGCCGCAATCGGCCAGCATATAACGGATACGGTCCAACGGATAAGCGGTATCTACCGGCACATAAGCCGCACCGGCTTTCATGATAGCCAGCATGGCCAGCACTATTTCCGGCGTACGTCCGAGATAAACCGGTACCCGGTCTCCCGCTTTTACGCCCTGGCCCTGCAGATAATGCGCCAGCTGAACGGCTCTTTCGTTCAGCGTCTTATAGGTAAGGGAGGCCGTTGCGGAAGCCAGCGCCGTAGCATTGGGCCGCATAGCTACCTGTGACGCAAACAGGGACAGAATCGTGTCTGCTGCCGGATAGACAACGGTCGTTGGGTTAAACGTATGCAGCAGTTGTGTGGTTTCCTGCGGTGTAACCATCGCCAGTTCATCGATAGCGGCATCCGGCGCCTCCACAATGGCATGCAGCAACTGTTCGAAGTGCGCCACCATCCGCTGTACGGTGGCTTCGCGGAACAGGTCTGTGCAGTATTCGACACTGCCCATCAGGCCATCAGCCCCCTCTATCACAGACCAGCTGAGATCGAAGCGGGAGGTAGTATGCGCACTTTCCTGCTGGGACAATGTTAAGTCGCCCAGCGTCAGCGTTCCTTCCTGCGGCGCGTTCTGCAGTACGAACATCACCTGGAACAGCGGCGTGCGGCTGATATCCCTTTCCCTGACCACGGCATCTACCACCTGCTCAAAAGGCACGTCCTGCTGCTGATAAGCGCCGAGGGTGGTTTGTTTTACCTGCTGCAGTAAAGTGATAAACGACGGCTCGTTGGCCAGGTCACTGCGCAGTGCCAGGGTGTTGATAAAGAAACCGATCAGTCCTTCTGTTTCCTGACGGGTCCTCCCGGCGGTGGGTACCCCTACACAGATATCTTCCTGTCCGCTGTAGCGGTACAACAATACCTTAAAGGCGGCCAGCAGCGTCATAAATAACGTCGCGCCCTGTTGCTGGGACAGTGACTGCAAAGCGGCCGACAAGTTACGGTCAAGCCTGAACGAATACAGGCTGCCCCGGGTGCTCTGCACCGCCGGCCTTGGGAAATCGGCCGGTAGTTGCAGGGTCGCTGCGCCGGACAGTTTATTTTTCCAATAGCCAAGCTTGTCCTGCAATACGCTGCCACTGAGGTATTCCCGTTGCCATATAGCAAAGTCGGCATACTGTATATTCCGTTCCGGCAATGATGGTGTACGGCCTTTGGTGTAAGCTTCATACAGTTCCGCGAGCTCGGTTACGATGATACCGGTAGACCAGGCATCAGAGGCAATGTGATGCAGGGTTACTATCAGCACATATTCTTCCTGCGGTCTCACAATCAGATGTGCCCGCAACATATAGTCGTTACCGAGATCAAAGGGTGTGCTGATCAACCGGGAGATGTAGTCCTGCAGGGCTGGTTCTGCCATGAGGGAAGTACCGGCAATGATCTGTAACTGCCAGTCATCGGCCTGGAGCACCCGTTGCCAGGTCTGTCCTTCCTCCTGCTCAATCACTGTGCGGAGCACCTCATGCCGTTCCACGATCATTTTCAGCGCCGCTGCCAGCGCAGTGGTATCCAGCTTGCCTTTCAGGCGTAATACCGCCGGCACATGGTAGTGTATGCTGCCCTCCATACGGTCAATAAACCAAAGTCTTTCCTGGCTGAAAGACAGCGGAATGCGGGCCGGCCGCTCCCTGCGCACCAGCGCCGGTGCGGACGGTTGCGTTGTCCGTTGTTCCAGTTGCCCTGCCAGGGTGGCTACCGTCGGATAATCGAATACGTCGCCGATGGTAACTTCCGCCGCCATTTGTTTACGGATGGCGGAAATAAGACGAATAGCCAGCAGGGAATGACCTCCCAAAGCAAAGAAATCATCATGACGGCCTACTTCTTCCACCTCCAGCAATACAGACCAGATAGCAGCGAGCTTTTGCTCCACGGCCGTTTCCGGCGCCGCATATCCCTGTTGCGCTTCGGTGGCCTCCTCCGGGTCTGGCAGCGCTTTACGGTCTACCTTACCGTTGGCCATCAGCGGAAAACTATCTACGATGGCCCACAGCGCCGGATGCATATGGTCAGGCAACTCATTTTTAACGTATACCTGCAGTGCTTCTTTATCTGTGCCGTTACCACGCAGAACATATGCTACCAGGCGCTTATCACCGTTACGGTCGGGCTTTGCCAGCACTACGGCCTGTTCGGTGAGACCGCTCTTCATCAGCACATTTTCGATCTCCCCTAACTCTACCCTGTAACCGCGGATCTTCACCTGGTCATCCGCACGGCCCAGGAACAGAATGTTACCATCCGGCAGGTATTTCACCAGGTCTCCGGTACGGTATAAGCGTGTGGAGACACCCGGCAGAAAACGATCGGCCACGAACTTCTCACTGGTCAGGGCTTCCCGGTGGAGATAACCCGCAGCCACACCGTCGCCACCGATATACAACTCCCCGGGAACGCCTACCGGACTTAGCTTGCCCGTCGGCGACACCACGTATATCCGTGTGTTGGAGAACGGTTTGCCGATAGGCACCTGTTGTTCATACACACTGTCAGATTGTACCACATGGACCAGTTTTCCGATAGTCGTTTCCGTTGGGCCGTAGTGGTTGACAATCGTAACGTTGTTGCCCGATGCCCGGATAGCCGCTATAACGCCGGCATCCAGCGCTTCTCCTCCGAAAATCAGCAGCTTCCGGGGCAACAGTAAGTTGCCTGGCAACGACAATGCCTTCCAGTGAGATGGCACTATCTTAATACAGTCCACCGGATGCGCCGCAAAATAGGCAGCGATCCGTTCGGCGTCATTCACCGCCTCTTTGGTGAACACATGCAATGCACCGCCCGTAGCCAGCGCACCGAAAACAACGGTATTACCCAGATCGGTAGCGATACTGGACATGAGGCCGAAAGAACGGCTCTCTTCCAGCGGTAGTGCATGTTTCAGTCCATATACATAATCCATCAGGTTCTGATGGGTAACGATCACTCCTTTGGGATTACCGGTACTGCCGGACGTATAGATCACGTACACCGGTTGCCCGTGTAGCCATTCCCGTGAGATCCGTGTAGCCGGCATCGTATCCAGCAGCGCGGCATCTCCATCGAGGGCAATGACCTGCTGGTCTGTCAGCGGCAACTTACCGGCGCAGGCGTTGTTGGTGACAATTACCTTCGCCGCTGTATCGGTTAGCATATAGCTGACACGTTCCGCCGGAAAATCCGGATCGATTGGCACATAGGCGCCACCGGCCTTGAGGATGCCCAGCAGGGCGATCAGTATATCCGCGGAACGCCCGAAGTACAACGGTACCAGCGAACCGGTAGTGACGCCTTTGCCACGCAGATAATGCGCCAGTTGTGTGGACCGCTTGTCCAGTTGGCTATAGGTCAACACCCGGTCTTCACACCGCACAGCTGTCTGCTCCGGCACATGGTCTGCCTGTGTTTCAAAGATATCTATCAGCGTAGTATGCGCGGGATAGGCAACCGTAGCGGTATTCAGCAATTGCTGTTTTTCCGTTGGTGTCAACAGCTCAATATCTCCGACCGTTTCTGCGACACCGGCCGTGATCTGTTGCAATACCTGTTTAAAATGCCCGGTAATCGCTTCGAGGTAATGATCTTCCAGCAATGCAGTGTTATAGGCAAACACCAGGCTGGTTTCCCTAGAAATGCTGATAATAATGGTCAGCGGATAGTTGGTATGCGGATGCGTCTCCACGCCCGTCACTTTCAGCTGCCATTCTTTTGCGTTCACCACTTCGTCCACGGGGTAGTTCTGGAAAGTAATAGAGCTGTCAAACAGATCACCGCTGATGCCCGCCCATTGCTGCACCTCCTGCAGATTATTATACTGGTGCTCCCGGCTTTGCTGCTGCTCCGCCTGCAATTGCTGCAACCAGTTAACGATCTGACTGCTTTCGTCCACAGCGGTATGCAACGGCAGCGTATTGATATACAATCCCACTCCCCGCTCGGCGCTCAACAGGTTGTCCGGACGACCGGACACGGTGATACCATAGGCAACATTCCTGTGGCCGGTGTAAGCGTGTAACAGGTACGCCCAAACGCCCTGCATCAGCGTATTAACGGTAATATGATGTTTTTGTGCAAAACGTGACAGCTGCTGCGTAAAAGCCGCATCCAGCACCACCTTCCGGTTATGATACACCCCCACGCCTTTGGTACGGGCCGTAGTGCTGCCGATGAACGGCAACAGGGTAGCTTCGCCCAGTTCCTGCAGGTAGTGTTTCCAGTAATGTTCTGCTGCTCCTTTGTCGAGGCGGTCCAGGAACTGGATGTACTCTCCGAAACGGTCATCCCGCCAGGAAGGCAGCGCGCTGCCGGTCAGGAATGCATCATATCCTGACAGCAGTCCTTCCACGAGAATGGGCAATGACCAGCCGTCCAGCAGGATATGATGGGACGTCCATAACATCCGGAAGTTATTATCGTGTAGCCGTACCAGTGTTAAACGCATCAACGGCGCTTCCGTGAAATCAAATCCCCGGCGCAGGTCTGCCTCCTCCAGGGCCTTGTACAACCTGTCCTGCTCATCGGTGCCATAGGCGGTATAATCCAATATCTCTACCGGTAGCGTTACTTTCCTGTAAACACATTGCACTGGAATACTAAAGCGGTCATAATAGAAAGCAGTCCGCAGAATGCTGTGTTTTTCCAGCAGCAGGTTCCAGCTTTTCACGAAAGCATCTACATGAAGATCCTCGAGCGCGACGGTCATCTGTTCGGTGTAAGTTCCTCCCTCCGCGGCATACAGGCTATGAAAGAGCATCCCTTCCTGTAGACCACTCAGCCGGTACAGGCTGTCGATCTGCTGCCGCCGCGGTACGCCGTTATGTGAAGCATCGAGGAACTGATCCAGTTCTTCGTTGGTCACCCACGCGCCAAGCCCATAGTCCGAAGGCGTAAACACCGGGGTTGTCACTGCCACACAATGTGCAATCAACGCTTCCAGGTGAGACAGGTAGCTTTGCGCCAGCTGCGCAATGGTAGCCTGTTCAAAGTGCTGTGCGCTATAGTTCCAATCCAGCTGCAGCTGCCCCGCTTTTACCAGGCCTGTGACGCTCAATAGCTCCTGTAACGGGAAACCGGCGGCGATATCCGCTCCGGACGATTCCAAAGCTCCGCTGAACAGGCCCGCTTCGTCTTTCAGATTATCGGACTGACCGAGGTAGTTAAACACCACATTCCAGGGATTGGCACCCTGCAATGCCGGTATTTTGTTCAGGTATTTCAGGACGCCATACCCCAGTCCTTTATCCGGCGTACGCCGCAGCTGTTCCTTGACAGCCTTCAGCGCCGCCCCCACAGCGCTATTGTTGCCGGTTTCCAGGAGCACCGGGAACAGGTTGGTAAACCAACCTGCGGTACGACTGGTGTCGATGCTTTTATCGATGTCTTCCCTCCCGTGTCCTTCCAGCCCTACGACCACGGCTGTATGGCCGTTCCATGCGGATAACGTCAGGGCCAATGCCGTCAGCAGAAGATCATTTATTTCCGTATGATAAGCCAGAGAAGCATCTTTCAACAACTGGCGGGTACTATCTGCGCTCAGCCGTGAAGTATAATTTCCGGTATCCGCCACCGTTACCTGTCCATCAAATGTCTTGTCGGTCTTCAGGGGCAGTGGTTGTTGCACTACCTTTTCCCAATAGGGTATCTGGGACAGTCCGCGTGGTGACTCCCCGTAGTTGACCAGCGCCTGTTGCCATTGCCGGTAAGAAGAACTTTTCCGCTCCGGCAGTAATTGTCCCTGCAACAGCTGCTGCAGGTCTTCCAGCAGGATGCGCCAGGAAACGGCATCCACGGCCAGGTGGTGCACCACGATAAAGAGGCGGTTGGCCGCTTCTGTATCCGGAGTCAGTATCAGTACAGCTTTGGTCACTGCGCCTTTCCGTATATCCAGGCCGGCCTGATAGCGGTCTGCGGTGGCGGTGATAGCATCCGTCAGTTGATCCGTTGGCACGTTCCGCAGGTCTGCCACTTCCAGCTCTCCTTCACCAGCGCCGTATTCCTGTTGCCATCTGTTTTCCTGTTGATGATACACAAAACGTAACGCATCGTGATAGTCGACCAGCTGTTGAACAGCCGGTGCCAGTTGTTCAGCAGTTACTTTTTTATCAATTCCCAATAATACACTTTGGTTAAAGTGATTTACAGCAGCGGTATCCAGCTGCAGGAACCATTGCTGAATAGGCAATAGTCCGCTGGTACCGGTGAGCCTCCCCTGTTCGCCGGTCACGCTGTGGCCCGCCGCTGCATGTATATGAGCCGCCAGTGCGGCGATATGCTGATGTACGAACAGGTCTCTCGGCTGCAACTCGTACCCCGCCCTTCTTATACGGCCCACGGCCTGAATGGTGATAATAGAATCGCCACCCAGTTCAAAGAAATTATCGTATATACCTACCTGTTGTACGCCCAACAGTTCCTGCCAGATAGCAGCCAGTACCTCTTCCGTGGTATTGCGTGGCGCCGTGTAAGCAGTGGTAGCCGCACTCTCCAGCGCAGGTTCCGGCAAGGCCTTTTTATCGATTTTGCCGTTGGCCGTTAGCGGCAGCTGGTTCATCACGATAATCGCCGCCGGCACCATATATTCCGGCAAGCGGCTTTTCACCGCCGCCAGGGCAGCAGCTTTATCAAAACTCTCATCACCGGCAATGTAGGCTACCAGCCGTTTGTGACCGGCGCCATCCGTTTTAGCGAGTACCAGCGCCTGCTTAGCGCCTTTCACAGCGGTGAGCACACTTTCTATTTCTCCGGGCTCAATGCGGTAGCCGCGTACCTTCACCTGCTCGTCTATACGTCCCAGGTATTCGATCGTACCGTCAGCGCGCCACCGGCCCAGGTCACCGGTATGATAAATCCTTTCTCCGTTTGTATGAATGGTGAACTTTTCTGCTGTCAGTACCGGCAGGTTTAAATACCCTTTAGCAAGACCGGCGCCTGCAATGCATATCTCTCCGGCCACACCAGCCGGACTGAGTGCGCCCGCAGGACTGAGTATGTACACACGCGTATTGCTCACGGGGCTGCCAATGGGAGGCGTCATTAACGCGTTAACGGGCGACAGCACATAACTGGTAGTGACTACACTGTTTTCCGTTGGCCCGTAGTTGTTAACCAGTTTATAGGGTAGCGACGACACCTGCGTGGCAGGCAGTTTATCACCGCCGGTGAGCAGGTATTGCAGGTCTTGTATCTTTCCGGCACCGGCCTGGATAAATGCCGGTACCAGGGCGGTGGAAATAAAGGCGTGTGTGATCTGCTGTTTTACATGCAGGTCCACCAGTGCCGGGACGAAGATGCGGGTATCGTCGTCTACCAGGAAGACGGAGGCGCCGGCGGCCAGGTAGGGCCAAAGCTCCCATCCGAATGCGTCGAAGCCGATGCCCGAAACGGCTGTAGCGCGGCTGTCAGCCGTTACGCCGAAAGCCTGCTGGTGCCAATGCACCAGGTTGGCCAGCCCCCGGTGTTCAATCATCACGCCTTTAGGCTGACCAGTAGAGCCGGAAGTATAAATCACATATACCAGCTGATCGGCCGCGGGTGACACGGTAAGCGCAGTAGCAGGGTAACGGTCGACCGTTGCCTGTTCCCGTACCGGAATGACCGGCCGTATCTTCTCCCCGATGCCTGCGGCGATCACTTCATTACAGATAACAATCGCTGCACTGGTGTCTTCCAGCATAAAGCGTATGCGCGCTGCCGGATAGGCAGGATCTACCGGCACATAGGCAGCGCCGGTCTTGATCACCGCCAGCATGGCTATCACAAGATCATGCGAGCGTTCGAGGCAAACAGGCACCAGACTGCCTGCGGCAACGCCTTGTTGCTGCAGGTAGTGCGCCAGCCGGTTGGAACGCTCGTCCAGTAAGCGATATGACAGTTGTCCATCTGCGCTGTTTAATGCCACAGCGTCCGGTCTGGCAGCCACCTGTTCGCGGAACAGGTCCAGTACTGTTTTTTCCGGTGGGAAATCTGCAAGGGTATCGTTGAATGTTTGTAGTAATTGTTGTTCTTCTGCTTTGTTTAACAGCGGAAGATCGTCTATGCGTGCATCCGGGGTGGAAATCACCGACAGCAACAGTTCGTTGAAGTGCCCGATCAAAGCCGCTATAGTGGTATCGCTGAACAGGTCGGCGCAATATTCCACGCTGCCTTTCAGTCCTTCGTCTGTCTCCTGCATGATCAGGGTAAGATCGAACTTAGCGCTTTCTGTGATGATTTTTTCTTCTGACAACCGCAGCCTGCCGGGCGCATCTGCTTTTGACACCGGCGTGTTCTGCAAAGCAAAGACCACCTGAAACAACGGGCTACGGCCGGGATTGCGGCCTTTCACCACGGTCTCGATCACTTTTTCCAATGGTATCTCCTGGTGATCATATGCGCTCAGGGTCGTCTGTTTAATTTGTTGAAGCAATGCCCGGAAAGAGGGGTGATCGCCCAGATCGCTGCGCAGCGCCAGCGTATTCACAAAGAGGCCGATCAGCGTTTCCATCTCTGCCCTTGTTCTGCCGGAGACGGGGCTGCCCACGCAGATATCCTCCTGACCGCTGTAACGGTATAACAATACTTTGAAGGCGGCCAGCAACGTCATAAAGAGCGTCACATCTTCCTGCCGTGACAGTTGTTTCAACTTATGGGCGATAGTGTTGTCCACCACAAAATCGATGGTAGCGCCCCGGGTGCTCTGAACAGCAGGCCGTGGATAATCCAGCGGCAATTCCAGCGGCGGCACACCGGCCAACTGCTTCTTCCAGTAATCCAGTTGTTGTTGCAGCCCGCTGCTGCCCAGCTGTTGACGCTGCCAAAGGGCATAGTCGGCATATTGTATTTCCAACGGTGTCAGCTGCGGCGTACGGCCGTTGGCGTAAGCATCATACAACGCCTGCAATTCACTTACCAGGATACCGGTGGACCAGCCATCGGAAACGATATGATGCAGCGTTAACACCAGTATATGCACCTCTTTTTCCAGCACGATCAATTGCGCCCGCAGCAGATGATCATTGGCGAGATCAAAAGGGACCCCGATATTCTCTCTCAGCGCATCCTGCAGCGCAGCAGTATCATGAAGTACTGCGGCATCTTCCCGGATACTAAGCTGCCATTGATCTTTTTCCATCACATACTGTGATGGCCGGCCACCATCTTCGCTGGTACGGATCACCGTGCGAAGGATCTCGTGCCGGTTAACGATTTCGCGCAGGGCATTTTCCAGCGCGCTGCGGTCCAACGCTCCCTCCATGCGGAGTGCCGCGGACAGGTGATATTGCACACTACCTTCCAGCTGGTCAATAATCCAGAGCCTTTCCTGGCTGAAAGACAACGGCACCGCAGTATCAGCGGAACGGCCGGAAGCGGCTGTTATAGCCGTTCCCGTTACTGCAGCCGTGCGCTGGTGATATTGCCTGAAATAGGTAATGAGATGTTGTTTGTTGTCCTTCAGCACTTTTAGCAGGCTGCTGTCAATCTTCTGTTCCTTGTTAACCTTTACCACCAGGTCATTTTCGTCATAGGATATTTTTATTCCCGAATCCTGGGCCCTTCCCAGTAAGTCAACGATGTCAATTAAATTAAAATCTGACATATACAGTTGTTTGAATGAATGAGAGAATTAAATGGGGTTGTATTTTTATAGGGTGATGGTTTCGAGATCGTCGTCATCATCTGCCGGAGACTGGTCGAGATTCAGGCGGATGTATCTCGCCAGCTGTTCGATGGTGGCCAGCTGGAAGAAGGTCCTCACATTGACCTCTATGCCGAACTGTTTGCGGACGGTAGAAGTCAGCCGGATCACTTGCAGCGAGTGACCTCCCAGTTCAAAGAAGTTATCCTGCACGCCTACTTTTGCCACGCCCAGCAAGTCTTCCCATACGTTGGTCAGCAATGCTTCTGTCTCATTGCGGGGGGCAACATATGTCTGCGAAGACCATCCCGCTACTTCATCCGGTGCGGGCAGTGCTTTACGGTCTATTTTACCATTGGCCGTAAGCGGTAGCTTCTCCAGTGGCACCAGCCAGGAAGGAACCATATACTCCGGCAGGCGTCCTTTCAGGAACGCATATACGTTGTCACGATCGTACGCATCGGTAGTGACCACATATGCCGCCAGTTGCTTGTTGCCTTTACGATCAGCACGGGCCACCACTACTGCCTGCTGTATGTGTTCATGCAGTTGCAGGGCATGTTCAATTTCACCCAGCTCCACCCGGAAGCCGCGGACCTTCACCTGGTCATCCAGGCGGCCGAGATACTCCACTGTGCCGTCGGGAAGCCAGCGACCGAGATCTCCGGTGCGGTACATACGTACAGGCATCCCCGTTATAAACGGATCAGTGATGAATTTCTCTGCCGTCAGTTCGGGGCGATTGAGGTATCCTCTTCCCACTCCTATCCCTGAAACACAGATCTCTCCGGGTACACCGGACGGGCATAGTTGCATGGCTTCATTCACCACGTAAATGCATAGGTTTTGAATAGGATAGCCCAGCGGAATGTTGGACTGTACCGGTGCTTCGTACATTGTATAATGACAGATATCATCAGACGCCTCCGTAGGTCCGTAAGCGTTCACCACAGGAATACGACCGTAATCCGGATGCCGGAACCATTGTACCAGCACCTGCTGGCTGACAGCTTCACCTGTAACGAGCAGGAACTCCAGGTGCTCCAGTTTCACGGCAATGTCTTCCTGTAGTACGGTGGCCAGGTAAGAAGGCACCAGTTCCAGGATAGTCACCTGCTGGCGGTCTGCCGCTCGCATCAGCAGTTCCGGCTGCAGGATGGTGTCTTCGGAATAGATGATGGTCGTGCCGCCGCAAAGCAGCGCGGCGAACATCTGCCATACGGAGATATCGAAAGTATAGGATGCGGTAAACGCAATAACGGAGCGATGGTCCAGCCGCAGGTCGTTGACCTTGGCATAGAGATGGTTCAGCATGCCCCGGTGTTCTATCAGCACGCCCTTGGGCTTTCCGGTGGAACCGGAAGTATAAATAATGTACGCCAGGTCTGCGGGAGACGGCACCAGCAGCGAGCCAGACACCGGCTGGCGGAACACTTCCTCCTGGCGATCGTCCAGGGCTATTACGCGGGCCGCGGTGACAGCTGTCAGCTTGTCTTTCAGCAACCGGCTGCTCAATACTACCGATGCCGATACATCTTCCAGCAGGAAAGCGATCCTCTCGGGCGGATAAGCCGTATCCACCGGTACATAGGCGCCGCCCGCCTTCAGGATGCCCAATATCCCGATGACCATCTCTGCAGACCTTTCAATGCAGATGGGCACAGGGACATCTTTTTTCACGCCCAGGCTTTGCAGGCAATGTGCCACCTGGTTGGAGCGCTCTTCCAGCGCACGGTATGTCAGTGTTGTCTCTCCAAAGACAATAGCCGTGGCATCAGGCATCACTGCTGCCTTTTCACGGATAAGGGATACCAGTGTTTTATCTTGTGGGAACGCCACCTTGCGGTTGTTCAGTGTTTCTGTCAACATCACTCTCTCACCGGGCGTTAATATATCGAGTTGGGCCAGCTGAAGGTTATCATTCGCCGTCATCTGTAAAAGCACTTCTTCGAAATGCCCGCGGATAGCGTTGATATAGGTATCTGCGAGGAGGTCGGCATTATAGCGGAGTGTCACCCGGATAGTATCTGATACCGCGGCCAGTATCTCCAGCGGCAGGTTGGTCTGTTCATGTACCGTCACATTCTCCACATTCAATATACCCTGTTGCGCCGTCATCATCTTGCTCACCGGGTAATTTTCATATACCAGCAGGCTATCGAACCAATCACCGGTAATACCGGTCCAGCGCTGCATATCGTCCAGCGGTGTGTACTGGTACTCCCGGCATTGCAGCTGCGATGCCTGTAACTCCTGCAGCCATACGGTTATTGTTTTAACAGGATCAATCACCGCACACAACGGCAGCGTGTTGATATACATACCCACCGCCTGTTCTATACCCGGCAACCCTTCCGGCCGGCCGGACACCGTGATGCCGTAAGTCACTTCCCTACGCCCGGTGTAGCGGTATAACAGATACGACCATACGCCCTGTATGATGGTATTAGGCGTGATACGATGACGGTGTGCAAACCGATGGATATTCCGGGTAGTCGTTTCATCCAGTTCCAGCAGCTCCTGCCGGTAGGTGCCTACTCCTGCATTACGGGCTTCGGCGGCACCGATGAAGGGCAGCAAAGTAGCATCTGTAGCGTTTTTCAGGTAACTACGCCAGAAAGCTTCTTCCTGTGATTTATCCTGGCGTTCCAGGTACCGCACATAATCTTCATAGCGGTCTTCCGTAAACGCCGGCAGCGGCAACTGTTTCACCACCGCTCCGTATATCTGTAACAGGTTTTCCAGTATCAGCGGCAGGGACCAGCCATCGAACAAAATATGGTGGGAAGTCCATATCATACGATGACGACTGTCATCGACACGGATCAGCCCCAGTCGCATCAGCGGAGCATGGCTGAAGTCAAAGCCCTTGTTACGGTCCGCCTCCAGGTAGGCTTCCAGTTTCTCCTGCTGCGCTTCAGGCGTCAGTGAACGGTCATCCAGTAAGGTTACCGTTAGCTGTACATCCTGGTACACACACTGCACCGGAATGCTGAACTCATCAGCGCTGAAACCGCTGCGTAAGGCGGTATGTCTTTGCAGCAGCAGGTTCCAGCTCTGGATAAACGCCGCCTCATTTAAGTGGAGCAGATCACAGGTAAACTGCTCCATGTAGGCATTGGAATGTTCGTCAAACAATGCATGGAACAACATCGCTTCCTGCAGCCCGGTAAGCCGGTAAAGGCTGCTGATACGGCCACGTCGGGCAATCCCGCCAGGAGTAGCATCCAGGAAGGCATCCAGCTCTGCTACGCTGATCTCTTTACCCAGACCGAAGTCAGATGGCGTAAACGTCGCTTCCCGGCGGCCCGCACAATGGGAAATCAGCGCTTCCAGGTGTGCTATATATATCGTAGCCATTTTCTCCATGGCGTCAGCACTGAGATGCCGGCTGCTGTATTTCCAGCGAAGCACCAGCTCTCCATCCTGCACCATACTGTCTACCGCTATTTTCTCTGACAACGGAAAGTCTTTGCCGGTAGCGGCGCCCGGCGATTCTGCCGCCATCCGCAGCAACCCGTCTGCTGCCGTTACGTTGTCCGTCTGCCCGAGGTAGTTGAACACTACATCCCAGGGGTCGTTGCCCTGGAGGGATGTTTCCTGCTGCAGGTATTTTAACACGCCGTATCCGAGACCTTTGTCCGGTACATTACGTAATTGTTCTTTAACTGTTTTTATTTGCGTGCCGATACTCCCTTTTCCTGTCGCCAGTTTCAGGGGATAGAGGCTCGTGAACCATCCTACCGTACGGCTGATATCTGTCACGTTATCGATGGCTTCGCGGCCATGACCTTCCAGGCCGATGGTCACGCTGTCTGTATGACTCCACTCCTGCAGTGTCATTGCCAGGGCACACAACAACAGATCGTTTATTTCTGTATGATATGCTTTCGGAGCGTCCTGCAGCAATCGCTTCGTTTGCCCGGTATTCAGCCGTACCACCAGGTTGGCCGTATCTCTGATCGTAACGGCACCTTCAAAGGACTTATCCGTCAGCAACGGTTTAAATCCGGCCGTGGCCTGTTGCCAATATCCCAGCTGGGCTTGTACCTTCGTACGTTGACCGTAAGCAGTCAGCGTCTGCTGCCACTGACGATAGGAATTACTCTTCAGTGAAAGCGCTGCAGCCGGCTGTTTTAGCAGCTGTTCCAGGTCTTCCAGCAGAATACGCCACGACACACCATCGATCGCCAGGTGATGTATTACGATCAGCAGGCGGTGGTGGGAGATGCTTTCGGGCGTTGTCATCAGTACCGTCCGGATCACAATGCCCTGTTCCGGATACAGGCTGCGCTGATAATGCTCCGCCTGCGTGGTAATCTCCGCCGGTAAGGTATCTGTTGTTTCATCCCGCAGGTCTACTATTTCCAGCGTCCCCTTGTACGTGCCGTATACTTGTTGCCATGGCTGCTGCCGGGTATAGCTGAAACGCAGCGCATCATGATGCTGCACCAGTCTTTCGATAGCAGCTTCCAGCGTGTTAATAGCTACAGATTTGTCCACCTCCAGCAAGAGCGCCTGGTTATAATGGTATTCTCCCACAGCCTCCGCTGTCTGGGCAAAATACCAGTGTTGTATGGGCAACAGTCCGCTTGCGCCGGCCAGCGTACCCTGTTCCGCCTGGTTGTCCGGCGTATCCTGTTTCGCAGCCAGCATCGCAGCAAGACCGGCAATCGTCTGGTACCTGAATAAATCTGCCGGATGCAGGTTCAATCCTGCTTTCCTGGCACGGCTCACAGCCTGTATGGTAATAATCGAGTCACCGCCCAGTTCGAAGAAGTTATCGTATATCCCTACCTGTTGCAGGTTCAGCAGATTTTGCCAGATGGTGGCCAGTTGGGATTCGGTCTCATTGCGGGGGGCCACGAAAGCATTGCCGCTCAGTAAATCCATGTCGGGTGCAGGCAGTGCTTTTTTATCTACCTTCCCGTTAGGGGTCAATGGGATGGCCTCCAGCGGAATAAACTGT
Source organism: uncultured Chitinophaga sp. (assembly GCF_946479755.1). Next base: position 544,512 of record NZ_CAMLHC010000001.1, on the reverse strand, counting down.
ACCGGCACCATGTACTCCGGCAGCCTGTCCCGCAGGAAAGCGGACAAGCCTTCACGGTCCGGCAGCTGTTCTCCTGTGAGATAGGCCACCAGCCTTTTATGGCCCGCACCATCGGCTTTTACGGTTGTCACCGCCTCGCGGACGGAAGAATGTTTTAACAACGCATTGTCAATCTCTCCCAGCTCAATCCGGTAGCCGCGCAGTTTCACCTGGTCGTCTATCCGTCCGAGGTAGGCGATGTTGCCATCGGCCAGCCAGCTGGCGAGATCACCGGTACGGTATAACTTCCCGCCATGGCCACCAAATGGATCATCGACAAATTTTTCGGCGGTCAGTGTTGGATTGTTCAGGTATCCGCGGGCCACCTGAATACCGCCGATAAACAGTTCCCCAGGTACGCCCACTGGTACGGGGCGGCCGGTACTATCGAGGATGTAGGCACTTACGTTTGTCAATGGTTTTCCGATAGGCAGCATGTCTGTACTGACCGCCTGCTGCGACTGGTAATGCCAGGCAGTGGCAACCACTGTTGTTTCCGTAGGGCCATATTCGTTATAAAAGTCAACATGCGATGCCCATGCCGCTGCCAGCGGCAGGCTGCACGCTTCACCGCCGGAAACCACCCGGTGCAGGGAGCCATAGTTCCCCGGCGTAATGGACGCCAGGAAGCCGGGCGTTGTATCCAGGTGCGTAATCTGTTCCTGCTCCAGCAGCTGCTCAAATTCCTGCCGGTCCAGCCGCAGTGCCTCCGGTATCAACACCAGCACGGCGCCGTTGACCAAAGGCAGGAACATTTGTTCCACCGAGGCATCGAAACAATAGTTGGAGAATTGCAGTACCCTATCGGTTACGTCTATATTAAAATCCGCACTGCGGTGAACAATAAAGTTGACAATGGCCGCATGTGGAATGACCACGCCTTTGGGGATGCCGGTGGAACCGGAGGTATAGATGACATAAGCCGGGTCCTCCGGTGTGGCGGCCTTTATTGTATACCCCTCTCCCGCCTGTTTGTGCCACTCGTCAGGCAATAACAACCTGGATGATGATGGAAACAGATGCGTATGCTCCGGTGTGGTCACGATCAGCGGATCGCCACCGATATCTGCCAGTATACGGCCAATCCTTTCTGCCGGATGCTGCGGGTCCAGCGGCACGTAGGCGCCACCGGCTTTCAGGATACCGAGGATCGCTACCATCATCTGCAGCGAACGATCGATGCATAGCGGTACCAACGTGCCCGCGCCAACGCCGTTACGCGCCAGTTGCGCTGCCAGTTGGCCGGAACGCTCTTCCAGCTCCTGGTAGGTGAGCGCCGAGTTGCCGAACACCAGCGCCGTAGCCAGTGGCGTACGGCTGGCCTGTTCTGTAAACAAGGATGCCAGCGTTTGGGGGGGTGTGGCGCCCGCCGGTTGCCGGGTTTGATTAAAGCCGTACAGCAACTGCCGCTCTTCTGCCTCACTGAGGATGGACAGTGATTCGAGGCTGGCCGCCGGCGCCGCCACAAGGCTGTGCAGCAGCTGTTCAAAATGCTGTATCATCCTGTCAATGGTGGCAGGCACATACAGATCGGTGCAGTATTCTACGCTGCCCCGCAGCCCTTCGGGGGTATCTTCCAGCGTAAAGCTGAGATCATATTGGGTGGTAGCGTAAGACAGCGGCGCCGCTTCCATGTGTAATCCTTCCAGCTCCGGCGATGTACTTTCCGGCATATTCTGCAGGGTGAACATCACCTGGAACAGGGGGCTTCTGCTGAGATCGCGCGCTTTCACCACGGCTTCCACCACTTTTTCGAAAGGTATCTCCTGGTGCTGGTATGCGTTGAGTGTAGTCTCCTTCACCGCCTGCAACAGGCTGATGAAGGACTGTTGACCCGCTACATAACTACGCAACGCCAGTGTGTTAATAAAGAAGCCGATGAGCGCTTCTGTCTCCTGCCGCGTACGGCCGGCCACAGGACTTCCTACACAGATATCTTCCTGACCGCTATAGCGGAACAACAATACTTTAAAGGCTGCCAGCAGTGTCATAAACAACGTTGCTTCCTGCTGTTGTGCCAGCACCCGGAGGCCGGAGGTCAACTGTTTATCCAGCCGGAACCAGGCAACAGCGCCCCGGTTGCGCTGTACTGCCGGACGGGAGTAGTCCGTCGGTAACTGCAACGTCTCTACGTCATCAAGCTGGGCTTTCCAGTAGTCGAGCTGCAACGACAATACAGTATCTGTCAGGTAGCGTCGTTGCCAGATAGCATAGTCTGCATATTGCAGCGGCAGTGGTGGCAGTGTGTTCACTTCACGGCGGACAAATGAACGGTAAAGGTCTGCCAGCTCGTTGATGATGATGGAAGAAGACCAGCCGTCGGAAGCGATGTGGTGGATCACTGCCACCAGCACATGTTCCGTTGCCGACAACACCACCAGGTGGGCCCTCAGCATATGGTCCTTCGCCAGATCAAAAGGCGCCTGCACCTGTGCCTGCACCAGCGACGACAACGCCAGCGGATCTTCATGATAAACGGGATCGTCTGTCACCGTCAGCTGCCACTGGTCGCGGTCCAGCAACCGTTGCCAGGCAATACCGTCTTCCTCTGCAATCACCGTCCGTAGTATCTCATGGCGATTGATAATACTTTGTAACGCAGCTGCCAGCGCGTTTCTATCAAGCATCCCTTTCAGTCGCAGCACCACGGGGATGTGATACTGCACGCTTCCTTCCAGCTGATCGATAAACCATAGACGCTCCTGGCTAAACGAAAGCGGTACTCTTTCCGGGCGTGGCATCGCTTCTACGGCGGGGAGTACCGGGGCTGCATGCTCTTGGCTGCCCAGATGTGCTGCCAACAGGCCTACAGTAGCATGTGTAAATACCGATTTCACCGGCAGCTCCAGCTGCAGCTGTTTGCGTATCGCCGCTACCAGGCGCATAGACAAGAGAGAATTGCCCCCCAGCGCGAAGAAGTTATCGTTGACGCCTACACGGGAGATATTCAGAATATCCTGGAAGATATTGGCCAATACCTGCTCCGTTTCATTTCCCGGAGCCACATATGCTGCAGCGGTAAGGAAGGATTCATCCGGCGCTGGTAAGGCCCTGCGGTTGATCTTCCCACTGGTGGTCAGCGGCATCGCTGTCAGCGGTACCAGTATCGCCGGCACCATATATTCAGGAAGACGGCGCTTCAGCTCATCCAGCACGGCCATGCGGTCTATTTCTCCTACGGGGACCACATAACCTATCAGGCGCTTGCTGCCGTCAGCGGCATCGCGCGCCACCACTACCGCTTCGCTCACCTGTTCGTTCTCCAGCAATACGCTCTCTATTTCTCCCAGCTCGATCCTGAATCCCCGGATCTTCACCTGGTCGTCTATTCTGCCGGCGTATTCTATATTGCCGTCGGGTAACCAGCGGCACCAGTCACCGGTTTTATACAGGCGGCCGTCGCTGAACGGATCTGCGATGAATTTCTCTGCGGTGAGACTTTCCCTGTTCAGGTATCCGCGGGCCACCTGTACGCCGCCAATATGCAATTCCCCGAAAACGCCCGGCGGCAGCAATCCACCGGCCTTATCGAGAATATACAGCTGTGTGTTGGCTACCGGTTTACCGATAGACACGATATCATTTTCTGTGAAACGGTCCGGCACACGCCAGCAGGTAACGTCGATCGCCGCCTCCGTAGGGCCGTAGAGGTTATATAGTCCTGCATATGGTATTTTTTCGCGAAACAGGCTCACCTGCTGTGGCTTCAGCGCTTCCCCGCTGCACAGCACCCTTTTCAGGCCCGGCACCTCGTCCGGACTTACATCTTCAAGGAAGATATGTAACATCGAAGGGACAAAATGAACAGTAGTGATACCATAACGGTCGATCGCCGCTTTCAGATACGCGGTATCCTTCTGTCCTTCCGGGATAGCCATCACCAGCCGTGCGCCGCAGATCAACGGCCATAACAGTTCCCATACGGATACGTCGAAACAAAAAGTTGTTTTCTGTAAAATAGCGTCGTCCCCGTTGAGTCCAAAGTATTTCTGCGTCCACAACAAGCGGTTCACTACGCCGGCATGTTCATTCATCACGCCTTTGGGCTTACCGGTGGAACCGGAAGTATAGATCACATACGCCACATGGTGAGGCTCAATCACCTGCGCAGGAGGTGTCTCCGGGTAGATGCCCAGCACAGGCCGGATTTCATCGAGGCGCACCACGCTGCTGAAGTTATCGGGGATGGCCCGGAAACCGGAATGGTCTGTCAGGATGACATCTGCATTGGTATCTTCCAGTATGTGCAGGATCCGTTCTTCCGGATAGGTAGGATCGACCGGCACATACGCGCCACCGGCTTTCAGAATGGCTACAATAGCGATGATCATGTCCAGCGAACGTTCAAGACACACCGGCACCAGTGTTTCCGCTCCCACGCCTTTACTGTTCAGGTAATGGGCCAGTTGGTTCGTGATAATATCCAGTTCGCGGTAGGTCAGGCATCCCTGCTCATCCACCACGGCTATCAGCAGCGGTGTACGGCTTACCTGTGCTGCAAACAGGGCCGTCAGTGTTTGTTGCTCATGGAAATCAACAGCGGTATCGTTGAACCTGTGCAGCAGCTGTTGCTCCGCATTCGTCAGCCATGAGAGCCCGGACAAAGAGCTGCCGCCGCTTTCCGGCAGTTGCGCCAGCAGGGTTTCAAAATGGCCGGCGATAGCCTGCAGATAGTTATCTGAAAGCAGCGCAGTATTGTAGCTGAAACGGATATGGAGTGTTTCTCCGGCGACGATCAAAATAGTGAGCGGATAGTTTGTCTTCTCCTGTACGGCCACATTTTCCACCTGTAAGCGCCATGACTGCGCCTCCAGCACCTTACTTACCGGGTAGTTCTCAAACACCAGCAGGGTATCAAACAATTCGCCGGTGAGGCCACACCAGCGCTGGATAGTATCCAGGCCGGTATGCTGGTGCTCACGACTTTGCAGCTGGGAGAGCTGTAGTTCCTGCAACCAGGGACCCAGCGTCTTCTCTGCCGCAACAGCCGCATGCAGCGGGATGGTATTAATATACATGCCAACCCGCTGTTCCACGCCGGGTAAGTCTTCCGGCCGGCCGGACACCGTTACGCCGTAGGTAACATGCTCCTGTCCTGTATAGTGATGTAACAGTACCGCCCATACGCCCTGCATGAGCGTATTGACGGTAACGTGCTGTTGCTGGGCGAAGGCATTGATCTTTGCCGTTGCCCCGGCACCGATGCTCAGGACGAAGTCTTTATATACACCAGCCTCCCGCGTGCGGTCAGCGCCCGGACGGATAAAAGGCAGCAGGGTGGCTTCTTCCACCCCTTCCATATACCGGCGCCAGTATTGCTCTTCTTTTTCATCGTCCCTTTTTTCCAGGTAACGGATAAAGTCCTCATAACGATCTTCTGTACCTGCCGGCAGCGACGCGCCGTTCTCTGCTGCCTCGTAAGCTTGCAGCAACTCCTCCATTAACACGGGAACAGACCAGCCATCAAACAAAATATGATGGAAAGTCCACAGCAAACGGTGACGCCCCTCCGCTAACTTGATCAGCGCAATACGCATCATCGGTGCCACTTTGAAGTCAAAGGGCTGCCGCGCGTCCTGCTGTGCGAAAGCTTCCACCGCTTTTTGTTGTTCCGCTTCGTCCATCCCGCTATAGTCCTGCAGCTGAAATGGTAACACCACTTCTTTAAAGACAGCCTGCAAGGGTATCGCTGCTTCATCACTGAAGAAAGCAGTGCGCAAGATAGTATGCCGTTGCACCAGGTGTTCCCATGCTGCTTTGAAAGCCTCCGGCTGCACGTTGATCAGATCGCAGCCGAACTGTTCAATGTATGCACCGCCAGCCTGGTCATACAGGCTGTGAAACAACATTCCCTCCTGTAATGCGCTCAAACGATATAATCCCGATACCTGCGCACGCCTTGGCGTACCGGTATGGGCAACGTCCAGCAGAGCGTCCAGTTCGGAGATCGTCATAACGTCCTGTAACCCGTAATCGGAGGGCGTGACCAGCGTATTTGTTTGTGCGACGCAGTCTGTAATCAACTGCTGCAGTTGTAAAATATACTCATCGGCCAGTGCTTGTATCTGTTCCGCCTGGAAATGCCTGGTACTGAAAGACCACGCCAATACAAGTGCTCCGTCGCTGACGATACTGTTGACACCTATCTTCTCCTGCATCACATAGGTTTCTCCCACCCCAGGTCCGGCTGTTTCTTCGACGATGGTTAATACGCCATCCTGTTTCACTACGCGGTCCGACTGGCCGAGGTAGTTAAATACGATTTCCCATGGGTCTTCACCTTGCAGGGCGTGTGTTTGCAGCAGCTGCTTTAACACGCCGAAGCCGATGCCTTTATCAGGGACAGCACGTAGTTGCTCCTTCACGGAACGTAGCACGGCGCCCGGTGTCAGCTGTGGATCAGCTTCCAGCAGCACCGGGTACAAACTGGTGAACCAACCGACGGTGCGGCTGATGTCCATCCCCCCGATATCGTGCCGGCCGTGGCTTTCCAGCCCGACACATACTTTGCTGGCCTGGTTCCATTTGCCAACAGCCAGCGCCAGCGCGCTCAACAGGATATCGTTGATCTCTGTATGATACGCCTGCGGCGCATCCTGCAGCAATTGCCGTGTCCAGCCGGCATCCAGCGTTGTCGTTATAGTGCCAAAGTCCGCCATGGAAACTTTGCCATGGAAAGGCGCTGCTATTTTTAAAGCGGCCTGCCTGCTTTCCTGTTGGATATTTTCCCAGTAAGGCAGCTGGGCAGTCAGTCGCCGCTGGCCGGAATAGGCCACCAGTGCTTCATACCATTGCCGGTAAGAATTTCCTTTATCGAGCGTCAACGCTGCAGCGTCCTGCTGTAACAGCGCTTCCAGGTCTTCCAGCAGGATACGCCACGAAACACCGTCCACCACCAGGTGATGGATAACGATCAGCAAACGATGATGCGTTTCGGTGTCCGGCGTTTGCAGCAGCACAGCGCGCACCAATACGCCTTTGGAGATATCCAGGGAACGATGCACCCTATTGCTGTATGCTGTAAGCTGTGCGGCAAGGTCTTCCGCCGGCACCGCCCGGAGGTCTTCTATGGTGAGCGTTGCTTCATGGGTACCGTAGGTCTGATGCCAGCCTTTTTCGTCGGCCCAATAAACGAAACGAAGTGCGTCATGATACCGGACCAGTGCTTTGATGGCGGCAGCCAGCTGCGTTGGAGCAATCTTTTTATCAATACCTACCAGCACGCTTTGGTTAAAGTGGCCTGCTGCCGCAGCGTTGTTATCGAAGAACCAGCGCTGCACCGGTATCAACCCGCTCTCTCCTGTTAACAAGCCCTGTTCACCTGTCAGCACCTGCTCCCTGTTTTCAGACAATAGTATTTCCAGTCTTTCGATGGTCTGATGCCGGAAGAGATCCCGCGGATGCAGGCGATAGCCGGCCTTTCGCGCTCTGCTGACCACCTGTATGGTGATGATAGAATCACCTCCCAGTTCAAAGAAATTATCGTATATGCCTACCTGTGATACACCCAGCAGTTCCTGCCAGATCTGCGCCATATCGCGACCAGCTTTGGTGCGGGGCGCGACATAGTCATGCGCTGAAAGCGCATTCATCTCCGGCTCTGGCAGGGCTTTTTTATCAATTTTTCCGTTGGCTGTCACCGGAAATTTATCGAGGGGCACCATGACAGCCGGCACCATGTATTCGGGCAACTTTGCTTTCAGATAGCTTACGAGGGCATCTCTGTCAAACTTGTCCACCGGCACTACGTAAGCCACCAGCCGCTTCAACCCCTTTTCGTCTGTTTTTACGACGACAATACCCTGCGCCACACCGGGGTAGGCCAGCATGATACTTTCCACCTCGCCCGGCTCTATGCGATGGCCGCGTATCTTCACCTGGTCGTCCACGCGACCGAGATATACGATGTTGCCGTCCGGCCGCCAGCGTGCACGATCCCCTGTGCGGTAGAGTTTTTCTTCCGGGTTATTGCTGAAAGGATGGGGAACGAATTTCTCCGCCGTCAGCTCCGGACGGTCGAGATAACCCGTTGCCAGGCCTGCCCCGCCAACGTACAGCTCTCCTGCCACTCCTACCGGCAGCAACTGTTGCGCATCGTCCAGCACATAAGCAGTGCGGTTATTGAGTGGTATGCCGATAGGCGTATTGGGCGCCAGCTCATGAGGATTAATAATATAACTTAAAGAGAACGTGGTATTCTCCGTAGGCCCGTAGATGTTACTAATGCTGATACCTGGATATGCCTGCCGGAAACGCTCGACATGCTTTTCTGACATCTTTTCGCCGCCCGTAAGAACAGCCGACAGGTGCCCGAAGACCGTGATATCTGTATCTACCAGCTGATTAAACCAGCTGGTGGTAATAAACAGCACAGTTACCGCTTTGCTGTAAAGTTCCTGTTTAAATACTGCACTGTCGAGCAAACTGTTGCCCACAGTGAGTGCCAGACGACCGCCATGCAGCAGGGCGCCCCAGTACTCAAAAGTCGTGGCGTCAAAAGCCAGCGATCCCGCAGATAAAATAGTCGTTGCAGCGTCCAGGTGAACATAATTCGGGGCTAACACAAGGCTCGTCACATTCCGGTGTGTTACCAGCACGCCTTTAGGCCTGCCGGTAGAACCGGAGGTATACATCACATACGCCAGATCATCAGCGGATGGCGGGTTAGCCGGCACGGTATCCGGCTGGCCTGCCAACAGCGCCGGTAGCTGATCTGCCAGCAACAGGTCCATACCAGGCCGGTCCGCTATAAAACGATCATGAAAATCGGTGGTGGTTATCAGCACGCTGCTGCGGCTCTCGTCCAGCATCATGCCGAGCCTTTCCGAAGGATAGGCCGGGTCCAGTGGCATGTAAGCCGCCCCTGTCTTTAGTATGGCAAGGATGCTTACCATCATTTCAGGGGAGCGTTCGGTGCAAACCGGTACAATACTTCCCCGCTGTATGCCTTTGCCGCGCAGATAGTGCGCCAGCTGGTTGGACTGTTTTTCCAGTTCACCATAATGCATTACGACGTCGCCGAACAGGAGCGCCACAGCATCCGGCGCCTGTTGCGCCTTCGCGGAGAACAGTGCTGTAATGGACTGCTCATCGGCATAAGGGACGGAAGTATTATTAAAAGCTGTCAATATCTGCTCCTGTTCTGCCGGAGATAGCAACGGCAACAGGTGTACCGGTCTATCCGGTGTTTGCAGGACGCCATTCAACAGCAACCGGAAATGCCCGATCATCCGCTGTATCGTCGTCGCTTCAAACAGATCGGTGCAATACTCCATCCTCCCCGACAAACCGGCGGGCGTTTCTTCGAAGGAGCAGGTCAGGTCGAATTTGGCCGTGGTATGCACTGTCTCCAGGTACGCAAACGTAACGCCATCGAGGTCCAGTTCGGGCGCCGCCGGTGCATTCTGCAAGGCAAACATCACCTGGAACAGCGGGTTCCTGGCCATGTCTCTTTCTTTCACTACCACTTCTACGATCTTTTCAAAGGGTAATTCCTGGTGATCGTAAGCGGCGAGCGTTGTTTGTTTTATTTGCTGGAGCAAGGCACTGAAGGTAGGGTGCCCTGAAAGGTCGCTGCGCAGCGCCAGCGAGTTAATAAAAAAACCTATCAGGTTATCCGTTTCGTTTCTCGTTCTGCCGGCCACGGGTGTGCCTACACAGATGTCTTCCTGGCCGGTATAGCGGTACAGCAGTACTTTAAAGGCCGCCAGCAATGTCATAAACACGGTAGCACCCTGCTGCCGGGAAAAAGACTTCACCTTATCGGAAGTATCACGGTCGAGGCTAAACGTAATCACATCGCCGCGGTCACTTTGAACGGCCGGCCGCGGGTAATCTGTGGGCAGGTCCAGCACCGGAGTGCCGGAAAGCTGGTTTCTCCAGTAGCTTAACTGCATAGCGAGCGTATCGCCGGAGAGGTATTGGCGTTGCCATACGGCATAGTCTGCGTATTGTATGTCCATGACCGGCAACCGGGGCGCTCGGCCGGAAACAGCAGCATGATACAGTTCCACCAGCTCACGTACAATAATACCGGTGGACCAGGCATCCGCCGCAATATGGTGCAATACCACTACCAGTATGTATTCGTCGTTGCCCGGTGAGAGCAGGCTGGCACGCAGCATATGATCGGCCGCCAGGTCAAAAGGTGTATCAATGATTGCCTGAACAGCACGTTGCAACGCAGCAGGGTCATCATATTCCGGTGCCATGAGGACATCCATTTGCCAGGCCTCTTTATCCAGCGCCAGCTGGGTAGCCACACCGGCGGTATCCCTGAAAACCGTGCGTAGCACCTCATGACGTTCCACAATGGTCTTCAGCGCCTGCTGCAGGGCATTTACCTGCAGCGCGCCTTTTAATTTCAATACAACGGGAATATGATATTTAACGCTCCCTTCCAGCTGGTCGATGAACCAGAGCCTTTCCTGGCTGAAGGAGAGCCGTGCCCCGGCATGGCTGTCAGCCGCGCCGGGGGTAATGGGCATTGTCTCTGCGGAGATGGCCTGGTGCAACAAGGCTTTGATTTCCTCCCGGTGTAACTTTATCTCTTCCAGCAGTTCAGGGGTGATGCCCGCATCCTTGGGTGTCCGGAATTTGATCTTGCCATCCTCCAGGAAGAGTATGACACCCTGTTCCCTGGCCTTCGCCACCAGTGCTATTGCCTTGTTGAAATTAACCTCAATCATATATCATCTTTATAATACCAGTAAATGTTGATGGATACCGATTACAACTCATGCACATCGTAGGCGGTATCACTTTCCGCTGTCGTGGCCAGCGCCTGAATATAAGCAGCCAGCCGGGCGATGTCCTTGCATTCAAACAGCTTGCTGACGGAGAGATGAACAGACAGCTTCCGCTTGAGATGGGCTACCACCCTTACTGCCAGCAATGAGTCCCCTCCCAGTTCGAAGAAATCATCGTATATGCCTACCTGTGGTACTTCCAACAGCTCCTGCCAGATGGCGGCCAGGTCTGCCTCCATTGTATCACGCGGCGCCACAAATGTTCCTTTATGCAGATCGTCAGGATCAGGCAAAGCGCGGCGGTCTATTTTGCCGCTGGCCGTTACCGGTAATTGCTCCATCGGTATCAGCAGGGCGGGCACCATGTATTCCGGTAGTTTTTCTTTCAGGTAACTGAGGATACCTTCTTTATCGAAAGATCCCTGTGGTACGATGTAGCCAACCAGCCGTTTGTTATCAGCACCATCTGCCCTTGCCAGCACCACAGCTTCGCTGACCAGACCGCATTCCAGTAGCACCGTTTCAATTTCGCCCAACTCAATCCGGAACCCGCGTATTTTCACCTGGTGGTCTATACGGCCGATGTATTCGATATTTCCATCGGGCAACCAGCGGGCGGTATCGCCGGTGCGGTACAACCGGGCGCCCGGAGCTGTGCTGAAAGGATGTGGAATAAACTTCTCTGAGGTCAGTGTTTCCCGGTGGAGATAACCGCGGGCCAGATTGGCGCCGCCGATACACATCTCCCCTGCCACGCCGATAGGACATAATGCACCGTAGCGGTCAAGTATATATACTTCAACGTTAGCGATGGGCTTCCCGATGGTCACCACATTGTCTTCCCGTATAGGCTGGTCCGTGAGCGTGGTACATACGGTATTCTCCGTAGGGCCGTAGGCGTTAATCAGCCGGATGCCTTTGCCTTGCAGGTACCTGCCGTCTTCCCGGTTCAGCGGCTCGCCGGCAGACACGATAGTTTTTACCGGCCCGAGCACGTCTTTGATGATATGCTGGTACGAAGGCGGCAGCGTCACCAGGTCCACCTGCTGTGTTTGTACCAGTTCCGCAAAACTATCGGCAGACAGCAAGTCTTCTTTGCGCGGCAGCACGAGGATGCCACCACTTAACAGCGTATTGAATATCTCATAGCAGGAAGCGTCAAAACCGAAGGAGGCAAACTGGAGCGAACGCATACCGGGCTTCAGCCACAGGGCGTCACGCTGGCTGAGGGCCAGGTTAACCACACCGCGGTGTTCCAGCATCACCCCTTTGGGCTTGCCGGTAGAGCCGGAGGTATAAATCACGTAGGCCAGGTCTTCCGGCTTCGGCGGTTTTGCCGGCGCCGATACCGGGTAACTGCCGATAACATCCGCTTCGTCATCTACCAGCACCATGGTGGCATCGGGACTGGCTGTACGGAGTTTTCCGCCGCAGCTGCTACTGCTGACCATCACATCTGCGCCTGTATCAGACAACATATAACTGATACGGTCGGCCGGGTATTCCGGATCGATGGGCACATAGGCGGCTCCCGCTTTCAGAATGCCCAGGATACTGATGATCATTTCCAGTGAACGTTCGAGGCACACCGGTACGAGGGAGCGGTTTGTCACGCCTTTGCTGCGGAGGTAATGGGCCATCTGTGCAGCACGTTCGTCCAGTTCGCGGTACGTCAGGCACTCACCGGTAAAGATCAGCGCGGTAGCTTCCGGTTGCAGGTCTACCTGCACTTTCAGCTGATCGATAATGGTATTATTAAGCGGATAGTCTGCCGCCGTTGCGTTGAACGTATGCAGCAGCGTTGTTTGCTCCTCCCCGCTCAACACCGTCATAGCGCCAATGCTGGCGTCCGGCGTCGTTACGGCGGTACGCAGCAATTGTTCATAGTGCCGCGCCATGCGCCGGATAGTATCTTCACGGAAGAGGTCAGCGCAATATTCCACGCAGCCGCGGAGCGCTCCGCCTACTTCCTCCATGGTGAAATTGAGGTCCACTTTGGAAGAGGTGTACGGAATATCTTCTATGGTAAATTGTACGTCCTGTAGTTTTAATTCGGGGACTTCCGGCGCATTCTGCAATACAAAAGCGGCCTGGAACAGCGGCGTACGGCTCACATCACGGTCTTTCACCACTGCATCCACGATCTTTTCAAAGGGCACCTCCTGGTGCGTAAACGCGCCGAGCGTGGTCGTCTTCACCTGTTGCAGGAAAGTGGTGAACACCGGGTTATCACTCAGATCAGCGCGCAGCGCGATGGTGTTGATAAACAACCCTATCAGTCCTTCTGACTCGTGTTGTGTTCTGCCAGCCACAGGGCTGCCTACGCAGATATCATCCTGTCCGCTGTAACGGTGCAGCAGCACATGGTAAGCCGCCAGCAGGGTCATAAACAGCGTCACTCCTTCCTCGTGGCACAGTGACCTTAACTTACTGGTCAGTTCTTCGTCGATCATGAACCAGTAGCGTGCGCCGCGGGTGCTTTGTACCGCCGGACGGATAAAGTCCGTCGGCAGCTGCAGTGGCGCCACATCTGTCAACTGGCGTTTCCAGTAGCCCAGCTGCTGTTCCAGCACATCGCCCGACAGGTAATTCCTTTGCCAGATGGCATAGTCGGCGTATTGCACCGGCAGCGTTTTCAGTTGTGGCGTACGGCCTTCTACGCCGGCAGCGTAGAGTTCCATCAGTTCATTTACCAGGATCGTGTTGGACCATCCATCGGAAGCAATATGGTGCAGTATCACCACCATCACATGCTCCTGTTCAGACAGCTGGAGCAGGTGCACCCGCAGCATGTAGTCCTGTTGCAGGTCGAACGGCACTGCCACCAGCCGGGTTATCTCCTCATGCAATGCGGCTACGTTATGCAGGTAGTCAGGGCGGCTGGTCCTTTCCAGTTGCCAGTTACCGGCAGGCTTCACCTGTTGATACGCCTGTCCGTCTTCCTGTTCCATGACGGTGCGCAATACTTCATGACGATCAACGATCGTCCGCAAAGCATTTTCCAGCACTGCCGGATGCAGGTGCCCTTTCAGGCGCAGCACCGCCGGTACGTGATAATGGAGACTGCCTTCCATCTGATCAATAAACCAGAAACGTTCCTGGCCAAATGACAACGGTACCTGTTTCGGTCTCGTTTGTTTCACGACGGCAGGCACGGTGGTATCGACGCGGTTATCATCGAGGCGGGCCGACAGCGCTTTGACGGTGGGATAGTCGAACACATCGCCGATCACCACTTCCACTGTCAGTTCTTTACGGATAGCGGAGATAAGGCGGATAGCCAGCAGCGAGTGGCCTCCCAGCGCAAAGAAATCGTCTTCCAGGCCTACCTGTTCTACTTCCAGTAGCCGGCTCCAGATAGCGGCCATCCTGATTTCCGTTGGGGTGGATGGCGCCGTGTATTCGTCACCGGTAGTCACCGTTACCTCCGGATCAGGCAACGCTTTACGGTCGATTTTTCCGTTCGGCAGCAGCGGAAAATGTTCGAGCACCAGTATGGCAGCGGGATGCATATAGTCCGGCAGTTCCTGGCTGATATAGGTTGATACTCCCTCCCTGTCAAATTCGCCGTCTGGCACCACATAGGCCACGAGGCGCTTTTCGCCGGAGCTGTCTGTCTTCACCAGTACCACGGCCTGGCGCACGCTTTCTGCGGCTGTAATCACGGCAGCTATTTCTCCCGGTTCCACGCGGTATCCCCTGATTTTAACCTGGTCGTCGATACGTCCCAGGAAGAGGATATTGCCATCCGGCAGATATTTCACCAGATCGCCGGTACGGTACACCCGTTGGCCGGCGTCTGGGTGGAATGGGTCAGTGATAAATTTATCCGCGGTGAGCGCCGGCTGATGCAGATACCCTTTGGCCACACCGGCGCCGCCAATCAGCAGCTCTCCCGGCACGCCAGCAGGACATAGTTTTCCGGCCGGGCTCACAATGTAAACGTTCGTATTAGAGAAGGGCCTGCCGATCGGTATGGTTTTTCCGTATACCTCCTCAGCCCTTACCACGTGTAATAATTTTCCGACAGTCGTTTCCGTGGGACCGTAGTGGTTCACCACCATGCAGGTGGCTTTGGCCGCGCGGATACTGTCTGTCACGCTGCTGTCCAGCGCCTCGCCACCGAATATCAGCAGCTTTTGAGGCAATAACAGCTCGTCACCGGAGCACAGCGCTTTCCAGTGGGAAGGCACTATTTTGATAACATCCAGCGGATGGCGACGCAGATAACGGTTGATTTTTTCCGGGTCGTTGATCGTGTCTTTGGAGAAGAGATGCAGCGCTCCGCCTGTCAGCAGGGAACCGAATATCACCGTGTTGCCAAGGTCTGTCGCGATGCTGGACAATAAGCCGAAGGTCCGGCAATCGTCCAGCGGTATAGCAGCCTTCAGACCGTACGTATAGTCGACAAGGTTACCATGGGTTACCTGTACGCCCTTGGGCTGACCGGTACTGCCGGAGGTGTAAATCACATAGGCCACACTGTCCGGCGTAATGCCGGCTTGCAAGTGCGAGGTGGCCAGTATGCTGATTTTTGCGGCATTACCGTCTACAGCAACCACCTGCAGGGATGCCCGTTGCGGCAGCAAGTCCACGCAGGCATTGCTGCTGACAACGATACGGGCGCCGGTATCTTTCAACACGTAAACGATCCGCTCTGCGGGGAACTCCGGATCAATGGGCACATACGCCGCCCCGGCTTTCAGAATACCCAACATGCCAACGATCAGCTGCACGGAGCGTTCTATGCATAACGGTACCAGTTCACCGGGTTGTACGCCCAGGTTACGAAGGTACCGGGCCAGTTGGTTGGAGCGGTCTTCCAGCTGCCGCCAGGTAAGGCTGTCTTCTTCAAACACCACGGCTGTTTCCTGTTCCACGCGGGATGCCTGCGCTTCCAACAGGCTAACAACGGTAGCTTCCTGTGGATAGCCGACAGCAGCGGTATTCAGCAACGCGGCTTTTTCGCCGGGCGTCAGCGGTTCTATATCCGCCAGTTTTTCCGCCCGGCGTGTGATGATTTGTTCCAGCGTCTCCCGGAATTGGCCGGCCATCATCCTTACAGCAGCTGTTGGCAGCAGGTCGCTGTTATAGGCAAACAACAACGTCGTTTCCGACGCTATGCCGATGATAATAGTCAACGGATAGTTGGTATGCGGATGTATCTCCACATTCCTGATCTTCAGCGCCCAGTCGCGGGCTTCCAGCACCTCATTGACCGGATAGTTCTGGAACGTAAGGGAGCTGTCGAAAAGATCACCGCTCACCCCTGTCCATTGCTGTACGTCGTTCAGGCTGGCATACTGGAAGTCGCGGCTTTTCAGCTGCTCCGCCTGTATGGCCTGCAGCCATGCTACGATGTCCTGTTGCCCGTCTACATGGGTGTGCAGCGGCAGGGTGTTGATATACAGCCCTACTCTTTGTTCCACGCCGGGCAGGTCATCCGGCCGGCCGGATACGGTCACCCCGTAGGAGACTTCATCACGGCTGGTATAGCGGTGTAACAGGTACGCCCATACGCCTTCCATCAGCGTGCTGGTGGTGATATGATGTTGCTGCGTGAAAGCCGTCAGTCGCTGTGTGAAGGTGGCGTCGAGTGCGAGCAGGTGTTCCAGATAAACACCACTGCCTTTGGTCCTCGTGGTGGCAGCATCAATAAATGGCAGCAGGGTGCCTTCTGTAGCGCCCTGCAGGTATTGAGACCAGAAGTTCTCCAGTTGCGCTTTGTCCTGTTTCTCCTGGTAGCGGATATAATCCTCGAAGTGGTCGACTGTCACCGCAGGCAATGCTTTACCGGCTACCAGCAGCTCATAGGTATTGAGCAGGCTGTCTACCAGCACGGGCAACGACCAGCCATCCAGCAGCATATGATGAGATGTCCATAACATGCGGTAGTTATTGTCCCGCAGCCGTACCAGTGTGAGCCGCGTCAGCGGTGCCTCGCGGAAATCAAAACCCTGGCGCAGGTCTTCTGCCTTAAAGGATGCAAAAGCTTCTTCCTGTGCGGACTTGTCGAGGTGGGTATAGTCGAATACCGTTACCGGTATCTCTACCTGTTCATATACACACTGTACGGGAATGGTGAATTCATCATAATAAAACCCGGTACGCAGGATGGTATATTGCTGTAACAGCCGGTTCCAGCTTTGTATAAAGGCATGGGGATGTAATTGTTCCAGGTCGCACACAAACTGCTCAATATAGGTACCTCCTTCACCGTCATACAGGCTATGGAACAACATACCTTCCTGTAGTCCGCTCAGCCGGTACAGGCCAGACACCTGTCTCCGGCGGCTGACGCCTTTGTAAGGCGTATCCAGGAAGCGGTCCAGCTCTTCCCAGCTGATCTCCTGTCCCAGGCCGTAGTCGGCAGGTGTGACATTTGTTTCCTGCTGCGACACGCAGTGCAGGATGAGCGTTTCCAGCTGCGACAGGTAGTCTGCCGTCAGTTGCGCGATAGTAGTTGTATGGTAATGCAACTGGCTATACTTCCATTGTACCACCAGTTCTCCGTCCTGTACGATACAGTCTACGCCCATTTTTTCATGGACGCGCAGCACGGGCGACACGCCGGTGCCGGTAGATTCACTGGTAAGGCCCAGGTAACTGCCTGGCCGCGTCAGGTTGTCTACCTGACCGAGATAGTTAAAGATGATATCCCACGGATGACCACCTTGCAGCGTAGCTGCTTTATTAATATACCGGAGCACGCCATAGCCAATACCTTTGTCGGTCACCTTACGCAGGCTTTCCTTCACCGACTTCAGCAACGCGTCCGGCCCTGCATCTGTGGCAGCAGGCAGGAATACCGGGTACAGCGAAGTGCACCAGCCGACGGTACGACTGGTATCTATGCCGGCGGCAATATCTTCGCGGCCATGTCCTTCGAGACCGATGACGGTGCCGGCAGCGCCGCTCCAGGATGACAGTGTGTGGGTCAATGCCGCCAGCAGCAGATCATTCACTTCGGTACGATAGGCTTGTGACGTGCGTTGCAGCAGCTGCTGTGTTAAAGCCGTATTCAGCCGCACTTCCATAGTACGTATATCCGATGCTGTTATATGCTTATTACTATTGGTATCTGTAGGTAATGGCTGGTAGCGTTCACCTGTTTGTTCCCAGAAAGGCAGCTGGTTTTGCAGGCGGACAGATTGACCGTAACCGGCCAGCGCCTGCTGCCATTGGCGGTAAGAGGTGCCTTTCGGTATGGTCAATGCTGCGGGGCCTTCCTGCAACAGCAGTTCGAGGTCTTCCAGCAGGATACGCCACGATACACCGTCTACCGCCAGGTGATGGATGACCACCAGCAGCCGGTTATTCGTCTCTGCCGCAGGCGTGCGTATGAACACCGTCCTGATAAGGATACCGTTTTCGAGGCTAAGGGTAGCCTGATAATGATCGCCCAGCTGTTGCATACGGTCTGCCAGTTGACCTGCCGGTGTTTCCTGCAAGTCTTCTACGGCCAGCATACCGCTGTAGTTGCCATACGACTGTGTCCATGCATTTCCGTCGTAACGGTATTGGAAACGAAGGCTGTCATGGGTAGCCACCAGCTGCTGCACCGCGGCTGCCAGGGTATCAGCATCTACCTGTTTGCTGACTGTCAGTAACAGGCTCTGGTTGAAATACGGAGCGTCGGGACCAGCGGCTTCCAGGTACCACTGCTGGATGGGCAGCAGACCGCTGTCTCCGGAGAGCAGGCCTTGCTCACCTGTCAGCACTGATTTGCTGCGTGATTGCAGTTCAGCCGCCAGCGCAGCGATGTGCTGGTAGGTAAAGATATCGCGGGGCTGGAATTCCAGTCCGGCTCTTCTGGCACGGCTGACCACCTGTATGGTGATGATGGAATCGCCGCCCGACTCAAAGAAATTATCGTAAACGCCTATACGTGGCAGGTTGAGCAACTGTTGCCAGATATCGGCGAGGATACGTTCTGTTTCATTACGCGGCGCCGTATAGGCACCTGCAGCCACGGAGGTAAAATCCGGATCAGGCAGCGCTTTGCGGTTGGTCTTTCCGCTGGCTGTGAGCGGAATGGCTTCCAGCGGGACTATGATAGCGGGCACCATATATTCCGGGAGCCGTTCCCTGAGCGCAGCTGCGATCGCTTCTTTATCGAATACTGCTGCCGGCACCACGTAGGCGATCAGGCGTTTATGACCACCCGCATCCTCCCGTACCACTACTGCGGCATCGTTGACCAGCAGCGTGTCCAACAGGGCGTTCTCTATCTCGCCCGGCTCTACGCGGAAGCCACGGATCTTCACCTGGTCGTCTATACGGCCCAGGTATTCGATATTGCCGTCCGGCAGCCAGCGGCACAGGTCACCGGTACGGTACATAGTGGCTCCGGCTGTGTGGCTGAAAGGATCCGCCACAAATTTTTCGGCAGTCAGGTCCGCACGGTTCAGGTAACCCCTCGCCACCTGTATGCCGGCGATATGTAATTCACCCGCAATGCCCGGAGGCAGCAGGTGTCCTGTTTTATCGAGGATATACAGCTGCGTATTCGCCACAGGCTGACCTATCGGCACTATATCGATGGGTCCAGGCGTTGCCGGGGCATGCCAGCAGGTGACCTCAATAGCAGCCTCCGTAGGCCCGTAAAGGTTATACAGATCCACATGCGGCAGTTTCTCCCGCACCGCCATGACCTGTTGCGGCTTCAGCGCCTCTCCGCTGCACAACACCCGCTGCAGCGATGGACATGCGCCGCTGTCAATATTCTCCAGGAACACATTCAACAACGAAGGCACAAAATGAATAGTGGTGATGCTATAACGCTGTATGGCCGCCTGCAGGTAATCGGCATCTTTCTGACCCTCCGGTTTGGCAAACACCAGCCTGGCGCCGGTTGTCAACGGCCAGAACAGCTCCCATACGGACACGTCGAAACTAAAGGTCGTCTTCTGCAATACTGCATCTTCCGGCAGCAGGCCGAAATAATCCTGTGCCCACAACAGCCGGTTGACAACGCCTTTATGCTCGTTCATCACACCCTTAGGCGTGCCGGTCGAGCCCGAAGTATAAATCACATAAGCGAGGCTGTCGGGTGTAACGGCCACTTCCGGCGCCTTTGTAGGGTACTTATTGATAAGCGGCCAGTCGGTGTCCATTTTTACCACCGTAATACCGGCAGGCGCCAGTGCAGCGGTGCGGCTGTCACCCAGTACCACGGCGGCACGGGTATCTTTCAGCATATAATGAACACGCTCTTCAGGGTAACCCGGATCTACGGGAACATAAGCCCCGCCCGCGCGCAACACTCCCAGGATAGCCACTATCATATGACTGGAACGCTCCAGCAAAACAGGCACTAACGTTTCGCTGCCTACACCTTTATCACACAGGTAACCCGCCAGTTGAGCGGAACGTTCTTCCAGCTGCCGGTAGGTCAATGTTTCGTTTTCAAAGACAACGGCAGGCAACGCCGGGGTACGGTCGGCCTGTTCTGTGAAAAGGCTGACCAGCGTGTGACCGGCAGCGTAATTTTCTGCGGTATCGTTAAATGCGTTCAGTTGCTGGTATGCCGCACCGGTCAGCCACTCCAGCTCGCGCACCAATACGTTGCCGGACGACATCACCTGCAACAGCACCTGTTCAAAGTGCGTAGCTACTGCTTTTATATAGTCCGGCAACAGGAGATCTGAATTGTAATTGAAACGGATGCTGATCTCCTCTCCTGCTTCGACGATAATATCCAGCGGATAGTTCGTGTGTTCATGAACGGAGGGATTGTCTATCCGCAGGCGCCAGTGGCTGGCTCCCAGCGCTTTGCCCACCGGGTAATTTTCAAATACCAGCAGGCTGTCAAACAAATCGCCCGCAATACCTGCACCACGCTGGATAGTGTCCAGACCGGTATACTGGAATTCCCGGCTTTCCAGCTGGGATGCCTGTATTTCCTGTAACCATGAAACAACACGGCTGTTTTCCTGCACAACGGTATGGAGCGGCAAGGTATTAATGTACAAGCCCACCCGCTGTTCCACGCCCGGCAGGTCTTCCGGGCGGCCGGACACCGTAACGCCATACGTCACTTCATTCCGGCCGGTGTAGCGGGATAACAGGTACGCCCATACGCCCTGCATAATAGTATTAACGGTAATCCTTTGCTGCTGTGCAAAATGGGTCAGCGCAGCTGCATTGTTTTTATCCAACAGCACAGATACCGACTTGTAAACGCCGGCGCCTTTGGTACGTTCAGCCGTAGCAGGGATAAACGGCAGCAGGGTACCTTCATCGGTATCTTTCAGATAGCCTTGCCAGTAGGCGGCAGCCTGTCCTTTGTCCAGGCGCTCCACATAGCGGATATAATCACTGTACTGGTCTTTTTCGTATAGTCCTGCCGGTTGGCCGGCAGACAGATTTTCGTAGGTCCTGAGCAGGTTTTCCACGATCACAGCGAGCGACCAGCCGTCAAACAGGATGTGATGGAATGTCCACAACATGCGGTAACGTTTGTCCTGCAGACGGACCAACGTTACACGCATTAAGGGCGCTTCCGTGAAATCGATACCACGTTGCTGGTCTGCCGCCTCATAGTCTTTCAGCGCCTGCTGCTGTGCCGCTGTGTCCAGGTGACGATAGTCCAGCAGTTCAAACGGCATTTCGGCGTGCTGGTAGGCACATTGCAGCGGTACGCTGAACTCGTTGTAATAAAAGCCGGTGCGTAACACGCTGTAGCGGCTCAGAAGGTGGTTCCAGCTCTGTTGCAGCACCACGATGTCCGGATCATCCAGGTCACATCCCAGTTGCTCGATGTAGGCCGCATTATTTTTGTCATACAGCCCGTGGAACAGCATCCCTTCCTGGAGACCGCTGAGCCGGTAAATACCCTCTACCTGCCCTTGCCTGGGCGCGCCTCTGAAGTCTGCCGCCATAAAGGCATCCAGTTCGGCGATGCTGATAACATCCCCCAGTCTAAAGTCAGACGGCGTGAAAACAGCTTCCTGTTTTGACACACAATGGGCGATCAGTTCTTCCAGCCGGGAGAGATAAAGCGCCGACAACGCCGCGATGTCAGCAGCATCAAAATGAAAGGCGCTGTAACTCCAGTCCAGTATCAGTTCTCCATTCTGGATAACGCCATTGACGGCTATTTTCTCCTGCACGGGATAATCCGGCGCCATACCCTGCCCCGGCAGTTCTTCCACGTGGCGGACAGGCCCGGCTTCATCTACCAGCCGGTCTGCCTGCCCCAGGTAGTTGAACACAATGTCCCAGGGATCACGGCCCTGCAATGCAGGTATTTTGTTCAGATATTTCAGTACCCCGAAGCCAATACCCCTGTCGGGCACCTGCCGGAGTTGTTCTTTAATGGATTTGAGAATGTCCTCTGTTTCAGACAGGCCGGGCACTTCCGGCAGCACCGGGTACAGGCTGGTAAACCAGCCTACAGTCCGGCTGGTATCCATTCCCTTTGCGATGTCCTCCCGTCCATGCCCTTCCAGGCCGATGATCACCGGCTGCCCTTCGTTCCATGCCGTCAGCGCCTGCGTCAATGCGCATAACAACACGTCGTTGATCTCCGTATGATATGCTCCCGGCACATCCTGCAACAAAGCAGTTGTCTTCGATGCATCCAGCCGTACCTGCAGTTGATGCAGGTCCTTCATCGTAACACGCTGTGCTGCGCTACGTTGTTTTTTCAGTGGCTGGTAACGGCTGGCAATTTTCTCCCAGTAGACCGGCTGACCTGTCAGCAGCATCTGATGGCCATAGCTGGCCAGCGCCTGCTGCCATTGGCGCACAGAAGTACTTTTAGCGCCCAGTATCTCTTCAACTGTTTTATTGTCTTTATTTTTTAACAACAGCTCCAGGTCTTCCAGTATAATTCTCCACGACACGCCATCTATTGACAGGTGATGGACTGCCAACAGCAACTGGTTATAGGCTGCCGCCGAAGGTGTTAACAACAGGGTGGCGTGTAACAACCGGCCGGCGGTAATATCCAGGCTGGTGTGGGCCTCATTGGCATATAACAACACCTGTTCCTGCAAGGCAGCCGGTGCGATCGCGCGCAGGTCCACCACTTCCAGTTCACCTTCTGCATGCCCATAGGATTGTGTCCAGCCGGCACCGTCTTGTTTGTAGGTAAAACGCAGCGCATCGTGGTAGCGGACCAGCCCGGCCACCGCGGTAGCTACCGCTTCCGGCGTAATGCCCTTGTCTACCGCGATTTGCAGCCCCTGGTTGTAGTGGGATACTGTGGGCGCTTTGCTGTCAAAATACCATTGCTGGATAGGCAGCAGGCCGCTGTCTCCGGTGAGTAGTCCCTGTTCCCCTGTATGTGCCGACTCGTGACCGGCGCCTGCTATCGCAGCAAGGCTACCGATTGTCTGATGCAGGAAGAGGTCCCGCGGGTGCAGATGGTAACCGGCGCGACGTGCGCGGCTTACCACCTGTATGGTGACGATGGAGTCTCCCCCCAATTCAAAGAAATTATCGTATATCCCTACCCGTTCCACACCCAGCAGGTCTTTCCAGATCAGGGCAAGTGCGCGTTCCGTTTCGGTACGCGGCGCAACGTATTCATTGGTCAGCGTGGCCCCTGCATCTGCGTCGGGCAACGCTTTTTTATCCACTTTACCGTTGCGTGTCAGGGGCAGCTTGTTCAGTTCCACGAGGATGGCCGGCACCATATAATCCGGCAGCCTGTCTTTTAAAAACGCCAGGATAGCCGCTTTGTCATACGTTCCGTTAGGTACCACGTAACCTACCAGGCGTTTGTTTCCTTTGCTGTCGGCCTTCGCCAGCACCACCGCCTGATTCACCAGTTCACATTTGGTCATGACGCTTTCTATCTCTCCCAGCTCGATACGGAAGCCACGGATTTTCACCTGGTCGTCTATACGGCCCAGGTACTCCAGCGACCCATCCGGCAGCCAACGGCCGAGGTCACCGGTGCGATACATCCGTGCGCCCGGTGTTTTGCTGAATGGATCGGCCACAAACCTGGTTTCGGTCAGCTCCGGGCGATGGAGATACCCTCTCGCCAGCCCCGCGCCGCCTACATGCAGCTCGCCGGCAACGCCCGCAGGCACCAGTCCGCCATAAGGGTCCAGGATATAGAGGCTCAACGTGGGAATAGGGACGCCGATCACACTGCTGCTTTCCGCATGATGCAACCCGATAGGCTGATAGGTAACGTGCACCGTCGTTTCGGTGATGCCGTACATGTTGATCAGCCGGGAGTTTCCGTATCGTTGCAGCCAGGGCTGCACCTTACCGGGATTCAACGCTTCGCCGCCAAAGATCACATACCGTACCGGCACCGCTTCTGCCGCACCTGTCAGATAATCCTGTAATACATAAAAAGCGGAAGGCGTTTGGTTCAGGATAGTCACTTTTTCCCGCAGCAACAATTCTCCGAAGGCGATAGCATCCTGCGCTACCGGCTTGGGCACTATCACCAGGCGGCCTCCGTAAAACAGGGCGCCATACATCTCCCATACAGAAAAGTCGAAGCAGAAGGAATGGAACATCGTCCATACATCGTTGCTGTTAAAATCATATAACGGCGCGTCGGTCTCAAACAGCCGCACTACGTTGCGATGCTCAATGAGCACGCCTTTGGGGTTACCGGTGGAACCGGAAGTATAAATCACGTAAGCGAGGTTAGAGGGCCGCAATGGTGTGACCGGCGGCGCCGTTTTGTATGCGGCTGGCGTACGCAACTTCTTGTCGACGGCCACCAGCACGATATCTTTACGATTGGTTTTTAATTTGTCTTTACAGCTGCTGCTGGTAACGATCACCGTGGCTGCAGTATCTTCCAGCATAAAGCGGATACGTTCTTCCGGGTAGTCGGGGTCTATGGGCACATAAGCACCACCGGCCTTCAGTATCGCCAGTATGCCGACGATCATGTCCGGCGACCGTTCGATGCATATCGGCACCAATGTATCTTCCTGCACGCCTTTTTCACGCAGATAATGCGCCAGCCTGTTGGAACGTTCATGCAGCTCCTTATAGGTGAGCGTGTCCTCTTCCAGCGATACGGCTACGGCATCGGGTGTACGAAGCGCCTGTTCCATCAGCAGGTCTACGATGGTTTTTTCTTTGGGGTAACCGACAGCTGCGCCGTTGAAGGCTTCCAGCAGCTGCTCACGCTCTCCTTTGGCCAGCATAGGCAACAGCCCGATCCTTTCGTCCGGCGTCAGTACCACGCTGCGCAACAGCTGTTCGAAATGTTGCCACAGGCGGATGATGGTCTGCCGGTCAAACAGATCGGTGCAATATTCCACGTCTACATCAATGCCATGCCTGTTTTCTATGGCAGAAAAGCTCAGATCAAATTGCGCAGTGGTATGCTCAATGACTTCTTCCTGCACGGATACACTGCCCAGGCTGATGGCCGGGATGTCCGGCATATTCTGTAAACCGAAGACTACCTGGAACAGCGGCGTTCTGCTGAGGTCTCTGCTGGTCACCACGGCATCTACTATTTTCTCAAACGGAATTTCCTGGTGATCATAGGCCGCCAGCGTCGTTTCTTTTACCTGCTGCAACAATGCGATAAAAGAAGGGTTATTCCCCAGATCGCTGCGCAATGCCAGCGTATTGACAAAGAAGCCGATCAGTCCTTCCACTTCCTGTTGTATCCTGCCGGCCACGGGGCTGCCTACGCAGATATCTTCCTGCCCGCTGTAGCGATGCAACAGTACTTTAAACGCTGCGAGCAACGTCATGAACAGGGTGGCGTCTTCCTGCTGGGCGAGCTGCTTCAGCTGCTCCCGGAGGATATGATCTATTTTAAAAGAAACCATGCTGCCACGCCTGCTTTGTACCGCCGGGCGTGTCCGGTCGGCAGGCAGGTTCAGGGGCGCCACGTTTTCCAGCTGTTGTTTCCAGTATCCCATCCGGGCATCCAGCACGTCAGGTGTCAGCCAGTTGCGCTGCCATACGGCGAAGTCAGCGTACTGTAGCTCAAGCTCCGGCAACGCTGCAGGGCTGTCTTCTGCAAAGGCCTCGTAATAAGCGGCCAGTTCATTGACCAATATAGAAACAGACCAGCCGTCGGAAGCAATGTGATGCATCACCACGACCAGTATATATTCTTCATGAGCGCCTTCCATCAGGTGCGCGCGCAGCATATGGTCCTCTGACAGGTTGAACGGTTCGTTGATCACCGAAAGGATATGCTTATGCAAGGTAGCCGTTGCCGTTAAGCGGAAGTCCCATTGCGATGCGCTCATCTCCCACCTGTTTTTATCCATTACCTGCTGATAGGCGGTACCGTTTTTCTCCCGGATAACCGTACGCAACACTTCATGACGGTTTACCAGCGCCTGCAGTGCTTTGGCCAGCGCTATCCTGTTCAATGCGCCTTTCAGCCGTAGCGCCACCGGCATGTGATAAGCCAGCGAACCTTCCAGTTCGTCGATAAACCACAAACGTTCCTGGCTAAACGACAAGGGTATCTGTAATGGACGCCTGCCGGTCAGTACCGGCGGTAACAGACTGCTTTTATCCTGTTGATCGAGATAGGCGGCCAGCTGGCCGATAGTCGGATATAAAAAGAAATCTCTCACCGTCAGCTCTACGCCCAGCGCTTTCCTGATGGCGGAAACAGCACGGGTGGCCAGCAAGGAGTGCCCGCCGGACTCGAAGAAATTATCTTTTACGCCGATAGTATCTACCCGCAGTAGATCAGCCCATACAGCAGCCAGCTGTAGCTCTGTAGGTGTCACCGGTGCCTGGTAGTTGATCAGGCTTTTACGCTGCATGTCTTCCCGTTCGCTCAGGAAACGGCGGTCTGTTTTACCGTTGTTGGTAAGCGGTAATTGTTGCAGGGCCACAAAGTCTGCCGGGATCATGTATTCCGGCAGCAGGCCGGCCATAGTATCGCGGATATCCCGTTGTATCAGCGCGCAGATATCAGCGAACAGCGGTATGCTTGTTTTGGGTGCGGCCGTAGTAATGCCTGCTGTCACGGGCCTTTCGATGATGCCGTCGAAAGGATGCAGTCCCAGTACCAGGTCTACCTTCAGCGGATCATCGTTCAGCAGCAAACGGATATGATAACCTTTGGTTTTTGCCAAACGGATGATTTCCTCTACTGTAACGGTCTCCGGATCGGGCTGCCTGCTGAAGGCCGCCAGCTCCCTGACCGTATCGACCGCCTTGCTACGCAATGCCAGGTCGTGTAGCCGTTCTCTCCATAAACGCGGATTGGGTACGTCTTTTAATGCTACCAGTTCTTTGCCTGCCGACAGGTCTGTCAGCACGCTTCTTTTATCCTCCAGCAGGTCCCATGACTGCCAGCCGGTGCGCAGCACGTTTTTTTCTTTTCCTACATGTATGGTTACCGTATAACGGTAAAGGCTCAACTCATTACTGTAGTCTGCATCTTTCCACTGAATGCTGACATGGGTGATCCCGGGAAACACAGTGGCCAGCTGGTAGAAATAGGCCGGTGCGAAACAAAGCTCCTCTTCCTTCAGCACTTCCTGTTCCACCTGCCAGTTGAATTCGCGGATGCGGGTTTTATCCTGTAATTCCCCCAGCTGCAGCCGGCGCTTAAAAGCAGGCAGTAAGCGGAGATCACGGACGTCGCCGATGATAATGGTGCCGTTGCCTTTGAGCAGCGACATGCATTTGGTGAGCACATCGGTCATGTATTGCTCACCCGGGAAATATTGTATGATGGAGTTGAGGATGATGGTATCGATGGTTTCTTTTTCGTCTATCGTCACGTCATGGGCAGCACATAACTTCAGCGTAGTTTCGGGGTAAACGCGTTCCTTTTTATCGATCCTGCGTTGCATCTGAGCCATGGACACGCTGGAGAAATCGGTGCCGATATAGCGATCGATGTGACCAGCCAGCTGATAGTAGATCAGGCCGGTGCCGCTGCCGATTTCGAGTACCCGTTTGGGTGATTCCGACAGGATAACGCTGGTGATATCCTGTAACCACTGTGCCATCAGCTCCGGTGCGATGGCTTCTCCCGTAAAGCTGTCATTCCATCCGGTAATGTTAAACTCTTCATCGAGGTCAGGTACTTCTTCCGCTTTCGTGTAGGCAGTTTCATAGAGTTCTTTCCAGGTCTCCACCTGTTGCAGGTAGAGCTGCGCCTCTTTGCGGCGTACCACCTGCGGGTCGGGCACATAGTAGCCGACCAGTCTTTTTTCGCCGGGTGTTTGTTGTTTTACCACTACCGCGCCGGCAGTTACTTCCTCCAGGGTATTGAGCACTTTTTCTATCTCTCCCGGTTCAATACGGTACCCGCGTATTTTCACCTGGTCATCTATACGGCCGAGGTATTCCACGGTGCCATCTGCCAGCCAGCGGGCGCGGTCGCCCGTGCGGTACAACTTTGCGCCCGGTTCATCGCTGAACGGGTCGGCCACAAATCTTTCTGCGGTCAGCTCCGGCTGATGGAGGTAGCCTGCCGAAACACCGGCGCCA
This sequence comes from uncultured Chitinophaga sp., assembly GCF_946479755.1. The sequence goes on along the minus strand of NZ_CAMLHC010000001.1, from coordinate 516,310 downwards.
CCGACGTATAGCTCCCCTGGCACGCCGATGGGTACGGGTTGGCCGAAAGCATCGAGTACATAGGCGGTACGATTGCCCAGCGGCCGGCCGATGGGAATACTCCCGCCACGGATAATGGTATCGATGGGATAAGTAAGCGAAAAAGTAGTGTTCTCCGTAGGACCGTAACCGTTTATCACCGTCGTCTGAGGCCATGCTGCCCGGAAGCGGCGGATGTGGTCTTCCGACAGTTTTTCTCCGCCCACCATTACCACAGAGAGTCCTTCGAACAACTGAATATCATCATCCACCAGCTGATTGAACCAGCTGGCTGTAAACCACATGATATTGACCTTCCGGTTACGGATCTCTTCGTGCAGCAGCCGGTTGTCCAGGAAGTGTTTCTGCGGGCACATCACGAGCTGGCCACCATTGAGCAGCATCCCCCAGTACTCGATGGTGGTGGCGTCAAAGGAAGGAGAACCGGTAGACAACAACACGCTGTCCGGCCCCAGTGCCACAAAATTGCCGCCGGTAGCGAGGCTCACCACATTGCGATGGGTGACCAGCGTCCCTTTGGGCTTGCCGGTGGAACCGGAAGTATACATCACATAGGCGACGGCATCCGCCGAAAGAGGGGTCTGCACCGGTATCGCCGGCAGCGAATCCAGTACGGAAGCCACCTGGTCAACACACAGCAATGCCGCATCGGGAGCTGCTTCCAGCAAGAGCGTTTGATAACCCTGGCTGGTCAGTATCCTGTTTGCGCCGGTGTCCTGTAACATAAAGCGGATGCGTTCTTTCGGATACCCGGGGTCGATAGGTACATATACACCACCTGCCTTCAGGATGCCGAGTATGCTAACAATCAGCGCAGCGGAGCGGTCCAGGCATACCGGTACGAACATCCCCGGGCGCACGCCCAGGGTCTTCAGGTACTGTGCCAGTTGGTTGGCGCGATCATCCAGCATTTTATAGGTCAGCTGTTCACTGCCGAAAGACAGTGCGATGGATGCCGGTGTTTTTTCCACCTGCTGCTCAAACAGCGTTGTAATATTTCGTCCGGCGGGATATTTCACCGCGGTATTATTAAAGTCGTGCACCACCATTGTTCTCTCTGCGGCCGGCAGGATGTCAAAACTTCCGATCGCAGCTGCCGGGTTGTCCACCACGGTGCGTAACAGTTGCAGATAATGGGAGACCATCCGCTGCATGGTATCCTCGCTGAACAGGTCCACACAATATTCCAGCTCAACCTGGATGCCTTCCGGCTTTTCCAGCAGTGACCAGAACTGATCGAACTGACTGGTAATATGTTTCACCGGCTCGCGGGTGACGGTCGCTTCGCCGAGCGTCAGCGCCGGCATCGGCGGCTCATTGTCCAGCACAAAAATCACCTGGAAGAGCGGGTTCTTACTGATATCTCTTTCTCCACCCATCATCTCCACCACTTTTTCAAAGGGTGCGTCCTGGTGTTCGTACACATCCAGCATGGTGTTTCTCACCCGGTCGAGCACCGTTGAAAACGCCGGATTGCCGCTCAGGTCTGTTCTCAGCGCCAGTGTATTGACGAAAAAACCGATGAGTTCTTCTACTTCCATCTGTGTCCTGCCGGCGATGGCCCCGCCGACGCACACGTCTTCCACGCCGCTGTACCGGTATAGCAGCACTTTAAATGCAGCCAGCAGCGTCATATACAGCGTGGCGTTCCGATCGCGGGAAAGTTGCCGTACCCCGGCGGTAAGCGCCTCATCGATCATGAAAGTGATCATAGCGCCTCGGGTGCTTTTCAGGATGCCGCGATCGCCATCTGTCGGCAGTTCCAGTAAAGTGGTACCCGCCAGTTTCTTACGCCAGTGCGCCAGTTGTTTATCCAGGAAAATGCCCTGCTGGTATTTACGTTGCCACAGTGCGTAATCGGCGTACTGTATGGCCAGCGGCGGCAGCGTATCGGTATGGCCGCCTGCGTAAATACCGTACAGTTTAAGCAGCTCATCGAACAGTACGGCCATGGACCATCCGTCCGCCGCGATATGGTGAAGGACCAGCACCAGCATATATTCATCTGCCGGCAGTTTAATGAGATGCGCCCGGAAGGTATGGTCCCGGGCGAGATCGAAAGGAATATTGAATAAGGTGATGATATAGGCCTGTAGCTGCGCGGGGTCGTCATGATAGCGTTCATCATCTGTGAAGCCCATATGCCAGCGGTCTTTCTCCAGTACGTGCTGATACGGGCGGCCTTCTTCCTGTAAAATGACCGTCCGCAGTATTTCATGCCGGTTCACGATCGCCTGGAAGGTCCGCTCCAGCGAGGCGGTATCCAGCCGGCCGCTGATCCTGAAAGCGCCTTTCATATGATATTGCACGCTTCCCTGTAACTGGTCGATGAACCAGAGGCGTTCCTGGCTGAAGGACAGTGGAACATGGCCATCAAAGATGCCCGCCAGCGGGGTGATGACATTAGTATATGCTTCCTCCGCATCCTGTTGTCTCAGGTATTCGATCAGGTGTACTTTATGCTGTCTTAACTTGGTCAGGAACGACGGATCAATTTCCCTGTCATCCGGAATATTCAGTAACAGGTTATCGTCTTCGAAGGATATCGTGACCCCACTTTCTGTAGCCTGTTGCAACAGGGCTAAAATATCGTTAACATTTAAACTGGGCATTGTGCTAGGATTTAAGAAGTTTCACGTCTCACCTGTCGGTGGCGGTTAACCATACGGCGGCGGCCCGCCCTGCTTCACCAGGCCGGCGTTGGGGCTGATAGCCCGCGGATGATACTATGGCTGCTGTTTTATGCGACGGTGGCAGACTGCAGTTTATGCGCCAGTTGCGCTGCCCACTCCGGATTATAGATCGTGTCCAGGTAGGAATGGCCTTTATCCGGGAATACGAGCAATGAATTCGGTGGTTTGGGGAAGGACTGCTGACGGAAATAATTTTTAGCGGCGAGATATACGGCGCCGGAAGAGGCGCCTGCAAAAATCACCTGTTCATTGAGCAGTTCGAGGCATCCTTTTACGATGTCGGTCTGCGAGAGGATCACCACATCATCTATGAGGGCATTTTTGATGATAGGTGGCACCTGGCTGGCGCCGATACCGGAGATATATCTTTTCACCGGCGGTGCGTTGAAGATCACAGAACCTTCCACGTCCACGCCGACGATTTTAATATCGGGGCGCTCCGCTTTAATACTGCTGGAGATGCCTGTGATGGCGCCGCTGGAGCTTACGGCAACAAACACGTAGTCGATGGGTTCCGGACAGGCCAGGATTTCTTTTGTCAGTCCGTAATAACCTTTGTAATTATTGGGATCGCCGTATTGATCGGCGATGAAAGAATTTTCGATGGTGGTATGCAGCCGGTTGACCGTGTCGATACGGGTGAGCAGGTATCCGCCCGTATGATCTCTTTCTGTGATCTTCACCACTTTGTAAGAGAGGATATTCAGCAACGCTTCATAAGCGCTGTTGATATTCGGGTCGATCACCGGAATAAATTTCAGGTCCAGCATTTTACAGATGGAGGCCACGGCAATAGCGAGGTTGCCGGAACTGGATGCGATGATGGTGGTATCTTCGTTGATATGGCCGGCTTTGATGCCGTTGTAGATAATGCTGTAGCCGGCGCGGTCTTTAGAACTGCCGGAGAAATTGTTATACTCCAGTTTAGCCCACAAAGGGGTATTGGTATTCCGGAGAGATATGAGGGGGGTGTTGCCGATAAAAGCGGACAACTTTTCAAGCTGCTGTAGCATGTTTGCATTTTTATAGTAAAAAACCGGGGGTATACCTGCATCCGGGGAGGATGCAGGTAGCAGATCAGTTGGCGAATGATAGTGGTGTTCAGGAAAGAAAAAGGAGCGTCATCAACAAACAATCAGAAAGGACCGGCGTTACTGTTCTTCCGCCACCAATACTTCTTTCCTGTTGTACAGGAGCTCTTTTTCTCCATACAGCCGTTCAGCGATAATACCTTTCGCTTCACATTCCTTCACCAGTTTGTTGGACTGGATGATGGGGTTGGATTCGTCGGTATAGACGATGCTGCTGATGAATTCCAGCCAGGGCTCCATGCCCATGGCATATACGTAGGCCTCTTTCGGGTGGAAGATGTTCACCAGCGCCATGCCTTTCGGGCAGTCGGAACCGGCGAGCCGGCGGCTGCTGTCCTGGTCACGGGTGATCTTTTTGGTCAACAGCGGGCCGTATAGCCATGTGAGTGGGGCGCCGTCGCACTCCATACCGAGGAACAGTACGTCCACGTCGCCGGTCTGTTGATGGATGAGTTTATAAAGGGCTGATTCCACGATCCGGGAGTCGGCGAGGAACAGCAGTTTGAAGCCGCTGATCTGTACCAGGAAACAGGATTTGGTGAGAATGCTCATATCGCAGTGTTCTCCGGTGAAAGGCAGACCGGTGATGGTGGTATCCACAAACTCGATGGTTTCCATGGGGTCTACCGCCACTACATTATTGAAGCCGATATTGTTGAACATCAGTTTCAGGTCCGGATCTTCCAGTCTGCCGCTGCAGGTACGCGGCACGATCAGGTTCCTGATTTTATGCCGCAGGGGCAGCAGGGTTTCGAACAGGATGTGGTCCTGGTGGTTGTGCGTGATCAGTACGTAGTCGATCACATCCGGCAGGTCTGCATCGGAGAAGTGGTCGATGCTGCTTTCATAGCCGTAGTAGCTGATCAGCGGGTCTACGAGGATGCTCACGTCTTTTGTTTCCACGAGGATACAGGCGTGGCCGAAATACCGCATCCGGATTTTGTCACCGGTATACCGTTTATAGGCTGGCGGCGGTGTTTCTGTAAAGAAAGTATCAAACAGTGCTTCCTGTTCGGCAGTGATGCCGAAAATCGCTTTGATCTCCGACAGCGGGCGCGCTGTCCGCTTCATGCGGCTGATAGCGTCGATGCCGGGGTGATCGAAGGGGATGTTGAGATGCAGCACATCCGGTTCATCGAGCCGCGGGGTGCTCAGACAGAAAGGCCGGTGGTCGTTGTTGGTGATCCACAGGGCGATGCTCTGCGCTTCTTTATTATAGAATTCACTTTTATACAGGAGTGATTCAAAAAAACGGTAGTCTGCGTTATTGTTGCGGTCGTAACACAGTTCCACATATCCCTTGAGGATGTCCGGCACTTTTTCGTACAGGGGTTCCAGTCCGAAGCCTTTACCTTCGGCGGCCAGCAGCCTGTCCAGTTCTTTACAGGCTTTCGCGAATTCGATGGTACGGTGCTGGCGTTTCAGAATATCTTCTTTCAGGGCGCTCACCTCTCCTACCCTTCCGCCGTTGAAGTCCATGAAGGGACCGCCTTTCATTTTTGGATTCAGTACGGCTTCCGCATGGATGGCCGGATCGTCGAGATAAGAATCCATGATGGTCAGGTGACGTCCGATGGTGTTCATGGCAGCCGTAGCCGGGGAGATCAGGTGACTCCAGGCATACCACCGGTCATACAATGGTTCCAGCACTACGTTGGGCTTGAGGTATACTTTTTTGTCGCTCATAATTGATATGATTTGTGATGTACAAGTAATTTTTTGGCGATGATGCTGACGATTTCGTAGGGGTATTTAAAGATAAAAAAGTGATGGCCGGGCATGCGGCGGAAGTCGACCGGCTTATGGGTCTCCTGCTGCCACAGGCGAATATCTTCATGTTTCATATCTTCTCTCGTTCCGGTGATCACGGTGACGGGTATATCCAGCGGTTCGTGCCGGATATGGGCATAGTTTTCCGACACTTTAAAATCGGCGCGCAGGATGGGCTCAATAAAATCCAGCAGTTCATCGTTTTGCAGTATTTCATCGGGGCTGCCGTTAAGATTGCGGACTTCTTCGATGAAAGATTTTTTATCCAGCAGGTGTCTTTTTTTCTCTGTTCTTGACAGGGCAGCCGGTCCGGAGGTGCCGGTGATAAAAAGGTGCAGCGGGGGCATACGGCCTTCTTCTCTTATTTTGCGGGCCAGGAGATAACACAGCAGTCCGCCCATGCTGTGTCCGTAGATGGCGTAGGGTGCCTTGTCGATTTTGTGCTCTACCTGCTGGTAGAGGTCATTCACCAGCTGCCGTATATCTTCTTTCAGGGGTTCACTCATCCGTGTACCTCTGCCGGGATACTCCAGCGGAAGAAGGTTCAGGAAAGATGGCAGGTGTTCTTCATACAACCGGTAGGAGTACTTGCTACCTCCGGCGAAGGGCAAACAGAAAAGATTGATTTTTTCCATATGTCAAAGTTTCCACGTTGTCAAAAAATCGGGCATAGGAGTCCCTGTCCGGGACCAGGGAGTCCGGTATCTGCACTATAAAGGAATGACGACGACAGTCACCTGTATTACACAGCTGATGTCTGTCTATTCCTGCATCATATCAGGGAAATTACAGGCTGACGAAGGCCTGTGCAGCAGAGGGGAGCCGTCCTGCTGAAAATGAAAACGAGCCAGGGTTTCCATGCTGACCATGTTGAATAACGATGGCCGGCCGCTTACACAGCAATTGAATCGAGGTATTCTCCAGATACGGCCACCAGAATATTCTTCTGCAGCATATTTACCCTTACCAGGAATTTCCGTTCGCCTTTCACTTCCACCACTTCGCAGACGAGGCCACATAGTATGCCGTCTTTGATCATCAATTGTTTTCCGGGCTGAAAATAATCATCCGATACTTCAATATCGATGTTGTTCGTCTGTTGGGTAACCAGCCGGATACTATGAATCACGTCTTCTTTCACTTTCACTACCTCCTTTCCTGTTTTTACATAATATAACACAGCTTCCAGGCTTAGCACCCTGTAGTAGGTTTCCAGGTCCTCCAGGTAAATAAAGAGGTAAGAAGGAAATAATGGAGTGTCGATGTATTTTTTCCGGTCTTTCCACGCGCGTAAAATTCTGGCTGTAGGTAAAAAGTTGACAATATTCAAAGTTGACAAAAAAGCGGCAACTTTTTTTTCGTGACGGGGCTTGGTATACACCACATACCAGCCATTTACGGAAATGCTCATTGAGGGTATTTTCTAAAGGATGCTGATAAAGCAATAGGCCTTCCTTGCAGATATGGTCTCTCACGCCCTTTCCTGAAACAATGCCGTTCAGTTCCGGACATAGCTGTCGCTAGCGTGAATCCAGATCCTTCACATTACATAAAAAAAATAAAATAGCTGTTTAAACGATGTAATAAGTTAACATAAAACACCACCTTGGATGTCTCAGAATTTTCCGGATAGTATTAGTTTGTGTTTAATCCCTTGTCTTAGTTTAACATTTAAGGAAAATTTGATTATTTGAGGGTCTGCTAACTACTTTTTTTATCGTTGTACAATAATTAACACTTCTATCGTCCTTATCAGTGGATCGAATTTAGCAAACATATTTTATTCAGCAAAAAAAATTATCAGGTAGCACACAGCAGTCGAAAAAAAATACATTATATGTTACAAGGTATAATCGGGTGAAGTATTAATTCAGTAAAAGGATGCATGGAAACCGGCTACAGTGAGGTATTACATCGCAGAAGATGATCGTTAACAATGATTTAATATTATCTGCACCACTGACAATTTTTTTAAACATTTTTTCCATTGCCGTAAATCATTTTATATTTAACTTGCTGTTCGCTGCTAAATCTTACGCCACCGAACTTTTGTTTCAGCAGCACACTGCAATGATATTGCCAACAACACCTTAAAACCCTTTTTTACAATACCCAAATTCAATTCATGCAACACCCCTCAACAACCATCACCAACGGTGACCGTATGACTGTGAAGCCTAAACGAACGATACGCCTGCTGCAGTTACTACAGCCACACCGCGCCCTGTTTATAGCAGGTATGCTTTTTTTAATCACCAACAGCCTCGCAGGCCTTGCCTTTCCTGAGTTACTGGGGCGACTGATCAATGCCGGAAAACAACCGGAAGCCACAGCATACATCCACGAATCCGGCATGGCATTAATAGTACTCCTAACCATACAAGCCATCAGTTCCTTTTTCAGGACATTTATATTCGTGAAGGTAGCGGAGAAAACGCTGGCAACCCTGCGGCAGTCTGTCTACAACCACCTGGTAAAGCTCCCCATGCCCTTTTTCCTCACCCGCCGCGTAGGGGAATTAACCAGCAGGATATCCGCAGACATCTCGCTGCTCCAGGAAACATTCACCAATACCATCGCTGAACTGATACGGCAGCTGGTAATCATCATCGGAGGTATCATCTTCCTGATGCTGACCTCCATCCACCTCACCCTTTTTATGCTGGCCATTATGCCGGTCATGGTACTGATCGCCGTGGTCTTCGGCCGTTTTATCCGTCATTTCTCCCGTAAGGTGCAGGACCAGGTGGCCGCCTCCGGCACCATCGTGGAAGAGACCCTGCAGGGCATCTTCAGTGTGAAAGCATTTGCCAGCGAGTTCCCCGAAATGAAACGTTATCGTGAAAAGACCGACGAAGCGGCCCGTATCGGCATTCAGAACGGTAAATACCGCGCCGTCCTCTCCTCTTTCGTCGTAGCCGGTATCTTCGGTGCACTGGTAGCCGTTATCTGGCGGGGCGCGCTCATCGGCCTGGATACCGGCGAGCTGTTCTCCTTTGTATTGTATTCCGTCTTTATCGGCAGCTCTATCGGCGGGCTGGCGGAAGTATATGCGTCACTGCAAAAGAGCATCGGTGCTACGGACAACCTCTTCGCCATCCTCGACGAACCCGCGGAACCGCTGACGCCGGTCACCCGGCCGGCGCCCGAACATACCCTCCATGGTTATATCAGTTTCCGCCAGGTATCTTTCCGTTACCCCGGGCGTGAAGACACGCCGGTACTGAAGAACCTCTCCTTCCAGGCACAGGCCAACCAGACCATCGCGCTGATAGGTCCCAGCGGCGCCGGCAAGAGCACCATCGTATCCTTACTGTTACGCATCTACGATCCTACGGGCGGGCATATACTTTTTGACCAGAAAGACAGCAGCAGTTTTCCATTGTCTGACCTTCGCTCGCAGATCGCTACCGTACCACAGGACGTATTCCTGTTCGGCGGCACTATCGCGGAGAACATCGCCTACGGCAAACAGGACGCCACGGAAGCGGAAATCATCGCCGCCGCGCAGAAAGCCAACGCCTGGGAATTTATCCAACGTATGCCGCAGGGCCTGCAAACCATCGTAGGGGAACGCGGCGTACAACTTTCCGGCGGACAGCGGCAGCGTATCGCCATCGCCCGCGCCGTACTGAAGTCACCCCGCATCCTCATTCTCGATGAAGCTACCTCCGCACTGGACGCCGAATCAGAGAAACTGGTACAGGATGCGCTGAACAAACTGATGAAAGGCCGTACCGCCATCGTCATCGCCCACCGGCTGGCCACCATCCGGCAGGCCGACAAGATCATCGTCATTGATAAAGGTGCTATCGTGGAAGAAGGCACCCATCATGAACTGATCAGTAACGAAGAAGGATTGTACAAGACGCTCTGTGAAATGCAGTTCATTCAATAAAAAAGGCCGGCTTTTTAGAGCCGGCCTGCACATAGGGGTTGACCACTGGTTATTGCAATAGTTTTTGTATGACTTCATCGAAGTGAGTGCGCTGATAAAAGTCCATCGATGTAGCGATGCGTCCGTCTTTATCAACAATGACGAGGTGCGGGATGCCGGTGATGTTAAACAACTTCCGGACGCCGGTTTCTTCTTTGAAGCCACCGTCTGCCAGTACCTGCATCCATTCCATCTGCAACTCCTCCATCGCTTTTTTCCATTTGGCTTTGTCATCGTCTACCGAGACACTGACGAACACCACTCCTTTGTCTTTATAGCGGTTGTAATGTTCCCGCAGGGTGGGCACGTAAGCGCGGCAGGGAGCGCACCAGCTGGCCCAGAAATCCAGCACCACCACTTTTCCTTTCAGATCTTTGAGCGCCACAACTTTACCGGCAGGGTCTTCCGTCCTGAATGCCGGCAGTGGTGAACGCGTTTCGATCATCCGGTAGGTCGCAATTCTTTCAGCCAGTGCTTTTCCTTCCAGCGAATTTTTACCTTCGGTGGTCAGTTGAGCATAGGCCGCTTTGGCATCCTCGTACTTCACCGCATACTGGCTGGCGATCCAGGCAGCGATTTCCTGTTGTGCGTGCTCCGCAAAATACTGCATCGGCAGCACGCCGCTGGCCTTGTATTGATGCCATTGTTCGTTATACTTCCCTCCTTTCAGGCTCTTGCCGGTGAGGGAATCAAAACTGCAGTCGATGGCATAGTCGGCATTTTCAAGAAACACCTCTATTTTCCGTGTGCTTATTTTCAGCTGTAACAGTTGTGGGTGGTCCAGTTTACCGGAGTAGGTAAACTCGCCGTTCTCGATACGTACACGGGGAAAGTCAGCGATGCTCCCCCCGTTACGATCAAGGATGGTCACACTACCATTAGCGACGCCTGTTATTTTTCCGCGTATCACGAAGCCGTCTCCTGCGAATCCGAACAGGGGCAACAGCCATAAGATGAGTAGTGAGCCGTATTTCATAGGATATAGTTATTTAATGACTTCAGCCAGTTTTTTCTCTACGTCTTCTCCATACAGGCCCATGCTAATGATCTTGCCATCCGGTCCGATCAGCACATTGAAGGGAATGTAGTTGGCGCCGTAAGCGGCAATGGTTTCATCGCTCCATCCTTTCAGGCTGCTGACGTTCGTCCAGTTGATGCCATGCTTTCCGACAGCATTTACCCATGCCTCTTTTTTGGAGTCCAGGGAAACAGCGATCATGGAAAAATTCTTGTCTTTGAATTTATCGTTGGCTGCTTTCAGATAAGGGATCTGCGGTTTGCAGGGACCGCACCAGCTGGCCCAGAAATCCAGGAACACATAACGTCCTTTGAAGTCCGCCAGGGACACCATTTTGCCGTTTGCGTCGGGGATACTGAACGCCGGAGCCATATCACCTACTTTAACTTTTCCCAGTGTGCCCTGCACTTCTCCCGGTTCACCAAATTTAAAGCCAACAGGCGCCTGATCTATTTTTCCGGGATGCAGGCGGCGTTGCATAATACGGGTAGCGTTGGCATGTTCGCCCAGCAACGCAGCCACCTCATCATACTCTTTCGTTCCGTTAAAAAAAACGGTCAATGCATAAGCGGAAACACCGGAGTTAGGATGGCCGGCGATCCAGTCACGATAGGATTTCTGCACCTTCGCGGTGATGGCTGCATGTTCCTTGCCATATTTGTCAGCGGCTTCCTCATCGCCTACCTTCATGGCTTTGCTGATCTTCTCCGACAACTCTGCTTGTTGTTTCACTTCTTTCCTATCCGGGGAGGTGAGCGCCATCATTTCCTGCCACTCTTTTACCCAGGTATCCCCTTTGTAGGTCGCATTCTCGAAATAGGGACCTTTGCCCGTGATATGGACCTTTCCCTCTTCAAGATAGAGGATGGTACCGCATTTCTCACCCTGGTTACCAATCAGCAGGATATAGATGCTTCCTCCTTTCTTCATGGAAGACTTCAGCGTGAAGCTGTGATTGACCACCCTTGTCGTATCCCATTCGCCCGTGTAAGGTTCTACCAGCGTTATGAGCGTATCGTTGGGCATTTTATCTATTTTGGCGGTGATCACCACCTCCTGTGCAGAGGCGCTGTAAGCACCGGCTCCCAGCAGTAAGGAAAAGAATATTTTTTTCATAATGGATTCGTTTATATATCAGGCACCCTGAATGGCGGAAAGGGTGAAGCCTGATAACAATTTTCTTGTTTTATTATTTTGTTATTTTATTATCGACCATGTCTTCCAGCACCCTTACCGTTTCGGCGAGATAGATATCTTTTGCTGTTTTCTGCAGAAACTCCGTAGTGGCGGTACTGTTATCCGTTTTGCGCAGTGACGGATGGAGGGACCTGTCAACGGGCACCACTACACGCAGCGTATCCGTTCCGGTGTTTTGTTTCGTTGCCTTGATATCTTTATCCAGTTTCAACGCCTGCGCATACCGCTGGCGGAAAGCTTGCAGATCGAGTGGCGCGGGCTGTCCCGCTAGTTTCTCCAATTGAACATTACTGGCGGCTATGGCATTAAAAGCCGATGCCTGCGCCACCCTTTTACGGGCTTTTTCCACGACCGTGTTATAGTCGAACGTGAACGTCTCCCGTTCAAACGGCATCAGTTTCATGGTATCGCATACCAATGCGGAAGAATAGTCTTTTTCCATAATGGACTCCCGGTTCATCCTGTCCTGCAGCACAATATCCGGCACTACGCCTTTGAGCTGGGTGGATTCGCCGGTCACGCGGTAAAACTTCTGTACTGTGAGGCGCATGCTGCCGTAGCTGATGTCTTTGGTGCCTTTATCGGGATCGCCCATTTTACCGAGGTTGACGTTCATCTGCGCGGTACCTTTTCCGAAGGTGGAGCTGGTACCGATGACCAGGGCGCGTTTGCGGTCCTGCATGGCAGCTGCGAATATTTCTGATGCAGAGGCGCTGCCTTCGTCCACCAGCACGGTCAGCGGGCCGTCATACATTGGTGTTGCCGCCGGTGAATTGTAGCGGTCCACTTTATCTTTGCCCCGGAGCCAGCTCATAGGGCCTTCCGGCACGAAGCAGTAGCCCATTCTCACCACTTCATCGAGGGCGCCGCCACCGTTGCCACGCAGGTCCATCACCATACCATCCACTTCTTCCTGTTTCAGTTGCTCCACCGCACGGGCCACGTCATTACAGGCGCCGTTCACTTTGGTGGGACTGTCATCCGTATAAAATATCGGCAGATAGATATAGCCGAAGCGTTTACCGTTATGTTCAATCACGGCGCTTTTGGCGCGGTTTTCCGTGTCGATGATTTCTTCCCGGTTGACCGTTACCTGGCGGGGTTTATCGCCGGGCTGTTGCAGCTGGAGTTTTACCGGCGTGCCTTTTTCGCCGCGGATCATGGCGGCGACTTCCGTAGGCGGAATGCCGGCCACTTCCTTCATCTGCCCCTGTTGATCGGAGATAGCGAGGATCAGGTCATTTTCTTTTACGGTGCCGGCGCGGTAGGCGGAACCGCCGGGCAACAAGCGTTTTACGAAGAAATCAGCTTCTTTTACGCCCAGCTCTATGCCGAGGCCGTAGTAGCGCTTATTGAGCATATCGTTGAGCGTCAGCGCCTGCGGGGCGGTATATGCGGTATGCGGGTCGACTTCCATCACAGCGTCTGCCATGTACTGGAAGAATTTCTCGTTCACTGCCGTTTGTCGGGTATTCTGCCGGAAATAGTCGGCATACCATTTTCCCACTTTTTCGCGGGCTTTGGCTTCCAGTGCAGAGCTGAGCGCCGTTGTGGCGGACGAATCCTGCATCTCCATGTAATTCCGGAGCGTGTGGTATTTGAGTAGTTTCCGCCAGATGTCAGCCTGTTCTGCTTTGCTGGCCGGATAAGGTGCATTTTTTCGTTCAGCCAGCACCGTTTCTTTTGCTTTAAAGTCGAATGGTTTGGCCAGTGTCTGTGCGCACAACGTTTCCAGGTCGTGTACCCGTTGGGTATAGATGGCGAAAGCGGCATCGAAAAAGCCGGTGCCGGCAGTCTTTATTTCGTCGTCGATGGTGGACTGGAAGGTCGACAGGCGTTTGATATCTTCCTGCAGGAAAATATTACGGTGAGGGTCCAGCGAGGCCATATATCTTTTCCATACGCCGGCAGCATAAGCATCATCCAGCTTTCTGGGTTCGAAATGGCTTTTATTGATTTTGTTGAAGACGGAGGTAACCACGTCTTTACGGTAGGCGGGCCAGGCGGTGGTGTCAGCGGGCGCCTGGGCGCTGGCGGTATAACCGGCGGACAGGGCGCAGGCCATCAGCAGCCAGGGATTATTTTTGCGAAGTAGTTGTTTCATGTACATCGATTAATGGGTATTGCTATCAGGGTTTTTCACCGACAGCCTGCAGGTCTGTAGCAAAGTTGTTGGCAAAGTAGTTGGTGACGATTTCATACTTTTTTCTGATCAGTCCTTTGGTATCCACCGTTGGACTTAGCACCGTTGCTTCCAGTTCGGCCTTGCTGTGGGAGGTGATCGCTTCAACGTAATCCAGGAAGTCTACCACCACGTTCAGGATCGATGAGTTCGTATTGCCGATGACTCCGTTGGCGTATTTGTTGCCAGGCTGGATTGCCAGGTAGTCGTAAGGCGCCAGCTCTATGAAAGCCTGCGGTATATCCACGCTTTTAACCCGGTAGGCCCGCTCCATATAAAACCGGTTCAGGAGGCCCCTCATCTGTTTCGTCTCCTCAGGGGTTTTATGGAGCAGGGTACTGTCTGCCCACCCGATCGTCAGCGTGCTGAGGGTGCTGGCAAAACCCGCAGCATCGCGCCTGGCGCCGGTACCGATATAGGAAGCCAGCAACACTTTAAAAGGAAGCGTTTTCTTCAGGAAAGATTCCGGGTACCGTGATATTAACTGATCATAAAAGAAACGGAGGGTATAGCCAATATAGGCAGGGTTGGCGTTAAAGGCGCTATCCTCCCGCATACTTGTATAGTTATAGGCGAAATCGGTATGGGTAAACCGGTACAAAATGTAACAGTTGTATTTCTGGTAGAACTGGACGATCGAATCGTCATAACTGTGGTTGCCTTGTGGCAGCGTATAGCTGGGCACATCGACAGACGGCGTCAGGATGGCTTCTTTACGGCAGGCCGTAAATACTATCAGGAGCGAAGCCAGGAGCACGAAATATCTTCTCATCGGTAGTCACATTAAACGTTAGGAAATGTTATAGCGGCTTGCGTTCGCCAGGATACACCGGATTTTGCAGCAGCGCCGGATTACGGTTCAACACATCATCCGGAATAGGCATCACGTACATCGGATCGCGGGCCTCCAGCCGGAAAACTTGCGTCGTCGTCACACTAGGTCTGTAGATATGCTCAATAGCGGGCATGCCGTATCTTCTGAGATCGAACCAGCGGTGCAGTTCCTCCCGGAAAAGTTCTCTGCGGCGTTCTTCCCGGCACATCTGCAGCATTTCGGCAGCGGGTTTCACCTCCCATGCTTTAAAGGAAGCGGCATTGATGCGGTAAGACCGGAGCGTATTAAGGCTTCTTAATGCCTGGGTGGCGGCGCCGGCATCTCCACGGGTTTTATAACGCTGTATATAAGCTTCAGCCCTGTTGAGGTAAGCTTCAGATACGCGCCATCCGTTGGTTAGCGTAGCGTTCCCTGTTTTGTAAGCGCCGGATGTTTTCATTTGTCCCAGTTCAATGGGAACAAACTGTTTCATTTCCGGTGGCAGCACGATCAGGCTTATTTCCCTGCGCAGGTCATTCTCTTCAAAAGTGTTGAACAGGTTACGGGAGACTTCATAGTTGATGGTGAAAGGCAGGTTTATCTGCTCATCCGGCTCTCCGTAGGCGAAGAGGGTTTCCTCGTTATTAATGCCTGTCAGCGGCCTGTTGTCCGGATCTGCGTACCCCCATGTATTAAAGTTCATGAGGCCGGAACGTTCTTTCAGCACCGCATCTGCATGTTGAATACATTTATCCCAGTTTTCCATGTAGAGATATATCCTGCTTGCCAGCAAATGAGCGGCGGGAGCGGATATGCGATACAGCTCAACGCTCTTTTTATATTTATCCAGCAGCAGCACAGCACTGTCTATATCGTTCGTGATCTGCGCATAGACTTCCTTCACGGTATGGCGTGCGAGGAACGCGTCTGCCAGGTCGCCGGTAGTGCGGATGGGTACGCCGGGGCTCTTGTCGGGTGTGGTAGTGGAATCATTATAAGGCTTTGCGTAGATATTTACCAGCATAAAATGGTAAAAGGCTCGCAGCGCATAGGCCTGTCCTTTCAGCAGCTCTTTTTCTTCCTGCGTTCCGGAAGCCGTCCCCAGCCCGTTCAGTGCCAGATTCACGCCCAACAACAGGCGATAATAAACACCCCAGGTATTGGTTTTGTAGGCATATCCTTCACCTGACAGCCGGCGTTCAAAATCTGTTTGCCACTGGAAGATCCCGGCAGCCACATTGGGCAACGGTTCCTGCCTCACCGGGCCGGTATAACATTCCACATCGTCGTCGAGGTAAGCCATCCACGGTTGCAGGAATATCGTTCTTCCGGGGTATCCCTCCGTCCACAACAGGTTTCCGTAATCACGGGCGGTCTTGGGCGTGATATCTGTTTGTGAGTATTCCTGCAGAAATTTTTTGCAGGAGGTCATACCCAGCGCCACTATCATGATGATCAGTACTTTTTTCATCTCGCTCTGTTAAATGTTTGGATTAGAATGATGCATTTACACTCAGGGAATATTGCCTGCTGAGTGGCAAAGCGCTGGTCCCGGCCCCTTCAATCTCAGGGTCCTGCCCTTCCAGCCGGCGGTTGGCAATGGTAAATACGTTGTTGACACTGGCATTAACGGTCAGGTTTTTAAGTCCGGTCCCGGCCAGTTTATTGAAAGGTATGCCATAACCCAGCCGGATGGCATTACACCGTAAGTAGTCATTACGGACAGTCCTCAGGTCAGATAATTTATAAGCAGTATAAGGGTCTGTAATCAGCTGCTGATCGATACCCACAGACTTCGCATAGAGGTATGGTATACGCAGACGGTCGTCTATGCCCAGGTCTCTCAACACGGGGAAGTCGGTGTATTTTTCATCGCCGGGTTTACGCCAGCGGGTAAGGTAATCCCGGGGGACATTGGCATTGGGGGACGGTACGCCGTTACTTGTCAGATGGGATGAGCGGAAAGGATCATTCAACCGTTTACTGCTGCCAAGGCTCACATAAAACATGGCGGAAACGGAGAATGACTTATACCGGAACACGGGCTGGATAGAGCCGGTAATGACCGGTAAAAGTTGCCCGGAGTATACCAGCAGATCGTCCGGATTGTTGGATGGTTTGCCATTCAGTTTACCGAACGTGGGGATACCCCTTACCGGATCCAGTCCTGTGTACTGGTAAGAATAAAAGCTGCTGATAGGTTTTCCCGCGATGCGTGCACCGCCGTTCAGCAGCAAAAAGAAGTCTTCCTGGAAAACCCTGTCAGCAACGCGGTTTTTTACTTTACCGGTTGACAGTGTAAAGGAAAGCTGTGTATTTTTCCGGCGGATAGCGCTGACATCCACGGAGGCATCCCATCCGGAGTTATACAATGTACTGCCATTGCGGTACATGGTATTCATGCCGTATTCGTAGGGAATATTGATATTGTCGAGCACATCGACGGTTTTTTTGGAAAAATAATCCACGCTCACGCGAAAACGGTTATCGAACAAGGCGAAGTTGGTACCGATATTCCATTGATAGGTTTTTTCCCATCGTAAATCCGGGTAAGGCATGGATTTAATTCTCAGTGACGGCTGGCCAAACTGGTCCGGTCTGTCGGGGCTACCGTAGGTGGCGATCAGGTTAGGGCTTACCGCTGTCACCACATTTCCCTGTGTGCCGTAGGAGGCGCGCACCTGCCAGTCGGTCAGCAGCGTGGTAGCGGGGAACCAGCTTTCCATGGCGGCGTTCCAGCGGCCGGAGAGGCTGTAGTTAGGTAAAAATTTGGCATTGGAAAACTGACCGAACCGGTTGGAGCCGTCAGATCTGATGGTACCGCTGAAGATGTAGCGGTTCATCAGGCTGTAGGCCACGGTGCCATAGTAAGACACGGTATTGTCCAGGGTGCTGTTGATCACCTGCGAGGACAGATCTTTACGGCTGCGGTCTGCCGGGGCAAACGCTTTTCCGCGGTCGGGGAAATATCCCGGCTCCACCGCAACGTTTGCATTCGTCTTTGAGCTGCGGATCTCATTACCAAGGCTCACATTGAACTGGTCGCGCTCCTCAAAAAAACCCCTGGAATAATCCAGGCTGTTTCTCAGTCCCCAGCTCAGGGCTTGTTGATTTTGTATATAGGCCATACCGCCGTAAGGGAGAACGCTCGAAGTTACGGCCTTGGGTTCCGGTATCGTGCCGTAGGGCCATCCCCGTATATTGGAGATATAGTAAGACTGCTCATCTGCCGCGGCAAAACCATCCATGGCGTCCGTAATGATGCTGGAGGAATTCCGGAACACCAGCCCCCTGGCGATTTTGTAGTCCAGGTTCAGGTTCAGGCTCGTGGACGATTGCGTAGAAGTATTTTCGGTATGAGCAATCTCATTGAGAATGTTCATCGTGATGGGCGGTGCATAATATTTCAGCGGAGAAGTGGGACCTGAAGTGCTGGGCGCCCGTAATGGATAATAGTCGTCAGGGCTGAACACACGGCTGGTCTGTAGCGCGTAAGTCAACGGGCTGACGCCCTGGAAATACGTTTTGGCACTGCGGTAGTTGCTTTGCAGGGAGACATCCAGCGAGAGCCGTTTGGTCACCTGTGAGCGCAGGTTGAAGCTGGCCGCATATACTTTATTGCCATCTTCTTTAGCAGAGCTGTTGTTGGCGGCATAAGATGCGGACGCATAATATACTGTTTTGGCCGTACCGCCGCTCAGGCTCAGGGAGTGTTGCATGCTCATCTGGTTGCGGAACAGCAGTTTAAACCAGTCGGTATTGCGGGTTTCGATCGTCGCCACTCTCTCTTTGAATTCGGCTTCGGTGATATGTCTTGCATACAGGGCGCGGAGCAGCCCTTCGTAGGTCAGTTCCTCTTCCATACCGGCATAATAGTCATTATACAGCACGTGATCTTCCTG
The DNA here is from genome assembly GCF_946479755.1 of uncultured Chitinophaga sp. The sequence goes on along the minus strand of NZ_CAMLHC010000001.1, from coordinate 497,667 downwards.
CATTTGTTTGGAAAAGGTGACCCGCTCCTGGGAATTCATGAGCATCAGGTTACGATAGGAAGGACGCGCCTGAAAGGAAACGTTCGCATTGTAGTTTACCTGCATCGGTCCTTCCTTGCCTCTCTTGGTCGTTACCACGATCACGCCGTTAGCCGCACGGGTACCATAGATAGCGGTGGCAGCGGCATCTTTCAGTACGGTGATGCTTTCAATATCATAGGGATTAAGGCCGCCGATGGCGTTGCCCATCAGTTCAAAATTGGAGGCACTGCCTTCAGACACGAGGTTATTCAGCAGGGCATTGGAGATATTCACCGGGTCGGGACGTATCATACCGTCTATCACCCACAGCGGCTGGGTATTGCCGACCAGCGTGGAAGTACCACGGATGCGTATATTGGGTTTGGCGTTCACACCACCGGAATTATTGACGATCATCATCCCGGGCACTTTACCCTGTAACATCCTGTCCACTGAGGGCTGGCCCGGCTCGATGATATCCGCCGCTTTCAGCTTAAAGTATGAACCGGTAGATAAACGGGGATCGATTTTCTGGTAGCCGTTGACCACCACTTCCTGGATGTCCCGGGCAATGGTGTCCATTTTAAAACGCATGATGTCTGTTTTGTCGGGGTCGGCACGGTATACCAGCGGCTTCATGCCCAGCAGCGTCATGCTGATCTGTTCATTGGGTTTTGCAATAAGAAAGAACAGCCCATCCGGCCGGGTCACCGTCATCTCTTTAGATTCAAGCCCTTTCACGCTTACGCCGCTGAGCGGCTGCCCGGCGGGGTCCGTGATCTGGCCACGGACCACTACGCCGGTCACTTTATCGCCGTGCGACGGAACGGCCGTCGTCTGGGATTTTTCTTCATAGATCATGATAGCGCCCATCTCCACGCTGAAGCGCAGATTAGTGTTTTTCAGCAGCTGCTTCAGGAGTGCTTCCAGCGTAGTCTGTTCCACTTTGACGGTTACCGCCGGTTGCCGGCCGATCAGTTCACTGTTGTAGGTAAACCGCAAGTCCATCTGTTTCCGGAGGTCTTTCAGCACTTTGCTCAGGGGCGCGTTGGTGGCCTTGTAGGACACTTTGCGGGCCAGGAGCCCCCGGGCTGCATCGTCTTGCTGGGCGGTGGCGGCGAGGGCAGCCATCAGCAGGAAAAATGACAGCAAAACACCTACCTTCCGGACATAGCGTAGTAAGGCCCCTCGCAGGAAGGGCAAACCCTGCAATTTTTTCATGTTGGTCTGATATTAAAGTTTAGGGGAGCGACCGCTGGTCGCTGAAATACCCGTTGTCAATCGCCGGTATGACGGCAGTTTAATTGTCTATTGTTGTTTCTTCACATGTACAGTACGGCCATCTACTTCAAAACGGACCGTTTGCAAACTTTTGGTGATCTGGTTGAGTACATCCTGTAAAACCGCAGGGCGGCGTATGTCTATCGTAAAGCTCATTCTTTCAAGGTCGGTATCGTCGAATATAAACTCATAGTCGTAGGTGCGTGCCAGGGTGACGGTTATTTCCTGCAGCGGGGCGTCTTCAAAGAAAAGGTCCCCTTCTTTCCAGGCGGTAAAAAGGCGTGCTTCCACCGTCTGCTTCTGCAGCGTACCGTTATTATTTAAGACAGCCTGTTCATCCGGCTGCAGTACTATCTGCGCTGTACCTGCCGTTACCAGCAGTTTGCCGCTGGCGAGGGTGGTCGTCGTCTGTGCCCTATAGGCGTTCACGTTAAAACCGGTGCCCAGCACTTTCATGTCGGTTTTGCCGGCGTGGACGATAAACGGTTGGCCCGCCAGCTGCGCTACTTCAAAGAAAGCCTCCCCCTGTACGGTCACCTCCCGGGTGGCGCCATGGAAGGCGGCCGGAAATATCAGGCGGGAAGCGGCGTTCAGCCATACCTGCGTGCCATCTGCCAGCCGGAGCGAGAACTGCCTGCCTCTGGGCACGTCCAGCGTATCCATGGCAGTTACCTGTTCCTGTCCGCCGCCGGCTGCATACTCGAGATGGTCTGTGTTGGCTTTTATACGGGCAATATTATGATGCTGGATCTCCAGTGTGTCCTGTCCCAGGGTGACGGTACGGCCGCCGGAGAGGTGCAGTTTTACTTTTTCCTCCGGCTGGGCGTTCGCCAGTTGGGCGACCGGCTGTTGGGGCCGGAATGTCCACCAGGTGGCACCTGCCGCCAATACTACTGCCGCAGCCACGGCCACTTTCACCATTACGCGTATACGTCCTTTCCGTTGGTCCCTGACTTCGGTAAAGCGCTGCCATCCATCTTCTGCCGAAAAACGGCCTGCCTTCAGCCGGGCCTGCATTTCCCTGGCCGCGGCCAGCGCCGCCAGCTCGGCGTCGCTCAGGTCCTGCGGCAACTGCCCGTCCTCCAGCCGTTGCATCAGCTTATCCCAGTCAATATCGTGCTCGTTGTTATCTAAATTCATATCTGGTTATTGTTAAGGCACCCAAACTTCAAAAAAGGGTGAAGCCATTTTCAAAAACGGGAGAAAAAAAATATAAAAGATATCATCCGCGCCATCCATCCGCATTCTTTTCTTAAAAACTGTAACGCCAGTTTGATCTGTGTTTTTACTGTATTCACGGAAATATCGAGGACGGCCGCGATGTCTTTGTATTTCAGCCCGTCACGGTTGCTCATGAGGAATATACGCTGCCGTTGCTCGGGCAAACGGGCAACAGCCGCCCACAGCGCCCTGTTGCGCTGCTCCTCCTCTTCTTTGTCTTCCAGCGGGAAATAGCGGGTCAGCTCTTCGATGACATGGATTTCTTCCAGCTGCGTTTTGCCGGATTTCCGGAGGTAGTTCAGCGAAGCATTTTTTACCGCACGGACGGCATAACTCTTAAAGTCGTGGGTGATCCTGATGACATGACGCTTATGCCAGCAGTACAGGAAGAAGTCCTGTACCACGTCCCTCGCCGCATCCTCATCTTCCACAATATAATAGGCTACCGTACATAAAAATGTATAGTGTTGCCTGAACTGCTCCTCAAAGGAAACAGCCTCTCCTGATCCTGGTTGATGCATAAGCCACTTTGTACGTTCATTGTTACCCGTACAAAGTAAAAAATAATCCGGATTTATTTCCATCATCTCCTTTTAGCTGCGGTTCACATGAAATCTGTTCTGACGACAATCCTGTTATTATGGTCCTGGTATACGATAATTAGTAACAGGCACGCGGATACCGAAAAAGGGTGAAGGGCGGGGGAATTTTTTTTTTGCGTTAACTTGCGCCGGATGCTGTTAAACTGCATCAAGACAAACACATAACAACGGAAACCAATATATTAAATCAAAAAACTATTCCTTATTTCATGAAAAAAGTGTGGCCTGGTATGGCTGCGCTGGCGATAATGGCTGCCAGCTGCAGTAGCAGTAAATCAACAGAGATTGTTACACCCGAAATTCCCAAAACACCCGAATGGCGCCTTGCTGGGACCATTGGCACCGTACTTGATGAAGCCGGCGTGGTATCACCCATTGCAGACAGCATTGTCATCACCTATAATGCTGACAAGACGTTCCATTCCCGCGAAAGCTTCCAGGGAGCAGCGTTTGACTTTTATTTTCTGTACACCGCAGGGTACCACCAAAAGGATATGGTCAGCCTGACCCGGAAATTCGGTCTGACCGGCACTCCCAAGGTAATCACGGAAGCCTATAACGACAACCATCAACTGGTACGTTACTTCGAGCCGGGTTATCCCGACACACGGTACGACTCCCTGGTGTATGAGAACAATAAAATCGCAAAAATTCTCTTTAAACATGAGAACATCCTGTATCACAGGATATGGGAATACACCTGGCAGGGCGACAACCTGGTGGAAGCAAAGTTTTATATGACCAATCAAAATACCCTCGCGATGGAGCTGACAAGTATTACTACCTTTACCTATAATGACGCTCCCAGCGTTTTCAGACCATTGGCAGGCTACCACCTGCTGCGCGATGCTGTTCTTCCTGAAACAGAGCTGTTATCTGCCAATATGCCAAGTTCAAGGACTATTACTGATGCAAAGGGCAAAGTATACCGCATTGATACCCATACCTATTCCATGAATGACAAAAATCTGCCGGAAACTGATACCACCCGGTCACAATACTTCCACGATATGCCCGCTCAGACCGACACCTATATCAGGCATTACAAATACATCGACCTGAACAAATAACAAAAAAAGGCGCACCATCAACGGTGCGCCTTTTTATATTTTTCTTCCTGTGCGGCGATCGCCTTTGTCAGCGTACTGGTTTTTATATCGAGATGCCCGCACCTTCCCTGTTTAAAATCAGTATCAAATACTGTCTGGAAGGTAATCGTGACCTGGCTGTCCGTATAAGTGTATATTTTGCCCCAGCGGGAAGAATCGGCCAGCTTCAGGGCATAATGATCTTCCAGGTAGTCTTTTATCTCCTGCTGGAAAGCATGACTCATAATCCGGAAGCCGAAGCCGGCCACCTTCTCATTATAAGCCAATAGTTCCACGTGTGGTGGCGTATAGCGGTCAAACAACAATGCGCCTTTGTTGTCTATCCCATAGGAAAGCATGTTGGGAAGATCATACATGGTTTTTCCCGGCCGGGCGCCGGCGACGCCCTGCAATACTTTTGCAGCCACTTCGTTAAATTGTAATTTCGCCAGGTTTATCTTTTGTTGCGCAAGGACGGCAAGGGAAAACAACCCTATCAGGGTGGTTAACAGCAACTGTTTCATGGTATCGTTTGTGGGAATGAATGTACGATTTTTTTTGCCTGTAACCTGTCGTTACTTTCCCGGACGGCCAGCCCTGAAACGGCGGGTTAGAGCAGGCGCAGCTCCTGCGCCCGTTTTACCAGCGCCACGATATTGTTGACACCAAATTTCTGCAGCAGCGTGGCGCGGTGGGTCTTCACGGTCAGTGGACTGATAAACAGCTCCTGTGCAATATCGCCGGAGCGTTTGCCCTCCGCCAGCAGTTGCAGTATTTGTTTTTCCCGTTTGGTGAGCTCGGGTATGACAGCGCCGGTATCGAGTTCCGGACGGGAGATGACTTCCTGTACTTCCCTGGAGATGGAGACATTCCCTTTCAGCACTTCATGGATGCAGGCCAGCATTTCTTCCGGGCCGGCCGTTTTCAGCAGGTACCCGGCCGCGCCCTCGTGCAGCATCTGGCGGATGATGCTCCTGTCGCTCAGGTTACTCACCACTACCACCTGCGCGTCCGGCCACCGGCGGCGGATGTGCCGGCATAACAGCATCCCGTTGGTATCCGGCAGGCTGATGTCCAGCAGCACCAGCTGCACTTCATTGTCTTCCATAAAGGACAGCAGGCTGCTGCCGGTATGAAAACAGCCGGCCACCGTCCATCCCTCCGCTGTTTCCAGCAGGTCTTTTAACCCCTTCACCACAATAGGGTGATCATCCACGATGGCTATCTGTAACATATAGTTCTATATTGATGATGGTACCGTTTTCTCCCGAATCGATCTGCATGCTGCCTTTCAGCAGTTCCACCCGGCTGCGGACGCTGGAAAGGCCTATCCCGTTGTGATGATCGCCGGGACCAAAACCTTTTCCGTTGTCTTCCACGGTAATAAAAAACATGTCTGCCTCCTGGCTGCACTGGAGCAGCACTTTCCCCGCACCGGAGTGCCGTGCGGCATTGTGCAGCAGCTCCTGCACCATACGGTAAATCATGGTCTGTATGCGCGGGGAGATGTCCTGCCGGATATTATATGCGTTGAACACTACCTGTAACTGCGGGGAGAGCATGTTTTCACAGAGATCTTTCAGCGCCGGCTCCAGCCCCAGTTTCAGCAGCGATTCCGGCATCATGTTACGTGCAATGCGCCGCAGTTCATGCACCGACGCGCCCAGCTGTTCAGCGACCTGCCGCAGTGCCCCCTGCTGTGCGTCGTTGTTTTGCGCGATACGGCCCAGGTGAAGTTTCAGTCCGGCCAGCGTGCCGCCAAGGCCATCATGCAGGTCCCGCGCCAGCCGCGTACGTTCCCGCTCCTCTCCTTTCAGCAAGGCATCCGTGATTTCCATCTGCCGTTCCTGTTCTATCACGCGTATTTGCTGTCCCATCCTGAGCTTACGCTGACGGATCACATACAGGAAAAAGAGCACCGTCAACCCCAGCACGATCGAAACGCCCCACAGCAGGTAGCGCTGCAAATGTGCCCTGCCCTGCAGGGAAACGATCTGCTGCTCTTTCCGGGCTGCCTGGAGTTTCGCCTCCATTTCCTTCAGTTTAAATGCGGTCTGTTTTTTATCGATGCTGTCTCTAAAATGAACATACTTTTCCAGGTCGTCATAAGCCTGGCGCAAGTCTCCCGTTTTGCGGGAATACGAAGCCATGGCTTCCAGCGCCGACAACACAAAGGTAGGCGCCTCATCTTCCAGCGCCATTTCGTATTCCTTGACGGCGGTCACCCTTGCTGCCCGGTAGTCTCCTTTTGCCTCCTGTAACTCCTCCGCTGCCGCATACACGTCGTACTGGTTCGTTCGCCGGTCAAACTGCTTCAGCTCTTCGAAAGCCTTATGACAGGCGATAGCGGCCGGCTCCAGTTTCCCCTGGGCGGTATAGTAACGTGACTGGTAGCTGTAATACCTTGCCCACAGAGCATTGGCGCCCAGTGTTTTCAGATGCAGCGCAGCAGTATCGAGGTAGCGCTGCCCGCGGCCGAGGCTATCCATATACAACATAAGCAGGGCGCCGCTCAGGAAAGATTCGGCGATCTCCTCCGGCCGTCCTTTTAACTGCATGTAACGCAGGTCTTCCTGTGAATAAGGATACGCTTTCGTGTAATCGTGTGTGTTAGTAAGCCCTGCTGCAACATTATGTACGGTAGCAGCGTACATAAAAGTATCTTTCAGCGCCAGGATCAATGGCAGGGAGCCGACAATCAGCTCCATCGCTTTTTCGGAATAACCGTCATTCGCATAGGCGAAGGCGATATTGTTATTGCATTTCAGGTATAGGCTTCCCGCGGCGGGTAACAGGCTGTCCGGCGACAGCAGCAGCCTCGCGCTTTCATATTGTGCGATAGCACTGTCATTAACAGCCTGCATCAGATACACGTACCCCATCCTGTAATGCGCCAGCGCTTTGTAATAAGTATAAGGCACCTGCCTGCCGAGCCGCAGCGCCCGGGCGGCGAAATCATAAGCCTCGGCGCTTTTACCCATGTTCATGTAATTGCTGGACAGCTCTCCCATCAGCCGGATACGGTCAGTATCGCTAACTGCTTTTGTGAGCAGGCGTTGAAAGCTGTCTATCCGCTGCTGATAAGACTGCGCGGCCCCTGTCAGCGTACAACAACCATAAACAAGATATATGAGCAGGAAACGTTTCACATCCGGGAAGTTAATAACAAACAATGCCTAATTTACTACATTCCCGCTTTAAAAAATAAAAATACTCCTTTGGGAGTATACGATTGATGCCCGCTTTACCTCAATTTTGAATCGTGAAAAAACCATCCTGTCTGACCTTGTAAAACCTCAAATCACATGCAACGCTCTTTCTGCCTACTGATAGCACTCGCCCTTGTTGGCCTGGCGGCGTGCAAAAAAGACAATAACAACGATGGCCCCGGTGGTGGCGGCAACTACCACTATGGTCCGGGTGCAGTATTCATTAAACAGGGAACAGAAGGCATCCGGCGGCTGGACATGTCTTCCGGCGTGCTCTCACAGGTAGTGCCCAACTGGCAGGGCGCCGGCTGGGACATCAGCTGGGACGGCAAGACAGGCGTACAGCAGAAAGCCCCTACCGGCAGTGCTGCCAGTAGCGATTACATATTGTTTAACACCGGCGATGCTTCCGTGATACAGACCATCCATTACAGCGCGCCCAGTGGCGATGATCACAACGGCGGGCTGCCCATGATTTCCCCTGATGGCTCGATGCTGGCGCTCCGGCCTACGCTCGATGACGGTCTCGTTATCATTGACAGGAACGGCCGCGTAGTAAAAAGTCTCTCCGGGTATGGCAACTATGACTTTAAATATCTCGATCCCATCAACTGGACGCCCGACAATACCGTACTGTTTAAAATGAACGGCGCGCTGTACCGCACCAGTAAGGATTTTACCCGTGCATCCAAAGTAAAAGACATTCCTTTTACCGATTGGAAAGGCGAGGCAGTCGCCAGTCCGGACGGCAAAAAAATCGCCCTCTCCGCCGGCAACCATATCTGGCTGATGAATGCGGATGGCAGCGACTTCCACGTGATCACGGAAAGCACGCAACAGGAAACGAAACCTTCCTTTTCACCGGATAGCAGATACCTGGCGGTTGCCGCTAATGCAAGGGCTAACGCCCCCGGCGATGGTTTCGGCACGGCCGCTCATCTTTGCCTGGTACCCGCCGACGGCCAGTTGTACAAAGTATATCCCGGTGAAGACAAGCGGGTCATCCAGGTGGTGGAAAACGGCCGGCAGCCCGACTCCAGGGGATTGGGTATCGCCGTTGTGGGAGATTTTGTATGGAGATAAAAGCTGTTTGTTATCAGGTATTTCCCAGGATGATCAACGCCTTTTTTAAAGCGGAGCTGTAGAAAAGATGAATATCTTCCGGTGCAATATGCTGGAATCCATAGCCATCGATACTACCGATATATTCAAAAGAAGGGTCTGGCTGTTCAGCGGGCCAGTCACCCGGAAATTCTTCCGGCGCCAGCGCGGTGAATATACCCGCAGGGCGCTGCTGCTGCAGCTCCGCCAGGTAGTCGGAGACCGTATCTTTTTCCAGGTCTGCCGGTGTTAATGCACGTAACCGTTCCAGGCGGCGAATATCCGACACCTGCAGACCGGGGCGGTTAAAATCACCGGCATATAGTTGACCGTATTGCTGATAATAGTCTTTCTTCAAACGGTACATGGCCTCGTTCATGTTGTACTCAATTTCCTCTTCCGGGAATTCGTTGGCATACTGCGCAGCGGAAATAACCTGATAGTCGTTGAAATAGCGCCAGTCGGCCTCGAAGCGATATTTACCCTCCACTACGTCGAAGCCCAGCATGTCCGGTTGGGTAAAAGCGGTATGGTATGCTTCTTTCGACCCGCCTACCCTGCCGTCATACATTTCTTTAACAGACACCAGGTGCAGCCATTCGTTACGGCCGGGATCTATACAGCGGAGATGGATGGATGCTAGCGGCAGGAAGTGCTGCCGGTGTAAGGGGATATCATCATAAAAAACATCTTCGTAAGCGGGGAACAGTCTGAAATCGTTCTTATCAATCTGCATGGGTTAAAATCACTGATGGTCAGCGGCAAATGTAAGCATTGCGGCAGACTATTCCAGCACAACCGGCATCAGGCCATGATACTGCCTGGCGTAATGCCGCACCTGTTGCGGTCTTCATCGAACTGCATTTTCAGGAAGCCGGTCATCATCCCATTCGTTCCGGCCTGGCTAAGGTACACTTCATGATCACGGGCATTACGTAGCACCGTGGTGGTGCGGATGATTTTCTCCTGGTGGCCGCCCACCACAAAATCGATATGGGTGGACCTCATGGCCACCTCGCGGTTGTCCGCCACGTTTTCCGGTTGTTTGTATCCCAGGTGTGAGAGGCAGACCACCACATGACAGCCGTGTTCCTGTTTGAGGCGGATGGCTGTTTCATTGGCTTCCTGCACCGGCGACAGCACGGAAACGCCGCTGCCGGCGGGTAATTTAGGACCTACCCCGGTGATGCCTACTTTTAACGATCCCGCATAAACGATTTTATAGGGTAATACCTGGCGCGCCAGGGCTTTGTCGGTAAACCGGTAATTGCAGTTCACCAAAGCAAACTGCATATCGGGGATAAGGGCCGCCAGCGCTGCCTGTCCGCCGGCCAGCTCGCGGTTGCCGATCGTAGCGGCGTGGTAGCCGGCGCGGTTCATGGCGGCAATGATTCTCCCATGTTCGTCGACGTTAGCCTTATCAGGAAGAAAGTCGCCGGCGTCCAGCAGGATGCCGGTATCGCCGGTGAGGCGCAGGTCTGTCACCTGTCCGTGCATATCATTGGTATGCCAGATGGTGAGCTCACGGTTGTTGCCCGGAAGATAGGTAGCGTTGGCAGTAGCGGCAGCCAGTGACCGGAACGGTTGTTGAAGCAACAGCAAGCCTGTGGCCAGTGAGGTATTACGCAGAAAAGCGCGGCGATCTTTGTTCATATGTTACAGGGACCAGAAAAGACTCAAAGGGTAAAGATATATATTTTAGAAATAAATTATTGCATGGGAAAAAATATATAATACTTTTGTAATGGTTTTTCAATTTCGCGGACTAACATTATATCCCTTTATCTAAATCAGCTGCCACCATGGATGAAGCGTTCATCGGAGAGATATTTCTCATCGCTTTTAACTATGCCCCTCCCGGATTTGCGTTGTGCGATGGCCAGGTGCTTTCCATCAGCGAGTATCAACTGTTATTTTCACTGATCGGTACCACCTACGGCGGAGATGGGGCTACCACGTTTGCCTTGCCTGATCTGCGGGGCAGAGTGCCGTTGTGTGTCAGCAGCACTCCCCCGGTTTACACCGCGGGCAGCACGGGAGGTAATATCATCAAACCGCTGACAGCCGCTCATATTACCGGCCACACACACAGCATCACCACCGACATCAGGATGAAAACAGGTACGGTTGCCAACACCACTTCTCCCTCCAACGCCTATCCGGCGCCTGCTACGGGCACTCCCCGTTACAGCGCGCTGGCCGACGATAAAATGATGGCGTTGAGCGTGAGCGAACTGGGAGGCCCTTTCACGACCGATGTCAATGCCACCGGCAACTTCCCTGTTAACAATCTGATGCCTTCGCTGGCGATGAATTTCGTCATCGCCCTGCAGGGCATTTTTCCCACTTTCTAATTTACTTCCAGGATACATGGCTGCAAAGGAAATGCAACACATCGGCGACATCATTATGGCCGCCTTCACGAAGGTACCTGAGGGTTATCTTCCCTGTGACGGCAGGGAGCTATCCGTCGCACAAAACCAGGCACTCTATGCCATACTGGGAGTCCGGTATGGCGGTAATGGCGTCACTACCTTTAAGTTGCCTGATCTGCGGGGCAAAGTGCCCATTGGTGCAGGACAGGCGCCGGGCTTGCTTAACTACCCCCTCGCCACTACAGGCGGCGCCACCAAAGTAACCGTCGATGTCAGCAACCTGCCGGCACATACGCATACGGTAAGGGAAGACCGGCTCAGCCTCCCCGCCGGGGATATCAACGATACGCATAATCCAACAGGCGCCTATGCCGGAACGTCCACCACGGGAAACCTCTATAGCAGCGCCGCCGGGACCGGCACCTCCGTTAAACTGCCGGATACCCTGCAGCTGGATAGTGGCGTTAGTGGCCCTCCTGTTGATAATATGCAGCCCTATCTGGCGATTTCATTTTTTATAGCGGTAGACGGATTGTTTCCTTCCCGCAGCTAATACCCACCTAAACAACGTATACGACTACTCATGCCATACATCGGAGAAATAAGACTATTTACAGGTGACTTCCCTCCCCGGGGCTGGGCGTTCTGCGATGGAAGCCGGATGCAGATTTCGATGAACAGCGCCTTGTTTGCGATACTTAGCGTTACTTATGGCGGTGATGGCAGAAGTTATTTTAACCTGCCGGACCTCCGTGGGCGAGTTCCCCTGCAAGCGAATAACGCCTATCAGCCGGGGCAGCTTCTGGGTACAGAGTCAGTGACCCTCCTCGCCAACCAGCTCCCCGCCCACGTGCATAACATATCCGGCAGCCTGTATCAACCGGTGCTGGGCGAAAATCCCGGACAACTGTTGTCTCCCGATAATACCAACATGGCCATCACACCCGGGCAACAGGTATACAGCACCGTCAAACATGCCACCAACCGTATGGCGCCACTAAAAACCAGCATACAGGTACAAAACACAGGCAGCAACCAGCCCATGGAAAACAGGCAGCCTTATATGGCCCTTCATTACATTATTTGCCTGTCCGGCGATTTTCCATCAAAGCCCTGAGCCCGACGACCGTTATGAAGATAGGAACGCTTTTGCCCAGATCTACCTTTCACCTCCTGCTGCAACACGACTTTCAGGCAGGCATGGCTGCTTACCTGCAACACCGGCAAACCGGCGCCACACTGCTCAGCAGCAACATCAAATTCGGTACCGATGCCGGCCTGGTGCAGCAGGAAGCTGAACGGCTGCTGCTGGAGGAGAACGCAGACATACTCGTTGTATATGCAGACCAGGAAACACTGAAACAGACAGCCGATCTCGCACGGATGCTGAATAAACTGGTGATCGCGGTACATAGCGGCGCCAAATACCTGCACAGCTGGGAACCGCATCCGGCCATGCTGTCGCATACGCTCAACAGCACTGTTCATTGCAGGCTCACCGGCATGCACGCAGCCATGCAGGCTTCCCACGCTGCCGTATGTACGTCTTTTTATGACGGCGGATATTCCCACTGTCATGCTTTATCGGACGCCTATACGAAAAGCGGCGGTCAGGTCACTTACAATTACATCAGCCAATACAAAACAGCTGACTTCAATACCGGGCCACTGGAGGCTTTCCTCGGCGAACATCCGGAGACACGGGCACTGTTGTCACTTTTCAACGGCGACCTGGCGCATTGTTTTCTGCAGCATTTACAACGGTCAGGCATCAACGGTTTACAACTGTTCGCCGGCCCTATGCTCCTCGACGAAACACTGCCCGCCATACACGGACCGCTGGGACTGCCGTTCCGCCTCCGCGGCTATACCCCCTGGGTATCCATACTGGACAACACCGCCAACGAATTATTCAAAACACAATTCCGGCAACACTGTGGACGGGAAGCCTCTATAGCGGCACTCCACGGCTGGAATACCGGCGTCATCCTGGAACAAATTCTCGGGACCGCCGGAGAGCATCACTTCCGTGCGGGAGACATACTGGACATGCTGAAAGCGGTGCAGCTGGAAAGTCCGCGCGGCACCCTGCATATGGACGCAGCCACGCATCATATACTCGGCCCTTCGTGGCTCGTAGAGATGAATGAAGACTTCAAACCGGCCATCCTCGGAGAAATTGGCAACACCGCATCTATCTTGCAGGACATTGTGCAAATGAAACCGGAAGGACCGTCTTCCGGCTGGGTCAACACTTATCTCTGCGCCTGACAACTGCGCAGCACAACACAACCTACTTACATCCTGTACCACAGGATGCACAACGATATATTTTTTATCCCTAAGACTTCCCTCTATGAAGTTATTTCTACGCAGGACAATCATAACGATATTACTGCTGACAGGCATCACAACAGTGCTTCAGGCGCAGAACCCCGGCGACCTGATGTTTACCGGCTTCACCACTTTCGACGACGATACGGACGGCAATATACAGGACGATGCTTTTTCGTTTGTGCTGTTCCGTGACCTGCCGGCCAACACCAATATTTATTTTACAGATCTGGGCTGGACAGGCAACGACTTTCAGTCGCTCTCCTGCGCTGCCGGCGGTTCACAGACAGACGGGATGATCTTGTGGCAGTCCGGTCCCGCCCCCCTCAAAGCCGGTCAGGTGATCGTCATCACCTGCAAATACAAACTCACCGCCTCCGTAGGCACGGTAACCGGCGTGCTGGCCACCAAAGCTTCAGGCAACAAAGAATACCTCAGCCTCGGGCTGGCCGGCGATCAGCTGTTTGCCTTCACAGGCTCCGCTCCTTTTATCAGGGTTATCGCAGGACTCAATATCAACCGGACTGCCTGGGAGTCGTCACTGGATCCGTGTGAGTTTACCTCCTCCAAATCCATGCTGCCGGGCGGGCTGTCGCCCGCGATGGCCCCTGGTATTACCGCGGTAAATGGCCGCTATAACTGTAACGTTGCAGCTGCCAACTCCCTGTCCACCTTACAGGCATTGATACAGGACCCTGCCAACTGGGCCAAGGACAACACCATGACGGCGCCGGTACCTTCCGCATTCGATCTAAAAAAAACGCCACCCTGCCAGCTGAGCATTGTGAAGCCCGACGCAGGCGGTATTTTGTATGTCAACAAACAATCTGCTTCACCGGGTGACGGCAGCAGCTGGAGCACTCCGCTGACCGAACTCCGCGACGCCCTGTCGGCCGCTGCTAATCCTGCCAATGGCGTCAGGCAGATATGGGTAGCCAGGGGTACTTACAAACCCACCAGCACCACCGACCCTGCGCAGACTTTTAAACTCGTCAATGACGTACCGGTATATGGCGGATTTGCCGGCACCGAAAACAATACCGCAGACAGGAACATCGGTGCTAACCCGGTGGTCCTCAGCGGAGACATCGACAACAATGACGTTGTTACCAACGACATTACACTCAAAACGGCCAACATACAGGGAACCAACAGCTATCATGTAGTCACCGGCAACGGCGGAAATCATACACTGGACGGCGTTATCATCACCGGCGGCGGTACTTCCGGCAATACCGGCGACCCCAATGGGGCCGGCTTCCACAACAGCACAGGCGCCGCTATCACGATCAGGAATACACGCTTTTACGGCAATAAAGCAGCGGCAGCGGGCGGCGCCCTTTATCTCCCTGTTGCCAGCAACGCTACCATCACCAACAGCAGTTTCTTCGGCAACGGAGCAGGTACCGACGAAGGAGCTATCACCACCAGCGGCACGCTGAAGATCGTCAATACCACTATTGCCGGCAACACACCCTCCGGTATCAGACAAGGCGGTGGCCGGCTGGACATGTACAACACCATCATCACCAATAACAATCATCCGCTGAGTATTATCCGGACCGGGGGCCTTATCACCTACTATTATACCATTGCAGGCACCATCTACTATGAGAGCAACACGCCTTACACTTTTTACACAGATGTATATTTCACCGATATCGCCAACGGAGACCTGAGCCTGAAGGTCATCAGCCCGGTCATCAACAAGGGTGACCCGTCCACTAACGCCAATGGCTATCCTGTACAGGCCGGCAATACAGATCTTGCCGGTCAGCCACGTATCAGCAATACCGGCATTGACTTGGGTGCGTATGAATACCAGGCGCAGGCCCAGACCATCACATTTAACCCGATCCCGGCACATACCTACGGCGATAATAACTTCTATCACTTCGCCAGCTCCAGCGGCGACGGCGTGATCACTTACACTTCCGGTAACCCGGCAGTAGCCACCATCGTGAACAGTGCTATCAAAATCAACGGCGCAGGCACAACGCAGATCACCGCTACCGCCAGCGCCAGCAACGGTTACCTCGCTAATACCACCGGTGTGAGCCAGACACTGACGGTGAACAAAAAAGCCCTCACCGTAACACCTGTTAATAATACAAGGCCATACTACACCGCAGACCCGCCCTTCACCGGCACCTACAGCGGTTTTGTATTTAATGAGACCCCTTCCGTAATACGCGGCACCGCCACCTATAGCACCGCTACCACGCTCACCAGCCCCGTAGGCACCTATACCATTACACCCGATGTGAGCGGACTTAGCGCCGATAATTACAGCTTTACCGCGGCTACGGGCACCTTCACGATCACACCGGCGACACAGCAGATCAACTTCACTGTTCCGGCGGAGGTTACGTATGGCGCCACGCCGATCACGCTGGCCAAACAGACGGACACCGGTCTTGATATCGTGTACGCCGTTTCCGGTCCGGCTACCGTGACGGGCAACGTTCTTACCATTACCGGCGCCGGCACTGTTACCATCAATGCCACGCAGCCCGGCGACGTCAATCACCTGCCCGCTACACCGGTATCACAGTCCCTGACTGTGAAAAAAGCAATGCTGACCGTCACTGCCAATGACAAAACCCGTTCCTATAAACAGGCCAATCCGGCCCTGGATTATACCGTCACCGGGTTTGTGAACGGAGATAACGCTTCCGTTGTCAGCGGCCAGCCGGACATCAGCACCACTGCCGATGTATCCGACGTACCAGGGACTTATCCCATTACCATCACCGCAGGCTCTTTGTATGCTGACAACTACGGTTTCAGCATGACGAACGGTACCATCACCGTAACAAAGGCCGCACAGGCTATCAGCGCACCGCCTATACCAGGCAAAACTTATGGCGACGCACCATTCCCCCTGAATGCTGTCAGCGACGCAGGCCTGCCGGTAAGTTATACCTTGACCGGCCCTGCCAGCCTCATTGGAAGTATGGTCACCATTACCGGTATAGGTACCGTAACGGTAACGGCTACACAGGGAGGCGATAACAATTACGACCCGGCGGCACCGCTGGTAACCAGTTTTTCCGTATCCAAAGCTCCGCTGAGCCTTATGGCCGACAACTATGCAAGGGAGTATGGCCGCAACAATCCGGCGCTGACATATCACTACAGCGGTTTTGTGAACGGGGAAGATGCTTCCGTGCTGACCGGCAGCGTAACCCTGACAACAAGCGCTGACCTGAACAGTGCGCCTGGCAGCTATCCTATCCAGTTCTCCGCCATTCCCACGTCCAATCATTACAACATATTCACCGCTACCGGCACGATGACGATCACCGTAGCGCCGCAATTCATCACCTTCCCCGCTATCAGTGACAAGACTTACGGTGAGGGAAGCTTTACACTCGGCGCGACCAGCAGCAGCGGTCTGCCGGTCGTTTATTCCGTTGTCAGCGGTCCTGCTACGCTTAGCGGTAGCACCGTCACCATCACCGGTACCGGTACTGTCACCATTGCGGCCAAACAAGCCGGCGATGGTAACTATGATCCGGCGCTGCAGGAAACACAGACGTTCCGCATCAATAAAGCGATGCTTACCGTTACCGCCAACAGCAAAACAAGGGCATACCAACAGGCTAATCCTACACTGGACTATATCGTTAACGGCTATATGAACGGTGATAATGCCGCTGTTGTCAGTGGTGCGCCGCTGATTGCTACGACCGCTGCCCCATCCAGCGACGCCGGCATTTACCCGATTACTATTACAAAAGGCAGCCTGTACGCAGACAACTACGACTTCAGCTTTACCAGTGGAACGCTCACCGTCACCACATTACCGCAGACCATCACTTTCCCGGTACCGGCGGACCAGACTTACGGAGCAGCGCCAATCACGCTGAATGCCACCAGTGATGCAGGGTTACCTGTAAGCTATACCGTAACCGGCCCGGCCACTATTGCGGCGAACATCCTGACCATCACCGGCGGCGGTAATGTAGTGGTAACAGCCCATCAACCCGGGAACAACAACTACAATGCGGCCAGTTCCGTGTCCGGAAGCTTCAACGTTAACAAAGCTTACCTGACGCTTAAAGCGGACGATAAGACCAGGGAATACCAGCAGAACGACCCGCCGTTTACCTATAGCTTTACCGGCTTTGTAAATGGCGACGACGTTTCCGTGGTGGCCGGCGCCGCTACGATCCGTTTCTCCACCACAGCGGACCTGCTTAGCCAGCCCGGAGATTATCCCATCATGATCAGTGCAGCGCTCAGTACGGCCAATTATATCATCCTCCCGGCCAACGGCACCCTGACGATCACCGCAGCACGGCAATCCATCACCTTCCCGGCTATCGGCGGCAAGACCTATGGCGATGCGCCATTTACGCTTAGCGCCACCAGCACCAGCGGGCTGCCTGTCAGGTATTCGGTCCTCAACGGTCCCGCCACGATCAACGGCAATACTGTTACCATCACCGGCAGCGGCAGCGTAACCCTCGCAGCCGATCAGGCGGGCGACAGCAACTATCAGCCGGCCGCCCGGGAACAACAAACCTTCCAGGTGGGTAAAGCAGTGCTTACCGTCACCGCTAATGATAAAACAAGGGCATACAAACAGGCAAATCCATTATTAGATTATACCATCACCGGCTATATCGGCGCCGATAACGGCAGCGTTGTCACCGGTACGGCTGCTGTCGGCACCAGCGCTGACATTAACAGTCCGGCCGGCGCCTACCCTGTCAGCCTGGCCAGTCCAACTTTCAGCGCCGCCAACTACGACTTTACCTATAAAGCCGGTACGCTGACCGTTACCCCTGCCAGCCAGGCGATTACCTTTGCCGTCATCCCCGACAAAGTTTACGGTGATCCTTCATTTGCTCTGCAGGCCACTTCCGATGCAGGTTTGCCCGTTACGCTCGCGGTTACCGGCGGCCCCGCTACTATCAGCGGCCATACGGTTACCATCACCGGCGCAGGCACGGTAACGGTAACGGCTATCCAAAACGGCGACGCTAATTACAATGCCGCAATGCCGGTCAGCAGAAGCTTTAAGATCACACCCGCCATGCTCACCGTCAAAGCTGATGACCAGCAACGGCCATACGGGGCCAATAATCCGCTGTTGACTTATACCGTTACCGGTTTTGTATACCAGGAAGACAGCCGTGTTGTAACCGGTGCGCCCATCCTCAGCGCCACGGCAGACGCCAGCAGTGCGGTAGGTACCTATCCGATCCGGGTTACTGCCGGCGATCTCAGTGCGGCGAACTATACCTTCCGGTTTACAGACGGTACACTGACAGTAGGACAAACCAGCCAGGCGATTAACTTCCCGGCTATCAGTAATAAAACCTATGGTGACGCCGCCTTTACGCTCAGCGCCACCAGCACCAGCCAGTTACCGGTGACGTACACCGTGCTCGGCGGACCAGCCACCATTAGTGGAAATACCGTTACCCTTACCGGGACCGGCGCCGTAAGCATTGCTGCCGACCAGGCCGGTGATGCACGCTTTACCCCGGCGGTACGTGTGATCAATACTTTCAACATCGACAAAGCGATACTGACTGTTACCGCTGCGGATAAAAACAGGGCTTACGGAGCGCCTGATCCGGCGCTGACCTATAGTATCAGCGGTTTTGTCTACAACGACAACAATAGCGTGGTAACAGGAGATGCCGATATCAGTACCCCCGCTCATACCACCAGCGCTCCGGGCGTATATCCGATCACGGTGTCCGCAGGCAGACTGACAGCCGCTCATTACAGCTTCCGGTTTGTGGATGGTCATCTCACCATCTCCAAAGCAGCACAAACAGTCCGTTTCAATGCGCTGCCAGCTAAAACCTATGGCGATACGCCGTTTGCGGTCAGCGCCACCTCCGATGCAGGACTGCCGGTAAGCCTGGCGGTAACAGCCGGACCCGCTACCATCAGCGGCAACCTGCTGCAGATCACCGGGGTGGGCACAGTAACGGTAACGGCTACTCAAAACGGCGATGCCAACTACAATGCCGCAACGCCGGTGAGCCAAAGCTTCACCGTAGCACCGGCCGTGTTACAGGTTAGAGCCGATGATCAGCAACGCGCCTTCGGCGCCGCCAACCCGACGCTGACATATACCACGACCGGCTTTGTGAACAACGAAAACAGCAGTGTGGTAAGCGGTGCGCCGATGCTGAACACCACGGCCAACACCACCAGCGCCGCCGGTACTTATCCGATCAGCATTACAGCCGGCAGCCTTCGCGCCGCCAACTATACCTTTACGCTGACTGGCGGTACCCTGACGGTAGGCCCGGCAGATCAGTCCATCACCTTCCCGGTGATCAGCGGCAAAACCTATGGCGACGCCGCCTTTACGCTCAGCGCCACCGCAAGCAGTGCGTTACCGGTCAGCTACCGTATTGTCAGCGGGCCTGCGACGGTCAACGGTAATACCGTTACCCTTACCGGAGCCGGAATGGTGACCATCGCTGCCAGTCAGCCTGGCAACACAGCATTCAAACCAGCGGCCCCTGTTAACCGTACCTTCAACGTGGACAAAGCAGCATTGACCGTTACCGCGAAAAACGATACCCGCACCTATAACGGCGCCGCCTATACCGGTGGTAACGGGGCAGCCTATACGGGATTTGTGAATGGTGATAACGCGGGCAGGTTAACCGGTACGCTGACCTACAGCGGTACCGCACAGGGCGCCGTTAATGCCGGCACCTATGCGATCACGCCGGCGGGCCTTTACAGCAACGACTATACGTTGACCTACCTCAGCGGTACGCTGACTATTCAGCGGGCAGCACAACAGATCACCTTTACCGCGCCGGGTAATAAAAACCAGGGCGATGCGGACTTCCCGCTGGTAGCTACCGCCAGCTCCGGCTTGCCGGTGAGCTTTGGCAGCAACAATACCACTGTGATAGCTGTCAGCGGCAGCACCGCTACCGTAGGCAACGCCGGTACCGCGATGATCACCGCTTCGCAGGCCGGTAATGCCAACTACGAGGCAGCGGCACCGGTGACGCAGACCATCGTGGTCTCCGCCTATCCGCTGCCGGTGATCACCGCCCAGGGCAGCACCGTCTTCTGCGAAGGTGGCAGCGTCACCTTACAGTCCACCGCAGCGCCGGTATATGAGTGGTACCGTAACAACATCCGGATCAGTGGCGCCGGCAGCCGCACGTTCACCGCTACAGAAAGCGGCAGCTACACCGTCAAAGCCATTTACCCCGGCCATACCGGTGTAACGTCCGCTGCTATCGCCGTTACCGTGAACCCGTTACCCGCAGGCCAGCTGCAGGTAAACGGCAACACCACGATCAGCAAGGGAGAAAGTGTAACGCTGGTGGCCTCCGGTGGCACCAGCTACCGCTGGGAACCGGCGACGGGCTTAAGCGACGCCGCTGCGCCAGCGCCGGTAGCGAGGCCCACAGCCACCACCACCTACCGGGTTACCATCAGCAACGCAGCAGGCTGCAGCGTTGTCAGAGACGTTACCATCAATGTAAAAGAAGATTATAAGCTGGAACCCACCAACATTCTGACACCCAATGGCGACGGCATCAACGATGTGTGGGTGGTGAAAAATATAGACATGTACCCGCAGCACGAGGTGAAGATCTTCGACCGCACCGGCCGGCTGATTTATCGTCAGCGTGGCTATACGAACAACTGGAAAGGTACCATCAACGGTCAACGCCTGGCTGAGGGTACTTACTATTACATCATCGATCTGGGCGAAAACAGACCATTATTCAAAGGCTTTATCACTATTGTACATGAAAATTAAAACGTTAGTCAGATACCTGTTCCTGCCGGCCGCGTGGACACTCGGCAGTCACTCCGCCGGCGCGCAGACCGCCGGCAACCCATCGCAGTTGTACGAGCCGTTGGCAGCACAGTATTTTCTGAACCCGTATCTCGCCAATCCGGCCATGGCCGGCATCGACACCGGGCTGCATGTATATCTCGCCTACCAGCGCCCCTGGTCCGACATGCCGGGCGCGCCCGAAGCCAAATCGCTCACGGCGGACTATAAGCTGTTCCACCGGGTAGGCATCGGTATGAATATCTTCAACGACAAAGCCGGCCTGCTGAACAATACCAAGGTGGCTTTTTCCTACGCCTATCACCTGCCGCTCACTGCCAACGAACAGAGCATGCTTCACTTCGGCCTGTCCGGCGCTTTCATTGCCCGGCGGCTGGATACCAAGGCGGTCAACGGCGATATGAATGACCCCGACATCAATGCGTTCAACCGGCGGGACAACTACTTCGAAGCGGATTTCGGCATGGCCTTCACCCGTAAAGGACTGACCTTACAGGGTTCCCTGCCGAATCTCGTTAGCCTGGTGAAAGACAAATCCTCCGACTCCGGCATCAACAGGAACCTGTTTTTTGCCGCCGCCGCTTACCGGTTCCCCGTCGACGGGCAGCTAACCTCCATAGAACCCAAAGTATGTCTGCGTGGCATGAAAGGCTATGACGACATCATCGATGCCGGCGCCAGTTTTGTGTTCATGGAAAACCTGTTCAACGTATTCGGCATGTACCATTCCAGCAAGAGCTTCAGTGCCGGTGCGGGCATCAACTACCGGACGGTAGCGGGTCTTCAGCTGGCGTACCACTCCCAGACAGCCGGGCTGGCCAACTATACCAGTGGTACTTTTGAACTGAACCTGGTCGTCCACCTGTTTAAATAACGGGTTACCATTCTCTGTAAAAAGGGCTGCCGACGCAGCCCTTTTTTATTGTCGTCCGCTACACGGGGAATATTTTCACCGGTTATTTTATATATTCGCTACAGTAGCAGACAAAATTCGATATGAAAAGACTCGCTTTATTATTTCTTGTAATGTTTTCTGTGTCCGGGTACGCCCAGAACACCATCAAT
Organism: uncultured Chitinophaga sp.; assembly: GCF_946479755.1. The sequence continues at coordinate 475,563 of NZ_CAMLHC010000001.1, read as the reverse complement.
AACTACAAATACGTGCTGATACCGGAGCGGTTTGATTTCTCGCGGGAAGACAACCAGTATGGCCTCAATACCCTGGCCAAGATGCTGGTAGAAGAAAAAGGCTTCACGGCCTATTTCGACAATACCGAGCTTCCGCAGGAACTGGCCGGTAACAAATGTAACGCCCTGAAGGCAGAGGTGACGCAGCGTAAGGCGTTGTTTGCGACCAACCTGACGCTGGTGTTAAAAGACTGCCAGGGCAATATCGTCTTCAAAAGCAAAGAAGGCAAAAGCCGTGAAAAGGAGTTCAACACTTCTTACAATATGGCACTGAGAGATGCTTTCAGTTCACTGAAAGAGGAACCGTATACGTATAACGGTACTACTCATACCCGGGCGGCGGTGGAGCAAATCATGCCGGCAGCGCCAGCAGTAGCAGCTCCTCCAGCCGTGGCCCCTGCGCCTGCACCGGTAGCTTCCACGCCCGCTCCGGCCCCTGCGCCCGCTCCCGCCACCCCGGCGGTGAAAGACGCCGCCGGCACGCTCTATGCACAGGCTATCAGCAACGGTTACCAGTTGATCGATACCTCTCCTAAAATCGTTTTAACCCTGCTGAAGACTTCCGTACAGGATTTCTTTATCGCTGAAAACGGTGCGCTGCATGGCGTAGTGGTGAAGAAAAACGGAGACTGGTACTTTGAACATTACAAAGACAACCAGCTGTTGGCAGAGAAGCTGCTGATCAAATTTTAAGAGAGATAATGAAAAAAGCCGGTGGTATCCTTACGCGATACCACCGGCTTTTTTGTTGCTGTCAGATGGAACTGCCGGACAAGCTCTTAACGGCATCCGGCAGGAAAGTACGTTACACCTTTAGCTTCTTCAGCTGCCCTTCCGCCTTTTTATGTCCCAGTTCTCCGGCCCGCTGAAAATAGTACCTTGCCCAGCGCACCGACTTTTGGACGCCTTCTCCTTCTTTATAACAAAGCCCCAGGTTATACAGCGCGAGGGGATCGTTCTTCCCCGCGGCTTTTTTATACCAGTATACTGCTTTTTGCCAATCCTGCTGAATGCCCTGGCCATAGAAATAACTATATCCTACTTCCCGCTGCGAAGGGATATCTCCGTGGCTGGCGGCATGGGCGAACCATTTCAGCGCTTTCCGGTAGTTCTGCTCTACGCCATCTCCGTTGCGATAACAGAAGCCGATGTTAAACTGGGCCACCGTATGTCCCTGGCGGGCTGCTTTCAAATACCATTCTATGGCTGTAGCCAGACTCCGTTTACATCCCAGGCCGTGATCATAGCAGGTGCCCAGGTAAAACTGCGCTCTTTTGTGTCCGCTGGTGGCGGCACTTTGCCAGAGCGAGAAAATGTTGTTCCAGTCTTTTTTGCGGGAAGTAGTTTCGTAGGCAAGGTGGTACCCCAACAGGAAGCGCCTTTGCTGTTCTTTTTTAGAGAGAAACGTGATCATGTCTGCAGGATATAAGACCTGCACAAAGATATTATTTTAATCGCACAGCCTTCACCATTTCATAGACGTACAATGGCAGCGCCCACCCCAGCCAGAAAAAAGACGGACTGATCGCGGCGAAATCGCCCAGCTGATAGATGATCGGCATTTTCAGTATCAGTCCGGACACAACGAACGCCAGCGTTACAAGGTAACTTCTGATCATCCAGTCCTTGTGTTGTTTGAATTTTTGCTTCACGGCCAGCCACCAGGCGATGCCGGTAGTGGTGATCCAGACAGACACCCATACCTGGAGGGCGAAGGCATAGGCCCAGTTGACGGCATAGGCGGTAGTAGAAGCCAATACCACGGCACAGAGGCTACTGGCCAGAATGGCCAGCAGGTAAAGATAGCCGACGATGCGGTGCAGCCGCTTGTTGGATTGCAGTCTCTTCCAGAACTGCAGCGGTCCCAGTATCAAAGCGCCGCCGCCGGAAGTAATATGCATCAGGAGGAACCACCGCACCGGAAAATACCGTCCCAGCGCTTCGGGGGTGAGCTGCAGATAGTGATCGGCGCCGTGCATGAATGTCCACGTAATAAAAAGAATGCCGAGCCACAGCAGTACATAGAAACCATCCTTTAAAGTAAAAGACCTGTCGATAAGAGTTTTGTTCATGATGCTTACAGATTTACGGCTACAAAACTCCGTATCCGTTCTGCAAGAATCAATAACCGAAAAATTATTCGGTATCAGGCGGCGGTTTCCGCGATGGCCTGTTTCACTCTTTCGCCGTACTGTTTTCCCCAGTTGTCAATCGCCTCCACCAGGGGGATCAGCGACTGGCCGAGGTCTGTGAGGCTGTAATGGGCCTTGAGCGGGAAACCGGAAGCAGCATTTTTTACCACTACGCCCATCGCTTCCAGCTCACGCAGCTGCATGTCCAGCACGCGCGGCGTAGCTTCAGGGATAAGGCGGTGCATTTCGCTGGGCCGCTGATAACCCTTATTGATCATATCGATGAGGCAGGGTTTCCATTTTGCGCCCAGCACCTGCATATATACGGTGATGCCACAGTCCAGGTCCACCGGCGTCTTACGTTCATATGTAAACATGTTATAGGTTTTTCCGTAGAGACAAAATAACGATATTCCGGGTTATTTGACAAACTGCTTCGATGCCGGATCATACAACGCAGTATAGTGCTTTCTTAATTTCTTAAAACGGTAGTTGCAATCGACCGTCCAGTGGTAAACCATCTCCAGCTGCTTTTTATCAGGGTGATAGATAAAGTCGAACACTTCATTGGCGGTCCAGCAGTTGTTCAGCCCTTTTTTTCGTCCTAATATCTTCCTGTCATCTGCAGGAAATATCTCCGTCATAAACTTCTTCGTCAAGGTCTGATAATGGAGCGTTTTATAGTCAAGACCCGACAGATCGGCGCCGGGTACTTTAAAAAACGTCATTAACAGCCCTTCTTCCTTCACCTGTCCGAAGAATGTAAAGGCGGAATCCTGGAGGCGCCCGACTGCCCATAGGTATAACCGGTGCAAAGCAATACCAATATAGGAAGCCACATGGAAAGTCTGAACATAGCAAAGGGATTGATACACTTAAATTAGTGAAATTTTCCTGTCAGTATTTTTTCCCGGAAGAATCTTTCTGCACCGATATCCGGTAGTCATCTTCCGTAATTCCTTTTACGCCCCGTGGTTTCTTCACCGGGGGCGCAGAAACGGAGTCCGGCGCCGGAGAAATGAACGGTGGATGTATTACCGCCGGTGAGTCCACCGGTGGCGGCAATACTTGTCTTGTGGCAGTATCGGCCGGCGGCAGCGCTTCTATCAGGGAGACACTGTCTTTCTTTTTATATACCGGCGTGGGTTTCTCTTCTGCGGGTGGCGCTATGGCGCTGCTGTCCGGCGGCGCGGGGACATGTGTTTCCGGTAAGGTTTTCACCGGCGCTGTTTTTTCCGGCATAGGTGGCTGCTGGCTGGAATACCACCAGAGGGCGGTAGCTGCCGCTGCTGCGCCGGCGAAGCCGTACCAGCCTTTACTGAGATATTGGACGATGCTTTTCTTAGCAGCAACGGAATCAGGGGTATTATTTACAGGTTGATCGTTATGGGTTTGGGTATCTTCTGAGGAATGGTCATCCGGCGTATCTGCAACCGCGTCCAACTGCAGCGCAATGCTCGCCCAGATGCTGTCCGCCATATCGGGAACGGGCACCTGGTCCAGCTTTGCTGCTATTAATTTTTCGTATGGAGTGGTTGTATTCACTAAAGCTTGTTTGCTGTTATTTTTTGCTGAAGAATTTTCCTTGCTTCACTCAGATGCCATTTACTGGTCCCCTCACTGATGTTCAATTGCGCGGCAATTTCCCGGTGCGTGTAACCATCAATGGCATACAACACAAAGACCGCATGCGTGGCAGGTGGTAGTTTCCGGACCAGCTGCAAAATGGCGGCTGCATCCGTCTTTTCAATCACACTGTTGCTGACAGCAGGTTCTTCTGCCGCCTCCAGCTCCAGGCTGGAAAAGCGGCTGCGCTGCCTGATCACATCCAGCGCTTCGTTGATAACAATCTTCTTCAGCCACCCATGGAAGTTCCCTTTGGTATCATCAAACGTGTGCAGGCTACGGAACATTTTCACAAAGGCGTGGCACAGGATATCTCCCGCCTCATGCTCATCATTGGCATAACGCATGGCAATAGCCATCGCAAAGCCATAGAGCTGCCTGTACAGCTGCTCCTGCGCTTTCCTGTTGCCAAGGCGGCACTCCGCGATAATATTATTTAATTCCTGTTCCAGTGTCTGTAAAACCGTTTAGTACTATACTGTCTGCTACCATTTGGTGTCGTGCACTTTCCGCGCAAAAAGCGCAGTAGTGATGGCGCTCACGTTCAGTTTCTCCGCGGGAGACAACTCATTGTAGAACCAGACATTCCGGTCAATCAGATCAATGATGGCGATCACACCGTCAGCGGTGCTCAATTCATAGCCCGACATCATTTTAAAAGGAAACTGCCCCGTTTTGCCATTCGACAGCTCCGTTTTTTTAATACTGAGCGGTTTTATATGGATCGTGTCAATACCATTGGTGGCCATCCCCTCATCTTCCTGTTTGATAAAAGCAAACGGGTTCCTGTCGTTCGTCGCTTCCCGGTCGTACAGGTTGGTCATCACCAGCTCCCAGTTTTTGCTGTCCTGCGTGGTGTCCACACTGATCAGCGCAGAGAAAATATACCGGTGTTCCTGCAACACTTCAAAGCCACCCAATATACCGCGGTCCTCCGTGGCTTCATAGTCATGCTTCCGCGTCATCTGCCGTTCATGGGCAAACACCTCCACCGTGTTACGCCCGTCGGTGATGGCATAGCGGAACTTCGCCTTTTCGTTTTCCACTGTTTCCGACTTGGAGATGCCTGCCTGGTTCAACAGCAGGTTTTCCCAGATAAACGGACGCCCCCATCCGGGATAACTCACCTGTATCCCGCGCTTTATTTTAGAAGTGGTGAAATTAGCAAACGACATCCTGTTGCCCCTCGCCCCCTCTACATGCTGCATAGTGGCCTGTTCTTTAAACTTCTCCGGCACCGCCAGTTTCATGGAGGTCCCACATCCCATCAAACAAATCCCGCTCATGAGTAATACCGCGTTTTTCATCTTATGACTGTTCTCTTAATGTATTACAAATACTAATATGTAAAAGTACCGCATATACGAATACCAACAACAATACCCCCGTTTTTTGTCAAAGGTTGGGTCATCGTCAAAAAAAATATTTTTTCTTTTTTAACCAACCCTTTGCCCTCTGCCCGGGGTACTACTGTAAAATCCATTCAAACGAAACATATGAAAACAATGACCATCAAATGCGCCGCAGCTGTTATGATCGCTTCCACCCTGTTGTTTGCCTGTAAAAAAGAAAAAAGCAGCCCGGCAGGCTGCGACATCAGCGTAACCGGCCTCGCCGGCTCCTATAAACTCACGGCTTTACAATATAAGGAGAGCGCCACCACCGCCCCCATTGACTACCTGACGTACCTGGAAGACTGTGAGAAAGATGATATCATGGAACTGAAAGGTAACGGCACCTACACCTATCACGACGCCGGTACCACCTGTAAGGAATCCGCCGCGGACCACGGCACCTGGACTGTAACCGGCAAAACCCTTACCAGCGATGGTAAACTCCAGGGTACCATCGACAGCTATGATTGTAAAACACTGGTGTATTATGTAGACAACGCGCTTGCCCAGGGTGACAGGCTCACTTATACCATGGTGAAACAATAAACGGAAAACATACCGGCTGATCACCCCGGCGTACCGGCGTGATCAGCCATCCATACGGCGATACGCGTGGCCACACGTTCCCGCACCCAGTCGCGGTCGGCCGCTTCCAGGTCGGACAGGATATGACCGTTATCCCCGTTGAAATCGGTATACACATCGTCCAGGAATTCTTTCCGGACCTCCTCCAGTCGTTGCGGACTGCCCGCATCCAGCCGGCCGGTTTTAGACAACACACTGTCCAGCCGGTTCTTTGTGATGTAACGAGCCATCTCTTCCACCAGGAAAGAAAGTTGCGCGGAGCGGGAACTGACCTCCGGAATAAAAGACCATTTCTCCGCTTCGTGGAACTTTTCCTCTTCATCGAACTCAGGATTTTTCAGTTTGATGACCGGGCGCGTGTCCAGGCTGACGAGCCCGGAATGATGCAGCGGCTTGATCACCACTCCCTCTATCAGGTTAGCTTCCAGCTCCGGCAACTGCAACTGTGCGGGCACCACGGACGGTATGCGGGTATCGAAATTCAGCGCCTCATTCCACTTACCGGTAAAAAGCGGCTTTGCATAGAAAATGTCAAACTGCTGAAAGTAGGTCATGGCGGCATCATAGTCGAGATAACGTTTAGCCCCCTCCGTAGTTTCCACGGCGATGTCAAAAGCACAGAACCGCACTGCAGGGCTGTAATACACACCGGTCTGGATGGCCTGCACCTGCGGGTCCGGCGCAACGTCCGGATGCGGGTATTTACCGCCGAACAATTCGCCATAGACAATGTACCGCTGTGCCGGGATGTCCTGTTGCAACTGCTCAAACAAGCGGATGATGCGTTCTTCCATGGCCACCACCACAGCCTGGAAGCCGAAGAAATCATCCGTCCATTGCAGGTACGCTTTGCGTTTGGCAAATAACAACTGATGATCTTCATACACAAAGCTGAAATTAGCGCCGTGTATTTTTTCTGTCACTACCCATTTTAATTTATGGAGGTCCTGCATGGCCTTCTCTGACAGCGGAAGGCCATGCAGGCTTTTAGGCATTTTTTCGTATTCGGAGTTCTTGTTCATGGTGCATGGGCTTCTTATCCTTACAGCCCTTTTTTTCCTGGTTAACAGCTGTAAAAATAGCGAATTCGCGCGACAAACAGCGGTTACTTCAACCGGTAGGTGATCATGGCTTTACCATAAACCGTATTATCAACGGAGAAATTCCGGATGGTGTCATGGCCCGGATTAAAAAGTTTGTAGCTGCCGAACAGGCTGATACCGCCCTGTACCCCGAACCACAGGTTTTTATAGATACGCTGATTAAACTGTACGCCGGCATGAATGGCAGAGAACTGTGCGTAGTCGATTTCATTGCCTTCAACATCCGTAAAGTTCTTCAGGTTGTATTTGGTCCAGTCGATAGACCCGGCAATACCTGCCTGTGTATTGGGCGTTACGTTATACACCACATTGAGCCGTGGCCAGTAGAACTGGCCAATCCATTTGCCGTTATTGCTTTTATAATCGATGGAGACACCGGGGGTGACCAGGAATTGCCGGAAAGAATACATCACGTGTACGCCTACCCCCACTTCAAGATTCGCGTGCTTGCCAAACCTCCTGGCCACACCATAGATGCCGTCTGCAATAAGATCATCGGAAGAGAGGGAACTTTTCAAATCCGATGCCACCGTGGGAATGAGTATTCCAAGCACAGACCATTTTGCAGCGATGGGATGCCTGACAATGATAACGGCTTTGACTTCGTGGATTTTATCCAATTGATAGAGCGATGGGGTATTGGTCTTGTTAAAAGAGAAGTCCATCATACGGTAGCTGATATTCGGGAAGAGCTGTGTTTTTCCGATGCGCAGGGGCGGCAGTGACAGCCAGGCATCAAAGGTGTTGTACCTGAATTTATGGTCCTTTACATCACTGCCTTCCGGCAGATCGCTGAACTGACTTTCTCCGTGGGCAGTCATCGATACCCCGGCCGCGTCTTTGATAAATTGCGCGGGGAGGTCCTTTGTATACGATACCAACAAGCAGATGAGCACCGGCAGATGCAATAAGCGTTTCATGTTTTCTTTTGTTTGATAACACAAAGGTCGCCGGCGGCTGCCGCTTGTTTTCGAACAGATTCTACCTTTATCAGGACAAACTTTGCATCAGCGATGCGCGGTATTCGGAAGGGGTAAGGTGGGTGATCTTCTTAAAAAGACGACCGAAATAGCCGGGATCTTCATAGTTCAGCTCAAACGCTACGGAGGCGATGTCTTTGGTGAGGTCCTGCAACAGCAGCTGACTGTGTTGGATATTCACTTTATTGATCCACTCCTTCGGCGCAGTGCCTAGTGTCTGCTGCACGCAACGGTTGAGATAATTCACGGAGACAGCCAGTTTATCTACATAAAAAGAGACAGATCTTTCTTCCACATGGTGTTTGTATACCAACTCTTTAAAAGCAAAGGTGATTTCGCTGCTGCGGTTGACCAGTTTATGCTGTCCTTTGTCGGCCGCGATGATTTTCAGGAGCGCGGCCTGAAAGAGGGAATAACAGATTTCCATATCGGGGGTGGACTGGTATATTTCCCGCGCCAGCAGTATAAAAAGCGGGGTAAGCCAGTGGCTGGTATCATCGGGCAGGGAGATGACAGTGTCCGCGCTGAACAGGTGGACCAGTTTTTCTTTGGACAACAGATGACGAAGGGCGCTGTCTTCGAAGATCACTACGTATCCTTCCACATCTTCGCTGGTTTCCAGCAGGGCGGTCACGTTGCCGTTTTTTACAAAGAGGACGTCATGCGGGGAGATGTGTTTCACCGTGGCGTCTACCTGTTGACGGGCATGGCCCTTAGTGAGGTGAACAATAAAATTATAGTCCGGCCGGTACAGCGGTGTAGGCAGGCTGATGAATGCGGCTGTTTCCCGGATATCGAATATTTGCAGCGGCGTGCCCAGTGTTTTGAAGACCGGCGGCACGGTGGTCATATACCGGCGCTCAAAATCAACGGGGGCGACCCTTTTTATTTTCATATGGCAGATGCTGTTATTTTATAACGACACCTGAGCGCTGCCTTACCCCTATTCCTCTTCTTTCAGCACCTCCACCACTTTCCGCAGGATGCGGGTAAACTGTTCCAGTTCCTTTTTAGGAAGCATACTGCTGATACGGGTAGTGACGCTGTGGCGCTGGTCCTCCGATCCGTCGACCAGGTGTTTGCCTTTGCCCGTCACTTCCAGCAGGAAGAGACGGCGGTCCTGCGGACTTTGTTGCTGGACGATCAGCTTTTTCTCCAGCAGTATTTTTACATGACGGGAGATGGCGGGAGCGCTGATATGGAATTTCTGCGCCAGCGTTTTACCCGTGGCCGGCCCGTTGCGGTAGAGGTATTCCACCATATTGTAGTGCGTAGCTCCTATGCCGTTATAATCGCCGTTGTTGACCTGCGCAATGACGTAACACTGGAAATCGGTATAGGTATCAAAAAAGGCTTTTTGTGCTTTTTCCATTGCCTTAAATTATTTAACTTTGTTAACTATTCACAAAGTTAATAAAAATTTCAACCCATGTATCCGCTAAAGATCACCGGCGCCCGCCAGCACAATCTGAAGAACCTGACATTGGAGATTCCCAAAAACACCATCACCGTTTTTACGGGTGTGTCCGGATCGGGGAAATCGTCGCTCGTATTCAGGACCATCGGGGCTGAAGCGCAGCGGCAGATGAGTGAGATGCAGCACAGCTTTGTGCGCAGCAGAATGGAGCACCTCGGCGTACCGGACGTGGACAGCATTGAACATCTCAATGTACCGGTGATCATAAACCAGAAAAGGCTGGGCGGCAATATCCGCTCCACCGTAGGGACCGCCACGGACATCTACACGTCGCTGCGACTGCTGTTTTCCCGGATAGGCAAGCCCTTCGTGGGGTATGCCAATACTTTCTCGTTCAACCATCCGCAGGGCATGTGCCCCGTCTGCGGCGGCATCGGGCAAACGCGGCAGATAGACATTGATCAGTTGATAGATAAGTCCAAATCGCTCAACGAAGGCGCTATCCGCTTCCCTACCTTCCAGCCCGGCGGCTTCCGCTGGCTGCGTTATACCGAATCAGGCTATTTCGACAACGACAAAAAACTTGCCGGCTATACGAAAGACGAATGGGAAATGCTGCTCCATGCGGAAGAGCATGTTCCCCCACATCCGTCTCCCAAATGGGGTAAAACCGTGCGTTATACAGGCATCATCCCCCGTTTGGAAAGGGACATCCTGAAAAGAGACACCAAAGAACTGCGGCTCCGGGAAAAAGAAATCAGCAGGATCGTCCGCGAACAGCCCTGCCCAGCCTGCCACGGTAAGCGGCTCAACGAAAAGATACTTTCCTGTAAGATAAAAGGGCTGGACATCGCCGACTGTGCCGCTATGCCGGCGGACGAGCTGCTGGCCTTTATCCGCCCTATTAAAGCCGCCGGGTACGACACCATTGTCGCTGAACTGGTAAAGAAACTACAACATATGGTCACCATCGGCCTGGGTTACCTCACGCTGGACCGGGTAACGTCTACCCTCTCCGGTGGCGAATCACAGCGGATTAAAATGGTACGGCACCTGGACAGCAGCCTGGAAAACTTGCTCTACATTTTTGATGAGCCCAGCATAGGGTTGCACCCCGCCGACCTGGACAATCTCTCCCGTATTATTCAGAAGATCCGCGACAAAGGCAACACGGTATTACTGGTGGAGCACGACCCAGACCTGATCCGCATTGCCGATCATGTGATCGACATGGGACCCGGATCAGGTACCCATGGCGGCGAAATCGTTTACCAGGGCAGTTTCAAAGGGCTGCGCAAAAGCGCCGGTAAAACCGGCCGTTACTTTGCCCGGCAACAAACCTATAATCAGCATCCGCGGAGTTTCACAGCTACCCTCGCCATCCGTCATGCAAAGCTGCACAACCTGAAAGACATTACGGTAAAGATTCCCCTCGGGGTGCTCACCGTTGTTACCGGTGTGGCCGGCTCAGGCAAGAGTACATTGATCAGCGACGTACTGCCGCTGCAACATCCGGAGATCACGCTGATTGACCAGTCCGGCATCGCGGGACATTCCAAATCCAACCTGCTGACCTACCTCGGTATTTCCGATATTATCCGTAACCTCTTCGCTCATGCCAATGGCGTCAGCAATAAGCTGTTCAGCCGCAACAGCGAGGGCGCCTGCCCTAACTGCAAAGGGCTCGGCATAGAAAAAATCGACCTGGCTTTTATGGATGATGTGGAGATACCCTGTGAAGTATGTGGGGGCAGCGGCTTCCAGCCGGAAGTACTACAATATCGTTATCGTCAAAAGTCCATCGCGGATGTGATGGACCTCACCGTGGAGGAAGCGGCGGTATTTTTTTCGGAGCAACCGCAGCTCCGCCGTCATTTCGCGATGCTGGACGATCTGGGCATGGGTTACCTTACGCTGGGCCAGCGGCTGGACACCTTCTCCGGCGGAGAGCTGCAACGGCTAAAACTGGCCACGCAGCTAAAAGAACAGAGTACGGTCGTAGTGCTGGACGAGCCCAGCACCGGCCTGCATCCTGCCGATACGGAAAGACTGCTGGCGCTTTTTAACAAACTCGTCAAAGCCGGACATACGTTGATTGTCATCGAACATAATTTAGATATCATCGCCTGTGCCGACTGGATTATTGACATGGGGCCGGGCGCCGGTAAAGACGGCGGTCGGCTCACTTTCGAAGGCACCGTAGCCGACCTGTTGCAACAGGCGGATACGCCTACGGCTGTTTATCTGCAAAAATACCTGGAGCGCGGCGCTTCTTAAGGCTGCAGCTTTATTGCTGTCCAGCCGCCGTCTGTCAGCTCATACAATGTGCGGTCATGAAAACGGGCTTCGCTGAAAACAAGAAATTCTATCCGCAGCGGCGCTATCGCATAGGCGCCCCAGTTTTCCGGCCGTTGGATGCCCATCGTGTCCGGCTGTTGCGCCAGCTGATCAAACTGTTGCGTCAGTGCCTGGAGATCCTCGAGCAGCGCTCCCTGCTGACTAACGGTCGAAACGATCTGGCTTTCGCGGTTCCGTTCACTAAAGTACAAATCTGCCAATGCATCCGGCAGTTGACTGGCAACTCCCTGGATACGCACCTGCTGCGCTGTTTCCGGCCACCAGAAAGTGAGGGCTACCTTATTGTCCTCCCCTATCTCTATCCCCTTCCGCGATGTCAATGCGCCGGTCACCACAAACTTCCCGTCCAGCACTTCTTTCAGCGACACAAAACGGGCATTGGGAAAGCCGTCCAGTCCCACGGTGGAGAGACAACAGGCGTAAGGTAGTTTTACTTTCCGTTGTTGTATTTCCTGTTGTAATGCGTTGTTGAACCGGGTGACGATTTCCTGCATGGTGGTTACTGACATGGTGGTGGGTTTAATGGTACGTGCATGCTGCCATGCTAATCATCCTAAATTAGACAGATCTGCCTGCCCATCCAAATATATCATATTAATATCTATATCACCCTGCCGTTCCCTTCTTTCAAAAGAAAGCCCTATCTTGGCGCTGCAACGGGTTTTAGCCAAATCAGAACATCAACCATCATTACAGGACCAACATTACATGTACGACAACAGTGACACAGCGCTCTTCACGAGAATGAAAGCGGATGATGAAACAGCCTTTGCTACATTGTACCAGCGCTATTGGGAGGATTGTTACCGCATCGCCAGTAAGATGATCTGCCTGGAAGATGTAGCGCAGGACGTAGTGCAGGAAGTTTTCTTTAAAGTATGGGAGCGGCGGCACGAACAGGAGGTCACCGCGGTAAAAGCCTATTTGCTGCAAGCCACCCGTAACCGGGTACTGAACGCTATCCGCGACAGGAAGACCGATCAGCGTTTCTTCGACCGGCTGGCGGAAGTAACAATAGACCTGCTGCAGGAGAACCATGCGCTGCTGCGGGAAAACGAGCAACTACTCAACCTGCTGATCGATACATTACCCGATGATTGCCGGGAGACTTTCCGGCTCAGTCGCCAGCAACATCTTACCTATAAAGAAATTGCCCTGCAATTGCAGGTATCGGAAAAAACAGTCGAGAAACGCATTTCCAAATCCATGCAACTTTTCAGGAAAAAGTACCACCTGGTTGGTATCTACGCTGCCTGTATGGTGCTGTCCTACATCCGGGAATAACCCCATCCTGTTACTGTCTTCAAAAAAATTTACCCTTCCGGGAGGGTACCCTCTTTTTTGTTGTGTCTAATATATAGTATATGGACAAAGAAACTTTTATTGCTTTTATAGACCACTGTGCATCGGGGAAAGCGACAGATGCCGAGAAAGCCTTACTGGGAGAGTACTTGCAGCGGCTGGAAGCTAAAGGGGAAGTCATTCCCACAAATGGCGACGTTATCTGGCAGCGACTCTTAAAACAGCTGCATCCGCAGGAGCCCCCGGTTGTCCGGGTAAAACAATACCATCCTTACCGATGGGTTGCCGCTGCTGCCGCTGTTATGGTGCTGGCAGCCGCCGGCTGGTGGGTATTTTCCGGGAAGACCGCATCCATAGCACCGGTTCCCGCGCCGGTAGCAGATATAGCGCCAGCCCGGCACACGGCCACGCTGACGCTGGCCGATGGTACCGTCATCCCTTTGGATGAAACCAATGACGGCGCCCTGGCGCAACAGGGCACCACCGCCATCACCAAGTCCAACAACCATACGCTCTCTTATTCGCAGGGAGGAAGCCAGCTTTCATCCATACAATATAATACGCTGAACATCCCGCGGGGCGGCCAGTTTCAACTGGTACTGTCTGACGGCACCAAAGTATGGCTCAATGCAGCATCCAGTATCCGCTACCCGATTACGTTTGCCGGCAACGCCCGGAAAGTGGAAGTGACCGGGGAAGCTTACTTTGAAGTTGCTCCGCACGCGCAACAACCATTTGAAGTAACGGTACAGGGCAGCACCGTACAGGTACTGGGCACGAGCTTCAACCTGCGGGCCTATGACACCAACGATGTGGCCACCACCCTGCTCACCGGCCGGGTACGTGTTGCCAGCAAAGACAACCGGGTGGTGCTGCTGCCAGGCCAGCAGGCTACCATTACCACGCCGGACAAGGCCATCAGTGTGAAGTCCGCAGACACCGACGCGGCCATCGCCTGGAAAAACGGCTTCTTCTCCTTCCACAATGCCGGTCTGCATACCGTCATGCAGGAACTATCCCGCTGGTATGATATCAGCATCGAATACAAAGGAAATATACCGGACATACGGTTCGAAGGCGAAATGCAACGGAACCTGAAACTGGCGTCGATCTTAAAACAACTGGAACAAAAAGAAGTGCACTTTCAGCTAAAAGGCAAAGTGCTGACCGTTTCCCAGCCTTAATATGATTTTCAACCAAAAAAAATAATCTGTCGAATGCAAATCAACATCTAACACCAACCAGAGGCCATAAAAAAACCGGGCGTGGTTGCAACACGTCCGGCCAAAACGGAATGGTCCGACAAGATTTTTATTCAACCACCTTATCAACCAACCAGATCAAAGTTATGGATTTTACCAGAAAAAAATCCGGTGGTCGCCGGGTTGTGCCCACCACACAACAACGCCGATGCCAGCGGTTCACAAAATCACTGCGTATCATGAAACTAACAACAGTATTCCTACTCTCCCTGTGCCTACAACTATCTGCGCGTACCATGGGACAGAGCGTCACTTTTGCCGGTAAAAATGTTTTGCTGACCGATGTATTCAAAGCGATCAAACAACAAACAGGATTCGTGGTGTTCTTCCAGAAAGGAACACTCAATGAATCTAAAAGGGTATCGCTCGCGGTGAAAGCCGTCAGTGTAGAAGCCGTTCTGCAACAGGTGCTCGACCAGCAGTCCCTCACCTGGTCACTGGAAGACAAGACCATTTTCATTAAACCACGGAGCGTAACGTCTCCCGTTGTACCCGGCGCAACGCAGGCAACCGGTATCACCGGCACCGTCACCGATGAAAAAGGCGCTCCGCTTGCCGGCGTGTCTGTGATGGTAAAAGGCACCAACCACAGGACAGCCACCAACGACCAGGGACATTTCCGGCTTCCCGGCGCGGACGCCACCGATGCGGTGCTGGTATTCACCATGGTGGGATATGAGAAATCGGAGATCGCCGCCAAAGGCAACCGTACCCTCACCGTTCGTTTGCGTCTTTCCGTGGCAAAGATCGTCGAGGTAGAAGTGACTGGCAATACCGGTTACCAGAACATACCGCGGGAAAGGGCTACCGGCGCTTTTGATGTCGTAACGTCCAAACAGCTGTCCAACCGCGTACAGACCAACGTGCTCGAACGCCTGGAGGGACAGGTGCCCGGGCTGATGCTTCTCAATGGCAAAGACAATGGCAGCGCCTCCGGCGACGGGCTGACCATCCGCGGCGTGTCCACGCTGTACGGTACCAAGCGGCCGCTGATCGTGATAGACAATTTTCCGTTTGACGGCGCGCTGGACGCCATCAACCCCAATGATGTGGCGAGCATCACCATCCTCAAAGATGCTGCTGCCGCCTCTATCTGGGGCGCCCGCGCCGCCAACGGCGTGATCGTGATCACCACCAGGACCGCCAAACAGGGCAAGATACAATTCACCTATAATAACAACTTCCAGTTCGAGCCCAAGCCCAACCTGGGCTACCTGAACCGCCTGGACGCCACGGAAGATATCGCGATCAACCGCCTGCTGGCAAATCCAAATATCGAAACCTACGCCCGTAACAGTGGCGGCGCATTCTCCGCCTTTGAACGTTTCTATATGGACTCCGTCGCCAAACGCATAACACCGGCGCAATACGCCGCAGCGGTGGACTCCCTTGGCAGACTGGACAATAGTCAGCAGATACGCGACCTGCTGATGCAGGCGCCGCTCACACAGAACCACAGCCTGTCGTTTATGGGCGGCAACGAGAAAAATAATTACTACGGCTCCCTGCGCCTCACCGACACCCGCGGTTATGCGCTGAAAGACAGGACCAAAAACTACAGCTTCCTGCTGAAAGACAACTACAACGTCTCCAGTAAACTATCGTTCAGCGTCAGCGCCAACCTCACCTATACCGACGCTACTGCCACACCGTTAGACCCGGTAGAAATATACCGCCTGAAGCCTTATTCCATGCTGCAGGACGCACAGGGGCAGCCCCTGGCGGTGAACCGCAACTCGGACCCTGCCAACCAGAACAATTCCAACGATTTCACCATTGGACAACGACTGGCATGGGGGCTGGGCGATGAATCGTTTTATCCGCTCAAACAGTTAAACCTCATTGAGAATACCACCAACAGCGTCTACAACCGGCTGCAGGCAGCCATCAAATACAGTATCATACCCGGGATCGATATCAACCTGAGTTACCAGCTGGAAAACGGATCTTCCTACAACAAAATATTCACCCATCGTGATGAGCCTACACTGATAAAAGAGGTGAACGACTTCATCGTTCCGCAGCGGGATGGCAATGGCAACATTGTGACCAACGCGGATGGCACGCTTGCCGGCCCGACTTTCAACCTGCCACAGGGCGGTAAGATAAAGGAGACACGCAGTAACTTTTCCTCTTACCTGTTACGGGGACTCATTAACGTCAACAAAGATATCCGCGGTGATCACAATATCGCAGCGGTAGCCGGCGTAGAGAGAAGACAGAGCAAAGCCACCGGCAGCTACTTCACCAAGTATGGTTATGACGACAACAGCCTGCAATTTGTAGACATCGACATACAACGGCTGAAAACCATCTCCGGCACCTTACAGGCCATACAGAACGGTTTCAGCGGCCTGGAAGATGGTTACTCCTACCGGCTGGACCGCTTCGTATCCGCCTTCGGCAATGCAGCCTATACCTTCCGCCGTAAGTATGTGGCCAGCGGGAGCATCCGTATGGATGCCACCAACTTATTCGGTACCGATCCCAAATATCTTTATCGTCCCATGTGGTCGGGCGGCGTCAGCTGGATTGCCTCCAACGAAGCGTTTATACAACGGCTTTCATTCCTGGACTACTTACAGGTAAGGGCTACCTATGGTATCAACGGCAACATCCCCAAGAACAGCGGACCGTTCATGATCGCCACCAACGGTACCAACTACTTCACCAACCTGCCGTACAACAGCATCACCACACCGGCCAACAACCAGTTGAGATGGGAAAAGACAACCGTCACCAACATCGGCATCGACTTTACGTTGTGGCATAACCGTTTGTCCGGCAAAGCGGATTACTACGTCCGGAAGAGCACCGACCTGCTCGGCGACCAGGACATCAATCCCACGCTGGGCTTCACTTCCGCCAGTATCAATACCGCCAGCATGAACAACACCGGATGGGAGCTGCAACTGATGAGCCAAAACATAAAGACGCAGGAATTTGAGTGGAGCACTACTTTCACCTATGCCCACAACAAAAGTAAGATCACCAAAGTGGCGCTCAGCAGTGACGTCCTCACTCCTTCCGCCATTGCCAGCCGTAGTCCCTTTATCCAGGGCGATCCCTATGGTTCGCTGTACAGCTTCCGCTACGGCGGCCTGACACCTGACAAAGGCCAGATACAACTGCTGGATGCTACCGGTAAAATAGCGCCGGACAAATATTATTACGATCTGAACATGGTGTATTATTCCGGTACCACGCGCCCCGTGAATACCGGCGCTTTGTCGAACAATTTCGCCTATAAGGGATTTGACCTCAATTTTATGTTCGTCTTCTACCTGGGTCATGTAAAGCGACAGGCAATGCCGCAGGTATACCGGGGCGTCAACAGTTTTGATAAACGCCTGAAAGACGCCTGGAAACAGCCCGGCGATGAAGGCCGCACGAATATCCCGAACGTGATCCTGGACAATTCCGCTTATTACGCCTCCGTGTATTACGGCAGCTATCTCGATGTGAATGTGTTTGACGCCGGTTATATCAAACTCCGCGATGTAACGCTGCGTTATACCTTCTCCCCTAAAACGGTCAGCAAATGGAAGATGGTAAGAGGCCTGCAACTGACGGCCAATGCGCGTAACCTGTGGACCATCACCCGGAACGACCTGGGTATTGACCCCGAAGCATTTGACGGCCGTAACCGCACCATGCCGGTAATGCCTTCCTATTCCTTCGGTGTAAACCTTGACTTTTAAACACTGCAGACATCATGAAAAAAACAACGATACTGATTGCCGCCATCTTGAGTCTGATGGGCTTTTCCTCCTGCAAGAAATACCTGGACGTAAAACCCAAGGGGTATGTGATACCACAAACCGTGGAAGACCTGGAGCGGCTGCTCAACGGGCAAAACATGACCCGGATGCTACCTACCGACCTGGATATGCTCTCCGACGATTTTTTCTATAAAGATGTTGACAAAGCATCTTTGCTGAAAGAAAACAGCACCCAAAGCCGGACCTATCTGTGGCTGCCGGAAATCTACACGACGCCGGAGGACTGGAAATACAATTCCGCCTGGAACCTGATGTACAACAATATCTACCAGTACAACGCCATCATCAATAACATTGACGCGGCCGACGGCGGCACGCCGCAACGCAAAGCGGCCATCCGCGCGCAGGCGAAGCTGGGCAGGGCCTGGTGCTACTGGTACCTCGTGAATCTTTACTGCAAACCTTTTAATACCGCTACGGCCGCCAGCGATCCGGGTGTGCCATGGATCACTACCAACGATATTGCTTTGCCTATTCCGGACAGGAGCAATATCAAAGCCACCTACGAGCTGATCAACACAGATCTCAGCGCGGCCGTGAAGGAGTTGCCCACCTCCGCCATTCATTCGTATGTCCTCACCAGAGGCGCGGGCTTTGGCCTGTTTGCCCGGGTACAGCTGCTGCAGGGCAACTATGCTGAAGCCGCGAAGATGGCGGACAGCGCATTAAAATACAATGCCCGCCTGATCGATTACAATAAGATCTATAAAGTGCAGAATGGCCGTTATGTGCCTGTTGACAACCCTCCTTTCGCTGATATGATCACTTCTCCGGAGAACATCCACGTGCAGCTGTATACCCGTCCGGCCGGACTTGCCGGGCAGTATGTCAGCCTGCCTACCGTGAAGATGTTTGAAGCACATGACCTCCGTAACATGTTCCTCGTGGTGGATACCGCCACCAACAAAGAGACCGGCAAGCTGGACACAAACTACCTGTACAATGGGCGCAGGTTGTACTACATCAACATCAGCATTACTACCCCGGAGATGTACCTGGTCCGCGCGGAAGCAAAGGCGCGCCAGGGCAAGACAGCAGAAGCGATGGCAGACATCAACCTGTTGCGACAAAACAGGATCCTCGCCGCCGCATATGCTCCGCTGACAGCTACTGACGCACAGCAGGCGATGAAAATAGTACTGGCGGAGCGAAGGAAAGAGCTGCTTTTCCGTGGCGCCCGGTGGTTCGACATGCGACGGCTTAACAACGACCCGGTTTTCGGTTTTACCGCGCACCATTACCTGAAAGACGGAACAACCATCGACCTGGCACCTAACAGTAACCGTTATACGCTACTGATACCGCCCGCTGCGCTAACCAACAACATTACCCAGAATCCTTAATAAAATTTTATTCATATGTTTAAACCGCAATCAGCGCTGTTCTGTTTATTTTTACTGGCAGCCCTCCCTTCCCGGGGGCAACAGGTGATACTGAAAGGCATATACAAAAATACGCCCGACCCTGTCATCACGGCCAACATTCCGGTTGACGGCAAACAATTTTCCGGCGCCAGTATCCGCCTGCCGCTGGATGCCACTACCGGCGCATTTCAGCAGGTCGTCGATATCAAAAAGCCAGGGTTTCTCACCTTAACGAATAACTGGAACCAGGTACGGTTGTTCGTGACGCCGGGGCAAACCTATACGATCGAAGCCGACAGCAGCTATTACAACGTCTCCGGCGACCAGCAGGCCGGTCAGGACCTCATCAAGACGTTTGATTTTCGCGACGACACCCGGATAGCCGCTGCCAACCTGAACAAGATCCCCGCTGCCGAAGCACGCGTTGCTGCTGCTAAAGAAGCAGCCGATAAAAAGAAGGCCGCCGTAGAAACATTATTCCGGGAGGGAAAAATCAGCGAAGCCTTCAGACAGGCACTTCTCAGTTCCATCGACATTAACTATCTCAGCACGTTGTCCGATAATTTCTTTTTCACCTTCAGAGAGAAAGAACAACAGCCGGAAGCCGTTGCACAGTTCCGCAAAGATTTTTTACCCGTATGGAAAAAAATCTATGACGAAGCAGCTCCTTTCACCCAACTGCTAATTGCTCCCGGCTACTCCTGGATGCTGGAACGGTATGACAGTTACCAGGAAATAGCCGACAGCGGAAAACTCATCTTCCAACCCGGTATTCCTGAAATACAAAAAATAGATTTCTTCAAAACAACACTGAAAGGCGCCACCCTGGAGTATGCATGGGCCAACAGCATCATTTCCGGCATTGGCGCTAACCTGTACGAAAAAGAATGGATCGGCAACTTCAGGGATTTCAGGCAACAGTTCCCCCACAGCCAGCTGACACCCTACCTGGAGAAAAAAGTGCAAAAGGTCATCGCCTACTACGATGCCGATAAACGACCCAACAAAGCCGTACAGTACCTCGCCAACTACGATAAGATGAACCAGTTCAAAGAAGTGGCAGCGGCGCTGAAAGGTAAGGTCACCTACATCGATCTCTGGGCCACCTGGTGCAGTCCCTGCCGGGCAGAACTGCAATACTCCCTTGAGCTGCACGACACCCTGCACCAGTTAGGCGTACAGACGGTTTACCTATCCATCGACAACGACAACGCCGACAAAGCGTGGAAACAAATGGCGCAGCGCCTGCCCCTCAAGGGTATTAACCTTCGTACCAACAAGGCATTGCATCAGGATATTAACAGAATCGTTCCTAAGTTCAATGGCATTCCCCGCTATATTATCCTCGACAAAAACGGTGACGTAGCCGTTTGGGACGCCAAAAGGCCAAGCGACAACCTTGAGCTGATCAAACAACTCAAACAGTATCTCTGATAGGGTGTTGTAAAAAAAGCCGCATGGAACATCTGCTCCATGCGGCTTTTTTGTTTTTATATCTTTACTCCACTACCTCGCTGATCTGTATCACCGGCGCCACGTTCGTGTATTTGGGGAAGTCCAGTTTAAAGGTATCCACATACGGCGCCAACGCTTTTTCATAAGCCGACAGCTCATCAAAATACAAATTACACATCACCATATAGGGAGTGGGTGTATCCGGTCCGCCGGAACCAACGGCTTTGTCGATGGCCACATGTTTCAGGGAACGTTCAAATACACGCCTTACCAGCGGTATATGACTTTTCATATAATAATCCATATCGAAGGTCTTGCCTTTTCCGCCCGGATATAATATGGAGACTTTTACCATGCCTTTGTGAACGTCCGGAGTTGCTACCGGTTTAGTCTCCACAGCGGTGCTGACCGCTGCCGGATTGCTTTCCACCGGTTTATTTTGCTGACAGCCGAAAAATATTACAAGACCCAAAAACAGTAAGCTGATGTTTACTTTCATTGTATATGTTTTACGTGAAATTGTTTTCTGATTGAAAGACAGCTATAGGGAATCGCGAATACTATATGTACATCGTCTTTAACAAGATATGGAAAAGATTTCCATATATACACTATAAAAGTAGGTTAGTGTAGGTTTTTACTGGTTTATCGTTATGATAAGGTACTTATTTACATTGGTGTGGCACCACCACTCCCTTGAAACAGCGATCTGCCGCCCCTGAGAATCAGGCCCCCGTTTTTGGCTACAAGATGACGTGTTCCGGCTACAAATATCATGTCGTTTGTGCTCAACTTTGTGAGACAAAACACATAAAGCATGAAAGTATTCGTAACCGGCGCAACCGGATTTGTAGGCACCGCCGTAGTGAAAGAGCTGCTGGCGGCTGGCCACCAGGTTGCGGGGCTGGCCCGTTCTGAAGCGGCCGCGCAAAAATTAATCTCCCTCGGCGCTGAAGCGCACCAGGGCGACCTCACCGACATCGACAGCCTGAAAGCAGGCGCCGCGAACGCTGACGGTGTTATCCACCTCGGTTTTATCCATGATTTTTCGCGGTTTAAGGAAATGTGCGCCGTTGATGAACAAGTGATTGAAGCGATCGGCGAGACACTGGCTGGTACCACGCGCCCTTTTATTGTCACCTCTGCTACCGGTGTGCTGGCAAAAAACGGCATCATCACCGAACAAGACCGCAGCGAAAGCGACATCAATCCGCGCGTCGCCACGGAAAAAGCGGTCGATAAAATAGCAGCCAAAGGGGTCCGCGTATCTGTGGTGAGACTCCCTCCCAGCGTGCACGGAGAAGAAGACAAGGGCGGTTTTATTCCCATCCTGATCCGTCTTGCAAAAGAAAAAGGTAAATCCGTGATGATCAATGACGGCGCCAACGTATGGCCGGCAGTGCATCAGCGGGATGCGGCACGCCTGTACCGCCTCGCGCTGGAGAAAAATGCCGATGGCGGCACCCGTTACCATGCCGTGGCAGAACAAGGTGTTCCTTTTAACATCATCGCTACAGCCATCGGCGAAAAGCTCGGCGTGCCCGTGGTGTCTCTGGCCCCGGATGAAGCAAACGATCACTTTACCTGGTTTGCACACTTCGCCCGGTTCAACAACCAGACCTCTGCCGAGGCAACCAAATCAGCGCTGGGATGGACTCCCTCTCATGCCACCTTACCGGAAGACCTGGCGGGAAATGCGTATTTCCCGGCGGAGAATTAACCGGTAAAATACCTGCAGACGACGCTGCTGCCGTCTGCAGGTATTCTTTAATGTGTCTGAGGCGCCATCCATTCATCAAACTTTTCAGCAATGCAGTTGGGATCAACACCTTCGGCAAAAGTACTTATCAGGTAATGCCGGCCGTCCCGCGGCGCTGATCGCCACAGATTGGTCCCATCTTCGAAAATATGATTATAACCATGCCCTTCTGATCTGAAGTAAGGCAGATGTCCTCTGACAGCCACATACACTGCAATGATGTCTGCACTGTGATGCCAGTTCCTGTTCCAACTTTTCAGAAAAAGTTTGTACGCATACGCCATCGGCGTGTGCTGATATTTTTCCTGAAAAAAAATTCTTCCGGTTGGCACACTGTCCGCGAAAGCTCCGCCACCGGTGAAATAGATGTGGGTAGGCCATGCAGCAGCAACATGTTGGGTAGCGCCGGGATCGGGTTTAAAATTACCCCATGGACGGGGATCTGTGTCTGCCGGGTATCGGCCCCCCATGCAGACAAGGTGTTTCACCTTCTTTTTTACCAGGTCAATGCCCTTTAGTCCACTGAACTGGTCCGGCGCTGACTTTAACAGGTTAGAGAGATTGGTCAGATCGCCTACTGTCACCACCACCACGCTGGTATCCTGCTGCGCCGCCAATATTTTACGGTACAGCATCGTTGCATCCGGTATATCCCGCTCCGGCGGGGTATCATGCCTGAATTTTTCGCAGAGCGCCCTGGCGTATTTGGATTTATGATATACGCCAAACCGCTGCACGGCGCCGATGGGAATGTCCGGCCTGCCGTAAAAGGTATTGATCACATCCACGGCTCCCGGCGACCAGGGGTTGAGGCTGGATACCATCATCGCCAGTACGGCTGCGTCTCCCCGGTCGACAAACCCGTGAAGCATGGCCAGCGCGCCTACGTCATCTACATCGGAGTCCATATCCGTATCAAAAATAATTTTTACCTGTTGCGCCAAGGCAACATGACACATCAAGAGGTGAATTACGAGTACACCAACATACTTCATTCGTTTCATGTTGACGATAATGGCCGTCCCACGCCTACGTGGGACGGCTCTGTTTTTTTTTAGATCTTAATGATCCGGAAGGTTTTGTTGTTTTTATCGCCTTCCAGAATCAGCATATAGGTACCTGCAGGCAACGCGCTGATGTCTCTGCTGATTTGCCGCTCCCCTTTCTGAATATACCATTGCCGCAATATGTTGCCGCGGATATCCAGCACAGTGAGCCGCCGGTACGATTTACCCCGCAGATCGAGGGTCAGCTGTCCGTTGGTAGGATTGGGATAAAGGACAGGCCCTTTGGTCTCTGTTTCTTTCGTGGGATACGCCGCTTTAGCAGTGTACATAGTAGCAGCCTGCTCGTTTACGGCGCAATTATCAATACTGAACCAGTTAAATTTCGGGCTGCCGGACAGGATATGCACGCCGGTGTAACTGAGTGCCGGCAGCCGGATGGTATCTGTAATGGTCTGCCATACGCCACCGGTGGACGGTACGTAGATGGTGTCAAACTTATAAGTGCTGTGGCCTATCCATATTTTGGACGCTGCGGTAGACAGTACCCTGAAGCGGATCGTATATCTTCCCGCCACGGGCACATTCAGCGTGCTGTAAGCAAACCAGTCCCCCGCTTTCAGGCTGGTAAAATTCTGTCCTCCGCCCACATCCGTACAGGCTTCCAGCACCGGCCCGGGAGCGCGGTTGGAGGCGCTTTCTGCTTCGTACCTGTCATTGACCGTGCAGGTATAATCCACCGTTACCGGTGTGGTGGCCGACAGGGAACCACTGGTGGCGGTCACACTATATGTACCGGGCGTGATGCCTGCGGTGAACACCCCATTTGTATCAATTGTATTTCCCGTACCGGTAACACTCCAGGCAGGTTTAAAGGTGAAGGGATTGTCGCGCTGGTCATATCCTTTGGCGACGAACTGCTGCGACGCCCTGAGCGGCACCGTCGCCGAATCCGGTGTCAGGGCGATACGCGTAAGTACCGGCGGCGTGACAACATGCACGATAGCGGTATCACCCACCGCTCCGGCAGTTGCCAACACCTGGTAATCACCGGCAACAGTGCCGGTAAATAATCCGCCGGTAGTAATATTGGCGCCGGTCCCCTGTACAGACCATACCGGCACAATGTCCACCAGGCTGCTGTCCTGGCCGTAGCCGGTAGCGGTGAACTGCTGCGACTGGCCAACATTGACCGTTGCGCTGTCGGGTTTGATCACCACACGGGCGAGCGGCATGGAATCGGCCCGGATAATGCTCAGCCAGTTGAAATTCCAGCCATCTTTATTAGCAACGATCTTTATGGTTTGCTGACCTTGCTCCAGTCGTATAGGCGCAGACGTTACCGTGGTCCATTTCTGCCATCCGCCGCTGGCTGGCAGGCTGACTGTCTGCAGCGTGGTCGTGTCGAGCTGTATGCGGAGGCTGGAAGCGCTGTTGACCGCTACGCGGAACTGTATCCTGTAGGTATCGGCGCGCGGTACATCGATATCGTATTCAAACCAGTTGCCGGTACCGATGAAGCTCACATCAAGGCCGCCACCTACATCGGAGCAGGGTTCTGTATGGGTATTATTACTGTTGTCAAAACTTTCGGCCTGTATTTTTACCGGCACCGGTTTGTAGTTCGCCGGCCGCCGTGTAACAAACGCGACGCCGGTTTTGGTGGTGGTATCTACGGTAGCCGTCACCGTTACCTGTCCTGAATTATTCAGCGTAGCCAGCCCGGTGGACGTGATGCTATTGCCTGTACCAGTGATCCCCCATTGTGGTGTGATCGTCATGGGATACCCGTTCTGGTCAAGCGCCTTCACCGTATACTGCTGCTGTTTTCCCGGCAGGAAAGACAGGTCGGCAGGCGTCACGATGATCGTATCCAACACCGGTGTGCCCAGACCCTTCTGGTACACACGGGCATAGTCTACCTGCATACTGTCAGGCCAGTCGGCTTCCACAATAGAGCCGCCCATGCCCCCGCCGATGGCCAGGTTCAGGATGAGGTGGAACTTCTGGTCGAAGGGCCAGTCTTTCCAGTCCGTATGCGGGTTGGGGTAAGACAGTATGCGGGTGGTATCGAAGATGAACCGGATCGTGTCCGGCGCCCACTCCATGGCATACACGTGATACACCGTATCTGCGTCCATCAGTTTTTTAGTGTTGGTAACCCCGCCCCCGTTGGTCCAGTTGTGGTTCTGTGTATGGACAGTAGACATGACGGTGCCGAAATTGTTGCCCACATGTTCCATGATATCCAGCTCGCCGCTCTTGGGCCATCCGCCGTAGGCGCTGGTAGTAGGCATCAGCCAGATGGCCGGCCAGGAGCCGCGTGCACGGGGCAGCTTGGCCCGTACCTCTACTTTGCCGTACAGGAAATCAAATTTTCCCTGCGTGATGAGACGGCCGGAGGACCAGGGTTCCGTAGTATTGCCGGTAGGAAAATCTTTTTTACCGGTGATGACCAACCGGCCGTTCCTCACACGGGCATTGTCGTGCGTGGTATCGGTATACACCTGTTGCTCACCGTTGATCCATCCTTTCGGCCGGGGATCTACAATCCACTTGGAGCGGTCCGGTTTTCCGTCGGTATTAAACTCATCTGCAAACACCAATGTCCAGTTGGGATTACCTTCAAACACTACGTTACCTTTCGCCGTATAGCTGGTCACGTTAGTGGTGGTCAGTTCAGCGCCTGCGATGTTGAGCTTCAGCGTAGTCCGGGAATAATTGGCTGGTGAATTGCCGCTGAGGGTGATACTTGCTGTAGTGTCGCTCAACCGCTGCACGCCGCTGATAGTAACACCCGGGGGTAAATTGGCGGCCGTCCAGTTGGTGGCGGTGAGCGCAGGCTTCAGGGTCCCTCCTTTTACCTGGGCTGTCAGCAGCGCTCCGTTTTCATGCCCCATCAGGATGGTAGTATCTTTCAGCACGATGGCCGTGGGGTTGGGGCCTTGTACGAGGTCGAAATACAGGATGCCGTTAGCTTTTTTACCATCGATGTATTGTATGGCGATGGTGTTGAAGTCGGTCCGGTTCTTTACGCTCTGGAAATTGTAGGTAGCTTCTTCCCAGTGATTGACCCGGGAAGGTTTGAAAGTAAAGAACACGGCCTTGCTGTAGTTGTTGCCGGGTTGTAGTTTGAACATGATCTCGTCCAGCGTGCTGGCATATACCAGCATCTTGAAAGTGCTGTTGGTAGCGAGATCGAAAGAATCTGTCAGTTGACACGACGCGCTCATGTACTCGAAGCAACTGGTGTCTTTTGTAAATTTGGCCACCAGCGGGCTGGTATTCAGTCCAGATGGGTTGGGGTTGGGTACTCCGAACTGCACCTTACCGGTGGTGGTGTTGCCGGCGTAATATGTCCATCTGCCGGAGCAGGGGCCGTGGCCCTCCATATCGTCCAGCAGCAGGTACTGCGCGTTGAGCGTACTACACAACAAACATAGCGGCAGTAGTAATACAGGAAAAATCTTCAGTCGGTTGTAACAAATTTGCAGCAACCGGGTGGTACGTCGCAAAGCATTCCCTTTGCGAGCGTCAGATGTTGGTTTGCTCGTTTTCATAACGGTTCATTTTAGGGTGGAAGAGCCGGCACAGCTAAAAGCTGTACCGGCAGGATTTCTCGGGCTTTGGAGATTTAAAAAGGAAAAACAGGAACTTCATTCGTCTATCGGTCATAAATTAGGGTTCACCACTGCATCTGCGCCGGGTATGGGCATCCAGTAGCGGGCTTTGGTGATGGGGCCGGCAGGCTGCAGGTCTCCCGCCGCTTTATTGGCATTGGCGGCTTCTACCAGTTCCAGTCTTACCAAATCGAACCAACGGTTCCATTCTCCGGCAAACTCCCAGGCCCGCTCATTCACCACTGCGCTTGCGAAAGCGGCGCCTGTCATACCTCCGGGAAGCTCTGCCAGACCGGCACGCTGCCGCACGGCGTTAACAGCCGTATAGGCTTCACTGTTAGGCGTGCCTGCGGCACGGGCCTGTGCTTCTGCATAGATCAGCAACACATGGGCATAGCGCATCATAATAACTGGGTTATTGGACATGTACACATCTCTTTTCCCCGACTGGATAGTAAACTTTTTATAATAGGGATGTTTGGTTGTGGTTTGTTGCCATGGGATCACCTTACCATCGCTCAGCGTAAACTGTGTACTGAACGTGGCTTCTTTGCGCAGGCCTTCCGGGAAGTTGTTAAAGAAGTTCAGCTCCGGAAAAAAATCGCTCCAGCCGCCTTCATCTTCCGGCATGGTAGACAGCCCGTAGAACGAGTTGTAAGTGACCCAGTTGCCACGGGTGAAGAGCGTGAAAACGTCTTCCACCGTACCGCCGGTGAAAATTTTCAGGTAGCCGCCGGTATATAGATCAAACCCATAAGCGCCTTTGTTATCGATCACCTCTTTCGCCTTGGCAGCTGCCAGCGCATATTTAGACTGATCTTTCAGCGGCCAGCCGGCTTCGGTGAGATATACATCGGCCAGCAAAGCCTTTGCAGATCCTTTGTTGGGCCGTCCTGAACTTCTTCTGGCGTTAGGCATCCAGTCTTCTGCCCGTTTCAGATCGGCTTCAATCAATGGATAGATCTCTGCGGGTTTGCTTTTCTTCAGGCTCAGGTACTCCGCTGAGTATTTCTCAGACGGGATCACGGGCACCTCACCCCACAACCGGGTGAGCCAGTAGTAGGAAAGCGCACGCAGGTAGCTGGCCTCTCCCACCATCGCACGGATGGTATCCTGGTTACCATTCTGCACTTTGTCATAGTTGTTGATGATATTGGTAGTGGCCTGTATCGTTTTGTAACAACCCAGCCAGATGGGATTCATCCTGCCATTCAGCGAGGACACATTGAACCGGTCGAACTCACGGAATTCTTCTTTATTGGAGCCGGGATGAGTGGTAAGATCGTCGCTGCCCATGGTCATCGCGATCTGCGACACCGAAGTAAAACCACTGTTCCAGGGAACCAACAGGCTGCCATAAGCCCCGGAGAGTACTGTTTCCAGGCCTGCCTGGCTGGTCAGCGCTTCGTCGCCGGCCACCAGTCCGCGGGGACTCTCTGTCAGCTCCTTGCTGCATCCTGCCGCCAGCAGGAGAAAGCACAACAGGTAACAGGCGTATTGTATGTAAAATCGTTTCATCATAACAGTTATTTTTAAAAGTTCAGCGTAATACCTCCGGTGATGGTTTTTGCGTTCGGGTAGGTGCCAAAGTCGATACCCTGGCGGATATCACCGGCAGAAGAACTGCTTTCCGGATCGATGCCGGAATAATCCGTCAGCGTCAAAAGGTTGGTGGCGCTCACGAAAATTTTCACTCCCAGCGTATTTTTCAGCGCCGATTTGGGGATGTCATAAGCCAGGCTGACATTCTTCAGCCGCAGGAAATTTCCTTTTTCCAGGAAACGGCTGCTCTGGGTAAAATTGCGGTTGGTAGTACTGAAAGCGGGTATATCGGAGGTTTCATTGACGCCGGGAATGTACCGGTCTTTGATCTCCGCCAGTGTGGCTTCGCGGGCATCGCCGCCATAAAACATGGCCGCCGCACGGTTGTAGTTCAGCCGGTCGAAACCGAAGAGGCCCTGGAACAGCAGGTTCAGCGTAAAACGTTTATACGTCACCGTGTTATTCCATCCGATAGAAGTGGTGGGGATACCGGTGCCGATCACATGGTAATCGTTCGCATCGATGGCGCCGTCTTCGTTCAGGTCAAGGTAACGGGCATCGCCTGCTTTGGCGCCATATGCTGCCGCTTTGCTGTCGCCTGGCTTCCAGGTGCCGAGGTAAGTGAGCCCCCAGATAGCACCGAGGGACTGCCCCGGCATCACTACAAATTCAGACTGCGGGGACATGCCGCCACCGATCTTACGGTTGTTGGGATCGAAAATCCGGGTCTTGCCTTCTCCAAGGGAGACGACTTTGTTTTTAACAAAAGACAGGTTGAAACCGGTGTTCCAATGAATAGCCCTGCTGTTGATCACGTCTCCTTCTATGGAAAACTCCCAGCCTTTGTTCTGTACGGCCCCCACATTGCGGGTAATGGAATTGCCGCCGAGATACATGGGCAGGTTCTCCTGCAGCAGCAGGTCACGGGTGTCTTTGATAAAATAATCTACGGTAACGGCTATACGTCCTTTCAGCAGCCCGATGTCGAGGCCAACGTCTTTCTGTTCGGTGGTTTCCCATTTCAGGCCGGGATTACCGATATTACCCATGACCAGGCCCACTACGTGACTGCTGTTGTTGAACGATGCCGGTATATTGGAATAGGATGAAAGGGTGCTGTAAGGGCTGATAGCCTGGTTGCCGGTCAGGCCCCAGCTGCCGCGGAGTTTTAAATTGCTGATACCGCGTACTGTCTGCATAAATGGTTCGTTGCTCACCACCCACCCTGCGGAAACAGAGGGAAAGTAGCTGTACTTGTTACTGCCCTGGAATTTGGACGAGCCGTCCCGGCGCAGCGCAGCGGACAAAAGGTATTTATCATTATAGGCGTAGTTGACACGGCCTACCAGTGAAAACAGCGCCCATTTGGAATAGCCGGAACCGGGTGTACCGGCTGTCGCCAGCGCCAGGTTATACCATTGGAAGTTTTCGTAGGTGAGGTTGCTGGCGCCGGAAGAGGAATAGTTGTAGGTGGATTGCTGGTATTCCGCCACCGCCGTCACGTCCAGGCTATGTACATTATTGAAGACTTTCCGGTAGTTCAGCGTATTGGTGTTTTGCAACACCAGTTCTTTGTTTGACCGGATACCGGCGCTGGACACATTGTTGTTGGTGATCTTACCACCGAAGGACTTGTCTTCGTATTGCAGGTAGTTGGCGCCGTATTGCAGGTTAAACGTCAGTCCGGGCAGCACATCGAACTTAAATCCGCCGATCATATTCGCCAGCATCCTGTCCCTCAGCGCTATCCTGTCTACGGTCAGCGCCACGGGATTGAAGAACTGGGACCCCACCGGATCGCTGACCATAAACCCGCCGTCAGCTTTTCTCACCGGCGTGGTAGGCGCCCATGTGAGCGCCTGTGCCAACGGGCTGCTGGGGCCATCTGCGGGGATATCAGCATTTTGTGCTGTGCTGTAGGAGCCGGTGATGTTCAAAAACGCAGAGACCCTGTTGCTGAGGCTGGCGTTGATGTTGGACCGTAACGTATACCGTTTGTAGAAAGAGTTGTTGATGACACCGTCCTGGTTGAGATAGTTACCGGAAATAAAATAACCGCTCTTCTCCGTACCGCCGGAGAGACTGAGCAGGTACTCCTGCGCCGGCGCCCTCCGGAAAATTTCGTTCTGCCAGTCGGTGCCTCCTTTGGCGCGGAAATCCGCGATCTGCGCATCGGTGAATTTGGGCGGCGTACCTACCGCGGCGGCGTGTGCATTGGCTGTTTCCGCGAAATCGGCCGCATTCAGCAAGTCCAGTTTTTTGATGACGGTAGAAACAGACTGCCGGGTGGTGAAGTTCAGCTTCAGGCCGCCCCTGCCGCCTTTTTTAGTGGTGATAAGAATTACGCCGTTGGCGCCGCGGCTACCGTAGATAGCTGTAGCGGCAGCATCTTTCAGCACCTGTATGGAGGCGATATCGTCCGGGTTGATAGAGAAAAACTCCGCTCCTACGAAGCCATCCACCACATACAGCGGATCATTGCCGCCGTTGATGGAATTGGAACCGCGGATGCGGATACGTACACTGCCCCCGGGCGAGCCGGCGGAATTGGTCACCTGTACGCCGGTAGCACGGCCCTGTAACACCTGGTCGAGGCGGTTCACCGGCGCATCCTGGAAATCTTTGGCGGTGATGGAAGAAATCGCGTTGGTGAGCGTGCCCTTCTTTTGCTCACCATAACCTACCACCACCAGTTCATTGATATTGGAGGCAGAAGGTTGCAGGGCTACCGACAGTTCTTTCTGCCCATTCACCGGCAGCTCCGTCTTGTTGTAACCCAGCGAGGAAATCACCAGCACGGCATGACTGTCAGGGACAGTGATCACGTATTCCCCGTTTTCGTTCGTCACCACGCCTTTGGCCGTACCTTTCACCTGTATCGTTACACCGGGCAGTGGTTCCCCTTTTTCATTGGTAATTTTCCCACGCACCTCCTGCTCCCGCAGGGCAGCCGTTTCAGCTGCCGCGGGCTTGCGTTTCACGATGACGATCTTGTCTGATATGCTGTAAGAAAAAGGCAGTCCGCTGAAACAGGCTTCCAGCGCTTCTTTCAGGGAAGCGTCTTTCAGTTGCAGGCTTACCCTCCGCTCCTGCAGCATTTGTTCATCGGTATACAGGAAGGTATATCCTGTTTGTTTTCTGATCTCCCGGAAGATCTTGTCGAGCGGCGCATTGCTCCGGGAGATGGTAACTGTCTGAGAATACCCGGCTGCATGTACCTGTAGCAGGGCAACGGTCAGTAAGAGTACCGTTAGTTTCATCATCAGCAATATTTTTTTCGATAATCGTGGATATTTTTTATCCCACGCAGCACGAAGCTGCCTGCTTTGGGAATAAAGCATCAATTGCATACTTTTGTATGGTTTGGGTAAGTAATGAATAATTGCCGCAAGCGATTGAGCATACAGGCCCGACATTCACCGGGAGCGGTACGAACGCTTCCGGTTTTTTGTTGCCTGTATGGGTAAAGGGATTCGTGGAACGTTAAGGACCCATAATATATCAGTTTTTAGACGACGCGTAATTTATCAGGGCGATACGATGATCTGCCTGTCTCTTATCTCAAAATGTACTTCTCCTGTCATCTCCAATATTTTCAGCACCTGTGACACCGGCACGTTGCGGGGTATGATGCCGCGGAAGTGGGCGGTGACGGGGGCCGTGAATATTACCTCCACATTGTACCAGCGGGCGATCATACGCATTACGGAGGCGATGTCTTTTCCTTCCAGCTGCATGAGGCCGTTTTTCCAGGCCACTGCTTCTTCTGTATTCGCCTGTGGTTGAAAGGTCAGCTGGTCCTGCTGTTTATCCAGCTGCATACCCTGTCCCGGCGCCAGTTGCCGGCTGTTGCCATGGCTGCTGACTTTCACGGCACCTTCCAGCAGGGTGGTTTTCACTACTGCTTCATCGGCATAGGCCATGATATTGAACTGCGTACCCAGTACGGCGACTTCCATACTGTCGTTCTGCTGACCGGTGCGCACGGTGACTTTAAAAGGCATGGCTGCGTGGCGGGCCACTTCGAAGTAGGCTTCTCCCGTCAGCTCCACCTGCCTGACGGCGCCCTGAAAGGCGACGGGATATTTGAGTGAGCTGGCTGCATTCAGCCACACGTTGGTGCCATCGGGCAGCGTCACCTGGAACTGTCCGCCCCGGGGCGTGCGCAGCGTATTGTATTGCAGGGTGGCTGTTGTTCCGGAGGCAGCGTACACCAGTTGTCCGCCGGCCGGCTGCAGGATATTGGTGTTGCCCTGTTGAGCCAGCGCGCCGCTGGCGGCGCTGTCGAGCGGCAGCTCTGTGCCGTCTGCCAGTGTAAGCACCGCTTTGTTGCCGCCGGGCGCCACATCTTTGAGCGCTGGCGCGGCGGCTATGGCGACTGGTGGCGGGGCGGCCGGCTTCCAAAGCCAATAGGCGCCTGCGGCCAGCAGTACCACGGCAGCGGCAGCAGCGGGCATCCAGCGTAACCGACGGAGCGGCGCCACCTTCGTGGCGACTTCGGCGTGCTCCGGGCGGTCGGCAGCCAGGATCCGGCCGGCGATGTCATCCCAGTAGGCGACGTCATAGCCGTCGGCAGCATTGTCCGGCAGCTCCTGCAGCAACCGTGATTCCACCTGCTGCGTAACAGCGCCGCTGGCATCCTCCCGGATCAGCGTGGAAAGTTCCTGTAGCTCCGCCGCAGTGGCGACGCGTTGCAATGCCTGCCCCAGCAGGTAGGTAAGACGGTCTTGTGTTGACAATTGGCGATCGTTTTGACAGTTTTGAACGGGACGATTTTGGTCTATTCTTCAAACATGAAATACCCCTTCTGATAAACAGACGCGCGAGCAGACTTTTAGGACCTATCGGTCAAAAAAAAAATTTTATACCCTCAACAGCCAGAGGATGAGCATGGGAAACAGCAGCCCGGATTGCTCCAGGTGCTTGCGGATAGCATGGAGGGAACGCACCAGCGAATTTTTGACGGTGCTGGGCGATAGGGAGAGCTGGGCAGCGATCTCCGGTATTTTCAGGCCCTGCCCGCGGCTTAACAAATAAATCCGTTTGGCCTGCGGCGGTAGTTGCTGTACCGCGAGGGCCACCTGCTCCTGCATAAAAGCATAGGCCATATCTTCTTCCGGGCTGAAAACCGGCTCCTCCGGCGTCAGCGTGGCCATCACCTTGTGATGTACCGCCTGCCTGCGCAGATAAGTGAAGCACTGGTAAAAAACGATGCGCAGCAGCCAGGAACGGGGCTGCTCTATCTCTTTCAGTTTATCCCGGCTGAGCCATAAGCGGAGAAATGTCTCCTGGAGGATGTCTTCCGTGACCGCAGCCGTTTTGGTAATATGCAGTGCCATAGCCCTGAATTCAGGTGCGTACAGATGAAACAGCTGCCGGAAGGCTGTTTCATCGCCTTCAGAGATCAGTTCAAAAAGTCTTTTGTTATCATGTGTGTACGCATGCATGGAAGACAGCCTTCCCGCTAAAGTAGCAAAATAATTGATAGTTGTTCCACCCTCACAGAAAGACAATCTTCTTCCGCATTTAAATTCTTTTTATAATTTTCCCGCCTGAAAAGTATAAGATTGTTTTATGAAAAGATATTCCACGTTAGTGTTTTACTGCCTTGCTGCCACCTTTTCCGCCTGCTCAGGCAGCAGACAGTTAACCGGCCCTACTACCAACGCCGCCGTTTTTATCACCACCAGCGACCAGCAGCAACTGCTGAAAGAGCAGGCAGGCCTCCGTTTTTCAGACACTAACGCCAACGGTTACACTACGATAGAAGTAAACAGCAAACAGACCTTCCAGGAAGTGGAAGGTTTCGGCTATACGCTTACCGGCGGCAGCGCGCAGCTGATCAACGCTATGGAAACCACCGCCAGGAAACAACTGCTGCAGGAAATTTTCGGCAGCGGCCCTCAGCAGCTCGGTGTCAGCTACCTGCGCATCAGCATCGGCGCCTCCGATCTGAACGCCACTGTTTTTTCCTACGATGATATGCCTGCCGGAAAAACAGATGTACCGCTGGCCCATTTCTCCCTGTCACCGGACATGGCCGGCGGCACCGGCCTGGTCCCACTGTTGCAGGAAATATTACAGCTCTCCCCGAAACTGAAAATAATGGCCGCCCCCTGGAGCCCGCCCTCCTGGATGAAAGACAACGATTCCTCCAAAGGCGGTTCCCTCCTTCCGGAATATTACGCTGTGTACGCACAGTACTTCGTGAAATACATCCAGGCCATGAAAGCGGCCGGCATCCCGATAGACGCTATTACGCCGCAGAATGAACCGCTGCATCCCGGCAATAACCCCAGCCTGAAAATGGTAGCGGAGGAGCAGCGGGATTTCATTAAATACCACCTCGGACCGGCATTTGCAGCCGCCGGTATCCGCACGAAAATCGTCGTTTACGATCACAACTGCGACCGGCCGGACTATCCCCTGACCATACTCGGAGATACGGCGGCAGCCAGGTATGTACATGGCAGCGCCTTTCACCTGTATGCCGGCGATATCAGTGCGCTGACGACCGTACACAATGCGGAACCGGACAAGGCCATCTACTTCACCGAACAATGGACCGGCTCCAAAGAAACGTTCGATAACAACCTCCGCTGGCATATCAAAAACGTGATCATCGGCGCCATGCGCAACCACAGCCGTACCGCGCTGGAATGGAACCTCGCCAACGACCCTGGCTACAAACCGCATACGCCCGGCGGATGTACCCAGTGCAAAGGCGCCTTTACAATCAACGGCAACAACGTGACCCGCAATGTGGCCTATTATATTATTGCCCATGCCTCCCGCTTTGTGCCGGCCGGCGCTGTCAGGATCGGCAGCAACAGCGAAGGCAAGCTCCACAGCGTCGCCTTCAAAAGACCCGATGGCCGCAAAGTACTGATCGTTTTAAACGACCATGACACCGAAGCGCATTTTAATGTACGCTACGAAGGAAAACAAGCCGTCACCGTACTGCCGGCGGCCAGCGCAGGTACCTATATTTTTTAAATGATTTGTTGTAGCTTTAGGACTATGAGGATGACACCCACACTTTAATACTTCTCCGATGAACTATTGTTCACGCCTGCTGCCAGGCGTGCTTTCCTGCTATTCTTCACCCTCATCATTTTTTTATGGAAGAAGTATTAAATCCCACTCAGATAAAACAATTTATGGAAGAAGGCTATATCCGTCTTGATCATGCCTTCCCCGAAACGCTCGCCGCCGAGGTCCGCAGCATCTTATGGAAAGAAATGGCCATTGATCCAGACGATTCATCTGCATGGACGAAACCCGTTATCCGGCTGGGCATGTACGCGCAGCCGCCGTTTGTAGCATCTGCCAACACGCCGCTGCTGCACGCGGCCTTCGATCAGCTGGTAGGAAAAGATCGCTGGCTTCCCTGCCGGAGCATGGGCACTTTCCCCGTCCGCTTCCCATCTACCGAAGACCCCGGCGATACCGGTTGGCATGTGGATGCCAGCTTTGGCGACCACCCGTCCAACTACCTCGAATGGCGCGTTAACTGGCGCTCTAAAAACAGAGCGCTGCTGATGCTGTTCCTCTACTCCGACATCGGAGAAAAAGACGCCCCCACGAGGATACTGGCAGGGTCCCATAGAGATGTAGCGCGACTGTTAAAACCCGCAGGAGAGGCAGGCATGACCATCCTCGAGCTGGCGGCGGCTTTCCCCTCTTTACCATCGCGGCCGGTCGTCAACGCTACCGGTAAGGCGGGTACGGTATACCTGTGTCATCCCTTCCTGGTACATGCAGCACAGCCACATCAGGGAACTGCCCCCCGTTTTCTGGCGCAACCGCCACTGCTGCTGAAAGACGAACTGATGAAAGCCGGCGCAGAAAACACTTACACGCCC
Organism: uncultured Chitinophaga sp.; assembly: GCF_946479755.1. The sequence goes on along the minus strand of NZ_CAMLHC010000001.1, from coordinate 438,974 downwards.
GTAGAAGAAGCCATCCGGCGAAGCCTTCACGAATAATACGCAAAGCGCCGCCTCCTAATGGAGCCGGCGCTTTGTTTTTCACTTAGTTAGTCCTGCTGCGTTCATCCTCATTGCCAAAATCCCGCTGTTTTGCTTTGATCCGGTTGTTACCCATCTTATAGCTCAGCGACACCCTGAATCCCCTGGTATCACCATAACTGCGGACCGTATTTTTAATACCGTTGGAATAGTACGTAATAAGCGGCCGCTGCGCATTCAGCAAATCCTCTCCGGCGATGGTCAGCGACAACTTTTTGTTGGCCATTAAGAACTTCATGGAAACATCCAGTATATGCAAGGTGGAAATTTGGAAGATCTGATAGCGGCCAGGCAGCTGCAACGCATAGTTGGCACTGAAGAAAAGTGTCTTCGACTTGTTGAGGGTGAAGTCGTTGTTCGTATAACAGTAACCGTTGTACCCCTCCGTAGAACTGATAAAGCCAGTTTTGGACTTCACGTGCTGATAGTTGACATTAAAGCCGGTGAAGCTGCTCCACCATGGCCATAGGTTAAAATTATAATAGGTGGAAAAGCCCAACTGGTAGGTATCGCCATAATTCACCGGCGTCTGGCGGGTAATATTGGTGGCGCTGTCCACGATAGACAGGTCCTGCCCGAAATCCGTCACCCGGGAGTAATACACGGAGCTGGCCCACTTTTGACTTTTCACATAGGATAATTCAACGTTATCAATATAAGAAGGCTTTAAGAAAGGGTTTCCTTCGGAATAAAAATACGGGCTGGTGCGGACCACAAACGGATTCAGGTAGTCAAAATCAGGGCGACGGATACGGCGGCTGTAGTTGAGAGACAACGAATTGTTTTCGTTCGGCACAAAGGTGACGTATGCCGTTGGAAACAGTTTCATATAACGGTTGGTATTGGTTTGGTCCAGGTTCCCGGAGTACCCTTTCGTCTGTGTGGCCTCGGCCCGCAGCCCGAGCTGTGCCTCCCACCGGGCGTTTATTTTTCTGTTGGCAGAAAAATAGAGCGCTTCGTTATATTCCTTGTAATTAAACACATTCGACTGGTCTGTATTGAGTACAGGCGTTCCCGTATGATGGTCATACACCACCAGGTCATTGCGGGTATTGGTGTAGGAGAACTTACCACCGAAGCTGATATTCGCCCATTGATAAGGAAGCGATACATCTGCCTTTCCGGAGAAGTTGTTTATTGTATTGATATTGCTGTTGGCTGAAGAAAAGAACGTGCCTGGCACGATTCTTTTGACGGCGTCCAGCTCATTGCCGGAAAAGAAACGATCGTCATTTTTGCGGTAGCTGAAGAAGTCAACATCCACGGTCAGGTTCTTTCCCAGCGAGTCCAGTGAGAATGCATGGTACCAGTTGAGCGCGTTCATAGCAGGTTTGTTGCGGGCATCCGCTGCCGAGGCCACATAGCCATTCACGACCTGCGTGCTGCCATTGGAGCGGGTGGTCAGCGGTTGGTTAACGGATGTTTTATCGGTAAAACTGCCGAGGTATTTAATCCCGGTGGTCCATCCGGATGTAAGTTTATAGTCCAGCCCCAGCCCGGCGCTCAGCACATTGCTTTCGGATTTGTTGCGTATTTCCTCCTTCCACCATTCCCGCGGGTAAAAAATCCGGTTATCCGAAGTAGTCAGCAGCTGTTGCCTGCTCTTACCAAGAGACGCCTGCAAGGCCACCTTTCCGTAGTTGTAATTGAACAGCCCCTGTAAGTTGCCTCCGCCATAAGTCTTCTGCGTATAGCCGGCACCGATGGTAGCGTCCCAGGAATTAGCTTTGGCTTTTTTGAGTTTGATGTTGATCAGCCCACTGTTTCCTTCTGCCTCGTATTTGGCTGGTGGCGCGGTGATCACCTCGATGCTTTTGATATTATCTGCCGGGATGGACTTCAGGAAAACGGTCAGGTCTTCCTGTGACATCCGTTGCAGGCGGTCGTCCACCATCACCAGCACTTCGCCTTTGCCAACGACAGATACGCTTTCCTGCTGCACCCTTACGCCCGGCGTGGCTTTCAGGGCATCCAGCGCGGTACCTCCCGTCGGCATAACAGCCCGCTCCACGTTAAAGACCAGGCGGTCCACCTTCTGCTCCACCAGCCTTTTGGCGCCGGCAATGGTCACCCCTTGCAACTCCGTGAGCGCCGTGATGCCGATAGCGCCCAGGTCCATCGCTTTATCCAGCTGTATTTGCCGGTCTACTCCCGTATTGCCGAACTGCCTGATGACCAGCCGGTAAACGCCTTTGGGGGCTTTCAGGGTAAAATGTCCCAGCGTATCGGTCATGGTTTGCGCAACGGGCGTGGAATCCGGCTTCAGCAAGCCGGCATATACAAAGCCAACTGGTACATTTGTTTGATTTATCACTTTCCCGCTGACGGAAAATTGCTGGCCTGCCGCGCCGGTAAAAAAGAAAACCGCTATCAATACAAAGAGGATCTGCTTCATGTGTTGTCGATTAAATGTGGCACAAAACTGCACCTCACAGGCCCTTTCACCTACTTTTATCGACGAACCCCTTCCGTTCTTCGACGAACCCGGCGTCGTATCTTTTTGGAAATGAATAGCTTTGTAAAAAAAACGATGTTATATACGGGGACATTATCAAAAAAGCGGGCGTTGCTGGTCCATGTGGTATTCTGGATACTCATGGCTTATTTTACGTTTGTCAAAAACCCTATCCATATACAGTTCTTTGTCCCCGATTTGTTTTACACCACCTATGTGATCGTCTTTGTGCTCACCTTCTACTTTCACTATTTCTTTGTCATGAAGCAGGTGTTCAAATCCTTTCAGTGGAAAAAGCTGCTGGCAGGCGTCTTTGTCTCCTACCTGTTCTTCACCGGCGCCCGGTGGCTGACCGAACAGGTGATCACCAACCTGCTGTTTAACAAGACCAATTACATCGACCCCACTTTTATCAACTATATGCTGGACAACCTGCATTACAGCAGCATGCCGGTCATTTTCAGCTCTTTTCTGTGGCTGGGTATTTATTTCATCCGGTTGCTGGAATACAACCAGGCTATTCTCGAGGAGAACAAAAACACGGAAATCAAGTTCCTGAAGGCACAGATCAACCCTCATTTTATTTTCAATACGCTCAACAATATCTACTCCATGGTCTATTTTCAATCCGACAAATCCCTGCCTGCGATTGAAAAGCTCTCGCAAGTGATGCGGTTTACCACCTATGAATCACAAAAAGAGCGTATCCGGTTGGCGGAAGAGATCAATTACATTCATGCATATATTGAACTGGAACAGCTACGGCATCCCGAAACAGGCTTTATTCATTTTATCAGCGAGGTGGAAAATGAGCACCTGGAGCTTCCTCCCTACGTACTCTCGCCGCTGGTGGAAAATGCGCTGAAACACGGCGCAGCCAACGGCAAAACGCCTATCACTATCCGGCTCAGCACAGCGGGCCGGCAGCTCCGCTTCCGGACAGAGAACGAAATCGGCACACAGAAAAAAGACAAGCTGGGTGGTATCGGTCTCGACAATCTAAAAAAACGCCTACAAATTCATTATCCTCACCGTCATCAGTTAAATTTGACGGGTGACGGCCGGCATTTTACCGCCGAGCTGTTAATTCAATTGTGATGAAGAAAAAAATAAACTGTATCATACTGGACGATGAGCCTTTTGCCGTAAAACTCATTGCAGACTATGCGTCGAAGATACCGCAGCTGAACGTGCTGTATGCAGACAGCGATGTCTACAAAGCCATCGAAGTACTGAACCGTGAAACGGTGGACCTGATTTTCCTGGACATCCAGATGCCGCAACTGACAGGCATTGAGCTCATGCAGCTGTTCAACCGGCATCATAACTTCATCATCATCTCCGCCTATCCCGAATATGCGCTGGATGCATTTCAGTTTCATGTGGTGGACTTCTTACTGAAGCCGGTTACCTTCAACCGGTTCTATCAGAGTATCGAAAAATACAATCGCTGGCAGGAGACCTTTCAAAACGCGGAAGACACCGATAGCTCGCTGTTTGTCAAAGCAGACCGCAAACATTATAAGATCGCCACGGACACCATTTTATATATCGAGGGGCTGAAAGATTACATCCGCATCCATACCACCGGAGAAAAAATCATGGTACTGGAAACGATGAAAGACATGCTGGAAAAGCTACCTCCCAGGCAGTTTGTCCGTATACACCGGTCCTACATTATCCCGCTGAACAGGATCAAAGTCATAGAAGGAAACCAGATCCGGCTGAGCGACGGCACCTGGCTGCCCGTGGGAGAAACCTACCGGAAGCTGGTGGGAGAATGGACAGAGCGGAAATAGCGCTATCAGGACGCAAGCCCCCTTTTACGGGTTAATCCGTATTCCTGACATAACTTTCTTTCCATTAGATATTTTTTTACCCCTGGCAGATGATCACTATTTTTTATTATTTTAGTGACAGTGTTAATTTTCGTCCAAATTGCCTGAACCTAAATCATCTGAGGAAGTGTCCCTGCTGTTGTCGGTAGCAGCGGGCGATGAACGCGCCTACAAACATCTTTTTGACCGTCATTGGAACCGTATTTACCAGGTCGCCTGGTCTTTCCTCAAAGATGCAGAGGAATCCCAGGAAGCGGTGCAGCTTGTTTTTATCAGGTTGTGGGAAAAGCGTGCACATTTGCCGGAAGTCGAAAATTTTGATGCATGGCTGTTTATTATGGCCAGAAATACCATTTTGAATAAGCTCAACCGGAAAGCGACAGAAGCCGTACTGCTGACGGACGATCTTCCCGTGGAAGACCGGCTGACACCGGAGGCGGCGATGGAGTATAAACAAACCGCCTCATTGGTACAGGAAGCCCTTACCCGGCTCCCTCCACAGCAGCTGCAGGTATTCAGGCTCAGCCGTGAACAGGGACTCACCCACGCACAAATCGCACAACAACTAAATATTTCCCAGGCTACCGTAAAGAGTCACATGATCAGGGCGTTACACACTTTAAGGACCTATATCCGCGAAAGAGGCGGCAATATGTTACTGGCGATGTGGCTACTCACCAACATTATTAACTAATTCCTTTTCGCAGGATCGCACCGTTATCTTTTCCTGCGTCTTTACATATTTTTCACCAGTTATGCATGAAACATCAGCATTGTTCCGACAATTGACAGACAAGTATCTGGCCGATACCATCACAGCCTCTGAAAAGGAGTTGTTATTCAGTATGATCAGCGAGGGCGCCTATGCGCCGGAATTGGAGCAGGTATTAGCCGATGTCTGGGAACGGCCGTTGCCCGGTGAAGAAGATGTGGTGGTACGGGAGCAGATTTTTGACAGGATAAAAACACATCAGAAGAAGGTCAAACAACTGACTATCCGGCGCTGGAGCGCGGCAGCGGCGGCAGTGTTGTTACTGGGCGCAGCCGGCACGCTGTTTTTCCTTCAGCAAAGACGCCAGTCGGCCCAACCTCCTGTAATAGCCGCTGTACAACCCGGGAGCGCCAAAGTCATGCTGGTCCTGGACGATCAGTCGGAGCTCCCTCTAGACAGCAATGGAAGCCGCACTTTCCGGCAGGGGGCGGCCACTATATCGCAAAACGGGGGGCTACTGGTCTATACAGCTAACAGCCAGCCTGCCGGGACCCCTACCTTTAATACCTTACGCACAGCGCGTGGCGGGCAATTCAGGGTGCAGTTACCGGATGGTACCGGGGTATGGGTAAACGCCGGTTCCTCCGTCAGGTATCCCACCGTCTTCCCGGCCAACGAAAGGCATATTGAAGTGACCGGAGAAGTATACCTGGAGGTACAGGCAGACAAAAGGCCGTTTTTGGTCTCCACACCTCATGAAAAGGTGCAGGTGCTGGGCACTTCCTTTAACATCCATGCGTATGAGGATGAACAGTATACCCTCACCACCTTATTGTCCGGCAAAATCAGCGTAGTGAACAAAAAACAGACAACTGTCATCCTCCAACCCGGTCAGCAGTCAGCCGTAAGCCATCAGGCAGTTGCTGCCATCCCGGTAACGGAGACGGATACCAGGCAGGTAACAGCCTGGAAAGACGGCTATTTCGATTTTGAGAATGAAAAGCTGGAAGTCATATTCCGATTGTTATCCAGGTGGTACGATGTCGAATTTGTCGCTGAAGGGGAAGCAGCTAAGTTGCAGTTCAGCGCAGTTGTTACCCGATCGTCATCACTGGACGATATTTTATCCGTACTGTCAGCTACCGGGGCTGTTACTTTTTCGCGGGAGGGGAATACCATCCGTGCCCGGACAGCCCGGTAACCTGTGTCATAACGTAATGTCAACCTAGAGCGTCGCTGAAAAGAATATGGATATGTCCTGCAGCGGGACCTTATATGTCCGTATTCCTACCTAACAAATCAATATTATTTTATTGATGATGAGATTTCATATGGTGCTTTTGCTGGCAGGGTGTCTGCTGGCATCCGCATGTTACGCCCAGGTCACGATGTCAGAAAAAGGTGTTACGTTCACCCGGCTCTTCAAGCAAATCAGAAAACAAACAGGGTACCAGTTCGTATACAACAACAACATGCTGCCGCCGGGCCTGCGTTTTGATGTGGATGTAAAAAACGCCCCGGTAACAGCCGTGCTGGAGCAATACCTCCGGCCGGCCATGCTCACCTACGAAATACGGGCAGACAAGACCATTGTGATCCGGCAGGCAAAACAGACCGGGCCAACGCCTGCCCAACCAGTCACCCGTTTACAGGGGCAGGTAACCGACGAAAACGGGCAAGTATTGCCTGGCGCCACTATAGCGGTGAAAGGCACCCGGATGGGCGCCACTTCCGACCAAACCGGGCATTTCGTGCTGGAGGTACCCGATACCAATGTATCACTGACTGTTTCCTTCGTAGGACATGAACCAAAGGAATTACAGCCATGGGAAGGCATGCAGGTCATCCGGTTAAAGGCGGCCGTCAGAACCATCCGCGATATCACCATCAGCACCGGCATGTTTAACAGGAATAAAACCACTTTTTCGGGAGCTACAATGACTTTTACAGGGAAAGAACTACGGCGGGTGGGCACGCTGAATGTGCTGGAGAGCCTGCAAACGCTGGACCCTTCTTTTGTGATCGTGCGTGACAATGTAGCGGGCTCCAATCCTAACCAAATGCCCAGAATTGAGGTAAGGGGAAAAACGGGCCTCTCCTCCAACACCGTGAGAGACCAGTTTTCCACGGACCCCAATCAACCCTTATTTATTCTCAACGGTATGGAAACCACCTTACAACAGATCATCGACCTGGATATGAACAGGGTGGCATCCATTACGCTGCTGAAAGATGCCGCCTCTACCGCCTTGTATGGCTCCCGGGCGGCTAACGGCGTGGTGGTGGTAGAAACTATCAAACCCAAGCCGGGAGAGCCGCAGGTATCGTACACCGCCACCACACGATTTGAAATACCCGTCCTGCGAGACTATAACATGATGAATGCTGCTGAACTGCTGGAATTTCAACGGCTGGCGGGCATGTATAAACCCGGACGTTACGGAGGCAGTATCGGCAACGACAACCTGTACAACCAACGGCTGGCAGAAGTCGCCAGCGGAGTTAACAGTTACTGGCTCTCCGCCCCCCTGCAGCGCAGTTTTACCCAGAGCCACTCCCTGTATGCCAGCGGAGGAAACAGTGATTTTCAGTATGGCGTTGGTTTGAACTACCGCGATCTGAAAGGCGTGATGAAAAGTTCCAACCGGAAAACATGGGGCGCCACGATAGACCTGCACTACCTGAAAGGGAAAATTAACGTCGCCAATTCACTGTACATCAACGCTACCGATGCCAACGAATCACCGTACGGAGCGTTCGCCGACTTTGTAAAGCTCAGCCCCTACTACCGCAAGAAAAAAACCGATGGCAGCCTGAATACAGACCGCTACCTGGAGGTTTTCACTGTTGAAACCGACGAGTTCACACCGGATACTTTCCGGGTCAGCAACCCTTTATATAATGCCGGGCTGGGCCGGAAAAACAACAGCAATAATTTGCTGGTACAGGACCAACTCAACCTGACATACGACATCACGCCGCACTGGCGCCTCTCCGGCGGCTTCCAGCTGGCAAAAAACGCGGGCTCCTCTATCCTCTTCCTTTCGTCTGACGATACGCGGTTCGACGGGACGCCTTCTTCTCAAAAAGGGCTGTATACCGAAACCCGTATAGATGCTTTATCCTATCAGGGTAACGCCATGCTCACCTACCGGAAGGTACTCCATGAAACGCATAGTCTCAATGGCAACCTCCGTTCCGAGCTACAGGAACAGGGGCAAACCGTGTCAGGCTATTCCGCCGTTGGCTTTCCTGCCGACGTAAGGCCTAATCCGGCCTTTGCGTCACAGTACCTACCCGGCTCCAAACCCATCTTCCAAAAAACAAAAGTCAGGCGCGTCAATGCGCTGGCCAGCATTAACTACGCCTACAAGCACCGCTATTATGTAGATGCCACCTATCGCCTGGATGGCTCTACCGTCTTCGGCTCCGACAAACGATACTCTTCTTTCTGGTCAATAGGCGGCGGGTGGAACATCAGCGAGGAACCGGGCTTAAAAAACCACCCCTCCCTGGAGCTGCTGCGGATCCGTGCCAATATGGGCACCACAGGCAACCAGTCGCTGGGCTCCTATGCTTCTTCCTCGATATTTGGTTTTGAGAACGACCTCAACCTCTTCGGACAGGGCATTTATATGTCTCAATTAGGTAATCCTTTGCTGCAATGGCAACATACCCGAAATACCAACATCGGCGTGGATATCAGCCTGTGGAACAACCGGCTGCTGGCCACCGTTGATATTTATGAAAAATATTCCAACCCGCTGGTGGTAAACGGGTCCAGACCACCCTCAACAGGTGTGTCCACCTATGCTTTCAACGTGGGCGCCCTGCGGACAAAGGGCGCCGAAGCCGTCATCCGCTTCTTCCCCATCTATCACCCGGAGAAAAAAATCATGTGGGCCATCGGCGTAACAGGCGCCTGCTACAAGAGCAGGTACGAAGGGCTCTCCAACGTTCTCAAAAATCTGAATGACTCCGCCCTTAAATCCGGCTCCCTGCAGCGTTATATGGATGGCTACAGTCCTGATGAGCTCTGGGCGGTACGTTCCGTCGGCATTGATCCGGCATCCGGACAGGAGCTGTTCCTTAAAAAAGACGGCAGTCAAACGTTCACCTACGACGCCGCAGACATTGTGCCCCTTGGTGACAGCAGGCCGGTAATACAGGGCATCATTAGCTCCGGCTTCACCTATAAAGGTTTCCGGTTGGGTATCAGTCTCCGTTACAGCGTAGGACAATATATCATGAATCAGGCCCTGTATTCCAAAGTGGAAAACATCAACCTGTCGGACCTGGCCAACAACCAGGATAAACGGGCATTGGAGCTGCGCTGGAAACAGCCGGGCGATCAGGCCGATTTCAAAGGTATCAGCATCACCGATGAAACGCCCATCTCCTCCCGCTTTATTCAGAAAGAAAACTATCTCTCCGGAGAGTCTGTCGGCGCAGGTTATGAGATGGACGCCGCACAATACCCATGGCTGCAACGCCTGAAGGTGCGGAGTATCCGGCTGGACGCCATTATGAACGATGTATTCCGGCTATCCACCGTCCAATCAGAAAGAGGTATAGATTATCCGTTCAGCAAGGCCGTGTCTTTCAGCCTGAATGTTTTCTTTTAAATCGTCGCTTATGCAAAATAAAACCACCACTCCCCTGTTGATCTTTTTGCTGACGGTTGCCACCATGGCGTCCTGCAATAAGTACCTGGACGTGCAACCGGAAGACCGTCTCCTCGAAGGGACTGTTTACAGCGACCGTAAGTCCGTCCGGAATGCGCTGAACGGTATCTACCTGAACCTGGCGAAGCCCGGCCTGTACGGGGAACATCTAACCTCCACTACCATAGACGTCATGGCGCAGTACTTCGATGTGCCCGCGTACATCACACAGCCCTTCATACAAGTCAGCCGATACAATTATAACGATGCCGTTGTCAGGGGATACATGACCACCATATGGAGCAATAGTTACTCCGCCATACTAAACATCAATATCTTTATCCGTCAGCTGGAGTCAGACAGCAGCATCGTATCCGGCGGGGAACGGCGCCTGATGCTGGGTGAAGCATACGGGCTTCGCGGGCTCCTGGGTTTTGACCTGCTCCGTTTGTTCGGACCGGTGTACAAGACCGATTCTACCCAACCCGCCATCCCCTATCCCACCAGCCCGCAATCAGAGGTGCAACCACAGCTAACAGCCAGCCAGGTGATGGCAAATGTGTTCGACGATTTTACCCATGCGGCCGCCTTCCTGGCAGCAGACCCCGTGCGTACACAAGGGGTGCGCGCAGCAGATCCGGAAGAAGATATTTTTTTCAGTATGCGCAACCGGCGCATGAACTACTTCGCGGTACAAGGACTCATGGCAAGGGCCCTGCTCTACCGGGGAAACACCCGCGAAGCCCAAACAAAAGCCGCCGCCCTGATAAAGGATGCCAGCCAATGGTTCCCATGGAGCCCCGCCGCTGCCAGCGCTCCCGGCATCCCCAATCCGGACAGGGTGTTTTCTTCAGAGATCCTGTTCGGCCTGGACAATAACCAAATGTACCAGACACAACAAACCTGGTTTGCCGCCACTAACGGACCAATCCGGATATTGATCCCATCTGCCTCCCATCTGAACAATGTCTACGAAAACAATTCCGACGATCACCGCTATCATTCCTGGTTTGCCGTAGACCTTACCACTAACAGGATCGACAAGATCTTCCAGAAGTATAAGGACGTAAAAGACCCCGGCCAGGCTTTCCGCCGGCTGCAACCACTGCTGCGGATATCTGAAATGTATTACATTGCTGCGGAAGGTACACCCGATGATAACGAAGCTGCCGCACTACTGAATACGGTACGGACCAACAGGGGCTTGCCTCCCCTGGCACTGAACGGCGACAAACAGGCGCAGCTGGCACAGGAATACCAAAAGGAATTCTGGGGAGAAGGACAACTTTTCTTCTACTACAAACGTCTCAACCAGCAGTATATCCCCAGCGCCACCGGCAGCGGCGTTATCCAGATGAACAGTACCAAATACGTAGTACCGTTACCGTTATCTGAAACCACCTTACGTTAAAAGTATGCAATGCCGCATGAAAACAACCTGTCTATACATATGTCTTCTTCTGGCGGGCAGTGCCTGCACCAAACAAAAACTGCTGAGTTATGAAGGTGGCAACAGCCTCTATATGTACATACATGTGTTTGGGCCGTTTGTAAGTGACACCAGTGATATTGACTTTTCCGGGAAAGTTTTGCAGGATTCTACCCTGACGTTAGGTTTTAACGTGGTTGGCCAGGTAGCCGCGGTCAACAGAACATTTAAACTGGTCGCATCAGACAGCTCCACTGCTGTAGCTAACCGTGACTATATACTGCCGGCGGCAGACAGTTGTTATATTCCGGCCGGCAGCACCCACACCAATCTATCGCTTAAAATACTCCGGTCGGCCGCCTCATACGAAAAGTCCGTCATACTCATTCTCAAACTGCAGCCCAACGAAAATTTTGCCACCAATGTGCCCCTTTATACGCCGCCCCAGCTGGAGCCCCGGAGCGGCATCGTTCTGCGGATCACCATCACCGATATACTGCCACAACCTGACATATGGTCTGACAACACAAATGTACTGGGCACTTATACGAAGAAGAAGATCACCTTGATGGTGAAGGTGCTCTCGCTGGACCTCAACCGGTTTTATAGCAGTCCATATTCATCCTCTCAGCTGAAAGATTTCTCCCGGAGTTTTCAGTTGTACCTGAACCAGCAACATACCGCGGGCAACACCATTCGCGAAGAAAACGGGACAGTCATGGTGATGGGGCCCGATGTACAATAACTTTTACTTTATTTTTGTATCAGTAATATGCATACTTACATTTATATATTGCTACTCTTGATTTTTATGACACTGGGAGGCTCCTGTATAAAAGACCCCGGCAACTATCAGTACGACCCCATTAACAGGGTGTCCATTGCCGGAATCGACAGCTCCTACACCGTCAACTATGGAAACAAACTACAAATAAAGCCTGCATTGGCATTTACCCGGGACCTGCAGCAGGACACCGCTAACTACACTTATCAATGGGTGGCCGATCATTTGGTAGGCTATCAACCGCGTCCGAAAACCATTTCTACTGCACGCGACCTGGATACCGCGATCCGGCTGGATTTCGGGACCTACTACATGTACTATCGCGTAACAGATAAGAGAACAAAAGTATTTACGGACGCCTATTTCTATCTTACAGTAGGCGTGCCCAGCTTTGAAGGCTGGCTATTACTCTGCGATATGGAAAACGGTAACAGCCGGTTGGATATGGTATCCCATCTGGGCAACAAAGACACCGTTTATCCCGACATTCTCAAAACCGTCTCTTCTTCTTTCGTGCCTGCCGGCAAACCGGTATTCGTGGAAACAGGCATCACCGAGTTTGCAGACCCCAGGGGGCAGTTGCTTACCCCTTTTATCGCCACCAGCCAACAGTTTGTCTTCCTTGGCTCAGACACACTGGAATACAAACCAGCAAATGACATGAAAAGCAGGATACCCCGGACAGTGACCGACTGGAGCCAGTCCAAACTATATATGGCCCAGCAACAAGCGGGGTTACTTACACTTGACAGCAATGTGTATTCCCTGGAAACAGACAAGTTTATCGGTCCAGTGAATAATGCCGGCTCCCGGCGATTCAATGCCTCTGCCTGGGTAACCTTCAATAAAACGACCCCACTACTCAGTGCCGTCGTATTATTTGATACGGACAAAGGCGCCTTTTACCGATATCCCGGTTACGGCACTACCTGTGTCCCTTACGTCGATGGTACCCTTTTTGACTTTACCACCGGCAAAGCACTGCTTTATCTGCAATATGTTCCATTTAATGGTGGAGAAGTATTTGCTGTATTGGAAGATAAAAAAACCGGCAAAAAATATCTCGCCCGCTTCACGATATCCGGGGTGCAGCATTATTATGGGGAGGTTACCGGTGAAGATATTGCTACTGCCACACAGTTTGCAGTCAGCCCGGACAAGGGTTACCTGTTTTACGCAGTTGGTGGAAAGGTGTATGCGTATGACGCCGTCAACAATCGTTCTATCATGAGGAAAGATTATGGCGCCCGAACAATATCTGTATTAAAATTTCAGCAGTTCACCTACATCTACGACGGCGCAGGCAATAAAGACAGGTATCTGGCATTGGCTAAAAAACTGGTCGTATGCACCTATACTCCGGGCGCTCCAGCCAACTCCGGCTCGCTCGACATCTATGATGTACCGGATATCAATGCACCGCTACAACTGTACCAGTCCTTCTCCGGCGGAATCGGTAAGGTCGTAAGCGTCTCTTACCGTGACCGGTAACACCATCATCAGGTAAGGTGCTTCTTCCAGGCGTCCTTCCCTCAGCCATACTTTGCCATCGCTATTTCCCTATCCTGTTCCGGTGTACAGTCGGAGGAGGCGACTAAATTCACATTAATAAATATTACTTACATAAAAACTTGCTTCTGAAAGCAAGGCGACCATATATTACGATGACCCCAACCATTGATTTAAAAAAAATTCCAGGAAGACTGCACCTGTTATCTTTTTCCTGTGTCTTTATAGTGGAAGGCATACATCAGTATCCAAGTATATGCAAGAAACATCCGCATTATTCCGCCAATTGACCAACAAGTATCTGGCAGATACGATTACAGCCACTGAAAAGGGGTTGTTGTTCGATATGCTCAGGAAAGGCATTTATCAGCCGGAACTGGAGCTGATGGTGGCGGATGTTTGGGAGCATGTGTTGGATGAAGAAGATGTGGTGCTGCGGGAACAGATCTTTGACAGTATAAAGGGGTATCAGAAGAAAGTGCGGCGGCTCCATATCCGGCGATGGAGTGCGGCAGCGGCGGCAGTGCTGCTGCTGGCAGCGGGAGGCAGCTTTTTTTTGTTTCAACAGGACCACCGGTCCGGGCCTAACGGCCCACTGGCAGGCAACCGTTCCGGAGGCAACAAAGTCACCCTTATCCTGGGTGACCAATCGCAGGTTTCCCTTGACAGCACCAGCTTACGTACCCTTCATCAGGGAACGGTAACCGTATCCCAAAACGGCGGGCAACTGGTATACACTGCCAACGGGCTGCCTACCGGGCGGCTTACTTATAATACGTTACGAACCGCACGCGGCGGGCAGTTCCGGCTGCAATTACCGGATGGCACGCGGGTGTGGGTCAACGCCGGCTCCTCCGTCAGGTATCCTACCGATTTCCCGGTCAACGAGAGACGGATAGACGTTACCGGCGAAGTATATATGGAAGTACAGGCAGACAAACGGCCGTTCTTCGTGGTCACCCCGCACGAAACGGTGCAAGTGCTGGGAACCGCCTTTAATATCAACGCCTACGAGGAAGAGCAGTCAACGCTGACCACGCTTCTTTCCGGTAAAATAAGAATAGTGAACAATCAGCAGACGACCGTTACCCTGCAGCCCGGCCAACAGGCTGCAGTCTGCGCCAGCGCGGCCATACAGGTAAAAGAAGTGAATACAGAACAAGCTGTCGCCTGGAAAAATGGCTATTTCGATTTTGAAAATGAAAGACTGGATGTCATCTTCCGCCTGTTATCCAGATGGTATGATGTACAATTTGTAGCAGAAGGTAAAACCGCAGGACTTCAATTCAGCGCGGTCATTACCCGGTCATCATCACTGGACGACGTATTATCTGTACTGTCAGCCACCGGTGCTGTTAACTTTTCCCGGGAAGGGAACACCGTAAGGGTCCGTGAGATCAAGCAATAAGGTGTCATAACGGTATTGTCAACCATTAGCGTAGTTTAATCGGATATGGTACATAGGGGTAAAGGTAGCGCCTTGCTAGCGGGCGCTTACCTTTTGCCATCACAACAAATTCACCTGAAGTTATTATTACCGCCCATACAAGGTATGGGGCAATCAACAACCAACCACCATTATTTATGCGCTGCCATATTGTGTCTCTATTGGCGTGCTGCCTGCTGGCATCTGCTTGCTATGCCCAGGTCACGCTGTCGGAAAAGGACATCAGCCTTACCCGGCTTTTTAAACAAATCAGGAAGCAAACGGGCTATAAATTTGTTTATAACGACGATATGCTACCTAAAGACAGGCTCTTTGACGTGGATGTAAAAAATGCTTCAGTGGAAGCCGTGCTGGACAAATACCTGCAGCCGGCCATGCTCACCTACGAAATACGGGCCGACAAAACGGTGGTCATTCAGCAGGTAAAACAAGTCACACCGACGCCAACAAAAGCCACTTCCCGTTTACAGGGACAAATTACCGACTAAAACGGACAACCTTTGCCCGGCGCCACGATAGCGGTGAAAGGCACCCGATCGGGCGGACCATCCGGGATGTCACCATCAGCACCGGGATGTTCAACAGGAATAAAACGACTTTCTCCGGGGCAGTGGCCACTTTCACGGGAAAGGAATTGCGGCAGGTGGGTACACTCAATGTGCTCGAAAGCCTGAAAACGCTGGACCCTTCCTTTGTGATCGTGCCAAATAACGTAGCGGGTTCTAACCCTAACCTAATGCCCAAAATCGAAGTAAGGGGAAAAACAGGCCTTTCATCCAACGCCGTGAGAGACCAGTTCTCTACCGATCCCAATCAGCCCTTATTTATTCTCAATGGAATGGAAACCACCCTGCAACAGATCATCGATCTGGATATGAACAGGGTGGCGTCCATTACCCCGTTGAAAGACGCCGCCTCTACAGCGCTGTACGGCTTCCGGGCGGCCAATGGTGTGATAGTGGTGGAAACCATAAAGCCCAAACCGGGAGAACTACGGATATCCTATACCGTCAATACCCGGCTGGAGGTGCCCGTCCTGCGTGACTACAATATGATGAATGCTACCGAACTACTGGAGTTCCAATCTCAGGCGATGTTGGAGAAAATGAAAAAAGGCGTATAAGTCTCCGGCAAACCCGAAAGGATTGTGGGCCATCAGCCTGCAATCCTTTTTTTATGATAAAAAATGATGCTACACCTCCGAGGAGGTAACACCATACTTCTGCCTGAAAGCGAAATAAAAGTGGGACAGGTTCTCAAAGCCGAGGTCCAGATAAAAATCAACCGGTTTCTGTCGTTTATGTTTGATCAGGTAGTGCGCTTCTTCCAGGCGCCGCTCTTTCAGCCATACTTTGGGGGTTGCGCCAAATGTTTTGGTGAAATCACGTTTAAAACCGGAGAGGCTACGGCCGGTGAGCCTGGCCAGGGTGACGACCGGCACATTAAACATATAATGCTGATGCATAAACGCGTGCAGATCTATTTTATGAGGCTCGGAAAAATCAAACAGCAGGTTTTTCAAATCAGGCTGGCTTTGCAGCAGTAATTCTATCGCCTCCCTGATTTTGAGGTCTGCCAGTTTGGGGGTTGCTTCTTTTGTCCGGTTGATGTAAGGGGTGAGGGAGGTGAAGAAGCTCCTGAGAAATTCGTCTGGTTTGAAGAACAGCTTTTGACCGCCCGGATAACGGTTACTGACGCTTATTTTATTTTCAGCTGCATAACGCCGTAATGCTTCTGTATCCAGCGTAATGGCGAGGAACTGGTAGTTCCCCTCCCGGGAAGGATATTTGATCGTGCGGATCAGTTGGTTCTTCGGTACAAACACGACTGTATTTTCACGGATAACAGCCTGGCCGTCGGCATGGAAAGCGTGCGTTTCTCCTGAAAGTTGAAACCCTAAAAAGTGCTCGGGTATAAACTCCTCATGTCCCCTGTACTTTTCAAAAGCGCAGGAATAGACAAACCGGTCAAATATGATTTCTGCTTTTGCTTCCATATGGCGAATATCGCGGAAATTTTAGTATTCCCCACCTGCTCCGGCCAGGGCTATTTCTTTGTCCTGCTCCGGTGTGCCGCCGGAGGAGGCGATAGCCCCGATGATGTTTCCTTCTTTATTTTTTATAGTGACACCTCCTGCGATGGTAAGCAGGCCGCCATTGGCATTGATCATACCATAACCGTTCAGGCCTGCGCCGGCGATGATACTTCCCATTACGTCGCTGTCTACGCCGAACATGGCGGCCGTTCTGGCCTTTTTCAACGCAAAGTCCGCCACACCGTATACGCTGTTCCATCTGCCGAAGGCCACAGGATGACCACCGGTGTCTACCACCGCAATACTCACCGGGATATTGAGTTCCTTTGCTTTTGCTATTGCTGCCGATAATGCGTTGACAGCCTGATCATATGTTATGTTCATAGTATACTTTTAAAAGATAATAAAGAGATGCACAGGCTTACGCCTGTGCATCCGCCTAACTTTTAGCGGCCCATGCCTCACTTTGTAATTGTTTCACAAAATCTTCTGTTTCTTTCGGGTGCACGTTTCTGAAGTTAGGTTGCGCATCCAGCGCCACATTAACGATCACATCTGCCATGGATTCGGGGTCTAATTGATTGGCGAGTGCGTCGGCGACGCCGTCGAATGCGCTGGCGGGTGTAAAATTCACTGCCGGATCGTACCAACGGCCGATGGAGTCTGCCCCACGGTCGTTGAAGCCGGTACCGAAAACACCGGGGTTACAGGTAGCAATTTTAATGTTGAAAGGGGCCAATTCGGTTTTCAATCCTTCCGCAATGGCTTCCAATGCATGTTTGGAAGCACAGTAAGCCGCTACGTAGGGCACTGTCCACAAACCTCCCATGGAAGAAGTGAACACGATCTTTCCTTTTTTCTGTTGAACAAATTTCTTAATGAAGCCCTGCGCCAGTTCCAGTCCGCCAAAGACGTTTACATCGAACATTGCACGGACCAGCTCCAGCGGTTGCTCTGCAATGGGACCACCTTCCATAACGCCGGCGTTGCTGATCAAAATATCAATGTCGTATTTCTTCAGTATATAAGCGATGTCGCGGGAGTTGGTCACATCCAGTTTGTCAACGGTAAGTTCAAGTCCCTTTTCCCCGGCCTCCCGGATCAGGTCACTCATCTGAGGATATACCTGCGTCGTGGCTATGACATGGTGTCCCATCGCTGCCAGCTTAAAGGCAGCGATCTTTCCGAAGCCGCTGGCGGCTCCAGTTATCAAAATGGTTTTGCTCATCTGTCAAGAAATTAGTACAATACAAATTTGGACAAACCAGCGATAAAATAGCTTGCCAGGAAGTCCAAAGATGTATTGCTGAAAAGTTCAAAGAGCCATCAAACGCTACAATACCGTCTATGGAAAAAAGTATCCCTAAAAGTCCGCAAGCGGAGAGATGCCGAAATAATATTGTACTTTGGAGCAATGCGTCACCACCTTATGAAAACAAACCGCTTACCACTTTTCCTGTTACTGTTGCTGTACCTGCAACCAACATTTGCCCAGACACGTTCCAAAGCCGCCGCGCTTCAACAATTCATGAACGACCGCTTCGGCATGTTTATCCACTGGGGCCCCGTGAGCCTTCGCGGTACCGAAATCGGCTGGAGCCGGGACAAGGAAGTGCCGGTCAATGACTATGACAGCTTATACAAAGAATTTAATCCCGTGCTCTTTGACGCCGATGCCTGGGTAAAAACGGCCAAAGACGCCGGCATGAAGTACCTGACCATCACGGCACGGCACCATGATGGATTTTGTTTATGGCCGACAAAATACACCGACTACAACATCGCCAACACGCCCTACCGGAAAGATATTGTGAAAGCCTTACAGGTGGCTTGCAAGAAACAGGACATCAAATTCTGTATTTATTATTCGGTGCTTGACTGGCATCATCCGGACTACCCTATTCATTCGGCACACAACAGCCAGACAGATCCCAGAGCCGACATGGGGAAATATTTCAGCTTCATGAAAAACCAGCTCCGGGAGCTGATCGAGCAGTACGACCCCTACATGCTCTGGTTTGACGGCCAGTGGGAACAGCCATGGACCAACGAAATGGGGAAAGAGCTCTATGCTTATCTCACCCGGTTAAAACCGGATATTATCACCAATAACAGGCTGGGCAAAGAATTCGCAGCCATGGACAACAAAGCGATCGATGTCTCCAAAATGGTGGGGGACTATGATACCCCGGAACGGGGGGTAGGCCGTCTGAATATGAGTACTCCGTGGGAAAGCTGTTTTACGATCTGCCAGCAGTGGTCCTGGAAGCCCAACGATAAACTGGTGCCACTGGACACCTGCCTGTCTATTCTCTCCCGCAGCGCCGGCAGCAATGGTAATCTGTTGCTGAATGTGGGGCCGATGCCGGATGGGCGGATAGAAGCCCGCCAGGTTAAACGCCTGCAGGCTATCGGCGATTGGCTGAAGGTAAACGGCTCGGCTATTTACAATACGAAAGGCGGGCCATATGAACCGGCGAAAGATTATGTAACCACCCGCAGGAACCACCAGCTGTTTGTACATGTTTTGAACACGCAGCTCACCGGGATATCGCTGAAAGCAATTCGGGGCGTTAAAGTCCGCCAGGCAGCTACGCTGACCGGCGTTCGTGTTCCGGTGACCATCAGCGATGACCGGTATCAGCTGACGCTGCCCGCTACACTCAAGGGCCGGCAGGAATATATCGTTGTGATGGAGATGGATAGAGATATGGAGACTGTGCCCGTAATAAAATAATCTATTTGTTCAGGTTGTAAATACCGTCGTTTCTCCTCCTGTCGGAGCCAAACGGGGACGGTTAAACGTTACTATCAAAAGATAAAACAGGGAATATAAAAAATGTATCATCTTACCTGCCTGTCACCAATGCGCGCTGACGTTAAAGTGCCTGTTAACAAGCCATTTAAATATTAATTGAGCAATTGCTGGTATTATTTTACCGGCAGAAGGAATTTACTGCCGGTGATACTGTTAAATTTTATAATTTTCTCTCAACGTCCCTGAAAAAAACAATCGATTGATGTATCAACCAATACGTTCCGCGTTCAGAAAAAATTGCTGGATCACAGGCTTTCTCTTTACGGTTACTGCTGCGCATGCGCAGACCACCGCTGTGCCTGCGGCTGAAAGGCCTGCGGACATTACCGCCCGGTGGGAAGACAGGGCGCAATGCAGCAGCCAGGCGCAAAAGCCGGAAGGGGACGTATTGTGGTACCGCCGTCCTGCCCGCATATGGGAAGAAGCGCTTCCGGTAGGCAACGGCCGCATGGGCGCCATGATATTCGGCGGCATTGCGGACGAACGGATACAGCTCAACGAAAGTACGTTATGGGACGGCTACCCCAAAGACGCCGATAACCCTGCCGCATTAAAAGCATTGCCGGAAGTAAGGCGGCTGCTTTTTGAAAATAAAAACAACGAAGCGGTGAAACTGGCCAGCAAAACCATGCTGGGCGTACCGGAAAGGATAAAACCCTATCAGTCGCTGGGCGAAGTATGGCTGGACCAGCCCGTTAGCGCTGCTACCAATTACACCCGCAGTCTCGACCTCGCCACTGCCGTCGCCACCGTAAAATATACTTCCGCCGGTGTGGACTATACCCGCGAAAACTTTGCCTCCCTGGCGGATAACGCCGTCGTGGTGAAGTTCACCGCCAGCCAGCCGGGGAAGATCAGTTTCCGGCTTGTGCTCAAACGGCAGCAGGATGCGCAATGTATCCCCGACCCTGCCGACGGCGCCGCCCTCCTGCTGGATGGCCGGCTGCCTATCAAAGACACTGCCGGAAAGCCCCGCGGGATCAGGTTTGCAGCGCGCGCCAAAGTAGTGAACAAAGGCGGCCGTGCCTATGTGAAGAACGGTATCTTATATGTAGAAAATGCCAACGAGGCCACTTTATATATTACCGGCGCCACCAACTACCCCGGATTGAAAAATCTGGCGAAAGGAATTACCACGGTCAATACCGATCCCATACAACAGTGCCGTAAAAATGCGACCGCAATCGTTGCTAAAAACTATGCAGCGCTGAAGTCGGCGCATACAGCGGCCTACCGTAAGTATGCAGACCGCATGGCCTTACATTTTGACATGCCGGATACCGCCGCTGCCGGTCTGCCTACAGACGAGCGGCTGGAACAGGCGCGCCGCACCGGCAGTCCCGACGCAGGACTGGTAGCCCTGTATTTTCAGTACGGCCGCTACCTGCTTATCTCCAGTTCACAGCCCGGACATATGCCGGCCAACCTGCAAGGCCTCTGGGCCTGGCAGATGACGCCGCCATGGAATGCCGACTATCATACCAACATCAACGTACAGATGAACTACTGGCCGGCGGAGATCACTAACCTGAGTGAACTGCATGAGCCGCTGTTCGACCTGGAAGAAGCGCTGGCCAAACCCGGTGCACGCACCGCCAGACAGACCTATGGCGCCCGTGGCTGGGTAGTACATCACCTCACCGACGCCTGGGGCTTTACCTCTCCTGCCGACGGGCCGCAGGGCATATGGCCCATGGGCGCCGCCTGGCTGGCGCAACACCTGTGGGAACACTATACCTACACCGGCGATAAAAAGTTCCTGTCACAACGCGGATACCCGCTGATGAAAGGCGCTGCGGAATTTATGCTGGACTTCCTCGTGGAAGCGCCCGCAGGCACCGTATGCCCCGGTAAGCTGGTCACCAATCCCTCCTACTCCCCTGAAAATGCTTTCCTGCTGCCGGATGGCACGACCTCGGTCTTTACCTACGGCGCTACCATGGACATAGAAATCATTCACGATCTGCTGACCAACTGTATTTCGGCCGCTACCGCACTCAATATAGACCCCGCTTTCAGGGAACAGTGCGCCGCTACGCTGAAACGCCTGCCGCCGGTACGTATCAGTCCCGCTACCGGCCGCGTCATGGAATGGGCAGAAGACTACCCCGAAAAAGAACCGCATCACCGGCATACCTCCCACCTGTTTGGTTTGTATCCCGGCAACCAGATCACTATGGACGGTACGCCCGAACTGGCCGCTGCCGCCCGTAAAACACTGGAAGGCCGCGGCGACGACGGCACCGGCTGGAGCCTCGCCTGGAAGATCAACATGTGGAACCGCCTGCATGACGGTAACCATGCCTTCCGGCTGTTGTCCGGACTGCTCACCAAAAAAACACTGCCCAACCTGTTTGACAATCATCCGCCTTTCCAGATCGATGGTAACTTCGGCGCCACCGCCGCTATCGCGGAAATGCTCCTGCAAAGCCAGCATCGCAACAGCGACGGCGCTTTTGAACTGTCACTGCTGCCATCCCTGCCGGATGCGCTGGCCAGCGGACGTGTTTCCGGCCTGTGCGCACGCGGCGGATTCATCGTCGGTATGGAATGGAAAAACGGGAAGTTGCAGCAGGCGGCTGTCACCTCCAGACTGGGCGGCGACCTGTATATCAAAACAGGTGGCAAGACCGTTCGTTATGCCACCCGTAAAGGAGAAACTATCAGGCTCAATGATCAGCTAAACAAAGTCATTTAATCCGGAAACATTTTTTAATCAAAGTCATGTAAGCAGCAACCATTTTTTTTCACCGTTTATGCAAACCTTTGCATAAATTCACCTGACAGCCAAAACAAACGTCCACTTTACCTTTTAAACACGTTACGAAAAAACTTTAGACCTACAATATGGAAAAAATGGGTAGCAGCATTTGCTACTGTTAAGTATCGCTTTATCACCAAACATCTATCATTCAAAAAATCGTTTTATGGGAGGAATAGTAAAAATAACTATTGCGACAATGCTCTCTATTTGCTCGGTACTGATGCAGACGTACGCGCAACAAAATACCGGCCATGTGAGCGGCACAGTAAAAGACGCCGGAGGCACGCCCCTGCCCGGCGCTTCTGTAGAAGCAGTATCCAACGGGCAGCGTGTGAAAGTCGCCATCTCCGACAACGTCGGCAAATTCGTCTTCACCGGCCTGCCTGCAGGCACCTATACTTTTAATGCCAGCATGATCGGCTATGACGCCAAATCCTTCGCAGGATTTAAGATCGGACAGGGACAGAACACTGACCTCTCGCTTACCCTGACATCCTCGGTGAGTGAACTGAGCAGCGTGGTGGTTATCGGTTATGGTACCCGGAAAAGACAGGACGTAACAGGCGCGGTGGCCAAAGCGGATTTACAGGTGCAGAAACAGTCCCCCAACGCCAACGTGATGTCTTCCCTGAGAGGCACCGTTCCGGGCCTCACCGTAGGACAAACCACCAGGGCGGGCAGCGATCCGGCACTGATGGTACGCGGACGGAACTCTATTTCCGGTACCACCTCCCCGCTGATCGTGGTAGACGGACTGATATACAGGGGAGCCCTCACTTCTATCAACCCATCGGACATCGCGAGCATTGACCTGCTGAAAGATGCCAGTGCTGCCGCGGTGTATGGCTCCCAGGCGTCCAACGGCGTAGTGCTCATCACCACCAAAAGCGGCGCCAGCGGCATCGATAAGCTCACCGTGGATTACAGCGGATCCTATTCCGTGCAGGAGATGACCAAAAAGGAAATGAGACCCGCATCCGGTGAACAGTACATCCAGAAACTCGGTGACTGGTACCTGTCTGAAAGCCGCGACCCTAACGATCCGACAAAAATGAATCCCAACTGGGACCCTACCACCAAAATGCCGGGCATAGAAGGCGATAACTATAAGAACGGATATGAAGCCAACTGGTGGAACCTGATGACCAATTCCAAACCTAGAATCCAGAACCACAACATCGGTTTAAGCGGCCGGTCTAAAAAGATCAAATTCTATCTGGGCTACGGTTACTTTGACCAGGTGAACCTCATCAAAAATGATAACTACCGGAGAAACAGTCTGCGCCTCAACATCGAAGCCAAACCCGCGGAATGGCTCACCGTCGGCGCACAGACAGGACTGTCTATCAACGACTACAGCGGCGTTTCCCCTTCCTTCTCAGACATCATGTTCCTGAAGCCTTACAACCTGCCTTTCGATCCTAAAACAGGCCAGATGCTCGAATTCTACGCACAAACCACCACGCCCACCGCGCTGGAAGTGCTCAGAAGAAACAAAGACCTGGACCGTAACATGAACCTGATCGGCAACTTCTTCGTGAGCGTAGACGTCCCCTACATCAAAGGCCTGAACTACCGTGTGAATTTCGGTAACAACTATATCTCTGCGAACCGCTTCAACTACGACGCGCCCAACGTGGAGGCTACCGCTTACAAAACCTACATGACTGACTATTTCCTGACCATCGATAATATCCTGACCTACAAAAGGGATTTCGGTAAACACGGGGTGGACCTCACCCTGCTGTACGGAGCGGAAAAAAACAAACACGATGGTACCCGCACCACCGCCGGCGGTATTACCAACGGTGTGCTGTCCTACAACAGGTTGGATGTGGGCGACCCGGCACGCCTCACTGTGTCCAACGACATGGACATACTCCCCTGGCAGGAACAGGCCCTGTACCAGATGGCCAGGCTCTCCTATTCATTCGATAAAAAATATATCCTCACCGGTACCGTCAGAAGAGATGGATTCTCTGGTTTCTCCGCCACCAACAAGTGGGCGACCTTCCCTTCCATCGCTTTTGCGTGGCGTATGAAGGAAGAGAATTTCCTCAAATCCGTGGATGCTGTCAACGACCTGAAACTGAGGCTGTCTTATGGTTCTACCGGTAACAGGACAGTAGGCCGTTACCAGACGCTTGCCCAGATGACCGTCGGATTATCCAGTGGTTACCTGTACGGTTCCTCCGGCGGCGCACAGCTGGGCTCTTTCCTGAGCCAGTTGCCCAACTCCGGCCTGCGCTGGGAAACCACCCGCTCCTTTAACACCGGCGTAGACTTTGCGTTCTTCAACAACCGGCTGTTCGGTTCACTCGATCTGTACTTCTCCAATTCCGTTAACCTGTTGAACTCCCGCGCGACGCCTACCATCACCGGTTTCAACAGCTTCCTGATCAACATCGGTAAAATCCAGAACAGGGGACAGGAGTTGAACATCACCGGCGTACCGGTGTCTAACAAAAACTTCAAATGGGAAGTAACGGCCAACTTCTTCCGGAACCGTAACAAAGTACTGGACATCGACGGCACCGGTAAAGACCTGATCAACGGCAACGACCCGATATTAAGCTACTTTATCGGTCAGCCTTACGGCGTGGTGTACGATTACAAGATCACCGGCATGTACCAGATCGGAGAGCAGGTGCCCGCGGGCCTCGCCGCACAGGGTTTCAAAGCCGGTCAGTACAAAGTGGAAGATGTTAACGGCGACGGACGCATCACGCCGGACGACAAGCAGATCCTGGGCAGACTGGACCCCTCCTACAGCCTCGGCATCTCCAACAGCTTCCAGTACAAAGCCTTCCAGCTGAAGTTCTTTATCAACACCATCCAGGGCGGCAAAAAAGGTTACCTCGGCGCACCGGGCATCATGCTGCAGAATCCTGATAATATCCGTAACAACAACGGTTTTGTGTATGACTACTGGACACCGAACAACCCGGAGGCCCGTTACAGAAGCATCGCTGCCTACGTGGCCACACTGGGCGAAAACTTTGGTCCTTATGTGTCCAGGAGCTTTATCCGCCTGCAGGACGTAACGCTCACCTACAGTTTACCGGAAGGGCTCCTGAGCCGTTTAAAAGTCATTAAATCAGCCAGTGTGTATGTCAACGCGCAGAACCTCCTGACCATCACCAAATGGGATGGCTGGGACCCTGAGTCCAATCCTTCCTCCAGCCAGCGCTCTTCCCTCGGACTCAGAGTGCCCGGCGGCCTGGGCCTCGACCAGAACGGCTATCCCGTGATGAAGAACTACTCGCTCGGCGTAAACGTGTCCTTCTAATGCTTCAACCGTAAACTTTAAGACATGAAACCAAAAATATTCGCATATCTCCTTTGTATCGGTGCAGCGTTATCCTCTTCCTGCAGTAAGAGTTTCCTGGATGAAGACCCGCTGTCGATCTACACACCGGACAACTCCCTGCAGACAGCCACGCAGTTCCAGCAGGCCACCAACAACCTGTACAACGGCGTCAGGAACATCTACATGGGTAATATCAACCTGGATACTTATTTCGGGCTGTATTACGCTACCGACTTCGCTTTCAACGGCACCGACTACGATCCCGCCGCAAAGCTGAACGCTTACAAGGCCACCATGGTACCTACGTATTTTATTCCCGGCAACCTGTGGACGGCGTTTTATAAAATCATCACCAACGCCAACCTCGTCATCAGCCAGGTGTCAAAATCCACCCGCCTGAGCGACGCAGAGAAAAACAGTTTCCTCGGGCAGGCACTGTTCTTCCGGGCATATTCCTATAAGACGCTGGCCCACCTGTACGGCGGCGTGCCCATTGAGCTGAACGAGCTGTCCGGCCCCCGCTACGACTATGTGCGCGCCAGCCGCGACGCTGTATACCAGCAATGCAAAAAAGATTTTCAGCAGGCCATCACCTTACTGTCGGACATCAGCAAAGTACCCGACGGCACGGTGAACAAACAAATTGCCCAGCATATGCTGACAGAAGTGCTGATCTCCCTGAAAGATTATGATGGCGCTATCGCCAGCGCTTCGGAGGTGATCAACTTCTCCGGCGTATCGCTGATGACCAGTCGCTTTGGCAGAAGATCTAATTTACCGGGAGATGTGTACCGCGATCTGTTTGAATACAACAACCAGAACTACAGCACAGGCAACCACGAAGGGCTGCTGGTAATACAAAGCACGCTGAATAATTCCGCGTCTGTAGGCGATCAGACAGCATGGGCCGTGGTACCTAGTTTAACAGGCGTGCGGATCGTGGAGTCGGTGACCAAAACCAAAATGGCTATCCTGTTCAACGCCAAATTCGTGGACAGCGTTTCCTCCAACGGCATCGGCTGGATACGGCCTACCTCCCACTTCTTCTACGGGATATGGACGCCCGGCGATATGCGTAATTCTCCCTACAACATCGTTCGCGACATCCGCATCTCCGGCGTACCGGCCACTTCACCCGACTATGGTAAGTGGTACGTAAAAGACGGTTACAAAGACAAAGTAGCGCCTGCGGACTTCAGGGACACCATCCGCAATTTCTATCCTGTGATCAGGAAAGCTTCACCATCAGCCGGCGACTTCGTATCTGTGGCTGGCCCGGCCATCCTTACGAACGTGACCAATCCGTTCGGCGGTCTGCTGCTGAACGGCGCCTCGCGCTTGTTTATGCAGAAGTATATGGCACGCCTGGCAGAAACCTACCTGCTGAGAGCAGAGGCATATCTGGGCAAAGGCGACGCACAGAAGGCGGCAGACGATATCAACGTAGTACGCAACAGGGCCGGTGCCACACCTGCCGCTGCCGCAGAAATGAATATCGACTACCTGCTGGACGAAAGGCTGAGAGAGTTGTACATGGAAGAGTTCAGGGCGGTAACGCTCACCCGTATGGGTAAACTGTACGATCGCGATAAAAAGTACAATCCGAAGTCAGGGTTAACCATCGAACCTTATCATAACCTTTGGCCGATACCTGCCACCGAGATCACGCAGAATACCGGCGCTGTGCTGGAACAGAACCAGGGATATTAGTATACCGGCCCGGGGCATCGCAAAGCCCCGGGCTGTTTTTTAGTAAATACCGGTTGTTTCTCCAAACTTATCCACGCAAACTTCATCAGCTACTCCTGACAAATAAAATCCCCCCGGGAAATCCCGGAGGGGTCTTTTTTGCTTTATACTGTAGTTGTGGGAGGCTTGGTTATGGTATAACGGCAACGCCCGCAGCGGTCACGCGGACCTTCACGGTTTGCCCGGCGCCGACGCTCACATGCGGCCATTTCACAAATGCCGTGTAGGGCAATGAAGCGGCTGCCTGCCGGTTGTTCTCCGCCAGCAGTGACACCGATGCATCGTAGGCCGTCGGGTTGGTGATGGCGACGACCATCGATGATTTTTCCGTCGCGATTATTTCTGTAACGATATGATCAAAGACATATACCTCTTTTTTATCCGTATTGATATAGATACCCGGCACTTCCAGCGCCATGAGCATGCCTGCCGTTTCCGTCCAGGAGTTGCGGGTGTGGATGAAATTGCCGATACTCTCTTTTCCTTCGGCATCGCTGGGCTGGATGCGTTCCATCGAAGAACCGATGAGGTGATGCGTGGTCAGGTGCCCGGGCATATTCACCGCCTCGGCATGGGCATGTTGTATGTCCCGCAGCAGATCGGCATACAGGTGGTTGCCGGTAGCCCTGAAGAGTTTAAACAGCGCATCGCCGGAGGAGGTGCAGATACCGGGCGCCGCATGTTTGTTCTGGATACTGGCCCATACGGCGCCGGCCATATGACATTGCAGCTGGCCAATAGCGCTACCGGATGGAAAAACAGGATCATAGGAAAGCGCCCATGTAGCACAAAGGGCCGCCTGCGTTTCGGCCATATGCAGCCAACGCTGCTCCCCCGTGTAGTGGTACATGGCCATCAGCGACTCCAGGAAACCGAATGCTGACTCAGAGTTAGCATCGTGAGAAATATCTCCGCAGTCACCACCCGTCAGACCCTGCTTTTCAACATCGCGGCGGTAATAAAAGGCGGACGCATCCTGTGCCATTGTCGTCCATTCCTTAACGTGAAAATAGCGGGAGGCCATGATCATGCCCGCAGGCACGATCGCCCCCGCCGTGGAATTATAAACCGCAATCTCTCCCGTTGCAGGAGCAATAAATTGTCCGAATTCACCGTGTTTTTCCCAGGTGGCCGCAAACGCTGTGGCAAGCCGTTTTGCTGCCTGCTCCCACTCCGGCCGTATCATCCGGCCATATCCCTGCGCTTTCAGCAGCAGCAGGTGTTTCATCATCCAGAACAACACGTCGCCGTTCTTCCTCACCATGGCCTGCAGCTCCGGGAAAGCAGGATGCATTTTCTCCGGGCGCAGCTTCCCATCGGCGGTAATACCGCCGTAGAAATATCCGCTTGGGCCCTGCAGCTTCGCGGTAACAAAATCAAGCTCGCTGAACACCCGTTGCCGTTCTTTTGCATCATTAAGCGCCAGCATGGGATAGGTATTGATCATACCGCTCACCCATCCCAGCTGGAAATCATCATTGTTCTCTGGTCTGTAGTAGGCGCCGGTCTTCACTGTTATGAAGTTGCCTCGACAGATATCTGTTGCACACTGCAACAGTTTGCTCATCGGTAATATGTTCCTGGGTGCATTGGGCCCGCTCAGTGCTTTTCGTACCTCCATCAGGCGGCGCAGCAGCGCCGGTATATTTTCTGCATCAAACACATACATCCGGAAACGCATGGTCACTTCGTCGCCGGCCTTCCAGTCGGGCGCCCGGTCACCGCTGGCGTGGAAATCGCCGAACCCCGGCGCCAGCCGGCGCACGGCGGGTGCGGAGAGTGACAGCGAGCAGCTGTCTTTTGCCGCGTTTTCCGTAATGGCAAGACCGCTGTTTCCCAGGCTCGTCTGCTGCGTGGTGAGCAGGATGAAGCCTTTCTTTTCCTGTGGCGAAAAAAAACAGACAGCCGGTGTGGCAGCGTTGCCGGTTTGCAAATCTATCGTGGACGGTTGACCTGTTTCAGGTGACAAACGGGGATTGTTCGAGATGGTGAGCGGTACCTGCGGATTGTAATACATATCCTGTGGATAGTCAGGATTGTAGCCGTTGCCGATCGTACGGTAGCGGTTACCGTTGTACACGGAAGCCGGCACCAGCACATAATGCTGCGGGCTCCATCGGGCAAAGTCCAGCGACACTTTGAGCGCGCATTGGGCGGCGTTTCCCTGCTCCAGTTTGCATACCGCCTGTACGTCGGTCGCACCGTCGGGCAGCGTCGTCGTTTTCACCTGCAGGCGCCAGTTGCCCCCGCCCACCTGCACCCTGTCCTGCTGAAATGTTTGTGCCGCCTTTAAAGCAGTGCCGTCGTACTGACAGACCTGGTACCGTAATGCGCCATGCAATTGACCTGGCAGATCGCCTGCCGCCTGCTGTTGCGCCAACAGCGGATGCCACGCGCACAATGCCAGGATCATGGTCAGGGACTTATAACTGCACCGATATTTCATGGTGCAAAAATCATTGATATGACTTCCATTTACCACCCGTTATTTGATCAATACCGATGCTTTTTTTGCTGTTACAAAAACAGGTCAATATTTGCTAAACTTTTGCTAAAATTGATTACCTTGGCATCGGGAGATATGCCACTTATCTATGCAGTACATTTATGAGAACTTCACCTTTCCTCCGGACCAGTCATTTACCATCAGGTCAGAAATGCTGGAGATCAGGAAATATACGGCGTTGAAGTCACACGTGAACTTTGAGATAGCGCTGATTGAAAACTGCAGCGGCAAACGTTTCATCGGCGATCATATCCGCGACTTTGAAGGTACGGAGCTGGTATTGCTGGGCAGTTATCTGCCGCATTGCTGGCAGTATTACCAGGCGGTAGATCCTTTTCAGCCGCCGGTAGCGACGGTGATCCACTTCTTCCCGGACTTTATGGGCCGGCAGCTGCTTGAAAAACCGGAAGCGCGGCAGCTGAACGCGCTGTTCGAAAAAGCCTCCAGGGGGCTGCTGTTCAGCGGTCCTACCATCACCACCGCCAGGAACCTCATGGTGGAAATGCTGGGCCAGTCGGGCCTCACCAGGGCCGTACTGATGTTACAACTGCTGGACGCACTGGCGCAATCCGACTATGCAGAAGTGCTTTCCTCCCCCTACTTCAACGCAGTGGACAATTCCGGCGAAGCCAATAAAATCAACAAGGTATTTGATTATATCTTCAGTCACTTTAAAGACGAGATCGTATTACAGGATGTAGCAGATCTCATACCCATGTCGTCGGCCGCCTTTTGCCGCTTTTTCAAACGGAAGACCAACCGCACGCTGATTGACTTTGTAAAGGAAGTAAGAATAGGTCATGCCGCCAAACTATTGCTGGAAGGGCATCATAACGTAGCGGAAGCCTGCTACGAAAGCGGGTATAACAACATCTCCAATTTCAACAAACATTTTAAGGACATCAAAGGGGTATCTCCCCGCGATTTTATCAAACGGTATAACGAACACACCGTCGCTATTCCTTCCTGAATTCATAAAAAGGAACGGCTTCCACCCAGGTTTCGCCCTGCGCCGTACCGGGCACACCTACCTGGTAGCCGCCCATCAGCCGGTTCCATTCCGCACAACGCGGACTGTACGCCTCCGCCGTTTTTCCCATCTGCCCCAAATCAGCGCCTGCCGGCACTTCGATCTTCATCACCAGCAGATATTGATACCGGTAAAGGGAGATCTTTTTATAACCGGCTTTACGGAAGCCAGCTTCCACCTCCGGCCATACCTGCTGATGATAACGAAGGTATTCCTGCAACTTCTTTTCTTCCGGCACAATGTTCACCACGAACACCTTTTCTTCCGTTTTCATTTCTTTACTGCCACTGCAGGCCAACTGGCATACTGCAAAGAAAACCAATACTAATCTTTTCATCCCCTGTTTAATAAAAGATAAATAATTAACATTACCGTCGCCAATACCGCCCAACCGGCCCACACCCTGCGCGACTGCCTATCGCCTTTTTCTGAGACAGCCACCGGTTCCCCGCCAGCGACGGCCGGCGCCGTCAACAACGATACCATCACAATCAATACCGCCAGCCCGATAAAAAGATACACCGACAACAGCAGGAAGTGTGGCCAGAAACCTTTGTAGGGATAGTTCAAGAGGTAACATACCCCGATCAGCAGGCAGACAGACCCGCCGCCGTACAATACGGTCAGCACCGCCGCACTGTTGGTACGCTTCCAGAAAATAGAGGCCAGGAACACCACAGACAGCGGCGGGGCGAGGATAGACACCATGCCTTGTGTAATTTCAAACAGCCCTTTGCCGGAATACAAAAACATGGCCGCTATACCGATCGCCAGCAAAGCCGCCAGCACCGTCACCCAGCGGCCGGTACGCAACCGGCTCTCTTCGTTCGTTGTCCTGAACTGCGCCACCACATCGAGCGTAAATACCGTGCTGAAAGAATTGAGCCCCGACGATACGGTATCTATCAGCGCCGCAATCAGCGCTGCAATACAAAGGCCGCGGAACCCCTCCGGCATCAGCTGCTTCACCAGCGTAATATAAGCGTTATCGGCCGTGGTGATATCCCTGAACAATATAAAACAGATAATGCCCGGCAACAGGAAGATGACCGGGGTAATGATCTTCAGCGCCGCAATAAACAACGCCCCATACTGCCCTTCCCGCAGGTCTTTGGCGCCCAGCAACTTCTGCACGATGGTCTGGTCCGCACACCAGTAGTAGATCGCTACCACCGGGTAGCCCGCCAGGATGGCGACCCATGAATACTCCGGATCGTCGGCGCCATGCAGCAGCTTCCAGAAATCCCGCGGCACTTCGTGATGCACAGCGTCCGTGGCCATCATCCTGTTGAACGCCAGCACCGTGAGTATCAGCGAGGACACGATGATGATGACCGACTGGAAAATGCCGGTGCGGACAACCGCCCTGAAACCGCCTACGGCCGTGTAACTGGTAGCGATCAGCGCTATCAGCGCCACCGCATACAGCAGCGGACAGCCCAGCACCTGCGAAATCACCAGTCCCCCGGCATACAAAGCGCTGCCCAGCCATACGACCAGTATAGACACCAGGCTGTAGATCACCAGGAAATTATAAGCGCTTTTTCCATAACGGTGCAACAGGTACTGCGGTATAGTGCTGATGCCGGCCGACAGGTAACGCGGCAGGAAAAACATGGCCAGCAGCAGCAGGAATATCCATGCCAGCCACTCAAAGTTAGCGCCCACTACCCCCTGGGAAAACCCGAGGCTCGACATGCCGATCAGCATCATGGGACCCGCGTTGGCGCTGAACATGGAAAAGCCGATCTGCCACCAACGCAGCGACCGGCCCCCTAAAAAAATATCTTTTCCGCTGTTTCTGCCCAGGAAAAACCCCAACGCAAAAAGCGCGATGATATACAACACCAGCACAATGCCGTCAACTCCGGTAAGTGATATGTTCACAAGCGTGTGTTAAAGATCATAATGATACAATAGGTGAATACTTCCTGGTATTCAGATTGTTCCAGGAATAATGCTTTACAATTTTATCCGCCTTCCGGCAGTAGTCCCAGTCCACCCGCACCGGCATACCGGCAATGTCGGGCAATACAAAAGTACCGTTCTTCCATTCAGGACGCACGGCGAAATAACGCTCCAGCCCATACATAATCGCATACAGGTATTCCACTTCACAGGCTTCATCTGCAGTAGCCATCAACGCAGCGGTAAACAGCGAATAACCACCGGAAGAAAAGTCTGTGCCGGATTTTGCCGCCAGGTCCCTCAC
This sequence comes from uncultured Chitinophaga sp., assembly GCF_946479755.1. The sequence continues at coordinate 405,634 of NZ_CAMLHC010000001.1, read as the reverse complement.
CTCCTTCCACTCGTTCACCCCACCCAGGTGCGTGGGCACAGGCTGCAGATGCCGCACGCCCATGCTCACCAATGTAGGGAATAAACGCGATGTCCGTTCCGACTCGCCGAAAGAAATACAGAGCGGGGTGCGGCTGCACAACAGCCCTATCTGTTCAAATGCGGCAGAGTGAATAGGCTCTTCAAACCAGGCCACCTCCTCCGCGGCGATCATGTCTGCAAAACGTAAGGCTTCTTCTCCGCTCCATATCTGGTTGGCATCTACCGCCAGCCTTATATCCTTTCCCAACAGGCCGCGTACAAATTTCACGCGGGCGGCGTCTTCCTCCATCCTGCCGCCGAAACCTTTGCCGACTTTCATTTTATAACAGTCCACCCCGGCATCGAGGAAGAGGCGCACTTCTTTTTCCAGTTCGGGCAATGTGTAATTGGTACCGCCGCCGCTGCCATACATCTTTACGGTGTCCCTTCCGGCGTTGAGGTACCGGTGCAACGGCACCCCTTCCCGGCGGGCCGCCAGGTCGTGCAGCGCCAGGTCTATCTGTCCCACCAGCGCCGACGCCGGGCCTCTGAAGCCCTCGTTGCGGATGGACCAGTAAAGAAGCTGGTACAACTGGTGATACGGCATATGATGACTGTGCAGTAAAATGGGCAACAGGCAGTTTTCCAGGATATTGATATAGCTGCTGTAAACGGGCGCTTCGCCGATAAAGCCGTTTTCATCTTCCAGGGTGATCAGCGCCAGGCCGAAAGCCGGAAAAGGCCCCATGGTAGCATCCTGAATAGGCGTCACCGCCGTGGCGGGTTCCAGCTCCCTCAGCTGTACGCCGGTGATGTTGAAGATTTGATGATCGATAGTATACAATGCGATGTGTTTACTTGTTACAATCCATTATGTCCTGATACACTGCCGCGGGCAACGGGCCCTCCCGGAAGGCCGACAGGCTGTCTTCCAGCTCCTTCGGAGCGGACGCGCCTATCACAATGTTGAATGTATGAGGAATATTGAGCAGGAAACGATGTGCCATTGCCGGCAACGAAAGCTGATGACTGGCCGCGATCAACTGCAGCTGTTGCGCTGTCGCTATACGGCCGGCAGGTAACCATGACGGCGGCTCCTGCTGCCAGGTATGAAAATTTCTTCCCAGCAGGCCCATATGCAGCGGACTGGCGGCGTAGTAGACCATACCCCTTGCCTGGCAGAAAGGTAGCCGGTCCTGGAGCGCGGCCACATTACAGGCGTTCAGCCGGTTGAACTCCATGATCCCGTCAAAAACACCAGTCTTGATATCAGCTTCCATCCATAGCGGGATGTTACCTCCCAGACCTATCTTTTTCACCAGGCCCTGCTGCTTCAGGTGCTGCATTACCGTGATCACACTTTCAGCTTCTTCTTCCGGCACCGCTTCGGGATCATGCAGGAACAACACGTCTACAGTAGGAATGCCCAGCGTTTTCAGCGAGTGGTATACGCTGTTCATGATACCGGCGGCAGAATAATCATAGCGCGCCTCGTCTGCGGCATAAGACCGCAGCCTCCCGGCTTTGGTACTGATAACCGGCATCGGCCCGTTCCACTGCTTCAGCGCATGGCCCACTATCTCCTCCGCATCGCCGTAAGCCGGCGCAGTGTCCAGCGCTGTGATGCCGTTTTCGAGGGCAGTCAGTATAGTGCGGACAGAAGCCGACCGGTCCGTTCTGCCCCATACGCCTCCAAGGCCTGCTGTCCCCAACACTATACTTTTTGCATTCATCCAAAAAAATCTAATCCGTAAAAAAACGCCTGATAAAAATAAAGTCGCCACAACGGCGTGACAACACCTAAATTGACTATAACCTATGTTATTTTTGCCCGGGCTTCAGTATATAAATCGCGCAATCATGTGCGTCCAGGTTACCCTTCAGTGCTTTGACCGGCTTGCTGCTCCATACCTCGGTGATAGTAAATGGCTGCCACAGGTCCAGCTCTTTTTTAAGGTCTATCTCAAAAGACTGCCTGTTGTCAGCACGGTTGAATACACAAACCGCAAAAGACTTATCCTGCAAGGGTTTCAGCAACACCTGCAAATCATTTCGCTGTAACACGGTGGTAGCTTGTCTGCCCAGCGCGTCCTGGTTGATAGCGATCAGTTGCCGGTTAGTGATCAGCTGCAACACTTCCGGAGCGATCTGCTTCAGGTCCATGTTTACCATCAGCGGTGCCGCCAGCATACACCAGAGCGCAAAATGCGTGCGATACTCTGTGGCGGTGCAACCTTTAAAACGGCCGTCAACAGACGAGGAGGCGCCTTTGCCGTAAAGTCCTACCATGAGCAGGTCGGGATCATTCCAGCCGCCAGGACCGGCATAAGGCGCGAGGTGCTCCTGCTGGCGGAATATCTCCATGATGCCGGTGAGATTGGCATCGTGCGACTCCCATACATCGCGGCTGTCCCAGGTGGTGCGCCACAGATGGCCGCCGGCCACTTTCGCCCAAAGCCAGGGTTTCCGCTGTCCCCATTCACAAATAGAATATACGATAGGACGACCGGACTTCTTCAGCGCATCGCCCATGCGGGAGTAGCGGCTGAAAGCGGTGGCTACGTCTTCCGGGGCATTGCAATAATCGTATTTCAGAAAATCGATGCCCCAGGCGGCGAAGGTACGTGCATCCTGTTCCTCGAAATTATAGCTGCCGGTAACACCGCCACAGGTAAGCATAGCGGCATCAGAGTAGATGCCCAGCTTCAGTCCTTTACCATGCACGTAATCCGCCAGGTACTTCATCCCATGCGGAAACCGCACGGGATCAGGGATGAGCTGGTTATGTTTATCACGGCCGGCCACCCAGTGGTCGTCTATCACCAGGTAACGGTAGCCTGCATCCTTCATACCGTTGGCCACCATCGCATCGGCCATGTCCATGATCACCTGCTCGCTGACTTTAGCTTCAAAAAAATTCCAGCTGTTCCACCCCATCGGCGGTGTGAGCGCCAGCGAGTCCCAGGCGGTGTAACGTGTTTGCGCACCGGCCAACAGGCAGGACATAAAAGCTGCCAGCGTTAAAATCATTGTTCTCATTGTTCTCGGATAAGGGTATGTTTCAGTAATAAATATCCGTATTTTTTTAATGATCAGAATTTTACCGGCGTACCAGTTACAGGCACCACCAACGCAAACCGTACTTTATCATCCTGAACAGGATGCAGCGCGGTCACCATATCAACCATACCGAAACCTGTCTAAAGCGACTGCTATTCATTAAAAAAAAGTTTTAAAAAATATAAACTCAAAAACCGGCAGCCTTTCTGACTGCCGGTTTCTACCAATATAACGATGACTATTGCAACGGGTCGAAAGTGCCGCCCCATTCTTTGTTTTGCAGCAGCACGTTCTGTGACTGCGAGATCTGGTCCGGCTTCAGGGCGAAGAACCAGTGGTTCAGGTCCAGGTTGAACTTTACACCGGCATCGCCATCGAGGTTATCGATGTAGCGGGCGGTGAATTTGGCCCTGGAAGCAGCGTCCATAATGTTTTCCGAAGGAGCCACCATTTGTCCGTCTTTCAGGGTGATGTACAGGCCGTGGCGTCCGCCCTGGCTGTTGAGGATATCGTAGCGTCTCCAGCGGCGCAGGTCATCGAAGCGCCTGCCTTCAAACGCAAATTCCACCTGTCTTTCGCGGATATAGGCATCGCGTATATCCGCTTTGGCGGTGGCGGTGATGCCATAAGTGTTGCCGGCGCCCGGTGTTATACCGGCACGCTGGCGGATATCGTGCAATACCTGCAGGGCTTCGCCCGATTTCCCCAGCTCATTGGCGCATTCCCCGTAGTTCATCAGCACTTCAGCAAAACGGATCTCCGGCCAGTCGGTGCCGGACTGGTATACCAACGCGCTGGTAACGGTCGTATCGAGGCCTTTACGATCGAAGAAACCGGTAATGCCCGGGTTGCCCGGTATGCCGGGATGGATGACCAGGGACGCATTGGTATAGCGTCCGCTGGCGGCATCGTACTTCCATACGTTCCAGTAGCTGTTGCCGCTCACATAAGAAGGCGGTATCTGGTCCGGCGTAGGGTACGGCGTACCGCCGCAGAATACAGTGGCGTAGAAGCGGTCGTCCCGGTTGGTATAAAAATCATTCAGGAAAGCGGCGTTGTAGGCCGGGTCGCTCAGCCGATTTTTATCAAACTGCATGGGCGATCCGTCGCGCTTTGGGAAAGCCAGCAGCAGGGACAACAGCGGCTGGTTGTTGTTGGAAGCGTCGCGGGTAAAAGGCTCCGCCCGGATGCCGTTAAACGTGTTGGCATGGATAGGATACCAGAACTGGTTGACCATGATCACCTCTTTATTGCGCTCCTGGTACCAGATATTGCGAAAGTTGGGATGCAGGGCATGGCCGGCGCTGATGGCAGCGTCCACGGCGGCCTTACAGGCGTTGTAGGCCGACTGCCACCGGGCGGCGTCGCTACCGGGATTAAACAACGGGCTGGCATAAGTAAGCAGCACCCTGCCCTTAAAGGCCATGGCCGCCACTTTGGTAATGCGACCGTAATCCTGTCCGGCATCGGGATAGCTGGCGGGCAATGCCTGTATAGCATCGTCGAGGTCTTTTACGATCTGCGCCACGCATTCAGACGTTTTATTACGCGGTACAAACAGCGACGGCTTGTTCAGGTAATCCTGCGTATGCAGGACCAGCGGCACACCGCCTACCTGGCGGACCATCCCCCAGTAGGTCCATGCCCGCCAGAACTTCGCCTCAGCAGCGAAGCGGCTGTTCCGTGCTGCAGAAATAATGGTGACCGGCGCTTTCTCCAGGTTATCGAGGAAATAATTGATCTTCTCAATGTATTGATAATCCAGTTTGGAATTGGAAGCCTCACTGCTCGCGCTGATGATACCACGCTGATAATCGCCGAGACTCCTCGGCGTGGAAATACCTTCATCCGAAGCACTGCCGTTGAAAGGCCATTTCGGCAGCAGGCCACCGTAGATATCAGACAGGTAAGCCTGTATCATGGTGGAGTCTTTCCAGACATTTTCGGGAGACATGGCGCCAACGTTGTCATAGTCAAGCCCTTTTTTACAGGAAGACAACTGAACAGCCGCCAGCGCAGCACATGCTATAGAGATACTGAGTTTATGTATAAGTTTCATCTGCTCTTTTTAAATCGGTTAGAGGGTAACGTTAGCCCCAAAGTTGAACGTCTTCATTACCGGGTAGTTGGTATGTCCTCCCATTTCCGGATCGTAGTATTTGCTGTTGAACTTGCTGATCACAAAGAAGTTGGAGCCGCTGAAGTATATTTTGAAACCATTGACGCCCCATCTGCTGATCAGTTTTGACGGCAGGCTGTAGCCAACGTTCAGCATACGCAAACGCAGGAAGTCGGAACGCGTGAGCCAGAAAGTGCTTTCATCGGCCGTTACACGGTTGTTACCGTCGTTGGCGGAGTAACGCCGCGGCAGGTAAGCGTTGGGATTGTCCGGCGTCCAGCTGTTGCCATACCATTCCTTCCAGTTACGGTTCCATTCTACATTCTGTGCGAGGTTGTTGACATACTTGTATTGTTTCAGGTTACCGTTGATCGTGGCATCCACGGAAATACCCTTCCATTCAAATCCGAGGTTGACACCCAGCAGGATAGGATTATTATTACCCTTCACTTCCACCTGGTCCCAGTCGTCGATGAGCCCATCAGGTTTGCCATCCGGTCCGTTGAGGTCCTGGTATACCATCTGTCCTAACTGTGGTGCAATGCCGTAATATTTGTAGTTCGGGTGTGCGGCGTTCCACGCATCGAGGTCGGCCTGCGTACGCAGGATATGATCGGCAATGCGTGTTACAATGCGGCTGGTAGAGCGACCAATTTCATCCTGGTACGGATAAGTAATGTTCTGGTCTTTGACCGTGTACCTGGCGCCACCATAGGAAGCGTTGGCATTTACGTAATACTTCACGTTCCCTGCCTTGTTGTTGTATCCCACGGACAGCTCCACCCCGTTGGCATGTACTTCTCCGTAGTTCTCGGCGGGCATCTCCCGGGGAAAGGTAGGAGAAATGGTCTGTATTCTTTTGGCAAGGATATCGTAAGTATTGATGAAATAGTATTCGGCGGTGGCATTGAAGTGTCGCAGGAAATCCACGTCCACAGCCACGTTGTAGGATTTTGTTTTTTCCCAGGTAACGATCGGGTTGGTGATGTTGCCATACTGTATGCCCGTTCCCGTTATAGGCGATGTTCCGAAATAAGCGGGTTCTCCGATCTTGTACACCTGCATCCACTGGTAAGCATCTATATTATCAGAGCTGGTAAGACCGGCGGAGGCACGTAGTTTCAGGAAATCTATTCCTTTGACGTTCCGGAAGAAATTCTCTTTGGAGATCACCCAACCCACGGAAGCAGACGGGAAGAATCCCCAGCGGGAATCGATCGGGAATTTGTAGGAACCATCGTATCTGTAGGAGAAAGTGGCGAGGTACTTCCCGTCATAGTCATAAAAGAACTGGCCCACCCATGACTTACGGCCTACTCTTTCGTTGGTGATACCGTCCGCATCTTTATCGTTCGGTTCTTTGCTGGCAGCCCACCATTGATCGGTAGTATACACCGGGAAATTCTGACGGTAGGCGTCGGCGCCGCCGACTTCTGTCTGCGCTTTTTCCATGAGCACCCATCCGCCAACGTGATGCCGTTTGAAAGTACGGTCATAGCTCAGCTGCAGGTTCAGCTGACTGTAATCAGACCAGCGGTAATCTTCTTCGAGATAATCGTTGCTGACCTGGTTAGTCTTTTTCAGGCCTACGAGATCTTTTTCATCGAGGGACAGTATCCTGTTACCGGTGCGTTTCATCACCCATACATCATACCTTTTTTCGAAATATTTAAACCGCGTGTTGGACCAGTTGCGGTTGTATTGTACGCTGGCAGTAAGGCCGTCGATACCGGGTATCTTATAACTGAGCTTCAGGTTAAGCGTAGGATTTACTACGGTATTTTTCTTATATCCGCCGTCGCCGCGCACCTGAGCGCCCATGTTCATGATCCAGCCATAGTCCACCGGGTGCCCGCCGTCTGTCCACACCGGCTGTTCCGGTTGCCATATCCGCAGTTTACCATACCAATCGTTAAAATCATTTTCTGTAGGCGGGGAATAGCGGCTGGCCGTATTCAATGCCAGGCCGGCAAATAGTTGCAGGCGGTCGGTAATATCCGCGGTAACATTGGAACGAAGGTTATATTTTTTGTAATCGAGATTTTCTACGAAGCTTTTCTGAGAGATCATAGACCCGCCCATATAATAACGGACCTTGTCGCCGCCGCCGGAAACACTCAGGTTGTGAGAAGTGGTGGACGGGTCGCGCCATACGGTGGACAGCTGATCGTAGCCCCATCCGTTATTGACCGTCTTAAAGAAATCCAGTTCCTGCTGCGACCACAGGTCGGTGGCATTGGGGTTGATACGGTTGTACAACAGTCCTGTTTCCACGGCGCTGGTCAACGGTGCGTTTTTGGTACGTTTGTCAACACCGGTGTTAAAGGAATAACTGATAACGGGCCGTGCGGACTTTACGCCTTTGCGTGTTGTCACCACGATAACGCCACCGGCCGCCCGCGCGCCGTAGGCCGCTGCTGCCGACGCGTCCCGAAGTACGGAAATGTTATCGATATCGTTGGGGCTCAGGTTATTAAAATCATCCGCGTTGCTGGTCACCATACCATCGATGACAAACAGCACCGGTTGCGCCGGTCCTTTTTTGGGATCCTTATCAAAGGTGGTTACCTGCCGGATGACGAACGAGGGCTTTGCGCCCGGCACGCCGGCAGGGGTATTCACTTTCAGGCCTGCCACCTGCCCCTGTAGAAGATTGCCGGCAGAGGTAGTGGGCGTTATCCGCTTTACGTCGTCCATTTTAACAACGCCGATAGAGCCGGAGATAGCGGATTTTTTCTGTACGCCATACCCCACCACTACGATAGCATCGAGGTTACTGGAGGTCCCCTGCAGCTTTACCAGTATGCCGGTATCTGCTTTTATCTGCGCGTTGTCGTAACTTAATTGCGAGATCCTGAGCGTACTTCCTTCCGGCACGCCGATCTCAAAAAAGCCTGCGCTGTTGGCAACGGCTACTTCTTTACCGCCTAATCTGACTACGGTGGCCCCTGGCAGCGGGGTAAGATCTTTGGCGTCCACCACCTTGCCGGTGGCCCTGACGATTCGCTGCGCCTCGGCAGACTGCATAAAGAGGAACACAAATGACAACGCCAAAGCAGATCCAATTAGTGCTTTGCTTTTTACTTTCATTGTGACTGTAATTAGATTTTGATTGACTGAGTGTCAGAAACACGATTCATAACGTGTTGTAAATCTCCATCTTTATACAGCCGCAAACCACCACGGATTTGCCGGATTTTGATGTTTTATTTGCGCCGGGGGGATATCTTATTTTTTGTTGCTGATCCGTAATATATTCAGGGAATTGGGCGCCAGCCTGAGCGTGACGGCCTGCTGACGTACCGGTATTTTAGATACAACCGGTTGCACAGGCGCTTCGTCAAATGTATTGACGGTGACAGGATCGTTTGCCGTAAGCGTAGTCAGTGTGGCACTGCCGGCAGCCTTGTTTTTACCGGTTAACTGTACCGTTCTCGCAGTAGTCCGCTGACCGGCATTGACGATCTTAACAATCACATCGCCGGTGTTTTCGTCGAAGACAGCGCTGGCGTAAAGGCTGTCCTGTCCCTTTACCGGTTCGCTGCCCAGGCGTAATGGCAGCACATGGGTGCCTTTGTTCAGCGAGTATAATTTCTGCACCTGGTAGCTGGGCGTACCTGTTACGTGCAGGCTGTTCACCCATATGAGATCGGGCGCCCACTGCCACTGTTCCGCGCTGGCGAAAAGCGGTGCGTAGGAAGCCATGTGCACCACGTCCGCATTTCTTTCCAGGCCGGTAAGAAAGGCTGCTTCGGCAATGGCTGCCCGCAGCGTATTGCGGCTGGCGCCGGTGAAGTCTTTCGGTTCATGTGCGGCATATTCCCCTGCAAATACCTTAGTGCCATTCCTGGGATAATGATCGTAGCGGCCGGCGTTGGCGAGGAACCATTCCGGACTGCGATAATAATGTTCGTCTATAAAGTCGGCGTTCATCTTACGGAGCGTATCGTTGAGGTAATTGAAACGCGGGCCGTCGGGATCTGTACCGGAGCTGAACACCAGCTTTATCTCCGGATGCGCGGCTTTCAGCTGCCGGGCAAATTCGGTGGCGCGTTCAATATACTGGGGGCCCCAGTTTTCGTTGCCCACCCCGATCATCGTCAGGTGAAAAGGTGCCGGATGCCCCATATCGGCACGTACCTTTCCCCATTTGCTGTCGGCAGGGCCGTTGGCAAATTCCACGAGGTCGATCGCATCCTGGATATAAGGCTGCAGCGCATCCATGGGCGCCAGCTCAGCGGTGTTAAACTGGCAAGCCATGCCGCAGTTGAGGATGGGCAGCGGCGCTGCTCCGATATCCTCCGCCAGCTGGAAGTATTCAAAAAAGCCGAGGCCGAAGCTCTGATAATAGTCCGGTGTCAGGCGGTGACTGAATTCCGTGTTCCAGCGGTTGATGATCAGCTCACGGTCTTCCGGGGGACCGACCGTCTTTTTCCACTGGAAACGATTGGCAAGGTTACGGCCTTCCACAATGCAGCCGCCGGGGAAACGAACGAATCCTGGTCGCATGTCCGCCAGCAGCTGTACCATGTCTGCTCTTAATCCTTTAGGCCTGTTTTTCCAGGTGTCGCCGGGAAACAGGGAGATCATGTCCATATCGATGCTGCCGTTGCCTTCCAGCCAGAGCGTAAGTTTAGCCGATGGTTCTTCCGCTGACGCAATGAAATTTATTTCCATCGTTGACCAGCCCGCGCCGGCAGGCGCAGCGGCGAAGGAACCAGCGCCGATCACTTTCCCGGAAGGGGTTGTCAGCTCTGCGTGCACGGTCACCCCCGGCTGACCGGTGCGGTATTTCGCAGAAAAATAATACGTGATGCCCTTCCGGATACCCATGCCTTTGAAGCCTTCGTTGGTGAGGCCCCACTCCCCTTTGCGGCGGTTGTTTACCCGGATATGCAGATAATGAGGATTCGCTTTGTTGTAATCAGCGCTGTTCAGCACCAGTATATCACCTTCGTCCTTTTTTCCGTTAACCGTCCAGCCCATCAAGGGGTTGTCAAATTCAAAAGAGCGGTTCTTCACCAGTTCGGCATACAGTCCGCCGTCCGCTCCCATATTAATATCTTCAAAGAATACGCCGTACATGGTTGGCTGGATAGCAGCACCGGGCTTGTCGGCCTGTACGGTAAAGGTCTGGCAGACAGCTGGTACCGCTGCCAGCAACAGGGCGCCGGCTACCAGGCACCGGCTCCACTTTTTGATCAGTATATTTTTCTTCATAACATTGCATCTGCGACTTAGCGGCGGACAATTTAAAAATATTATTTGTCATTATTACAATTATTTTTAACTTACAGACAGCGGTTCGTAGTCTGGCCGCGGTAGCGTTTTAGCAGGGTTTTAGTTCCTCCGGGGCAGGTACACCCGGGATATCAACTGTCGCTTCGCCGCATTGGCTTTTTTTAAGGCGCCGACGGGACATAAACGGCGTTCCTATGCTGCAATAATAAATTCTAAGTTCAACACGTTATGATGCGCGTTCTCGTTCTAATAGCTATACTGGCCTTCCCTTTCCAGGTTTTTGCACAGGTAGCACCCTACAACTTTTCCAAACTGGACATCTATTCCGGCTTATCGCATAACCAGGTAACGGCTATTCTTAAGGACACGGATGGTTACCTGTGGTTCGGCACCGTATCAGGGCTGAACCGCTATGACGGCTACACCTGTAAGGTATTACGCAGCCGGCAGAACGACAGCACGTCATTGACCGATAACTATGTGCTTTCCCTGTATGAACTTCCGGATGAAAAAATATGGGTGGCAACAAAAGGCGGACCGGCAATCTACGATAGTCATACCGAGCGCTTCATCACTAACGCCAACGGTTATCTGAAATCATTGGGACTGCCGGAAGGAAATGTGTACAACATCACCAAAGGATATAACGGGCGGTACTGGTTTTTGTATGAGAACGGCGAGCTGTATCTGTATGTCAGCAAACAGGCGAAAAAAATCAACACCAACACCGCGGATAAAATCATTGGTGTCCGGGAAGCGGCCGCCGGTAACTTATGGCTGCTGCAACAGAACGGCGTTTTACAGCAATACAACATCACCTCCGGCAAAACCGTTTCCACGATTACTGCTGTTCAGCAGCAGGCCAAAGATCACCCGCCTGCCAACCTTTTTATTGACAGCGACGGTGACATATGGCTCTGGAGTTTCGCCTACGGCGCCTACCTGTTCCATCCACAGGACAATTCCGTGAGGCCCTTCAATGAAAACTCCGCTCCCTCCCGGCTGCTGTCCAGCCTTGTCAGCCAGATCGTCCAGGACAACAACGGTCTCATATGGATCGCCACAGACCATGGCGGCATTGCGCTGGTGGACAAAAAGAAGCATTTCCATACCACCTACCTGCTCAACGATCCGAAAAATCCGCAGAGCCTGGGCCAAAACAGTATCAACGCCCTGTACAAGGATGACAACGGCGTCCTCTGGGCAGGCACCTACAAACAGGGCGTGAATTATCTCAACAGCAACATCCTGCAATTTCCGCACTACCATCACCAGGAGTCAGATGCCAGCAGCCTTCCCTATGATGACGTGAACCGTTTTGTAGAAGACAAACAAGGCAACCTCTGGATAGGCACCAATGGCGGCGGCCTTCTCTATTTCGACCGGAAAAACAACACGTTCAGGCAATACCAGCATGATCCCCGTAATCCCAACAGCATCAGCAACAATGTTATTGTAAGCCTGTTCCTGGACCATCAGAACGTGCTGTGGATAGGCACTTACTTCGGAGGGCTCAACAGCTTCGATGGTAAGAAATTTACCCGGTACCGGCACAACGACCAGGATACCGCTTCCCTTGCGGACGATAAAGTATGGGAGATCTATGAAGACAAGGATCTCCGGCTTTGGGTAGGTACCTGGGGAGCCGGCCTGGACCTGTTCGACCGGAAGACCGGCCGTTTCACCCACTTCTTCCGGGAAAAGACCGGTAACCAGTCGTCCAACTACATCTCCGCCCTGATGAGCGACCGTAAAGGCAATTTATGGACCGGCACCACCTATGGGATCATGGTGTTTTCTCCCAACAAAAAACAAATCACCACCTACCGCCATAGCAGCGATAAAAAAAGCCTAAGCAGCAATAATGTCATCTGCTTCCTGGAAGACAGCAAAGGAAGGATTTGGGTGGGCACCCATGAAGGGCTTAACCTGTTCAACGGGCAGACCGGTGACTTTACGCTGTTCACCATGGCCGACGGCCTCCCGGACAATATTATTCTCAATATACTGGAAGACAACACACAAAGGTTGTGGCTTTCCACGCCCAGCGGCCTTTGCAGCGCCATGCTCCGGCAGCAGGGCAAGGGGATAACGCTGTCCGTTGCAGGCTACGATGAGTCCAACAACCTCCAGAACCGTGAATTCAATGATAACGCAGCCCTTAAAACCAGCGCCGGAGAACTGGTTTTCGGTGGCCCGTCCGGCTTCAATATTATCAACAGCAGCCAGGTGGCCAAAACGGTGAATCGCTCTAAACTGATCCTCACCGGCCTTCAGATACTGAACAACAACATCCGGCCGGGTGAGTCCTTTAACGGCCGCGTTGTGCTGAAGCAGTCCCTGTCCAAGCTTGGAGGTATTGACCTGAAATACCGGGAGAACGTGTTCTCCATCGAGTTTGCCTCGCTCGACTATGGCCACAAGGCGCACTACCGGTACGCCTATACGCTGGAAGGGTTTAATACCGACTGGCTCTACGCAGACGGCGGCCAGCGTAAAGCTACTTTTACCAACCTGGATCCCGGGCATTATACGTTTAAGGTAAAAGCACTTAACAGCGATGGCTCCTGGAGTGAGCCGATATCAGTGAAGATCCGCGTGGAGCCACCTTTCTGGCGAACACCTTTTGCCTTCGCCATCTATCTGCTGACGGCCGCCGGCCTGTTCCTGCTGGCACGGCGCATTACGCTGGACAGGATACATATGCGGTATGAAGTAGAACAGCAGCGCCGCGAGGCGGAAAGGGCCCACGCCATAGAACAGGTCAAAACGAAATTCTTTACCAATGTGAGTCACGAGTTACGCACCCCATTGAGCCTGATCATCTCCCCCCTGGACACCATCATCAAAAATACGGAGAGCGAAACGCAGCGTAACCAGCTGGGGCTGGTGCTCCGCAATGCCAAAAGGCTGCTGAACCTCGTCAACCAGCTGCTGGATTTCAGGAAGATGGAGGTACAGGCCATCCGGCTACACCTGGCTATGGGAGACATTGTACAGTTCATCCGTGACATCAGCCGCTCCTTTACCGACATCGCGGAAAAGAAGAAGATCACTTTTAATTTCTCCTCCGCCATTGACCATCTTGAAATATATTTTGATAAAGACAAGATTGAAAAGATCCTGTTCAACCTGTTGTCTAACGCGTTCAAATATACGCCGGACAACGGCACCGTAACCCTTCAGCTTTCCACGGAGCCACCGTCCGGCAGTGAAGGCGATGCAACGCTTATCATTGCAGTACAGGACACCGGCATCGGTATCCCTGAAAACCAGCAGCAGAAAATATTTGAACGTTTCTTCCAGACCGATGTGCCGGCGGACATGGCCAACCAGGGCACGGGCATAGGGCTGGCCATCACAAGGGAGTTTGTCAAACTTCACCACGGCGTGATCACCGTAAAGAGCGCACCGGGCCAGGGCACCTGTTTTACCGTACGTATCCCGGCCAAAAAAATATACGACCCCGTTGTACGCAGCACCACGCCGCTGTTAACCGAGGACGACGCCACGCAAATGCTGACCGGGGAAACGCGGAAAAGTAGTAAGATGAAAACCATCCTGGTGGTGGAAGACAATGAGGACCTTCGCTTCTACCTGAAAGATAACCTGAGAGGTCAGTATCATATTGAAGAAGCCACCAATGGCAAAGAAGGCTGGGAAAAAGTAAAGTCCTGCAATCCGGACCTGGTGGTCAGCGATATTATGATGCCACTGTCGGACGGCATAGACCTGGTCAAAAATATCAGAACGGAAACAGGAACAGCGCATATTCCGGTGATCCTGCTCACCGCCGTAGGCGATGAAGGCCGGCAACTACAGGCTTTTGCAGCAGGCGCCAATGACTATATCACCAAACCCTTTACTTTTGAGATACTGGATTCGCGGATCAAAAACCTGCTGGCGCAACAGAAACTGCTGCAGAAAAGATTCCAGAAGCAGATTGAAGTGAACCCCGCCGAAATCACCGTTACTTCCGTAGACGCCACCTTTCTGCAAAATGCGCTGGACATCATCGAAAAACAGATGGACAACCCGGACTTCTCCGTAGAAGATTTCAGCGCAGGCATGCACATGAACAGGGTAACACTCTACCGGAAGATCGTAGCGCTTACCGGCAAATCCCCGCTGGAGTTCATCCGTTCCATCCGGCTGAAACGCGCGGCGCAGCTGCTGGAAAAAAGCGGGATGACCATCGCGGAGATCGCCTATAACGTGGGATTCAATAATCCCAAACAGTTCTCGAAGTTTTTTAAGGAAGAATTCAAAGTGCTGCCTTCCCAATATGCAGCGAATAAAAAAGAGACAGACAGCTGACCGTTATGGCTGCGTTATTCCTTTCCAGTTGTCTGTCCTGAACGGAACAGCAGGAAGGCCCGCGGAATTAACCAGGTTACATACCGGATTATCCGCCCAGGCATAACGTACAGCCGTTGGCGTTGGTACCCCGTCCGCATGGACGATCACTTCGTTTCCTTCAATGGTGGCCGTCGCCCAGTAAAAACGTTTATCAGCGCCGGCGATGGCAAAACCGGTCACTGCTTTGCCGTCGCTCGTCGAGAGGCCGGCTCCCGTATCGGTAAAACGAATGCGGATACAGTGAGGTTCTTTTTTAAAGCCGGCAAAAGATGGTCCGGAGACAATACCTCTCTGATGATATACCTGTTTACCCGCTACTAAAGCCAGCCTGCGGCCCACCTCCTGCTTGTTGAGTGGGTGGATATTGCCCCCCTCTCCCAAATCTATAATACACGCCATCCCCGTGTTAGGCAGCGACAGCGTCATAGCCTGGGCTTCCCTCACCTCCGCCCATTCGCTCTCCGACGGCTGCGGTTTTATCTTTTTAAAGTTGGCCAGCTGCACATACAGAAAAGGGAAATTCCCCTGCTGCCAGCGCTGGCGCCAGTCCCTGATCAGGTTGGGAAATAACTGCCGGTAGTCAAAGGCAGCACTTTCGTTGGCCTCTCCCTGGTACCAGATAGTGCCTTTGATCGCATAAGGCACCAGCGGATGGATCATAGCATTGTACAACATGGCGGGATAGCATTGATAGTTTCGTATAGTCGGTGCTGTTATCTCAAGGTCTTTTTTGTACCGCCACGGTCCTGCCAGTGAAACGCGTGTAGTCCCGTCCGTTACATACAGGCTGTCCGCAGGAGGATTCAGTCCGCCACCGCCCCACAGCATGGCGATCCGGAGCGCAATGATGTTTTCACCGGCCTTCAGCATTTCTGCGGGAACGGTGTAGTGGTGAAACGGGCTGGCATTCCATATGTTCTTGCAGACCTCATGCCCGTTGACATACAGCGAATAGTTCATTTCAGGATGACCTAATTCTACTGTGAGGCTTTTCCCCGCAAATGAGGCCGGCAGCATGATTTTTTTGCGCATCCAAACGATCCCTTCATACGGCCCGCCAAAGTCTTTTACCAGCCCGGGCATCTGCACCTGTGGCCATGCGGCGTCGCTGAACGTTTCCGATGGCACCTCACGGTCCGCATTATTTTGCGGATGATATACCACCTCCCAGAAGCGCACCAGGTTCAGGCTGTCCTGTACAAAATCAGCTGTAGTGAGCGTATCGTTGGCCAGTACCCGCTCCTTTGTGATGGGCGATGCCAGCAGCCCTTCCCTGCCGGTCCATGCTTCCACCGGCGTGCCACCCCAGGTGCTCTGGATAATACCCACCGGAACGCCTTGTTCCTGGTGGACCTTACGCGCAAAATAATAGGCCACCGCAGAGAACACGCCTGTATTCGCCGTATCACAGGCTTTCCATTTTCCTCCCGCGATGTCTTGCTGTGGTGCCAGGCTTTTACCATGTTCCACTACCAGGAATCTTATCTGTGGCCAGTGGGAGGCCGCTATTTCTTTGATGGCGTCTTTAGCGTCCTTCACGGGCCATTCCATGTTGGATTGACCGGAAGCCAGCCATACATCGCCGATCAGCACGTTTTTATATTCAACGGCAGTACCGGCGCCGGAGACCCTCAGTGTAAAAGGGCCACCGGCTTTGCAGGGCGGGAAACGGAGCATCCATTTACCATCTTTGGCGGTTACCGCCCGGGCCCGCGCTGTTCCTAGCGTACCCACTATCTGCGTTCCGGGCAGAGCCCATCCCCACACAGGGATGGGCTGATCACGCTGCAACACCATACTATCACCAAACACTTTAGGCATGGTGAGCTGCGCAAAGGCGCCGGAACAAAACAGGCAACAGTATGCCCATACAAAAAATAAATGCTTTATCATAAAAAGTCAGAGCGCAACGGTTTAGTAAACAATGGCAGCGACCATCATGATGATCGCTGCCAGCAAACAGGGTTTCATATGGATAGTATTATTTCAACTTCCACGGTGTTATTGTTGTTTAGAAACATAATTATACACCAGCAACGCGGGTCCATCGCACGATGTTCTCAGCACGCCCAGCTGCATGGACTTTTCCGTTAATGACAGGAGGCGGATATTGCCCCATGCCGCCACGCAGGCATCGCGGCCGGCATCGTGAATAGGCGTGGCATCCGTCATGGTGAGTTTTTTGGTATTGATGTCCAGGTAAAAGGTGCCGTTTTCAGTACCTCTGGCAGGTACCTGCTTATGCACTACTTTCACAAACGGGCCACCCTTCAGGCTAAACGTCATCGTGCCATAATCGCCGGCCGGCATCAGCCAGGTATTGTCCGCGTATTTGGGCGCCCAGGACCAGCAGTCGCCCCCGGTTTTCATACAGTCACCGCCCCAGCCGTTGTCTGTACCGTAAAAGAAAATTGGCCCGTCAAATACGGTAGCCTCTATATCCAGCACCCATGTCTTCTCCTCGCCAACACCGCCGGTCAGCGCATTCCACAAGGGATCGTTGACATAATTCAGGTTATCGGCGGTGACATGGACCTTTATCGAATCCAGTTGCACGATCCCCCCGCCTGTCAGCGCAGAGCGACGGATCACATAATCGCCTTTGAAGGCGAAGTGAATAGTATCCGTTTGCCGGCTCGACCTGCCGGTACCATAATCCCACACAGGGATGACTTCCGCAGTGTGATTGATCAGGTAGAGGGTATTGCCTCCGGGGTCGACCGTCAGGTCCTGCTTCACCTCCATGTTAATGGCCGATTTATCGGACAACGGTGGCAGGCTGTATTCTTTCTTCTTACAGGAAAGTATAGTGGATATAATGATAAGCGACAGCAGCACTGCCGGTTTCAGGTATGACAGCTTGTACATAGTGGTATATTTTTATGGGATAATCACCAGCCTGTATTTTGTTTCAGCACGCCGTTGGACAGGGTCACCTGTGAATAGGGAATCTGTGACAGTCCTTTTGTTTCGTTGATTTTTCCTGCCTGTATCGTCTTCGTTGTGTTCACATCGCCGTTTTTCACGGTGGTAGTTTCCGCGATGGCAGCTGCCGCAGCGGCAATGCCCTGGCGCAGCAGGTCCCAATAACGGATCCCTTCTCCGGCAAACTCCAACCTTCTTTCCTGGAGGATATTGGCCTTGTTGACCGGCAATGCCGTGAAATTGTCGCCAAAAGCGCGTTTGCGCACATTGTCAAAATACTGCTGCGCATTGGGAGAACCCAGTTCCGCCGCCATCAGCAACACATCTGCGTAACGGATGGACACATAATCCTGGAACTGCCCGATCATAAAGTTCGTACCGCCCATTTTCACAGCGAGACTGTTACCCGCTTCGTCTACCAGCGGTGTGTACTTTTTCATATAGTAACCGGTGTACTCCCGCTGGTCTTTACTGTTCGTAAAAGCCAGCCCTTCGTCTGCGATGGATATGATCGTGGCTTTTCTCCTGGTGTCGTTGGCGCTGTAGGCGCTCCAAAGCCTGGCATTCACAGGACAGCCTCCCCATCCCATGCCATAGGGAAAAATACTCTGGCCACGGAGACCGTTCATCACCATCCAGTGGTTGCCATCCGTATTCCCGTTGTAATCGCTGGTATACGTGTACTTAATGGCGAAGATGGTTTCTTTGTTATCTTCTCCCACGTAATCATTGAGCGATGCTGCCGGCCACAGGTGGGCAAATTTTTCCACCAGCCCGAATCCGCCGTTGGTGATCACATCTTCGAGATACGCCAGCGCCTGTTGTTTGGACACGGTGCCGACGAGGTCCGTCTTACCATAATAACCGGTATAATACAGGTATACCCTGCCGATCAGGGACTCCACCGCCCATTTGGTGACCCTGCCGCGCGTAGCGGGAGGCTGGGCGCCATAGTTCACCGCCGGTAGATTGTTGGCCGCAAACACAAGGTCATCCGCTATGAGTTTATACACGCTGTCAGGGCTGGCCTGCGGAATGTTGTCTGTCGTCGGTTTTGACAGCAAGGGGATATTCCCCCACAATCTCACCATATCAAAATACAGGTAAGCGCGGATGAACCTTGCCTCGGATTCATACACCGGGCGCAGGTTTTCGCTGCCTTTCCAGTCCACCTGATCGAGGTGGGTCAGCAGCATATTGGCCCGGTAAATGGCCTTGTAGTAGGCGCTCCAGTTATCGCCGAACAGGCTCTGGTCGGATGGGGAACGGAGCTTGTCAAACTCGTCGATCATCTGGTAGCCGAAGCCGTCTGCATTGCCGGTGCCGCCAAAGGCGTTGTCAGACAGTATTTCCGTCGCGATCGGCATCGAAACGCCACCGGCCCATACGGTCTGCAGCCCGTCATAAACGCCTACCAGTGCTTTAAAAGCATCATTAGGCGTTTTATAGAAATTTTGCTCCGTAGCCGTTGTAACATCCTCCGTATCGAGGAAACTTTTGCTGCAGGCAGCCAGGGATGCCAGCGCAAAGAGCAGTGTATATATGCGTAGCTTTTTCATCTTCATGTAAGATTTTGGTTAGAAGCGGAGATTAGCGCCGATCATCATGGTTCTTGGCCTTGGGTAATAACCGATATCCACGCCGGTGGAGAAGCCTTCGTTGTAGCCGATTTCGGGGTCCATGCCGTTGTATTTCGTAAAGGTGAAGGCGTTCAATACGGAAGCGTATACACGCAGTTTGCCCAGGTAACTGCGGGACACCAGCTTAGAGAAATCATAACCTAATGTGATGGTGTTGATGCGCAGGAAACTGCCGTCATGGATATACAGATCGGAGAACTGTGTCCAGTTGCGGTTATCCTCCGTTACCCTTGGCATTTTGTTGGAAGAGCCGGGGCCATGCCAGCGGTCGAGGATGGCAGCGGAATAGTTGCCCAGCGCGCTGGACTGGTTCCTCCATGACTGCACGATGTCATTACCTGACACCCCGGATGCCTGTACCTGCAGGTCGAAGCCTTTGTAGTCCAGCGCTATGTTAAACCCAAAAGTGAAGCGCGGGTTAGGATCGCCGATCATGGTCTTATCGTTGGCGTCGATAACGCCGTCGCCGTTGAGGTCCACGAAACGCACGTCTCCGGGCTTCGCGTCCGGCTGGATCGGTTTGCCGCCTTTGTCTTTGTAATCATTCACTTCCGCTTCTGTCTGGAAGATACCGGCTGTTTTCAGTCCCCAGAAATAGCCGATAGGCATGCCATTGGCGGCACGGTAAAACTCGAGCGAATTTTCATACAGCGTATTGGTATTGCCGTGGATGATATGATCATTCGTGGGTATGTTGCCGATTTTGTTTTTGTTATAGGCACCATTCACACCTACGGTATAATGAAAGTCCCTCCCGATGCTGTTCTGATAAGACAGCGCCAGCTCCACGCCGGTGTTGCTCACGTCACCGCCATTGATCAGCGGTGCGTCGGCACCGGCGGTAGCCAGTATCGGCGCGCTGATCAGCCAGTCTTTCGTCTTTTTGATATAGTAGTCGAACGTAACGCTCAGGTTTTTCATGAGCGTTGCATCAAAGCCGATGTTGGTCTGTTCCGATGTTTCCCATTTCACGTTGGGGTTGGCCAGCCGGCTGGGATAAGCGCCTTGCGTGTTGACGCCTTCCACCGGTCCGAAGATATAGGACGCGTTGTTGAAAGCGATGGGCGACAGGTATTGGTAAGCCGCCACGTTCTGGTTGCCCACCTGGCCCCAGCTGCCGCGCAGCTTGAAGAAGTCCAGCCAGGAGGCGCTTTCCATAAATCCTTCTTTGGAGACTACCCACCCGGCAGATACGGAGGGGAAATAACCCCAACGGTTATCCGGTGCAAAGCGGGAGGAACCATCGGCGCGGAACGTAAGGTTCAGCAGGTATTTCTCTTTGTAGTTGTATTGCAGCCTGCCGAAGTAAGACGCCAGGGCATTGGTGAAAGGGCCACCGCTCACGCTCATATAGGGCGCGCCTTTGGTTACGTTCTGTGCTACGGACAGATAGGCGTGCCACAAATCCGCAATGCGCAGGTCACGGTTGTTGCCGGTCATGCTTACGCCGGTAGCTTTCAGCGCCGACGTGCCCGCCATCACGCTGAAGCTGTGGTCCTTGCCAAGGGTAAAATCATAACTCAGGGAGTTGTCGAACTGGATCGTCTGACCGCTGCCCATGGACTGGGTTACCCTGGAAGTATCGTTGAACGCATAGATAGACAGGTGGTATACCGGTGTGAGGCCGTGGCTCTGGTTCGCGTAGTAGTTCAGGCCCAGGCTGGTGCGGAATTTCAGTCCTTTGATGGGTTCTGCCTGCAGGTACACGTCGCCGAATAATCCCTGGCTGCTGCTGCGGTTCTGGTTGGAGTAGTACATCACCGCATACGGATTGGACTCTCCGTTGTTCCAGGCCCTGTCGGGTTTTCCGGGGTACCAGCCGATTTTATCAGAAGAGAAGAAATTGCCGTCGCTGTCATACATAGGCAGGAAAGGACTGGTGGTAAAGGCGGAGCGCAGGGAGTTATTGTACTGGTTGCCTACGCCGATGCCATAGGTGTTCTGGTAATTGAACGTCAGGTGCTCCCCTGCTTTGATGATGTCTTTATATAGCTTGTGTTCGGAATTGATACGGAAAGTATAGCGTTCCAGGTTGGAGGTGCTGGCGCCCCCAACGATGCCGCCCTGGCTGGTGTAACCTAACGATAAGGAATACACGGAGGCGGCGCTGCCGCCCTGTACACCGAGGACATAGTTCTGGGTAGGCACGTTTTTTTTGAACATCTGGTCCATCCAGTTGGTATTTACCGGCAGGTTGTCGATCACCTCATTGGTGAAATACGGTGTTTTACCGGAGTTGACCGCCGCTTCGTTCATGATGGTCGCATACTCTTTTGCATTGAGCAGTTTCGCTTTGCGGGCCACGTTCTGCAAGCCATAGAAAACATCCAGGGTCACCTGGGCTTTCTGGTTGGCTTTACCCGAACGGGTGGTCACGAGGATAACGCCGTTGGCTGCCTGTGAACCATAGATCGCCGCAGAGGCAGCGTCTTTCAGCACATCAATGGAGGCGATGTCTGCAGGGTTGAGGTAAGTAATGTCGCTGGTCTGTACTCCGTCGACGATATACAGTGGTGCAAAGTTGCCTACCGTGCCTTTTCCGCGGATGACCACATTCATTGCCGAACCCGGCTGACCGGAATAGCTGGTGAGCTGTACGCCTGGCGCCTGCCCCTGCAACGCCTGCAGGGCGTTGGTAGTACTTTGTTTCTGCAGGTCATCTCCCTTCACCTGCAGGTTAGCGCCGGTGACGAGTTTTTTCTTCTGCACGCCATAACCGATGACCACCAGGTCTTCGATCTGTGTCACGGATTCCTGCAACTGCAGGTTCATTTCATTGCCGGTCACTTTTAGCTCCTGCGGCACGTAACCGACAGAAGTCACCACCAGCACGGCGCCGGGGGCGGCCTCTATTTTAAAGAATCCGCTGTTGTCCGTGACGGCGCCTTTGGTAGTCCCTTTGATGGTCACCGACGCTCCCACTATCGATGCGGCTGTTTTCGCGGAAGTGATACGGCCCGTTACGGGATGCGTTTGCGCAATAACGGACGAGCTTATCAACAGGACCGTCAGCCATGTATATAGCAACAACTGTCCTGCTTTTCTTAATGATCTTTTCATAAAAGTCGGGCATTTGGATTTTGGTAGTGATAAAACCGGCGCTTATAGTTTGATGGTCAATTGCTTTCCTTCATAATGTACCTCCTGGTCGGCTTTCGCATCGGGGTCCAGCGGTTTGGGGGCGGCAGCGCTCACCCGGATGATCCGGAATATGCGTTGCTGCAGCATACCGTTGTAGGACCCTTTGCGGTCGCCTATTGTGAGCGTCTTTGAGCCTTCCTGGTAGTCGATGGGGATGATGGTAAACTTTCCTTTCTCATAGTTATAGGAACTGCCGTCGTCTTCGTACAGCCGGAAAGCGCCATTCTTACCGGTATAGACGTACAGCGTGATCGTGTCGGCAGGTTTTTCGGACGTGTATTGCAGCGCAGGGCCTGCCGGAATGATAGCGCCTTCCTTTACATACAGCGGCATACGGCCATAGGGCGCATCGGCGGTGATCCTCTGGCCGCCGGTGTGCCGGGCGCCGGTGTACAGATCGTACCAGCCTTGTCCTGCCGGCAGGTATACTTCGCGGCTGCGTTGTTTGTATTGATAAACGGGGTTAACAAGGATGGACGGGCCGAACATAAACTGGTCTCCTATGTTCAGCACGGCGGTGTCTTTGGCGAAATCCATGACCAGTCCGCGCATGATCGTATAGTCGTTATGGTAGGCGGCGCCTGCCAGCGAATAGCTGTAAGGCAGCAGCCGGTACCGGAGTTGATCGTAGTAAAGGAAGCTTTCATATGCCGGATGATCTTCCGGGGCGGTGTTGAAGATTTCGCGGTAAGGGAACTGGCCGTGGGAGCGGAACAGCGGCACGAACGCGCCGAACTGTGTCCAGCGGGTACTGAGCTCCCGCCATTCTTCCAGGTTCTCCGCGTTGGGCTTTTCGAACTTCGCCGGCACTACGAAGCCGCCGATGTCCATAGTCCAGTAGGGCAGCCCCGACAGGGAGAAGTTAATGCCTGCGGTGATCTGCGTCTGCATATCTTTCCAGGTGGCGCCGATATCGCCGCTCCAGATAGCCGCCGCATAACGCTGGGAGCCGCCGAAGCCGGAGCGGGTCAGCAGGAACACCCTTTTTCCCGGGTCTGTCTGCCGCTGTCCTTCGTAGATACCTTTGGCGTTTTGCAGCGGGTAGGCGTTCAGGTATTCGGCCGCGGGGCCCAGGGCTGTAGGCGTCATCTGCTGTTTTCTTTTTTCCGGGCTTACGTTGGAGAGTACATCCGGTTCGCTGGCGTCCATCCACCAGGCGTCGATACCTTTGGTATAGAGCTTTTGATGGATCAGGTCCCAGAAACCTTTGCGGGCATCTTCATTAAAGGCGTCGTAAAAAGTAGAGACGTACCCGTTACCGATCCAGTCGCGCTGCTCGTCGGCGATGTTGCGTTTATAGAGCCATCCTTTTTTATCGAACGCGTTATAGGCGGGGATGTCTTTGTAGAACTTCGGCCATACCGATATCATGATCTGGGTATGGTATTTTTTGTGCAGTATATCGATCATACTGTCGGGTGACGGGAACCGGGCCGGGTCGAACTCCTGGCTTCCCCAGGCGGCCTCTTTCCAGTAGCTCCAGTCCAGCACGATATTGTCCAGCGGTATCTTTCTTTTGCGGAACTGATCAACGGTGGTGAGTATTTCTTCCTGCGTTTTGTACCGCTCCCTGCTCTGCCAGAAGCCCATCGCCCATTTAGGAACGATCGGCGCCTTGCCGGTCAGCTCGCGGTAACCGGCAATCACTTCATCGATGTTACCGCCATGTACGAAATAATAATCTACCTGGCGGCCTGCTTCGGAAGAGAAGCCAAAACAACGCTGTTCCGCTTTGCCCAGGGGCGCCTGCCATTTCAGCGAGAGGTATGACTCCGGGCTTTCGGGCGTCCATTCTATCCTGACAGGCACCTTCACGCCTTTTTCAAAGTTGACCGGCACCAGCGCGGGCGCCGGGTTCCATGCCTTGCGCCAGTGGTCGAGTACCAGCTGGCCGTTCAGCCACACTTTCAGGGTACCACCGAAGGTAAACCGCAGTTGATGCAGCCCGGAAACATGACTGGCCACACTACCTTCCCACGAAGCCACCCCGGTGGCCGGCGTAAACCCTGGCGGAAGCACCGCCTTTGAGTCTCCCAAAAACTCCATATTAATCGCTGATTCCGCCCTGGTGGCGATCACTTCCTGCGGCTGGCGTGCATTATTGGCGTAAGTGGCCGTCAGCCATCCTTCTGTTCCGTTTTTAGCGAACAGTTGTAAAGCAGACAGCGAATGCAGCGGCCGTATGTCCCCCGCCGTGGTGAGGGAATAGTTGTCCCAGAGGATACCATAGTTTTTATTGGAGACAAGGAAAGGAATGGCCACTTCCGTATTGTTCTGGAAAAAGGTGACCTGTTGTCCTTTATAATTATATACACCATCCTGGTGCTGCCCGAGGCCATACCAGGCGTCGTTGTCCGCCCCTTCAAACTGTTGGGTAAGCTGATAATACGGGCGGCCGTCGAATATGGCCGACTGGAAGGTCCGTCCACCGGTGGCTTTCTCTCCCAGTATTTTTTCACCTTTGGCATCAAAGAAGGACACGGTACCTGTCTTCGCCTGTACAACGGCGGTCAGCTTTTTGGTTTTCAGTGTAACCGCTTCACTGGTGGCTGTCAGCTTCCATACCGGCGCCGGGCGGTCCGTGTGGACTGTCATCAGGCTTTGGGCGGGCGACAGTTCCTTACCCGGTGCGGCCACCACCCTGATGATGTCATCGGTCACCACATACAGCCGGACGGCATGAGAAGAACCGGTAAAAGAAGGGTCCGTATAAACAACGACCCCTTCTTTAGTTTGTAAATAAAACGGCGTGCCTGCCATCGAAACGTGGTAAATAAGCATAAGCAAAAGCCAGGCGACAGTAATCGTCCTTTTCATAACGTGATGTAGTCTTACGTGGATAATAATGTCGTAAAGTTGGTCAATGTGGGGGAATGAGAGGGGTGTTGTATGTTGCATTCTGGGGTATCAAATGTTGCAACAGCTTGAATTTCAGAACAAAAGATTGGAATGCCTGATAAAATAATAAGGACCGGCTCCAATGGGCCGGTCCTGCGAATGGGTGTTCTTTAATGGATGTATTATTGATCGGGCATGTTTATAATATTAGCTGCATTACCTGATTTTTAAAACTGCTGCATAGGGAAATGCTGGTTTATTTTCCGGCAGTGACACCTCCAGCGCATCCGGCTGTTGCAGGAAACGCAGTTCTCCGCCTCCCAGCAGGTCTATCCTGTTGACCTTCCCGGGTCTGAGCGGATTTCCGGCGGCCAGGCTTTTGATTCTTATCTTTCCATTGTCGGGCCAGCCCAGTAATACCGCGTACAGCGCATCACCTTTGGTGGTAAAACGGATATCGCCGGCACCTAATGGTTTGCCTTTCCCTTCATTGAATCCCTGGGCGGCGATGGGCGCTGTTTCCTCCATGGCCGGACCTTCGCCGAGCACTTTCCACGGCCGGGTGTCGAATATGCATTCTGCGTTGACGGCCATCCAGGCGGCTATTTCTTCCAGGATGGCTTTCTCCTGTGCGTCGATGGTGCCGTTACCTTTCACCGGGATATTGAGCAGGAGGTTACCGTTCTTGCTCACCACGTCTACCAGCGTCTGGATAACGGTTTTACCGGATTTATACCATTTGCCGTCAAAGAACCGTTTGTCATAATGCCAGGCCCCGATACAGGTATCCGTTTGCCACGCGAAGGGTTCAATCACGTTGCTTTGTCCGCGCTCGATGTCCCACACCATGCATTTGCGCTGCATTTCGTTCAACACCTTCCCGTTCAGCACCGCCTTTAGTTGGCCTTTATGACGTTTGATGCTTTTGTTGTAATGATAGGCGGCGATTTGCAGGCCCACGTCACTGACCGGGTATAACGGCAACACGGTATCATCAAAATAAACGAGTTCCGGTTCGTAGCGGTCTATCAGGTCGATGGTCCTTTTCAGGAACAGGTCACAGTACGCTTTCGACGGCGGCACGGCACCGTTGTGCCAGTCCCACTGCCGCAAGATGGCGTTGTTATCCTGGCTATCCTGGCTCAGCGGATGGTTCTGTGCGTATAGCAGTTGCGGGTCCAGCCCTTCCCACCAGGCGCCTTTACCGTCGGCTTTTGTCAGTTTTCCGTCGTAAGGCAGGCCGGCCAGCGGACCGTTTTTATCGGCGCGTTGCGCCACTTCAAGCCATGTCCAGGCGTGGGCTGCGTGTACGCTCACGCCGAAAGGGAGCCCGTTGTTACGTGCCGCTTTGGCCCAACCGCCGATGATATCTTTTTTAGGCCCGACGTTCATGGCGTTCCATGCATGATGGCGGGAGTTCCAGAGATCCAGGTTATCGTGGTGGTTGGCCATCGCGAAAAAGTACTTCGCACCGGCCTTTTTGTACAAGGCTACCAGTTGCTCCGGGTCCCACTGTTCCGCTTTCCATTGATGAATGACATCCTTGAAGCCAAACTTTGACGGATGACCATACTTTTGAAGATGATATTTGTACTGGTCGCTGCCCTCTATATACATGCCGCGGGCATACCAGTCGCCGTATTCCGGCTCGCACTGCGGGCCCCAGTGTGCCCATATGCCAAACTTGGCGTTGCGGTACCATTCCGGAACGCTGTATTGCTGCAAGGACTCCCAGCTGGCCGTAAAAGGCCCTGGGGCAGTATGTGGGGCCAGCGGACCGCCAAAGGATGCACCCGCCTGCTTTGATAACAAATAAGCAGGAACAGTCAACCCCAGATATTTGATAAGTGATCTTCTATTCACGGTGGCAATTTTTATGATGTTTTCTAAAAAGTCATTGCGTCCTGTTCAACAAAAACGATTGACTACGCGATGGTGAAGGTGTGGGTTTTGTAGATAGAAAGAGGATGCATATGGCGAACAAAGGGAAATTTCCCTGCAACAGCGTGTAAGTTGGCAAACGTCCTTCAGCGTCCCTGTTGCAGGAAAATATCCTGAGTGCATAACGTGGAATTCTATCTATATGCAATAAAATAAAAAAATGTCAATTTTACAATTATTTTTTCCGGCAAAACCCTGACGCCGCAAATGATGGTACCATGCGGATAACAGCGGATTTAAAAGACACGGGAGACTACCGGGCGGCAGCTGATTTTTTCATCAGCGCCTCCGGCACGAAGTTCAGGAAAGCATGCAGGTTGACACTATACTTTTTCTTGTCCACCTTATAATAAAACGCCCCTTTCCGGGAGCTCAGTTTGTCCTTATCTGCCAGTCTCACCAGCAGGCCGGTGGACAGGATCTTCCGGCTGAAATTGCCTTTATCGAAAGTGGTATTGTAAACAGATTCGTATAGCTGTTGCAGTTGGGGCAGCGTAAATTTGGGTGGTAACAGCTCCAGTAACAAAGGATGCAGCGCGGCCTTATAGCGCAGTTTCTCCTTGGCCTGGTTCACCATCGCATCGTGATCGAATATCAGTTCCGGATGATGATTGATCGGAAACCACACGGCATGAAAGTCCTCATGCAGCTGCTTATAGCGCTTGATATCAATCAGGGCCGTATATGCGACGGAGATGGTCCTTTCCACGCTGTCCCTGTCGGGGGAGCTGAAAGTATGTAATTGCTCCATATAGATGCCATCCAGCCCGGTAAGGTTCTTTAGCACGCGGGTAGCTGCGTCTTCCGCGCTTTCCTCTTCCTGCACAAAGCCACCTACCAGGCTCCACTTTCCTTTACAGGGCTCGAAGCCACGCTGGATCAGCAGCAATTTTATTTCCTGTCCGTCGAAACCAAAAATAATGCAGTCAACAGCGACTAACAACCTTGTTTGCTGTGCATATCTCTTCATACAAAACAATTAGACAACAAAAGTACAAATCAGCGCCCGAATCTCCATCTCCTTACCAAAAACGGATATATAAGGCGGAAATCAGCAACAGCGTGATCACGATCAGCACTGTTGTGGCCGGTGATATCCTGAACATGCCCTTATCCAGTACAAACGCCCGCGGATTGACCCGTGGCCCGGCCATACTGATCAGCACCATCACGATCATGGTAAACATAAAGGCCAGTCCCATACAGATCAGGAACGGGATTTCATATCCACCGCTGCCGTTGGGATAAGCCGTATACAGGAAGTTTTCATGCCCTAACACCGCCGGCGCAAACTGGTTAAAGAACACACACAGCGTGAAACCGGTGATAATGCCTGCCACGGCTGCCGCACCGGTAGTACGTTTCCAGAACATGCCCAGCAGGAACATGGCAAATACACCCGGACTGATATACCCGGTGTATTTCTGGATAAACGTAAAGCCTCCTGCTCCACCGATACCCAACAGGTCATTCCAGGTAAAACCGATCGCCAGCAGCATGGCTGCGATCACTACCCATCTGCCCGTCCACACGAGCTGCTTTTGGGAAGCCGTTTTATTCATGTATTTCTGGTAGATGTCTAACGTAAAGATGGTGGAGATACTGTTGGCCTTTCCTGCCAACGAAGCTACGATTGCCGCGGTTAAAGCCGCGATGGAAAGCCCTTTCAGGCCGGAAGGCAGAAAGCCCAATATCGCGGCATAAGCGCCGTCTTTATTCTCCAGCCCGGGCAGCTGCCCGTTTTTATGCAGCACATACGCCGCAATACCCGGCAGCATCACAATAATGGGCATCATAATTTTCAGCAGCCCGGCAAACAGGATACCGTTGCGCGCCGTCTGCAGGTTAGCGCCCAGTGCCCGCTGTGTGATATACTGGTTACAGCCCCAGTAGTTCAGGTTTACGATCCACTGCCCTGCTGCATACATCAGCACGCCCGGCAATACCAGGTATTTGTTGATGTACTCCTGGGAAGACGTAGCATCCGGTTTGTCCAGGATCATATGAAAATGGTCCGGCGCATCTTTCATCAACGCCGTAAAACCCGCCAGCGCATTCCTTCCCAGCCCGAAATGTTCACTCACCAGCGTGAGCGCCA
Source organism: uncultured Chitinophaga sp. (assembly GCF_946479755.1). Next base: position 376,252 of record NZ_CAMLHC010000001.1, on the reverse strand, counting down.
TGTAAGTCGTGGCCAGTCCGCCGATGATCAGCACGCTCACCTGGATCACGTCTGTATAGCCGATCACCTTCATCCCTCCCAGCGTGATCACAATGGCAAACACCGACAACGCGATCATCACGATGTGCAGGTACGCTCCTCCCAAAAGGCCGTTGATGGCCAGCGCACCGAGGTACAGGATAGACGTAAGATTGACAAACACGTATAAAAACAGCCAGAAGACCGCCATGATCAACGCCACCGTTTCATTGTACCTCGTTTTGAGGAACTGCGGCATAGTATAGATCTTATTCTTCAGGTAAATGGGAATAAACCAGACCGCGATGATGATCAATGCGATGGCGGCAATCCATTCGTAGGCGGCGACCGCAATGCCTACAAAAAAACCGTCGCCGCTCATGCCAATAAACTGCTCCGCGGAGATATTGGAAGCTATCAGCGAAGCGCCGATGGCCCACCATGTCAGCGAACCTTCCGCCAGGAAAAAATCCTTGGCATCGGGGTTGTCCGTTTTCTTTTTCCTGTAGACCCAGTAGCCATAACCGGCTACGACAATAAAATAGGTGACAAACACCAGTATATCGTTGGCAGAAAGTACATTTTTCATAACGGGAGATGTATCTGTTTAATAAGCGGCATCGTTCCAGCGCAACTCATTGCGGAAAGTCCTCAGCTCCGTATGTTTATCTATCAGCACCATTTCAATGCCGGCCATGTCCGCGAAATCTTGCAGGTGAACGGAAGTCAGGTTTTGGCTGAAGCAGGTATGATGGGCGCCGCCGGCCAGTATCCATGCGGTGCAGGCTTTTTTCATATCCGGGTAAGGTTTCCATAACACCCTTGCTACGGGCAACTTCGGCAGATCGTGCGGTGGCGTTACCGCCTCCACATCGTTCACCAGCAGCCGGAACCGGTTGCCCATATCCACCAGCGATGCATTGATGGCGGCGCCTGCCGCGGTATTAAATACCAGCCTTACGGGGTCTGCTTTACCGCCTATGCCCAGCGGATGTTTCTCACAGGAAGGCTTGCCCTCTGCGATAGACGCGCATATTTCCAGCATATGCGCTCCCAGCACCATGGGGTTTTGCGGATCAAAATGATAGGTGTAATCTTCCATGAAGGAGTTGCCTCCCGGCAGACCGCTACCCATCACCTTCATGGCGCGTACCAGCGCGGCCGTCTTCCAGTCCCCCTCGCCGGCAAAGCCATAGCCCGCCTGCATGAGCCGTTGCACCGCAATGCCCGGCAACTGTATCATGCCGTGCAGGTCTTCAAAAGTATCGGAGAAACCTTTGTACTGACCATCTTCCAGGAAAGCCTTCAGTCCCAGCTCTATCCGGGCGGCATCTCCCAAGGCCGGATCGTTCAGCAGCGCTGCCGTCATCGTATAGGCCTCGGCGTATTCTTCCACCAGCGTACGCACGGCATGGTCCGGAACGCTGTTGATCACCGCTACCAGGTCACCGATGCCGTGTGTATTACAGGCGAAGCCGAACACGGATTCCGCTTCCACTTTATCGCCATCGGTCACCGCTACATAACGCATATTGTCGCCGAAGCGGACGAAGCGTGCACCCTGCCAGTCATGCCAGCCGGCGGCCACGCGGGCCCATGCGCCCAGTTCCGCCAGCGCTTCCGGGTCTTTCCAGTGACCGGTGATCACTTTTCGGTTCATGCGCATACGGCTCATCATAAATCCCAGTTCCCTGTCGCCGTGCGCACTTTGGTTGAGATTCATGAAATCCATGTCTATATCGCTCCACGGAATGTCCCTGTTGTATTGGGTATGCAGGTGGCAGACCGGTTTTTTCAAAGCTTTCAGTCCCCGTATCCACATCTTGGCAGGAGAAAAGGTATGCATCCATACCACTACGCCGATACAGTTGGCCGCCGCATTGGCATCCATGCACACCGCATATATTTCCTCCGGTGTGGTGACGATCGGCTTATAGGTAACGGTAACGGGTATATGACTATCGCCGTTGACCGCAGTAGCTATTTCCTTGCTGTGCTGCGCCACCTGTTGCAGGGCGGCTTCTCCGTATAAATGCTGGCTTCCGGTGACCAGCCAGATCTCTAATTTTTTCAGATCGATCATACCATATGATTTATTGGCCGTAATACGAATCAGGGCCATGTTTGCGTTCGTAGTGTTTTTTTATCAGGGAGTCTTTCAGTCGAGATGCGCGTAAGTTGATGGACTCCGTGAGGTAGGCCATCTGCGCGATGGATTCCAGTACCGCACTGTTGTACACGGCTTTCGCCGGCGTTTTGCCCCAGGTAAAAGGCGCATGATTGCCTACCAGCACCATCTCCATGTCTTGATAGGTCAACTGCCTTTCTGCCAAAGCGTTCATGATCTGAAAACCGGTCTGGTATTCATAGTTGCCGGCGATTTGTTCATCCGGCATAGGCGGCGCGCAGGGGATATCGAGGGTGTTATGGTCTGCATGGGTGGTGCCGTAAATAGGGATGTCGCGCAGGCTCTGTGCCCAGGCGGTGGCGTAAGTAGAATGGGTATGCACAATACCGCCGATATGGGCCCAGTGTTTGTACAATACCGCATGGGTAAGCGTGTCGGACGAAGGACGTAAATCTCCTTCGACCACGTTGCCGTCAAAGTCCACGATGACCATCTTGCCGGGCGACAGCTCCGTATAGGGCACGCCGCTGGGTTTGATGGCGAACACACCGGCGTCCCTGTCGGCCGCGCTCACGTTGCCAAAGGTAAAGAGAACGAGACCCAGTGCGGGCAGCTGTATGTTGGCTTCATAGGCCGCCTCGCGGATAGCCTGATATTTCTGCGTGCTCATCTTAATCAATATTCATATTAGCAGTAAAAGCGCCCAGCGCTTTGTATTTCCGGTACCTGTTATCGTATATTCCTGTCCGTTGCCGGTCAGGTGAATAGGTCGTTTCGAAACCTTGTCCCATTGCTTCCATGGCCGCTTCCACTTTAGGGAAGATGCCCGCGGCGGTGGCGGCGAACATGGCCGCACCGAGGGCGCAGGTCTGTTCAGAACGATGGATACGTATAGGCATGCCCATAACATCGGCCATCATTTGCATAATAAAGGGAGATTTTTTGGCCACCCCGCCGATACCTATCAGTCCTTTTACGGGTACCCCTTCGCGCTCAAAGCGGTCCACGATGGCTTTGGCGCCAAAGCAGGTGGCTTCCGCCACGGCCCTGAAGACCCGCGGTGCATCAGAGGCGAGGTTCAGGCCGGTGAGCGTACCTTTGAGCGACTGGTCGGCATCGGGCGTGCGGCGACCGTTTAACCAATCAATACCCCATTCGCTGTGTTCATCAGGTGTGATGGCCTCAGCCTGTTGAGACAGCTCCATGATCATCCTGCTGTTGGCCTCCTGCAGCAGCGTGCTGTTATGCGGAAAAAGATGCCGCAGCGGCCATGACAATAAATTGCTGAACCACGCATAGGCATCTCCGAAGGCCGATTGCCCTGCTTCCATGCCCATCATACCGGGGATTACGGAGCCCGGCACCTGTCCGCAGATGCCTTTCACCAGCGTATCCTTCACCTCTGCCAGCGGCGCCACCAGCATATCGCAGGTGGACGTGCCCATTACCTTGCTGAGGTGGTAAGGCGCTATCTGTCCGCCTACGGCGCCCATATGTGCGTCAAACGCACCGATGCCGATAACGACGGCTGTGCTCAGCCCCAGGCGCTCCGCCCAGGCGGGGGACAAATAGCCTGCCGCCTCACCGGAAGTGTATGTCTTCGTGAACAGCCGCCGGCTCACGTTCTGTAACAGCGGATCGATGGCCGCAAAGAAGCTGTCGGGCGGGAGACCGCCAAAGGCTTCGGCATACAGTGCTTTATGGCCGGCGGAACAAATGCCGCGCTTCAGTTGACTGGCGCGCGTGCCGCCTGTCAGGAGGAAAGGGATCCAATCGCAATGCTCTACCCAGGTATAAGTGGCGTTTCTAACGTCCTCGTCTACACGCCAGATGTGCAGCCATTTGGCCCAGAACCACTCCGACGAATACACGCCACCGACGAACCGCAGGTAGTTCCCCGGAAAAGCCGCGGCCACGGCGTTGATCTCTGCCGCTTCGCGGATGGCCGTATGGTCTTTCCACAGCACAAACATGGCGTTGGGATTATCTTTAAAGGCAGGCAACATCGCCAGCGGCGTACCGGTTTCATCTACCGCCACCGGCGTGCTGCCGGTCGTATCCACCGATATTGCTTTGATATGCCGGGCCACCGTTTCACCGGCCTGTTGCAGGCATTGCCGGATAGTGGTTTCCAGCCCTTCTATATAATCCTGCGGATGTTGCCGGAACTGGCTACGGGCGGCGTTGCAGTATAACCCATCCTTCCACCTCGGATAGTGAAACACCGCAGCCGCCACCTCCTGGCCATCGCGGGTATCTACGATAATCGACCGCACAGAATCAGTTCCAAAGTCAACACCTATTACAAAAGATGCACTCATGTGATCAGGTTTCTTTTTTAAAAAGCACACGGGTAGCCGGACTACACGGACATGTAGTCGTCGTCAGTCCCGGTTGCGGGTATTTATTGCAGTTCCAGTACCACTACAGAGAAAGGTGGCAGCTTAACGGTCAGCATATTGTTTTTCAGCACCGCGCCTTTAAACGCCACGGGTTTGAGCTTGTCCGGCTGCGTGAAGCTGTTATGGTCTTGCAGTTTGGCAGAAGAGAGTATACGGCCCGCGACAGACTTGTACGCTGCGCCTGTTTGTACGGTTACCTCCTGCGCTTTGGAAGCGTCGATATTGACCAGCGAGATATGGGTAACGCCTGATTTGTCTTTGGAGGCGGAAGCCGTCACCGCTGGCAGCTGCTCGTTTTTATATGTATACCGGTTGCTTTGCACGTCGATGGGGATGAGTGTTGCATCCTGGTGTACCTTGTACATTTCCATCACGTGGTACGTAGGCGTCAGTATCAGCTGCTCTCCTTTCGTCAGCACCACTGCCTGCAGCACGTTGACCGTCTGCGCCAGGTTGGCCATGCGTACCCTGTCGGAATGGTTGTGGAAGATGTTTAAAGTCACGCCGGCGATCATAGCGTCGCGCATGGTGTTTTGCTGGAAGAGGAAACCGGGGTTCGTACCTGCTTCTACGTCATACCAGCCACCCCATTCGTCTACCACCAGCGCTACTTTTTTCTTCGGGTCGTATTTGTCCATGATGGCGGAATGCCGGCGTACCAGCGAGTCCATGAAACAGGCGCTGCGCATGGTCTGGAAATATTGCTCTTCTGAAAAATCTATAGCCGGTCCTTTTTTATTCCATTCGATGACCGAATAGTGATGCAACGCCAGGCCGTCCAGCATGTGCAGCGGGATGTTTTTCATCAGCACTTCCGTCCAGTTGTAGTCGGATGAATTGGCGCCGGAAGCGATTTTGAACAGGTTGCCACTCATGAAGGTGGCGTACTTTCTGTAGATATCCGCATAATATTCCGGCCGCATATTGCCGCCGCAGCCCCAGGCTTCGTTGCCTACGCCCCAGTACTGTACTTTCCACGGCTGTTGCCGGCCGTTCTGCTGACGCAGGTCAGACATCGGGCTTTTACCGGAGAAATTGACGTACTGTACCCAGTCCGCCAGCTCCTGTACGGTGCCGCTGCCGACGTTGCCTGCCAGGTAGGGCTCTGTGCCCAGCTCCTCGCACATGTTCAGGAAATCGTGCGTACCGAAGCTGTTGTTTTCCGTCACACCGCCCCACCAGGTGTTCACGATCGTGGGCCTTTTTTCTTTCGGGCCGATACCGTCTTTCCAGTGGTACGTGTCAGCAAAACAACCGCCCGGCCAGCGCAGGTTCGGTATTTTCAGCGCTTTCAGCGCAGCGATGATGTCTTTCCTCACACCATTAATATTAGGGATACGGGAAGTATCTCCTACATAGAAACCGCCATAGATACAGTTACCCAGGTGTTCGGCAAAGTGGCCGTAGATATTCCTGTTGATCGTTTGTGTTGGCGCGTCTGTACGGAAGGTGATCTTATTTTGTGCCTGCAGTGCCGGTGAGGCCGTTAGCAGCATCGATACGCCCATACAAACAGAACGGAACTTATTTTTCATGACGCGGAATTATAACGATAGTTTGATTGATTGTTCCAAAGTAAAACAATATTTGTCAAATTTACAATTATAATTTTTCAGACCTCAAACAACCACTATGGAATAATTTTGACCACCCTGGACTTTTTCGTCCAGCCTCTTCCCTTCGCTACCACTACATATGTGCCTGTTTTTAAGGCCGCGCCCATAGACAGGAGGTCAGCCGGTGACGGCTGGACTTTTACCGTCACAGTCTTTCCGGAAGCATCGATAATTGTAATCCGTTCTATTTTATCCTGCTTACCAACGGTAATACGGAAGGTATTGGTAAACGGGTTCGGATACACATTCAGTTCATTTACCTGCGGCGAAGCAAGGTCGGCGGAGGTGGTTGTTGTGGTCATGACCGCCGCGGGCAAAGCGATACCGGTCATGGTCCATTGCTGGTTGTAGCTGCTGCTACCCGACCACTGCGCCAGGTCGGCGCCGTTGGCCGTTTGCCCCAACCCATCGAGGTACAACCCGGAAGCCCGGTTCTTCAGTTTGATATAATTCCCTGTCACTTCCGGTTTCCATTGCTGGTTGTAGCTGCTGCTAAAGCTCCACTGGCCGGCCACGGACCCGTCAGCCGTTCTTCCTATTCCATCGAGATACAGCCCGGTGGCGCGGTTTTTCAGCCGTACATAGCCATCGGCGGCTTCAACTGTCCATTGCTGCGCATCGCTGCCGCTGTAGCTCCACTGTCCTGCATTGGCACCGTTGGTGCTTCTGTACATCCCGTCAGCCAACAATCCGGTCGCACGGTTCGCCAGCCGCACATACCCCGGCGTAACGCCCGCGGCTTTCATAATAGCGGAAATAGTCTCCTGGTCCAGCACAGCACCGGTACCACGGTCGTACATCTCTTTATTGATATCCCAGCAGATGGGAATCAGTCCCTTTGCCCTTGCCCGGCTCACCAGGTAATCATAGAAATGCCACCGCGAGGCATTGTGCACTGCCTGCTCGGAAGGAGGATTCAGCGTTCTCCTGATAGCAGCAAACTCTCCGATGATCACCGGTATCCCTCTGTCGATAAACTTCGTTTTCATGAGGTCCAGCTGGGCATCCACAAAACTCTCCTCGCCCCAGGTGGCGTTGCGGGAGGCATCTGCGGTAGAATGGTAGTTAGCGCCCCAATAATAAAACATCTTACCCCAGGATTCATCCTTGGTGATCAGCGTAAACTGGGCAGGTTCATAGTAATGTATCTCCATCATCAACCGGTTGGCAATGGGATCTGTGGGCATCGTATTCATCAGGGTGTTCGTCTTATCGATATTGGTAGACGGCCCCTGGATGATCAGCGTACGCGAACTATTGTTGCCCCCCGTGGCACGTACGGCATTGATAAAAGTCTGATGGTAAGACAACAATACGGACATGCCCGTGGCATCGTTTACCGCAGGCTCGTTGGCACTGGCGAACAGCAGGTGTTCGTTATAATTTTTAAAGGCATTGGCGATCTGGGTCCAGTAGGCCTGCTGTTTGGCGTTCACCTGCGTCTGGGCGGCGGGGGTGACATTATTTTCCAGCCAACCGTTGTCCCAGTGGATGTTAACGATGATATAAAGGCTGTCGCGCATGCAGTAGTCCACCACTTCCTTTACACGGGCCATCCATGCGGGGTCTATCACACCGTTGGTACTGTGGCAGTCCCAGGCTACGGGCAGCCGGATGGTATTAAAGCCGGAGGCTTTCACCGCATCGATGGTGGTTTGGGTAACGACGCCACCCCATGCGTTCTCTCCGCAGATGGCTTCCAGCGTGTTTCCAAGGTTCCAGCCCACTTTCATCCTGCCGGCGATAGTTTGTGCCGATGGCAACTGGGCCGACAGTTGCAGGCCTGCAAAAAGAAGGACCAGCAGCTGTACCGCTATGCGGATACAGCTACGGACATAGTGCTTGACATTTTTACGTTGCATAATAAAACGGTTAAAGTTTGAGGATATTGATTAGAACGACATCGTTTTCACAGATGTCCATTGTTTTTATAAAGATGATCATGCACAGCAGGTTATTCTTTCCAGACGAGCACGCCGCCTGGTTTTACCGTTTTTTCGCCGATCAGTATCCTTGCTGCCCCGCTCATGTTCATAGTGTAGTCATTCGAAGAATAGTTGACCGCCACATAGAAGCCGTCCCGCCAGTACACCAGCACACCCGGTGGGTAGTTCTCCGTTGTGGCACCCGCGGCGGTGTAGATATCGCGCAATACGTCCTTTTCCAGCTTTGCGTCGTCGGTGTCCACACCTATGTAGGTCACCGTACCTTTGCCCAGCCTGTGTTTAACCACCGCAGCAGCGCCCTTATAAAACTGATCATTATACGTAGCCAGCGCTTCGGTGTTTTTATCGGGCTGCAACAGATCGCCCCAGTTGTTCCATCGGTAGTGGCCAGCTTTCGTTTGTACGTCCCCGTAATACTGGTCGGGCAGCATATCGAAAGTCGTAATACGGGCTCCTATCAGCGCAGACAATGGCGCCGCCCAGCCTTTCTCCCACAGGTAACCGGCGCGGTTTTTAGTCGCCGTACGGCAGGTAATGACCAGCTGTCCGCCGTTGGCAGCATATGTCTCCCATTTCTTTACCAGGCTGCTGTCCACCAGTTCATAGGCGGGAACGATCACCACTTTGTATTTCGACAAATCTGCTGTCTCTGCGATCACGTCCGCCTGAACGCCGAAGGATTTAGCGATCTGCAGAAATTTAACCGGGTAGTTCCAGGAATCCCATTGCTTCGTTTGCCGCTGCTGATCGAAGGACCAGTAGTTCTCCAGGTTCCAGAGGATGGCGGTGGACCGCTTCGCCAGTTTTTCAGGCAAAGGCGCTTTAATGTCGGCCTCCTTCCGCAACGCATTCATCTCTTTCATGAACTGCATATAGTCGTAACCGCCCGGTGAGGGTGTTACGCCGTCTGTTTCCATGATACCGGAATGATATTGTTCCGCACCGTAGTTGATCTGGCGGAAACGATAAGAGCAGGCCAGCTTGCCACCGGCAGCGAAAATGTGGTATAGCCACATACGCACGGTGCCGGGCAAAGGCAGCGGGGTAAAGTTGCCCCAGTTCACCGTTCCCGGCTGTATCTCCATGGCGCCGGTGACACCGCCCACCGACTTATAATATTCAGCAGCAAAGAGGATCACATTACTATTGCCCAGCCGGAATCCTTGTTGACCGATATTATGCGTACCGCCGTTCGGATAAGCGGTGTAAGTGGCGAAGTCCAGCTGCTTTGTACGCCGCGGATCGGCGCCCGGAGACACCGCGGTGTAGTTGGTGGTGATAAACTGATGTTGTGAAATATGCGCCCGTAGTGTGCGCGACTGAAAATCGAGGTATTCCGCCTGCACATCTGCCATATAGCGTTTGAAATCGAGTAGCGCATGAGGGTTGCTGCCCCACCAGCCTACGAGGTTCACATTCGGAATGAGGACCTGGTCAAAACTGTTGTACCACTGGCTCCAGAAAGCATTGCCCCACACAGTGTTCAGCGTATCGATGGCATGATATTTATTTTTCAGCCATTGCCGGAAGGCCTCCTGCGAAGCGGGACTGAAATCCGGTTTGGCGTCCGGCTCATTGTCCAGCTGCCATCCGATCACGTTTTCATGCTTACCATACCGTTGTGCCATTCTGGTGACGATGATTTCCACGAGACGGCGGTATACCGGGCTCGCCACAGACCCCAGGCCACGGGTACCATGTTCCCCGCGGATATACTGGCTGTTCATCTGGAACGTTTCGGGATACTGACTCCGTATCCATGCCGGTGGCGTGGCCGACGGGGTACACAGCACCACCTTCAGATGATACCTGGAACAGAGGTCCATCACCGTGTCCAACCAGGTGAAGTCAAACTTACCCTCTTCCGGCTCCATCCTGCTCCACGCAAACTCCGCGAGGTGCACAAATTCAAATCCCATTTCTGAAATCCTTTTGATATCCCGCTCCCACAGATGTGGGTCCCAGTGTTCGGGATAGTAATAAATACCTGTCGTAATCAGCCGTTTGGCTGGAAAAAACGGATGGTCCTGTTGGGAAAATGCCTGTGATACTGCGAGTACCACCAATAGCCATAACAACAAAATACACTTCTTCATTTACCAGATTTTATAGTTGAACGATCATTTGATTTTGACGACCCGGATATTGTCGATGGCAGCATACAGCCCGGTAGCGGTAGGGCTGGCTGAAAAGTTGGATGTCTGGATATTGACAGGTCCTGCGCCGGTATTGGTCAGCAAGGCGGTGAGATCGGCGGCGCTCACCCCTTTGCCGTCGTTGGAACGGAAACTGCTGAAAGGAATGGTGACCGTCCGCCAGCCTTTGGTGACGTAGCTGGCGGTAGTGCCGCTGGCGTTCTGCCAGGGCTCGTAGCGTGCCAGGAAATCCCGGCTGTAGTTCCTGATCACATATAGCGTAGTGCCGTTCCACGCAGCAGGCACGTTGATCTCAAATTTCAGCGCGTATTGATCAAGCGCCGCACGCAGACTGTCTTTTGGCACCCATTGCACCTCTTTTGTGTTGATGCTGCGCTGACTGCCCCACCATGTACCGTCACCGCCGGCAAGGATCTCGTTTTTCAGCACGGCATAAGTACCCCAGCCGCCGGGAAAATCTGTACCGTTACGCTCCAGGCTGGCGCCCCAGTCGAAGGGATTGATGTTATCAAAGTCGCAAAGCATACCGGTGGTAAGATCGTTGACCTTGTACCGGGTGGAGTCTGCGCCGGACTTTGTCACTACCTTCACCTGGCCGTTCTGGCTCAGTGGCGGCAACACAAAGCCGACGGATGTCCCGTCTCCCGCGGCAGCGAAGTCTTTGATCTGCACGCCGGCAAAAATGACCTGTTCCGTAAAGAAGAAATTAGTGCCATACACATACACAGAATCGCCCGTATGTGCGTTTTCATTTGACACTCCGGTGATGACCGGCGGCGGCGCCACAATATCGAAGGAAAACGTGGTCGTGCCCTGCGGCGTCACGTAGCGGATAATATTCAGGTTTTCGGCAGCTACCGCCGGGAATGGTATCACCGCCGGTACCTGCATCACGGCGCTCGTATCGGAAAACAGCACGCTTTTAATGCTGGCAGGAACACCGTTGAACGTCACTTCCAGGGCACCCTGCAGCCGATGGCCGGACAGTACCACCCATTGCCCGGGCAACACTGCGGTGAGCAAGGTATCATCCGGCGAAGCCGCATAATTCCTGACGTGCGTGATAACAGGCCCGTTTCCGTCCCGTTCTTTTTTACAGGCGGTGGACACCAGCGCCATCATCGCGGCGAGCCACCATAACCACCGCCTGTTATATACGTTTGCGATCAGTTTATTCACGGGAGTAAGTTTTAATGTTTAGAAATAGGATACCGGAGGTTCCAGCAACTTCGGGTTGGCGGTCACTTCGGAGGAGGGAATGGGAAAGAAAAAGCTGCGGGCCGTGGCAGGCGTGATCACGCCATAAGGAGCGGCCGGCGTCACCACGCCGTCAGCATACGTGAATGTCACCCGTGTTTCACCGTTTAACTTGCGGACAGCTTCCACAGGATTGTAATAAGACAAACGCACCAGGTCTGTCCAGTACTGCCCTTCGGCGGCCAGCTCTATCCTGCGCTCCATCAGCACACTGTCAGCATCTATCCTTGGCGCAGGATACATGCCTGCGCGTTCCCGTACTTTGTTGAAATACAACAATGCGTCCGCATCGCTGGTAGATACGTTATTGCCGAGCAACGCTTCCGCATATACGAGATACACATCTGCCAGGCGTAGCAAGGCGTTGTGTTCCGTGGAAGACGACAATGTCATGGTAGGTGCATTATTGTCCTTGTTCGTTCCAATGATATGTTTTTTTAATCCGCAGTCGCCGGTAAACGGGTATCCGCCGCCGGCTGCATTCAGTTCGGGATAATAATCCCCCTTCAGCATAAAAGTAGCTTTGCGCCTGACGGAGTCCTTAGCAACGTAGCCTTTGAACAGGCCCACCGTAGGACGGATATTGAACCATCCCGCCTGCCCGTTGGCAGAAATCTCTGCACCGCCCGGGGAGTAAATCTGCAGCATATTCCCTTCCAGCCATGCGGCACCGGGAGCCCACTGCAGGGCGAACAATGATTCAGGATTGTCGTTGAACTGTGTTTTAAAGAGGTCCGCATAGTTGCGCAACAGGGATAGTCCGCTGTTTTTACACACATTACCAGCGTATTTCCGCGCGCTGTCGAGCAGCTTCTGATCACGCGTACCGGAGCGGTCCAGCCCTGCTACGGTCAGATATACCTTGCCTAACATACCCTGCGCCGACCAGGAGGTTACCCTTCCCGCCACATCGGCGGACGGAAGGTGCTGCGCCGCAAACACCAGGTCGTTGATCACAAAGCGGTATACGTCTGCTGTTTTGATCCGGTTGACCAGCGGAGAAGTCACCAGCTGGCTGTTGTCTTCAATCACCGGCACCGCGCCCCAGTGCACCGCCAGGTTATAATAGGCAAAGCCGCGTATAAAGCGGGCTTCGGCGATGGCAGCGTTTTTATTACTGACAGGAATACTGTCCGGCGCTTTCTGTTTGATGGCGTTAATGGTCACATTACAATGGGCAATGATGTTATACATCGACTTCCAGTTAGACACCATGATCGCATTCAGCCCGGTGACGGAGAACGTGTTCAGCTGTACAGCATCACCCCAGAAGCCGACCGCCAGGTTGCCGCTCAGCACATCGCCTACCGGCAGGTAACAGCTGTAGTTCCAGTCGCCCCAGGGCGATCCTGCATACAAGGCAGCGGTAGCCAGCCGCAGGTCGCTGGTGGACTGGTAAAAATTATCTGTGCTGATCTGCGATAACGGCGGACGGTCCAGGAAGCTCTTCGAACATCCCGCCAGTACGATCATCACCACCAGGTGACAAAACCATATTTTTATGATGGACTTCATAATCTTCTCGTATTAAAATGAATGACTTTATTTGGTCAGTTTCACGTTGGCGCCTATAGTAAACATCCGTGGCTGCGGGTAAAATCCGTTGTCAATACCGGCGGCCAGCGGGTCCCAGGAACCGATCTCAGGGTCCAGCCCCGAATAGTTCGTGATCAGGAAAGCGTTGGAAACGTTGACATACAGCCGCAGATAGTGGATGCGGACCTTGCTCAGCAGCTTATCCGGAAAGGCATATCCCAGTGAAATATTCTTACAGCGCAGGAAGGTGCCGCTTTCCACGAACTTGTCGGAATTACGGTTATTATCGTTGGTGTTGTCGTTTCTCAGTCCCACCGTCCTGGTATCCGGATTTTTCACATAGACGTTTTTGATATCCGTTGCCGACCCTGCGGGATCTATGAGCGTCAGCTGCGCGTAGTTCATGAGCGAACGGAGATAACCGAAGCTGGTACCGGGATAGTCGCCGTTTATCCGCAGCTGGTTAAACACCTTGCTGCCAATATTGGCGTTGAAGAAAATATTGAGATCGAAATTTTTGTAGGAGAAAGTATTATTCAGGCCGACCTGGTATTTGGGGATGGGCGAACCGAGGAAGGTCTGATCTGCTTCATTGATGATGCCGTCGCCGTTAAAATCCGTGAATTTCAGGTCCCCGTACCAGATGCTGCCACCAGCAGCGCCTACAGGCAAACGTACGCCATTCTTCACCGGCAGCGCATGAGTCTCAAAGTCTTTCTGCGTGGCAAATACGCCGCCGTCGATCACGTAGCCGTAGAACTCCCCGATAGAACGGCCCACAACCGTTTTGCTATACGGCCGGTCCAGCGAAGCGCCGTCCGTATTCAGTTTAATCACCTCATTGATGTTGCGGGAGACTGTCAGGTCCGTTTTCCAGGTAAATTTTTTGCCCTGGATATTGGTGGAACCGATCCTGAAATCGAAGCCTTTATTGTTGACCGTGCCGATATTAACGAAAGGAGCGTCGAGTGAGCCGGGGGCCCATCCGATGGCGGTACCGGAATACAACGGCAACGGTATCTGCATCACCAGCCCGTCCGTTCTGCGGTTGTAGAAATCCACCGAGAAATTCAGCCGCCAGTTGAAAAATGTTCCATCCACGCCGATGTTTGCATATTTGGTTTTTTCCCACTGTACGTACGGGTTGCCCACATTGACCGTCAGCTGTGCTACCCCGGTGAGGCCCGTCGCCACTGTCGTTAGCGTGGAGGTATAGGCATAGTCCCTGATATTCTGGTTGTTGGTGAGCCCATACCCCAGTCTTAATTTCAGGTCGTTCATTTTTTTAAACTGCTGCATAAAGTCCTCGTTCTTCAGCTTCCAGGCAAATGCACCAGACCAGGTGGTCACCCAGCGGTTTTCCGGGGCGAACTTTGAAGATCCGTCTGCCCGCACGTTGGCGGTGAACAGGTATTTATCATCGATGCCTGCATTGAGGCGGCCGAAGTACGACTCCTGGGCGTTCTGTCCTTTGATGCCGGTATTGGCGGCTGTGGTGGGATCACCGCTGCTGATGACCTGTACGTTATTGGAGGGAAAATTGGAGCGGGTGGCGCTGGACGCTTCGTTGGTGCTTAGCTGCGCCTCATGGCCCAGCAACACGTTTACATTGTACCTGTTTTTAAAGAGATGGGAATAGGTCAGGAAATTTCTGACCGTGGTAAATAAGTTCTGATTGTAGATGTAGGCGCCGCTGTTATTGACATTTTTCATCAGGCCGAAGGTGTAGGAAGGATTAAAGCGGTCTTCCGTCGCCATAGAAAAACTCACGGTAGCTTCGTTCCTCAGCACGAAATCTTTCAGGAAAGAGATTTCCGCGTACAGGTTACCAAAAAGCTGGTTCCTGTTTACCTGGTCTTTATTGATCAGCGCAATGGCATAGGGGTTCACGGCGCTATTGACCCAGCCGTTGGGGTTATAGGCGCCGCCCCAGCTGCCATCGGTATTTTTCACCGCGATGTCCGGCGTCTGGCTTAATGCCGTATTAATGACATTGGAGCTGGTAGCATTTACGTTCTCTTTGATATTGATCAGTTGCAGGCTGGTACCGATCTTCAGCCAGTCGGTCGTTTTATTGTCGAGGTTAAGCCTTACGGACAGTCTTTTAAAATCAGACCCGAGGGCAATGCCTTCCTGCTTAAAATAAGCGCCTGACAGCAGGTACTGCGTTCGTGCGTCTCCCCCGTTGACCGTCAGCGAGTGGTTATACATGGGCGCATTTCTGAAAAGCTCCCCCTGCCAGTCGGTACCTTCACCGAGATATTGGGGGTTGACAAATTCCTGGCGGGTATCAAAGCCCCAGCCGAGGCCTTTGTTGCGTTCATTGATAAAGGAGGCATACTCCCGCAGGTTCATCAGTGGCAGCCGCTTCGGCAGCTGCTGAAAACCGGTATACATATCATAGGCGATAGCCGGTGGAGCGATCAGTCCTCTTTTGGTGGTAATGACGATCACGCCGTTGGTAGCCTGAGAGCCGTAGATAGCCGTAGCGGAAGCATCTTTCAGGACATCGATGGATTCTATTTCGGAGGGATTGATACCTGCGAGGGGATTGGTACCGGCGCCCGGAGACGCTGTGCCACCGATGATCACCCCATCGATGACATACAGCGGGGCGGCGTTCCCGAACGAAGAGATACCGCGGATTTGAACGGAGACAGCGCCGCCGGGCTGACCGGATACTTGCTGGGCTACCAGTCCCGGCACCTTTCCCTGCAGGGCCTGATCAAAAGTGACCGGCTGCGTTTTCCGGATCTCATCTCCCGTAACGGAAGAGATGGCGCCGGTAACATCTTTACGTTTTGTTTTACCATAGCCGATCACCACCACATCTTCGAGCTGGGATACGTTCTCTGCCAGTTCCACCCTGACAGTAGTGTTCCCCCCGATCGTTATCTCTTTCTTCTGAAAGCCCATCATAGCGACCACCAACACGTTTCCTGCCGATGCCTGGATGACGAACCGGCCGGCGGCATCGGTCACAGCATGACGATTGGTATTTTTTACGGTAACAGAAGCGCCGGGGACAGGAGCAGCATTTTTCTGGCTAACGACGATGCCGCTTATCCCGGCAGTTTGGGCAACGCTGCCTGTACTGAACAGGAGTAGCCACAGCAGCCATACAGGCAGCGATGCCTGACAGCGATTTATTTTGGTTGAGCGCATAATAATTTTTTAGACAGCAAAATTTTCTGGTATTCACATACGGTACCCGAAAGCGGCCGGATAGACATCCGGTTGCTTAAATACTCAGGTACATTAAGGGGTGTTTCTGGTTGTGCAGCTAGAGAAGGTTATAAAAGGGGATATCGTCGGTGGTGCGGCAAATGTTCCCGGCAAACCGCATCTTTACCAGGCAGCCAACACCACCGGCCGATGTCTTTGGAAAACAAGTACGGGACAAACAGTACATCCGGCATAGGCAGATGAAATGCTTTCAACGGAGCAATAAATAGTCTTAGGCCCTGATGGCCTTGTAACAGTTCAAGTTTCATATACGTGGATTAGGTATTGTAAAAATAGGGGCACGTATCCGGATGAAGGGGCCCTGATTGTTTCAATTAAAGGGTCCATTTGTTACAAATACCTGGTCCTGAAACCATGAAGGTGGTTTTAATCGAGGCTGACCATCGCCTTTACCATATTGGCATCCGTTGTAAGGGAAGGGAATTCCTCCGCTACATCGTTAAAGTGCAGATAGCGGGTGATATATTTTTCAGGCATGATCCTACCAGTACGGATATTCTCCAGTACCCAGTCAAAATCCTGCCTGGTAGCGTTACGGCTGCTGAGCAGTGTCCCCTCCCGTTTATGAAATTCAGGGTGACTGAAAGTAATTTCCCCTTTCTGTAAACCCACCAGCACATACCTGCCGGCATGAGACATGTAGCGGAACGCGTTGTTGATCGCCTGCAGGTTACCCGTAGCATCGATCACCACAGCTGGCATATCGCCGTTCGTAAGGTCTTTCAGTTGCTCCTCCAGGTGCTCGTCCTGCGCATGGAGCGCGGCTTTCAATCCGATGATTTTTTTCGCCCAGGCCAGGCGGTAGTTATTCACGTCCATAGCGATCACCTGCGCCCCTGCGATAGCGGCCATTTCCATCACCGCCAGCCCGATAGGCCCGGCTCCTACCACCAGCACATTTTCCTGCGGCGCTATCGCCGCCCGCCTCACGCCATGGGCAGCGATAGCGAAAGGCTCTACCAGCGCCAGCCGGTCAGGCACCAGTCCTGCCGCCGGCAGCAAGAGGTGCGACGGCACTGCCAGCAGTTCCGCCATCCCACCATCGGTATGTACACCGATGACCTGCATATGCTGGCAGCAATTGGTATGACCACTGCGGCAGGCCATGCAGCTGCCGCAATGATGGTAAGGAATGACCGTCACCAGCTCTCCGCTGCGCAGCCGCGGTGCATCGCCCTTTACAAATTCCGCCGCCAGCTCGTGGCCCAGCACGCGGGGATAAGTGAAATAGGGCTGCGTGCCGCCGAAAGCATGGATATCTGTTCCGCATATCCCGATACGCCGGATTTTTATAATAGAATAGCCGGGTAAACATACCGGCTCCGGAACATCACGATATTCCAACCTCCCCGGCTTACTACAAGAAATTACCTTCATGAAACTTCTGTTTAAAAAGCGACATCGTTCCGGATCGGCAGTCGTCGGCATAAGATGACTAAAGACGACAGGATAAGACCGTCAGGTCCGCCCTTCCCAGGAAAACACCGTTGACATTTTTTTCAAAAGTACCCATCACCCCGTTGCAAGACTTTACCGATATCGATAAAAAATTGTACTTTATCGATATTTTATGGTCCTCCACAAATACCGGTCATGAGCAAAGAACTTACCCATCCGCACTTTATGCTGCTGAATACCGGCCGCGCGGTACACAACGCCGACTGGAACTGGCGGAACGTCTGCAGCCCGTTTATCCGGATACACTTTATAGAAAGCGGTACGGCCAGGCTGGTCCGCGAGGACAAAACATACGACCTGAAAAAAAACCACCTGTATCTTACCCCCGCCTACACCACGCACGGATACCAATGCGAAGGTCCGTTGTCGCTGTATTACATCCACATTTATGAAGAGCCGGGCAGCCAGCAAAGCGTCTTTGACCTGGTAGCCGTTCCTGTTGAAATAAAAGCCGGTCCGCTGGTAATACAGCTGATCAAACGGCTTACCGCCATCCACCCGGAAAGGAAGCTGCCTCATTTCGATCCATGGTCTTATGATAACGGTCCCACACTGGTCAGGAGCATCGCGCGCCAGAAAGCGGCGCCGCTGGGCTATGAAATGGAGGCACAGGGTATTATCCGGCAGATCATATCCCGATTCCTGCAGCAGGCTACCGATAAAAACCTCCGGATAGACAAACGTATCCGGCAATCGCTGCATTACATCCGTACGCACCTGGACAGGCCCATCAGCGTGGACACGCTCGCGGAAAGTTGTTTTCTCACCAAAGACCATTTTATCCGCCTATTCAAAAAAGACATGGGAAGCACTCCCGGCAAATACATCCAGGAACAGAAAATAGAAAAGGCCCGCCGCCTGATCATGACGCGGGACATACCCGTTAAAGACCTTGCGTACAGCCTCGGATTCGAGAACGACGCCTACTTTAACCGCTTCTTTAAAAAGATGACCGGCGAGAACCCCGGCAGTTATAGAAAGAAAATCCGTGCGCTGGAAAAAGAGACCGCACACCATAGGTGAAACCCGCCGGGCCCGGGTGGACCCGGCAGGTAACCATCTGAAAAAAGATTTATACTTTCTGCGTGTTACGCAGATTATGTTTTTTGATGTGTGCAGCCACCATCTCCGTAGAAGTGAGTTCGTCCGCATCACCTTCAAAGGTGTCAAAAGGAATAATCGCTGAGAAGTCAATACCTGTCTCCTCTTGAAGCGCTTCGATACCGCACATGTATTCTTTGAACTGTACGTTCTGATCGAGGTCCAGCTGTTCCCAGTCAATATCATCTACCAACGACTGCTGGGATAATTTAAAGGCCGTCGCTTTTAAGTCGCCGTCATCGGTGAGCCACAGTACAATCTTAAAAAAGTCTACCGGCACCTGTACTCCTCGGAACACGCGGTCGTCTTCCCTGAAAATAGGACCATTAAAGACAGAAATACGCGCCGTTTTCCCTTCCTCTACTGCCGCGCCTTTCTCCAGCACCACTTTCTCCAGGATGCCCCAGAGCCCTTTCTTGCTGCTTTGATTGATGGCTGCCACCTGCGGGCAGGCGTTGGTATACATACAGGTAAGGTCGGCATTACGTTTGGCATCGTCTGCGGTAGCGCCCCAGTTGGCGTCTTCCCGGCGGCTCATATGTCCTCTGTCAAAACCGCTGTTTTTATAGTAAGTATCGTCCAGCTGCAGATCGAAGCTGAGGCGGTTATCGCGCAGCCACACGTCCTTCCGCTTGCTGTCGTCCAGCCGTTTGCCCGGATCTCCATCCACGTTGATGGCGCTGATGATAGGCATCCTTCTCACAGCATGCAGGATGGTGCTGTAGTTGTAGTACTTCAGGACGATGCTGTCTGTGCCTTCCAGTTTAGCCGCGAATTTTTTCAGCGCCGCTTTAGGCTGTGGCAGGGCGATATTTAATCCCCGGCCCAGGAACGTAGAGAGATACCCTTTGCAGGCAGAAAAATCGGTGTCCTGTTCCAGCTTTTTGATCTCTTCGAAATCGGCTTCTGCGGCCGATGGTTCTGCCGCCTTCGGGGGTGTAACCGGCGGTATGCCGGCACCCTGGCTGATATGAATGTTAATCATACCATTGCGCTCTATCAGCGAGGCAGGAAAAGAAATATTGACGTTAGCGGCAGGGTTGTTCGTTTCCATAGCAGGAGTTTTAGGGGTGAATGATGGGGTGGTATCTTCTTTCGCAGGAAGTTTTTCCTGCGCCGGCAGTGTTGTTTGCTGGGGGGATGACAGGTCTTTTACCAGTGGTTCTCCGGGGAAGTTGAGGGCGATGTCCTTTAAGATCACGCTGATGCGGATGCCTTCGTTGGCGATCCACACTACGCGGGAGGCATCGACAGACCCGTTGACCAGCGGGATCACCTTGCCCTCTTTATCAATATAGTCACCCGCGGCGTTCTTCTGTCCCACGCCCATATGATGCAGGGCCACTACCTGCCATTGATCGTTGAAGACGGGGCTGCCACTGCTGCCCGGCGCGGTGTCTGTTTTATACCAGATAGATGTAGGAGCTATTTTTATAAACAGGTTTTCACGAAGGGACAGTTGTTTGTAATCTCCGTTGGGATGATGAATGATATTCAGTGCTTCCTCTTCTTCATTGCCCAGTTTACCGAGGGCGGGGTCCAGGAAGAGGTAGCCGATGTCATTGATACTGCGTGTTCCGGTAATGTCTACCGGCGACACCGCCACAAAACAATAGTCCAGTTCTTTGGAGGCGTAGTAAAAACGGTTCACATCCAGCGCAAAAGAGACGGCGCTGCCGGGGGAGCCATGAATATCCAGCTCGTAGAAGAACTGTACTTCACTGTCGGCCACCGATTCTTTCGTTTTGAAGACATGCCAGTTGGTTAGCAGCAGGTTGTAAGACACCATGAACCCTGTCGCAAAAGCGACGTTTCTGTTGCCTTGTTTAATCGCGATCCGTCCTACCCGCTGTTTGGCCTGACTGATCAGCTCCACAAAATTGCTGTAAACGGAATCATTCTTACCGATGGCGCGTTCAAAAGCAAAATCTACCGGCTCCTGTTTCACGGCGGCCAGCATTTGTTTCCTTCGCGCCATATTTTCATCGGCACCTAAGATATTGCCGGCAACTACGCTGGCGGGCACATCTGCCGGCACCATCTCTTCGGCCAGCCCGGGGAAAGTGTCTCTGACGGGAATTTGTTCCAGCGCTGCATATCGGCTTTCCGATTCGGCCAGCTGGTCAAGGGGTACTTGCATCATAATGACAGGAATTTAAACTGGTATAGAAATTAAACATCCTCTCTACAGATAGTAGGGCCATCTCCAATAAGTAACGATAATATCATTTGAACTGTCTGCGGAATAGCCAGCTATTACTGGCAACATTGGGGTTTTTACGATGTTAAAAGTACTGCTTACCTGCACCGCCGCCAAATTAATTTTATGTTATCCGGGCTGGTCCACTGCGGTCGTTTTTCCGGTGTTCTGTCGTAAAATAGTTATTAAATTATTAATTCCACGCATATCATCTGTAAAGTCCAAAGTTTTTCACTCACTTTAAAAAAACAAACAACTTCCATGAAACACCCTCAACTTCTGATGGCACTCGCCATCTGTGGCCTGTTTGGTTGTAAAAAAGACGCTTTCGACAACACGCAGCCTGCTCCTGCGGCGGCAGACAACCATCAGCTCGCCGGCAGCAACGCCACGGTCGCTTTTTCGCTCAACAACTGGATGGGCAGCATTGCCAACGAGCGTAACCTGGCCGCTATCAGTATCCCCGGCACGCACGACAGCGGCGCCCGCTTTGAACCCGTAGGCGGCACCGCCAAATGCCAGGACCTCACCATCGCGCAGCAGCTGGACGCCGGTATCCGGTTCCTCGACATCCGGTGCCGCCACATCGGCGACGCCTTTGCCATCCATCACGGCAGCATCTATCAGAACCTCAACTTCAACGACGTGGTAACAGCCTGCTATGCTTTCCTGAACGCTAATCCCACGGAGACCATCATCATGTGCGTGAAAGAAGAATACGACCCTACCAACAACACCCGTTCTTTTGAACAGACTTTCGACAGCTATACCGCCCAGCAACCCGGCAAATGGTACCTGTCTTCCGCCATCCCCAATCTCGGCGACGTACGCGGGAAAATAGTGCTGCTCAGAAGATTCGGCGCCTCTTCCACGCCTAAAGGCATCGAGGCCACCAACTGGGCCGACAATACCACCTTTACCATCAACAACAGCAACTCCACTTTACGGGTGCAGGACCAATACCAGGTACCTGACAACAACACCAAATGGACCAATATCTCCAATCTTTTGGGCGAAGCCAAAACCGGCAACGCAGCTACCCTGTATATCAATTTCACCAGCGGCTATAAACCGCTGATCTTTGGTATTCCCAGCATCACCACGGTATCTAACGCCATCAACCCCCAGGTCAGCAGCTATTTCACCAGCAATACCCAGGGCCGGTATGGTATCCTCCCTATGGACTTTGCCACTTCCGCCAGGAACAATCTTATTGTCAGCACCAACTTCTGATAAAAAGGGCTGATCAAAAAGTAAAATACTTTTTGATCAGCCCTCCTGGTATTAAGAAAAATTTATTTTACGAAACTACCATCTCCCCTTCTCGCTCCGCCGGCAGCCTTGCTCCTGGTGAACCGCTGCGGGTACCACGCCAGCTGCACCAGGAAATACCGGCTGTCCATGGCGGACATCACACTGGAATAACCGGTAACCGTTTGTGCGATAACGTTATAGTAGTTCTGCCGCAGCAGGTCCATCACCACGAAGCTAACGACCGCGTCTTTTTTCTTCAGGAAACGTTTTTCGATGTTGGCATTGATCACCAACGGGTGCAGCGTGCCGGGCAGGCTGCTGGCTCTCACGATATTCTGCCTGCCGCTCAGGTTGATTTTAACATCTGCGGGCAGAAAAAAGGCGCCTTTTAACAGCACATTAAATTCATTGTTGTACAAAGGGCGGCCGGGTTGCAGGGAATTGATATTCCTGCTACCGGTATAGGCTACCGCTGAAGCAATGTCCAGCCATTTTACCGGCGTAAAAGAAGTCGTAAATGCGTGGTTCGCATTACGCTGCAGGGTTATTGCCTGTTGTCCGTCGGCTAAATACAGCTGTTTGCTCCACATCAGATAACCATCGAGTTTAAGCACGATTTTCAGCTCCCGTAAATTTTTCGCGAGGGAATAGAAGGCATTTTTACTGTTGCCTCCTTTCATATTCAGGTAGTAGGTTTCGGTACGTATCGTTTTCGTCACTGTATCTATCCGGACCAACCTGTTTGCCCCGATTTCGTTGTGCAACTGGCTATAGTTCAATTCACCTGATACCTGCACCCCTGCCTGGGGAAACATATAACTTCCCCTGAGACGCCAGTTGTCAGTCATACCTGCCGCCAGTTCTTTATTACCGATGACCACATCAAATGGCGTGACGAAGTAAGGCTTCTCGTTGAGCTGCAACAGGGAAGGCAGGCGTATGTCGCGGCTGTAGCTGGCCGTAACGCTTCCGGCTGTGGAGGGTGCATAATCCAGCGTTACCGACGGCAGAAAGGCGCCGGTGCGGGTAGAAAGGTCCAGCTCCTTTAAATGCAACTGTGTATGTTGCCAGTTGACCTCATATTTCCCCGCCAGCTCCAGTGAAATTTTTGTATTGTAGCTATACTTAACGGATAGCGTGGCAGGCAACTTGTACTCCCTGAGTGTATTATCATTGCTCAACTCGTTCAGCCGTTTCACTTCCTGTCCGGGTGTTACCTGGTCCCGGTAGTTGACATCTATCGACTTGCTGATGGAGGGGGCTATCCTTAACAGGAAGGTGAATTTCTGCCGCCATGTATACGCCAGCGCTGCGCTGATCGCGTTGTACAAGGTACTGCTCGTCTGCCGTTGCAACAGGTACAGGGAGCTATCCGCTTTGGCGGCGTTATCGCCATAGGTGTCGGTGTTATCCTTCCCGGAGCTCTTCAGGCCCTTGCTGCCGCTGCTGATGTTCAGCGTCAGGCGTACTTTGCGGCTGGAAAAAAATGTCATAAAAGAGGCCAGGGAATAGGATGGAACATTCATGGTATTGTCCAACGACATCCGTTGTAAATTCGACAGTATCCCCGACTGACGCACCTCGCTGTTGTTTTCATTTTCATTGCGCGACTGCGAGACAGTGACGGTCGTCATCATACTAAAGTCGTTCTTATTAAGACGGGCGCTCATAGTGAGCGTTTGGTCCGTAGAAGTGTTTTGGGCAGACCTCCTGGTGTTGCGCTTCAGGCTACCTTCTTTGTAAAACTCTTCCGAAAAACTTTCCACCTCGCTTACCTGGTGTCTCCGTCCTATGGAGTAGTCCGCGCCAAAATTTAATTTACCAATGGTGTTACCATAATGCATTTGCGTGTTCAGGACTTTCGCCAGTCCTCCCGAACCGCCGCCGCCGGATGAAAACGGGCTCCCCATACCGCTGATGGTCCCGACAGGATCGCTGGATATGACCCCCTGCGGCTCCTGGCTGCCGGCAGCCGACAGGCTCCATTGTTTCCATCCGTCAATGGACTTGGCGGAAGCGGCCGCCCTGTAGCGATCAAGCGAGCCCCCTTCCGCCACCACATGGTACATCCGGCCGGCGGACTTATCTGCTTTGGTCACCACGTTCAGCGTCTGGGAAGAAGCTTCTGATTTGGACAATCTTGGCCCTGTTCCGTTTTCATTGTCCTGGATCACCTGGATGCGTTCCACAATATCTGCGGGCAGTTCCTTAATAGCAGCGGCAACGTCACCATTGAAATATTTCGCACCGTTAAAGAGCGCTCTGTTGATCGGCTTGCCGCGGTAGGTCAACTGACCGTTGGCATCCGTCTGGAAGCCTTCCATCTTCTTCAGCATGTCCTCCAGCCGGGCCAGGTCACGTACCACGTAATCCTTCGCCCAGAACTCGGTGGTATCTCCTCTTTCCTGTGGCCCTTTCGCAGTGGTCACCGCCACCTCTTTCAGCTGCACCATGCCGGAACCCATTACCACCGGTGGTAACACAAGAACGGGCTTCGTATCATTCAGGAAATATTTTTTGCGGTAAGGCCGATAACTCATGACCTGTACCTCCAGGGTAAAACTTTCGCTCCGCACCACCGGGAAATTAAATACCCCATATTCAGACGTTACCGTATGCAGCGTATCTTTTGGAGATATCAACCGTACAACGGCCGAAGGAATTTTTCTGCCCAAACTGTCCCGTACAATACCATTCACTCTCCTGACCGGCAACAGTTTAGCCGCCGGCTTTTCGTATACCTGCGCCAGCAGCGCGGCAACGGGCATTAACAATAAAAATAAAGCGAGTAATAAAATCTTCTGCAAGCGACTTATTTTAGGGGGTAGGTAATGGATAATTTTGATTCGACCATGAGATCGTCGACAGCTTCCGGGGTGCCCCTCTCCATGTTAAACCCGCTGATGTATCCTACCCCGTTGAGGGCGGTCACAATGTCTTTTTCCCCGGGAATAATAATCCGTATATACACCGTTCCGCTTGTGGCCGGCAGCAGTTTCATGGGAATGGCCAATTCACAATCCGCGCCCACCACACTGGTAGTAACCTCTTTGGGCGCCTCGGCTGTTGCCGGCATCCCGTTGACCGACGTGGGAATGGTCGACATCAACATATCGCCGGCCGACGACTGGCGGGCTTTCTGTTCCCGCTCCCAAAATCCGCCGGCAGCCAGCAGCCCTTCATCATTGTAGATCGTCAGCGTATCGAAGGACCGCCCACCTACTTTTTTTACTTCGAGGAAGTTCCACATGTCATCTTTATTCACCGTAAAGTGCCCGGGATAAAAAATTTTAAGGCCATCTTTATCGTCCTTGTTTCTGCTGATCTCAAACGACATCCGTCCCGCCAGCACTATCTTCCAGGCATAAGCAGGACGCCTCAACGCGATGTACAGAAAATCATGGTCATTATGCACATCGTAATAAAGCCGGGCCGCCTTGTCGTAGTGGCGTAAAGTATCTCCCCACTCCTTCAGCTGGCCATCGACGATGACGTTGCCTGGTGGAGAAGATTGCGCCCGGGAGACACCCGTCAAACAAAAAAAGAACAATAACGGGCAACAGAAGCGCCGGAATAATAAATAAACAGGTAATTTTTTCATGGTACAGTATCAGGTTATAAATGGGGCACCTACTTCTCCAGCATGGATTTGATCCGCTGATCTATTTCCACATTCAACCCGTCTTCTATACGCAACAACACTTTACCGTCCTTATCCAGCAGGAACTTGGTGGGATAGGAAGTTACCCGGAAGGCTTTCACGATGTCTATGCCTCCCGACCCTTCGTCGTTGAGGACATGTACCCAGTCCACCCCGTCTTTTTTGATGGCCGCCAGCCAGTTGGCCGTGGCTTTGTTCAGCGGTGTTTTATCTCCGTGTACGTTTTCATTGGCTACGGCAACGATCTCCAGCCCCTTGTCTTTATACGTGGCATACAACTCTTTTAAGTGAGGATGGCTCTGTCGGCAGGCCCCGCACCAGCTGCCCCAGAAGTCAAGGATGATCAGTTTCCCCCTGTAATCGCTCAGGCGGACGGTTTTGCCGTATTGGTTTTTCCGGGTAAAATCCGGCGCCTGCATACCGGTCAGCGCTATCTGCTTTAAATGTGCGATCCTGTCCCTGATTTTTTTCGCTGCCTGCGTGTTCTTCAGCCTGTTGCTTAATTTTTCATAGGCGACGGCGTAGCTGTCTGCACTATACATCCCGTGGTTATAGTCCAGTTCATACAGGCTGACATAAGAATCAGGATGTGCCTCGACAAATTGCTGCATCACAATACGTTTCTTGCGGTAGAGGGCCGCCGGTTTCGTCGTAACGAAAGTATAGAAAGCTATGCTGTCCTTTTCCCGGTCTATAGCTTGCAGTTGCTTTATCATCTCTGCCTCACCGATGTCCTTTCGTAACAGGGTATTTAAAACGGCTACATCCCGCAGCACCTCCTGCTTGTCGACGCTATCTTTGGATAGAAAAGTCATCACCAGGTCCGGCTCCAGATCAAACATACCTGCCGTACTGTCTTTAGTGCCCTGTTGCTGGCAAATTCCAGTCAAAGGAAGCAGCAGCATTCCCCATAGAACTATTCTTTTCATGATCATCGCTAAATGTGATAATGGTTGATATAAATTATACAGGCACGGGCGACAGGAAAAAGGGTGAAGGCGATAAAGAAAAAGCAGCGTAAAAAGGGTATAAATCCTCTTTACACTGCTTTTAGCGTTATGCTGGTTGTCTTGTTATGCTGAAACAACGGGCATATGGGAATGAGCGGGCACTTTGGTTTTCCCGGTCTTTTTTCGTATATTGGAAGAACGAAAGCTTTTTCGTTGTTTAAACTACTATCCATGCAGTACTTAAGAAAGAACCTGAAAGCAGTTATTTTCGTTGCCTGTATCATTGTGGAGCTGCTGGCCCAACTGTTCAAACATAGCTGATCCCCGCATCATTACCTGGGTTGCTGCTGCGTCACGCAATGTACCATTCCTCCGTTGGCAAACAGGTTGCGGCAGTCTATCCCCACCACTTTCCTTCCCGGATACAGCGTCTGAATAATACCATTCGCCACCGCGTCATTGGGGTCATTATAATTGGGCACCAATACCGTGTTATTGGCAATGTAGAAGTTGATATAAGATCCTTTCCCTACGTTCTTTCCGTAGGTAGTCACCACATTGTTGCGGGTAAGCGGCACCTTCACGAACTTATAGGCGGCGTCATGGCTGTTGACCGCCTGGTACAGCCGGCGGATATCCTGTTGCGGCACCTGCCAGTAGTCCAGGTCTTCTTCCGACATGGTGATGATCGTATTGCTATCGGCAAACCGGGCAAAACCGTCGATATGCATATCTGTGATATCCAGGCCGGCGCGTCCTTCCAGCCAGATGAACCGGGTAACCCCCAGGTACCTTGTAAACAACGCCTCCGCCTCTTGCTGTGTCATGCCCGGGTTGCGGTTATTATTCAAAACGGAACTCTTACAGGCCATCAATACGCCGCTGCCGTCCATTTCCACGCTGCCGCCTTCATTGATCATGACCTTGTTGAGGTCTATGCGCTGTATACCGCTATTGGCCGCAATAACGCCAGGGATCCTGTCGCAATTATCGAAGGCGGCCTTGTTGCCCCAGGCATTAAATCCCCAGTCTTCCATCACCAGCCGGCCTTGTTTATCTTTTACAAAGATGGGCCCGTTATCCCGTACCCATACGTCGTCTGTGGGGCGGACGGTAAAATCCACGTTGGCCATCGCCACCTTCGCGTTTTGCAGCAGGCCGGCGACCCGCTCTTTTTCATCCTGATCGTATACGATGAGATGTACTTTCTCCACCGGCGCCAGCGCCTCCGTCATGGCGATCCAGGTAGCATCCAGCCTGTTCCTGTAGGCTTTCCCGTATTGATATTCGTGCGGCCATTGCAGCCAGGTACCTTCATGTGGCGCCGCTTCTTCCGGCATGCGGTACAAAACAGTAGTGTCGGCCGGGGACACAGGAGCGCCGGCATCCTCTTTGCCACAGGCCATTATCAGCGCAGAAAGGACCATCAGTGTTGTCGTCATTTTGTTTGTCATTAAAAGCTAAAATTTTGATAGCACAAAACTATCACAGCATTCTTCCATCCTGTTGTCCGCAATTGACAATCTTATTGAAGCGGCAGCCATATCGCTGTTTCCTGTTCTTCTACAGCAGTGGTATTATCGGGGTGTTTGATGTATTTTTCAATGATAGGCGTCGGCGCGAATTCCAGCCTCGTGTCCAGTATCCACCCGGCATAAATCTTCCGGTAAGTATCCTCTATGGTTTCATAACTACCGTAATGCATAAAACAGGCATATCTGCCCGCCGGAATTGTTTTTGATGGTAGTTCGCCTTTCTCTGCCTGCCTGGAGGCACAGGCATCATACCGGCATTTCAGGCTTTCCCGTATCAATGGTTCATCGGCCACAATGCCATAGAACTCCGTTCCGGGCGCGGTAAACTGATGCGCCATCAACCGCTCCCACAGCGCTTCCACCTCCTCGTGGTTATAATCAATAAAAGCACTTTGATAATAAACAGTTACCGGCGGTACATAGATGATTTCCGGCATCAGCCGCTCCTCCGTTTCCAACGGCACAATTTCCGCCCGTGCCAGCAACGGTAATTTCCGCTCCCTTGCCTCGCTGGGGGCCATCCCGAAATGCTGCCGGAAGGCCTTGGAAAACGAGGCCACATTGGCAAACCCCACTTCCAGGGCTATGGAGGAGAGCGTCTCCCGCGTATACAGGATCATCTTATATGCATTCTCTACCTTTAGCCGCTGCTGGTAAGCGCCGATGGTTTCCCCGCAGGTATATTTAAATATCCGCTGGATATTCCGGTACGAGTAGTGAGATACCTGCTCCAGCTCTTTAATGGAAATAAGCCGGTGATAGTGCTCCTCAATAAAATGCAGGGTATCATATACCCTGACCAGGTGACCGGTATCCATTTCCCTTGTTTTCCTAAAATTAAACTAAATCTGATAAACAAAGAGGACGCCCCCTACCAGGAGACGTCCTCTTTACTATATCAGATCCTGTGTGTTTTATTGTTTAACAATCTTTTTCAAGTACACCTGTTTCACACCGTTCTTCACTCTTACCAGGTACACCCCCGGAGGCAGGGACGAAATATCCAGCTGGGCATTCACGATACCTATTTCACGACGCAGCACTTCACGGCCGTTTACATCCAGCAGGCTCACTTCTGATTTGCCGGTGAATCCGGTAAGGTTGATGTTCATGATATTGTTGACAGGGTTCGGGAACACGTCCACTTTCTGTTCTTTACTGATCACATCTTTACCGATAACAGCTTCTTCACCACGGCTGGCGGTGCCTGTCTGTACCCGCAGGGTGTAGCAGGCAGTAGGACTGTTGGCGCCACTGTAACCATACACCTGTGCATAGTAGGTAC
This sequence comes from uncultured Chitinophaga sp., assembly GCF_946479755.1. The sequence goes on along the minus strand of NZ_CAMLHC010000001.1, from coordinate 346,503 downwards.
CTGCAGCCACTGTTCTGCTGATGGTTTCATTGCTGGTGCCGGCAGCCTGTGAAATAGCTACCTGTGTACCCGCACTGTTCAGCAGTTTCAGGTCATAATCGCCGGGCAGCGTCTTCAGGGTGATGGTAATGGTACCACCGGTGGTGATCACAAATTTATAGTGATCGATATCACCGCTCGGACTGATCAGCCCCGTAACATCGGTGTTAAACGGAATGGTGGCAGCGCCGGGCCGGGTGTCGTTGGTGGTGTTATCCAGCGGGTTGGCGCAACCGGACGAAGTTAAAGTAGTGAATTGCGCCGCTGCGTAACTACTGTTACCACTTGCACAGTTGGTCCTTACTCTCCAGTCATACAAGGTGATGGACGTTAACCCGCTCAAAGTAACTGACAGGGAAGTGGTGGCGGTAGCCGCGTTGGTCCATGTGGAGGAAGCATTAGGCTTATAGTCCACATCATAGCTCACAGCGCCGCTTACGGCTGCCCAGCTAACAGTAGCGCCGGCAGCGGTCACACCGGAGCTGGCTAAACCAGTCGGCGCGTTACAGGTGCCTGTTGACGTAGTGGTAAACTGTGCTGTGGAATAAGTGCTACTGCCACTGCTGCAATTGGTCCTTACCCTGTAATCGTAGGTGGTTCCGGTAGTGAGACCGGTCAGGCCCACGGAAACGGCGGTCGTTCCGGTGGCCGCGTTAACCCATGTACCGGAGGTAGTGGCTTTGTAGTCCACATCATACGATACCGCACCGCTGACCGCGGTCCATCCTACGGTAGCCGACGTAGTGGTGATAGCGGAAGCTGTAAGTCCCGCCGGGGCAGCGCAACCGGAGCCGGAGGTGATGGTGAAGTTGGTATTGGAGATATCAAAGAAGATATTCCCCACTGCTTCCACTTTGATCCTGGCGGTGGTGGTAGGCGTATTGGGGATCGTTACCACTTCGCTGCCATCATTAGGAGTGCTGGCCACCAGGGTGCTAAAAGTGTTTCCGCCGTCTGTAGAGATAGATATTTTCACGTTAGCGGTGCTGACAGGCGCCGCTGTTGTATTTGCCACGTTCCAGGTGACAGACTGGGATGAATTACCGGCCCATGAAACGTTGGTGTTAGGGGAAGTTACGGTAAAAGGCCCGGAGGTGTTGCTGACGGTGATCGTTGCATCCGCGAAGTTGGTTTGCCCGATGGTCACCGGAGCGGTAGAGCTATACGGCGCATTGTCTCTTACCGTTAAGCGGAACTTCAGTGTCCTGGAGACGGAGCTGAGCGCTTCTGTATTAGCGCCGGCATCGCCGCCTGCCAGCGGACCGGATAGTACACCGCCGGCGAGGATGGTCGCCAGTTTGGGAAAATATCTTACCGGCGTGGTCACCGGTGCATTGGATATCCAGTTGGGGCCGGACGCCTTAGCTGCGCTGGCCACGCTGGAGCTGCCTGTCTGTGAAGAGGTGGCGTTATCATTTTGTTCCCAGGAATACGTGAGCACATCGCCGGCATTGGCATCTGTTGCGGAGCCGGTCAGCGCAAACGGAGTGCTGATGGGAATGGTGAAGTTACCACCAGCATTCACCACCGGGGTGGCGTTGTTACCGGAGATACTGGTCGTTACCGGGCAGGTCTTTCCGGAGAGGTTGGACTGGATCTGCGCAATGGAAGCGGCATGATAAAACGCGATGGAGTGCGGGGCCAGGTCCTGGCTGGTAATACCGGCATAACCCATAATGGTGATACCGGAACCTGGTTCCACATTCACACCGGTGCCTTCGTTGCTCATAGAGAAAGTGTGGTTGGCGCCCAGCTGGTGGCCTACTTCATGTACCACATAGTCAATATCGAAATTATCGCCCTGTGGAATGTTGTCGGCAGGAGAAGTAAAGCCGCTGCCTTTAGAGTTGTCGACGCAGATACAGCCGATGCAACCGGCGTTGCCGCCGCCGCCGGATGCACCGAACAGGTGGCCGATATCATAGTTCGCTGCTCCGATTTTTGTGTTCAGGGTGTTTTGCAATTCACTGTTCCATGCTCCTCCCGCGCCTGAGCTGGCGGCGGAATAGGGGTCTGTGTTCGGATCATAATAGATCACATTGGTGCTGGCCGCGATCAGGTTGAGATGCAGGGCCAGGTCTTTTTCATAAACGCCGTTACAACGGGTCAGCGTAGCGTTGATGGCTGCCAGTACCAGCGACACCTGTGAGGCGCTGGTAGCCCCGAAGTAGTTGGAGTATTCCGCTGTAACAGATTGCGCCAGCCGCAGCGTTTTGGCGTCGCCGGTAGACCGTGCCACGGTACCTACCTGGTTGCCGATGCTGGCCGCCAGCTTCTGCTCGGGCGTGGAACACTTCCAGGGCAAAGACTTTGGTTGTTTTTTGAATACTGCATACACCGTGTGGTCAGCAGAATAAGGTTCGATGAACTCATTTTGTTTTTCCGTGCGGAAGACCATCGCCTGTAGGCCTTGCGGAGAAATGCTCAGCTTCAGGGTGGCGTTTTTGTCGGTAATGCCTTTTCCGGAAAATGCTCTTATCTCCGGGAACCGGGCTTGCAAGGCAGGTTCGAAATTGGACGCTTCCACAATCTGGTACTGTTCAATTTCTCCGTCGGCATTCGGCAGCGAAATGATGACCGCCTGTGAAGCAGCGTTGCCTACGGTCCTGAATGCGTCTCTTTTCAAAGGCGTCAGGTTCAGGTCAAATAACTTGTATTGGGCGGGAAAGGCGAGGCGCGCCACGGCCTTATCGGTGGCGATCCTGGCCACATCGGTATGCGGCCGCCAGTAGTCCTGCGCATACGATAGGGTACTACACAACAATGCTGTTGCGAGAAGTAAAACTTTTTTCATTGGTAGTTCAGATTTTGGTAAAAAAGGGTTGTTTATAATAGATATAGTTTAGTGCTCTGGGTTCGAATCGGTTTTTGTGAATAATGGTTGTTAATGGTTGCTTACATAAATGTAGCAGAACTCTCTGCGGCAGAAATACACGACTGCTTTTTCTCCAAATAAAAAAGCGGCTGCCTCTTTTATTTTTGAGACAACCGCTTATATATAAAGGGGGATCTTATCTTACAACACCACCGTTTTCCCTTTGGGCGCTGCCTTTGCAGGCTTCGGCAGGAATCCTGCCTGCTGCAGCTCACGCACACTTTCTTTCACCGCTTTCGTGATCTGGCGCACATGTTCGTCCGTATGGGCGTCTGACAGGAAGCAGGTCCTCCCCTCCCATATGTATACCCCTTTCTCCAGCAGGTGATAGAAAAAGAGGTCCATATTGGAGGTAATGGCAAAATAGAACAGCGACCCGAAATTATGTACGTCCATGGGTACGTTGTTCTCTTTCAGGAAGGCCGACAGCTCGCTGACCAGCCTGGTGGTGCGGGCATTCAGTTGCTCCTGCAATGCAGGGCCCCGCTGCTGCAGCTCTTTCAGTAAGGCCAGGGTAGCCGACATGCTCAGCGGATGTTTACAGAAGGTACCTGCAAAAAAGGTGGTATCCGTGGCAGGATAGGAATCATCGCCATACTGCCACATGCCGCCGTCCAGTGCGTCCATATACTTACGGGAACCGGCGATAATGCCTATCGGCAAACCGCCGCCTGCTATTTTGCCATAGGTGGCCAGATCGGCACGCACGCCAAAATACGCCTGTGCCCCGCCGGGATGAATACGAAAACCGGTGATCATCTCATCAAAGATCAGCGCGATGTCTTCTGCAGCGGTCATCTCACGCAGGGCATGCAGCAAGGCTTTGGGCTGATACCCCGGCTTACGGCTCTGCACCGGCTCCACGAGCACGGCTGCCAGCTCATGTTTATGTGCGCGTATCTGTTCCACCACATCGGGGTGATGATAATCAAATATCAGTACGTCCGCCACCATGTTATGAACAATGCCCGCGGCCATCGGTACGCCTGCATGGCTTCTCTCCAGGTCTTCAGGCGCTGCCAGCGTACCGTCGAAGTGACCATGATAGGAACCGGCGAATACGGCCACCTTTTTTCTGCCGGTAACGGTGCGGGCCAGCCTGACGGCGGTCATCACCGCTTCGGTGCCGGAGTTATGGAAGCTGGCGCGTTCTGTTCCGGTGAGCGATGTCACCAGTTCAGCTACCTGGCCGGCGAGCGGCGTCTGCGGCCCCAGCTGGAAGCCTTGCTGCAGCTGCTGCTGAAGCGCGTCGATGATCGCCGGCGGGCAGTGGCCCAGCAGGTCCACGCCGAAGCCCATCGCCAGGTCAATGTAGGTATTACCGTCCAGGTCCGTGATGGTAGCGCCGGCAGACGAAGCCGCCTGTATGGGATACACCAGTTCTTTGGTAGAGAAACGGAACCCCGCCGACGCACGGTTATCCGTTAACACCGGCCGGTATTGCTGCGTATGCGCTTTTGATTTTTGTGTTTTGAGCGTATACCGCCGGATGAACGCATCGAGGTATTGCTGCTGTTCCGCACTGTAGCCGGACTGGCCCGGGCGGGTTTCCATCTTGGGGAAGATAGAACGGTGCTGCACCGGCGCTTTCGTTACTTCCGCGGTAGCCGGCGCCGTTGTGCCGTTCCCGTTGGCCTTTATGCCCGCTACCGTTTCCGTAGGCAGCTGCCCTGTACCCAGGTGCTGCGACAACAGCACCAGTTGTTGCTCCAGGAAGTCGAATAAACGCTGCGACACGGCTGGATCTGCCGGGGAGGAATGATGCACTGCCCCGTTGGCTTTTACAGGAACAGGTGCCACCAGCTTTACCGCTGGCGCTACGACCGGTGCTTCGGGCGCAACGGGAAGCGGCGCCGCTTCCGGTGCCGGAGCAGCCTCCGGTATGCCGGCGGCGATATAGTCTGTCATCAGCTGGATGGTCGTCAGCGTTTCAAACAGCTGCCGGATGCTGAAATTGACGTTGTATTTTTTCTCTATCCTTCTGATGGCGCTCGCCAGTACCAGCGAGTCGGCGCCCATCTCCAGGAAACGGGCGTGTATGTCGATATCAGCGACGGGCATCTTCAGCAGGCTGCTGAAGATATCGGTGACATCCCGCAGTATGGCGGTACGCTGAGGGGATACATGAGGAGTGTCGGTCATAATCTTGCTTTTTTGTTCGTATTGCGGATGGGTAACAGGTGGTGTTTCTTTTTCAAATGCCCAGTAACGTTGACGGTTAAACGCGTAAGTAGGGAGGCTGACTTTCCTTTGGTGCTGATCAAACAACTGCGCTGCCTGAACAGGCAAACCTTTGACATACAGTGTCAGCAGTGCCTGCAGCATCATGTCCCAGGAAGAGTGCCCGATCTTCATACAGGGCAGCAGGCAGTCCTCCGGATATTCAGCAGTAAGCTGCACCATCGACAGCAGGTTGGGCTGCGGGCCCAGCTCCATCAGGATGTCGCCACCCAGCCGGGAGATGGTCTGTATGCTTTTGGCAAACATGACCGGCGAAGTAATCTGATCGCACCAGTAGCGATGGTCTGCTACTTCCGTCATCACCTCTCCTGTAATATTGGAAATCAGCTGCAGCCGGGACGGCCGGAAGTCGATCTGTTGGGCTACTGCACGGAATTCATCCAGCATCACTTCCATCAGCGGGGAGTGCGAAGCATGGGCTATCAGGAGTGGACGGCTGTCGATGCCCGCCTCCTTCAACGCTACCAGCGCGTCGGCTACCGCCTGCTTTTTTCCGGAGATCACTGTCAGCGCCGGTCCGTTCACCGCCGCTATGGAGAGGTCTTTTCCGAAGGGCAGGATCATGGCTGCCACTTCGTCCGACGGGGCGAAGACGGTGGCCATAGCGCCCGGCTCTTTCACCGCCTGCATCAGCCGTGCTCTTTCGGTCACCAGTTTGAGACCGTCGTCCAGGCTGAACACACCGGCCACATAGGCGGCGGCATATTCGCCCACACTATGGCCCGCAACGATAGCGGGCGACAAGCCCCATGACTTCCATACTTCCGCCAGCGCACAGGAAATTACATAGATGGCCGGCTGAAAATAAGTCATCTGCAACAGCAACTCGTTGGAAGCTTCTTTTTCCATTTTGTAAAGCAGGGTAGTCAGGGAGATGCCCCACTGCCCTTCCAGCCAGCTGTCGCAATGATCTATCACCTGCCGGAAGACGGCGTTGTGTTCATATAAGGCTGTGCCCATGTTCCAGTACTGCGAACCGCCGCCGGTGAAAAGCCATACCAGCTGGCCATCGCGGGGCTGTACCCTGCCGGACAGCACCTCCTCCGTATAAACGTTTTCGTTATAAGCCTGCAGACGGCGCACCGCTTCGTCAACAGATGCCGCGGAAAAGGCGATACGATAAGGGAACGCTTCTCTCGTGGTGAAAGTGCTGCCCGCGATATCTGCCAGGGTATCCGTCGTAGTGGCCAGGGCGGTGGCATACCGCGCGGCCAGCGATTGTAAAGCCGCCGGCGATTTGGCCGATAGTGTGAGCGGGTAAGAGGGCCGATGTACTAACGGCGCCGGCACTACGTTGCTGGCAACCGCTGCGGGTGCTTCTTCCAGTATCATGTGCACATTGGTGCCACTAAGCCCGAAAGAGCTGATGGCGGCACGCCTGGGGGTGCTGACGGCGGGCCAGGCCGTGGGCCTGTCTACCACCTTCAGCTTCATATCTTTCCAGGGAATATAACTGCTGGGGGTATTAAAATGAAGGGTGGCCGGCAGCTGCCGCTGTTGCAAGGCCAGTACGGTCTTGATCAACCCTGCGATGCCGGCCGCCGCTTCGAGGTGACCGATATTGGATTTCACGGCGCCCAGCAACAGCGGGTTGCCTGCTATGCGGGACTGCCCGTAGACGGCTTGCAGCGCCTGCGCTTCCACCGGGTCGCCCAGTTTGGTGCCTGTGCCATGCGCCTCCACATATTGCACGGTATGCGGCTCCACCCCTGCCTGCCGCAAGGCTTTCCGGATCACCTGCTGCTGCGCGATGCCGTTGGGCGCCGTAAGGCCGTTGCTTTGTCCGTCATGGTTCACGGCCGATCCTTTGATGACTGCCAGCACCGTGTCTCCGTCCCGCTGCGCGTCGCTGAGGCGCTTCAGCACGATCATGCCGGCGCCTTCTCCCCTGACATAGCCATCCGCCGCTTCGTCGAACGCATGGCATTGCCCGGTGGGTGACAGCGCTTTCATACGGCACAGCCGTATGGTGGTGTCCGGCGACAACATCAGGTTCACCCCGCCGGCCAGTGCCAGGGAACATTCGCCGAGCAACAAATGCTGACAGGCCTGATGTACGCTCAGCAACGAAGAGGAACAGGCCGTGTCCAGCTGCAGCACGGGACCGTGGAAATCAAACAGGTAGGCGATCCTCCCTGCCGCCACGCTCCGTTGCAGGCCCAGCGTGCTGAAAGCGTCTTCGAACAAAGCCGGCGGCGTATGGTCTTCCACGATCTGCTGATAGTCATCGGTGCCCAGCCCCACAAACACGCCGGTATCGCTGCCTCTCAGGGCAGAAGGACGGATGCCGGCATGCTCCATGGCCTCCCAGCTGACTTCCAGCAACAAACGCTGCTGCGGGTCCATCCCGGCGGCTTCCCTGGGAGAGATACCGAAGAACACCGGATCAAACTGGTCCGCCTGCTCAATAAAACCGCCATGGCGGGTGTACATCTTCCCCGTTTCGTCTTCGTCTGCGCTGTAGTAACGGTCCACCGGCCATCGGTCTGCGGGTACTACGGTCACGCCACTACGTTGCTGATGCAACAGTTCCCAGAAGGCAGCGGGACTATCTCCTGCGCCGGGGAAGCGGCAGCCTATACCGATGATGGCGATGTCCTCCGCTGTGCCCTGCCGCTGCCGCTGCGCTTCTTTTCCGGTATCGGAAGCACCGGAAAGGTGGGCAGCCAGCGCTGTGGCAGTAGTATAGTTATAGATAAGCGTCTTGTCTACCGGCATGCCCAGCCATTGTTCCAGGTCGGCTGCCAGCATAACGGCCTGCATGGAGGTCAGTCCGTATTCTGCAAATACCCGGTCGGCCGACAGCACGTCAGCCGACAGCTTAAAGCGCTGTTGCAGCCACTGCTGCAGCCAGTCGCGGACCTCCTCGAAACTGCGTGTGCCCGCTTGCTTTAGTGACAACGCTTTCTGTTGCGCCTCCGCTATTTCACCGATAGCATCCGCATAAACACCCTGCCGGTAGTCTTCGGCGAAAGTATATCGCTTCACCTTTCCGCTGGTCGTTTTAGGCACCTTCCGTACGGGGAGCACATGCTTCACTTCCAGGCCAAGGCGGGAGGCCACGCAGCTTTTGATAGCGGCGATGACAGGCAGGAATTTTTCGGTGGATGATTTATGGATGGTAAATACCACGATAGCTTCCGTGCCGGTATCCTCGTCCGGCACGCCGCAGGCCACCACTTTACCCGTTTCCACGCCGGTCCATTGTTCTATGGTATGTTCAATATCATGCGGGAAAACGTTCATGCCGTTGACGAAAATGATGTCTTTCGAACGCCCGGTGATATACAGGTAACCGTCGAGCATAAAACCGGTATCACCGGTATTGAGCCAGCCATTCCGGATAGCGGCCGTTGTTGCTGCTTCATTATTGTAGTAGCGCGCAGTCACCGCATCGCCCTGGATCTGTACCAGGCCCAGGTGGCCATCCGCCAGTGGCCGGCCTGCCTCATTGGTAATGTTTACCGTTACACCGCCGATCACTTTTCCCAGGTTCACAATTTCGATGCTTTCCACCGCTTCCTCCTGCTGGTAGCTGATCGCCACCGGCTGCCCTGTTACGAGGGAATCGCGGCGAACGAACACGCTGGTCATCGCTGCGCCGATATCTCCAAAAGTTACCTCCAGCGTGCCTTCCGCCAGCCCGTACCCCGGGAACATCGCCGCGGGATCGAGCTGATAATCCGCCAGTACCGCCACAAACTGCCGGCACAGCGGGGCCGATATCGGTTCAGCGCCGTTGAGGATGATCCGTAGCGACGAGAAGTCAAGCCCCTCGCCTTTTTCCGGGGTGAACTGGTTCAGGTAGTACTTATAACCAAAGTTAGGGGAGCCGGTTACCGTGACGCGATGTTCCGCTATCTTCTGCATCCATAACAGCGGATTCCTGATAAACAGGTCCGTCGGCAGGATGTAATGGTTTAATCCCGCAGCAAAAGGATACAGGTGAAAACCGATCAGTCCCATATCGTGGGTGAGCGGCATCCAGCTCAGATGGCTGTCGCGCTCCGTCAACCGGTGGGCGGTAATCGCTTCCCAGACGTTGGTCACCAGGTTTTTGTGCGTCAGCACCACCCCTTTGGGATTGCCGGTAGATCCTGATGAAAACTGCAGGAAAGCAATCGTGTCGGGAGTAACGGGAACGACTATCCCTTGCTGGCCGTTGTCTTCTTTCTCATCGGTAAAAATAACATTGTCAAAATCCTGGCTATCGGCCGCAGCGGCGCCTGTCAGCAGTTTTTCGGCATGAGCGCGCCTTACTGCCAGTGCAGGCTTTTGCAGGAAATTCCTGATCTTAAAGAGCTTCTGCGCGTTCTCCCCTTCATAGGTGACAGCCACCGGCACGGGGATGATAGCGCCCAGGATACAGGCCCAGAAAACCTGCAGGAAGGTTTTGTTGTCCTCTATCTGCAATACCAGCTCCATGCCCGGCGTCAGCCCTTTACCCTGCAGGTAAGCGAGCCATGACAAGGCATCTTCATACAGCTGCCGGTAGGAAAGGAAGTCCTCTTTGTTGCTGCCCGCCACAAAAGTGACGCCTTTGTGGGGTTCATCTTTGAGTCCGATCAACAGTTGTTGCAAGGTGTCCGGACGCAATGTGTGCTTCATAAACAATACATTTTTGGGAATAGCTTCGCCGCGAGACGGTGTCTTACTGTCTCCAAATGACGGCATGCTGAATGATGGTATACGTATTTATCTGCGCTGCGTGTAATGCAGCGACAGCAAGGGGTTGGCCGGACAGAACAGGATATAGCTGTCGCTATACTGAGTCCAGTCACTTAGCACCTGAATATATTACAGTTGAAACAATCCGTGACCGCGGTAAATCAAGTTGGTCAAAACGCCCGTGTCAGACAGGCAGCAGGCTGTTGCGGTTATTATTGAGTTTTTTTTACTTTTTCCTGCATTTTTCCCGGTGAGATAAATATGCAGGTTGGAACTAAAAATAGGAAAAAATATCAAGTCAAAAAAAAATATCTGGTGATTATATTCTACCTTAACGCCCGGTTGCCTGCTGGCCCCTGCCGTCCACCAGCCTAACCTGTATGCTCCAAAACAGAAGATCATGGGATTGTTTGATTTCTTTAAAAAGCCTTCGGCTGCAAAGCCGGCCTACCAGGATACCGTAGCGCAGTACCGTCAGTTTTACGATGCCCACCAATCGCAGCCCCTCGCCTTCTATGGACTTATTTCCTACGAACAGGCCAATAGCACCCCTTTTCATAATGTCCCTTATGAGCAGGCCCTGTTGGTCGATTTCCCGTTTGACAGTGCCTGCGTGTGGGAAGATATGGAAGAGGAAGCAATGGCAGACGAAAAGATCGACGCGGTGAAATATGGCAATATCCCGATCGCCAGGGAAGGCTGTGGCATGTATTGGATACTGATCACCACGGGCAAACACCAGGGAGAAGTATGGCTGCTGACGGAGTCCGGTATCACGCCGGTGGCCGACAACCTGCGCCTTGACACATGGAAAGAACAGCAGTTAAAAAGTGGCAACACTTTCTGGTACCCGGCGGTAAAACACTGGGGCCCTATCGAAAATGCTTTTTTCCTTAGTCATGCGCCCAAGAAAATGGCCGCTTTGGGTAATGACGTTTTCGGCACGAGCAGCAGCATGTGCCGGAGTTGTCTTGACTACCTCTCCCGATGTGCGGTCAAACATCAGAAGGAAATTTTCGTCACCGATCCGGAAGGCACCCGGATATTCGGGACAGACGGTAACATTGAACTCATCAAAAACTAAAACACCGGTACCTGCCTCATACATACATGAAACACATTTTTATTTTATTGCTCGTTAGCCTCTCTGTTTCCGTCCATGCCCAGGAAAAGAGCATTGCCACGCTTTCCAAAGAACAACAGCTCGGCGTAGACGCCTTCCAGGTATTCCGCACCAACAAGTTCCTCGACTACAAAGATGTAGACGTGATCAACCAGTATATAGACACCGTACTTTATGAAACGGTGAACGTAAAAAAATCCTACGGTGGAAAAGACTGGCGTAAAACAGAACAGGAAACGGCCGCCGACTACCGGAAAGACAATCCTGATCTCACCTACACGTTTTCAGACGGCAACATGACTGAATCCTACAGCTACGACCAATCCACGGTGCAGCTGCATGGTGATGTAAAAACAGTTTACAATCCAAAAGGATTTGTGCTGTTGCAGGAAAAGAAAAGGACTTTCTTATCCTCTGGCCGTATAGAAATACAAAGCACCATTAATGAATTCGATCCTCAGAACAGGGTAGTTAAGATCATCCGCCGTTTTGAAGACAGCGGGAACAAGGACGCCAACCGCGAAGAAACTGTCCGTGCCCAATACCGGAAAAATGAGGTGATTATCAGCAGCGCCCACGGCACGCTGCGGTGTGAACTGGTGCCGGTGAAAGAACCCGGCGCTTATTATTCCAATCTGACTGCGCGTGAAACGACGGAGTATTTTATGTATACACTGGCAAGCGACACCCCTGAAAACGCCCGGAAATACTGTAACGGCACTGCATTGGAGAAACTAACCGGATTACTGGCCGGACAAAAAATAAGTAAAATCTCTTCGATGGGTGGTTCGGGTACATTTTCCACCACAAAAGTGACGATGGAAGAAAACTGGAAGATCACCTATGCCGATGGCAGTGAAGTAAAGAAAGCGGTAAAGTGCAGCCTTGTCAACACGGAACAAGGCTGGAGAATTAATGACTTTACCCTGTAATGGTTGTTTTAATGACTGTAAACGCGTTGCTCCTGCAGCGCTACCGGCTGCCGCCCGAACCGGGCAATATACCGGAGCGCTATCATCAGGCCGATGAAGGCCATCCCAACACCCACCAGTGACGGATACGTATAGGCCATGCCGTGTTCCAGCGGTATGCCCCCGAGGTAGGCGCCCAGCGCGTTGGCGATATTAAATGCAGCCTGCATAAATGCCGCCGCCATCATCTCTCCGCCGGGAGCGGCCCGCATCATCATAATGTTGACCGGCGCCGCCACCGACATGGACAGTCCGCCGCACAAAAAAGTCAGTATCAGCGATGGTATTTTCATGGAGGAAAAGAAAAATACGCCTCCCAGTGCCAGCATCATCAGGAACAGCAGCAGCGCGCTTGTCTGCGCAGCCCCTATCCTGTCGGCCAGGTAACCGCCCACCAGGTTGCCCACCACCATGCCGCCGCCCGCAAGGACCATCACATAAGCCATATTACCCTGCTGAATCCCGGATACTTCCGTCATCAATGGCGTGATATAGCTGAACCAGGTGAACAGTCCCCCGAAGCCAATGGCCGTAATCAGCAATACATACCAGCTCTGTTTCGATTTCAGGAAGTGGAGCTCTTCGCTAAAACGTGCGGTATCCTCCTTACCGTCCATGGCAGGAAGCCATAACCAAAGGAACAACAACGCCAGCAGCCCGATGCCGCTCACTACGGCAAAGTACCAGCGCCAGTGAAAAGAATGACCGATGTAGGTCACCAGTGGCACCATGGCCAGATTAGCCAGTGTAAGGCCGGTAAACATCAGCGCGATATACCGCGCCTCCTTTCCTTTGTCTGCCAGGCGTGACGCCACCACGGCGCCTACGCCGAAGAAGGCGCCGTGCGGGAGGCCGGACAGGAAACGCAACAACATCATCGCGGTGTAACCCGGCGCCAGCGCCGACAGCCCGTTAAATACGGTAAACAGCAGCATCATGGCCATCAGCACCTTCTTAGGAGGGAACTTCACAGAATACCCTACCAACAAGGGCGCACCCAATACCACCCCGATAGCGTAGGCAGAGATAAAGTGCCCCGCCGCTGGTATCCGTATATCAAACGACCGGGCGATGTCGGGCAGCAGCCCCATGATCGCAAATTCCGTGGTGCCTATGCCCAGCCCACCGATGGTGAGCGGCAACACCCGCTTGTCTATTATATTGTTTCGCATAATGCTTCCTGCTCTTTGTATGTCTTCCAATCAATGTAACCTTCCATTGTCAGGCCATAGTGCAACTCTCTTTTAGGAGGCGTCTGCGGCCAGTTATGCTGCAGCCGGTCCACCAGGTCGGGGTTGGAGATAAACGCCTCTCCAAAAGCGGCGATATCGATGGTGCCGGCGTTGATCAACCGTTCAGATTTCTCCCGGTCCATGCCACCTGCCAGGATAATGACACCGTCGTACCACTGCCGGAACCGTTCCAGGAAGCCTTCCGGCAGCGCAAAACTGCCGCGGGACTGCTGGTCCATGATATGGATGTAAGCGATTTTCCGGTCAGACAGCTCCTTTGCGAGGTACTGGTAGGTAGCCTCCAGCTCGTCGTAATGCGGCAGTTCATGCAGACCGCCATACGGTGTAAGCCGTATCGCTACTTTTGCTGCGCCTACCGCCGCTATGCTGGCGTCGATCGCTTCAAGAAGGAAACGGCTGCGGTTTTCCACGCTGCCGCCATATTGGTCCGTCCTGTTGTTGATATGCGGGTTTAAAAACTGCTCTATCAGGTAACCGTTGGCGCCGTGCAGCTCTACCCCGTCGAAGCCTGCATTGACAGCGTTTTTCGCCGCACGGGCAAAATCCTGCGCTACCTGTCCCACCTCTTCCGTCGCCAGCGCGCGGGGTTTGGAGGCGGTCACAAAACCTTCCCGGCCGTTTTCGTCATATCCCCAGGCTTTGGACTGGGCCGCCTGTATGTCTGATGAACTTACCGGCGCCTGTCCGTTGGGCTGATTGGATGTATGGGACACCCTGCCCACATGCCAGAGCTGGGTAAATATTTTGCTGCCTTTGGCATGTACGGCCGCAGTCACTTTCTTCCAGCCTTCTACCTGTTCAGCCGTGTACAACCCGGGGATGTACAATACGCCTTTGGCGGTATCAGATATGGCGACCCCTTCCGTTATAATAAGTCCGGCGCCGGCGCGCTGGGAATAATAAAGAGCGTTGTTTTCGTTGGGGATACCGTCAGCATTCCTTGCCCTTGTCATGGGAGCCATTGCAATGCGGTTGTTCAGTTGCAGCGAACCGATCGTTGCCGGTTCAAAAATGTTCGTGTTCATAGTATTTTGCTTTTTCGGTCCGCCCCTTATCGGGAGATCGATGGTGCAAATTTCCATCGTATTTTATCATCATCAAAATAAGTTGAATAGTACTGTTCTATAATTATTATAATAGATAAAGAAAGGCGGGCAGGTGTATTTCTTTACAATTGTTATCGTTTCAATCGTCAATGGCATGATAGCTTTGTAAAAAAACAGTATGAAAGATTTTATAACAGCATTATTCCGGGATGTGATTGAAAACAAACATTATGACGAGACGCTGATTCATCAATATTTCAGCGAAGAGTACGTTCAGATTGTAGATGACCAGATATTGGATTTTGATACCTTTAAAAAACATATTCATAAATTAAAGGAAAAAGTTCAGGAAACACACGTCCGGTTTGCCGGGATAGCCAGCAATGAAACGTCGGTATTCACCCGGCATTACGTTAAAAGCAAGCTCAAAAACGGTGAATGGGTAAAACATAAAGTGCTGGCAGAATTTCAGCTAAAGAATGGTAAAGTGGTCCAATGTGATGAATTAACGATGCAGATGGACGGAGATAAAAGTGAAAGCAATTTAGGATCAGCGGTATAAATTTAAACAATGAATGAAAAGGAACTACAGCTGTTAAAAGAATTTTTATTCAAAGCGGCAAAAAACGAGCACCATCATAAAGGTGCCACCATCGTTCAGGAAGGCGCCGCCTCCAACAAGTTTTATTATTTAAAGAAAGGCTTGCTCAGAGGGTGGACTAACAACGACGGGAAAGAAATCACCTTCCAGTTTCTTTTCGAAGACCATGTGTTTTGTGCTGCAGAGAGTTTTTTCTATAACACTCCCTGTTCCTACAGTATTGAAGCCATCGAAGATTCAGTCCTGTTGTCCGTTGACAAAGTGCAGATGGACCCATTGCAAAAAGACCCCACCTTCCTGCATTTGCTCAATCAGTATCTAATCAGCCGTGTAGCTGCCTATCAGCATTTATTGATTTCACGGATCCAGGACAAGCCGGAAGTCCGGTACAAAAAATTGCTTCAGGAGCATCCCGAAATGCTTTTGCGCATACCACAACATTACATCGCTTCGTACCTGGGCATCACGCCGGTTAGCCTGAGCAGGATAAGAAACAGGTAAAAAACGGCTTGAATTCTTTACATTGAGCCGTCTACAAAAACATCGAATGAAGACTATTTACCCGGATATCCTCAAAACAGGTGATAAAATTGCCGTCGTGGCCATTTCTGAAGGTATGTCCGCGCTCCCTGGCCCACTGGTTCAGAAAGCTGTACGGGAGTTGGAAACATACGGGTTAACGGCATCTCTGCCAGGTTCTGGCCCATCAAACAGTATTGGGGAAAGGCTAACGGCATTGCATGCGGCATTTGCTGATCCGGAAGTGAAGGCAGTCCTCATCGGACTTGGGGGCGTTAGCGCGGTCGAAATACTCCCTTATATCGATTTTCACCTGATCCGGGAAAACCCTAAAATTATTTGCGGCTTTTCTGATGCGACGATTATCCTCCAGGCTATCTACGCGAAAACAGGTCTCACCACCTGGTACGGCCCAATGCTGTTTTCTTTCGCCGCGAATGCGGATAAGAACTATACCAGGGAAGCCTTTCAGCAAGCGCTGTTTTCCAGGTTCTCCTTCGGGATAAAACCCGCTTCAGGTTGGAGCAACTATGATGAATTGGATAATCGGCGGAAGAACCATGGGTTCCATGTGCTGAGGGCAGGCCATGGGCACGGCGTACTTGTTGGTGGTCATGTGCCATCTATGAACCTGTTGCAGGGTACATCTTACCTTCCCTCCCTGAGGGAAGCTGTTCTTTTTATAGAGATCTGCGGACGCTACGGGAAGGACACTGCCGGAAAATTCATGCAATACTTAAATGGGCTGTTACTACAGCAGGATGCTGATCAGTTGCAGGGATTGCTCATTGGCCGCTTTTACCATCAGGCCGACGTATCTTATGATAACCTTCATGAGATGCTGCTATCTCACCCACTTTTACAACATATTCCCATTATCGCCAACGTAGATTTCGGACATACCACCCCGATGACGACCCTGCCGATAGGTGGCAGGGTCATAATATCGCAGGATACTATTACAGTTGAAGCGCGTTAAACTACCACTTCACACGCAGTTCAGAACGCCTGTTCTGCTTATAATCTTCTTCTTTACAAGGTACGCCGTCCTTACAGCCGTTCACCGGCTCTTTCTCGCCTTTGTTGCTGTAATAGAGTCTTCTCGGATCGATGCCTTTGTTGGCGAGATAGTCTATCACGGCATAACAGCGCAGGGCAGACAGGTCGATGTTGTACTGATCGCTGCCGCGGTTATCCGCAAAGGACGAGATCACCACTCTCCATTCCGGATGACGCTTCAGCACTGCCGCCACTTCGTCCAGTATCCGGCGGGATTCTGTCAGCAGCACGGCACTGTTGTAATCATACAGGAATTTCAGCTCTTCCAGTTTCTTCTTATCTGTTTCCTCTTCCGGCGTGTGTTTTCTTTCTACCGGACGTGGGTGCTCTCCGGTATTACCCGCAACAGGCGGCAGCGTGTTGCCTCCGGCAGGCGGCTGGTTGCCATTTTCACCGGTACCTACCCTGCTGAAATAATCAGGGTCGGAGAAATAATAGATATCGTCCCTGCCTAAACCGCCTTGTCTGCTGGAAGCCATATAGCCTTCATAGCCGTTGCGTTTTAAGATCAGGCCGAGATCGTCTGCGCCGGAATTGAACGGTAACTTCATATTCTCCGGTGCTTCCCAGGTTGACTTTGTTCCTTTTACCCGGTAGATGTCATAGCCACCTAAACCGGCGTGTCCCCTGCTGGAGAAATAAAGTATACCCTCTTCATTGACCGTTGGAAATGTTTCCGCAGCTACCGTGTTGATCTGGCTGCCACAATTGACCGGCGCTCCCCAGGAGCCATCGGCCTGCTTTTCGGCATACCAGATATCGGTCTGCCCCTGTCCGCCCGGACGGTCGGATACAAAATACAGGATGTCGCCATCGGAACTCAGTACTGCGTGACTGGAAGAATAGCCTTCGTTGTTAATACCGGCCAGCGGGGCCAGCGGCTCCCATTTACCATCCTTTTTCACGGACTGGTACAGCTGCAGATGACGGACACCGTTCACCAGCCCTTTTCCTGTGTAAGGCACGCCTTTGCCCTGTATATTGATGGTGGCGTACAACGTGTCCTCTGTGCGGTTCATGCATACGGGCCCGATATGATAGTCATATTTGCCCAGCAGTTTAGGCACCAGTTCTTCCAGGTATGCTCCGTTGCCACCGGTGTATTGCTGGTAAATGTAAGCTTTGTAATAAGGCTGGTCGGTCCGTTTGTCGATGGGCGGATTCGCCTGCGAACCGCTGCTCAGCGCCAGGGAGCGATATCCGTTGGACATCAGCAGCAATCCTTTTTTCACTACACCGCTCACCAGGTCAGAGCTGGAAGTGTTCAGCTCTTTAACGGGCTTTAACTGCACAGGCGCACTTTGTTTTACCCAAACAGCGGCGCTGTCGCAGCTTCTCAGCGCGATACTTTTTAATTGCAGGCTGTCCGCATTGGCGGTGGTAAACAACGCATATTGCGCTTTGGCCTCTTCGTACTGTTCCAGCTGGCGCAGTGCTTCGCCATAGGCATAATAGGCGGCTGCCGGGCGGTCTGCACGGCTGGTAATTTCCTTGAATATATCAGTGGCCTCCTTATAATAGCCGATCTCCTGGTAGCTACGGGCCATCTTCATCAGCTGCGCTACCGGCATCTTATCCCCCTTCTGACGGGCAATCCTGTTATAGAGCGCTCCTGCCACAGCATACTCCTGCCTTGCATAAGCCGCTTCAGCCAACTGCAACACGCTTTTCTGCTCCTGGCCGTGCAGGTTGACGGCCGTCAGTAACATCAGCTGAATGATTATTCTGGTACAACGTATCATAACGGGTAGTAACTAAGGTTTAAAAATACCGGGGGTTCTTCACGGTGTAGTTTTTCGACGGGATCAGAAAGCCCAGTGATATTTCATGCGATCCTCCCTGGTAACCTGCCATTTTGTTGATGGTCAGGTCATAGGCATACCCGATGCGCAGTTTCTCTGTGGCGTAAAACTCCACCATCACGCTGGCAGCGTCCAGCTCACTGAGGTCTTTCTGCAGATTGGTTTTACTCCACAGTCCCACACCGGTGCGGTAGGAAGCACCTACCCACAGCTTCTCGCCTATCAGCAGGAAGGCGTTGATATCTACATTGGTCGGGCCTTTAAAATCTTCCTTGATCAGGATCGAAGGTTTCAGTGCTAAGTTTTCACTCAGCTGAAACATAGCACCGGTGGTAATATACACGTGCTGCGTTTTCCGGATCGTGGAATAGTTGTTGCCTTTCCAGTTATAGCGTGTAGCATCGGTATACAGCGAAAACAGGTCCATCACAGACGCGCCGGCATAAAAGCGGGGCGTATAGTAATAGATCCCGAAACGGGCGTCCGGCACCCATACGCTCTTTTTGCCCAACGGGATGGCCGCATCCTCGTTATCAATGTACTGCAGCGCCGTTCCGTCGATGGAGTACTGGGTAACGCCGCCGCCTATACCGAGGCAAAGGCGACGGGTATCTTCATCATCCAGCGGAATGCGGTACGAGTAAGAACCGTAGAGTGACAGGGCGTCCTGTGGCCCTGATTTATCAAACAACATCTGCACTCCCAACCCCACCTTGTTGTCACTGGCGGGTGTCACCCCGTCGAGCGAAATGCCGCCCGTACGGGGTGCACCGGGGAACCCGGCCCACTGGTGACGATAGATGGCGTTCACATACAGGTCTTCCTTGTAGCCTGCATAGGCAGGGTTAACACTTAACCCGTTGAAGATATACTGGCTGAACTGTATGTTCTGTTGCGCCACGCCGTGCATACTTATTGCCAGCAGCAAGACCATTATTCCCGCTCTGAGTACTGTTTGCATCTTATACTTTTTTTGTAGCAGATATAATTGTTAGCTCTTACCGTAATATGGTGATCCACCCTTTATACTTCTTCACCCCTTCCGGCTTCCTTACTTCCAGGATATAGTAGTAAGTTGATTCGTTCAGGTTAGAACCGTCCCAGTCATTGCGGTAATCTTTGGACTGATATACCATGCTGCCCCAACGGTTGTAGATATAAATTGCTGATCCCGGGTATTTTTCCAGACCACCGATGATGAACCTTTCGTTCTTACCATCGCCGTTCGGTGTGATGACGTTCGGGAATGACAGGTCAGACCCTTCGATCGCCACGCTGGATGCCGCCACGTTGTTGGTACTGTCTGCATCCGGCATGTTGGTGCTGTAAGCGCTGGCTTCGTTGATAAGCTGTCCGCCTTCTATTACGCGGGTGGTCAGCGTCATCTGAACGGAAGCGCCTACTGCCAGGTCGCCGATATTCCATGTTACCAGTTTGGTCGCCGGAGATACGGTCACCTCTCCTCTTTCTGCCGAAGTGTTGGTTGGCACGTCCAGCTGCACAGGCAGACGGTCTTCCGCTCTCACGCTGGTCACCGGTATGTTGCCGGCGTTGCGTACGGTGATACGGTAGGTCAGGTTCTGTCCCATGCGGTAAGGTCCTGTGGCCGGTGCAACGATCTCTTTGGTGATCACCAGGTCGCCTGCCAGTTTATCCGTATCCGTGATAGTGACGGTCGCTTCTTTGGTAGCCCCGGCGGTGAAGGTGTAGCTGGCTGATTTTCCACCAGTGAGCATATACACCACTGTTTCCGGAGATTCCACTTCGGTGTCGTCCAGTACGCTCACCGGAACGGTTACACGGTTGGCGCCTGCCGGGATGGTGATGGTGCCTGTGATCGCCGTGTAGTCAGCATCCGGTGTGGCGCTGCCGCTGATCATGTATTGCAGGATGATCGGGTCGGCGGTACGCTTGCCGCTGGCCAGGCTGATGGTGAATTCACCATTGACGTTCGGCTCAGTGGCGTCCGGTTTGCTGGCGGTCACCAGCAGACTGAGATCTGTATGGTCGTCATCAGCAATGTTGACAGTAGCTGTTTTGTTAGCGCCTACGGTGTAGCTGATGCTGGCTGACTTACCGCCAGTGATGGTGAGTACCGCTGTTTCCACTGGTTCTATCAGATCATCGTCGGATACGTTCACTGCCACGGCTACACTGTTTTTACCTGCCGGGATGACTGCCGTACCTGTAAGGGCGGTGTAGTCGCTGCCCGGAGCGGCAGTACCGGCTACGGTATAGGTCACCGTGATGTCTTCGGCCGGTATCTTGCCACCGGCAAGGCTGATGGTAAATTCACCCGCTGTCGCCGGTTCAGCCGCATTGGCTTTGCTGGCGCTGACCACCAGGTCGAGGTTATCATCATCGTCATCGGCGATGGTCACGGTAGCGGTGGCAGTTGTGCCTGGCTTGAAGACAAGGCTGCCTGCCTGGCCGCCGGTACCGGTGATGATCACGGTTTCATCTCCCTCTATCAGCTGGTCGTCGGTAACGGTAACTGGTACGGCTACACTGTTCTGGCCTGCCGGGATGGTTACGGTGCCGGTAAGGGCGGTGTAGTCTGCGCCACTGGTGGCGGTACCTGCCACGGTGTAGGTGGCGGTGATGTCCATGGCGGCAGTTACACCGGCCGGGAGACTGATATTAAAGCTGCCGTTAGTGGCCGGTTCTGCACCGTCTGCCCCTTTGGTAACGTTCAGTACCAGGTTGGCGTCGATGGTTTCATCATCGAGGATGTTGACCGTAGTGCTGCCGGCAGCGGTGAAGGTAAAGTTGGCGGAAGTAGCGCCGGTCTGCGTCAGGACTACGGTTTCTGTACCTTCTATCACTTTATCGTCCTGTACGGTCACCGGTATGCTGATGCTGTTCTGACCTGCCGGGATGGTCACCGTACCTGCGAGCGCTGTGTAATCAGCATTGGCGGTAGCGGTACCTGCCACGGTGTAGTTCAGCGTGATGGCTTCGGATGAAGTAACGCCAGCCGGCAGGCTGATGGTGAAGGCTCCGTTAGTAGCCGGTTCTGCGCCATCTGCACCTTTGGCGGCGGTCAGCACCATTTTAGCCGGTGTTTTGCTTTCATCGTCTGCAATGTTAACGGTGGCGTTGCCATTGCCGGTGAAAGTGAAGTGAGCCGATGTACCACCGTTGAGGGTAGCGATAACGGTCTCTGTCACTTCTATGATCTGATCGTCGGTAACGGTCACCGGAACGGCTACACTGTTCTGACCTGCCGGGATAACTACGGTGCCTGTCAGGGCGGTGTAGTCTGTACCGGCGGTAGCGGTACCTGTCACGGTGTAGTTCACCGTGATATCCTCTGAAGAAGTGATACCTGTGGGCAGGCTCACGTTGAAGTTACCGTTGGTAGCCGGTTCTGCGCCGTCTGCACCTTTGGTGATGTTCAGTACCATGCTTGCCGGCGTGGTGCTTTCATTGTCCGCGATGTTCACGGTAGCATTACCATTGCCCGTGAGGGTGAAGCTGGTGGATGTTCCGCCATTCAGTGTCATGATCACGGTTTCTGTCTGTTCAATCACCTGGTCGTCTTTCACTGTCACCGGTACGGCTACACTGTTCTGACCAGCCGGGATGGTAATGGTCCCGGTGATGGCGGTATAGTCTGTACCGCTGGTGGCGGTGCCGCCGGTGGTGTAGTTCACCCTGATGTCTTCGGAGGCAACGATGCCGGCCGGGAGACTGATGGTGAAGCTGCCGTTGGTAGCAGGTTCGGACGCATCGGTCGTTTTCACGATGTTCAGCGTGCGGTTGGCCGCCGTGTTTTCATCATCGATGATATTTACAGTAGCACTGCTGCCACCGGTGAAGGTGAAGCTGGTGGATGCGCCGCTGGTGATGGTCACCGCTACGGTCTCGGTGTTTTCCAGTACCTGGTCGTTGATCACCGGTACCGGTACGGTCACCTTGTTCTGACCGGCCGGGATGATCACGGTACCACTGAGGGTAGTGTAGTCCACACCGCTGGTGGCGGTGCCCGCGATCGTGTATTTCACGGTTACCGCTTCAGCGGCGGTGATACCGTTAGGCAGACCGATAGTGAACTCACCGTTCGTGCCTGGTTCAGCCGCGTCTTTGGTGGCGGTCACCGTAATAACACGGTTGGCGGCGATGTCGTCGTTGTCATTGATGTTCACAGTGGCGCTGGTGTTACCGGTGAAGGCAAAGTTGGCCGAAGTACCACCTGCCAGCGTCATTACCACTGTTTCTGTATTTTCTATGATCTGGTCGTCGATCACCGGTACCTGTACCGTCACGCTGTTCTGACCAGCCGGGAGAATAACGCTGCCACCCAGGTTGGTGTAGTCTGTACCTGTAGTAGCAGTACCTGCCACGGTGTAGTTGACGGTCACGTTCTCTGCTGCGGTGATACCGGCAGGCAGACTGATGGTAAAGGCGCCGTTGGTAGCCGGTTCTGCCGCATCGATCGCTTTCGCTACGGTCAGCACGCGGTTGGCCGCTACGTCGTCGTTATCGGCAATGTTCACGGTGTCATTATTATTACCGGCGTAAGTAAAGCTGGCAGAATTTCCACCGGTGAGCGTCATGATCACGGTTTCAGTGGTTTCGATGATCTTATCGTCTTTCACGGTCACAGGCACGGCTATACTGTTCTGGCCCGCCGGGATAACTACCGTGCCAGTGATGGCGTTGTAGTCTGTGTCCGCGGTGGCGGTACCGGCGATGGTATAGCTTACGGTGATATTTTCAGCGGCCGTGATGCCTGTAGGCAGACCGATATTAAAGCTGCCGTTGGTGGCCGGTTCTGCCGCATCGCTGCCTTTGGTCACCACCAGTACGCGGTTAACGGTAGTGGCGTCGTCATCGGCGATGTCCAGGTTAGCGATGCCGGAGGTATTGCTGACGGTATAGGCGAAGCTGGTGGAGTTACCGCCGGTGAGCGTCATGATCACTGTTTCGGTGCCTTCAATGATCTTGTCATCGGTGACGGTCACTGGTACAGACACACCCGGTTGACCCGCGGGGATCACAACGGTACCTGTCAGACTCGTATAGTCGGTACCGTTTTTAGCGGTGCCGCTGATGGTGTAGGTAGCGGTGATGTCTTCCGCAGCGGTGACAGCAGCCACCAGGCTTACATAGAAGCTGCCGTTGGTGGCTGGTTCTGCTGCATTTGCTGTTCTCACTACCTGCAGTACGCGGTTGCCGTCAACGCTATCGTCATCAGCGATGGTCACAGCAGCGTTACCGTTGGTGGCGCTGGCGGTGAAGTTAAAGCTGGTGCTGGCGCCGTTGGTCAGGGTGAGTACCACTGTTTCACTGCTTTCGATGATGTTATCATCGATAACATTCACCGGTATGAAAACGGTGTCTTTTCCTGCCGGGATGACTACCGTGCCGCTGAGGGCGCTGTAATCAGTACCGCTGGTGGCGGTACCGGCGATGGTGTAGTTCACGGTAATATCTTCGGCCGAGGTTACTCCTCCAGGCAGGCTGATAGCGAAGCGGCCGTTAGTAGCCGGTTCTGCTGCATTGCCTGCATTGTTTACGCTCAGCACCCGGTTAGCGGCGGTGTTATCGTCATCTGCGATATTCACGGTAGCGCTGCCGTTGGTGCTGCTTGCCACGAGCGTAAAGCTGGTGGATGTAGCCCCTGTAGCCGTCAATATTACTGTTTCTGTATTTTCTATGATCTTATCGTCTTTCACTGTCACCGGTACGGTGATTTTGGTCACGCCGGCCGGGATGATTACGCTGCCGTTCAGGGTAGCGTAGTCGTCGTCCGCGGTGGCGGTGCCGCCGATGGTGTAGTTCACCCTGATATCTTCCGATGCGGTGTACCCTGCAGGCAGGCTTACGGTGAAGGAGCCGTTAGTGGCCGGCTCTGCCGCGTCTGCCGGGGTGAGCACGCTCACTACCAGGTTGGCCGCCACATTATCATCGTCAGCGATGTTCACCGTTGCGTTGCCGCTGGTGGTGCTGGCCGTGAAGGTGAAGTTGACGCTGGTGCCGCCGGTCAGGGTCATCACTACGTTTTCAGTGGTTTCAATCACCTGGTCGTCGATGACAGGCACGGTCACGAATACTGTGTCTTTACCTGCCGGGATGGTGGCGGTGCCACTCAGGGCAGTGTAATCTTTGTTGCTGGTGGCGGTGCCGCCGATGGTGTAGTTCACGGTGATGGCTTCTGCTGCGGTGATACCTTTAGGCAGACTGATAGCGAATACGCCATTGGTGCCTGGTTCTGCTGCATCGGTCATTTTAGTGACAGACAGGATGCGGTTGGCCGCCGTATTGTCGTTATCGGCAATGTTCACCGTATCGTTGCCATTACCCGTGAAAGTGAAGCTGGCAGAGCTGCCGCCGTTGAGCGTCATGATCACGGTTTCTGTTGTTTCTATCAGCTGATCGTCGATCACTGGTACCTGTATAGTGGCGCCAGGCTGACCGGCCGGGATAACTACGGTGCCCGGGAGCGCCGTGTAGTCCGTGCCGCTGATGGCGGTACCGGTGATGGTGTAGTTCACCGTGATGTCTTCTGCCGCCGTATAATTGGCAGGCAGGCTCACGATGAAGGAACCGTTGACATTAGGCTCTGCCGCATCGCTGGCCTGAGCTACAGTCAACACCAGGTTGGCAGCCACCGCGTCGTCATCGGCGATGTTCACGGTAGCGTTGCCGGTACCGGTGAAGGTGAAGCTGCTGGAGGAACCGCCCGCCAGTGTCGCGATGACTGTTTCGGTAGGCTCGATGATTTTGTCGTCGGCCACTGTCACAGGGATATCAACGCTGTCCTGACCTGCCGGGAGCACTACTGTACCACTCAGGGCCACATAGTCCGCACCCGTGGCAGCGGTGCCTGTTATGCTATAATTCACGGTGATGTCTTCTGCAGCGGTGATACCCGTTGGGAGCCCTACTCTGAAGGCGCCGCTGGTAGCCGGTTCTGCCGCGTCTTTGTTCCGTGCAATGCCCAGTACAAGGTTCGCCGGAACGGTATTCTCATCATCGGTGATGTTAACCGTAGCGTTGCCGTTGCTGCTGCTGGGCACCAGGCTGAAGCTGGTGCTGGTGCCGCCGGTCAGGGTAACGATCACGGTCTCTGTCGGCTCGATGATCTTATCATCTTTCACCGTTACCGGCAGGAATACGGTGTCTTCACCAGCCGGCAGCACAATAGATCCGCCAAGGGCTGTGTAGTCGCCGCCGCTGGTAGCGGTACCTGCCACGGTATAGTTCACCGTGATGTTCTGTGAGGCGGTATAACCCGCAGGCAGGCTGATGGAGAACTGGCCATTGGTGGACGGTTCTGCTGCATCTGCTTTTTTGTTGATGCTCAGCACCAGGGCTGTCGGGGTATTGTCGTCGTCGGCAATATCCATGGACGCGTTGCCGCTGGTAGTGCTGGCGGTGAAGCTGAAGTTGGCACTGCTGCCGTTGTTCAGCGTCATAACCACCGTTTCTGTGTTCTCAATGATCTTATCGTCCGTCACTGCTACTGTCACATCTACACTTTCCTGGTTGGCCGGCAGTACAACCGTGCCGCCGAGGTTAGTATAGTCGGTGCCGTTAGTAGCGGTACCGGTGATGTTATAACGTACGGTCACGTCTTCTGCTACGGTCACGCCGGCAGGGAGACTGATACGGAACGTTCCGTTGGTAGAAGGTTCCGCCGCATCGGCCGTCCTTATTACGCTCAGCACCACGTTGTCCGGTGTGTTGTCGTCGTCTGCGATGTTCACAGTCGCCTTACCGTTGGTGGCGCTGGCGGTGTAGGCATCGCCGCCGGTACCGTTGGTGATGGTCAGTTCAACGGTTTCTGTATTTTCTATGATCTTGTCGTCTTCCACATTCACTGCTACCGGCACGCCGTTTTCACCGGCAGGTATTATCACGGTATTGGTCAGCGCGGTGTAGTCGTCGCCGGATGTGGCGGTACCGGCAACGGTATAGTTCACGGTAACAGGCACTGCTGCGGTATAACCGGCGGGCAGGCTGATACGGAACAGGCCATTGGTGCCCGGTTCTGCGGCATTGGCTTTGTTTTCCACGCTCAGCACGCGGTTAGCGGCGATATCATCGTCATCGGCGATGTTCACGGTCGCGGTACCGTTGGTAGTGCTGGCGGTGAAGGTGAAGTCCGGAGAAGCGCCGCCGGTAACGGTGAGGACCACGGTTTCTGTACCTTCTATGATCTTCTCATCCATCACAGTCACGGGCACGTCTACCCCATTTGTATTTGCAGGTATCACTACCGTACCGGTGAGGGTATTGTAGTCTTTTCCATTTTCGGCAGTGCCGCCGATGGTGTAGTTCACGGTGACAGGCTGCGCGGATTTGATATTCGCCGGCAGGCTCACCGTAAACGCGCCATGGGTGGATGGTTCAGCGGCATCTGTTTTTTTCGCGATGCTGATCACCTGATTGGCGGCAGTGTTGTCGTTATCAGTGATATTCACGGTAGCCGTACTGTTACCAGTGGCCGGGGTGAAAGTAAAGCTGGTGCTGGTACCACCGGTCAGTGTCATCACCACGGTCTCTGTACCTTCTATGATCTGGTCGTCAAGCACAGGCACTGACACAGTCACATTGGGCTGCCCCTTCAGAATTTTCGCGGTGCCGGTCAGCGGCGTATAGTCGTCACCGGCAGTGGCGGTGCCACCTGTGGTATAAGTCACATCGATGTCTTCCGCCGCGGTGTAGCCGATAGGGAGACTAATGGTAAACAGACCATTGGTAAATGGTTCAGCGCCGTGAGCGGTGGCCGTTACAGACAACACGTTGTTGGTCGCATTGTTATCATCGTCGGCGATGTTCAGCGTAGCCACTTTGCTGGCCGGATCTGCGGTATAAGTGAAGGAGTTGCCGTCGGTACCACCGTTCAGGTTCAGGATAGCCGTTTCCGTGTTCTCGATGATCTTATCATCGGTAACGCGCAGCGGCAGGCTGATGCTGTTGCTGTTGGCCGGCAACGTGATGGTAAAGATGGTGTAGTCCGTATTGCGCACAGCGGTGCCGGTCATAGTATAACTCAGCGTGAGGTTGGCGGAAGAAGTATAGTCGTCCGGCAGGCTCACGGTGTAAGAACCGTTGGTGTTCGGCTCAGCCGCGTCTTTATCTTTCACCACTTTCAGTACCTGGTTGGCGGCAGTGGCGTCGTCATCGGCGATATTAACGGCGATGCTCTCGTTGACCGGGTCCGGCGGGAAGATAAAGGCGTTTCCACCGCCATCGGTAGCGCTGCCTGACAGGAGCGTGATGGTCATGGTCTCTGTCGGCTCGATGATCTTGTCGTCCAGCACTTTGAGCGTAATCGGGATGGCGTTGGTATTAGCCGGGATCACGATGGAGCCCAGGGCTTCATAGTCCAGTCCGGAGGTAGCCGTACCGGATACGCGGTAGCCTACCGTCACAGGCCATGCCGAAGTGGCCACACCTGCCAGTTTCACGGTAAAGGTACCGTTGCTGGCCGGCTCAGCGGCGTTGGTGCCGGTGATCACCTGTATCGGTGTGCTGCTCGCGGCATTCGCGTCTACGATGTTCACCGTTGCGCCGTTACCGGATGGATCTATGGTAAACGGATAGCTGGAAGATGCTGCGCTGGTAAGCGTCATGATCACCGTTTCGGGCCCTTCAATGATGCCGTCGTTGCCGGCATCCACGTCTATGAATACTTCATTGGCGCCGGCCGGTATCACAATCTTACCGGCGGACAGGCCCAGTAAATTGTAATCTGTTGCATTGATAGCTGTCCCTGTCAGGGAGAAGTTAATCACCACGTCCTCTGAGCTGGTCACCCCTGGTTGCAGCGCAATCCTGTACTGACCGTTGGTACCGCCTTCGATAGCGTCAGATACTTTGGTCAGCAGCACGACGTTGCGGTTAGTGGTGTAATCATCGTCGGCAATGGTTACGGTAGCGGAACCTGCTCCACCGGCAACGGTGTAGGCGAACTGTGTATCGTTACCGCCGCTGATGTTCAGGATCACGGTTTCAGCCGGTTCAATCACTTTGTTGTCTATCACATTCACCGGCACATGTACATTTTCCTTACCGGCCGGGATGGTAATGGTGCCGGTAATGGCCTGGTAGTCGGTACCCGGTGTAGCGGTACCTGCGCCCACGGAATAGGTCACCTGGATATCTTTCGCGGATGTATAGCCAGTTGGCAGGCTGATCACGAAATAGCCATTAGTGGCCGGTTCGGCGGCATCTGCACCTTTGGTGACAGCCAGTACCTGGTTGGCAGCGGTGTTGTCGTCATCGGCGATGTTCACCGTAGCTGCACCGTTGGTGGTGCTGGCGGTGTAAGCGAAGTTAGTGCTGGCGCCGCCGCTGATAGTCAGGATAACGTCTTCCTGTCCTTCGATGATCTTGTCATCGGTAACGGTAACAGGAACGTCTACACTGTTCTGGCCTGCAGGGATGGTCGCCGTACCTGTCAATGCGGTGTAGTCTTTACCGCCGGTAGCGGTACCGCTGATGGTGTAAGTCACCTGGATGTCTTCAGATGGTTTAACCCCTGTTGGCAGGCTTATTCTAAAGGAGCCCGGGGTAGCCGGTTCTGCAGCATTGCCGTTGTTGGCAACACTCAGGATACGGTTGCCCGCGGCATTTTCGTCATCGGTAATATTAACAGTCGCCGTCGCGTTGGTTGGGCTGGCGGTGTAAGTGAGGCCGCCACCTGTACCGCCGGTCAGGGTCATGATCACGGTTTCGGTGTTCTCTATCAGGTCGTCGTTGCTCACTACCACCGGAACGGATACATTGGGTTGTCCTGCGGGCAGGGTCACGGTGCCTGTCATGGCCACGTAATCAGACCCACTGGTGGCTGTACCGGCAATGGTATAGTTGACAGTGATCGGCGCTGCCGCGGTGTAACCGGCAGGCAGGCTGATAGTAAAGGCGCCGTTGGTGTTCGGTTCTGCGCCATCTGTGCCTTTGGCCACGCTCAGTACCTGGTTGGCTGCCACGTTGTCGTCATCTGCGATGTCTACGGTAGCATTGCCGTTAGTGGTGCTGGCGGTAAAGGCAAAGCTGGTGCTGGTGCCGCCGGTCAGCGTGAGGGTGACGTTTTCTGTACCTTCTATGATCTTGTCATTGATGACAAGCACGGGTATGGACACATTGTTCTGGCCGGCAGGCAGTACAACGGAGCCGGTCAGCGTCGTGTAGTCTGCGCCGTTGGTAGCGGTACCGCTAACGGTGTAGTTGACGGTCACCGCTTCGGAAGTCCGCACCGTTCCGGGCAGGCTTACTTTAAAGCTGCCGTTGGTGGAAGGTTCCACAGCATCAGATACTTTCACGATGCTGAGTACGCGGTTAGCCGCGGTGTTTTCATCGTCTGCAATGTTCATCGTTTCAGCCCCGTTGGTGGTGCTCGGCGTGAACGTAAGCGTGCCGGCTGTGCCGCCGTTGATCGTTACCACGACGGTTTCTGTATTCTCAATGAGATTGTCATTAATCACATTGACAGGCAGTGTGGTACCGTTGGCGCCGCCGGGGATGGTGGCGGTACCAGTCAGGGTAGCGTAATCTGCGCCGCCGGTGGCAGTACCTGTCACGGTATAGTTCACCGTGATTGGTTGAGGAACGGTAATGCCGGCAGGCAGGTTGATATTGAAGGTATTATTGGTGGCCGGTTCGGCGGCATCGCCGTTTTTGGTGATGCTCAGTACACGGTTGGCCGGGATATCGTCGTTATCGATAATGTTGGCTGTGGCGACACCTTCTGCCGGATCAGGGGTAAAGGTGAAGTTGGCGGACGAACCGCTGTTGAGCGTGATGACCACGGTTTCTGTACCTTCTATGATCTGGTCATCCACTACATTGCCTACTGACGCGGTGCTGGTGGCTCCGGCGGAGATGATGGCTGTCCCGTCAAAATGAGAAGGGGTCAGGCCATTGTAGTCTGTACCCAGGATAGCGGTACCTCCTATTGAATAGTTAATCGTCACCTGCTGAGAGACAGTAATACCCGGAGCCAGGAGGAAGTTGAACCGCAGTGTGCTGCCGCCTTCGGCGCCGTCACGGGCTACTTGTACCCTTACCACACGGTTGGCTGGTGTATCATCATCGTCCGCAATGTTCACCGTTGCTGTTTTAGCGGCTGCTGACGCCGTATAGGCAGATCCGCCGCCGGTACCGCCGGTAATAGTCATCACAACTGTTTCTGTCAGTTCGATGATTTTATCATCTGCCACCGTTACAGCTACGGTCACATCGGGCTGGCCCGCCGGAATGGTGGCGGTGCCGGTTAACGCAGTATAGTCTGCGCCGCTGGTGGCTGTTCCTGCGATCGTATAATTCACGGTCACCGGCACGGAAGCAGTGATGCCTGTCGGCAGGCTGATTTTAAAGGCGCCGGGGGTAGCCGGTTCTGCGGCGTTGCCGTCATTCACTACGCTCAGCACCCGGTTGGCCGCGGTGTTATCGTCATCAGTAATACTGGCCGTAGCATTACCATTGGTAGCGCTAACGGTATAGGCGAAGTTTGCAGAGCTGCCACCGGTGAGCGTTAACGCTACCGTTTCGGTGCCCTCTATTACGAGGTCATTGGTCACAGTCACCGGCAGGGTAATATTATTTGTTCCTGCGGGGATGGTCACCGTACCGCTTAAAGTAGTGTAGTCGGTACCGTTGGTAGCCGTGCCAGCGATGGTGTAGTTCACGGTAATGTCTTCAGAAGGTTTTACCGTTCCAGGCAGACTGATCTTAAACGCGGCGTTGGTAGCCGGTTCTGCGCCATCGTTGGTTTTAGTGATGCTCAGCACGCGGTTGGCGGCGGTGTTATCGTCGTCCAGGATATTCACGGTCGCATTACCGTTGGTAGTGCTGGCCGTGAAGGCAAAGCTGGTGCTGGTGCCGCCGGTGATGGTCATGATCACGGTTTCGGTGGATTCCATCAGCAGGTCGTCGCTCACGGTCACGGGGACGGTTACACTGTCCTGGCCGGCTGGGATGATCACGGTGCCCGGCAGCGTCGTGTAGTCGGTGCCGTTAACAGCAGTGCCGCTAATGGTGTACGTTACGGTCACCGGCTCGGAAGAAGTCACCCCTGCAGGCAGACCGATCTTAAACGCGCTGTGGGTAGCCGGTTCGGAGGCATCTCCCCCTGCGTTGCGGACGCCCAGCACGCGGTTGGCCGCGGTGTTGTCGTCATCCGCAAGATCGGCAGTAGCGCTGCCTTCGGTGCTGCTGACAGTAAAGGCAAAGCTGGTGCTGGTACCGCCAGTCACCGTTGCGATGACAGTTTCGGTGTTCTCGATGATCTTGTCATCGGTAACGGTGATTGGCAGGGTGATGCTGTTCTGTCCTGCAGGCAGCACCACCGATGTTCCCAGGGCGGCGTAGTCTGTGCCGCTGGTAGCGGTACCGGAGGATGTATAGGCTATGGTTATATCTTCAGAAGATTTGATATTGGCTGGCAGACTGATGGTGAACTGACCATGGGTGGCCGGTTCTGCGGCATCAATTGTCTTTTTGATGCTCAGCACACGGTTGGCCGCGGTGTTGTCATTATCTGCTATCGCCAGGGATGCATTGCCATTGGTGGCGCTGACAGTATAAGTGAAATTAGGGCTGGTACCGCCGGTAAGCGTTACCACCACTGTCTCCGCATTTTCAATGATCTGATCGTCGATCACGTTTACCGGCAGGGCTACGCTCGACTGACCGGCAGGTATGGTCGCTGTACCGGTAAGCGCGGTGTAATCAGACCCACCTGTGGCTGTACCGGCAACGGTATAGCTGACGGTGATGTCTTCCGTTGGTTTAACGGTAGACGGCAGGCTGATGGTAAATCCGCCATGGGTGGCCGGTTCAGCCGCATCGGCTGTTTTGGCCACACTCAGCGTAAGGTTAGCCGGTGTGTTTTCATCGTCAACAACATTCACGGTGGCCGTAGTAGCACCGGTGCGCGGTGTCAGCGTAAAGTTGGCAGAGCTGCCGCCTGTTACGGTGACGATGACAGTTTCCGGTTTCTCCAGTAGCTGATCATCCATGACCAGTACCGGCAGCATCACGCCGCCTGAACCGGCAGGGATCACAACGGAGCCGGTCAGTGCCTGGTAGTCGGCGCCAGCTGTGGCGGTACCGGCAACGGCATAGGTTACGAGAATGTCTTCGGCAGCAGTCACCCCTGCAGGCAGACTGATATTGAACGCACCGTTGGTGATGGGTTCCCTGGCATCGCTGCTCCAGACAACGCCTACCGTGGTTTTAGCAGGGTCGCTGGCGTCGTTGTCTGCGATATCCAGTGTAGCGGCAGACTGGGTGCTGCTGATATTGTAGGCATTACCGCTGATGGCGCCG
The DNA here is from genome assembly GCF_946479755.1 of uncultured Chitinophaga sp. The sequence continues at coordinate 314,020 of NZ_CAMLHC010000001.1, read as the reverse complement.
AGGGCGTTGTTCAGGGTAACGGTCACGTTTTCTGTTGTTTCCAGGATATTGTCGTCTGTCACGATCACCGGCAGTGAGATACTGTTGCTGCCGGACGGGAAGGTAACGGTACCGGTCAATGTAGTATAGTCGGTGCCGTTAGCGGCGGTACCTGTCACCGTATAGTCGACGGTGATGTCTTCTGTGGCTGTTATGGCGCCAGGCAGGCTGATTTTGAAGGCGCCGTCCGGGGTTCCTTCTTTACCGTCCTGACCTTTGATGATAGACAGGGTCTGGTTGACAGCGGTCACCCCGCCGAAGGTAGAGAAGCTCTGTATGCCGCTGAACTCAACGTATTCCACGCCGTCCTGCTGGCCGGTAGCTGTCGGTACCAGTTCGGTGATGTTTGCCAGTCCTTCCGGCGCCAGGTCGGCCAGGGTGGCGGTGATATCGCCGGTATGCTTGAACCATGTCCAGCGTTGGGTACCTGGTACGCCGCGGGTACCGGAGAGCATGTTTTCTGCGTTGGTTTTTTCCGCAGGGTTCCAGAACAGGCGAACGGTTACGCCGCCGTTCTGTGTGAGGGCTGCGCCGGTATAGTTGATCTGCACCAGTCTGCGCATCAGCTGTGTACCGTAGTCGGTGCCGCTGTTTTTACCCAGGGCGGCATTCATGTCCCGGTTTACGTCTACCAGTGCGGACAGCTTGGTCACATCCATGGCGTTACCGTTCAGGGAGATGGAAGCGATGTATTTGTTGGCGTCTGTAGGATCGATGAAATACAGCGTGTCGTTGCTGATACAGGTAGCGGCCACCGTTCTGGTGGTGGCATCCGGTACCAGGTTGGCCGTGCGACGGAGGTGGCTGGTCACCAGGGTGAATACCACGCCGTCTTTCAGGGTACTCACGTTATCGAAGCTCACGATACCGCCGTTGAAGCTGGTAGCAGGAATTTCTTTTACGGTGCCGGTAGTGAAGTCGCCGTCGCCGTCTTCGTCCACCATAATGGTGAAGTCTTCAGTAGCGGTACCTTTCACGGTGATGCCGTTGAGGTCGAACTGCATGCTCAGCGGCTGGGTGCTGATATCGTAGTTGGTGAACTGTGTTTTCCATTCCTGCGTGAGGCGTTCGGGGATACAGGTGCCAACGGGCAGGTCTGTACCACCAACGGTGAGGGCGTTGCTGTTGCTGCCCAGCAGGAGGTAACTTTTATCAGTACCGAAAGTATTGGTATTCTCTGCATTGGTGGCGGCGATGGTGCGCATGCCCACTGTCAGGATGGAACCTGTGTGGATGCTGCGGGACTGTTTCTGTGTCAGCGCTTCGCGGTCATCGCGACCGATACCGAAGATGTTGTTTTTATAAGTGCTGTTGGCGGTAGCGTTCCAGATCACGGAGCCATCTGTGGCCAGGTAGTTCTGTGCGGTGCTCTGGTCGAGCGTAACGCCATATTTAATGCCGAGGTAAGATTCTACCTGCTGCATTTCTGTGGGCGTGAGGGCCGCTTTGTAGACGATCACCTCAGGGATTTTACCATTGAAGATGCGGTTGTCCAGTGACGCCTCGGCGGTAGTACGGCCACCTACTTCAAAGAAGGAGCCGTCTACCTGTGCGGTACAGGTAACGCCGATAGCGCCTGGTTTACCATTGAGCCAGGTCCTTCCGTTCAGGGCATTGCCCGGGTTCACGTACACGCCTCTTGCGATGACGGGGCCTGCATAGGAAGGCGTAGATGGCGCCACGAGGCATCCGTTACCATCGAGGGTAAAGGTACCAGTGGAAGAATAGATCAGCCCTCTGCCTGCTGCACCTGCTGCTGTCCAGTTGCCGTTAGTGGCGAAGATACCCGCCAGGCCATTGGCTGGCAAGCCTTCCGGTGAAGCTACGGAGAAGATGGACAGGTTGGCGGCGGTATTCCAGTTAACAGCTGCATCACCTTTCAGTGATCTGCCGTTGGCGCCGGTAAAGGCCAGGGTCGGGTTGAAGTTGATACCGTTCGGTACGTGGAGGATGTCAGCCGTTGGTGTAATAGCGGCGGTATGCGCAGGAGCGGCCGCACGCAGTTCAGTCACCATAGTGCCGGCCTGGTTGAGCCATTGTTCCACCTGGTTGCTGCCGTTCACCTGGACGTCAGCATCGGCTTTCACCCACAGCATTTCATTGGGTACGCCGCCCGGTGCTGTCACGAAGCTGGCGTAGGTGAAGTATTGACCGTTGGCCAGGTCGATGTTGGCGGTGTAGCTGGCTACGCCGTTCACGTCAGATTCGGCCAGTTGGATGAACTGGTCAGCGCCGTCGAACGTAGCATCGTTGCTGACGATCAGGTAAGGTGTTTTAGCTACTTTCGGCAGCTGGTCTTTTCCGATGGCCAGTGTTACATTACCAACGGTGCCGGACTCCTGTACTTTCCAGATCCGCGCCATGCGGGTGGTGACAGCCGGGTTGCCGGTAACAGCGGTAGTGAAGGCGGTGCTGCCACCATCGTCGCCCCATACCATATAGGTCTTGTCTGCGGCGAAGGTATTGGTATTGCTAAGGTTATCTGCCGCGATGCTGCCAAGGCCCACGATGGGCTGTACACCGCCGTTGATGCTCTGGCTTTGTTTCTGTGCTAGGCCTTCCACGTCGTCGCGGCCGATACCGGTGATATTATTTTTATAGGTGGCGTTAGCGGTAGCGTCCCACACTTTGGTGGTGCCGTCGGTCGCCAGGTAGTCTGTCGGGCTGGTCTGGTCCAGCGTATAGCCGTATTTGATAGCCAGGTAAGTGGACACACGCTGCAGTTCGTTGGTGGTTAACGCGGTCGGGTATACGATCACCTCGCCCATGGTGCCATTCCATGCCTGCGCGCGGTCCCATGGCCATGCGCCGATACCGGCAGCCACGTTGCCTGTGTTCCAGGCCTTCGCGGCCGGTCCGCCTAACGCTTTCATTTTGCTGTACAGGGTAGCGTTGCCGCCATTACCGGCCCATACGCCTGTCATTTCATTGACTACGCCCGCCTGCCAGTTGCCGGCAGGACTTGTTACATCATTCGCCCATCCCACAAAGTCAGCAGTACCGTTTCCGCCTATCAGCGCGAGGCCGCTACCCTGGTTGGTAGCACCGGCACCATAAGCGAGGATAAACTTATTGCCTGCAGCAGTGGTGGCAGTATTACCTACGCCAATGAGTGTTCTGGCGGAGGTACCTATCGGCATTTTGGTGATATCCAGGTCCATGAAGTCGGTACCATCAAATTTCACCATCGGGTTAAAGTTGGCGTTGCTGGCGGCGTTATTCAGGAACAGCGGTTGGTTCGCCGCAGTAGCCTGCGTAGCGTTGTTCAGATCAGAAGCGTAATCGGTCCAGCCATTGAGTGCGGTGTTATCCGTAGTGCTGGAAGTACCTGCGTCTGCGCGGAGCCAGAGGGAAGTGCCTACTACCCCACCCGGCGTTTTAATAGACGCTGCGTAGGTAAAGTACTGACCATTATTCAGGTTCACATCGGCAGCGTAGTGTTTTACGCCATTGAGGGTCGTGGCCGTTACCGGGATGAAGGTATCACTGCCATCGAAGGTGGCGTCGTTGCTGACGATGAGGTATGTCTGCGCAGCATTGGGCAGCGCATCATAAGGTACGGCCACCTGCACAGTGCCGATAGTACCGGACTTCTGTACTTTCCATACTCTTCCCATGCGATAGTTCGCCACAGGGTGGCCTGTCAGCGCGGTTTTAAAGAGATGGCTGCCGGCATTGTCGCCCCATACCATATATGATTTATCCGCAGTGAAGTTATTGGTATTGCTGAGGTTTGTTTCTGCGAGGCTGGTGAGACCGATGGCCAGTTGCATACCGCTCATGGTGTTGCGGGATTGTTTCTGGTTCAGGTCTTCCGCGTCGTCACGACCGATACCGGTGATGTAGTTACCATAACCGGTGTTAGTCGTCGCGTCCCACACAGTGCTGCCGTCAGTGGCCAGGTAATTGGTAGCGCCGTTGTTGAGCGTGATACCATATTTAATGGCCATGTAGCTGTTCACCTTCTGTTGTTCCGTTGGCGTGAGCGGACTTGTATAGATGACCAGATCACCCATACGGCCGTTGTATGAAACACCGTTATTCCAGCCCAGCTGGAAGGGTTGGTTACCGCCGGTGAGGACGTCCGTCTTATTGCCATTGGCTACATTCAACCCATTCTTGTAAATAGATTGTTTGTTGGCGGCGAGGCTCACATTATCCGTAGTTGTCCAGAGGACCACCTGGTTGTTGACGTCCCCGGCGTTGAAGGTAAGACGGTTATTGAGGTAAGGAGCGTCCCAGTATACCACATTATCATTCCAGGTGGCATGTAATGTAAACTGGTTAGTTCCCAGCGCTGGAGCAGCCTCGGTAAAGATAACCGTAGTATTGGCTACCGCCTGGCTGCCCGCATAAAAGGCGTAGGCTGCATTGTAAGAGCCGTTTTTCAGGAAAGAGTTGCCATTCATCGCATGCGGCGCGCCATTAAACTTCACCACAGGGTTAAAGTTCAAATTGGACGCAGGATTGTCCATATATATTGGCTGGTTCGCCGGAGTAGCCTGCGACATGTTGTTGCCGTTTGGACTGTAGTCGTTCCAATTGCTGATCGGTGTATTGTCTGTGGAAGCAGAAGTATTGATATCTGCGCGCAGCCATACCAGGTTACCGCTGGCCACACCACCCGGGTATTTCACCGGTGCACCGAAGGTGAAGTAAATACCGTCGGGTAACTGGCTGCTGTTGAGGGTGATCGTTTTATCCGTATTCAGCGGCAGCTCTTTGCTGATAGTGGCAAACGTAGGATCGGTGCTGATGAGCAGGTATACTTTGGTACCTACCGCATCGGCTTTCAGGGTAATGTTCTGGTCGGTCCAGTTGGTTTTGTCCACTTTCCATACGCGGGGCAGACGGCGGGTAGCGTTAGCGCCGCCGACAACTGTAGTGTAGGAGGAAGCCGACAGGCCATTATCCCCGAATACCAGGAAAGATTTGTTGTTGTTAATGGTATTGGTGTTCCGTTCGTTGGTCAGCTCAATGCTGCTGCCCAATGAAAGCGTCACAAAACCGGTATCCACGCTGAGGGACTGTTTGGTGTTCAGCGCGGTGGAGTCGTCGCGGCCGATGCCGGTGATACGGAATTTATAGGTTGGATCGGCGGTCCAGTATTTGGAGCCGTCGGTGGCCAGGTAATCGGTAGCGCCGTTATTAATAGTGATACCGTATTTCAGGCCGAGATAAGATTCAATTGACTGACGCTCAGCGTCTGACAGTACGCGGTTGTACGAAATCACTTCTCCCATGGAGCCCTGCCAGAAGAAGGCGCGGGAAGCAATGCTGCGCGCACCAATGGACACCAGGTTTTCTGTGAGCGGTGTTAAATTGATAGTGCCTTTAGTATCAACTGTATAGTTTTCGAACAATTGCACACCATCAGTAGCATTGGACTGTGTGGCGCTGAAAATATATGGCCTACCTGGCAGGATGGATTTAATGCCTCCTACAGCTACTACTGCTGCTGCATTTTCCAGGTATTGCACTTTGCCTCCGCCTATACGGAATTCCATGCCTTGCGCTGAACCTACTGCCCCACTACCGATAAAATTTCTTACGGCATCATACCCGGTACCGCTGGCCACCGCAAAAATGGTGGAGGTAGACGGGTCTATCCGGGTAGTATTAATATCCAGGAAATCGTCCGTACCATCGAACACGAGGCCGTAGTTGAAGTTGAGTGCTCTTGCATCCGTAATGGGCTGGCCGCTCACCAGGCCCTGTGCAGCGTCGTTTCCGAAGTTGCTGTAGTCCATCCATTGGCTACCGGAAGACATGCCGTCATCCGCACGCAGCCAGAAAGAAAGACCGTCTTTCACGCCGTTCGGTCCGGTGACCATCCTTGCAAAAGTAAAATGCGCGCCGTCGGCCAGCTGGCTGCTGTTGAGGGTAACTGTACCGTCAGCATTCAGTGCGTAAGTAGCGTCTCCTGCACCGAAGGTATTGTCCGTGCTTACCACCAGGTAAGTCCGGGTATTGCCGCCGGCAAGTTTGATGGTAATGTCCTGGTCAGCCCAGTTGGTTTTCTGTGCTCTGAAGATGCGGGCCATGCGGCTGTTAAGGCCGTTGATACCGGCTACCGGTGTAAGGTAGGTGGTGGCTGCACCATCATCTCCAAAAGTGAAGAAAGAAAGATCGTTGGTAATAGTGGTAGCATTGGCTTTATTGGACACTGCTACGGTGGTACCGGCAGCAATGGTCACAATACCGGTATCTGCGGCCACAGATTGCTTCTGCAGCAGCATGCCTCTGTCGTCGCGGCCAATGCCGGTGATATGTTTGGCATAAGCACCGCCCGCAGCGGCTTTCCACATGGTAGTGGTGCCGTCGCTGGCCAGGTAGTCCATGGGAGCGTCTATACCTAATGTAAGGCCGTAGCGCAGCGCCATATAGGATTGTACCTGCTGACGTTCTGTCGCGCTCAGCTTGCGGGAGTATAAGATGATTTCCGGAATATCGCCGTTGAAAGGAGCGTTATGCCCTGCGCCGATATAATCCTTATTGTTGGCTGCCGACAGGAAACTCACCGCGTTGACATTAGCGGTTAACAGTACTTTACCGTCAATGCCCGCCGCCCAGTCGTTGGTGGCGCTCCAGATATTGAGCAAGTGCGCGTTGCGCACATTTACACCCGCCGGGTAGGCAAAGTTCCTCCGGGCGGTGCCGGAACCAAAATAAGTATACTGATTGTTGTTATTCCAGGTGTATACCGACTGTGCGCTGGCATAGGTACCTCCAAATTCGAAAGGATAATTAGTGACAGCAGTGGTATTGTCACCGTTGTATGTTTGTATGGAGAATATTTCACCGGCAGTAAAGGCGTTCGCTATCTCAGGCGCTTGCACGAAGTAATTACCGTTGAAACCGATACCCGGGTTGAAGTTAAAGGAGGCTTCCTTCCAGGGCATCGCCGTAGCGCCGGCAGGTGTCCAGGCACGACCGGCAGGGCTCAGCTCTTTCCACTGTGTGGCGTTGGTACCGCTTAACACGACCGCGCTGTCGGCTCTTGTCCATACCGCCAGTCCTGCGGCTACACCAGCGGGGGCAGCCTGGATAGTGCCAAAAGTAAAGTAAGCACCGTCAGGCAGCAGATTTTCTGCGACGATGACCTGTCCCTTTTCATCGAGCGGATAAGCTTTATCTCCTGCACCAAAGTTTTCATCACTACTCACCAACAGGTAGTTGGATTTGTTTCCGCCGATCAACGCCATCCAGATAGATGCGCCGGAAGCCCAATTGGTACGGTCTACTTTATAGACGCGTCCCATGCGCATAGTGATATTGGCCAGCCCTGTAACGCCCTGTGTATACGTTGCCGGTTGACCGTTATCGCTGAAAGTAAAGAAGGAAAGGTCGTTGGCAATATCGGCTGTATTCTCACCATTAGAAGCGGCAAAGCTGTTGCCCATGCTGAGGGTGATATTAGCGCCATCCAGCTGTGAGCGGCTTTGTTTCTGCAAGAGGGTACCGTTGTCGTCTCTGCCGATACCAGTGATACGTTGACCGTAACCGGTATTTTTAGCAGCGCTCCACATTTTGGTGCTGGCATCGCTGGCGATGTAATCGGTGAGGCCACCCGCAGCTGTGGTAAGCGTGATACCATATTTCAGCGCCAGGTAGCTGTTTACCTGCGTACGTTCTGTCGCGTTCAGTTGACGATCGAAGAGGATCACTTCGGAAAGACGGCCCTGGAACCAGCTGTCATGTCCGGCTCCAATGGCGCTGTTAGCGCCGGTTCCTCTTTTGAAGCTAACCGTTAGTGCATTGTTGCTACCGATCGTTTTACCGTCGAAGTTCACCGCCCAGTTGCTGGGTGCGCTCCAGTTATTTAATATATGCGCACGGTTTACATTAAAGCCGGCCAATGAGTATCCCGGTCTCGAAGTAATACCAAAGTGCGTATAGTGTGATCCGTTATATACGTAAAACTGCTGGGTAAGCGTTGCAGGGTCGCCTCCAAATTCCCACGGGAAGCTGGGCGTTGTAGAAGTGGGCGCCAGCGTAGTCGTCTGTACAGAGAATATTTCACCAGCGGTATAATTTTCTGTAAAACGCGGCACCGTGAAGTAGTTATTGCCCACGAAGTTGATCGTAGGGTTATAGTTGATAGGGTTACTTTCCCAGCCTAAAGCGTTACTATTCACGAGTGGCCAATCTCTTGACACGGCCTGGTCCTGCCATTGGAGGATGTTGCCATTCACTACGGTAGCACCGGCGTCGGCTTTTACCCATGCCTGCAGATTAGCCGCTACGCCACCGGGAGCGCGTTTTTTCTGACCGAAAGTAAAAAAGGCGCCGTTGGCCAGGTCGTTACTGCTCAGTGTAACCATTCCCGTGCTACTTAGCTTCAGTTCTTTGGTAATAGTACCAAAAGCCGCATCGGTACTGATAAGCAGGTAGTTGTCTCCGTTGCCGCCTTCCAGTTGCAGGGTGAGCTGCTGGGTATTGTCCCAGGAAGCTGTTTTCTGCACACGGAATATGCGGCCCATGCGCTGGTTGGCATTAGCGGCGGTGACGGCTGTGAAGTAGCTGGTGCTACCGCCGTTGTCACTGAAGACGAAGAATGCCTTATCCTGCGTGATGTTGTTTGTATTGACAGCGTTGGAAAGAGCGATAGCATTTCCCAGCGCGATGGTCACCAGGCCAGTATCCTGACTCAGGGACTGCTTCTGGATCAGCATAGTGCAATCTTCGCGGCCGATACCGGTGATGCGCCTGCCGTAACCGGCGTTGGCGGCCGCCGTCCATATTTGTACGGTGCCGTCGCTGTTGATATAGTCGGTAGCGCCGCCGTTGAGCGTGACGCCATATTTGAGACCCATATAGGACTCAATGCGTTGTATTTCTGCCGGTGTAAGGTCCCTGTTGTAGATAAATACTTCCGGAACAAAGACTTTCGAATATTCCGAGTAAGTGGCGCCTCCCAGTTCCAACGTCCAGGTGGTACCATCTGCGGTAGGACCGTTTTTCACCAGGCCACCGTTGCTTCTGAATTCATAGGCGCCGCTGGCCGCTCTTTCAAAGGAGTAGAGTTTTCCTCTGGCGGTGATGGCATTACCGGTGTTCAGCCAACCTTCCACATACAGGCGGTTTTCGACCCCGGCATGCCATCCCATCAGCTTATTACTGGTGGAGCTGGCGAATACGCGGCCCGTCAGGGAACCTTCTAGCAGTCCCATGCCCATAATGGAATAAGTGCCGGATACTGCTGCTGAAGCAGGTACCTGGTGCGCATCGTTGCCATCATAATAAATAGCCGGGTTAAAGTTGACCATACCGGTAGTATTGTCCGGATCGCCGATGGTGGTCATGTGATTACCCCTTCCGGAAATATCGCCCCAGTTCACCCCGTTCACCGCCTGGTCAGCCCGGTACCAGGCCACTACGCCATTGTTCACACAGGCAGGCCCTGTGAGGGACATCGGGATGCTGTTGCCAAACTCGGAGGTTCCGCAGTTGTTGGCCGGGATGCGTAAGGTGGCAGTCCAGAAACCGAAGCCGGTTGCACCAGGACCGGCATTGTATGTAATCGTTTGCGTAGAGGTTCCTGCGGAAAGTCCTGTTATGGACGTAACGTAGTATTGCCCGCTCGTTTTGTTCGTAGCGGGATCGTTGGCATAAATGTCGACCGTATATTGGGCACCGGCTGCTATATTGGGTATCGTTAGCTGTAGCTGGTACTTACCTGCGCCCAGCGGAGTGGATGATACGAGTACCGGCGTTTTGCCGGCAGCCAGCGTGTAACTACAGTTACCGCCTGGTAACGAGATACCGGCGAGCGTATTATTATATATAGAGTTATTAGTGATGATCACTTTGTTCGGCGCAACGTTCACAATACCCGCGCCACCGTTGTCGTGTATCACACAACCATCGACCTGAGCGTCCGTTACACCTGCGCCACCGTAAAACCAAACGCCATGGTTAGTACTGTTTACAACGGTATCCCCTTTCAGATCTACGTCTGTCACTGCATTGGTACCGTTTATCACGATACCTGAACGTGTCTGGTCGTAAAAGGCCGAATTAACAATGTCAACATTCGTTCTGGCGGCATCACTATAAAATTCGATACCATCCACGTTCCGCAGGAAGCGGGAATTGGTCAGCTGAAAGTTGGTGGCTGCTCCAATGACATAAATCCCATCAACATCAAAATCGCTAAAAGTGACCTTATCAATGGTCACTCCGGTGGCAGCAGCGTAAAAACCGATGCCTATATCAGCATCATCTTCATTTGAAATTTTGTCGCCATTTAGTATGGAGTTGGTACAGGTAAATCCGTTGACAGCACCTTCAAAACGTATCAGTGCATTTCCAGCGAATTGCCCCGGCACCTTGTTTTCTATGACTGCTTTATTAATGGTGATATTGCTGGCAATACCGTTGAACCAGATCGCGTGAATATCGTTCTCATTAATATTAATGGTATCCAGTGTAATGTTGTTCGCCGTGTTGTCGAAGCGGATGGCATAGTCCCCATCGTCGTCCGCGCCAATCACGTTCAGATCTATCGTTGTCTGGTTGATATCAAAATTGGTAGCAGCGTAATCGCAATAGATGCCCAGTGATACGCCGCTCCATAAGCTATCGATAGTTACATTTCTGAACACTACGTTGTTGGCCGTTTCCACAGCGCCCGCAGTATTATCAAACATAATGGCGTTCTGGAAGCCGCTGATATTACTATTGGTCAGGGTCAATCCATTCACAGCGGCATCCCTGAACACGATACCTTCTCCCCCGCGTGTATTGTTGGCCGTGCTGAGCTGGATGTTATCCAGTTTCAGGTCGGTCTGCATACCATTTGTAAAATAAAGCGCACGTCCGATGTGTGCGCTACTACCCGGCTCCACATCGGTAGAAGATATATTTTTCACTGTCAGCCGTGTAGACGCTCCCTGTACCCTCATAAAAGCATTCAGGAAGTTTCCCACCGTACTGAAAGAGCGTATATTCTCAATCGTTACTCCTGTGGTGTTCGGGAAAATGTCTACGTTGATGTCCCCGTTGTTCTGCACGGTGAAATTCCGGACGGTCACACTGTCTGCATTAATCACAAACGGATTAATGACAGAGTTGGTGCCCGTAGAATACATCGTGATTTTGTTCTGCCCGTCGATGGTCAGTTTCTTTGCCGTAATAGTGGGCAACGAGGTGGCCAGCGTGATCTGTCCATGCACATTGAATACGATCTCGTGCGGACCGGCGCCCGCAGCATTCGCATCCAGGATGGCCTGTCTGAAAGATCCGGGCCCTGCGTTGTTGGTGTTGGTAACGGGGAAAGTGCCGGCGGAGGCGGCAATGGTCGTTGCCATGCCAAACAGCGCCAGTAACAGCCGCTTACAGCCTTTGCTGAAAAACCTTGAATCGGGATTCATAACATTATTTAAGAGGGACATCATGCAATAAACATTGGGTAATAAGGGTCCGGGACCACCGTTTTCAGACGGCAGGCCTGTAAAGATTCCGTCGGGAACCTTTATTTTTTCATATGCTCAGGACGTGATATGGTCGTTTGCTACAACCGGCAACCATTCACCTTGGCCGGTGATCAAACACAGGCGATATTTGGTCTTACGAAAATGGCTTTTGAGACATTGCAAAACGGTAAAGTCCGCATGTTGTGGTAATCGCGTAAAGTTTCCCCATAGGAAAGTATTAAGTTTTAGAAAAGGATATGGGCCTCATTGGTTCATCCTACAATTCACAGAAATGTTCACATGACTCAACGGAACAATTCTGCTAACGAAAGTATAAAAACTATTCATGTACGGCTGTAGTTGTTACTGTAATAGTACTGTAGTAGTTATACTACAGTACAGTCATCCGGTGGCCGGAAGATTCTTAAAAAAATTCTTAAATAATTATATACATCAGAAGAAAAATATATTACTTTAGTACCGACAAAAGATCTATGCTACCCTCCTGCCCTAACCTGAACGGAAATGATACACGTATTGATAGCAGATGACCATTCGATAGTAAGACTTGGCGTAAAACAAATAATCTGCTCCTTGCCTGGTGACATGCATGTATCAGAAGCGAAAACATTTGACGAAACCATTTCTTTTATTGAAATCCGGCACTTCGACCTGCTGATTTTGGATATCAATATGCCCGGCGGCAACAACCTGCAAATGATACAGGCGGTGAAGCTCCGGCAGCCTGATATCAAAATACTGGTCTGCTCGGCGTATGAAGAGATCCTGTATGCGCTCGGTTACCTGCAGACCGGCGCCGACGGCTACATTGAAAAAAACTCCCCGGACGACGACTTCAAAACAGCCGTCACCACGGTACTGGGGGGTGAAAAGTACATCAGCAGAGCGGTCAGAGAGCAGCTGATCAGCAAGTACACCCGGCAGCAGGAAGTTCACCAGAACCCGTTCGCCGTGCTCTCCGGCCGTGAAATTGAGGTCATGAACCTGTTGACCAAAGGCTTGCCGCTGATAAAAATTGCGGAGATGCTTCATCTGCAGCTCACCACCGTGAGCACTTATAAAGCGCGCATCTTTGAAAAAACGGGGGTAAAAAATGTGATCGCCCTAGTAGAGAAAGCGCATATGTACCAGGCTTCTAATCATATCGGCGAAGCAGTAGTGAAAGTATAGTGCCTCTCTCCTTTCCGGGGCTGGCGATCAGCCGGCCATGGATGGCTGGCAGTAATTCCTTGATGAGTATCAGGCCGATCCCTGTGCTGCTGGAATGTCCGGTACCGTCATTTTCCTGGTTTATCCAATCCCTGACTCCCTGTGGCATACCGCTGCCGGTATCTGCAACATGTATGGTCAATACCTCCACCCCTTTTTCAACGGTTATTTCCACGCTTCCGTCAACCGTATATTTGACAGCGTTATCCAACAGGTTATGAAGGATAACCGCCAGCAGCAGCTTATTGGCTACCACGGTCGTTCCCGGCGGGACATGATTGATCAGCCGTATGCCTTTTGAGTCGGACACCGGTTTAAAGATGGCCATCTTCTCCTCCACCAGCCAGGGCAGGTCTATGACTTCTTCCGGGAAATCTCCTGTCTGGTAGGTGGTCCTCATATAATGGATGAGATTATCCACCAGGTAGTGCATGCGGTAGAGACTCTCATAGGTAACTGTTTTTATTTCCTCCTCCTGCAGCCTGCCCGAAGAAGGGTCATTATTATTAACGCGCAGCAGGAACCGCAGCGGCGTTTTGATATCATGGGTAATGGCCGTCAGCAGGTGTTTATGCATTAAGCCCTGCCTGCGAAGCTGTTCGTCTGACTCCTGCAAGATGGCCATCGTTTCCTGTAACTTCTCTGTACGGTTATGGACTTTAAGCTCCAGCAATTTGTTCTGTTCCTGTATGTGCCGGACGCGCATTTTGTAGATTAATATGATCAGGCAGACCAGGGCGAGCAATACCGCCAGCCTGAACCATCCTTTTTCGTAGAAGGCCTCCTGCACGCGGATGCCGATCACTTTTTCGATGTACTGGTCCCTGCCGAAGCCTTTCAGTTTGCGGACTCGGATGCGGTAGCTCCCTGATGGCAACGACGATAGTGTGATGGTCCTGTCACTGTTGACGGGCAGCCATATTTCTTCTTCCTGCCAGCCATCTTTATCCAGGCAATAGTAAAAATACAGGTTCCGCTGGTCGCCGAAATACGGGGAACTGATGTGGAGCCGGAAGGTTTTAAAACCGCTGGGCAGCTCGAAGTGATCGCCCGCGGCCGTCTGTTTCAGGTTGTGCTCCATCCAGTCGACGAAAATCTTCTGGTCGGGCATTTCCATCCGGACGGACGACGGTGAAAACTGCACCAGCCCGTCGAGCGAGGGCAGCGAGATGTCCCCGTTCTCATATTTAAAGGCGCAGGGCTGGCAGCCGCCGTTAAACTCATTGGTGTTAAAGCCCTGGTCTTTCCCGAAATAATAATAAAACAGATCGTGCAGCTTCCCGTCGGCGTAGTTCAGCACATCCTGCCGGCTTACACGGAAAAGGCCTTTGTTGGTGGTGAGCCAGAAATAGCCCTGGTAGTCTTCCGTGATGCAGTGGGTGGTAATCATATAACGCTGGCCGTCCAGCGGGAGGGCTATCAGCCGTCCGTTCCGATGCAGGAAAACACCTTTATTATAGGTGGTGATCCATATTTCCTTGGGTCTGGGTATATAGATGCTGCGGATATTTGCCTGCTCCAGTCCGCGGATGGTGTCTGTATGTCCGGAAGGCAGGTGCACGCGATAGAGCCCTTTGCCGGTGCCTACCCATAGCAGGCCGGGAATCATGCCTTCTTTGATGTAGGTGACGTCCTGCACTTTGGCGGGCAGGAACTGCAGGGTATCGGCCGGACTGGCTGTATTCAGGTAATACAGCCCCGGAAACTGGCCGCCTGTCCATATGTTGCCGTTCGCGCCTGCATAGACGGTGCCGACAAGGTAGGGTAATTCTATTTTGCGTACCACCTGGCTGAAGTCGGGAGACACGCCGATCAGTGAAAATCCTTTCCGGCCCCAGTACCTGCCCTGCTGGTCACGGGCCAGCGCATATTTCTCCAGGATATTTTCTGTACCAAACGACAGGGGCAGCCAGCTGTATGTCCCGTTTTTCCCGAAAGAGAGCCCGGTGGCTGTTACCACGGCGTTACCGGGAAAAGGTGCTTGCGCGTAGAAAACCTCTTCTCCGGAAGTGTCTGATTTACGGACGGTAAACTGTTGCCGGGTATAGATATAGAGGCCTTTGGTAGAGCTGCCGAGGAAAACGCGGCTACGGGCCTGGTCATAATAAATGGAGGTGATGTAAGCCTGATGCAGATCAAAATTCTTCGCCACTATGGAGCTATGTATACGTCCATGTGCCCGGGGCTGCAGCAGATAGCAGGCGCGGTCTGTATATACAAATACCTGCCGTGCTGCCAGGTTCCAGTACAGCTCCATTTTACAATTGCGGAAAGCTGTGTCTGTCAGCAGGTCGCCTGTCAGCGTTATTTTTACCGGCTGGTCTTTGTACCACCCGATGATATGTCCGTCTTTGTTGAGGTAAAACAGCCGGCTATCGCAAACGAATAAACGCAGCAGGTCCAGTTGTGGCTGGACGATACGGTAGTCTGCCTTTCCATTTTTAATATGGGTGATGGTATCCCGGAAGACGGAAAAATAGCTATCGGAAGTCTGTGGCATCACTACCGGGCATATTTTGGCAAAATGCGCTCCGTAGTCGTCGGGCCATCCGCGGATGGGGTAATACTCCTTGTTGCTGGCTTTATATTGCTGGTATTCGTAGCCAGGCATCGTTCTGCTAATATGCTTCACCCTGCTGCCGGTAACGGTGAGTATTTCGCCCAGATCGTTTTCCACGGCGATGGCGGTGTCGCTGGGATACATCCGTCCCATCCTGCTGCTTTTCAGTCCAGGCAGGTTGTCGGTACTGAAGTTGAAGAAGTAATTGCCATCGAATCGCGTGAGGCCGTTTTCCGTGGGCAGCCACAGGAAGCCGTTCTTATCCGGGACAATGCCTTTGATGCTATTTTGGGGCAGGCCGTCCTCGTCCGTGAAGTGCCTGACAAAGTAATGCGCCGCCGTATCCGGAGGAACAGAGGGCATTACCTGCATAAAGTGCAGTAAGCATAGGTGAAGACAGACAATAAGGTTCATCCTAAAGATAAAGCTCGAACAATATGACAGCAGGACATCCGCAATCCTGATTTAACTCGCGGCAAATATATACATAGCGCGCGAATTAAAATAGGATTAAAAAAAATGTTGCCGGCTGGTAGATAGTCAGGCTGAACCCTGTCTGTCTGTGTTCAGCCTGACTGTAATAACCCTTTTAATTGATCTTTATACGGGAGATTTTGCCATCCAGTCCGTTATTACGGATGAAAGACACCACAACGTATTCATCTTCATAGCTGCGTTCAAACGTATCGACCGTATATTCCGGAGATACCCTTTTTACATTGACGATGGTGAAATCGTCACTCGTAGAACCATCAGGTGAGTCATACACCGTTATCTCACATCCGGGACGTACGCCATACAGTTTCATGGAGCGGATTTCATCATTTTTTACCGGCTTGAAGTTCTGTCCCGGGACATCTTCAACGGTCTGTACAATGTTTTGAGTGCCATTGTTGCCTTCATAGAATACGATAATACCCATAAAATAGTGTTTTGTGGTGAAATAATAAAAAAGGAGGAGTCTTTCCTGTACACAGGAAAAGATGTATCAATAAAACTAAGATGGTTAATCAACCGGATTTAAATAATAGTTAGGATTTCAAACTGTTTATAAGGTTATTTTGAGCACTAACGGGTTCCACATTGAGGACAATACAGCACTGATGGGCATTACAACGCTATTATATCCTGCAGCATTCTCGAAATGAAATTAAGGAAAAAAAATAAATCAACAAAAAAGAGGTGAAGCCTATCGTTTTAGTCAGTAAGATGTTTTTTTATAGAGATGGTTTCATTGTACTCCCATTGCATCCTTTCCGGCGAATAGACACATTCAATCATGCGTTCATCGTAGAAGATCTCAAACCGGTATTTGCTGACGAACAATCTTCTGTTGGTTTTACTGACTGCCAGGTTCAGTTTTAATTTCCCCGGTCCGATGTCAGTGATCGCCAGGCTAAGCAAACAAATATAATTGGTGTCCGGTAATTGACGAGTCAATTCCTGTTCGTTTCTAAACATCCTGATGCATATTCTGCCGGTATCAGTCCCGCTCTGAGCTTCTATACATGACACGCCGGCCGGTTTAATAAAATACAGTGTATCTGCCAGCTGTTGGCCACGGTACGCATCGTTGATGATCGTCTGTAAATGCAATTTCTGGCCATAGAGGTCCAGGCAAAAGAAGAATATCAGCGGTATAAGAAAAAATAATTTCTTCATCGGCTCGTATCACCATTTGGATATACTGATAAAAAATAAAACCTATTGGGCAAATTCATTAAATGCGGATTGGATTCATTTTCGCAGGCTGGTTATCTGCATACCCAATCCGTGTTGCCATGAAGACTTTTGCATCTCAACAAAGACTTTCCGAAGTAAGGTATTTCCTTTTACCATATGGTCTATTCACACTTGTTCTACAACACACCTACTATTTCAAAGACTGGCAATAAGCCAATCCCCACACTATTAGTGTTGAAAGTAATACGTTTTCAGTACTTTCATAACTCCCTTCTTTTCTACAAATTGTACTACCCAACCCGAGAGTAGATATCGTTGAGTAGTTATATTTTCTCTTGATGTCCCCTGATTGGCAACTACATTTAATTTATCAGTAAATATAAGGTCTGCACCTTGGACAATCGGCAATACGCTGTCATTTGCTATTTTGACAAATCGATTTGAATTCTGAACAATCCATGCATGGGTACTTGACTCACAGGAAGCGCAGTATTTTGTTACCATAATCTCCATAGTATCGCCGGTATTGAACCACTGGATATATGGTCGTATACTGTCATTGAGGGGTAGTTTACTAATACAATTATTGATTTCAGCAAGTACTTCTTTATCAAATCGGTAGTAAATAGGTTGCACTTGTGCTTGCAGGTTTACACAATAACATGAAAGCATTATAGTAAAATATATTAACCGCATACTATATTATCGATTTTGCTGCCGGTTATACTGGTCTAAAGTACTAAAAAATTGAATGCAATATATCGCCCCTCCGGCACAAAATATGATGACGTCATTGCATGGAAAAGGTACTGCATAAAACCCTCGAAATAGACGGGCTGAACATTTTTTACCGCGAAGCCGGAGATCCGTCGCGGCCTGCGTTGTTGCTGATGCACGGTTTCCCCAGCTCCTCCCACATGTTCAGAAGACTCCTCCCGGCACTGGCTCGGGAAGGCTACTACGTCGTTGCACCCGACTTCCCGGGATTTGGCTACAGCTCGTATCCGCCGGCGGACAGCTTCGCCTACACTTTTGAAAACTTTGCGCGCATTATGGCCGCTTTCGTAGAAAAAATGCAACTGGGAAAATTTGCGTTGTACCTGCATGACTACGGCTCTACCATTGGTATGCGCGTAGCCTTGATGCACCCGGAAAAAATCACTGCTCTTATCTTCCAGGACGGCAACTCTTACGAGGAAGGTCTCGGCAAGGAATGGGATACCACCAAGGCCTATTGGGACCACCCCACGCAGGAAAACAGGGACCAGCTACCGGAATGGCTAAACGCAGAAAGTACCCGGCAGCAATATGTCGCCGGTGTACCCGAGGAACAGCTGCCGCTTTTCAGTCCAGACACCTGGACGCTAGACTGGGCGCTGATGAACCGCCCCGGTCATATAGAAGCACACTTTGCCTTGTTTGAAGATTACCGGACCAACCGGGAATTTTTCTCCGGGTTCCAGGCTTTTTTCCGGCAGACGCAGCTTCCCACGCTGGTGATATGGGGCCGGTACGACGCCTATTTCAGCGTTGCAGAAGCAACCTGTTATCAACGCGATCTGCCCCACGCCGAAATACATATCTTAGAAGCCGGCCACAAAGCGCTGGAAAGTCACTTTGAAGAAATCAGCGCGCTCATCATCCGCTTCCTGCACCGGGCGTTGCCTTAAATTCCCCGGTCGAGAAATTTCTCCGGCACATGATAGCCACCGTTCTTAAACGGAATGACCGTCTTCTCAAGGGGTAGGCTGCCATCCATACAGCTGCCGCTGATAATCAGCAGTTGGTAGTTTTCCTCCTGCCCTACAGGACGCATCAGCCATTTATTAAACTGACAGCGTTGTATGCCGTTGGCGTTGTCATAGGCATCGCTGGTAGTAATCGTGAAAGCTGCTGTCAGCTGATCGTTGGAGAAAGCCAGTACATCATCCCAGGAGATGCTGCTGCCCATGTGGGTGATACCACCGGACACCATAATGCCTATACGATGTGCACCCAGCCTCACAAGGCCGCTGAAATAACCGGAATTGCCGTACATACCGCCACCACCGGCGTTCAGCTGATGTGCCACGGCTTGCCAGTTGCCACCCAGCTGCTTAAACACCCAGATGTCCATCCAGCCGGTAGCAGGCGCTCCGCCGTCCGGCACCCCGTTGGTGAATACTGCGGTACAGTATATGCTACCATCCAGCCGGAAGTACACGATGGAGTCCAGTCCACGCACCACCTTATCGGGACCGGCATCTTGAGGAACGGTATCATATACAGGTTTTGTCAGCTGCGCTACCTGCGCCGCACCGAAATCCGCAGGGGCGGGCAACAGCTCCACCCGCTCGTCGAATAGCTGCTTGATTTCATTGCGGACTACCTGGCGCAGACCGTCTACCGATTTTTCAGTATTGACTTTTTCCAGGAAAAGCTTTACCACACCCGCCGTCCGGGTGTTGCCATATTTTTGTACAAAGGAGAGATATTCCGCTTTGTTTTCAGCGACCAGCGTACTGATATCCTGGCGGCTGTCAAAGCTGGGGGTATTGTCTTGCCCGAAGAGATAGTCTTCACAATAGCGTTCATAATTTTCCCTGGCATTGGCCACCAGGATACTGTTGGGATAAGCGTCTACGAACTGCTCCCAGTGAAGCGCCCGTTGACCTACCTCGCTAAAAGGCACAGCCAGACCGGCATCGGCGCTGTACAACACCGTGTCTTCATCTGCATTCAGCTGGAGGTAACTCCGGTAATCGGGGGGCAACGAATTTTTAAAGAGCCTGGTATAAAAATCAGGAACGGTGCGCAGCACGGTATACCCCTCGCCTATCCCCCACGGTTCTATACCGGCGGTGGCCAGCAGATCGATGGCCCGTTGTACGCTGTCGGGCGGCACCACTTTATTTTTTTCTTCAGAGAAGTAGTTGACATACTTGTCCAGCCAGCCGCCTTCGTTGTTGCTGATGCCGGCGAGCGCGGTGTCTACGTATAATGCCAGCGAACGATATAACGGTACTGCGGCATCTGCACTGATACCGGGTAGTTGCTGTTCAATCGCCTTTCTTCTGCGGATAATGCCATCAACGTAGGTTTGGGTGGACAGCGTTTCTCCTGCTGACTGGTGGGAAAGGGAATCTGCCTTCGCTACAGCGGTGGTGTCTTGCTGATGGTCCTTCTTTTTCTGGCCCCAGTTACAGGCGGTCAACAAAGCAATGGAAAACAACAGGCCGGGAGTCAGGCCCTTGAAAAATGTACACTTCATAGTATTTAAAGCCGTAAATAAGGCTGTAAGATAAGGAAAGCACGGCAATTAAAAATTGCCGGTCAATACCGCGCGGCAGCTTTCCAGCTGCTGGTATCTGTCAGCGACTGCATGAAGGCTACCAGCGCTTTTTTGTCCTGCGTTGTCAGCTGCAGCTTGTCAGCAGGCAAGGTCTGGTTGGTCGGCGCAATGCCCAGTCCTGCCCCACCACCTTTGTCATAGAAGTCGATCACCGATTCCAGCGTAGGAAACACACCGTTATGCATATACGGGGCGGTGAGGGCGCTGTTACGTACCGTGGGCGTTTTGAAGGCATAACGATGGATGCTGATCCTATACAGCACATACTTGCCGGGATCTTTATCCAGCGGCGCATGTGGGCGGTTACTCGCCGGCACGCCCAGCACTTCCGATTCCGGCTCCGCGAAATAAGGCGGCGCTACGCCGTTGAACAGCGGGGCAAAGTGACAGGTACCGCATTTACCTTTGCCCATGAAAATATTAAACCCTTTTTTCTCCGTAGCGTTGAGCGCCATGGTATCTCCGTTCATGTACCCGTCAAAGCGGGATTGCAGGCTGGTGAGCGACCGCAGGAAGGATGCCAGTGCATTGGCGATGTTTTCTTCCGTGATATTGTTGTTACCCGCAGCAAAGGCTTTGTTGAAGAGACGTATGTAGGCGCTGTCTTTCCTTAGCTTACGCGCTGTCTGCTCCAGGGAGCCATTCATCTCCCGTTTGTTGTGTACTACATCCGACACCTGGTTTTCGAGGAAGATAGCGCGGGAATCGTAGAACTGCTTGGACTGGAACGCGGTGTTCAGCAGTGTAGGCGTATTACGGGCAATAGGTGTTTTACTGTCGAGCGCCGTATTCTTTGCGATCCCGTCGGTAAAAGCTTTGGAAGCCTGGTGGCAGGAAGCACAGGAACGCTGAAGGTTACCGGACAATACCGGATCATAGAACAACCGCTGCCCCAACTGTATCCTTTCGGCTGTAGGATCTGATTCATAGTTGGGCGAATAGCCGTTGGCGTTATAGTACCGCATGGCGAAGAGGTGCGGCGCGTCGGGTGACAATATCCGCCTTTCCTGCGGCACCTGCAGGGAGAGCTGCTGCTGCAACGACAACAACGAGGCGCTGAGGGGATTAGCATAGGTGGTAATAAAATGCAGCCGGTCAAACGTATTGAACCCTGTATGTTGCAACAGGTATTGTTGTGCCGATGTAAAACGGACGGTCAGTGTATGCTTCAACGTTGTATCCGTCAGCTTGGCGGCATAGAGGGCCGCGGCATGTTTCACCCCCTCCAGCGCCGCTGCGGCTTCTTCCATAGACAACAACGCCACCGGTGAATCAAAACCGGAAATGCCCTGTGCAATAATACGATAGATCTCAAATCGCATGGCATCCAGCACATAAGCGTCCATAAAACCGTAAGGGTCTGCCTGGGATTGCAGCGCTGTAAACTGCTCCCGGAGGGCCGTCACGGCAGCCAGCAGTTCTTTGGCCGGTATCGCAGGCGTCCACAGTTTTTCTTCCATCACCTGGAAACCCTGCGGCGGCAGTATAGCGCGCGAATTCTCCCCGTCCGCAAACGGCAACGCAGGACCGTTGATACTGCGGATTAAATGCGGGTAATAATACTCCGTCAGAAATTCGGTACGCTTGTATGCCTGCCTGGCAGCACGGAACAACCGTTGCTGGACGGCGGCCGGCGCATGGCGGCGGATAGCCAGCTGTAACTGCTGAAGGCTGTCTGCCACAGCGCCCGTCTGCTGACTGAACCAGGTTTCCAGCACGGCAGCGGGTTTGACAACTACCGGAGCGGGCGACCAGCGTAGCTGCATAAACGTTAGTGTGGCTAACAAGAGGGTAGACAACATGGTTTTCATAAGGTGCTAACAGGATTTTTAAACCGGGTATTGTAAAATATGAAAATTATAATTAATTTCAATACCGGAACATGTTTTTACGCCAGACCTGTAATGAAGCAGCTATGCGCGCCCCGGAAACCCTGAGCTTCATGCATCAACCTATTCTGTTTCAGACGATTAATCCACATCTCAATTCATCTAAATTCATCTAAATCGATCTATCAACTTCCAAACACTTAAATCTCATCCCATGATCCCATGCTTGTCCACTATTGCGAAATCGTGCATCGCTACCTGTTGTGGCGCCCTGTTGGGCCTCACCTTACAGGCACAGACCACCCTGGTCCCTTTTGGTTCCACCTGGAAATACCTCGACAACGGCTCCAACCAGGGCACTTCCTGGCGATCGGCCTCGTTCAATGACGCCTCGTGGCAGGAAGGCCCTGCTGAACTGGGCTATGGCGACGGCGACGAGGCCACCACTGTCAGTTACGGCAGCAGCTCGTCCAACAAGTACGTCACCACCTACTTCAGGAAGAAGTTTAACCTCAGCGGCCTTAGCAACTACACCAGCTTTACGCTCGAATTCAGAAGAGACGACGGTATCGTAGTATATGTAAACGGTACCGAAGTAAAACGGGACAACATGCCCACCGGCACGATCTCCTACACTACCAAGGCTTCCAGCGACGCCAGCGATGACGGCGCTTCCACACAGACAGCCACCATCCCTGTTTCCGCCTTCGTGGAAGGCAGCAACACCATCGCCGTGGAGATCCACCAGGAGGTGGTGACCAGCAGCGACATTTCCTTCGACCTGCAACTGAAAGGCAATACCGGCAGCTCCTCCGCTTCCGTGGTGAGAGGCCCCTACCTGCAAATGGGCAACCAGACAGCCGTCACCATCCGTTGGCGCACCGCCACGGCCAGCAACACCAAGGTGAAATACGGGACCACCTATGGCAGTCTCACCGACAGCGTGGTGAACACCACCTCCTCTACCGAACACGAAGTGAGACTCACCAACCTGCAGCCGGACACCCGCTACTATTACAGCATCGGCACCACCACAGCAGTACTGGAAGCGACCGACAAAAACTATTTCAATACCGCTCCTGCAGCCACTACTACGCGTAAGATCAGGATTGCCGCCTATGGCGACTGCGGCAACAACTCCAGCAACCAGACGAAAGTGCGGGACGCCTATATGAACTATGTAGGCGCCGGCCATACCGACGTATGGTTACTGCTCGGCGATAACGCCTACGACGGTGGATTTGACAATGAGTATCAATCCAACTTCTTTAATATATACAAAGACAACCTGCTGAAAAACATCCTGCTGTTCCCTTCGCTGGGCAACCATGATTATGACAACGATCCGTCCCGGCAGGATGATCATAACATCCCTTACCTGGCCAACTTCACCCTGCCTAAAAACGGCGAATGTGGTGGCGTTGCTTCCGGTAAGGAAGAATACTATTCTTTCGATTACGGCGACATCCACTTCATCTGCCTGGACTCCTACGGAAGAGAAAGCAGCAAACGCTTCTACGATACCACCAGCGCACAGATACTGTGGCTTAAAAATGATCTCGCCGCCAACACCCGTAAGTGGACGATCGCCTACTGGCACCATCCCCCGTACACCATGGGCAGCCATAACTCCGATACAGAAAGCGAACTGGTGAAAGTAAGGCAGAACCTTATCCGCATCCTGGAACGCAACGGTGTGGACCTCATCCTCAATGGCCACAGTCATGACTATGAGCGTTCCTATTTTATCCGCGGCCACTACGGACTGGAAAACCCGTTTTCTTTCTCACAACACGCTGTCAGCAACAGCAGCGCGAAGTATGACAGCACCGCCAGCTCCTGCCCCTATATATCCAGATCCGCGAAGACCAATCATGGCACCGTATACGTGGTGGCCGGTTCTGCCGGACAGGTAGGCGGCACCTCCTCTTCTTTCCCGCACGCGTCTTCCTATTATTCCAACGCCACCACCGGTGGCTCGTTGTTACTGGAAATAGAAGGCAACCGGCTGGACGCGAAGTTCATTGCGGCGGATAAAACCGTCAAAGACCGCTTTACGATCATGAAAGATGTCAACAAAACCACTGTCGTGAATGCTACCGCCGGGCAACCGCTTACCCTCAGCGCTTCCTGGCCGGGCAACTACAAGTGGGATGACGGCTCCACCAGCCGCAGCAGAACCGTTACGCCCAACAGCACCACCGTGTATACCGTTAACGATAACGCCACGCCTGTCATCTGCGTCACCGACACGTTCAAAGTAGTGACCGGCGCACTGATGACGACGGCTGTTACGGAAAATAAAACAACGGCTTCCCCGGCGGCCTTCACCTGTAAGGTGTATCCCAATCCATCGCCCAACAATAAATTACAGGTGGAGATCAGCAGTAAACAGCAGCAACAGGTAAGGTACAGCATTGTAGATCTTTCCGGCAGAAGAGTACAGGAGAATGTATGGCAGGTATCTCTTGGTACTTCCACGCAGACTATCACACTGCCGCGGGGGAATTATATCCTGACGATCGTCAATACTAACGGAGACAGACAAACGCAACAGATAGTTGTAGAGTAAATATTTGCTGGTAAAATTAAAATCCCGGGGCGTACGTAACAACGCTCCGGGATTTTTTTATTAGCAAAGACCTATCACGGATGTTCTCCCACAGCGCTGGCCGCATGTATAAAAGTAGGACGGCTGAAGCTGTAGTAAGGCTGGAAGAAACACCAGATCCGCTTACTGGTGCTATGTGAGCGGAACACCTCCGTTGTATGATCCGGGTTGGCAATGGAAAAGCTGATGGTAGCATTGTCTACGTCCGGATGATTTGGATCGTATATTCTGAGAGAAAGGTCGGAGCCATCGAGTTCGTAGCCGTAGACCAGCACGACGTGATTTTTTCCGAGGTCAAAAGGATTGAGGGACTTGGTTTGTACCAGCGCGAGGGGTACCAGCTGGTTGCTGTCCAGCTTACGCTTCATCTTTGGCCATTCATCTTTGATCATGCGCCATGCCCTGCCACGCGGCGCCAGTCCCAATTTACTCATGTCTGTTTCGTGGTCCGGGAGCGCGGGGTTCATCAACATCATATACGTAGCGATGCCGCCGGGCAGGTTAAAGCTGGCCATAAAACGGTCTACCAGGTAGTTGTACAAACCGCCGCCACAGGGAGATACCTTGGTGGCCGGAGGTAACTGGTTACTTTCGAAAAGGTCACGCACCGCGAACACCATCCCGCCGCATACGCCATTGGAAGCGTTGCCGATGGGTATTTTGATATCGGCGAAAGGAATGGGAGGTATCAGGTTAAACAACGGGCAGCTGGGGAAACCGCTGTTGTTAAAGTGAAAAGCATGGATGCTGGGTTTAAATCCCGGTACACTGTGCTGCCTGATCCAGGTGTCGGAAGACCATAAAGCATGGCCGTTGGCATCATAAATCACCAGGTTACCATCGTCCTGTAATATCAACCAGGCGCCGTAGTGACGGTCGGTACCCGAATCCCATACGTAACTGTGGCCCGGCCCGTACATCACAAGATTGCCGTCTTCCTGCATCTCCAGTATGTCCACCTGGCGGCCGTCTGTATTGGACGCCCAGCGGGGTATGTTACCGGTACGGTATAACACCAGGTTACCATCACCTTGCAGTATTAAAGTAGTTTTTCCGTTGGGGGCAGTCAATGTCCCGCCCACTGGGAGCGATTGTCCCGGTAGAAGTCTGTCCATAAATGAGGGTTAATTTAAATTGGTTATTAATCGAAGTCGGGGTTAACCGGTTAATTACGATACAAAAGTAAGCGCTCCGCCGGATGCGGATAAGCGTAGAAACAGGGAATTTAGCAACTCAGTAGATGTACGTAGGTTATCTCCCGGCGGTCCTCCATCCCCGGAATCCTCTTTTCTCCCCTACCAGGATGTACCTTATTTCTCTCCCATTTTTCTACAATAAAAAGTACTTTGTATTTCAAAGTATATTTGTATTTTTGTATTGCCTTCTAAAAAACGTGCTATGAAAATAGACATTATCATTGCGTATGTCCAGCGATACGAATTCGGCCATGAATACGATTTTGTACCGCCCATCACCGGTATCCACCTGGCCGCTATCACCCCGGCGGAACATACGGTAGCAGTTTACCACCAGCAGGTGGACCGTATCAACACCCAAACGGACGCTGACCTCATCGCCATCTCCTTCTTCAGTGGTTTCGCCATGGCGGCCTACGCACTGGCGGTGGAATTCAGAAAAAAGGGAAAGACAGTCATCGCCGGCGGCCCGCATGTCACCTACTGTCAGACCGAAGCGCTGGAATACTTCGACGCCATCGTCACCGGGGAAGCGGAGAGCGCCTGGCCACAACTGCTGAAAGATGCGGCTGACGGACAACTGAAACAGGTATACACCGGCGGCCCCTGCGACATGAAAGACCTGCCCACCCCCAGGTATGACCTGCTACCCAACAAATTTTTTATCCGGAAAGTGATACAGGCTACCAGGGGATGTCCCTTCTCCTGCTCCTTCTGCACCGTCCCTTCGTTGAACCCGGGCTTCCGGCTAAGACCTGTGAAAGATGTGCTCCGCGATGCGGGCTATGACAAATTTGACTATTGGTGGCAGCGGAAAGTGGTCTGGTTCTGGGATGACAACCTCACCATCAAACGCCCCTACATCCGGGAACTGTTACAAGGCATGATCCCGCTGAAGAAATGGTGGCTCACACAAGCCAGTATGGATATCGCAAAAGATCCGGAACTGCTGGACCTGATGAAGGCATCCGGTTGCATCGGCGTTTTCCTCGGTATTGAATCCTTCGGCGTGGATTCCCTCGCCGATGCCAATAAGCGGCAAAACAAAATCGCTCACTACAGTGCTGCCGTTAAAGCCATCCGCCAGCGTGGCATTGCGGTCATGGCAGGATTTATCGCCGGTTTCGATCACGACGATGAACAAAGCATCATCCATATGGCCGACCAGCTGATGGAGATAGGCATAGACGTACCTTTCCTGAGCATCATGACACCCTTCAGAGGCACGCCCATCTACCATACGCTACGCCAGGAAGGACGGATCATGGATGACAGGAACTGGAATTACTACAACGGTTATAATGTGGCTTTTACCCCGAAGAAGATCAATGCGGACCAACTACTGCAGGCCCACCGGACATTATGGAAAAAATCATTCTCTCCCTGGTACGCAGGCAAACGGATACTTCGCGGCCTGTTCACCCTCCGCCGGGGAGCCTTCCTGCTGTCGCTGTTTATGAACAGCTTCTATTCCTGGAAGCGCGTCCGGAAAAACTACCCCATAGATATGACCCAACGGCATAATATTGTCAAAGCAGTGGAACCGGTCCCCCGTTTTGAACACAGCGTTTTGGCGTGATCAAAAAGATGCTCCGGATAAACACCGCCTCCGTTCACCCTCTGAACGCAAGCGGCGTTTTCCCCGTTTTCTGTTTAAAAAGTTTATTAAAATATTGCGGGTACTCAAACCCAAGTGAGTAAGCGATTTCACCGACAGACTTGTCGGTGCTCAGCAGGATGTTTTTAGCTTCTTCAATCAGGTGGAAATGGATATGGTCCAGCGTGTTTTTCCCGGTTTCTTTTTTAAGCAGATCGCTGAGATAACCGGGCGACAGGTGCACCTGCTCCGCCAGGTCCTTCACGGTAATGAGCCGTTTTTCACCGGTGGGGTTTTCTTTAAAATGCCTGTTCAGTATCTTCTCCACCTGGGCCACCACATGATTGTTGGTGCTTTTGCGCGTGATAAACTGTCTTCCGTAGAAACGGGAGCAATAGTTCAACAGCAGCTCGATAGTGGAAACAATGATGGCCTGACTGTGCACGTCAATGTTTTCCTGTAGTTCCGCCTCCACTTTCAGGATACAATCAAACAGGATCTGTTTTTCTTTTTCTGACAGGTGGAGCGCTTCCGATGCTTCGTAGGAGAAGAAGGTATAGTCCTTCATTTTATCGTTCAACGTCGTTCCCCTGATCAGGTCCGGATGAAAAAACAAGCCCCAGCCTACCATATTGTCCTTGTCGCTCTCGTCATCATCCATTTCGATGACCTGGTGCGGCGCCATACAAATCAGGCTGCCATCCTGGAAGTCGATGACCTTACGGCCGTATTTGAGGCTGCTGTTTACTGTTTTAAACAGGACGCAATAAAAATCTGAGGACACTTTTGTGCCATCGCTGACGTGTTCCGTCACTTTACCGAAATCGATCACGCCTACCAGCGGATGGTGAACAGCATCCGTTACGGGAAACAATCGGAACAAATCGGCCATCGTGTGCAAATGGATAAAACCAGCCATCTTCTTTTCTATTAATCCTGTATAAAATTACATAAAACGGCCTTCCGTCGTTCACTGTTATCATCAGAATCCTAATTGCGCTTTCATGCCATTCATGAACGTTTCATCATCCTGTAGTTTACGGTCCGCGAGCAGCACTTTAGCGTCTTCGCCGGCCGTGTAACGCAGACGGCGGGTACCATCGGTAGCGGCCTCATAAATTACTTCCGCAATCTGCCGGCCGGACGGTGCGCCCTGGTACATGGTAGTGGTGGCGGCCACCATTTTTCCGACCAACGGCTGGTATTCCGCCAGCGACTCGTCATTATTGAAATCAAACGAGCGGGTGGTAAAGTCGGTGGCAATAGCGCCCGGCTCCACAATTTTTACGGCGCCGCCAAACTGTTCCACCTCATAGCTCAGTGATTCAGAAATACCTTCCACGGCGAATTTGGTACCGTGATACAGAGCGCCTAACGGGAAAGTCATTTTACCACCGATGGAAGAAATGTTAATGATGATTCCGCTTTTGTTGGCGCGGAAATGCGGCAGCAAAGCCCGGGTAACGTCCAGCAATCCGATGACATTGGTATTGAACTGGCGGATGATCCGTTCCCTGGGAAACGACTCCAGCGGGCCATACGCACCATATCCCGCATTGTTGACCAGTACATCGATACGGCCAAACCTCCGGATGCCTTCTTTTACCGCGTTATCTATGGAAGCAGTGTCCAATACGTCGAGCCGGGTGACCAGTACATTGTCCATCGTCGTCAATGTGGTTTCTGCTTCCGGCTGGCGCATGGTCGCAATTACATTCCAGCCTCTGGACTGAAACAGTTCAGCCGCCCCTTTACCCAAACCGGCGCTGGCGCCGGTGATTAAAATAGTCTTACTCATGGTCAGATGTTTAATTTGATGATGTAAAGGTCTGACCAAAAAAGGGGTGACTGA
Source organism: uncultured Chitinophaga sp. (assembly GCF_946479755.1). Next base: position 284,675 of record NZ_CAMLHC010000001.1, on the reverse strand, counting down.
TAATACGGATCCGGGGAGATTGTATACTTTTTACGGTTAATGATACGCCTGCTGCCGCCGGCGCGATGGCGGCGCAGCAGTTGACCAATCCCTGAAACAAAGCATCGCAGCGTTATTCGATAGTATCACCAAATTGTCATGTTTAGACGATGTGTATAGGATAATTCCGGGGATATGAATATCTTACTATGGATCGACCGTTTATCTACCCCTACGAAACCCAACATCCGATGAGATTTTCAAACCCGTTATGCATTGCACTCGGTGCAGCCTCCATTCTCGCATTTTCCGCCTGTAGCAAATCATCACTCACCCCTCCCGCGGAAGAAAACACACCCACCACGTTATCCGGCAAGCAGGTAACCGCCGCCGCTACTACGCCCGTTGGCACCGTTATTTATACCAGCAATGGGTATAAGCTTACGTTTACCAATAATGCCAGCGGTTTTGACGATGCTACCCGTCAAAAATTCGTGGACATGTACTTTAGTATTTATCCAAAATTGCTAAATCGATTTTACACAAACGCCACCAAACAGGTTACTTTTGTGATCGATCCTAACTACAACGGCGTCGCCTACACGTCCGGCACGACGGTCACCTACAGCGCTGCGTGGATGGCCAACCATCCGCAGGACGTAGATGTTCTCACCCATGAAGTCATGCACGTTGTACAGGCGTACACCGGCGGTACGCCCGGCTGGCTGACAGAAGGTATCGCCGACTATGTACGTTATAAATATGGCGTCAACAACGGTCCGGCCGGCTGGTCGCTCCCGGCCTGGTCTTCTTCCCAGTCCTACACAGATGCGTACCGCGTAACCGCACGCTTCCTCGTATGGCTGGAACGCCATGTAAGGGCTACCATTGTGGACGACCTGAATACCGCGCTGCGTAATAAAACCTACTCCGGCAACACCTGGAACCAGCTCACCGGCAAATCCGTCGATCAACTGTGGACAGACTACTCCAATAACCCGGCGTTATAATTCATTTAAGTCATCATAGCATTGCCGTTATTATTCTCTAACCAGGGAATGATGGACAGTCGATCAACTATTCAGGCAATGTTGTGTATTAGCGGTTACCGGCTGCCGGTCAGGCACGCCGGTAACCCTGCTATGGAGTGTTCAGAGGCGGTCTGTGTACCGACACTTAGTGTAGCTTCAGAACCAGTCTGCTACTCGCCAACAGGCTCCCACAGCTCAATTTTGTTCCCTTCCACATCCAGGATGTGGACGAACTTTCCGAAATCGTATGTTTCAATATTATCCAATACGGTGACGCCCTCCTTCTTTAGCTCCTCCACCAGCGCCTCCAGGTTCTCCACCCGGTAATTGATCATAAACTCCTTTGCTGAAGGTTCGAAATAATTGGTATTATCGGGAAAGGGACTCCATAACGTAGACCCGCTTTTCGCGGGATCGTCCGCCCGCCGCCATTCAAACTTTGCACCGTATGGGTCGGTGTCGAAACCGAGATGCGTTTTATACCATTGTTTGATTTTCTCTGGATCCTGGCATTTAAAGAAGATGCCCCCGATACCTGTTACCCTTTTCATGTTAGCTGATTTTGGTGATGTACAATACTGAATTGAAAGCGAAACCGGCGCAGAAAGATACTACATGCGCCAGGGTGATGCATGTTGCTAACAATATTAGCACTTTTTTACAGTATTGGGGTAATCGCTAATAATAGCCGGAACAGCTAAGATTTCCATCAGGCTGTTCAAGGGTTCTGAAAAAGCCATGATCAACCAATTATAAAGGCGTGTTTGAGGCATAGACGGTAAAATTATTGCGATTTTACCAGACACCAATCCCTCTTTCAACCTTCCGGACCACCGTTATATCCCGCTCCTCATCAAACTTACGCGCAAAAAAGCACCCACTTCCCATTATCCGGTCATAGTCATCCATGGTGAGCACTTTGGGCATTTCCGGGCCCGACCAGTCCATAAACCGGAGATTATTACCGGTAACCCTTCCGCTAAAGGGCCCATTCAATAAAATTGTCTGGAAGAAACTCTCATCGGGAATGAAAGTATGTCTAAAATAATCCGTGTACTCGGGGTTAACGTTCAGAAAGTCGCAGATATAGGTAGCTGCCTCATTTGTCAAGCACCACCACTGTGATCCGCCAAACAGGTTTATATCAAAAGGAAAGATACGCCGCATGCCGGCATTTTTCTGCGCTTCGTACAACCGCATGTTTTCTTCCGGCGGCAGCTGGTCCATGAACCAATAATACTCGATGCGATCTAACCCGCCATTCATGTTCCAGTTACTATACGGCAACCGGCGAAAAGACAGGTACTCTTCCCCATAGTGTGCCTCCAGGTAATCATAAAACGCCGTGACCGGCTTCAGCGGCAGGTCCTGCCCACTGAGCAAAATGAAATATCCTTTTTCTCCAGGGGCTACTGCCGCCTCTATCAGGTCCAGCGTTGCGGCCACCATCTCCATGCCACCCCAGCTGATATTATGCCGCCTGCGGATAAAAGTAACGGGAGAAGATATATGGCTAACGGCTGGCCGGAACCGCTTCAGATCTGTCTTTTTATCTACATGAATAAAAAAACGCGCCTGCGGAAAATCCAACAGGCGTACAAGCCGTTCCAATTGCGAAGGCTGCTGGTGAACCAATATCAAAAAGTTCAGTATCATACGGTGAGCTACTCCATCAGGATGAGGTATAAATCGCCTGTGATTTCTGCCGGGCAGCTGCGGAGATCACCTGCATGGTATTATCCAGCATTCGGCCGGAAGTGTAGCATGCCGCCGCGCGCTGCCGGGCCGCATCCCCCAGGCTACGACGCAGCGCCCCGTCATTGGCCAGCTGTAGTATCCGGTCAGATAGTTCATTGTCTGTTACCGTATAACCGTTCACGTTATTTTCTATTAATTCATTGAGTCCGGGTACATCGCTGATGATCACGGGTAACCCATGCCACATCATTTCGATAGCGGTATAACTGCATTGCTCGAACCGTGAAGGGACAATACCGATATCAGCCATGGCGTACATATCAGCAAGCTGACAGGGATCGTCGAGATAGCCGGTAAAGTGAATGCGTCCGCTATCGCAGGCAGCAAGTTTCAGATAATCCCTGAAATTACTGCAACCTCCGGCCATGACCAGGTGTAACTTTTCATTGCCGGCGACAGCTTTCCGGAATGCAGGAATCAATACATCCACCCCTTTCGCCTCTTCTATCCTGCCGGAAAACAACAGCAGGATATCATCTTCCCGGAATCCGTATTTACGGCGTATCCCCGTTTGTTCATTAGTGGTGACAGGCATTGCGCCGTTGTATACGACGGTTATGTCTTCCTCCGGAACACCGAAGTTAAAACAGAGATCACGCTTACCAAACTCCGTTACGGTGATATAAGCATCGAATCCTTCGCGTATATCCGTAAAGCTGCTTTCATACGCTTCAGGCAAAGCTCCCGTCCGTGGAGTGCCTTGCATCGCCTGCATATGCAGCTGATCAAACAGTGCAGGATCGGTATACATATAATTCCCCCAGAAGATGGCGTGGTAGGTCAGTATCATCGTCAGTTCAGGAAAGCGTTCTTTCAGAAGACCTGCCAGTCCCCCGAAAAAAGGGCTCATAAAATTCAGCACCGCTTCCGGCACGTCCTGTAGCTCCAGTGCGAGTATATCCGCCACCGCCTTATTCAGCAGCGTGCTATGTTCAGGGATCGTATAATCGTAATGCAGCGGCGCCGGAATGAACAGCTGCCGGATACCATCCGTCATTATCTCCGTATAGGCGTGATATTGATAGTTGCATATATTAACAACGGCGACCTCCCAATTTTCATGAAAGGCAGGCGACGCATGCCATGCTGCAAGGAACTCCTTTCCGTATTTCCCAATGCCGTAACGGCTGGTGACACCTTCCGTATTAATGATATATAAGGGTGTTTTCATAAAACGTGCGTTAAAACAGGAATAAAGGCAAGCTACTGCCTCCCGGTATTTTGTCGTTTGTGATGTGCAACAGCAAACCTGCGATGCCGTTAACCAGGCCCAGGGATTGCGGACGATGGCGGGAAAGCACATCGGTATCAAATCCGGGTGAGGACGGCGGCTCGAGATCGGCGGCGGACAGCAGGCTGGCGCCGTATACGAATGCAGCTAACGGGGTGTGCGGCAGTAACGATATCCCCGCTTGCAATTTGGCCGATACCTGCTTATATAAAAGCGCATCGCCCGAAGCCCTGGCAATGAACGAAGCGATCAGGAGATGAGATAACATATCCGGCTCCTGGCTGGCTGCGGGTACGGCGGTTATGAACTGCTGCAGCTCCGATGCCACAAACGACTGTTCCCCGGCAAATACAGGCCAGCGGAATGCTATCAGCAGTTGCAGCAGCCGGTCCCTGTTATCTAAAATGTTATCACCGCTATGCCGCCTCCTAAGAAAGGTGATATAGGGCTGAATATTTTCGGGGGTTAATGGTTGTTCGATAGCAGGTGCACTATCCAGGAAATCGAGATAACAATACAGCGACGAAGTAAAGGAGGCACCGATCACCTGTTGACCGGTAATGATATCCACGATCTGGTCATTGATATCCTGCTGTAAGGCAAACAGGTCATCTTCGTATATCCCTTGCTGTTGGATGGCACGAAAAGCCCAAAGAAGCTGACAGTAATCTTCCAGTTTAACGTCGTTGCCTGTATTCAATTGCGTCACGGCATCTTCGATGTACTCCCCCGCTACGCGGAGATAAATATCTTCTTCCGTTTCCAGGTAACGTGCAGCAAAAGCCAGCATCAGACCGGCTTTGCCCTGCCCCAGGCCCAGTTGTTTCACATACCTTCCGTTGAGCAGCAGATGGCGCACAAGATCACGCTCCGTAAGCGCGGTGGCTATTACCGGAATCATAAATAATACAATTACGTTCAGTGATAAACATGAAACATAGCCCCGCGAAATATCGCGGGGCTATGATGACGTGCTACAGGATTACTTACATTTTGTGCCGAAGTCAGAGCTGCAACCGATGATGCTGTAAGAGCCGGCACCGGTGCATTTGGAGCCACACATAGTAATACCGGAATCAGTACCAGCCAGTTCGAAACCAGGGTCCAGTTGACGGAGACCACCTTTAACATTCATGGTGTCATTCTGAGATAAGCGGGCAACAGATCTCTTGTTCAGTTTCAGGGTCTGGTTCAGGGAGGCTTTCTTTTTCATAACAGTTTGTTTTTTTGGAAATGTGAGAAATAGATTAACAAGTAGCACACTCCAGTTGGAATGGCAACATACAATACAAGAAACCGGTTTATATGATGAGTGTATGTTCATGACAATAGTTTCCAGTCCTGACAATGTCAACAGACAGGCAGCAAATACAGATGGAAACAGACAGATATTGCATTGATATCAGCGCCTGCTAAGAAACAGGGCAGGTCGCATTAGCACTCTTCACAGCATATAAAACGCGGGCTATCAGGTCAATACAAACATTTGTGACAAAAAATAATGGAACCGATTTTGGATGCTCAAAAAAACAGCGGGCTACATTACTTAACAATTTAATTGGACTTACAGGTTATCATGTGTGTTTATCTCCGACATAGATTTGAGGGTTTGATTTACTATCTAAGGTTAATTTTTCACCGAACCAACGTGAACGGCTATGTTGTGAAATTAATTCTTTTTTCTTCTAAAAAAACATATTTTTAAAAATATTTTTTTCACAAGAGCACTTTAATATGACCCGTTACTGTCTCCTTTTCTTTATTATCGCGATTGGCATTGTTATTCCCTGCAAAGCCCAGTATTTATATGCTTCCCGCTCTTACAGTGCCGATACGCTGACCCATGCACAACTGTCTGCCATACTGAATAATACCAATGATAAAACGATCGTCGGACTAGGTGAAGCCACACACCTGAAAAGCACTTACTATCGTATTAAATCACAACTCGTAAAAGCACTTATCACACAACAACAATTCAACCTCCTATTGCTGGAAGCCAGTCTGAACACCTGCCAGCAACTTGATAAATATGTGAAAGGAGAAAGCAATGCTGACCTGCGCAGCCTGCTGCCCGCCATGAACGCCACCAATGGTTATGTGCTCCATAACCTGTTTAACACGCAGGAGATCTTTGACCTGTTGAACTGGATCAAAGCATACAATCGCGAACACAACAATGCCGTGAGCATTGCCGGCATAGACTTTCAGACGCCGGCTATGCTGACAAAAGAAATCCGCAGCGGTCTTCAGCAGATTGCCAGTGAGCAACCCCAGCTAAAAGATTCCGTTTCACAGCTGGAAAAAAATCTGCTGGCAGCAAACACCGTCTATGAAAAATTCTATCACGGTTATATGGACTACCGTAATATATTCCTTATATTTACGAAAGACAGCCTGAAACAAATGGCTGCCGATGCAGCCTCAAAAGTCCGTTCTGCTGCCACGTTTACGGAAGCACACACAACGAACCCCTGGTTGATTGCCAACGTCCGGTCGCTCAGCGTTTTGTCGAACTTCTACATCGATCCGAATGCAGCCATCCTGAGAGACAGTATGATGTACAATAACATGGTGTATGCCATGAACACACGCCCGGGCGCCAAAGCAATGGTATGGGCTGCCGTACAACACCTGCAGGACCAGAAAATAAAGATGGGAACAGGACAGGAATACTACTGGATGGGTAGCTTTATCAACCGTCACTGGGGCAATAAGTTCATGCACATCGGCGTTCACGGCGAAATTGATTGTCTGCCTGCCGCCGTCACCAACAATACTGTCGGAATCGAATTGATCATTAAAGAAAAAAATTCCCTCTATGGCAAATGTTTCGAAAATACAAATGAGCACATTATTATCGGCGTTAAAGCAGCAAAAATTACAGATGCTGTAGTCCTGTAACTTTCACCACGTAAAAAACTGATGTTAACCTATGTTCGCAACGACCAGTAAACCCCGTGTCGACGAAACCCTCGACCGAATATTTCAGCAAGTGCTGCAATACAACGGTACCTATCCCGGCCTCTTCAATGGCCTCGGCTCACACGTGCTGTTCCTCGCTTACTACCAGCAATATACCGGTAACGACTACTCGGAGATAATGGTAGAAAAAACAGGCCAGCTGCTCGGCGCGCTGGACGATGGTGACCTCAACACCAGTCTCACCGGTGGCATTACCGGGATCGCCTGGCTGTTACATCATCTTCAGACACCCTTCCTCGACCTGCAGGAAGTCATCAACGTAGACGCCTCCGACCTCGACCCCGTGATCTGCGACTCCGTGCTGCGCGACATCGCCGCCGCCTCGGACGACCCCCTGCATGGCTACATCGGCAAAGCCACCTACCTGGCAGGACAGCCCTCTTCCAAAAAGAGGAATACGGTGTTAACTGCTATCGTCCAGGACCTTGAGACACGCGCCATCCGCCTGGCCAACGGGCAGATCACCTGGAGAAGCGGTATCAACGCACAGAAAACCACCAACGAATTTTATGACCTCGGCATCGCACACGGTGTATCGGGTATATTACTTTGCCTGATACGCCTCCACCAGGCCGGTATCGAACAGAAACGTACCGCCGCATTGATCCGCGGCGGCATCGCCTGGCTGCAGGCGCAACAGCAATCCGACGGTACCTTTCCATCCACCATAGAAAGCGGTGAAAACATCGGCTGCGGCAGGCTCGCCTGGTGCTACGGTGAACTATGTGTAGCCCGCGCATTTACCGCCTACGGCCATGCCTTCGACCCCGCTTTCCTGGAACTGGGTAAAAACATCACCCTGCACGCCGCTACGCTCGATAAAGCCACCGGTGATATTATGCACTCTGAAACAGACATAGATATCTGCCTGTGCCACGGCGCAGCCGGCATGGCCCACATCTTCCAGTCGCTCCACCACCACTTCCCCGACGCCGGTATTCAAAGCACGGTGCACAGCTGGACAGCGCAAACACTGGAACAGGTAGCTAAAAACCTGGCCGCCGGCACCTTCTATGGCAACAGGGAAATGCTTTACCGCACCATCGGCAACGAGCTGGCAGACAAAGGCCTGCTGTACGGCTATGCCGGCGTAGGACTGGCGCTTATGTCCGCCGTCGGCGACCCTCGCTATGCCGCCTGGAATGAACTGCTTTTGTTATCCTAAAATGTATCCTGTTATGAAATTCATCCACTCCGGTTTCGGAATGTTAAGAACACCCATCCTGCCGGTGGCTGCATTGGAAGAAGTGCAGGCCATCAAACACGATCCGCTGGCATTTACAAAATATATCTTCGATAAGTTCAGCATCCCTTTGTTCAACCAGGCGCTGTACCTCGCGTCCTACGAGCTATACACGCAGTACTATGTTATGAAGGAGCGCTTTGAACAAACAGGGCGTACCGACAAGGACATCGACAAACTTTGCCTGTCGCTCTATAAATATTACAGCCGCATGTGCACCCGCTGTACCCCTTATGGCATGTTCGCAGGCTGCGACCGGATCAGCATCTCCGATGATGCCGGCAATATCATGCTGCAACCGGAAAATTTCCGGCCCCTCTCCCGCCTCGATATGAACTATCTCGATGAGCTGGTCCGCAAGCTGGTACAACAGCCGGAAATCCGCCACAAATGCAGCTTCGCCGTCAACTCAAGCCTCTACCAGCTGTTCGATACCTATTACTATATCGAATACCAAATGCTGAACGGCGCACGTAACTATAACCTCACCTCCGCTACGGCCGACGAACACCTGCAGGGACTCGTGGCGTTCTGCCGCACGCCCAGGCGTTTTGCCGACATGCAACAGTTCTTTACCGACAAAGGATTCCCTGAGTCCGACGCCATCGGATACCTGGAAGACCTCATCGCCAGCCAGGTGCTCATCAGCGACCTCGAAATACAGGTCACCGGTGAAGATCCCATCCTGGTGCTCAGGAAGAAATTACAGCAACTGGGACTGGAGCTCCCCCTTATAACACAGATCATACAAGCGTTCGAACAAACATCGCCTATCGATATTTCCGGGCAACTGCTGGCAGCCTTACAACCTGTCATCCCTGTGCCCAGTCCTAAAAACCTGTTACAGACAGACCTCTGCCTGGAACTGAAGGACCAGCGGTTAAGCAGTCAGCTGGTCAACAACATCGTTAAAGAGGTCACCGCACTGCTTCCTCTCGCCAACCTCATGCGTTCTGACGACCTGGACGATTTCAAACGGAAATACACAGAGCGTTACGAATATGCAGAGAAGCGGCTCACGGAAGTGCTGGACCCCGAATACGGCATCGGGTACGGCGTTCACTCTACCGGCAACCTGCATTCCAGCACCATCCTCGATGGCATCCCGCTGCAGATGGGAGAAGAAGACAGCATGAGCATCCGCTGGAATAAGCTGAGCGCCTTCCGGATGAATAAGCTGATGAAAGCCATACAGGAAGGGCATACCACCATCACACTGACAGATAAAGACCTGGAGGATTTAAACATAAAACCCGGCAGCGCCGGCGAAGACCTTTCCCTGCATGGAAAATTCTCTATCGACGAAGACCGGCAGCCCCTGTTCCTCGTGCATAGCATCGGCTACAATTCCGCTACCAATATGCTGGGCCGGTTCTGTTATATGAACGAACAGTTAAAGCAGGAGGTGCAGCAGTTCATTGCCGACCGGGAAGCCACGCAGGAATTCATCTATGCCGAAATCGCCCACCTGCCTCAATCCAGGCTGGGTAACATCCAGCTCCGGCCCGTGCTCACACCGTATGAAATCGTATACCTCAGCACCCCGGGCGTAGACGACGATCACGTGATCAACATCAACGACCTGTGGATAAGAATGATTGACAACCGGATGATGCTGTTCAGCAAAAAACTGAACAAATATGTTATGCCGAAAATGTCTACAGCCCACAACTTTCATCATCACTCCAGTTTGCCTGTATATAAATTCCTCTGCGACCTGCAGTTCCAACAGCATGGTCCTTTCGCCTTCTGGAGCTGGGACACCTTCACCGGTCAGCGGTTCCTGCCGAGGGTGGTCTATAAAAGCATCATCATAGAACGCGCTACCTGGCTGCTGCTGAAAAGCGATTTTGAAAGCGCGGAGAATAAATCCAGACCGGCAGCGGAAGTGCTGCAACAGCTGCTGCAGCAATATAAAGTGCCGGCGAAAGTACTGCTATCTTCCGGCGACAACGAGCTTTACCTCAACCTGGAAGTCCCTGCCGACCTGCAGATACTACAGGAGGAGCTGAAGAAAAGACCGGCCATACTGAAAGAATATCTGCCCCCGGGCACGAAGGCGCTGGTGAAAGATGAAGCCGGTAACGCCTATCAGAACGAAGTGGTGATCCCGATGGCGGTCGTGCAGGAGGCAAAATCCAACCCGATACAGTTTCCTGAAACGGAAACGCATACACTCCGGCGGGAGATCACCCTTGCCGACAACTGGCTGTATATTAAACTATACTGCGGCGTAAATAACGCAGAGCGCATCCTCACTGAATTCATCGCTCCTTTTACGGAATACATCCGCAGGAAAGAGTATAGTAAAAAATGGTTCTTTATCCGTTACGCAGACCCCGACCATCATATCAGGCTGCGTATCAAGGCTGGTTCCCGGGAACAGGTCTATAAAATACTGGATCTTTTCTGCTCCAAAATACGGCCTTACCAGGACAACAAGCTGCTGGACAGGTATGTGATAGACCGCTACTACCGCGAGGTGGAGCGCTACGGCGCCGCCAATATGGAACATACGGAAACATTGTTCTTCCATGACAGCGAGGCCGTGTTGAAGCTGCTGGGCCATTTTGATGCAGAGCCGTCCGAAGGTGACCACCGCTGGCTATACGCCATTAAATACATCGACGACCTGCTGAATGCCCTTGGCTTTGAACATCCGGCGTCGAAACAGGCGCTGTTACAGGATATGTCAGAAGCCTTCCGGCAGGAGTTTGGTAACGGCAAAGACATGAAAATGCAGCTGGATAAGAAATACCGCGAACACGAAGGGCGTATATCTGCGCTGTTAGGCGTTCCGGAACAGCCGATGGCGTTATGGGAGCCTCAACTGCGCAACATCAAACAAACCGCCGCAAGGCTCCGGAAGAATGGCCCGCTGGACGGATACCTCGCCAGTTACATTCATATGTTTATGAACCGGCTGTTCAAATCCGCACAGCGCAAGCACGAGCTGGTGGTATACCATCTGCTGGGTAAATACTACACCTCCGCGCTGGCCAGAAAAAAACACCAGGAAAATCATCTCAAACAGGTATAATATGGCACTTCCACGTATTGAAGCAGTGATTCCCTGCTATAACGACGGCCGGTACCTGAGGGACTGTATCACTTCGTTGCAGGAGCAATCATCACCACCCGCACGCATACACGTAGTAGACGATGCGTCCACCGACAAGGATACCCTCGGGCTGTACAAAGCACTGGAAAAAGAGGGCGTACACATCATCTACCGGAAAAAAAACGGGGGCATCAGCGCCGCCCGTAATACCGGTATCCGGGAAACCACCTCCGATTTGGTGTTGCTGATAGATGCCGATGATTGTATCGACCACCGTTTTTTGCGAAAGGCAGCACGGTTGATCCGTTCAGACGCCTCGCTGGGAGCCGTCAGCGCCCAGATGCAGGCCTTCGGCGACTATCAGTTCACTTGGAAACCGGCAGGCGGCTCCGTAGGAAATTTCCTGTTCAGCAACAACAGCTGCTCCATGTCACTCATCAGGAAAAACGCCTGGGAACAGGCAGGCATGTTCGACGAGTCCATCTCCAGCTACGAAGACTGGGAGTTCTGGCTCCGCCTGACGGCAGGCGGATGGCATATCTCCATCATCCCGCAGCTGCTGTTTTACTACCGTATGCAGAAAAGCAAAAGCAACCTGCTCAATGAAGGCATGCCCCGGCATACACAGCTGTTTGACTACATCGTAAAAAAGAACCTGCATATATACGACGGCTACATCGCCGCCAACAAGCCCGACGTCAATATCCACTTCCTCGTGAAATACCTTGGATTTGACAGGATCAGGGAGATATATGACCATCAGCAATAACTGTTCACATGAGAGTAAAAAGAGGCAAATTTCCCATATACAGACAATTTGACGCCATGGACTGCGGGCCTACCTGTCTTCGTATGATAGCACGGTATTACGGTAAAAGCTACAGCCTGGAGTACCTGCGCAACATCTCCTACCTTACCCGGGAGGGAGTCAGCCTCATGGGCATCGGCGAAGCTGCGGAGAAAATAGGCTTCCGCACCATCTCCTACCGGCTCACCTTCCAGCAACTGGACGAGGAAGCAAACCTCCCCTGCATACTGTACTGGAACGAACGGCATTTTGTGGTGCTGCCACCGCAGAATTACGACGGCAAAAACACCAGGCAGAAACTGCTGATCGCAGATCCGGCGCACGGCATGGTGAAAGTAGACCGGGAAACCTTTATCAAAAGCTGGATGGGCAACAATCCGGATGGCATCGTGATGCTGCTGGAACCTACCGGCTCGTTTTATGAAGACAATGAGGAGAACAAAGAAACCAAAAAAGGCTTCCGTTTTCTTTTCAGCTACCTGCGGCCGTACAGGCGCCACGTGCTGCAACTCTTCCTGAGTGTGGCCATCGCCAGCGCGCTGTCGTTAGTGCTACCCTTCCTGACGCAAAGCCTGGTGGACTACGGCATCAACCATCAGAACCTCGGCTTTGTATACCTGGTGCTCATATCGCAACTGCTGCTCTTTGCCGGCAATACCGCCATTGAACTGATCCGGAGCTGGATACTATTGCACATGAACAGCCGGATCAACATTACGATACTATCCGACTTCCTGATCAAGCTGATGAAACTGCCGCTGCATTTCTTCGACACGAAACAGATCGGGGACATCCACCAGCGTATTGCCGATCATCAGCGTATACAGAACTTCCTGACAGGGGCCTCTATTTCCACGCTCTTCTCTTTTATTAACCTCATCGTATTCATGGTAGTGCTGGGGATTTACAGCATGACCGTATTGACGATATTTATGATATTCAGCGCCGCAGCCGTAGGCTGGATATTCTTCTTTCTGCATTACCGGCGCTCACTGGACTACAAACGTTTCCAGCGCATGAGCGAAAACGAAAACCTCCTCTTTGAACTGATCACCGGGATGCACGAAATAAAGCTCAACAACTGCGAAACCGCCAAACGCTGGGAATGGGAACGGGTACAAACCAAACTCTATAAAATCAGTGTTAAAAGCCTGTCGCTCGGGCAGTACCAATCGGTCGGTTCCATGTTCTTTAACCAGCTGAAAAACATCCTCATCTCCTATGTGTCCGCCAGGGAGGTCATGTCCGGCAATATGACGCTGGGCATGATGCTGAGCGTCAGTTACATCATAGGCCAGATGAATGGTCCGCTGGACCAGCTGCTCAGCTTCGTGCAATCGGCGCAGGACGCAAGGATCAGCCTGGACAGGCTGAGTGAAGTACATACCCAGCGGGAAGAGGAAGAAGAAATGATGACCATAAAAGATGACGAGACGCCGGATATCATGTTCGAACAGCGCCTGGGCGGCATCAGGCTGGAAGATGTGTCTTTCCAGTACGAAGGACCGTTATCGCCCAAAGTATTAAAAAACATCCACCTTCATATCCCGGAAGGGAAAGTGACCGCCATCGTAGGCTCCTCCGGCAGTGGCAAAACCACGCTACTGAAGCTGCTGCTTCGTTTTTATGAAATCACCGGCGGCCAGATACAGGTGGGCGACAGTGATATCAGGCAGCTGTCGCCACGATGGTGGCGCAAACAGTGCGGCGTAGTGATGCAGGACGGCTTCATCTTCTCCGATACCATTACCCGGAATATTACCATCAGCGATGAAAAGCCCGACCGGAAACGCCTGGCCCATGCGGTAAAAGTGGCCAACATACAGGAGTTCATAGAGGGCCTGCCGCTGGGGTACAAAACGAAGATCGGCAACTCCGGCGCCGGTATCAGCATGGGACAGAAACAACGAATCCAGATTGCCAGAGCCGTCTATAAATCACCTGCATACCTTTTCTTCGATGAAGCTACCAGCGCCCTCGACGCCAACAATGAGAAAGTGATCATGAACAACCTCCAGCAGTTCTTCAAAGGAAAAACAGTGGTGGTGATCGCCCATCGCCTGAGCACCGTAAAAGATGCAGACCAGATCGTGGTGCTCGAACACGGGGAGATCGTGGAGACCGGCACGCACCAGGAGCTGGCCCATCGTAAGGGCAGATATTATGAGCTGGTAAAAAACCAGCTGGAACTTGGGGCTTAAAACATTCAGACATGCCAGACATCAACGATATTACCGTCATACCGGAAGAACAGCACAACGGCCACCGTCAGTCGCCGAACGGCTATCACTCTGCCGATAACGCGCTCCTGGAAGTACGCAGCGAAGAGGTGGAAGAGATCATGGGCGAAATGCCCTCGTGGCTAACCCGTTACGGTGTAGCCCTCATCGGGATACTTTTCATCGGGATTGCCGTAGGCGCCTACTTTCTGAAGTATCCCGACGTTATTCCTTCGCAGGTGGTGGTATCCTCCATCAACCCGCCCGTGCGTATGGTAGCCCGTACCAGCGCTCCCATACAGCGGATATTCGTCAAAAACAACGAGGAAGTACCGGCCAACAAACCCATCTGCGTACTCGATAACGCCGCCGTGTATGAGCATGTGGAACAGATTGCGGCCATCACCGCGGCTATAGACACGTCGCTGCTGATGGAAAAATTCATCCGGGAAGTAAGCCTGCCGTCCGGATTACAACTGGGCGATATGCAGCCGGCGTACACGGAATTGTACCAGGCACTGGAGAACTACCGCTTCTTCCTCAGCCATAACATCTACCGGAATAAAATCCAGCACCTGCGTCAGCAGTCGACCTACTACGCGGAACTGAACAAAGAACTTAAAAAACGGGACCTGCTGCTCAACGAGCAGCTGAAGATCCAGCACAACCGCTTCCTGATCGACTCCATGCTCAAAACGGAGAAGGTCATCTCCAAAACCGAGTTCCAGGATGCACAGAAACGGCTGATAGAGCAACAGGTAAACACCGAAAGCAACCGCAGCAGCATCATTCAGAATACGCTGCAGCAGGCGGAATACGATAAAAACATTTCCGAAACAGAGCTGCAGGTACTGGCGGAAGACCGCGAGCTGAAACAACGCATCCGCGACGTGGCACGCCGCTTCCACGGCGAATATGCCGTATGGTTACGCACCTATGTGATGAAAAGCCCGTTCGCCGGCAAAGTCACGTTCTTTAAATACTGGAAGGAAAACCAGTTCGTAGCCTCCGGTGAAAATGTGCTCACCATCACTCCTCCTGTTCAGCAATACGTGGCAAGGGGGATCATTCCCATTGGCGGCGCCGGGAAAATAAAGCCAGGGCAGCGGGTGCTCATTAAGTTGTCGTCTTATCCGTTTGAGGAATACGGGATGTTGAAGGGAGTTATTACCGGCCGCTCGGATGTGTCTATGGACAGCGCCTATACGGTGGACATACGTCTCGAAAACGGGCTTACCACCAACGCGCAGAAAAATATACCGCCGCAGCCGCAGCTGGAAGCTACCGGAGAGATACTGACAGAGAACAGAAGTATTCTGAAAAGACTGTTTGAGAACCTGATAGGAAGATGGAGGCAGTAAACCACCTCCATCTTGTCGTTACTATTTATTATACACGGGACTTCTTTTCAGCATATAAAACAGGGCGTCGTGGTAAGACCCTTCGTTGTTTAAAAACGCCGTACGGCGGTTGGCAAATATTTTCTCATTCTGTTTATTGAAAATACCCAGCGTCACTTCATTCTCGTACTGGTTCTCCACCGTGGTATTGGCAGAATTATCACGCTGCCTTTTATTACCTTCAGACTGGGAGGTAGTGGTACTGGAAGAGTTCACACTTTCTTTCACACTGCGGGACAAGGTGCCCTGCAACACAAATTCGGCGCCTAGTATCCTGCACAGTTCATCGTAGGTGTATCCTTTGATGGTGTTGGCGTCAATACCTTTTTTATACAACAGCGCATTGGTGGTATTGGGGTCCTGGAATTTGTACTGTCCGTTGCGTTTGCTGAGGTATACATAAGTATCGTTCTGTAGCTTCTCTCCTTTTTCAGTGACCTGTTGCAGCGGTTCATTCACCGCGATGTACTTAAACGGCAGAATAGCTACCAATCCCGATTCAATGGGGCGACCGGCGTCGGCGCTTGTTTTGCCGGTGTTGGCAGATGGATTACTGACAACTTCCACCCTGCCGCTGGAAAAGGTGATCTTGTTGATATCTGCCTTTTTCAGCTCATAAACGAGCGTTTCCCCGGTATGAACAAATTTAATGGTGTTGGCATGCATTTCCGTGATCTTACCATGTTTTTCTTCTCCGCTCAGCATCAGTATTACATCTTCTTTTCCGGGAGAAACTTTTCCGGTTTGCGCTTTCAGTACAGAAAAACAAGTCAGCAGCACACCAGCAACAGCCACTAAAAATTTCAAAGTTTTGGTCATGATACAAATATTAGGGTTTTCAAAATTGTGTTATTTTTTCTCCGTCTTAACCCTCTGACGTTCTTCCGCTGCGCCGCTCTCGCGTTTGTCCGCCACTTCTTTTTTGTCATTTTTATTGAAGCGGTAAGTAAACGCCAGTTTCAATACCTGCGACTGCCATTGGCCGCGGATATGAATGTCAATATTCTGATAACGGCTGATGGCGTTGTAGCGGTTCCAGCCGAAGATATCGGAAGCACTCAGGCGGATAGTGGCCTGTTTGCCCAGGATATCTTTTTGTACGCCGGCATGCAGCGTGCCAATAGGTTGCTGCAGAAACGTGCCGTCGATGCTGCGGGACGACCAGGTGCCCATAAACTGGAAGCCCCAGCCGTTCTTCAGCTTCACCTGCTGCATCAGCTGACCGGTAAATACGCCGGCTTTCAGCTCAAAGGGCTCGTTATTGATGGTACCGGAATAGTCATAATGGTTATAGTCCATGTAGATCACGGTCGTCAGGTTCTCCCCTATCGGTAGCTGTGCGTTCAGATTGGCGCCCAGCACTTGCCGGGTGTTCAGGTTCTCCGGCCGCTGATAGGTTTCATTCTTCGCTGCGTCCTGCAGTATCACCTCCTGGATGATGTCCGTCGTCCGGTTATACAGCAGCGTGGTGGTCAGCGCCCCTTCCCATATACTGTAGCCCAGTTCTATGTTATGACTGTATTGCGGGTTGAGATAAGGATTCCCTTCGTTGTAGGTGTACTGGTCGAGATAAAAACGAAAGGGGTTCATGCTGCGGTAATCCGGTCTTTCTATCCGGCGGCCGTAGGACAGCGTCACTTTACTTTCTTTATCTACATCATAGGCAACGAAGGCGGTGGGAAAGAACTGCAGGTAGCTGCGGGAGAATGTCTGCCCGTTGTTTTTCTGCTCTCCTTTCAGCCAGGTCTGTTCTGCGCGGAGGCCGGCCTGGAACTCCCAGCGGTCGTGTTTATGCCGCAGGTTCAGATAACCAGCGTTAACATTTTCCTTATACAGGAAGTGATTACTGAGAGAGTCGTTCTTTTTCCAGCCGCCGGCCACGCCGTCGAAATACTGCGCGTTATTGTCGGTATTGACAAACGACGTTTTCACGCCTGCTTCGAAGCGTGTATTGTCAGAAAACGGATGGGTATAATCTGCTTTCAGGCTATAGATATTGATTTTCGCCGGCAGGTCTGCCAGGAATGATTTGCGCGGCGCCGCTTCACTGCTGTCGGGTTTAAAATAACGATTATCGAATAGCTGTTCGCTGGTACTGTTGTACGACAAATAATCGGCATTTAGCAGCAGTTCGCGTTCGGCGGCAAACACGTGTTTCAGGCTAACATTCGCTTCCATATTGTCCCATTTACCCTTTGTGGTAGCTGGTGCGTCTACCCTCGTGGTCGTCACGCCGTCACCGGTTTTTAACAGCGTGTTGTTAGTGTTAACGGCGTCTGAGGGATTGTGAAATCCGCCCAGCGCCACTCCAATGGTCGTTTTGGCGCTGGCGTAATAATCCAGTCCCAGCTTGGCGGTGATACTTTTTCCCGTTGTTTTGGTATAAGTATGCTGGTCATAAATACTGGTGATTTCCTTGGCGCCGTTACGGAAGTTACGGACAATATAATAATCTTCAAAACTCTTCCGGTAACTAAAGCCTGCATTACCATAAAAATTAACATGTTTGTTGCTGTAGTTAAAGTTGAGGTTCTGCGTAGTGCCCGGGTACCTCCCCTGCAGGGCGGTAAGGGTAAGGGTGCCGTTGAAACCGCCGGTCTTCATTTTTTTTCTTTTGATATTAATGACCCCGTTGCCGGCAGCATCATATTTCGCCGGCGGGTTAGACATGATCTCGATCTGGTCCAACTGGGAGGCGGGCATATTCCGGAGAAAGGCCGTCAGTTCCGCGGCCGACAGGTAACCGGGCCGGTCGTCTATCATTACTTTCACTCCCTGTTTACCTTTGATGGAGATGTTGCCGTTTTTATCTACCAGCACGCCGGGCAGTTTCTCCATCACCTCCAGCGCACTGCCGCCCGCTGCCATGATAGACGATTCCACGTTCACGACGGTGCGGTCCAGCTGCTGCTCTATAAACGGTTTTTTAGCCGCTACGGTCACCCCTTTCAGGTTACTGGCCCCTGTCTGCAGGATGGCGTTCTCCAATGCTGTTGCAGACTGGTCCAGGGTAAAGACCGGACCGCTCCACTCCTTGTACCCGATATAGGTAATGGCAATAAAATAACGGTTGAACGGGATCTCCTCCAGCTGCCAGCCACCGGTGGTATCAGACAGCGCTACTTTCACCAGCGAAGAATCGGCCGCTTTTTTGAGCAGTACCGTGGCAGCCACCACCGGCTGCTGTGCTTCGTCGTGTATCCGTCCTGTTATTTTTCCGGTTTGTGCCCGGGCCACCAAAGAAAGGACCAGCAAAACCGGCAGCAGCTGCAGCAGCCGCCTGCCGAAACGGGCTGTCGTCATCATTTTTTCTATAGTTGTGTACATCTTATGAAAAGGGTTGTTTTTCAGCTATGGTGCGGGGTTAATGCTACATCGCGGATGAGCATAGCTATGTTTTGGAATTGATGAAAAATAAAGAAATGGTTTCCGGGATAACGGAGGATACGTACCTCCCTTTCCGACTCATGAGCCCATCCGGCCGTCTGGGTATCAGTGATATCCTCATTGGCGCCGGTAATGACGGTGATACCGGTGCTGTACTTCTCCAATGACTGATAGCGGTAACATTCCAGTGCTCTCAGGTCTTCCCGGATCACCGGCAGAAAAAACTCCATCAGGTCCAGGTCTTCCAGTAAAGCGTCCGGCATCCCGCCCATGTCCTTGAGTTCCGCCATCAGCTGGTCATCCGGCATCAGGTGCCGCTGTTTGCGCTCGTGATTAAAGACAGGTGCCGCACAACCCGTTGCGAAGAAATGCAGCGGGAGTTTTTTCCACTCCTGCTTCAACCGGTGCAGCAGCAGGTTACCGAGTACTGCGCCCATGGAATGGCCGTACAGGATGTAAGACGACCTCGTATGGGGTAACACCTGCCGGTAAAGGTCGTCCGTCATCGCATGTATATCAGACAACAATGGCTCCGTCATCCGTTTTCCGCGGCCCGGCAGCTCCAGGGTCACCATATCCAGGTGCCTGCCTAAAAAAGGCTGCAGATCGCGGAAAGAATAACTGTTTCCACCGGCATACGGAATGCATATCAGCTTAATTTTCTGTAACATCTCAGGTACTTTTTTGACATGATGAGCTATACCGCGTAGTGCAGGTCTGTGGCGGCATTGACAGACGTATCGCTGACAATAGTACCATAGTCAAACTTAATAAGCCGGTCGCCGCAATTGAAATAGGCGTCATCGTGCGTTACCGCGATAACGGTCTTACCCATCTGTCTTAACTCCGGAATAATGATCTTATAGAAATATGCCCTGAACACCGGGTCCTGCTCTGCCGCCCATTCGTCCAGCACAATCACGTCTTTGTCTTCCAGCATCACGTAGATCAGCGCCAGCCGCTTCTGCTGCCCTTTCGACAATTCGGCTTTAATGGATTTCTTTTCGTGATCAAAAGTGACGATGTTCTCCAGTTCCATTTTACGCAGCCAGAACATCAGCCGTTCGTTGTCCGGCGCCAGCTCCAGGCCGTCGTAGTTTTCATTGAAAAGAACGCTGTCGGTAAAGATGGCCGCAATACGGTTGCGATAGCCCGGATAGGTCCTTTCGGTGATCACCCGCCCGTTCAGCGAGATAGTGCCGGAATGCGGTACATACAGGCCTGTCAGCAGGTTCACGAAAGTACTTTTACCGCTGCCATTGCCGCCGGTAATAAAAATACTCTCTCCTTTTTTGATGTCGAGGGTGAGCGGTTTTAAACGGAAGGTCTCTGCCCTTCTTTCGTCGTAGTATTCGAAAGTGACATCCTCAAAACGGATGCTTTCGAACTTATCGCCGGCAGCCGGCAGGTCACCGTGACCGATAGCGATGGCTTTGGAAGCATTGATCTTATCATGGAACTGATGTAGCCGGTCCACCGCTATCTGCATCTGCGTAAACTCGCTGATACGGGCCACCACGATACCTACAGGCCCCATGAGGTACAGCAGTGTTACCACAAACTGGTTATTCACTACGTTGGACATATGCAGGATGACGGGCAACAGGAATACGATGATACCGATCAACAGGTACCACAGGTAGTTTCCCATCAGTTCATTTCCCATGTATTTGATCAGCGTTTTTACGGTGAGTTCCTTTACCCGGTTCCTGTTTTGGGAGATGTATTTGGTAAAGATATTATCGCTTCGCGTGATGCTCATTTTCACGTCTTTAAACCCGCGCAGGAAATCATTGACATTCTGCTGGTAGATGTTGGCCAGGTCCCGTACAGTGTTGAGGTCCTTGCTGATAGCCATATTCCGGATATAGTACACCACGGCCAGCGCAGAGAGTACGCCCAGGATCAGCAGGGCGCCGAAGAAGTTGGTGTAGAACAGGTATCCCAGCCCTATCAGCACCATCACCAGCGCGTTAAACACTTCTATAAATACATTGGGAAAACGTTGCAGCGTCGTTACGTCTGCTGTAGCTGTACGTACTTTCTCCTCTCCCAGCTTAATATACTCTTCATAATCCGAAAACCGGAGTTTGTCAAAAACAGATAATCCCAGGTCATTCCCTAACTCGTAGGTCAGCCGGATCGTGTAGGACTGAAAAGCCCTGGCGGTAAAAAAGGACACGAGGATCATGCCCGCATATATCTGCCAGTCGTATCCCTGTACAAACGGAAGAGAAGTTCCTGCAATCCTGTTATTGATCAGCAACAGCAGTCCCATGGACCAAACGCTGTTGATCAGTCCGAGCAACAACAACAGGATATAAAACAACTTCGATTTTTTCTGAAGCAAACTGATTAATCTCATACGATCCAGGATTCTAATGATGATTGGATGAATAAATATCAAAATGGAATGCTGCCCGGGCCGGAGCCCGGAGCAGCGTGTTCCGCCTATTGTGATAACTGTTCGCTGAGGTATTGCGCCAGCGGACCAACATGCTCCTGTTTTAGCATAGAGAAGTGATCTCCGTCCACTGTGCGGACGGTTACTTTCGCATGCGCGTCCCATCCCAGGCTTTCGGGTTTACCCTTCCACTGGGCGCCGGCGGCTTTCACAACATGCAGCACGGCTTTGGTTTGCCCTTCCACCTGGTAGCTGTTCAGCACCTCGATGTTGCTCACCTTGATGTCCGTCAACCGCATAATGAAATCCACATGCGCCAGTTGATCGTTGCTGATCCTGCCTTTCAGGTAGTTGGAGATAAAGGGTACGACCGCTTTCATTTCCAGCGGCTGCACCAGTGGTTGCAGCTCCGACACCCATGCCGGCGGTGTGCCGGTGATGATATTGTTCTCTGTCAGCACTTCCACTACCGATTCGAAGAAGATATCCTGGTAACTGGTGGCACCACCGCTGAGCACATCGATATGGCCGGGGTGGGCGTCTGCGTCCAGGATAGCTGCGAAGGCCACGGTTTCCCCCGCGGCTTCCAGCTGGCGTACCATTTCATACAGCACGTAGGCACCGAAAGAGTGGGCAATGAAACGGTAAGGGCCATGCGGCTGCAGCGCTTTTATCCAGCGGATATTCTGTGCAGCGATCGCCGCGATGGTGTATAGCGGCCGTTCTCCTTCCAATACGCCCGGCATCTGAACGCCGTATACGGCGGCGGTGGCGGTGAGCGCTTTGGCCAGTTCGTCGTAACCATCACTCAGGCCGTCCTGACCGGGGATGATAAACACCGTCGTCCGGCTGTTACTTTTGTTTAAGGGGATGATATGATGCTCTCCGGTGGCAGTGGCTGTTTCTTCTCCCGCATCCGGCGCTGTCAGGCTGGCGGCCAGCGCAGCGATAGTGGGTGCGTCGAAGATATTACTGAGGGCGATCTCTTTGCCCAGCTTCCTGCGGATAGCGGCGATGAGTCGGATAGACAGCAACGAGTGGCCACCGAGGGCGAAGAAGTCGTCATGAATACCCACCTGCTCTACTTCCAGCAGTTGCTGCCAGATCTCTGCCAGTATCTCTTCCGTCTCGTTGCGCGGCGCTACGTAGGCGTTTTCAGACAGGGCGCCTGCGTCCGGATCGGGCAATGCCTTGCGGTCTACTTTACCATTAGGCGTTACCGGTATCCTGTCAATCTTTATAAACAGCGAGGGCACCATGTAGTCCGGCAGCTTCGCTTCGAGGTAGGCGCTGAGGGCCTGCCTGTCGAAAGCTCCGTCCGGCAGGATGTAAGCTACCAGTGTCCTGTTGTCCGTAGCGCCTTTAGCAACCACGACTGCCTGGCTGACGCCATCGAACTGCTCCAGTGCATTTTCAATTTCTCCCAGCTCGATACGGTAACCGCGTATTTTCACCTGGTCGTCTATCCTTCCGAGGTATTCTATGCTACCGTCGGGCAACCAGCGGCCGAGGTCACCGGTGCGGTACAGGCGGGTGTTCTCTTTTCCGGAGAAGGTGTCCGGGATGAATTTGTCCGCTGTCAGTTCAGGGCGGTACAGGTAGCCACGCGCCACCCCTTCGCCGCCGGCGCAGATTTCGCCGGTAATACCTACCGGGCACAGTTCCCTGTGCTGGTCCAGTATGTATACCTGCACACCGCCGACAGGCTCGCCGATCACGATCGTGTCGCCACGGAGCGGGTCGTCGGTGAGGCTGGTACAAACAGTATTCTCCGTAGGCCCGTACGCGTTAATGACGCGGATACCTTTGGACTGGAAGTATTTGGCATCTTCGCGGTTCAGCGGTTCCCCTGCCGAAACGATCGTTTTGATCGTGCCCAGCTCTTCGCGGATGGTGTGCTGGTAAGACGGTGGTAATACCACCAGCTCTACCTGCTGTTTGCGCACCATGTCGCCGAATTTGTCGGCGGCCAGCAGGTCTTCTTTCCGGGGGAGTACAAGGCTACCACCACTTAACAGGGTATTGAAAATTTCGTAACAGGATGCATCAAAGCCGAAAGCTGCAAACTGTAAGGTTCTCATACCAGGTATTAATCTCAGGGATGCGGCCTGACTCAACGCCAGATTTACGACACTTTTGTGTTCAATCATTACGCCCTTGGGGTTGCCTGTACTGCCGGATGTATAGATAACGTATGCGAGGTGATGCGGTGCAGGGGCTGTAACCGGCGCCGTTGCCGGCTGCCCGCTGATGGTCCTGCGGTCTGCATCTGTTCTGATAATATTTATAGCGGAAGGAATGTCCAGTTCCCCTGCCAGCGCGAGGCTGGTGATCAGCATCGTGGCGCGGCTGTCTTCCAGCAGGTAGGTGATCCTGGCTGCCGGATAAGACGGATCGATCGGCAGATAAGCACCGCCTGCTTTCAGGATGCCCAGTATCGCGATGATCATTTCCGGGGAACGCTCGAGGCACACGGGCACCAGTGTTTCCGGCTGCACACCTTTACCGGTGAGGTAATGGGCCAGCTGGTTGGACCGGATGTCAAGCTCCTGGTAGGTCAGCGACTGCTCTTCAAACAGCAGGGCTGTGCTTTCCGGCGCTGCGGCCACCCTTTCCCTGAACAGGTCCATAATCGTTTTGCCGGCAGCGTTATACGCCACGGGGGTAGCATTAAAGTCAACGGCTATATGTTCCTGCTCCTGTTTATTCAGCAGGATAATATCGCCTGTCTTGGCAGCCGGGTGGTCCACCATAAATTCCAGCACCTGTTGGAAGTGTCCGCGGAGGGCCGTTACATAGACGCGGTCCAGCAAGGCGGTATTGTATTTAAACCGTACCGCTACCGACTCGCCCACCACGGCCGCAATACCCAGCGGGTAGTTGGCGTGGTCGCGCATCTCGATATTATCCATCTGCAGCTGCCACTGGTGGGTATTCAGCAGATCGCTGACCGGGTAGTTTTCGAATACCAGGAAGTTGTCAAACAGATCGCCCGGTATTTCCAGCCAGCGCTGTATATCGTTGAGCGAGGTATACTGATGTTCACGGCTCTGCACCTGCTGTTGCTGGATCTGCTGCAGCCACGGGGCAATGCCCTGCTCCCTGTCGACCACCGTATGGAAAGGCAGGGTATTGATATACATGCCCACGCGCTTCTCTACGCCCGGCAGGTCGTCCGGACGGCCGGACACGGTTACCCCGTAGGTGACCTGCTGCTGGCCGGTATAGCGGTATAACAGGTACGCCCATACGGCCTGCACCACGGTATTAACGGTGATACGGTGTTGTTGCGCGTAAGACAATAGCTGCTTCGCCTTAACGCCCGTCAGCTGCATCTCCTGCACTTCATACACGCCCTTGCCCTTGGTACGTTCGGCGGTGGCGCTGATAAATGGCAACAAGGTGCCACTGCCTGCCGACGCCAGGTACTCTTTCCAGTACAGCACTTCTTCCTCCTGGTCGCGGCGCTCCAGGTAACGGATATAATCTTCGTACTTCTCTTCTGCCGGCGCCGTCGTTTTTTTGCCGGCCAGCAGCAGGTCGTACGTTTGCAGTAACTCTTCCACCAGCACAGAGCCTGACCAGCCATCCAGCAAGAGGTGATGGAAAGTCCATACCATGCGGTATTGCATGTCGGTCAACCGGATCAGGGCAATACGCATCAGCGGTGGCGTGGTAAAATCGAAACCTTTCACCAGGTCGGTCGCCTCATAAGCCGTCCATGCTTCCTCCTGCGCGGCCGCGTTCATGTGCCGGTAGTCCAGCTCGTCGAACGGTATCGTTACCTGCGCCTGCACGCCCTGCACCGGGATGCGGAACACATTGGCGAAGAAACTGCTGCGCAGCACGGTGTGATGTTGCAGCAGCTGCCGCCAGCTTTCTTTTAACACCGGGATGTCCGGCGCATCCAGCGTGCAGCAGAGCTGTTGAATATACACGCCGTTGTTGCCGTTGTACAGGCCGTGGAACAACATGCCTTCCTGCAGGCTGCTCAACCTGTACAGGCCGGTGATATGATCTCTGCGGGTACCGCCGGCTGCGTGCGCAGCATCGAGGAACTGGTCCAGCTCCGCGTTGGTCACCAGGTTGCCCAAACCGTAGTCTGACGGTGTGAATACCGGTTGTACCGCCGCCTGGGCCACCGCATGGTGAATCAGCTCCTGCAACTGCGCCTGGTAGCTGTTCACCAGTTCCTGTATGGTATCGCTGTTATAATGATGCGTGCTGTAGCTCCAGTACAGGATCAGTTCCCCGTTTTCCACCGCACCATTGACCGATATCTTATGACGGATTTTTACGTCTGTGATACTGCCGGTGCCTGCCGCCTCCGGAACGGTGCTGAACCATTTACTGTTTCTCCTGGCGGCATCTACCTGTCCGAGGTAGTTAAACGTAATATCCCATGGATCGCGGCCCTGTAAGGCTTCTTCCTTGTTGATATATTTTAACACGCCGTAACCGATGCCTTTATCGGGCAGCTGTCTCAGTTGTTCTTTGACCGCTTTCAGTAAAGCGCCCGGCGTAGTGTCCACGCTGTTGTTCAGCCCTACGGGATACAGGCTGGTAAACCATCCCACCGTATTGCTAATATCGATGTTGGAAGCGATATCTTCGCGGCCGTGGCCTTCCAGGCCCACTACCACGCCGGCGCCGTTCCAGGCGTACAGGGCAGCCGACAGGGCAGCCAGCAGCACGTCGTTGATTTCAGTATGATAGGCTTTCGGCGCTTCCTGCAACAGCAGCTGCGTCAGGGCAGCGTCCAGGTGCATTTCATGTGTGGCCATGTCATTGCCGGTCAATTCGCCATGGTAGGCTTTGTCCACCTTCAGCGGCTGGTATTGCTGTACGATGTCCAGCCAGTAGTCGCGTTGCTGCAGCAGCTGTTTCCGCTGGCCGTACGTCACCAGCGCCTGATGCCATTCCCGGTAGGAGCTGGTCTTCAGCGCCGGCATTACCGGCTCGTTGCGTTGCAGCTGGTCCAGCAGGTGTTCCAGGTCGTCCTGCATGATCTGCCAGGACACGCCGTCTACCGCCAGGTGATGCGCCACGATCAGCAGGCGGTTGGCCGCTGTTGATGCAGGCGTTAAGAACAATACGGCGCGCAGCAGGATACCTTCTTCCGGTTGCAAAGCGCCCTGGTACCGGTCGCAATGAGCGGCCAGGGTAGCAGCGTAATCCTCCGTCGCTACTTCCCGCAGGTCCACTACTTCCAGTGCGCCGGCGTAGCTGCCGTAGTGCTGTTGCCATTGCCCGCGTTTACGGGTATACGTAAACCGGAGGCTGTCATGGCGGAGCAGCAATTGTTGTACGGCGGTGTTTAATACGGTATCACTGATTTGTTTATCTATACCGACAAACAACTGTTGAATAAAATGTTTTGCGATGGTTTCCTCTTCGAGGTACCACTGCTGGATAGGCGTTAAGCCGCTGCTGCCGGTGAGTATGCCCTGCTCTCCGCGGACCGCTTTCTCCTTGCCGGAGGCCAGCGACGCGGCCAGTCCTGCGATGGTTTGGTGCACGAACAGGTCTTTCGGTTTCAGGTCATACCCAAAACGTTTAGCCCTGCCCACCACCTGTATGGTGATAATGGAATCGCCGCCCAGTTCAAAGAAGTTATCATTTCTGCCGATGTTCTTCACGCCCAGCAGTTCTTCCCAGATAACGGCCAGCGTTTGTTCCACTTCCCCGTTTAAGATAGCGCGGGTATGCGTGGCCGTTGTATAAGGTTCCGGCAACGCGGCCTTATCTACCTTACCGTTGGCGGTGACCGGTATTTTTTCCAGCGGCACCACTAAGGAAGGTACCATGTAAGGCGGCAGCTTGTCTTTCAGCGAAGTTAACAGCGGCTCCTTATCGAAGGCCCCCTGTGGCACCACGTAGGCGACTAAACGTTTATGGCCGTTGTCGTCCGTTTTCACCAGCACGACAGCCTGGGTAACGAAGCCGCTTTGCAGCAGGGCGTTTTCTATCTCTCCCGGTTCGATACGATAACCTCGGATTTTTACCTGGTCGTCGATCCTTCCGAGGTATTCGATATTGCCATCCGGCAGCCAGCGACCGAGGTCGCCGGTGCGGTACAGGCGGGCGCCCGGCTGTGCGCTGAAAGGATCGGGGATGAATTTCTCCGTCGTGAGCGCCGGGCGGTACAGATAACCGCGCGCCACGCCTACGCCACCGGCACAGATTTCACCGGCTACGCCTACCGGGCACAGTTCGCCCTGAGCGTCCAGGATGTATACCTGTCCGTTGGCCAGCGGCTTGCCTATCACCACGGTGTCGCCCTGCAACGGGCTGTCCGTGATCGTGGTAATAACGCTGTTCTCCGTAGGCCCGTACGCGTTCAGCACACGGATACCTTTGGATTGGAAATACCTGGTGTCTTCGCGGTTCAGCGCTTCGCCACCGGATATAATCGTTTTGATGGTGCCCAGCTCTTCGCGGATGGTGTGCTGGTAGGAAGGAGGCAGCAGCAGCAGCTCCACTTCATGTTGCCGCACCATTTCGCCGAACTTATCAGCCGACAGCAGGTCGTCTTTGTGCGGGATTACCAGGCAGCCGCCGCTCAGCAGGGTGCTGAAAATCTCGAAGCAGGAGGCATCGAAACCGAAAGCAGAGAACTGTAATACCCTGATGCCAGGTCTTAAAGACAGCACCGTTTCCATATTCAGCGCCAAGTTCACCAGGCCTCTGTGTTCGATCATCACCCCTTTCGGCTGACCGGTACTGCCGGAAGTATAGATCACATAGGCGAGATCGTCCGGCGCGGGGGTGGTGCTGAGGCTGATACCTGGCTGTTCTGCAATCGCCGCCTGGTCTTCATCCGTTTTAATGACGTGAATATGCGCAGGGATATCCAGCCGGCCTGTTACCTCCGCACTGCTGATCATCATGGTAGCGCGGCTGTCTTCCAGCAGGTAGCTGATACGTGCTGCGGGGTAAGACGGGTCTATCGGGAGGTAGCCGCCGCCTGCTTTCAGGATGGCCAATATGGCGATGACCATCTCCGGCGAGCGCTCTACGCAAACAGGCACCAGTGTCTCTTTTTGTACGCCTTTGCTGACAAGGTACAGCGCCAGCTGATCGGAGCGTTTGTCCAGCTCCTGGTAGGTGAGCGCCTGCGTATCAAATACAACGGCCGTCTGCTGCGGCGCCAGGGCCACCCGCTCTTTAAACAGTTCGATGGCGGATGTGCCGGCCGTGGTTTGCGGCAGGGCAGCCTTATTAAACGTAACGGCTATCCGTTCCCGCTCTTCGTTGTTCAGCAACACGATATCGGCGGTCCTCGCGGCTGGGTTCCGGACGATGTATTCCAGCACCTGTTTAAAGTGTTCGCTGATCTGCGTGATATAGGCGGGAGACAACAGGGCGGTATTGTGTTGTAACAGGATAGTGATCTCCTGTCCCACTCCTATCGTAATGCTCAATGGGTAGTTCGTATGTTCTTCCACGTGCAGCTGCTCTATCTGCAGTTTCCACGGGAAGGAAAGCGTTTCTTCGTCTACCGGATAGTTTTCGTATACCATCAGCGTATCGAACAAGTCGCCCGTAACGCCGGTATGGCGCTGGCTGTCACGCAATGGGGTATACTGGTACTTGCGGCTTTGTACCTGCGCCGCCTGTATATCGCGCAACCAGTCGGTGACCGGCTGCTCGGGCGTCACGGCGATGTGCACAGGCAGGGTATTGATATACATCCCTACCTTTCTTTCGATACCCGGCATATCGTCCGGGCGGCCGGATACGATAGCGCCGTAGGCAACGTGCTGGTTGCCGGTATAACGGTATAACAGGTATCCCCACACGCCCTGCATCAGGGTATTAACGGTGAGGCGCTGTTGCTGTGCGTACGCGGTGATGAGCCGTGTCTGCGTAGCATCCAGCACCACCGGCGTGGTTTTATAACGGCCTTCGGCCTTCGTCCTGTCTGTGCTGCTGATGAAAGGCAGCAACGTGCTGTTGCTGATGTCTGCAAGGTATCCGCGCCAGTAGGCCCCTTCTTCGTCTTTATCCCTGCGTTCGAGGTAGCGGATATATTCTTCGTAGTGATCTGTAGCCGTTTCCTCCGGTTGTTTTCCGGATGCCAGCGCTTCATAGGTACGCAGCAATTCCTCCAGCAACACAGGCATTGACCAGCCATCGAGCAACAGGTGATGGTAGGTCCACACCATGCGCCAGGTATCGTCCTGCAAGCGTATCAGGCTCATCTTCATCAACGGCGGCGCCGTAAAATCAAAAGGCTGCTGCAACACTTCCGCCTCATGGGCGGTCCATGCTGCCTCCTGGGCTGCCGCATCCAGGTGACGGTAGTCCAGCTGCGTCACCGGCAGCTGCACGTAACGGTACACGCATTGCACCGGCACGTGGAAAGCATCATGATAGAAGCCACTGCGTAAGATGGTATGCCGTTGCAACAGGTACTCCCAGCTCTCTACGAAAGCGTTGATGTCTGTCTGATGGAGCAGGTAGGTGAACTGCTCCGTATAGGCGTCTACAGCATTATCGTACAAGCCGTGGAACAACATCCCTTCCTGCAGGCCGCTCAACCGGTACATGGCCGTAATTTCCTCGCGACGTTTACCACCGCCGGCCATAGGCATGTCCAGGAAGCGGTCCAGCTCCGTATTGCTCACCAGGCCGCCCAGTCCGTAGTCTGATGGCGTCAGCAGCGGTTGTTGCGCTGCCTGCGCTACGGCATGCCGGATGATCGTTTCCAGCTGCGCGATGTATTGCTGCGCCAACGTAGTGATAGTATTACTGTTGTAGTGTTGACTGCTAAAGCTCCAGTCCAGCACCAGCTCGCCACCGGTCACCATACTGTTCACCGCTATCTTGCGGCGTACAGTGTAATCGTCGCCCACTTCCGCGCCGGCGGGTTCGTCGGTAACGGAAAACCATTTGCCGCCGCTGGTCACAGTGTCAAACTGCCCAAGGTAGTTAAAGGTGATATCCCAGGGGTCATTACCTTGTAACCCTTCCAGCTTGTTGAGGTATTTCAATATGCCGAAGCCAATTCCTTTGTCCGGAATCTGGCGCAGCTGTTCTTTCATATTACGCAGTAACATACCGGCGTCGCCCGTCGTGTGACCGGGCAATAACACGGGGTACAGACTGGTAAACCAACCCACGGTATCGCCTACGTTGATGCTTTTGTCGATGTCTTCCCTGCCGTGCCCTTCCAGCCCGATGAGTACGGCGCCGTTGGCCCAGCCTTTCAGGGCAAGGGCTAAAGCGCTCAGCAACACATCGTTTATTTCTGTGCGATAAGCCGCTGGCACTTCGTGCAACAGCTGCCGGGTAAACAGTGGCGTGAGTTTCACCTGGTAGTGCTCCATGTCCTTTATCCGCAGCACGCCATCGTAGGTTTTATCTACCGGTAATGGCCGGTACTGCTGCACGATGCCGGACCAGTAGTCCGCCTGTTTCAGCAGCCGGTCCGTCTGACCGTATTTTACCAGTGCGTCGTACCATTGCCTGTAGGAACTGCTTTTTTTACCCAACGATACCGGCTCATTATTATACAAGCCATCGATCAGCCGTTCCAGGTCTTCCAGCAGGATACGCCATGACACACCATCTACCACAAGGTGATGAATTGCCAGCAGCAAGCGGTTGTGGGCATCGCCCGCAGGTGTTAAAAACAAGACAGCGCTGATACAGTTACCTTTTGTAACATCCACGCTGCGCTGATAGCCGTTGCCGTAAGTCACCATCATCTCGGGGAACTCCTGCAGGGATTCTGCCTGCAGGTTCACAATGTTCAGCATGGCCTCGGCGGTGCCGTACGTCTGCTCCCATCCGTTGGCGCCAGGCGTGTACTTGAAACGGAGGCTGTCATGGTACTGTACCAGCTGCATGATCGCTGCTGACAAGGTAGATGACGGAATACGCTTGTCTATTTTCAGCAGCATGCTCTGGTTAAAGTGGGAAGGCGTAGTGTTTTCCTTCTCAAAATACCATTGCTGCACCGGCAGCAAACCG
This sequence comes from uncultured Chitinophaga sp., assembly GCF_946479755.1. The sequence goes on along the minus strand of NZ_CAMLHC010000001.1, from coordinate 253,191 downwards.
CAGCTGCCGCCTGGCATCTCCTGGTCCGCAGATACGGCTGCAGCCGCACCTTTACGGGCAGACATTACCGCGTATAACATGGCAATGGTCTGGTAGTCGAACAAGTCACCGACCTGTAACTCATAGCCGGCTCTTCTCACCCTGCTCACTACCTGTATGGTGATAATAGAATCACCGCCCAGAGCGAAGAAGTTGTCGTTGATACCGACTCTTTCCACACCCAGCAGCGCTTCCCAGATGCCGGCCAGGGTACGTTCTACTTCATTGCGCGGCGCTACATAGGTATCTGTTTGCAGGCTGCTGCCATCTGCATCGGGCAACGCTTTCTTATCTACCTTACCGTTGGCCAGCAAGGGGAAATAATCCAGCACCATCAGCAGGGAGGGCACCATATATTCCGGCAATTGTTCCGTCAGCTGCCGCAGTATATCTTCTTTGTCCACGTCCGTGTCTGGCGCTGCTACCACATATGCCACCAGCCGTTTATTATCGAGATGATCTTTTTTTACGACCACCACCGCTTGTTTGACGGTAGCGCAGCTGTTCAGTGCTCTTTCTATCTCTCCCAGCTCTATACGGTAACCGCGAATTTTCACCTGGTCATCTACACGGCCCATGAAGAGGATATTGCCGTCCGGCAGGTATTTTACCATATCACCGGTGCTATATAAGCGGGCATTTGTACCCGGAGCAAACGGATCTGCGATGAATTTGGAAGCGGTAAGTTCTTCGTTATTGAGATATCCGCTGGCAACGCCTTCTCCGCCTATGTACAGCGCACCGGGAACACCCACAGGACACAACTGAAGGTCATGACTGAGCACATACACCTGCGTAGCGGAGAAAGGTTTACCTACCGGGATGCTCTCGCCGTAAGCAGCGTCTCTGTCCACGATGTGCAGGAGTTTTCCGATAGTCGTTTCCGTAGGTCCGTAGTGGTTCACCACGGTGCAGGCGGTACCTGTTGCATAGATCGACGCTACTACTGTCGATTCCAGCGCTTCACCGCCGAAGATCAGCAGTTTCTCCGGTACCAGCAGCCTGTCCGGTAAACACAGCGCTTTCCAGTGGGACGGCACTATTTTGATACAGTCTATCGGATGTTGATCGAGGTAGTCATACAACATCGTGGTATCCTGTGCCATCTCTTTAGAGAAGATATGCAGGGCGCCACCGTTGGCCAGCGCGCCAAAGATCACGGTATTGCCCAGGTCGGTAGCCATGCTGGACATGAGCCCGAAAGAATGGCATTCCTTCACGGGCAGGGCACTTGTCAGACCAGCGATGTAGTCTGCCAGGTTACCATGGGTCACCACCACGCCTTTCGGCTGACCGGTACTACCCGATGTATAAATCACATATACGGGATGATCCGCCCGGGTGGCGCCGGGTATATTGTCTTTTCCGTTGACTTTAATATCGTTCCAGTCATCATCCAGTAAGATGATGTCCGCAGGGCCTGCCTGTACCCTGTCGGCGTATCGGCTAAGCGTAATGATATTGGAGGCATCGGTATCTTCCAGCATAAACCGGATACGGTCTTCCGGGAAATCCGGTTCCACCGGCACATAGGCACCTCCTGCTTTCAGTACGCCCATGATGCTCACCATCATGTCCAGCGAACGTTCCATACAGATGGGCACCAGCGTGCCTGCTTTCACCCGCCTGCTTTTCAGATAATGGGCAAGGCAGTTCGCACGTTCATTCAGCTCGCGGTAAGTGAGGACATTATTTTCAAAAACCACCGCTATCGCATCCGGTGAACGGTTGGCCTGTGCCTCAAACAGATCTACAAACGTGATCTGCTGCGTATATTCTTTCTCGTAGTTTCCTTTTACGGTCAACAGCTGCTGTTCTTCGCCGGCAGTGAGCATAGGCAACAATCCTATCTGCTGGTCCGGCGCCGCTACCACCGCCTGCAACAGCCGCTGGAAGTGACCCACCATCCGTTTTACCGTCGCTTCGGCAAACAGGTCCGCACAATACACCACTGTGCCGTTCAGCCCATCTTCGTCTTCATCCATACTGAATACCAGGTCGAACTTGGCGGAAGTATGCGCTACTGTTTCTTCTGATAAAACGATATCGCCAAACTGAAGATCGGGCTGGTTCACGTTATTCTGTAAACCAAATACCACCTGGAATACCGGGCGGTGACTTCTGTCATTATCAACCACCACCTGGTCTACGATCTTTTCAAACGGCACTTCCTGGTGTTCAAAGGCATTCAGCGTAGTTTGTTTTACCTGTTGGAGCAGGGTGCGGAAAGAAGGATGCTCACCCAGGTTTACGCGCAGCGCCAGCATGTTGATGAAAAAGCCGATGAGGCCTTCCACTTCCTGCTGCGTTCTGCCGGCTACCGGACTGCCCACGCAGATATCTTCCTGACCGCTGTAGCGGTACAGCATGACATTGAACGCGGAGAACAATGTCATGAACAGGCTCACACTTTCCTGGCGGCTAAACTGGTGCAGCTGTGCGGTCAGTTCAGCAGGCAGCTGGAAGCTGACAGCCCCGCCCCTGGTGCTTCTCACAGGCGGCCTCGGGTAATCCAATGGCAGGTTCAACGGCGTGATGCCGGCCAGGTTTTCTTTCCAGTAAGCCAGTTGTTTATCCAGTATATCACCGGTAATGTAGGTACGTTGCCAGATGGCATAGTCCGCGTACTGGATCGCCATCTTCTCCAGGTGTGCCGCTGTACCGGTAGCCGCAGCCATATAAAACGCTACCAGCTCCTTCACCAGGATACCGGTAGACCAGGCATCGGAAGCGATGTGGTGGGTGGTGATGATGAGGATATGTTCATCCGGTCCCTGCACTACCAGGTCAGCCCGCAGCATATGATCGGCGGACAGATCGAACGGTGCGTCCGTGATCTTTTTGATAAAGTTCTGCAGCGCAGCCGGATTGTTTTTATAGACCGGCTGATCGGTGATATTTAATGTCCAGTTGTCCTGGTCCAGGATATATTGATAGCCGCGGCCATCATTCTGCCGGATCACGGTCCTTAATATCTCGTGCCGGTTCACCACATTACGCAGGGCGGTGGACAAGGCTTCCACATCCAATGATCCGCGCAGGCGCAATACGGCCGGTACGTGGTACTGCACGCTGCCTTCCAGCTGGTCAATAAACCACAGACGTTCCTGTGCAAAGGAAAGCGGGATACGTGCTGGTCTTTTCACCGCTTTTATTCCCGGAACAGTGGTCTGGCTGGTTTCTCCCTGTAAGAAAGCCGCCAGCTGGTCAATCACCGGGTAAAGGAATATAGACCTTACCGTTAGTTCCACCGCTATTTTTTTCCGCAGCACTGCCACCATGCGCATCGACAGCAGGGAGTGGCCTCCCAGTTCAAAGAAATTATCGTATACTCCTACCCGTGGCACCTGCAGTAATTCCTGCCATACATCGGCCAGCAACTGCTCCATATCATTGCGGGGCGCTACATATTCATTGCCGGCCGGAGCGCCCTGGTGTACATCGGGTAATGCTTTCCGGTCGATCTTCCCGTTGGAGGTCAGCGGCATTTTATCTAACGTGATAAACAGGGCCGGCACCATATAATCCGGTAACCGCTCTTTCAGCACTGCTATCACGCGGTCGCGGTCGAAACGTTCTTCGGACACAACATACGCGGCCAGTATTTTACTGCCGGCGCTGTCGTTGGCCGCCACAACAACTGCCTGTTTTATAAATCCGCTCTGCAGCAATACATTCTCGATCTCTCCCAGCTCGATACGGTATCCGCGTATCTTCACCTGCTGGTCTATACGACCCAGGTATTCGATATTTCCATCCGCCAGCCAGCGGGCCTGGTCCCCGGTTTTATACAACCGGCTGTAATCTCCTTCCCGGCTGAAAGGATTCGGCAGAAAACGCTCTGCCGTTAAAGCTTCGCGGTTCAGGTAACCTCTTGCCAGCCCCGCGCCGGAAACATACAGTTCTCCCGGCACACCTACGGGCGACAAGCTCTTGTTCGCGTCCAGGATATAAATGCCCAGCGTTGGGATAGCTGTACCAATGATACTGCTGCTGCTCTGCAAATGCTCAACGCCGATCTCCTGGTAGGTCACATGCACCGTTGTTTCGGTAATGCCGTACATGTTGATCGTTCTGCAATGCGGATACGCTTCTTTCCACGGCCGGATCATGGCCGGGTTCAACGCTTCGCCACCGAAGATGACATAGCGCACGGGCACCGACGTTGCATGGGCCACCAGGTATTCCTGCAACACATAGAAGGCCGCAGGCGTCTGGTTGAGTACCGTCACCCCTTCTGACAGCAGCAGCTGCCCGAAGAGAGCAGCGTCTTTCGCCACCTGTTTGGAGACGATGACGAGGCGGCCGCCATAGAACAGTGCTCCATACATTTCCCACACGGAAAAGTCAAAACAGATAGAGTGGAACAGTGTCCATACATCGCTGTTGTTAAAGTCATACAACGGCGTATCGGTCTCAAACAGCCGCACTACGTTGTAGTGTTCCAGCAGCACGCCTTTCGGCTGACCGGTAGAACCGGAGGTATAGATAACATAAGCCAGGTGATGCGGCTGTACAAAACTTTCAGGGTTATGTTCCGGAAATCCTTCGAGGATATGCTGATCTCCGTCCAGTGATACTATTGTGGCGGAGGTTAAGCCTTCCAGCAAATGGGCGCTTTCTTTATTGCTCACCACATACTGTGCTGCGGTATCCGTCAGCATAAAACGGACCCTCTCCTGCGGATATTCCGGATCGATGGGCACATAAGCGCCACCGGCCTTCAGGATGCCCAGCATGGCAATGATCATCTGTTCGCTCCGTTCCAGGAACACCGGCACCAGTGTATCTTCCCGGACACCCAGCTTCCTCAGGTAATGTGCCAGTTGATTGGCCCGGCTATTCAGTTCACCATAGGTGACCTGTACAGATTCAAACACTACTGCCACCGCTTCCGGTGTGAGCAGCACCTGCCTGTCGAAAAGGTCGATGATGGTTTTATTTCTCGGATAGTCCGCTATCCGGCTGTTGAAGGCGCTCAGCAGCTGCTCTTCTTCCGCCGGCGTGGTGATACGCAGTGTGTTGATCTCGCTGGCCGGTGCCGCAACTATAGCGCGCAACAGCTGCTCGAAATGTTTCATCATCTGTTTGATCCGTCCGGCACTAAACAAATCGGTGCAATACTCAGCGTAACCACGGATACCATCGGGCTGTTCTTCCAGGGACATGGTGATATCGCACAAAGTGGTTTTATGCGGCACCTCTTCATAGGCCAGGTGCAGATCACCCAGCAACAGTTCCGGCACAGGCGGCGTGTTCTGTAACACGAACATCGCCTGGTACAACGGGCTGCGGCTCATATCGCGGTCCTTCACCACTTCTTCCACAATTTTCTCAAACGGCACCTGCTGGTGTTCATAGGCATCCAGCGTTGTACTTTTCACCTGCTGCAACAGGGAAAGGAAGGAAGGGTTATCGCTGAGGTCCGCTCTTAACGCCACGGTGTTCAGGAAGAAACCGATCAGCCCTTCTGTTTCCTGCTGTGTTCTGCCGGATACCGGTGAACCTACACAAATATCATCCTGGCCACTATAGCGCTGCAGCAATACTTTAAAGGCGGTAAGCAGGGTCATAAAGAGCGTAACACCCTGTTCCCTGGACAACTGCTGTAACTGGTCCGTCAGCTGCTGATCAATATGGAACCAGCTGATAGCGCCGTTAAACTGCTGTACCGCAGGACGGGCATAGTCTGTTGGCAGGTCCAATGGCAACACGTTGTTCAGCTGCTGCTTCCAATACTTCATCTTTTCGTCGAGGACGGCGCCGTCGAAGCTGTTACGCTGCCAGAGGGCATAGTCGGCGTACTGTATTTCCGGCTTCTCCAGGATGGGAGCGCGTTTCTCCGCATAGGCGCGGTACAGCTCCACCAGCTCTTTTACCAGTATGGAGATAGACCAGCCATCGCAGGCGATATGGTGAATGGTGAGCAGCAGCAGATGCTCCTGCGCCGACAATGTAACCAGGTGCGCTCTCAGCATATGGTCGCGGCACAGGTCAAACGGCATGTCTGCCAGGCCGCTCAGCAATTGTTTTAAGGTAGCTTCATCAGCCAGTTCCGGCGACTGTGGCACCTGGGTCAGCTGCCACTGGTCTTTGTCCATTACGTGCTGCCATGCAACGCCGTCTTTCGGTGCAATGACAGTACGCAATACCTCATGTCCGTTCACGATGTTACGGAGCGCAAACTCCAGGCCCTGTACATCCAGGTTGCCATGCAACCGCAGTATCACCGGCATGTGGTAAGGCACGGTGCCCTGCAGCTGATCAATGAACCACAAACGCTCCTGGCTGAAAGACAGCGGAATATTAGCGGGTCTTGGGCCGGCAATGAGCGGCGGCAGGTGCGACCCTTTCTCCTGTTGCTGAAGATACACGGCCAGCAGTGCGATCGTTGGATAAATGAAGAAATCTTTCACCGTCAGCTCCACATCCATGTCTTTACGGACAGCGGCCACCACGCGAGTCGCCAGCAGGGAGTGACCACCCAATTCAAAGAAATTATCTTCAATGCCTACACGCTCCACGCCCAGCAAATGCTGCCAGATACCGGCCAGATGTTGCTCTATGGCGTTGGTGGGAGCTACGTAGTTGATCAGCCGTTTCCGCTGAATATCTTCCCAGGCTGCCAGGAACTTACGGTCTACCTTACCGTTGCCGGTCAGCGGTAATTTCTGCAAGGCCACAAAATCCGCCGGCACCATGTATTCCGGCAGGCGGTCCAGCAACTGCTGTTTGATATTTTTCTGCAGCGATTCACAAATATCGGTGAACAGCGGCACGTTGGTTTTCACGGTATCGGCGAAACTGATACTGTTGCTGTAGGATTGTTCCACAAAGCCGTCAAAGCGGTCGCGTTCTATCAGCAGGTTTACTTTCAAAGGATCTTCATCCAGCAAGAAACGGAAGCTGTAACCGGCGGCCACGGCTTCGTCCAGTATTTCATTCACCGTATGGGTCACCTTGTCCGGAGCAGCGATGTAGTCTGACAGGTCGCCTACATTGTTGCAAAGGTTATTTTTCAGCGCATGGTCCAGCATCCGCTCTCTCCATACACGATGCCCCGGCACGTCTTGCAAGGCGATCACCGGGATACGGTTCGTGATCTGGTCAATGATAGTGCTTTTATCTGCAATAGCGTCCCATGGCTGCCAGTCGGGCTGTAACACCGGCTTTTCAATGCCCACATGCAGAACGACTGTATAACGGTAAAGGCTCAACTCATTGATGTAATCGCCCTGTTTCCATACAATTTCCACATTGGTGATTTCCGGGAAACGGGTCTGCAGATGATAAAAATAAGCAGGCGAAAAACACAGCTCCTCTTCTTTCAGCACTTCCTGATCCACGCTCCATTCAAACTCCCGGACACTGGTTTTGTCATGCAGTTTATCCAGCTGCAGCCGGCGTTTGAAAGAAGGCAACAGGCGCAGGTCGCGGACGTCGCCCACTACGATCCGGCCTTTCCCTTTCAACAGCGTGATGGCTTTCGCCAGCACGTCGGTCATATAAGCGGCTCCCGGAAAATATTGTACGATAGAGTTTAAGATCACCAGGTCGATCTCTTCTTTTTCATCCAGGATAATTTCGTGTGCGGCACAGAGTTTCATTTCCGTATCGGGGTAACGGCGCTCGCCTTTGGCGATGCGGCGCAGGATCTGTTCCACAGACACCCGGGAGAAGTCCGTACCGATATATCGTTCTATGTGATCGGCAATAGGGTAATAGATCAACCCGGTACCCGATCCTATTTCCAGTACCCGCTTCGGTTGCAGGCCGATGATCAGGCGGGTGATGTCGTCTACCCATTGCTGCATGTTTTCTGCCGGGATAGGACCGCTGGTGAAACTGTCGTTCCAGCCGGTGATGTTAAACTCCTCATCGAGGTCTTCTATCTCGTCTGTCTTACTATAGGCGGTATCGTACAAGGCGCGCCAGCTGGCGATCTGCAGCTGCGACAGCTCATACTCTTTCTGTTGCAGTGTTTCCTGTTCGGGGACAAAATAGCTTACCAGTCTTTTTTCGCCGGTATGCTGTTGTTTTACCACCACGCAACTGTCGCCCACCTCCGGCAGGTTGTTCAGCGCGCGTTCTATTTCGCCGGGCTCGATGCGGTAACCGCGGATCTTCACCTGGTCATCGATCCTGCCGGCGTAGGCGATAGTGCCATCCGGCAGCCAGCGGCCTTTATCGCCGGTACGGTACCAACGGCCGGGGGCATCTTCTAGGGTAACATATTTTTCTGCGGTCAGATCTTCCCTGTTGACATAGCCAAGGGACACACCGTCGCCCCCCACATAGATTTCGCCGCTCACGCCCAGCGGTACCAGCTGCCGGTTTTCATCGAGGATACGGATACGGGCGTTGGCCATCGGCGTACCAATGGGAACGGACAGCTTGCCGGTCAGCTCATTGACTTCATAACAGGTAGCCGCTACGGTCACCTCCGTAGGGCCGTACATGTTAACGAGCTTTCCCTGCCCCAATACCGCCAGCGCTTTCTCCAAATGCGGCAGGGAGGCCTTTTCACCACCAAACAGAATTTTCCGCATGGGTTTCAGGCCCAGGGGCTGGTTGTCGATAAAGTTGTGGAACAAGGCAGTGGGGAAAAGGGCGATGGTAATTTTCTCCGCGGCGATGATCCTGGATAATTCAAACACATCTATGGCCGCATCGTCTTCCACCATGCAGAGGCAGGCGCCGTTGAGCAGCGCGCTGTAGATATCGAAGGTAGAACCATCGAACGCATAGTTGGAACATTGCAGCAGCCGGTCACCGGGCAGCACCGCCGTGGCGCCACGGTCAAAGGCCAGGTTGATAATATTCTTATTGGTGATGGCGATCCCTTTGGGACGGCCGGTCGTACCGGAAGTATACATGACGTTGATGCAGGCGTCGCTGCCGGTCCGTATGCCCGTCGGCGTTACCACGCTGTGGCGCGCTGCGGCAATGTCCAGTCCGGTAGTAAATGCTGACATTCCGGAAGAAACGAACAACTCCCTGCTGGTGTACAGCAAGGTGGTAATGCCAGCGTCTTCCATCATACCATGCAGGCGGTCTGCCGGGTAACCGGTATGGAAAGGCGCGTAGGCGTTGCCACTTTTCAGGATTCCCCAGATAGCGACGATCATCTCTATCCCGCGCCTTGACAGCAAGGCGATGGTATTGCCCGGCTGAATGCCCTGCTCCGCCAGGTAGTTAGCTACCTGGTTGGCCTGTTCATCCAGTTCCCGGTAGGTAAGCGTCCGCTTCCCGAACGTCACAGCCGGCGCGGCTGGCGAAAACGCCACCTGTCCTTCAAAGATGGACACCACGCTTTCTGCGGACGGGTATAAGGTTGCGGTATCATTAAACGACACCTGCAATTGATTTTTTTCTGCTTCACTCAGCATATTCAGGGTGCCGATAGCCTGCGCCGGATTGTCCGCCGCTGCCTGCAGCAATAGCTGGAAATGCTCCACCATGCGCTGAATAGTCGCTTCGGTGAAGATATCGGTATAGTATTCCACTTCCACGTCGATACCATCCGGTCCCTGCTCCATTGACCAGGAAAGGTCAAAGAGGCTCGTGGTGCGCATAATTTTTTCATCCTGCATCACCACCTCTCCCATCTTCAGCTCTTTTGTCGGAGGCACGTTCTGCAATACAAAAACTACCTGGAACAGCGGGTTCTTACTGATGTCCCGCTCACCCATTACCGCTTCCACCACTTTTTCAAAAGGCACTTCCTGGTGTTCGTAGGCATCGAGCAATGTATTTTTCACCTGCTGCAGCAACGTGATAAAATCCGGGTTGCCGTGCAGGTGGGTACGCAACACTAGTGTATTGACGAAGAAACCGATCAGCCGCTCCATTTCTGTCCGCATCCTGCCGGCCACCACGCCGCCGATGCTGATATCTTCCTGGCCGCTGTAGCGGTACAGCAATACTTTAAAGGCCGCCAGCAGCGTCATGTACAAGGTAGCGCCCTGCTCCTGCGACAGCTTTTCCAATGCGGCCGTCAGTTGCTGGGGAATATGAAAAGTCACCAAAGCGCCGCGGGTACTTTTCACCGCCGGCCGCTCATAGTCTGTAGGGAGATTTAATAACGAAGCGCCATCCAGCTGTTTCTTCCAGTAAGAAAGCTGTTTGTCCAACATGTCGCCGGCGAGGTATTTACGCTGCCATACGGCGTAGTCGGCAAACTGAACATCCAGCGGTTCCAGCACCGGCTCCCGCTTGGCGGTTGCCGCGGTGTATGCCTCATTCAACTCGTTTACGAGGATGGCGGTAGACCAGCCATCGGAAGCGATGTGGTGCATTACCAGCACCAGCAGATATTCTTCCGGCGCCAGCTGTATGAGATGAGCACGCAGCATATGATCATGGAACAGGTCAAACGGCACCTGTACCAGTTCGTCCATATACGCCTGTAATACTTCCGGATCTTCATAGCCGGAAGTACCGTCGATGATATCCAGTTGCCATTGGTCTTTCCCCAGCACCCGCTGCCAAACGTTGCCGTCTGCCTGGTGTATCACGGTGCGCAGTACTTCATGCCGGTTTACCACAGTGCGCAATGCAAAGTTCAGCGCCGCAACATCCAGTTTCCCCTTCAGCCGTAACGCCGCTGGGATATGATATTGCACGCTGCCTTCCAGCTGATGGATAAACCACAGGCGGTCCTGGCTGAAAGATAATGGAATGGGGCCGTCATCATTGTTACGGGCGTCGCGGATGCTACCGGAGAAGTGTTTTTCCTGCGTACCGGACTTATGTTTTTTGAAATAGGCGATCAGGGAGTGTTTATTATTTCTCAATCTATCCAGAAAGCCGGCATCGATCTCTTTATCTTCATCCGCCTCTACCAATAAGTTATCATCTTCGAAGGAAACTTTTATTCCGCTATCGTGCGCCTCGTTTAACAGATCAATTATTTCGTTGAGATTAAAGTCAAACATCGTGAATGGTTTAAAAAATAGGATTATAGAATAATTTTTTTCTGTTTGGCAGTCGGAGCGGCCACCGGTGTTGTATTGACGCCGATATATTTTGCCAATGCCGCGATGGTCGTCAGCTGGAAGAAGGTCCGGACAGATACCTGCAGCCCGAAATCTTCATGAACAGTGGCGGCGAGACGCATGATCAGCAGGGAGTGCATCCCAATTTCAAACAGGTTGTCGTATATGCTTACCCGGTTTATTTCCAGCAGCCTGGCGCAGATGTCTGCCAGTTTCTCTTCCAGCTCATTCGTGGGGGCAACGTACAAATCTGCTGACGCCGTGGCCACCTCTGCATCCGGCAACGCTTTCCGGTTGATTTTTCCATTGGCGGAAAGCGGCATTTCCGTCAGCGTTACCCATTGCACAGGCACCATGTATTCAGGGAGTTTTGTTTTCAGGTATACCAGCAGTTCGTCTTTGTCGAAGTGCTCCTGCCCTACCACATACCCTACCAGTTGCAGTTGCTGGTACTGGTCCGCTTTAGTGATTACCACCACCTGTTTTACCATTCCGCTTTTTTCTATCACTCTTTCAATTTCTCCCAGCTCGATACGATAGCCGCGGATTTTCACCTGGTCGTCTATTCGTCCCAGGTGTACGACTGTACCGTCCGGCAGCCATTTGCCCAGGTCTCCCGTACGGTACATCCGTACATCGTCCTCTTCACGGAAGGGATCTTTTACAAATTTTTCGGCTGTCAGTTCCGGCCTGTTGAGATAACCACGGCCTACGCCTACGCCGGACACGCAGATTTCCCCGGCAACACCGATGGGACAAAGCTGCATGGAGGCGTCCAGCACATATATATGCAGGTTCTGTATGGGTTTGCCAAGCGGTACACTGCTCTGCTCCGGCGTTTCATACATAAAGTGATGGGTAATATCATCGGAGGCTTCCGTAGGCCCGTAAGCGTTTACCACAGGGATGAAACCGTACGCCTCGTGCTGAAACCACTCCGCCACCAGCTGGCGGGGCAGTGTTTCACCGGTGACCAGCAGGTATCGCAGCTGCGGGAGCGATACGTCTTTTACGGTGGCCAATATCGCGGAGAGATAGGAAGGTACCACTTCGAGGATGGTCACCTTGTCTTTTTCCACCGCCTGCATCAGCGCCAGGGGCTGTAAGATGGTATCCGTGGGATAGATAATCGTATAGCCACCGCATAACAGCGCGGAAAACATCTGCCATACAGAAATATCGAAAGTAAAGGCAGCGGTGAAAGCTACAATGGTAGCATCATTCATCCGGAGGTCATTTACTTTGGCATACAAGTGATTCAACATACCGGCATGTTCTATCATAGCGCCTTTCGGCAGACCGGTAGAGCCGGACGTATAAATCACATAGGCCAGTTGGGAAGGCACTGGCAAGGCAGTTAACGCCGTTACCGGATACCCGCTGATAACATCGGCTTCCTCGTCGAGGGAAATAATGCGTACCGTTGCAGCCTGCGCCGGTTTTTGTTTGTCAGCGCTACGGCTGATCACCATCTGCGCTTTACTGTCCTGCAGCATGTAAGCCACCCTGTCTTCGGGATACCCAGGGTCTATGGGCAGATAAGCGCCGCCCGCTTTCATAATACCAAGGATGGCGATCACCATCTCCGGAGAGCGGTCTAAACAAACAGGTACCAGCGAAGTGTCGTTTACACCCAGGTCCCGCAGATAGTGCGCGAGTTGGTTGGAACGCTCTTCCAGGGCGGCATAGGTAATAACCTGGTCTTCCATCACCAGGGCCGGTGCAGCCGGTGTCCGTTGCACCTGCAACGTGAGCTGATCAATGAATGTGCTATTGTGAGGAAAATCTACCGTAGTGTTGTTAAAGGTCACCAGCTGTTGATGCCTTTCGGCAACGGTGAGCAGCGGCAACTGGTTAATGCGTGTATCCGGCAACGTGAGGACCGTGGCAAGCAGCTGGCTGAAATGTGTCATCAGCTGTGTGATTGTGGCTTCCCGGAAAATATCGGTTCCGTATTCCACGAAGCCGGTCAGCCCTTCGGGCCCCTCTTCCATAGACACCACCAGGTCAAACTGCGCGGTATTGTATGGCAGGTCTTCCCGCGTCACCATCAGTTCACCCAGCTGCACCTGGTCCACCGCCGGCGTGTTCTGTAATTCGAACAGCACCTGGAACAGCGGCGTCCTGCTAAGGTCGCGGTCTGTGTTCACCACCTCTACCACTTTCTCGAAAGGTACCTCCTGGTGATCGTAGGCTGCCAGCGTGGTTTGTTTCACCTGCTGCAACAACGCCAGGAATGTAGGGTGTTGGCTCAGGTCACTGCGCAGTGCCAGCGTATTCACAAAAAAGCCCACCAGGCCCGTTACTTCTTCCTGTGTTCTGCCGGCGATGGAAGAACCCACGCAGATGTCTTCCTGCCCGCTGTAGCGGTACAGCAATACCTTAAAGGCTGTCAGCAGCGTCATGAAGAGCGTGACATCCTGTTGCAGGGAGAACTGGCGGAGCTGTTCCGACAAGGCGGCATCCAGGACAAACCGTTGCACGGCGCCCTTTGTGCTCTGGATCGCCGGTCTGGAGAAATCGGCCGGCAGCTGCAATACTTCTACGCCGTTCAGTTGTTGCTCCCAGTAGGACAACTGTTTCTGCAGGCGCTCATTTTCCGCGAGGCTCCGCTGCCAAATGGCGTAATCCGCAAACTGCAGCGGTAACGGCGCCAACGCAGCAGGCCGTTTCTCTATGTAAGCGTTATATAATTCCGCAATTTCATTCACCATGATGGTAACAGACCAGCCATCGCAGGCGATGTGGTGCACGGTGATCAGCAGGATATGTTCATCTGCCGACAGGCGGACCAGCGTGGCACGTAACATATAATCCGCTGCCAGGTCGAACGGTGCGTTTATCAGTGCGATCAAATGAGTCTGCAACGCTTCAGGAGTGTTGTACTTGTTTCCGGAGATTGTTGTCAGCTCCCATCCCTGCGCTTCCAGCAGCTGCTGGTAAGGCACGCCATGCTCCTGCCGTATCACGGTACGCAACGCTTCATGCCTGTTCACGATGGACTGCAACGCCAGCGACAAACCGGCTTCTTCCAGCGTTCCTTTTAACCGGATGACCAACGGCACATGATAGGCCACGGTACCATTCATCTGGTCAAGAAACCACAGCCGTTCCTGGCTAAACGCCAGCGGTACCCTGGAAGGTCTGTTACCGGCAACGATCGCGGGCCACGCGCCCTCTTTCTCCTGATCAGTAAGATGTGCCGCCAGTTTCGCGACGGTGGGATACTTGAAGAAACGGGTAATACTTAGTTCCACGCCCAACGCCTTACGAATAGCGGTTACTACCCGCGATGCCAGCAAAGAGTGGCCTCCCAGCTCAAAGAAGTTAGCGTTGGTGCTGATCTGTTGTTTTTGTAAAAACCGCTCCCATATGGTCACCAGCTGTTGTTCGGTTTCATTGGCAGGCGCGGTGTAAGCCACGGTCTCCACGCTATCATCTCCCAGCAGGCGCAGCGCCTTTTTATCTGCTTTACCGTTGGCGGTAAGCGGCATTTTATCCAGGATGGTCAGTTGAGCAGGGACCATATACGCCGGCAGCCTGCTTTTCAGATAATCGGCCAGGTCGGCTTTATCAAAAGCCCGCTGCGGCACGATGTATCCTGCGAGATATTTATCGCCTGTAGCTTTCACCTGTAACAGCACCACCGCCTGTTTGATGCCGGGATGCTGTAGCAGAACGCTTTCGATCTCACCCGGTTCAATACGGTGACCGTGTATTTTCACCTGGTCATCGATACGGCCCAGATAAGCTACGGTGCCATCCGGCAGCCAGCTGGCGAGGTCGCCGGTGCGGTACAATCTCGCGCCGGGAACACTGCTGAAAGGGTCCGGTATAAACTTCTGAGCGGTCAGCCCGGGCTGGTTCAGGTATCCGCGGGATACGCCGTCGCCGCCCACATACAACTCTCCCGCCACGCCTGTGGGCAGCAGCTGCCCTTCCGCGCTGAGCACGTAGGCGGTGCGGTTGCCCAGCGGGCGTCCGATAGGAATATTTACGCCCGGTTCCACCGCGGTAATATGCCAGGTAAGGGAGAACGTAGTATTCTCCGTAGGACCGTAACCGTTAATAACGGCCGTAGCCGGATAGGCGGTCTTAAATTTCCGTATATGCTCTTCCGATAGTTTCTCACCGCCTACCATCACGGCTTTTAACCCTTCAAAGATGGCGATATCATCGTCTACCAGCTGGTTGAACCAGCTGGCGGTAAACCACATTTTAGTAACGCCTCTGTGGCGTATCTCCTGCTTCAGCAACAGATTATCGAGCAAATGTTTCTCCGGGCACAATACCAGCTGCCCGCCGTTGAGCAGCATCCCCCAGTATTCAATAGTGGTGGCGTCGAAGGAGGGTGAACCGGTGGACAGCAATACATCCGTGGCGTTTAACGTCACGAAGTTACCGCCACGGGCCAGGCTGGTCACGTTGCGATGGGTGACCATCACGCCTTTCGGTTGACCGGTAGAGCCGGAGGTATAGATAATATAAGCGAGTGATTCAGCGGTGGTGGAGGTCACCGGCGCCGGTACCTCTCCGAGGGTTTCCAGGAGCTGGTCCACACATACCATCTCTATGTCCGGCGCATGTTCCCGTAAGGCAGGCAGCTGCATGCTCTCCGTGAGTATGATCACCGGGCGGGTATCTTCCAGCATAAACCGGATACGGTCGCGCGGATAGGCCGGGTCTACCGGCACATAGGCGCCGCCGGCTTTCAGGATGGCCAGTATGCTGACGATCAGTTGTGCGGAACGTTCCATGCAGAGCGGCACCATTGTTTCCGCTTTTACGCCTTTGCTTTGCAGATATGCTGCCAGCTTATTTGACTGCGCCTGTAACGCGCGATAGGTAAGTTGCGTGTCTCCGAAGGCCAGCGCGATAGCGTCGGGCGTCTGCGCCACCTGTTCATCGAACAAAGCGGTAATTGTTTTTTCCGCCGGATACGGAAAGGCGGTGGCGTTGAAGTCCGTCAACAGCTGCTGCCTTTCAGGAGCTGCCAGCATCTCCAGTTGCCCGATAGCCTGCGCGGGATTTTTCACTATCTCCGCCAGCAGTGTTTCGTAGTGAGAGAACAGCTTCCGGATGGTGTTTTCCCTGAACAGGTCTGTGCTGTATTCCAGGTAGATGCTGATGCCCTCTCCGCGTTCTTCCGCTATCCATGTCAGGTCAAACAGACTGGCGTTACGGATGACCGGTTCTTCGGTGATCACGACGTCGCCTATACGCCATTCGGGGATAGGTGGCACGTTCTGTAGCACAAATACCGACTGGAACAGCGGGTTCCTGTTCCTGTCGCGCTCTTTCACCACTGCTTCCACTATTTTTTCAAAGGGAGCGTCTTCGTATTCAAAGGCATCGAGCAAAGTATTTTTCACCCGTTGCAGTAAAAACTGGAAAGAGGGGTTTCCGCCAAGGTCGGTCCGCAATGCGAGGGTATTGACAAAGAAGCCGATCAGCGGTTCCAGTTCGGTCCGTGTTCTGCCGGCGACGGCGCCGCCCACGCAGATATCCTCCTGGCCGCTGTAGCGATGTACCAGCACTTTAAACGCAGCCAGCAGCACCATGTACAATGTAGCGCCTTCCTGTTGCGCCAGTTGCCGCAATGCGGCAGCCAGCGTGTCCGCGATGTTGAACACAACAAATGCGCCGTGCGTGGTGCCGGTGGCGGGGCGTTCGAAGTCCGCCGGTATTTCGGCCATTGTTACGTCCTGCAGTTTTTGTCGCCAGTGATCGATCTTCTGTTCCAATACGGCGCCGGACAGGTACTTACGCTGCCATACGGCGTAGTCGGCATATTGGATGTCCAGTGGCGTGTAGACGGGGTCACGCTTTTCGGTGAAAGCGCTGTAGCCTTCCATCAGCTCGTGGACCAGCACGGATGATGACCATCCGTCGGAGGCGATATGGTGCATGGTGAGCACCAGTATCGCTTCTTCCTTCCGGAGCGTGATCAGATGGGCACGCAGCATATAATCAGTGGCAAGATCAAATGGTTGATGGATCAGCGCCGCTATGCGCGCCTGCCGGGCAGCCATATCGGCGGCATCGCCGGTGCCGTCTATGACGTCCAGCCGCCAATTGTCGCCGGGCATGGACTGCTGCCATGTCCCTTCTTCGTCGGCGCTGATCACCATGCGTAGTATTTCATGTCTGCCTACAATACCGCGCAGCGCGTGTTCCAGCGCAGCGGTATCAACAGTCCCCTGCAGCTTTAATATTGCAGGCACATGATACTGCACAGAGCCTTCCAGTGCGTCGATAAACCATAAACGTTCCTGGCTGAACGAAAGTGGTATCCGGGAACCGGCAGGTCTTTCTGCCGCCCGGATCTTTTCACTGGCAGGAGCGGTGGCTGCCGCCGCGGCGGATGCTTTAAAGTACGCCACCAGCTGCGTCTTGTTTTCTTTCAGGGTTTGCAGAAAAGACGGCGCAAACGGTTTCTGCTGCGCTGTCTTCAGCAACAGCTCGTCTCCATCGAGGGAGAGGCCTATTCCCAGGTCCTGTGCTTGTTCCAGTATCAGGACGACCTCCGACAAATTAAAACCCGGCATATGTTTAATGCGTTAAATAATGAGAAAAAAGCCTTTACAACCTCATTTCCTGCAGTCCTTCAGACGTTTCCGGCACCGCCGCCTGGCTCACCCTGATATAGGCCGCCAGTGTTTTGATGGTGGTTAGTTTGAAGAATGTCCTCACGGAAATATGCAGTCCGAACTGTTCCTGCACGGCGGCGGATAAACGCATCACCAGCAGGGAGTGCATGCCTAAGGCAAAAAGATTGTCGTTGATGCCCACCTGTTCTGTTTCGAGTAATTTCCGGCAGATGTCTTCCAACGCCTGCTCCGTTTCATTTCCGGGCGCTTCGTACTGCACCTGAGATACCAGCGTAGCTGCCTCCGGCAGGGCCTTTTTATCGACTTTCCCGTTAGGGGTCAGCGGTATCCGGTCCAGCACCATGATCTGTTCAGGGACCATATAATCCGGCAAACGGTCTTTCAGATGGACCACCAGCGCATCACGGTCAAAATCGCTCCCGGCGGTGATATATCCTACCAGCCGTTTGTCGAGGTCTCCTTTTGCCAGCACCACGGCGCCTTTTACGCCGGCAAACTGTTGCAGCACGTTTTCAATTTCACCCAGCTCAATGCGGTATCCCCGTATCTTCACCTGTTCATCTATCCGGCCCAGCATCTCGATGCTGCCATCGGGCAACCATCTTCCGAGGTCGCCTGTACAGTACATGCGTATGGCGCCGTCAGCATGGAAAGGATCTTTGATGAACCTGGCAGCCGTCTTTTCAGGATCATTCAGATATCCCCTTGACACGCCTACCCCGGAAACACATATCTCCCCGGCCACGCCTACGGGGCATAGCTGCCGGGCGGTATCCAGGATGTAAATACGGAGGTTTTGTATGGGCTTGCCCAGCGGTACATTGTTACGTGCAGGCGTGGCATACATAAAGTGGTGGGTAATATCATCTGACGCCTCCGTAGGCCCGTAGGCGTTTACCACCGGGATACTGCCATAGGCTTCATGGTTAAACCATTTCGACAACAACGCCTGGCTCACCGGTTCACCGGTCACCAGCAGGTATTGCAGGCTGTCCAGCGGCACCGTGCTGTCTTCCATCAGTAAAGTGGCCAGGTAAGAAGGCACCAGCTCCAGCACGGTAACGCCATCTGCACTGAGGCTGCGCAGCAACGCTGCCGGTTGATGTACCTGTGCTTCTGTGTAAACGACGGTACGTCCGCCACTCAGCAAAGCGGAAAACATCTGCCATACGGAAATATCAAAAGTATAAGACGCCGTATAAGCCATGACGGTGGCGGCATCCATTTTCAGATCATTTACCTTGGCAAACAAATGATTCAGCATACCGGCGTGTTCCACCATCACCCCTTTGGGTTTACCGGTGGAGCCGGAGGTATAAATAATATAGGCGAGGTCGTTAGGCGCCGGCGCGGTGAACAGCGGTGTCACCGGCTGGGCGTCCAGTGTGGCGGCATCTCCATCCATCAGGAAAGTGTTCAACACGGTGATGTCCCGCAGCTTTTCACTGCTGTAAGCGCTGCTTATCATCAGCGAGGCATCACAGTCATCCAGGATAAAGGCTATTCTCGAAGACGGGTATTCCGGGTCAACAGGCACGTAGGCCGCACCGGCTTTCAGAATCCCTAATATGGCCACGATCATGTCTGCGGAGCGTTCCAGGCAAACAGGCACCAGGGCGTTTCCGCTGATGCCCTCTCCTTTCAGGTAATGCGCCAGCTGGTTAGAACGCTCGTCCAGCGCTTTATAGCTCAGGACGGTATCCCCGGCGATAATGGCCGGCGCATCGGGACTAATGGCCGCCTGGAATACGAAGAGGTCCACAAAAGTTTTGTCCTGCGGGAAAGCTGCCGCGGTATTATTAAAATCAACCAGCAGCTGCTGCTCTTCCTCCTGCCGCAGCATGGGAATAGAGCCGATATGCGCAGCAGGCAGCTGCACAATAAATTGCAGTAACTGCTCAAAGTGTTTTACCAGGCGGCGGATACTGTCTTCCGTAAACAGGTCCACGCAATACTCTATGTAACCGCTTAATCCGTTGGCATCTTCCTGCATACAGCAGCTGAGATCAAACAAGGTAACGGTATGCGGTATTTCTTCCTGCGTAATATGCAGTTCGCCTAACTTCAGATCGGGAGCGTCCGGCATGTTAAACAGCTCGAACATCACCTGGAACAAAGCGGTCCGGCTCATGTCCCTTTCTTTTTCCACCAGCTCCACTATTTTTTCGAAAGGCGCATCCTGGTGGTCATAGGCGTCGAGAGTCGTTTCTTTCACCTGTTGCAGCAGCGTGATGAAAGTAGGATCGCCGCTCAGGTCACTGCGCAGCGCCAGCGTGTTCACGAAGAACCCTATCAGGCTCTCCGCTTCCTGTTGCGTTCTGCCGGCAATGGAAGTGCCTACGCAGATATCGTCTTGACCGCTATAGCGGTACAACAACACTTTGAAGGCGGTGAGCAATGTCATGAACAGCGTAGTGCCTTGTTGCCGCGACAGTAGCTGCAGCTGATCACGCAGTTCCTTGTCTAACCGGAACCTGCTGATAGCGCCCCGCGTGCTCTGCACCGGCGGACGGGAATAGTCTGCCGGCAGCTGCAACACGGTGACGCCCGACAGTTTTTCCTGCCAGTACACCAGGCGTTTCTTCAACGCGGCACCTTCCAGGTGCGTACGCTGCCAGATCGCATAATCCGCGTATTGGATATCCAGCGCAGGTAAATGCGCCGCGCTGCCGGTGCTGTGTGCACGGTACAGCGCAATGAGTTCATTGATCAATATAGATACAGACCATCCATCGGAGGAAATATGATGCATGACCAGCACCAGCACGTGTTCTTCTTCAGACACCTGCAACAGGTGCGCCCGCAGCATGAAATCATTGGCCAGGTCGAAAGGTTTATATACCAGGCCGGTGATATATGCCTGTAAGGCAGCAGCGTCGTCGCTGAAAGCAGCATCTTCCACGATGGTCAGCTGCCACTGCTCTTTATCTAACATCTGCTGATAAGGTTTGCCCTGCTCCTGCCGGATGATGGTCCGCAGCGATTCATGACGATGCACGATCTGTGCGATCGCATGGCCCAGCGCCGCCTTATCTGCCACACCCCTGAGCCTTAGGACCACCGGCATGTGATAAGACACACTGCCTTCGAGCTGGTCGATAAACCACAGGCGTTCCTGGCTGAAGGACAACGGAATTTTTGCCGGTCTTTCTGCGGCGAAAAGTGCCGGCAGTAATAGTCCTTTCTGCTGCAACTGCAGGTATGCAGCCAGCGAAGCGATCGTAGGATGCAGGAAAAAATCTTTTACCGTCAGCTCCGCTTCCATCTCTTTACGGATAGCAGATACCACACGGGTGGCCAGCAGTGAATGACCGCCCAGCTCAAAGAAATTATCCAGCGTACCGATACGCTCCAGTCCCAGCAGCTGTTGCCAGATATCTGCCAGTTGCTGTTCCGTAGCGGTTACCGGCGCCTGGTAATTCAGTAAGCGCTTGCGCTGTATAAACTCCCATTCGGTCAAAAACCGGCGGTCCACCTTACCGTTGCTGGTCAACGGCAGCAGCTGCAACGCCACAAAAGCGGAAGGCACCATGTATTCGGGCAAACGTTGCTGTAACTGTACCCGGATATCTTTTTCCAGTACTTCGCAGATATCGGGGAACAACGGAATATTCGTTTTCACCCCGTCGGTATATCCGCCGGCTTTGCTGTAGGAAGGTTCCACAAAGCCGTTGAACGGTGTCTGCTCCAGCAGCAGGTTGATGGTAAACGGATCTTCGTTCAGCAGAAAGCGGGGGTGATAACCGGCAGCTTTCGCTGCGGCCAGCAGTTCGTTCACTACTTTGGTCTCGTTATCGGGTGTCAGGATATAATCCGCCAGGTCGCCTACCTGGTTGATATTGCCGGCTGCCAGTGCCTGCTCCAGTAATCTTTCTTTCCACAACCGGGGGTTAGGCACCCGTTGCAGCGCTATCCGCGGGTGACCGGCAGACAACCGGGACAAAAGACTGTCCTTGTCAGCGATATCATCCCAGGATTGCCATTGCGGCTGCAGTACCGGTTTCTCCACATCGATCGATAGCACCACTGTATAGCGGTAGAGCGTCAGCTCGTTGATATAGTCTCCCTGTTTCCATTGAATATCTACATGGGTGATCTCCGGGTACAGCGATTGCAGCTGGAAGAACCAGGCCGGCGAAAAACACAGTTCCTCCTCTTTCCATACTTCCTGGTCTACCGTCCATTCAAATTCCCGGAGGCTGGTCTTGCTTTGCAGCTTGTCCAGCTGCAGCCGGCGTTTGAAAGAAGGAAGCAAGCGGAGATCTCTCACGTCCCCGATCACGATATGCCCCTTGCCTTTCAGCAGGGAGATCGCATTGGCCACTACATCAGCCATATATTGCGCGCCCGGAAAGTATTGCACGATGGAGTTTAAAATCACCGTGTCCACGGTTTCGCCTTCTGCCAGTGTTACCTCATGGGCGGCACATATATGTAAGGTTGTTTCAGGGTAGCGGCGCAGCCCTTTGTCGATATGATGCTGCAGCTGCCGCATAGATACGTGCGAGAAGTCGGTACCGATATATTTTTCGATATGACCGGCCAGCTGAAAGTAGATCAGGCCTGTACCGGAACCTATTTCCAGTACGTTACGCGGGTTGGTGGCTAAGATAACGCCGGTAATATCGTCCAGCCATGCGCGCATGTTCTCGGCCGGTATCGCTTCGCCGGTGAAGCTGTCGTTCCAGCCGGTGATGTTAAATTCTTCATCCAGGTTTTTTACTTCATCCGCTTTACTATAGGCCGTTTCGTACAGTTCTTTCCAGGTGGCCACCTGTTGCAGGTACAGCTCCTGTTCTGTGCGGAGCACGGCCTGCTGGTCGGGCACATAGTAGCTCACCAACCGTTTTTCAGCGCCCTGCTGGTCTTTTACCACCACACAACTGGCGGCTACTGCCTCCACGTTGTTCAGCGCTCTTTCTATCTCTCCCGGTTCTATCCTGTAACCACGCATTTTGATCTGGTCGTCTATACGTCCCAGGTATTCCACCGTGCCATCCGGCAGCCAGCGGGCGCGGTCGCCGGTACGGTACAGGCGGGCGCCCCGTTGCTCACTGAATGGATCGGTCACAAATTTTTCCGCTGTCAGCTCGGGTTGATTCAGGTAGCCGCGGGAAACGCCATCGCCACCTACATACAGCTCGCCCGGCGTACCTACCGGCAGCAGCTGCATGGCGCTGTCCAGCACATAGGCGGTGCGGTTGGCCAGTGGCCGGCCGATAGGGATACTTTTCCCCGGCACTACCGCAGTAATGTTCCAGGTAAGGGAGAAAGTAGTATTCTCCGTAGGACCGTAACCGTTAATGACCTGTGTAGCAGGATAGGCGGCCCGGAATTTACGTATATGCTCTTCCGATAGCTTTTCGCCTCCTGCCATCACAGCGGTCAATCCTTCAAAAATGGTGATATCGTCGTCTACCAGCTGGTTAAACCAGCTGGCAGTAAACCACATTTTGGTCACGCCGCGGTGGCGGATCTCCTGTTTCAGCAGCTGGTTGTCCAGCAGCTTTTTCTCCGGGCACAGCACCAGCTGCCCCCCGTTCAGCAGCATACCCCAGTATTCGATGGTGGTAGCGTCGAAGGAAGGAGAACCGGTAGACAATAAAGTGTCTGCGGCGCTCAGCGCTACGAAGTTGCCGCCCCGCGCCAGGCTGGTCACGTTACGGTGAATCACCATGGTACCTTTGGGGCGGCCGGTGGAACCGGAAGTATAAATCACATAGGCCAGCGAATCGGGGTCCGTTTTCACGCCCAGCGGATACGCCGGCATAGCGGCCAGTAAGTCGAGGATATTGTCTACAAAGATCAGTGTGGCGTGTTCCGCTTCCACCGCCAGCAGCGCCTGCTGATCGGTGGTGGTCACCACCAGTTTGCTGCCTGTGTCCTGCAACATATAGGCGATACGGTCCCGGGGATAGGCCGGATCTACAGGCACATAGGCGCCGCCGGCTTTCAGAATACCGAGGATGCTGACGATGAGGTGAAGGGAACGTTCCATACACAACGGCACCATGCTTCCCTCTTTCACACCCTGCTTGCGGAGGTAGTGTGCAATACGGTTGGACTGTTCCTCCAGCTCGCGGTAAGTGAGCTGCTGCTCTCCGAAAGACAGCGCGATGGCGTCCGGCGCCTTTGCTACCTGCTCTTCGAACAACGTCGTAATGGTTTTATTAACAGGGTAAGGCACCACGTTATCGTTGAACGTCACCAGCAGCTGATGGGTTTCTGCCGCGCTCAGCATCTTCAGTTCCCCGATGGCCGTAGCCGGATGCTGCACCGCTGCTTCCAGCAACGCTGTATAGTGATCCATCATTCTACGGATGGTGGCTTCCTGGAATAAGTCAATGCAGTATTCCACTTCGAGGGCAATCCCTTCCGGTCTTTCTTCTACCGTCCAGAAGATATCAAACAGGCTGGTGCTGCGGATGACCGGCTCCGGTGTCATGGTGGCTTCACCCAGGCGCAGTTCCGACATCAGCGGAATATTCTGCAGGGTGAACATCACCTGGAACAAAGGATTTTTCCGGATGTCCCGCTCTCCCATCACTTCACTCACCACTTTCTCAAAAGGCACCTCCTGGTTATCGTGGGCATCAAACAATGTATTTTGTACTTCTTTCAAAGCGGCGGCAAAAGAAGGATTGCCACTCAGGTTGCTGCGCAGCGCGAGCGTATTGACAAAGAAGCCCAGCAACGGTTCCAGCTCCACCTGCGCCCTGCCGGCGGTAGCACAGCCGATACAGATGTCTTCCTGCCCGCTGTAGCGGTACATCAATACTTTTAAGGCGGTCAGCAGCGTGGTGAACAAGGTAACGCCCTGTTGCCGGCCCATTTGTTTTACCTGGGCAGACAGCGTCTTGTCAAGCTGCATAGTGATCACCGCGCCCCTTGTACTTCTTACTACCGGCCGCTCGAAATCGGTAGGCAGCTGCAGCAGCGTAACACCGTCCAGTTTCTTCTTCCAGTAAGCCAGTTTCTGTGCTACAAGCGGCCCCTGGAGAAAACGGCGCTGCCATACGGCGAAGTCCGCATATTGGATTTTTAATGCCGGCAACAGCGGCTGACGGCCGGCCAGCCGCGCATTGTATATTTCTATCAGTTCCTGGAAAAAGATATGGGCGGAAGAATCGTCAAAAACAATATGGTGAATGGTGAGCACCAGCACGCTCTCTGCATCTGAAATACGGATCAGGTGCGCCCGTAACATATTATCTTCAGACAGGTTGAATGGTGTGTTCACCAGCCCGGCGATATATGCCTGTAAAGCAGCAGCGTTGTCCTGGTATAAAGGGTCATCCACTACTTCCATCTGCCAGTTGACTACTTCCTGTATCCGCTGGTACGCATGGCCTTCCTCCTGGTAGATGTTAGTCCTTAATATCTCATGACGGTCCACGATGGTCTGCAAAGCAGCTGCCAGCACGCTTTTGTCCAGCCTGCCTTTCAGTCTCACGATCGCCGGCAGGTTATACTGCACGCTGCCTTCCAGCTGGTCAATGAACCATAAACGCTCCTGGCTGAAGGACAGCGGGATGCGGGAAGGCAGCTGTTGTTTTTCAATCACCGTCGGCAGCACATTCAGTACGGTGTCTGCTACCGGCGCCGTGCTTTTTTTAGCGGGGGCCACTTTCGGTAAAAATCCTGCCTGCTGCAGTTCCGCTACGCTGTCTCTGAAACATTTTTCGATAAAATCCACGTCTTCGTCCGTGTGTGCCGCGGAGAGGAAACAGGTCTTTCCTTCCCAGATATACACGCCTTTTTCCAGCAGGTGGTAGAAGAAAAGGTCCATATTGCCGGCGATGGAGAAATAAAACAGGGAACCGAAGTTATTCACCTTGATGGGCACCTTGTTTTCATCGAACAGTTTCGTGATGTTGCTGATGAGCCGGCTGGTGCGGGCGTTCAGCTTCTCTTGCAAAGCGGGCCCTTGTCTTTCCAGTTCACGTAAAACGGCCAGTGAAGCCACCATGCTCAGCGGATGTTTACAGAAGGTGCCAGCGAGGAATGTCGTTTCCGCTCTTGGGTAAGAATCGGCATCATCATAGCTCCACAGGCCGCCATCGAAGGCCT
This sequence comes from uncultured Chitinophaga sp., assembly GCF_946479755.1. Next base: position 227,474 of record NZ_CAMLHC010000001.1, on the reverse strand, counting down.
GCATGCACCAGTCCTTTCCTGCGATGATGCCTATCGGCATACCGCCGCCGGCGATTTTGCCGTAGGTGGCCATGTCTGCGCGGATACCAAAATGTGCCTGTACACCGCCCGGATGGATACGGAAGCCGGTGATCATTTCATCGAAGATGAGGATGATTTTTTCCTGTTCCGTCATAGCGCGCAACTCTTGTAACAAGGCTTTTGGTTGATACCCGGGCCTTCTGCTCTGCACCGGCTCCACCAGTACGGCCGCCAGCTCATGGGCATGTGCGCGGATCTGTTCCACCACATTGGGGTTGAGGTAGTCAAATACCAACACATCGGCCACCATGTTGGGAATAACGCCCGGGGCGATGGGAATGCCGTTATGATCGTGTTCAATATCTTCCACCATGGCCAGGGTACCATCGAAATAACCGTGATAGGAACCGAGGAAAATGGCAATCTTCTTTTTACCGGTAGTGGTACGTGCCAGCCGCATGGCAGACATGACCGCTTCGGTACCTGAGTTGTGGAAGCTCACCCTTTCCATTCCCGTGAGGGCAGCAATGCGGGTGGCCACTTCTCCTGCCAGGTAGGTCTGCGGCCCCAGCTGGTAGCCTTTCTCCAACTGCTTTTGGATGGCATCCGTCACTATCTGCGGGCGATGCCCTAATAAGTTGACCCCAAAGCCCATGGTCAGGTCCACATATTCGTTGCCGTCCACGTCCGTCATTTTAGCCCCAAGGGAAGAAGCGGCCACAATGGGATACACCATTTGTTTGGTCGCGAACTTAAAGCCTGCCGATACGCGGTTATCTGCCAGTACCGGGCGGTACTTCTCCGTGAGCGCTTTGGAGGTCTTTGTTTTAGTGGTATATTTTTTTATGAAGGCATCGAGATAGGCCTGTTGCTCCGGTGAATATTTTTGTCCGGGGCTGGTTTCTATTTTCGGGAAGATAGAAGCGCCTTTCTTAGGAGCGGCAGGCGCGGCGCTGGCTTGCGCTGCCGTGCCTCCGTTGGCTGCCGGCGGCGGGGCGGCATGATGCCCGTTCCCAGCATGACCGTTGCCATTGGCGATAACCGGCTGCATCCCTTGCGACATCCATTGGAACTGTTGTGCAATCACATTCAGCTGCTGCTGCATCAGCTGGAAAGTATCCTGGAACACGTTGTAGCCTCCCGGCGCCGGCACCTGCGGAAGGAACGGCTGTGCGGGTAATGCCTGCGCAGGTAATGTCTGTACGGGCAATGACGGTACAGGCAGTGCCTGCGGCGCTGCAACCGGAGCAGCTTCGGGCGCAGCAGCAGTGACCACCGGCGCGTCGCCGGCGGTTACGAATACCGTGGCGTTAGCCGCAATGTATTCCGCCATCAGCTGGATAGAGGTAAGCTCTTCGAAGATCAGTCGCATCGAAAAACTCAACCCATACTCGTTCTCTATCTTCCTCACCAGGCTGGCCATGATTAGCGAATCCGCTCCCTGCGTCAGGAAGGGCTCACGGACATTCAGCACTTCCGAAGAAGACATCTTCAGCAGCCGGCGGAGATTAGCGGCGAGGTAATCGGCGATATACCCGGCACTATTGGGAAGTAAGTGGTTGTTCTGACTCATGTGGTTGTTTTTAGGGATGGTTATTTCCTCCCGGGCAGGTAAACTTTCTTTCGGCTGACGGGTCTTTTGCTCTATCCAGTAGCGCTGGCGCTGGAAAGGATAGCCGGGAAGGATCGCTTTATGAGGGATGCTGGCGGCGTGGAACGCGGACCAGTTAATGGTAACGCCTTTTACATATAATGCCATCAGGGCATTGAGCATCGTGGTCCAGGATGAACGGCCTTCTCTCATCACGGGCAACAAATGATCTTCCGGATACTTCAGCGTCAGCTGGGCCATAGACAGCAGGCTGGGCTGAGGTCCCAGCTCCATCAGGTTAAACTCACCAGCTGCCTGTATCGTCTGAATACCTTGTGCAAACAACACCGGTGCGAGGATATGCCGGCACCAGTAGCCTGCATCCGTCACCTCTTTACCGGCGATAGCACCGGTGACGTTGGATACCAACGGAATGGCCGGCACATGATATTTCACCCCGGAGGCGATGGGCAGGAACGCTTCCAGCACGGGCTCCATCAGGGGAGAATGGAAAGCGTGCGACACCTGCATTTCCCGGCATCCTACCCCATCCTGTTTCAGGGACTGCATCACCGTACGCAGGGCCTCTTTCTTCCCGGAGATCACGGTCAGCTCCGGCCCGTTGATCGCTGCAACCGACAGGTCGTTGCCATATGCCTGGATAGCAGGGGCCACTTTAGCGGCCGATGCAAACACCACCGCCATGCCCCCTTCTTCCTTCACCGTATTCATCAGCGCCGCTCTGGCGGTAATCAGCGTCAGACCATCATACAGGCTGAATACACCGGCAGCATAGGCCGCGGCATATTCGCCGGCGCTATGCCCCAGCACCATATCGGGCACGATGCCCCATGAACGCCATACCTCTGCCAGCGCACATTCCACCGCATACAGGGCCGGCTGGGTGAAAACAGTCTGCCGCAACAGGGTATTGGCTTCTTCTTTATTCTTTTTATAAAGCAGGTCTGTCAGGGAGAACGGCCAGGTCTTTTTCAGGAAGGCATCACAGTCGTCTATCACGCGTCTGAACACTTCGTTGTGATCATACAGCTCCCTGCCCATGTTCCAGTACTGGGCGCCTTGTCCGGTAAACAGCCAGGCCATTTTCCGGGGAGGTTGTAACGTGTCGCCGGTGCAAACGCTGTGCTCTCCCCTGCCGGCTGCATATGCCTGGAGCTGACGGGCAGCATCTTCATTGGACACCGCCTGCCATGCGAGCCGGTACGTGTAGGCGTCGCGGCTCACGGCCATACTGCGGGCGATAGCGCCGGTGGAATCCCCGCTTTGCGGCAGGAAAGCGATATAGCGGGCTATCATCGCGTCGAGGGCGGCAGGTGTTCTGGCCGACAACAGTAAAGGATAGGCGGGCGACTGCCGCTCTTCTTTCACCGCCATGGACGGCGCCTCCTCCAGTACCAGGTGCACGTTGGTGCCACTGAGACCGAAAGCACTGACGGCCGCTCTGCGCGGCGATGCCGGGGAATGCCATGGCATCAGCGTGTCCGCCACCTTCACGGACATGTCTTTCCAGGGGATAAACCGGTTCGGCGTATTAAAATGCAGGCTGGCCGGAATCTGGCGATGCTGCAGGCTTAGCACGGTTTTAATGAAACCGGCGATACCTGCTGCCGCTTCCAGGTGCCCGATATTCGATTTCAGGGCGCCCAGCAGCAATGGCTGTTCCTTTTTGCGGGAGGAGCCATACACCGCATGCAGCGCCAGTACTTCCACCGGGTCTCCCAGGCGGGTGCCGGTGCCATGTGTTTCTACGTATTGTATGCTGTCCGCCGTTACAGCGGCATCTTTCAGCGCTTTGGTTATCAGTTGTTGCTGCGCAATGCCATTGGGAGCGGTAAGGCCGTTGCTTCGCCCGTCATGGTTAACGGCGCCTCCTTTTATCACGGCCAGGATATGATCGCCAGCCGCCAGGGCGTCTTCCAGGCGTTTCAACACCACTACGCCGGCGCCTTCCCCTCTCACATAGCCGTCTGCGTTATCATCAAATGTCTGGCACTTTCCGGTGGGAGACAGTGCTTTCATGCGGCACAACTTAATCGTCGTGTCCGGCGACAACATCAGGTTCACGCCACCCGCCAGCGCCAGCGAACACTCTTTGCGCAACAGGCTCTGGGCGGCCTGGTATACGCTCAGCAAGGACGACGAGCAGGCCGTGTCCAGCTGTAATGCCGGACCGTGAAAATCCAGCAGATAAGCGATCCTGCCGGCAGCGATGCTTCTTTCTATTCCCAGGCCGGTAAAGGCGTCTTCATAGTAAGTAACGTCGCTGTTGTCACGGATCACCTGCTGATAGTCGTCGGTGCTCATGCCCACAAAAATGCCGCTGTCCGTACCTCTTAAGGAAGACGGCGCTATGCCGGCATGTTCCAGCGCTTCCCAGCAAACTTCCAGCAGCAGTCGTTGCTGCGGGTCCATGGCCGCTGCTTCTCTCGGTGAAATGCCGAAAAACAGCGGATCAAACTGGTCCACCTGTTCAATAAATCCGCCGTGGCGGGTATACATCTTGCCCGGCGCGTCTTCCGCCCTGTCGAAATAGGCGGAAATGTCCCATCGGTCTTCCGGCACTACGCCTACCGCATCCCGGGAGGATTGCAGCAGGTGCCACATCGTTTCCGGAGAGTTGACATTACCCGGAAAGCGGCAGCCAATACCAACAACGGCCACCTGGTTGTCCGCCGGTGCAGGGGACTGCGGGGTGTCTTTATGTTCTTGTGCAGGAAGCGTTCTTCCGGCGAAATGAGTAGCCAGCGCCTGTACGGTAGGGTAATTGAATACTACGGTATTTTCTACCGGCGTTTGCAGAAACGTTTCCAGGTCGGCGGCCAGCTGCACAGCCAGTATGGACGTGAGACCGTATTCCGCGAAGGTCCTTTGGGCCGACAACGCCGCGGGCGTTATATGCAGCTGCTGCTTCAGCCAGGTTTCCAGCCAGGATTTCAGCAGTGTTAACGTGTGTGCGTTAACGATAGCTTCTGTGGCTTCCGGTCGGGATTCTGCTACTACCTCAGCAGCAGCGGCGGCTTGTTCTGCCACAGCTATTTCTTCGATCGCTTCCCGGTAAGCGCCTTTGATATATTCCTCTACAAAAAGATGTCTCCTTACTTTGCCGCTGGTCGTTTTGAAGATCTTTCTCACCGGGATGACCTGTTTCACTTCCAGTCCCAACCGGGCAGCGACGGTCCGCTTCACCAGTGAGATCATCGGCAAAAATTTCTCTGCCGACATTTTGTGCACCACAAAAACGACGATGGACTCCGATCCGCTGACTTCGTCCGGTATACCGCAGGCCACTACTTTACCGGTATCGATTTCATCCAGCGTTTCCAGGGTATGCTCTATATCGTGCGGGTATACGTTGCCGCCATTGACGAAAATGATATCCTTCACCCTGCCCATGATGTACAGCACATCATCCAGCACAAAACCGGTATCGCCGGTGTTGAGCCATCCGTCTCTGAAGGTATTGGCGCTGGCTGCGTCGTTATTGTAATAACGGCCGGCCACACAGGCGCTTTTCACCCAGATGATACCGGCATGGCCCGGTTCCAGCGGAACGCCCTTTTCGTTGACGATCCGCAGTTCAAAGTCACCGATCAGGGTACCTACCCCCACCACTTCCAGTGTATCCGTTCCTGCTTTTTGCAGCAATGATTTGCCGGTGATGCGTTTACCGATGGTCAGTGAACTTCTTTTTACAAACACGCTCTTGAAAGACACGCCGATCTTAGGGAAAGTGACTTCCAGCGTGGCTTCCGCGAGACCATACACAGCACGCATCGCCATCGGGTCGAGCTGGTATTTCGCCAGGCGTTCGTTGAAAGTCCGCGCCAGGCTGGCAGAAATGGGCTCGGCGCCGTTTAATATGATCCGTACAGAAGACAGGTCCAGCGTTTCGCCTTTCTCTTCTGAAAAATGATTGAGATAATATTTATACCCGAAATTGGGAGAGCAGGTGATGGTGACCCGGTAATCAGAGGCTTTCTGCAGCCACAACAACGGATGCCTGATAAAGAGATCGGTAGGCATGATATATTGCTGTATGCCTGCCGCCAGCGGATTAATATGATATCCTATTAATCCGAGATCGTGCGTGAGGGGCATCCAGCTTAAAAAGATATCATCGTTTGTGCACTCGTAAGCCTCCAATACCGCGAAGGTATTGGCGATCAGGTTACGGTGCCGGAGCTCCACGCCTTTGGGATTACCGGTAGAACCGGATGAGAACTGCAGGAAAGCAATATCGTCTGTTGTGATATCCGCCGGAATGCCTGGCGGCAGGTTGTCTTTATTTTCATGCAGGAACAACACCTGGTCGTAAAAAGTCCTGTCAGCCGCGCCATCGCTGTAATCCTGCTTACAGAGTTTTTCGTAATGCTCCGGCGTGGTGATCATATAAGGGTTCTTCAGATAACCCCTTATTTTATACAGTTTCCGGGCGTTTTCGCTGTAGTGCGTCACTGACACCGGTACAGGGATGATCCCACCTAAAATACAGGCCCAGAAATACTGAATAAACTGCTGGCTGTCATCCAGCTGCAACACCAGTTCATCACCGGGCTTCAATCCTTTATGTTGCAAGTATCCAAGCAGCTGCAGCGCATTGTGATACAACTGATGATAGGATAGAAAATTGGTCCTGTTGGCTGCCACGATAAAACTTACGCCTTTATCGTGTTGGTCTTTCTGGTTTATCAGCAGCGCTGGCAGGGTCTTCAGGGACAGCTCGTTTCTCATTTGTGCTCGCTTATTTGTTCAGTAATAACAATAGTTTACCCTGTAGTAAGATGGGACCGCCACCTGACTACTTCCTTGCTTATACCGGCATAGGCTAATAATGCTTATTCTGCGGCCGCATACTTCCGTTCGTACAGCAGTTCTTTTTCGCCAAACAGGCGTTCGGCGATCATTCCTTTCTCCTCGCACATCTTCACCAGTTTATTGGACTGGATGATGGGGTTAGAGGCATCTGTATATTTGATACTGCTGATAAATTCCAGCCATGGTTCCATGCCCATCGCATACACGTATACTTCCCGCGGATTAAAGATCTCCACCAGCGACATTCCTTTCACACAGTCAGAACCTGCCAGGCGGCGGCTGCTGTCCTGTTCACGGGTGATCTTTTTTGTCATGAGCGGACCGTATAACCAGGTCAGCGGTGCACCGTCGCATTCCATGCCGAGGAACATCACATCTACGTCGCCGATGCTGTCATGAATATGTTTGTACAGGGCCGGTTCGCTGATGCGGGAATCGGCCAGGAACAGCAATTTAAAGCCGCTGATCTGTACCAGGTAGCAGGCTTTGGACAAGATATTGAGGTCGCTGTGTTCTCCGGTGAAGGGTAATCCGGTGATGGTGGTATTGGTAAACGTGATGGTTTCCATTTCTTCGATAGCCTCCACCTGGTGGAACCCGATATTGCTGAACATCAGCCTCAGGTCGGGATTTTCCAGCTGTCCGGAGTTGGTGCGGGGTACGATCAGGTGTTTGATCTTATGGCGGAGGGGCAGTAAAGTTTCGAACAGGATATGGTCCTGGTGGTTGTGGGTGATCAGCACATAGTCAATAACATCCGGAAGGTCGGCATCGGAAAAATGCTCTATGTCTGTATCATAGCCATAGTAGCTGATCAGGGGGTCTACCAGGATGCTCACATCTTTTGTTTCCACCAGGATGCAGGCATGTCCGAAGTAGCGCATACGGATTTTATCGCCGGTATATTTCTTATAAACGGGCGGCGGCGTGGTGGTAAAAAATGTATCGAAAAGGGCTTCGTCTGCCGGGGCTATCCCTAACAGGGTTTTGATATATTCCAGGCTTTGCGGGTTGCGTTTCATTTTTGCCAGTTCGTCGATACCGGCATGATCGAAAGGTATTTCCAGGTGCAGCACGCCTGGTTCATCCAGCCTGGGCGTACTCAGGCAGAAGGGACGATGGTCGTTTTCCGTTACCCACAAGGCAATGCTCTGCGATGTTTTGTTATAGAAGCGGCTTTTATACAGGAGCGCTTCAAAAAAACGGAAATCTGCGTTGTTGTTCCGGTCGTAAAACAGTTCTACGTAACCTTTGAGAATAGGCGGCACTTTTTCATACAGCGTTTCCATGCCCATCCCTTTTCCTTCCGTTTCCAGCAAGCGGTCCAGCTCTTTCACCGCTTTGGCGAACTTCAGCGAAGTATCTTGCTGTTTCATGGTTTTTTCATACAGGGCATTCACCTCGTCTACGCGGTCTACCGGTATGTCCATGAAAGGGCCGCCTTTCATTTTTGGGTTCAGTACCGCTTCCGCGTGCACGGACGGTTCCATAATAAAGGAGTCCATGATATTGAGGTGCCGGCCAACCACGTTCATGGCGGCAGTAGCAGGCGATATCAGGTGGCTCCAGGCGTACCATCTGTCAAACAGCGGTTCTATTACGACGTTAGGCTTTAAGTAAAATTTATGGCCATTCATGATGATTGAGTTTCGTATTTAAAAAAGGAAGATCATAAAAGTGTTCCCTCCAGGGTGCAGCCGTTTTTACCACGACGTAAAAAACAACCTTCCCCCGGCGGAAACACTTGTGTATCATGAATGCTACAGGAGGATCCCATTACTCCGGCAGACTGGCAAGTTCCACCCATACCAGCCGTTGCCGGATAAAAAATTGTTTCCTGCATGCATCCAGACTCTTTAACCAAAAGAACCATGACCTGGTGACGGGCAAGGGTTGTTAGTCGGCGAGCACGGTGCCAACGCCATCTGCTTTTGCCTTCTCATAAAAATAGACAGCAGTGGCAATGTCAAATACAGCCATTCCCATAGGGTTAAACATGACTACTTCTTCTTTTCCCGCGTGCTGCAGCTTTTCTTCACAGATGATATCCACCAGTGAGAGGGTGCCGGATTTGGTCAGCCCCTGTGTTTTGTGCATCACTTCGATGTCCGTATTCTCCCGGCATACTTCCTCCCAGTCATCCACAACGATATGGTTCGTGTAATTGATAAACTCAGGTACATAATCTCTCAGGGAAATATTTAACTGCAGGGAGCCTTTTTTAGGCGCTTTATTAATATATGGTTTTTTGGATACGGTGCAGGTGATCAGAATATCCGCATGCTCGAAAGCTTCTTCCCAGGTAGAAACAAAATTTACCTTCTCTTTCAGGGAAGCGGGAACCAGCGAGCTGTCGGGCGGATTAAGATCGTAGATATTGACATAGTCCAGCCGGTCTCCCAGCAAGGTGGTGACCATGTCCAGGTGTTGTTGACCGATAGGACCGAAACCGATGATGCCCACGCTTAATTTTTTCTGCTGGTTGCGCTGCAGATGTTCCTTCACCACCAGCCCGGTTACTGCGGCGGTACGAACGGCGCTGACATGGCTGGTATTGATAATACAGGCAGGGATGCCGGTATCTGCATCATTCAGTATGGTCACAGAGTTGGCCCGTGGAATATTCTTTTTGATATTATCGGGGAAGCTGGCGATCCATTTTATACCTGAAAAAGAAACTTTCCCGCCCACAAATGCCGGCATGGCGATGATACGGTTAGTGAGGTCGCGATATCTCAGATATGGTTTGATGGGTTGGGCAAAATCACCATCTTTCAGGGTATAAACGGTTTCGCGGATCTTCTCGATCATTTCTTCCCATTTAACACCCAGTTGTAACAGGTCAGATTTACTTAAATAGTACATGTTTATTATGCTTTTATTTTAGACAGCTTTTCCATCATATTATTCACCCATTTCCCGTCATACACATTGTTGACATAGGAATCTCCACGGTCGGCGCAACAGAAAAGCGTTACCGGCGTGCCCTGAACGGCGTGTGAGTTAAAATAGTTTTTGATGGCCGCATACACTGCTCCGGAGGAGGCGCCTGCAAATATGTTCTGCTCTTTCACCAGCTCGTGGCAGCCGGCTACCAGTTCTTCGTGGGATACGATCATGACCTCATCGATGATGGCGTGTTCTAAAATGGAGGGGACTTTGCTGGAGCCAAGGCCGGAGACATATCTTTTCTGCGGAGGGATGTTAAAAATAACCGAGCCTTCGATATCGACGGCGACGATGGTAACATCCGGGAATTTCTCCTTTACCTTCTGGGAGATGCCGCTGATGGTACCGCAGGAGCTCACAGCAATAAACATGTAGTCAAGCTGATCGAACCTGTCGCAGATTTCCTTTCCGAGGGTATTATAGTACCCTTTAAAATTGTCGGGATTGTCGTACTGGTTTGTCCAGAAGCTGTTGGGATGCTGGGCACACAGCTCTTTTACCGTTTCGATCCTGGTGAGGAGGTATCCTCCGGTGCTGTCTTCTTTTTCGACTTTTACCACCTTGTCCGTGAACAGGCGTAACATGGCTTCGTTTTCACGGTTGATGTTGGGGTCGATAACAGGGATAAACGACAGGCCCAGGTCTTTACAGATGCGCGCCAGCGCGATAGCGAAATTACCGGAGCTGGATTCAACGATCAATGTCTCGCTGTTTACTTTACCATTACGGATGGCGTTGGAGAGAATACTGAGAGCAGCTCTGTCTTTGATGCTGCCGGAATAATTTCTGTATTCCAGTTTTGTAAAAAGGGAAATACCGGGCATGTTAAGTTCTACAACCGGGGTATTTCCGATCAGGCCGCTGATTTTTTGGAGGGAAGCTAACATATACTCTTAGGTTTCAATTGGTTTATTCCAATGGCACACAGGATAACAAAGTGTTCTCCATTCATCTATCCGTTGTTGTTTTATATAGAGTTTGCGTTTTTTATTATTCGTATATTTTACTTTAGTTGACACAAAACCGACGCTACACCGCAGGGAAGAAAAATTCTCCGTGCAGGTGTGACAGTTATTTAAATCATATGAAGGGAAATCCGGGCGCAACAGTCTCAACGACGAATACCAAAAGGTGTATTGTTAAACAGCCCTCAACTGCATCTAATGCAACTTACTCCCTGGTGTGACAATTGTAGGGTAGCAATAGCTATATTAACACGATTTTCCGTTTCCGCTTATTAATAGGCATGAATAGCAGATCCTCCGGTGAAACAGCAGTAACACCGGTTGGAAAAACCAGACGCGCAGTTTTTTCTTAAATCCCTATGTGGAAACGCTCTCTTTCCGACAATACAAATGATAAACCAAGCTTTGCAACTTGATTTAGGGTTGTTCTAAACAGGTTTTAAGGATTACTGACAAAACCCATTTATACAAAAAGGGTATAAACTTATTTGCCCGTGTCTCCTATTGGTTTCTAAACGTTCATGGGATCAATAAATAAGCAATTAAATAGGGTTCAAAGAATACAGTTGTGGTGGAAACAACTTTTTCTTGTTTGTCGTAAATACTTTTCAGTTCGTGATAGAAATGTATTCGTTGGTAGAGTAAAGTAAACGAATAATTCTCAAACAACAAAAAGTCTTATCAAGAAAAAACAAAAAATTATTTTTTCCGTAACATAAGCTTATATCGCAAAACACCAGTCGTATAGCGCTTTTTCGCAAATACCATGAAATATTACTTCACTGTGCGCTGCCGTCAGGTTTTCAAAATTGTTATCCATTAGCAGGCTTCCACTGCGGGTATTATTTACATTTATAAGAATAATAGGAGGCCGAACAATCATTACTTACGCGGCTATACGACATTATACTGCGGAAAATATAGCAGTCTACCTTTTTTGCAGCATAGCAAAAAAAAATACCTGCCACAGTTTATTTAGTTTACCTTTCAAAAATTACTATTTTCTATACTATGTTTTATAAAAGCACTGGTCTGCAGCAATATCCCTGCATCCAGGGATGGTCTGATACCACCCTGTGCGTTATATTTGCACCATGTACAAGAAAAACACCCCGCCGAAAAGCGCTGCCATACGATATTGTGCCCTCCTCTGTTTGTGCCTCTCCGCTCATTTATCGTGGGCACAGGACCTATCCGACTCACTGCAGGCACACAAGATAACTTTTGTTTCATCGGAAGCGGCGGCGCACGCCCCCAACGCCACCCCTGCCCTGGCGGTCACCTATTCGCCGGAGTACCTGTTTGCCACACAAAACAACGGAGACGGGAACGCAACAAGCTGGCTCATCTGGCATGAGCGCCGAATGCTGCTTCAAATAGAGGGTGAGCAAGGACTGCCGATGAGTTATGACATACAGTTAAAAACGAACGTGTACCTGCCGGGAGAAACGATTGACACGGCAAGTGCTACCGCCAGCCCCAAACATTCCGGGGAGTGGGACAATCCCAACGAATACAACGGTCCGGGAATTGGCCGCATCAGCTTCACAGCAGACACCCTGACGATCGCAGGATACGCCACCAGCAAAGCGGTGATCCACTACACCTATCCTCCCGCATGCACGGACGGCCTTATCCACAGGACGACGATATGGTACAGTCGTGAACTGCCGCCCTTTTGCCTGCCGCCCTTTACCTGCCTGCAAAAAATTCCCGGCGCCGCGCTGATGATCTGCGTGGAAACGACCGATGGCGGCAAAGCGTATTATAAAGCCACTGAAGTCACGCAACAGCAACAGCCGGTTTCCTTTTTCCGGCCGTCAAAAGATATCCGGATTTTGTATCCGCCGAAGCTGCCATAACCCTACCACTAACCACCGGTTAAGACGCTGACAGTTTAACCTCAAAACGGATTTTATGAAACAAATCTTTTTCGGCGCTTTTATGCTTTCGTCGGTACCTGCCGCAGGACAGGAAGGCAATACCTACCGGATGACGACCGTCGAGTTATACGCCAAAACAATAGACGGCGGCTTCAACGAGCGTACTTACTACGTGCTTCGCTTTGAGGCAGGCAAGGCCGGCCTCTGTAGTTACACGCTTAAGACCGAACAGAAAAACGCGCTGCTCCGGAATACCCTGTCTTACACCGACTGGCAGTATTTCAAGTATCAAAAAAAAGGCAACAGGATCTCCATAGCCGGGTTACCCCCTTACTGTGCGGTATGGACCACCTTGCAGATACGGCCAAACGCGCTGACCAGTATTAAAAACGAAAACATTATATTCAGGCAATTAGAACAACCGGCTGCCGGCGCCATCATTGGCAATAGCTATGCTGCGCCTGTGGATGCGGGCACCGACCTGGTATTTACCTTTGGTAAAGACTCCGTGGAGGTAGCCTACATGAAAAAAATATCCGGGGAGAGCCGGAAAGCCGGGAAGTACCGGTGGATGGGATACGGCACACATATACTGGTCCCGGAATATGGCCATTTCCTGACAGCCGATTTCGATAAACAACAATTACAGCTGCTGTATAATGATAAATATATTTCGCTGAAGCAGAGAATGCTTTAATAACCCATACCGCAATGACCTATCAGTTTTCCCGCTTTAACCAACAGACCACTGTCTCACTGGAAGAAGCGTATATCGTTGTTATCACCCGCCACAAGGGGAAGGAAACAGCCCGTCGCTTCGCCTGCGCGGCAATCAAAAAGATACATCTGTCAGCCAATGGCAGCATCGCCAAATGCATCGTTTTCTTTAAGGGAGATAGTTACATTCTCTCCATCAGTAGCATAGACGTCCACGCTAAAATGGTGCGTGCCCGGAATGAGCAACTGGTGGCCTACCGCCGGTTTGTGGAAGCCCTGCATCGAAAACTGCTGGAGCATAAAGAACAGGGTAAAGAAGTGGCGTTCGTTTGTGGCAACACCCTCCAAATGACATTGCTGATGGCCCTGATCGCCGTCATCTTCCTGGTGATAGTCCCTATGGCCATCTCCATCAAACGATACGAGGTGTTGTTGCTGCTCGTTGCGCCATTGGTGGTCCTTTTCAATTACATGCGTAAAACAGGATTTACACGCTCCTATCAGCCTGCTGACCAGCTAAGCCTTTCAGCATTTTTACCTAAATAATAAACCCCGATAAACATGAAGTTATACCCGTTCTTTTTATTTGTACTTATAAGCAACATCGCCATGGCACAGGAGACCTCCCACATTAAATCATTGTCCGTCTTTAAAAACGGGCAATCCTTTGTGATCAAAGAAATAAAAGCAAAAGTACCCGATAGCGGTTACCGCCTTACCCAGCTGCCGCAGGCGCTATTTGGCACGTATTGGTTCGCTGGCACCAGCAACCCCGTTACCCTCGTCAGCAGCTGCATGGAAGAGCTGACCGAAACCAAGCAACGCCAGGCCAACAGCTTCCCGGAACTACTGCATGCCAACAAAGGCAGGACCATCACCCTGGTGACTATTTACAATGATACCTATAAAGGCGTGGTGGAAGACTTTGAACTGCCCGAAGAAATTAACAGTAAACTGCAATTGCAGCAGCTGCAATTGACAGCATCTTACCAGGGACAATATAGTTTTGACCGCATATTTACGCCGGACGCTCCCGCGCTGCTGCTCAAGATGGAGGGCAAGTGGGTCAGCATACCACCCAGCACTATCAGAAGCATCAGCTTCGAAGATAAGCCCAACCGCACGGTAGCAGCCCGTATTGCGGTTCAAAAGCCTGTAGTCACCGTACATTTCGACAAAAGCGGCACACAGACCTTCGATATGATGTACCTGCAAAACGGCTTTAGCTGGACACCGGTTTATCAGCTGCTGCTGGCTTCCGAAACCGAAGCCACCCTCCACCTGCAGGCCGAAGTCAGCAATAACGTGGAAGACATCACCAACACCGATATTGAAGTGGTAGCCGGTGTTCCCAATTTCTCAGAGGCCACCAAACTGGCTACCCTGCTCCACTTTGGGTCCGCCACCCATTTTTCGGAGGTGGATGACCGTTACCGTAACGTTTCGCAGATAGTGGAATCACGCTATGCACGAAACGCAAAAGATATGATGATGGAAACGTCTGCCCCGCTCAACCTTAGCGCGGCGGAAAATGAAGATCTTTATTTCTATACGCTTAAAAACATCAGCCTGAAAAAAGGAGCAAGAGCGCATTTCCCTATCTTCAGCAGGACTGTCAGGATAAGGCATTTTTACAAAGCGGTACTGGCCCCGTCCACCCTCAACACCTACCGCGCAGGCGTAGCGGAAGAGCATGTATCAGACGACGGGGAAGGCGCTACAGGCGAAGGCACGATGAAACCGAACCGGGTGGAGCATTTTGTGCAGGTATATAATAACACCGAAAGCCCGTTCTCTTCCGGTTCCATTATGGTACTGCAAAAAGATACCCGGAAGCCTGCCGGGCAGGACGTGTTGAAATTTACCCCCAAAGGCGCCTCAACACCCGTGTTCATCACCTCCTCACCGGATATCCTGGTCATGGAAAACGAAAAAATCACGTCCGTTAAAAAAGAGGCGCAACCGCGCAGCAATGGTTACCGGTACGCATTAGCCACCGTCAAGGGAACCGTTACCATCCATAACAGCAAATCGAAACCAGTGAACATACAGGTACAGAAAAGCATCTGGGGTACGCCGGTATCTGCCAGCATTGCGTATGAGCAGTTCCTCAACACCGAAAACAAACATGAGATAAACCCGAACCGCACCCTGCACTTCGAACAGGAAGTGGCGCCCGGACAGAAAAAGTCCTTTCAATACACTTACCAGATCTACGTGCAGGAGTAGTTTCCGGACGAACAACGATACTGGAATAACTTTCATAAAAATGCCGGATAATGAATAATATCCACATCGCTTTATCATCATTGATCAACTCCATAAAGGCTGAAGCAGCAGCAAAAGGCCATACTGTCACCTTAACAGACATAGCCGAAAAAATTAACATTCCTGAAGGTCAATTACAGCGTTACCTGGAAGGCAAAGAACAGATGCCCGAAGATTTTCTTTCGAACATCCGGTCGGCCTATAGTCCCAAAATGGTAATGTTTCGAGTCACCGAGGAAGTAGAGGTCCCGGACCCGGAGGAAGATGATCTAAACACGGAAGAAAGTAAACGAAAGTCCCTGGAAGCTACTATCTTCTACCTTAAAACGATCGGAGAAACCAGGGGGATAACCATTACCCCGGAAGACATGGCCGATAAGACCGGGCTTACCCTGGACCAGCTTTATCGTTACCTGCATCAACAAGAACCGATACCGGATGATCTTACAGGAAGACTATTGTCCACCTACCAGCCGCTGATAGATATCATCGGGCAGGAAAACAACCGGAATCATCTTAAAAGTACGGTAGTCTGGATCAGAAATCACGGGCTGGCTGTCGGGAAGCGTATTACGATCACAGATATGGCGCAGCAGATAGGCATTTCCGAAGACGAGTTGTATGCCTGTTTAAACGACGAATCTGAGGTGGAAGATAGTTGGCCCCATAAATTGGAGAGCGCATATAAATCCCTTATCGGGGATGCAAGAAGTGTTGAAATAATTGAAGATCTCCACCAGATAAAGCAGAAGCCCGCCAGCTGACGGGGACGAGCATATCCGGAATATGCCCCGGGCCGGGTGTCGTAAAACACTGCCGGGGCATTTCCGGAAATTTCCACATTTATTTTTTTAACTTGCTATAGTAAACCTCCACGTTTTGAATACTATAGCTGCTTTGAAAGAAGGTAACCTTTTGGTATTTAATGAAGTGTATTATGCCTGGCACCAAAGGATCTACTTTTTTATTCTACAAAAAACCAGGTCATCCTTCGTCGCAGAAGAGGTGACACAGCTTGCTTTTATCAAATGCTGGAACTACCGGGAAAGCCTGTCCGACGACCTCAGTATCGAACTACAGTTATTCCGCATCGCCCGTACCACCCTGATTGACCACCTCCGCAAAGAAACCGTTTACCAGGAAAAAGTTATCCATGTCATCGACAGGTATACCCTGCCGGCAGATGACCTTTGGGGGAAACTGGAAGAGAAAGAATTACAGGCCAGGCTGGTGAATGCCCTGAAAACAATGCCCCCAATGCGTCGTAAGGTATTCGAGATGAGCCGTTTTAAGGGGATGAGCCACCAGCAGATCGCGCACGAACTTTCCTTGTCACCCCGAACGGTGGAAACACATATTTTCCAGGCCGTCAAACAACTCAGGCACGCTCTCGGGCCGCTGGTCTCGCTTCTCGCCTGCTTTATGCGACTGTAATTTTTTTTTCAACCAGGCTACGTAGTTCGCCCGTCACAAACGTATTACTTATCTGTCAGCCGTATATCATATGATCAATGATGAATTATTGAAACGGTTCCTCCACCAGCAATGTACTGAGGAAGAAGCCCGCATGGTAGCCAGCTATCTGCAGGAGCACCCTGAGCTGCTGGAGAAATACCTGCCGGAAGCGGAATTTCTGCAACTACAGGAACAGGCCCACCTCCCGGAACCCGTTTCCCGGCTGTGGTTAAAAAACATTCACCAGCAAACGGCGGCCGCCCGTCATCGCAACAAATGGATAAAACGACTGGCCATCGCCGCCGTAACAGCCGGCGTATTAGTGGGCGGGACCATGTTCCTCACACGTCCCGGCCGGCAAAAAATAACTGCCATCTATCCGCCAACGGCCGTGCCGGTCCCTTCGGCGCAACAGCAACACACTACCAACACCGGCAATAAAACCATGGCCATCGTACTGCCCGATGGCTCGGTAGTACGGCTGTTACCGGCAGCTACGGTGATATATGATCAACAGTTCACGGACAACAGAAACATTTACCTCACCGGAGAAGCCGAATTTACAGTAGCCGCCGATAAATCACACCCCTTCGTCGTATACAGCGGGGAACTGTACACTACCGCACTGGGCACCTGGTTTCATGTGAAAGCCATTCCCGGGGATGATATGATCAGCGTCCGGCTGAACAGCGGCAAGGTGATGGTACAAGGGGCCCTTAAAGAGAGGAAAGTCATGAAGGATGTCATCCTTACCCCTGGTAAAGTGCTTAGTTATTACCGGAAAACAGGAAAAGCAATCGTGTCCGATTTCAATAACAGGGGTACCGACATCCTGGTAAGAGCAGGCAGTCACCATACAGGCTATACGAAGCCGGACTGGTATAAGTTTAATGATCAACCCATGTCACAGGTATTGGACCAACTGAGTGATTACTATGGAACACCCATCTATTATTACCCTTCCGATGTAGTGGGGATTTATTTCGATGGCAAATTTGAAAAAACAGATTCACTGGAGAAGGTCCTGATGGATGTAACACTTCCCAATAACATGACACTGATCCGAAATGACAGCGGATTTATAATCAGGAAAAAATAATTCACACATATAGTTCTATACCACAAGCGGGCGTCTGTAACGCTCCCGGGATTGTTATGCCCGTACTTTAAAATATGTTCCGGTTATGAAGATGTTCTATCAACCAAAATGGAGCCTGTTACTGCTATTCGTCATGTTGACATCAGGCGTTTCTATGGCCGCCAGGGCACAACAACGTATGCAGGTGACTGGCATCGTTCGCACAGACCAAGGCGATCTGCTTCCCAATGCCTCTGTAGTGGCACTGAATGAAAAAACAAAATACACCGCCGGCGTGGTCACCGACAGCAATGGCGTATTCCGCTTTTCCGGGCTTCCCCAGGAAGGGAAATACGCTTTCAGCGTTTCTTACGTAGGTTTCGAAACACAGCACCTGAACAACGTGTCCCTGAAATCGGGCGCCACGCTCACCTTTTCTATACGCCTTGTTAAAACCGTATCTGCCCTGAACGACATCGTGGTGATCGGTTATGGCACCGCCCGGAAAAAAGATGTGGTGGGCGCCTTCAACATCGTAACGGTAAAAGAAGCCGGCGCCGTAAACGCCACAAACCCTTCGCAACTGCTCATCGGTAAGGCCGCCGGCGTACAGGTGCTCCAAAGCAGCGGCAGCGCCGGCGCAGATGCACAGATCATCATCAGGGGCACCGGCAGCTTCACCGATATCAACCCCCTGTATGTGATTGATGGCATCCAGGGCACCAAAAACCTTTTCAATACGCTCAACCCACAGGACATAGAGAGCATCACCATCCTGAAAGATGCTTCTTCCACCGCCATCTACGGCTCCGCTGCCGCCAACGGCGTGGTGATCATCACCACCAAAAAAGGGAAGACCGGCCCTCCCCGCATCAGCTTTACCTCGCAATGGGGCATCGCCAAAGCATGGAAAAAACTGGACCTGCTCAATGCCGCGCAATATGTAGATGCACTGAAAGATCTCGCTGCCACCAAAAACACCGTGCTGCCGGCGAAGTTCAATACAACAGCGGTCCTGCAGGATAGTACCGACTGGCAGGACGCCATCTTCCGCAACGCCCTCGTGTCCGAAAACGATCTAAACATCAGCGGCGGCGGCGAAAAAGTAAACTATAGCGTATCCGCTACTTACATCGATCAGCAGGCGGTCCTGACAGATGCCACCAACAAAAGATTCCAGGCTCGCATAGGCCTCGAAGAAACACTGGGCCGGTTCCGGTTTACGCAAAACATCATCGTCCGTCAATATATCGGCAAAGGCAATTATGCCAATATCATCAATGCCATACAATACGCTCCCTATAAACCGATACTCGACCCGTCTATACAGGGCGGCTATTCTATTCTCTCCAATATCGACGACTTCAGCAATGCCGTCAACCCCATCCAGGAAATTGCCATGAAAAGCCAAACAACCAAATCACTGGCTTTCTTCCCCCAGTTGGCCGGCGAAGTACGCCTGATCGACGGATTAAAGTTCCGCTCGCAGTTCGCGGCAGAAGTGAACTCCACCCGGGGCAACAGTTATCAGCAACAGTACCAGTCTTCCAATTTCCTGAACCAGGCCCGCCAGTCGACGCTGACTTTTACGGAAAATTCGTACTACATGCTGGAAAACTACCTATCGTACGATAAATTGCTGGGCAAGCACCAACTCTCCGCGATCGCCGGACAGAGCTACATCGACCCCGGCGTCACCAATAGCTCGTCTGTCAGGGGCACGGGGCAGCCCAATGACAACATCCCCAATGTGGGCGTAGCCTCTTCCCAGTCCGTCACCAGTACGTATTCCAACTATGCACGCCCTTCGGTGATCTCCTACTACGGCCGTATCAATTATACTTATGATGACAAATATATACTGACCACCAGTTATCGCAGGGACGGCGCTTCCAACTTTGGCCCCAACAACCGTTACGGCAACTTCGCCGCCGCAGGCCTGTCCTGGCGCTTTTCGGAAGAAGCCTTTATAAAAAACGTCCTCCCGGTACTGTCGGAAGGGAAGCTGAGCGTCAGCTGGGGACAAACCGGCAACAATAATATCCCCAACTTCCTCAATACCGCCAAAACCTACCAGGGCACTCCCGGCGGCGCGCTGGTATACTCTCTCGGCAGTACGGAAACATTTGTGTCCGGCACTACGCTGACCACCTTAAACAACCCGGATTTAAAATGGGAACAAACCAGTCAAACCGATATCGGCCTCGACCTCGCTTTCTTCAACAACCGGCTTACCGTGGAAGCTGACTGGTACAACCGCAAAAGCAGCGGCCTGCTGGTCACCACCTTGCTGCCGGCCAGTATCGGCGTGAGCCCAACGGGCACGCAGCCACGTAAAACCATCAACGCTGCAGATGCCCGGAATAAAGGCTTTGAGCTGACCATCGGCTACAAAGACAAAATCAGCCAACACCTCAGCTTCCATCTAAGCGTGAACGGCGCTATTAATCACAACGAAGTGTTGTCACTGGGCGATCAGTTCTCCGCTCCTATCCAGGCCGGCGCCTTTACCCCCGTGCCTGCCACTACCTACACCGCTGCAGGCAGCGCCATCGGTTCCTTCTATGGCTACCGGCTGGACCATGTTGCCAGCGATGCCGGTGAAATAGCGGCGCTCAACCAGCAGGCGGTTAAAAAAACCGGCAGGCAGGATGCAAAGTACCAGGACGGACTGCTGCCCGGCGATTTTATCTATAAAGACATCAACGGCGATGGCATCGTCAATGCAAAAGACCAGGAAATACTGGGCAACGCCATCCCGAAATATGTTTACGGGATCAATGCCGGCATCACTTATAAAAGTTTCGACCTGAACCTCGTACTGTCCGGCATCAGCGGGCTGAAACTCCTTAATGGCCTGAAACTAAATACCAGCTTCATGTCCACCGGTCATAACGCCGGTACCGATATCCTCGACCGGTGGCGCAAACCCGGCGACATAGCCTCGCTGCCAAGGATAGGCCAGAACGTGACCGGCAACGGCAACCTCCGCCCGTCTGACTGGTGGCTGGAAGACGGCAGCTATCTGCGCTTACGGAATATTACCGTTGGCTACAATACGCCGGCAGCGCTGCTGAACAACGCCACCAACGGCATCGTCAGATCGCTCCGCATTTACGTCGCTGCGCAAAACTTAATTACCCTCACCCGCTACACCGGGTATGATCCCGAAGTGGCAGGCGACTACCTGTTTGCACGTGGTATCGATCTTGGACAAGTGCCCCAGCCACGGACTTTCCTGGCAGGCATTCAATTAGGGTTTTAATTTTTAAACAAGATTTTTATGAAGAAGTATATACATCACCTGTTGCTGATCGCCACGCTGACAACCACCTTCGCCGGATGTAAAAAATCGCGTCTCGACCTGGTGGACCAGAGCGCCTATGCCTACGATACTTATTTCACCAATATCGGGGCGCTGAACCAGGCCACCATCGCCAGTTACGCTACCCTGCTGCATCCCGGGCTTTGGGCGAGGGAATACTATTACATTTTTGACCTGATGGGTAATGAAGCCAAACGCGCCAGCTTTTTGCTGGGGGCAGAACAAGAACTGGGCGATTACAGTTTTGGCACCAACAACGCAGACCAGAGCGCTTTATGGAGTTCTCTCTACCGGATGATTTTCCGGACCAACCTCGTGATAGACCGGGCAGCCGCCTGGAACCCCACCGCCACCGCTGACCGCGCCAAGCTGAATCAATACCTGGCGGAGGTAAAATTCCTCCGGGCATATGCTTATTTCCACCTGGTAATGTTATGGGGAGATGTGCCCCTCTATGTAGACTACCAAACCATGGTCAGGAACAACTACCTCTCCCGCAGCCCTGCAGCCGAGGTATGGAAGCAGATAGAAAAAGACCTCACAGCAGCTGAAGCCACCGCGGAACTGCCCACCGTATATCCTGCCGCCGAATTGGGCAGGGTCACGAAAGGCGCTGTGATAGCCCTGTTGGGGAAAGTGTACCTGTATCAGAAAAAATGGGGGCCGGCACAGGCATCCTTCGAAAAACTGATGGGCGCACCCTACACCTACCAGCTCGATCCTTCTTTTGATAATGTTTTCAGCACCACCAACCAGAACACGCCGGAGAACATCTTCCAGATCATGGACCAGCAGTGGACCGACTGGGGCATCGGTTCCCCCTACTACATGTTTGGCAACGGCGCAGAGCAGGTGGGCAAACAGACACATACCGGCCGCGCCATGGAGTATGGCTGGAACGACTGGAAGAACGTGTACATCAGCAACTCCGCAGTGAAAGCATTCACCTATCCCCATCCCGTAACCGGCACTTCGTATATTGATCCCCGTGCCAAATCTACTTTCTATGGCACCGCCGCCTCCGGAGGAGAAACCATGTACTGCCAGCAGTGTCCCACCGGCGCCAAACCGTTTCCTTTCGATGCCACCGATCCGCAGGGCGACTATCGCTGGAAGAAATATGAATATTACCACCTCATGGAAAAATATGGCGATCCCAAAAGTCCCATCAACGGGCAGGTGATCCGCTTTGCGGATGTGATGCTGCTGCTGGCGGAAGCCTATATTCAGCAAGGCAATACCGGCAATGCGCCGCTGGCGCTGATCAACAACGTACGCGCCCGCGTGCAGGCCGTGGCCTATCCGGCACTTGGCGATAAAGACAATGCCATGAAAATACTGATGCGCGAACGCCAGCTGGAACTGTGCGGAGAACAATGCCGGTACTTCGACCTGCTGAGATGGGGAATCATCAAACAGACCATCAACGCCGAAAAGGCAGCAGAGCCGGGCGCCGGCACACAGCCTTTCCAGGACAAACACCTGCTGTTTCCTATTCCTGATGTAGAAAAAAATTACAATCCCAATGTCGCCAAAGACGTCCGAAATGGCTGGAATTAACCACCAGAGAAATTTCTTTCCAAAGAAAATCATGGCGGCAGCTAATGCCGTAACGACCACTGTACAAGGCAGGATCATCTAAAAAACCCTTAAAAATTCCACTATGAACATGAAAAAGATTTACCACATCCTATTGTTTACGATTTTTTATTTCACCGCTTCGCGGGATGTGAAAGCGCAAACCTACACCTGGAACCAGGTCCGTATAGGCGGCTCCGGTGTGGTCTCCTCTTTTGTGCCGCATCCCAAGGTACCCGATCTGTATTTCATCACCACCGATGTAGGCACGCCTTACCGGTGGAATAAGAACCTGCAGAAGTGGGAGCACTTAATGTTGTTTGAGAAAATACCGGTCAACTACTGGAGCTGGGAATTCAACCAGCGCTGCGGCAGCATCGGGATAGACCCCAATGATGCTACCGGCAATATTCTTTATGCGACCGTGGAACACGCCGCCGGCCCCGCACCCGGCAAAGCCACCAGTGTGGTAGGCACTATCCTGAAGAGCACGGACAGGGGCGATTCGTGGACCGACCTTCACGTGCCCATCTTTGTAGATCCGAACCATTCACAGCTTTATGGGGAGCGGATACAGGTAGACCCGTCCAATAGTAACCGCGTATGGGTGGTTACCGATAAGAACGGCGCCTGGAAATCGGATAATGCAGGCACCAGCTGGACGCAGGTAAACAACGTCCCTACAACAGGCAACTGCTCCTTTCTGCTGTTCGACAAAAGCGCCGGCACCATCACTGTTAACGGCATGGTTGTCAGCAGGCGGATTTACATCGGCCGCTCCACTGGTATTTTAGTATCGGATGATGGTGGTGATTCTTTCACCCTGATGAACGACAGTCCTGTATATCCCACCCGTGCCACGCTTCATGAAAACGGAACGTTGTATGTGTCTGCCGGCGCCAACAACTTCAAAAAGGGCGTGTTCAAATACAAAGGCGGAAGCTGGCAGGACATCTCTCCCATCTACCTGGACCCCGATTCCTCCAAAGACAGAAGGTTTTTTGCCAAAGTGGCCGTCAACCCCGCTAATGCAGAAGAGATCGTAGTCAGCACCCGCGGCACCTGGCAAAAAGACCCTTACTTTATTTCCAAGAATGGCGGTGCTCCGGGCTCTTATACAACCGGCAAAATCACCCGTGATAATGCAGAAGCGCCGCATTCGGCGAACGATGGCCTGCCGTTTAATGATCCCGGGCACAATGCTTATGCTTACACCTGGGACCCTTTTTATCCTGAAAGGGTATGGATCAACGACATGACAGACGTTCTTTCTACCGATAACATCTCAGCGTCTACAAACGATTGGAAAGTACGCGTGGCCGGCCTCGAAGAGATCATGGTAACAGGTCCTATGCTGGCGCCACCGGGTGGCAAAAGCGTGCTGCTCAGCGCCACCGCAGATGTTGGCGGCGGGCATCACCGCTCGCTGACAGAACCTTTGTTTGAAGGCGCCGTCTCCAATACCGACCTGCATAAAAACGTCTTTTCCGCATTTAACATGAACGGCGTAGCCTTTCAGTATACCGATCCCAACTTCGTCGTACGCGTAGGCTCCGATGGCGCTGCCACCACCTTGCTCAGTGATTCGCGGGCCGGCTACTCCACGGATGGCGGCGACAACTATACCCTCTTTCCCAAGTCGCCAGGCATACGCGGACGTATAGCCGTATCCGCTAACCGCAGGAATATTGTCTGGCTCACACAAATGGACGGTAATAGTCCCGGTAACGTCTACTGGTCGGAAGACCTCGGCACTTCATGGACAAAATCCACCGGCCTTTCTCCGGGGATTCTGCCGGCAGGCGCGCAGTGGATGGTATATCCGGGAGAAAACCACCTGGAGGCGGACAAAGCTAATGGTGACTATTTCTATATATGGGACCGCGGTTCGTTTTTTGTCAGCTCCGATGGCGGTAAATCATTCGTAAAAACAGCTGCCACCGGCCTCAAAGCCAACGCCGGCAATAATTCCAACGGCTCCGCCTATGCCACTGCCTCCAATGTGGAAACGACGCCGGGAAAAACAGGAGACGTCTGGATCGCCTATCACAATGAATCTTACCCCGGCGATTGCGGACTTTACCATACTACAGATACCGGTAAAACATTTGTCAAGGTAGGTGGCGATAGTATTAAGCCTAAGTGGGTGGCCGTCGCCATGTCGGACACTACTCCCAATGCACACCTCACCTTGTACGTTACCAGTCAGACTATTCCTATCAATGGTATTATCTACGGCGCTTTCCGCTCAGATGATACCGGCCGCACCTGGACCACCGTCCTGGAGCGTCTGCCCGGCGTTACACCAGGAATTACTGCCGACAACAAGGGCAGGATGATGATTTCCGCGCATGGCAATGGTATCTTCTTTGGCTCGCCGGTAGCGGGCCCTGTGCAATCCGTCGACATCATCAACCCCGGTTCAGACACGCTGGTAAAAGGATACGCCCTGAAACTGAACGTAAAGCTCACGCCCACCTACCCTACCAACCCTGCAGTTGCCTGGAGTTCTTCTGACACCGCCATCGCCAAAGTGGACGCGTTCGGGAAAGTCAGCGGCGTGAATACCGGTACCGTCACGATCACCGTGACCTCCGTCGATGGCGGAAAAACGAGTATGAGACAGCTCGTCGTCATCCCGCCTACCATCTCCACCGGTGTTAAGGTAGACAGTGTCGTCTATGGCACTATGAATACCCCGAAACAGATAGCCGTCACCGTTATCCCGTCAAATACCACCAATAAAACCCTGAACTGGTCGGTGGCGGATAGTACTACTGCCCGTGTGGACGCCAACGGCATCGTCACCGGCTTGAAGCTGGGCGCCACCACCCTTACCATTGCCGCAGCGGACGGAGGCTTCACTAAAACCGTGCAGTTGATCGTAAACACCACCGTGATCGCCATCAACGCCGGCACCACCGCCAATCCGGCTACGCCCTATGACAACAAGGCCATTGGTCAGTATACCCCTGAAGGGCCCGGCGGTACCGATAAACTATGGCATGCGGGATTTACCGGTAGTTTCCGTATCGCCGCCACGGTGGACCTGAGCCAGGTAACATCGCCGGCGCCCCGCCAGGTATATGAGTACATGCGTATCTCCCGTTATAACATGACGCCTATGCGTTATTATTTCCGTAACCTGATCCCCAATGCGAACTACTCGTTGCGCCTGCACTTTATTGAGCCCAGCGATGCCGACAAAGCCAACCGGATATTCAGCGTGAGGACCAGCGGCGACAGCCTTATTAACTTCAATATTTACCAGGCTGCCGGCAACAGGCTGAATACCGTGGTTACCCGTACGCTCGAAGCCAAAGCCGACAACGTTGGCGTCATCGCAGTATACTTCTATCCCAAAGGAGTGGCCAATGAACCCTATAGTGCGGCTATAGCAGCGCTGGAGGCCAATATTGTGCCGCTGACCGGCATCAGCATCTATTCAGACAGCAGCCGTTTGTATGTGAACTATAAAGACACGCTGCAGCTGACCACCACGCCGGCAAACGCCACCAACCGGAACCTGGTATACAGGTCGTCCAACACGGCGCTGGCGACGGTAGACCTGAACGGGGTGGTCACCGGAAAAGCAGCAGGCACGGTGACCATCACCGCTACCTCGGTGGAGAGCAACTTCTCTGCCACCAAAACCTACACCGTGATCTATGTGCCCGTTACCTCCCTCACGCTGGACAGCACCGCCGCCAACGTATTTGTCGGCGCTACGCTGCGGCTGAACACTATCATCGCTCCGGCAAAAGCCAGCAATAAAGAGGTGATATGGACATCTTCAGATACCACGGTGGCCAAAGTCAGCGATAACGGCACCATCAGTGGTATCCGTCAGGGCGATGCGGTCATTACGGCCACCCCCGCAGACAACCCGGCCATTGCCGCGCAGGCGCATATTCATGTGGCTAACGTGCCGGCCACCGGCCTTACGTTGCAACCATCCCCCGCCATCGTTGGTGAAAGGGATACCCTGCGGATGAACGTCACCTTCCTGCCAGCCAATACATCCATTAAAAAAGTTACCTGGAGCAGTTCCAACCCCGCACTCGCCACCATCGACAGCACGGGCCTTATTACCGCCGTTCAGCGGGGTACGCTTAACATGACCGCCGGTACCGTAGATGGTTCCGGTGTTTCCACCACCTTCCCGGTAACAGTAGTGCCATTCGATTCCTGCGGAGGAATACCCAACTATGGTTTCGAAAGCAGTCTTATCAACTGGATAGCATTTAAAGACACTGTGCCTACTGTGGGCGCTGTATACACCGTGAGCGGGAAAGGCCACTCCGGCGACAAAGCCGCCACCATGGGATACACCACCGCCAAAACCAGTCTGAACATACAAGGCGCCATCCCGGTAAGAGGCGGCAGCATCATCGTATTCACCCAATGGGTCAAAGTAGAAAAAGATGCGAGCGGCTACCCGTGGTGGTCGGGGTATGGTGTAGGTTTCATCAATAGTTCCGGTCAGGCTACCGGCAATGCCTCCTACTCCAGACGGATAGACAGCGTGTCCTCCTATCGTGACAACTGGGCGCAGATCAGGGATACCATCAACGTCCCGGACAGCGCGGCAGGACTGACCTACTGGATCACCAAAGTAGGCACCGGTACCGTATGGGTAGATGATTATTGTATAGAAGTATTAAAGACCAGTCAGTCCGCCGTTTATGGCATCAACGCCGGTACCACGCTCACCCCTCCCGGTCCGTATGCCAACACCACCTTTGCGCAATATGTTCCGGAAGGGCCTACCGGCACCGATAAGCTGTGGCATGCCGGATACACCTTTGTACAAAAAATAAATTCCCCTGTAGACGTGTCACAGGTAACAGATCCCGCACCGCCACAGGTGTACGAATACATGCGGGTGTTCAAAGACAACGTTACCCAGATGCGCTATTACCTGCGCGGGCTCACGCCACATACGTTTTACGCCGTCCGTATGCATTTCGTGGAACCACTGGACACGGAGAAAAACAAGCGGATCTTCAGTGTTAAAGCTACCAACGGCCTCGATAGCCTCACGGACTTGAACGTCTACCAGGCGGCAGGCAACAAACTGAACACCGCTGTCGTTAAAACCATCCGCGCGAAAGCTGACAACGCCGGTTTGATACAGGTGTTCTTCTATCCCAGGAAAGGACTGTATGATCCTTACAGCGGCTCCATTGCGGCCATTGAAGTGCGTACGCTAACGCCCGGGGATACACTGCAAAGCCTGAGCATGAACAAAACGAGTACAGCCGGTAGTACCCGCATCCCTCACGGTACCCTGGATTTTACGACAGAAGTATTTCCCAATCCCTCCGGCAACGTGTTTAATGTAAAAATGACTTCTTCCTCGAAAGCGCCGGCGCTGCTGAATATTATCAACAATGCCGGTAATGTCGTTTATTCAACGCAGATCAACGCCGGTATATACTACCAGCTCGGTCAACAGCTGAAACCTGGTATTTATTACCTCCATATCCGGCAAGGCATACAAAGCAAGACGATGAAAGTGGAGAAACATTAACCGTATCCCAATAAACATAGCGCGAAGCTGCCTCGTAAATAACGAGGCAGCTTCGTGTTTTTTTTACTACCTGATTATATATATCGTTTTATCTGCAATTTCACTATATTTAGGTAGTCCGATGTGCTCCGAATGATACAACGCCTACAGACACGCCATACTCCTGTGCATTTCGTTCTTATAGTCCTGGCCCTGTTAGGCTGTGCTATGGCATCCTGCCGGCATGCGCCTTCCCCTTCCACGCCACGCAAAGTCTACATCGCAAAATCCGGGGACCGTTACACCATTTTCAGGAATGGACAGCCGTTCATGGTCAAAGGCGCCGCGGGCGACGGTCAGCTGCAGGCACTACAGAAAGCCGGCGGCAACACGATCCGTGTCTGGGATACCGTGCGGCTCGGCGCATTGCTGGACAGCGCACAGGCAGCGGGCATCGCTGTCATCGCCGGTTTACACATTCCTAACAGCGAATCTCTTAAATACTACCGGGATACCGCCGCCGTTTCCGCGCTATGCCTGGCTTACGAGCGGGTAGTGGAACGGTACAAAAACCATCCGGCCCTGCTGATGTGGTGCCTCGGCAATGAAGTGGATTTCCCTTACCGGCCCCGCTACCGCCCGTTTTACAAAACCTTTAACCGCCTGGTGGACATCATCCATAAGCACGATCCGGATCATCCTGTGACCACCACCCTCATCAATTTTAACCGGCGCAATATTTATAACATCCGCTGGAAAGTGCCGCAACTGGACCTTATCTCGCTAAACATATTTGGTGACCTGTCTCATCTTCGCAAAGAGCTGCGGGCATTCGCCTGGTTCTGGGATGGTCCGTTCCTGGTCACCGAATGGGGCATCAACGGACCCTGGGAAGCCGAAGCCACTGCGTGGGGCGCTCCCATTGAAAACACCAGCAATAAAAAAGCGGAACAATATCTGAAACGTTATTCTGCTTATATGCCGGTAGATGATCCGCGCTTCCTGGGCGCCTGTGTATTCTACTGGGGACAGAAGCAGGAAGTGACGCATACCTGGTTCAGCCTCTTCGCTGAAAACGGCGCTACGTCCGCCACCGCGCAGACCATGCAATATATCTGGACGGGACAGTTTCCAACGCATAAAGCGCCCGCCTTACAATATATGCTGCTGGACGGCAAAGGCGCAAGAGATAATCTTTTGCTTTCCCCCGGCACCGTTCATTCCGCCAACCTGCTGCTGGAACATCCGGACAGCGACTCTCTCCGGTTTAAGTGGGAAGTGCTGCCGGAGGACTGGTTCATCCGTTTCCGTAACGACGTGAACAAGGTGAAGCCGCCGGCACCGGACAGCCTGTTGCTTTCCCGGGAGGGCACCGGCGCCCGCTTCCGGGCACCTCTGCGGGAAGGACCTTATCGTATATTCGTGACCGTATATGATGCATACGGCAATTTCGCTTCCACCAATACACCCTTTTATGTAGTCGCGCCATGAGAGAAAAGGAACAACTGGCACCGGTCACACCGCCGTCACGGCGGGAACTGTTTACCCTCAGGCTGATGATACTGTTGGGCACCATCAGCATCGGCGTGCTGCTCACCGTACTGTTCCGGCGCACACAAATTGGCTACGCCCCCCTCTATTGGGTGCTCATGGCAGCCATCACGTTCAACTGCCTGGCTATCCTGCATGAATGGTACCATTATGCCGCTATCCGCATTCCTCCTTCTCCTCCGCCGCAACATCCCTTTACGGTTGACGTGCTCACCACCTATTTCCCCGGCGAGCCGTATGACATGATCGTACACACGCTGACCGCCATCAGGGCCATGACCTATCCACATACCGCCTGGCTGTGCGACGAAGCAAACGACCCGTATCTCCGGGAAGTGTGTGCGCGCCTCGGCGTGCGGCATGTGACCCGTACCAACCGTAAGGATGCCAAAGCCGGTAATATCAATAACGCCCTGCAATACGCCACGGGTGAGCTTTGCGTGGTGATGGACCCGGACCATGTGCCGGCGCCGGATTTCCTGGATGCCGTAGTACATCATTTCAACGATCCCGCGATCGGTTTCGTGCAGATCGTGCAGGCATACAGCAACCTGGGCGACAGCATTATCGCCAAAGGCGCCGCCCAGCAAACGTTCCAGTTCTATGGCCCTATTATGTCCACCATGAACAGCTACGGCACCGTGCTGGCCATCGGCGCTAACTGCACCTTCCGCAGGGCCGCGCTGGACTCCATCGGCGGGCATGCCAGCGGGCTGGCAGAAGACATGCATACTGCCATGCACCTGCACGCCAAAGGATGGAAATCCATCTACGTGCCAGCCGTGCTTACCCGCGGGCTGGTACCCAACACCCTTTCGGCATATTATGCGCAGCAGCTGAAATGGGCACGGGGCACCTTTGAGCTGCTGGTGACCACCTATCCCCGGCTGTTCCGGCAGTTCACCTGGCTGCAACGCCTGCATTACGGCACCATCCCCCTGCATTATCTTTCCGGGGTTGTTTTTCTCATCAATTTCCTCGTGCCCGTGCTGTCGCTGGTCACCGGGTACATTCCTTTCCGGGCGGACCTGGTGCAGTTTTCGCTGTTCGCCTTCCCGGCCATCGCGTCGATCATCCTCATCCGCCATTACGTGCAACGTTGGGTGATGGAAGAGACAGAACGCGGCTTCCATGTGGTGGGCGGCCTGCTGTTCATCGGCACCTGGTGGATCTACCTGCTCGGCCTCGTGTACACCATCGCGCGGAAAAAAGTGCCGTACCTTCCTACGCCGAAAGATGATTCAGGGCCGGACGACTGGCGGCTCAACATACCCAATATCGCCATACTGGTCATGTCCCTGGCCGCGATCATCTATGGCCTGTACCACGACTGGAACCCTTATTCGCTTTTTATGGCCGGCATCGCAGGCATCAACTGCCTCATCATGCTATTCAACATCATGGCCAGCCTTCAGCTGAGGAAAATACCGGCGCGTTACGGCTGGGTAAAGACTATTCTCTCCCTGCCACTATTTCTTAAAAGACAATTCTGGTTATTCCGGCACCTGCACCTGTACACCGGCATCCGTAAGCTCGGCCTTCCGTTACTGCTGGCCGTCATCGTGCTGAGCTGGCACTTTACCACCGGGCGGCAGCAGGCGCCCATCCGACCGTTGCCCTCAAAGCAGGATGTTTTCTATACCGGCGTGTACAACCCCTCCGGCGAGGGAATGCCCCGCCAGCAGCTTACATCGCTGTACATTGCGTGGGGCGATGGACAGGAGCACCTCCTGCCGGATTCCCTGGCAGCCGTGTACAACAGCGGTTCTATTCCTATGGTCACCTGGGAACCCTGGACCTCCCGCTTCACCCATAACGCAGCCCAGCTGCAGCAGGAACGAAAAGTAATGTCCCTGATACCCACCGGTATTTTTGACGGTTACCTGGAACGGTTCGCCGGCCAGGTGAAAGCATTGAACCGGCCGCTGTTTCTCCGCTTTGCCCACGAGCCGGACAATCCGGCCTACCCGTGGTCGCCCGCTGGTGGTAATACAGCGGAAGAATACACCGCAGCCTGGCGGTACGTCCATACGTTTTTTCTTCGCCGCGGAGCTACCAACGCTATCTGGGTGTGGAATCCCTGGAAGGCCGCCAACGCCGAAAAGTATTTCCCCGGTAAAGCATTTGTCGACTGGATTGGCGTGACCATCCTTAACTATGGCCCTCAACACGGGGGTGACGAATGGTATTCTTTCGAAACATTATACAAGCCCTATCACCAGCTGCCGCTTTTCCGTTCAGACCTGCCCGTGATGATTGCCGAGATGGGCTCTCCTGCCGATGCCGGCGACCAGGCGCGCTGGTTCAGCGACGCCTTCCGGGCTATCAGCAGCCGTTTTCCTGAAGTTCACGCGCAGGTGTTTTTCAATACCAGTCATGATGCTAATGTGGTGAAAGGCGATACTGCCCGGTACCTGGACTGGTCCATCCGTCAGCCTGGTCAACTGCTGGCTGCATTGGATAGTTTTCCCCGGCTGCGTGGACCGGTTACTGCCGGTGCCGGTACCATCGTAAGCACTGCCACCGCTGCTCCCGTTGCGCACCACGCGCTGCCCGACAATCTTCGCGGACTACGCTATCAGAAAGGAGAAGACTGGTTCAGAAACCGGTATGCCCTCACCCGCCGCGAGACCGCCCATGACCTTCAACGCATGCGGCAGCTGGGCGTCAACACCATCCGCCGCTACGGGCCCGGCGTATATGACCGCAACGTGCTGGCAGAAGCCCGCAACCACGGCGTCCGTGTACATTACGGATTCTGGTTGCCCGACGTCAGCGATATGGACAAGGACAGCGCCGCGCTCGTCCGGATGCAGCGCGACATCCTCCGCAACATCGCCAGGCGCCGTCACGATACCATCATCACCGCATGGCACCTTGGCAATAACGCCTGGCAGCCATTGGCCCGGTACCATTTTAAGCCTGCTTTGTTGTATCAGCAGCAACGTTACCTGCGCTGGCTGGAAGGGCTTACCGAAGCGATCAAAGCCGCCGATCCCTCCCGGCCGGTGACAACGGACATTCTTTTCCATCCTGCCACCGCTCCCCTGCTGCCATGGCTCCGGCAACAGCTGCCTGCCATCGACGCTTTCGGCATAGAAGTCACCGACGATACTACCGGTCTCGCTACGCTGCTTTCCGGCGACGTGCCCTGCTTCATCAGCAAAATACCGGTAGCCGCCTATGCAGCGCTGCCGCCGCAACCCGCATTCCTCACCACCTGGCAGGACCTCGAAACACGCGATTTCGTTACTTTCGACGGTCTTACCGACCATCACGGCCGCTATAAACCCACGTGGTACCAGCTCTCCAGCCTGTGGAGCCACGGCACCACGCCGCCGTTACCGAAGGTGAAAATACTCCGGCCTTCCCGTACAACGCTGCCCGGCAGCCGGCTCACGTATCACGCGCTTGTAAGCACGGGCGCCGGCTGGCGATTCGCCGATCCCCGTAAAGACCAGCTACAGTTTGAATGGTACCTGGTACAGACAGACAGCTACGGCAATCCCTTCCACCTGCAACACGTTGGAAAAGGTACATCCTTCACCCTGACGGTCCCCGACAAGCCGATGCAATACCTGCTCTACCTGGAAGCTGCGCGGGATAGTAGTGTGATGACCAATATGTGTACGTTGAATACGCCGCTTTACTGAGGGAGACGGCAACGCATAGAGGAAGGACCTTTTCATCATTGCTCATTATTCAACCAACGTTATGCAGTTTATCAAATTCTATTTTCACCCGGCCCTGGATGCGCTCATTAGGACTTCTTTCTGAAAAGAATACAATTGAGGTCCGGTATTATGCAACCTTTTGACAACGCCATTATGCAATGGACCGGCAGTTATGGCAATCGCTCCGTCACTGAAACTGCCAGAAACGCCTGCCTGAGCACCCGCCAGTTTGAACGTATCTGCAACGAGCGACTAGGTGTCACGCCTGCAGAGGGAGTAGTGTCTTCGACAGCCGCAGGTACCCAATATTATCTATTCTTTAATTGTTTGATCTCTTCCTGCAATTGTTGGATGAGCCGTTCCTGTTGCTGGTTCTTTTTATGTTCTTCAATCATGTAGAGGGTAAGCTCTTCAATTTTCTGCAGGAGTTTTTTATTCATATCGCCGAGGTCGAGGCCTTCCTGCACCACTTCTTTCTCCGCCGGCATATCGGGCAGGTGTCGATGTTTGTTGATGAACAGCTCTACATCTCCGAGTGAAGGGAGTTTATATTCCGGATGAAATACAAAATCCGCCCAGGCTGCCTGTGTCACTTTTATCCTGCGGGCGCCTATCAGTCCATCTACCGCCAGTTTACAGGCTCCTGGCGTAAGGGTGCCGATACCTACGTTACCGTTGCCCAGGATCGTCATGCTTTTAGTAAATGTCGACCCGGTATTGGTAAAAAAATCAATGGAAGTTCCCCAGCCGCCTTCATCGGCCACGATGCTGATCCCTGCCAGTCCTTTGCCGGCCTGCACTGTCTGCCAGCTGTTGGTAACGTCGTCATAGGCGTTTGCGCCGATGAATACCCTGTGCCTGGAGTCGGAGGTCTGTACGAAGCCCCCATAACCGCCAGCCGGCTCTCCCAACACGATGGTGGAATGGTTGCCCTTACTGATGTGCAGGCCGAGGTTATTCGTGCCATTCATCGGGGTTAGCGTGCCAATGCCCATATTCCCGCCACTGTTGACCAGGAAGAGATTTCCATTCGCATTATTGAACTTAAAGCCCCCGGTACCTGAATTATTGGAGAAGTTAACGCCGTCATCATTCAGGCCCAGCGACAGGTTGTACGATGCAGTATTGGTACCATTGACCAGGTTGATCGTCTGCATTCCGTCGGAGACCTTTATATTGCCTGCCACATCCAGTCTGGCGAGAAGAGATCCAACTCTCCGGTGAATACCTGGAAAAATAAAAAAGGGAACAGATACGTTCTGACGTACTTGTTCCCCTGGTTAATATATTCTCCTCAGGCTCTCAACCCGACATGTATTCAATGACAGCGCTTTTAATGACGGTCACCCGAACATCCTGTATATACTTCATTCTTATAGTATTTTCGTCCGCATCATACAGCTCTCCGATATTCTTAAACCGGTGTTTTAACCGGTCAATCATTCTGGATGACAACTTTAGGTTACTGATACTATGTGATCTCAATATCTTATACAGAGATTCCTCTTCCGCCTGGTCCATCTTACTTCCACATTTCGGACAAAATTTAAAACTGTCTTGTGTGGTTTTAAAATCACATTTAGTGCACTTAAACTCATTCTCCATTCTTAGCTTGTCCACGAGTGCAAGAATAGCCCCCGTCGTCTCAAAATAGGCTTGATTGTATTC
The DNA here is from genome assembly GCF_946479755.1 of uncultured Chitinophaga sp. Next base: position 192,403 of record NZ_CAMLHC010000001.1, on the reverse strand, counting down.
AATATTAGTAGATGTATTCCTTAGTTCTTTTGAATCTTTGATTATCAAATCTGTGTACAAGATACTCGGATTAATAGCGATATTAAAACCATACTTGCTTTTCCCAAGGCTCTTTTTACTGTGATCGATATTGATAATATTAGAGTAGGATAAAACTGAGAAAACTTTCTCCAACTGGTCATACGCTTTGGTGGAAATGTAAAAACCGAGCGAGAGCTTCCTTCTCTTCTCCCGTTGTTTCTCATTCCACAATCTGAGATTTGGCAACAGCACATCTTTTACAAAAAACTCTCCTTCATTGATGTACTGGTAATACTTTACCAATCGCTGTTTCAACGTATCAAACTCCTTCCATTTTGTACTAAACACACTACGAATGGCATTAATCAGCAGTTGTACCTTTATGGTATTTTTGAATGCCTTACTATTCTCCAGTTCATCTATAATATGAAACGCAAACCTGGGGTTCCCATTACTGCAGATGCATATCGTATCGATAACTTCTACATTATTTGACAAACGGCTCCAGTAATCACCGTTATAGGCCTGTATGCGCTTTTTTATAATATTCTTAATATATCTGATGTCAGCTGGGTCCATAGGATTCCACGCTATTTTTAGCTCTTTTGCATCCTGCCCTCTTTCAAAATATTTACCATAATTGGTAATCCCTGGGTAAACGGCAGCCTTACACGCGATTTTTGGATCTCGCAAAGACTTAAAAAAGGTAAAAAACTTTTCCTGTTGAGAAAATGAGAAAACGTGTGCAGCTTCATCAAACAGGAACACAATTCTTTTGAGCTTAAGGTCTTTTATTAAATTCAGCAAAAATTCCTTAAATGTCTGGGGATTATCCAACACATTAATTAGCTCCTGTGAGGGAGATGATTTGATAATCTCTTTTACGTTCTTGATGTTCCCTTTTTCAAGGAATTTTATGTATTCATTTAGCAGATAGGCATACTTTTCATAATTCCCGGAGAAGTCCTTGCTGAAGATGGACGACAAACGCTTGTTAAGTTTATCAATATTAATGGGTCTCAGTTGTTCCAGTTTTGCCAGGGTTTCGTATAAAATCTTACCCATCGTCCATTGCAGGAACGGGTCAATTGAGTCATCTGCTATACTTATTCTTTCCAGCCGGATAGATTCTTCAAAACTGATCCAGACCGGAAGAATACTATTACTTCCAAAATCCGCCTGAGACCTTAACATAGCCGCTTTCATCAGCATTGTTTTCCCTACGCCCCTGCTCCCTTCCAACAAATATTGTTCAGAGTCCAGCAATCTGCTTATTTTATCATCATTTCTCTCGATAAAGTACTTTTTTATGTGTTCGTCGTTGAGACTTTCAGTTCTATCGAGGATAAAATCACCCAGAGATATCTTCATATCTTTATTATATTTAATTCTCCAACAATTTTATTCGCTGTGATATTCGAAAAATGATTAAACCTCAGCATATGCATGCAAAGGACAGCCCCTATGGTATACCTGAAGCTGGCCTTGAACTTCTCAAACATCGGCCTGGAGTAGGCTATTCTCAAATCATCTTTTTTTGTCAGTGAATCATATCTCCCATGCACCACATCGCATAACTTCTGGTAGGTTAAGCTCAGGTAATTACTTACCGTATTATCACCATGCTGAATTTTTTGTATATCCGGGAAAAAGGTTTTGATGTATTTGGTGGTAAAAAACAGGTGATCATTTATCAGGGTGCTTACATATTTGTCAGATTTTCCGTTTTCGTTCACAAACAGCTTAAATTCTATTTTGTGGTCGAGGTAATAAAAGGCATGACAGGATATTTCCAACAGGTTCCGCAGGCCCGCAATGGCTAAACGATAATTGCCCGACATACCGGAATGTAAAATAGCTATTGAATCGGACACTATCTCATTCCAGAAAAAGCCCAGTTCCGCATCTTCCTGTACGAAACTTTCTTTGGCGTCCAACAATGTATCCAACATTTCCAGAAAAATGGTAAGATCCTGACTATCGAGTGTTTGCATCCTGATTTCCTCAATAGACGCATTGATGTTGTTAAAAACTTCCTTTGTAAAAGACATAACGAATTCTTGGGTTGATAGCGCATGCGCACGGGAACACGACACGGCTATAAAGTCGTTTAAATTGATTTTCCCAGAAGAGAGTGAGTTGGTTTAACGATGGCAGATTTATCCCGCCTACCTGGCTACCGCATTCGGTCGCCTACCAGGGATTGATACTTCATTTGGGAGTATGTTGCCAAAGATGGCTGGCGCTAACAAACCTTGCATTTTCCGCTCAAAATGCTGGTATCCATTATAGTTCCGAACGTAGGGATGTCCCGTGTACAAAAACATATTATATATATAGATGCTTAATAAATACAGAGAGAACGAATCATTCTCTCTGTCAGGTAGTTTACCTTACGTTAATAACAAAAGAGACATACCAAAGTGGTATCTGCTGAGAAAATTTTTCTCAAAGCGGATTACCGGACAAACATATTTACAAAATAAATAATAAGATGATTACAAGGAGATGGTATTACGTTTGTTTCCAGAAGTCCGTTATTATATTATGCAGCAGCGATGACTTTAAGAAGATCTCTTTGCCTTGAAACCACAACGCAGTAGCGGATACTATTTTTACGTGAAACTACTCCGCTATGGAAACCAGGCTACTGTGTCTGTCGGGATTGACATACCTATTTGAAAGTTTAGTTGGCCGCTGCTACCGGAGTATTTAATAACCCTATAACCCATCTATATTTTCTGTACTTTTTTTATAACCCAAAATCAAGAACATGCTACATCCTATCCGACTTTTCCGGACAGTCCTCTGTCTGTTAGTTGTCGTGTCTGTACTGGTATCCTGCAAGAAGGAAAATGCCCAGAAGGAAGCAGACGGCAAGCCCTCCAATGAACTGCTCGAAAAAATAAAAGCAGCAGGTTACAGTCCCAACGGTATTGTGAAAGTCGACGGCGGCTATATCGTAGAAGGGGATATTTTCATTAACGAAAAAGAAATCGACCGCCAGGTAACCTCTCCGCAGCTGCGGATTGCCAAGTCAGAGCAATACCGCACCAACAACCTGATCAGCATTCCCGGAGGCCAGCGTGAGATCACAATTTCCGTTACCAACCTGCCACCTGCCTATGTTGCAGCGGCAGATGAAGCCATCAGACGTTATAATGACCTGCACCTGCGCCTTACCTTCAGAAGGGTGGCCAGCGGCGGTGATGTTGATGTCCGGAATGCGAACCTCGGTACCGGTGTCCTGGGACGGTCCGCCGGTTTCCCTGACGCACAGGGCAACCCACCCAGCCCGATTCTGCTGAATGCAGGCTATATCGGCAGTACCCCCGATGCAGGTTTCCTGGCCACGTTGTTTGCCCATGAAATCGGTCATACTATCGGGCTACGGCACACCGATTATTTCAACAGAAGCTATAGCTGCGGTTTCTCCAATCCCAATAACGAAGGCGATGGCGGCGTAGGCGCAGTCCACATCCCCGGCACGCCTACCGCGGAAGATCCCAATAGCTGGATGCTGGCCTGTACTTCCCTGAGCACCAACAGACCTTTCAACGCCAACGATCAGATTGCGTTGCAGGCGTTATATGGTACCCTTCCGGAAGTGGGCATCGGTGGATATGATCTGATGTCGCAGCAGGACCTCTCCTTTGCCTTTGACTATACCAGCAGCGGCAAAGCCGACCATCTCGTGCTGTACCGTCCCGGATCCGGTGTATTGTTCATCCTCAAAAATGATAACGGCACCTTCACCCAGGCATTTGCCTCCTTCCAGGGTATTGGCGGCTATAACCTGGCGTCTGCAGAAGACCGGGTCATACCGTTTGACTATACCGGCAGCGGTAAAGCCGACCACCTCCTGCTCTACAGGCCAGGCCATGGTGTCGTCTACATCCTGAAAAACAACAACGGCACCTTCACCCAGGTGTTTACCTCCTTTCAGGGTATCGGAGGCTACAACCTGGCGTCCACTAAAGATCAGATCATCGCTTTCGACTATAACCACAGCGGCAAAGCCGACCACCTGGCCTTATACCGTCCCGGCGATGGCGTGTTATACATCCTCAAAAATGATAACGGCAACTTCTCCCAGGTATTTACCTCCTTTAGCGGTGTCGGCAGATACGACCTGCGGTCCAACGATGATAAGATCGTAGCCTTTGACTATACCGGCACCGGCAAGGCGGACCACCTGGCGCTGTACCGTCCGGGACAGGGCGTGCTGTACATCCAAAGCAATAACAGCGGTACTTTCAGTGAAGTGTTATTATCCCATTCAGGGGTGGCCACCTACGACCTGCTGTCCGTTACCGACAGGCTGTTCCCCTATGACTTTACCGGCAGCGGCAAACAGGACCACCTGGCACTATATCGTCCGGGTCAGGGTGTGTTGTACGTGATCAAAAATAATAATGGTGTTTTTCAGACAGTGTACTCTACTCATTCGGGATTAGGCGGGTACAATCTGCTGTCCCAGGATGATAAGGTGTTTCCGTTTGACTACCTGAGCAATGGGAAAAACGGGCACCTGGTGTTATACCGGCCGGGCGCCGGGGTGTTGTATATCCTGCAGAATAGCAGCGGGAATTTTACGAGGGTAAGGTGATATTTTGCTCCTCTACCCTACCCTGAAAACCACCTCCGACCATATAGCATGTAGAATAGGCCCCTGTGGTGGTACCGGCGGAGGAAAAGTTCTTTATTTAGCAGGACGTCTCATTTCTAGTGAGACGTCCTTTAATCATAAAACATAATGCTATAAGTATCTCATAAAAACTAAATGCTTATCAACAACGGCTGCATTACAATACTTGTAATTCATAGGGATAATTATTGGGCCTTAGCAGCCGCACGGAACTATCGTGTGTACAAGCGCTTAAAGTTAGAAGTCATGCTGCTATTATCAAACCGAGTGAAGTGGAAAGGGTGAAACATTTTTTATGGAGATGAAAATATTGTGAAAAAAAGCTGATTTCAGCTTTTTTTCTGTTGATGAGGGTAATGACCTTGCAGGAAAATAAAAATAATAAAATTGTTTAATCCGTCAACAAATATTAACTTAAAAAAAATAACCCTATGAATATAAAGACTATCCTGCTTTATCTCAGCACGCCTGTGATACTGGGCGCCTGCAAGCAAAACTCCGGTACAACGACCCATCATATCAGGACTGACAGCGTGGTGGCCGTTTCCCATGAAATAAGTATAGACGCAGCAAAAAAATATGTGCAGAATTATATTGACAGTAATACCAGGAAGCTGGCCCCTCTCTCCGGGGATACCAAACACACATTCAGATATAATACACAGTGCATCTGGTTTAGCAGACAGGAATTAGATACGCTAATGGCGATACTGGAACGTGATAAAGGAGACGGCATACGTTTTTATTTTGCCGCCTATGACCCGGAGTATGAGAACAACACCGCTATGCCACGTAAGTTCTGGGGAAAGAATACACTAATAATGGCTTCTACCCGGCCAGATACCCTTACGGTCGGAGATAGAACGCATGTGTACCACCGGGATTTCTATAATGATACTGCTGCATATAGCCAACGCAGTAAAGGTTTTCTTCGAGGCCTTAATCTACAGGGCAATGCATTCAACCACGGGGAAGTATGTCCCTATCCGCCAAACTGTAATTCCATTGGCGCAACACTTATAAAAGCAGAAAAATAACCAATGATCCATTTTTTCACCGTCAATACTGTCACTGAAATAATATGTTTCCTTACAGGGCTTATCTGTCTCATCAAAGACAGAGACCCTGTATGGAAACGTTTTATTCTCTACCTGTTCATCGTATGTATCACTGAGCTGTCAGGCATCTACATCAGAAGAACGATGCATGTATCGAATGTGTGGGTATACAACATCTTCCTGGTGATTGAATGTTTCTGCATCAGCTTGTTCTTCCACCATCTTTACAGCAACTACATTAACGTCAGCAAATGGCTGATTGCCTGGCTGGCCATTTTTATGGTAATATATACAGTAGAGGCCATAGACAGCCATTTTCAGCGATTCAACAACAAAACAGCGACATTGATGGCTGTTGTGTTTGTGCTGGCCTCCCTGTACTATTTCTACCTGATGCTGAAAGATTCCAGGTATCAGTCCCTCGGCGCCTATGCGCCGTTCTGGTGGATCAGCGGCGTACTGCTGTTCTATTTCGGTGGCGTGATCTTCAACATTCTTTTCCAGTATATTGCTGACAGCTCCACCTTTCCTTATTCCATGCGATATATTATTTTCAATATTCTCAACATATTCCTTTACACCAGCTGGTCATACGCTTTTATATGCAGATACCGCCAAAGGATATTGTCCCCCTGATCGGAGTAGTGACCTTCATCTTTCTGATCGCACCGTTGTTTCTTATTTTTTACATCAGCCTGTATAACCGGCGCAAAAAGAAACACACGGAGGAAACGGTCATACTGAAACAGTCGTTTGAAAATGAGTTATTGAGATCGCAGATGGAAGTGCAGGAACAAACGCTTAAAACCATCGCCCACGATCTGCATGATAACATAGGGCAGCTGCTGGGCCTGACCATTATCACACTGAGCGCTGTAAATACCAACAATATTGAAAAGACAACAGAGAAGGTGACCGCTGCAGAGGAACTGGCTAAAAGAGCGCTCAAAGAGATACGCACCCTTTCGCGGCTGCTTCATGGCGAAGAGCTGATCAGTAGAGGACTAGCCGCCGCTATCAGTTTTGAGTTGGAATGGCTGGAACATTCACAGGTATTCACCATCATTTTTAACAATAACGCCCATACGCTACCTGCGGCATCCGACAAAGAGATCATTATCTTCCGGTTGTTCCAGGAAATTCTCAATAACACCGTGCGTCATTCAAAGGCCAGCGAAATAAAGACAGATCTTACCTTTGCAGCAAACACGCTTACCCTGACCGTAAGCGACAACGGTATCGGATTTGACCTCAATGAGACCATGAAGCTATACAAAGGCATGGGGCTGCAGCACCTGTACAAAAGGGCAGGCATCATTGGCGGTCACGTATCTATTGTAACACAGCCCGGAATCGGTGCCACCACTACTATCTCAGTCCCTTATTAATTATTCACTTATGCAACAGACACCCATACCCATTGCTATCGTTGACGACCATACCTTGTTTCGCCAGGGACTTATCAGCCTGCTGACAGAGTTCCCGGAGGTAGCCGTTGTATTTGATGCTGCCAACGGAGAAGAGATGAAACATAAGATCGCCGCAGGCACACTGCCACAGGTGATCCTCATGGACATCAAAATGCCGCTCATGGACGGCTATGAAGCCACTCTCTGGGTAAAGCAACACTACCCGGAAATACATGTGCTGGCCCTCAGCATGTTTGAAGATGATCCCCCCGTGATAAAGATGCTAAAGAACGGTGCTGGTGGTTACCTGCTGAAAGAATCCAGGACGAGCGACCTTGTAAAAGCTGTCATCACCATCCACGAACAGGGTTTTTACCTGAATGAGCAAGTATCCGTAAAGCTACTGCGGAACATACAGGGCCATTCCACCGCACCCACGCCGCTGGAGCAATTGAACCAGAATGAGATCCGCTTCCTGCAGTTATGCTGCTTAGAGCTTACCTATAAGGAAATTGCGGACCAGATGAATCTCAGCCCACATACAATCGATAACTACCGCCAGGAACTGTTCCAGAAATTTGATATTAAGTCAAGGACCGGGCTTGCCCTCTTTGCCATCAGACATGAGTTGTTTACCATAAAGTGAATACTATAAACAGGCTTTTCCTATATAGGAAAAACACTGTTTAGAAGGACGGGGTCAGCCTGATATGATCTCGTGCTCTGATTGAACTTGGGGCTACAAACCCAAACATCTGTCTATCACTTCAACACTGAGGTCCTAACATTTAGCGCCGTCATCTGCCTTAGAAAGGTAGAAAACCATTGATGCACATCCTATATTAACCAAGTAAAATATCATTAATCAAAATCATAGCGGGAAATATTTCAACTTATTATCCGCTTTCCCCCCCTGAAAATACCCTGCCGAAAAGCTGTTTTTCACCTTTCCCACGAAACGCGGAAGTCCCAATTTTGTATCAGTTGCAACAACGCATACTACAATTCTTCACATCAAAATTTGATTTTATGGGACAAGGAACCACTTTGAAAATTTACAATGCTACCCCTCTGGCACTGACGCAATCTTCTCAACATGAATACCAGATGAATGACTGGTCACCACCCCAAACCATTAACGGTATTCAATCCTCCAGCTATTATGTGGAATGGGCTGAACCCTTTTTCTCCACCAAGAATCCGGGCGATGATGGCGCCGATGTACACTATTCACTGGGGGATACCACTCAAACGCTATGGATTATGGCCAGAGCGCAGAATCAGGCAAACGGCACCTCCTTCTGGCTTCAATTTCAGAGTGGCTGGGACTCCAGCAAAACAGGCCCCAGTACTTCGCCATATTATCTTTTCAGCACCACCAGTAACGCAGTTTGGGCACTACTGAATAGTAACACACAGTTAATTGCCTATCCTTCCGGCGACAATCCAACTTCTGTATTAAAAATAATACAGATTGATCATTTCTGTTCATCCGAGCAGGAAACACAACAGGTACTTGCTGCTGTGATAAATGATCAGCAGTCTTCACCCATCTTCCAAACTTTTATTGGTAAAGTCAACAATACCATGCAGTGGTAATTTTTAAATCTTTAAAAATCTGATTATTATGCCAGAAGTTCAACCAGGGGGGCACTTTGCCATCCCACCCGGAGAAGACACTATTATTGTCCAGGTAGTAGACCATGCCGGACCAGGCAGATTCCGCATCGTCTTTGCCAATGGGGCAGAAAGAATAACGACGTTAAATCCTTACCAGGTGCAACGTGTACCCTTAGACGGTAACGGTGCCACTCTATATAATATAGATACAACTGCCTTGAATGTTGAACCAGCATAGGCAAAATTCCACCGCCTAACAATTCCCTTCCAACAGTATCCCGCTTACCAGTGAGCGGGATACTTACACTTTATTTAAAATACATGCTCATGGAAACAGCCACTAAAATATTAAAACATAAACCCGGCCTGGTAAGTAAAAACCGGCGGATAGATCAGCTTTTATCAGATGAACAGCTTACAGACCCGCTGATGGGCAATTACACCATTGTTCAGACAGACAATATCATGGCCGCTTTTGAAGGCGCCAATAACCAGGTAATGCTCACCGCTCTGACCACTGCACCCGGAGAAAATGCAGATGGTCAGGAAACAGCTGTTAATGTATCCGCTGGCACCAGCCTGTTTATGGGAGATCAAAATCCCGGCAAAACAGTTGCCATGACTGCTGCAGATTTTAATGGAGATGGAAAAGCCGAAACAGCAGTCGTTTATATACAGGATAATCAACAACTCTACTTACAGATAATTTCCACTGACGCAGCCATAACAACCTTCAGCCCTACCGCTGCCCTGAATCTTGGCCAGACAAATAATACCAGCGTATGGGCTGGCTATTTTCAGCCCGGTCCACAGGCCAGCCTGATAGTGTCTTGGGTGGATCCTCAGGGAATAATACAACTTTGGATCTCCACCTTCGCGGAAGACCTTACCCCACAGTCTCCCGTACTTCTCCAGGGACCCGGCATTGCCGGCGAAGGGTTATTCAGTATAGCAACCGGTGTATTTACAGGTCAGGGAAATAATGAGCTGGCCATATTGCATCAATGCGAGCCGGATACTAACGGCAATAACCTGCATCTGACGTTGTATAGCTTTACCGGCAATAGTTTACAAATTGTCAGCAATGTTTCCGCTGGAACCTATGGAGGAACTAATACATGTGTAAACCTCGCGGCAGGATCATTCCTGGGTCAGTCCATACAGGATGGATTGGCCACTTCCTGGTCACTCGATGGAAACTCCATGCAGCTAAAAATGTGGTCATACGATACCACCAACAATACGTTTAATGAAACCGCCAGCAATTCCTATCCTTCTCAGTTTGCATTAAACCGGCTGACTACCGGCGACCTGAATAATGATGGCGTGGAAGAACTTGTGGTGGGCACAGTGGAATCGACAGACCAGGTACCCTACCATATGGCATTACGTGTTTTCAGCTTTAATCAGTCACTGACATTAGGAACACCATCTGTTGCTTATATTTATGGAGATGACAGTTTTAACTTTGTAAATATAGATTTTAAGCTCAGTATCGGTAACCTGTCTGGCAATGTGGGAACCGGCATCGTAATCGCGGCTATGGGTACGGATAATAATTTCTTTGGACAAGATGGCTATGCCCGCACCAGTTTTGGTGTCATTCAGGTAGATCCTAGTCTTCAGTTCTCTCCTACCTACGCCAATGCGCAGCAGCCGGGACAACTAGCCGGTCTGTATTCACAGGAGCTCGCCTATAGCAGCACTAAGCAGTTAAATATTAATATAGGCCTTTGCCTGGGTGATTTCAGTGGAGAAAGTATCCGGGTGGGGAAACCAAAAAATTATACTTTCGAAGAAGTACAATCGGTTATCGCCGTTGTGAATGGGCTGCCACTATCCGATGGGCTGAAAGATGCAGGGTTCAGTACACAGACTTCATTCGATCAGTCTAAATCAAAGGAAACCTCTCTGGGCCTGCGTACACAGCGAACCTTTACTACTTCCGATTCGTTAAATGTAAATCTGGGAACTTTAATAACAGGCCTGAATCATTCCATGGTGAACACCTATGGTCAGGGGTTCTCAAAATCTACAGAAGCTTTCACCGAGCTATTCCAGAATTTGAATGTGACATCTAATGATAACGAGGATATTCTGTTGCTCAACGTTAATACGCTTTATGCCTGGGAATACCCGGTATATAGTAAAACGGGGACTGTACAAGGATATCTTTTGGTTATTTTCCCCCAAAACAGCGGTGGCACCATCAAAACTTCATCCGGCATGGATCTTAACTCCTTTTATAATCCCAGGCATCTGCCGGGCAACATGCTCTCCTATTCCATGTACCCGCCTACAGATTTCAATACAAACAATGGCAACCTCAGTAATGTAGAATTTACTACAACGGGACTGCAGGAAAGTTTTTCGATCAATTATTCTACCAATCAGAATACTTCCTTCGAACAAAGCTCCTCACAGGATTTAAACATCAGTAATGGTATTTCCGGTAACATTCCACCTGACTTCATCGAGGGTTTCAGTTTTGGTATCAATTATGAAACCCGGGACACCTATACTCAAAGTAAAACTTCCGTGTACTCCGTAGAATTTACGAAGAGTACAAGTATCCAGATACAACTTCTGCCCAACACTGTAATTGATCCGCCGAAAATACAAGCGATGGCTTATAACATACAGCCCTATGTATATTGGTCGCAGCCCGGAGGTTATTTAAAAATGGACTACCTCATCACTATCCCTGATACAAGTAGCGCCTTTCAGCAGTTTAATACACCCAATCCTTCTTTTCATATGCCCTGGGAAAATACACCGGCAGTGAAACAACCTTTGGCATTCGACTATACGGAATACACCAGGGACCTGAACTTCACCGTCAACAAGGATAATCAGGATATGATGGATGTAACGGTAACGGTGCATAACGATACACTGGCGGAAACAGACGTGATTAATGTAGCCATTTATCAGGGAGACCCCAGAACGGCAGGCGCTGTTCTCCTTGGAAATAATTCTATTCAGCCAATCGGTATCCGGAACATGGGAAGCGCCTTCTTTTCGCAGGTACTACCTACCCCCACCACCGACACACAGACTTCTGTGCAAATTTTCGCGGTGATCAATCCGGACACAAGCCTGAAAGGCGATCAACAGCATAAAATCGCATTCGGTATCTTCCCCTCCTCCTTTCTGAGCATGTAGACAGGATGATCATCTGCAGATATCTTTCAGGGAAAGATATCTGCATTTTTTTAGGTAATTTTTGCTCTAGATGTGCGTATGTACGCACAGGGGCTCTCCATAAACCAGATTGTCGAAAATGTATTCGTAGCGCCGGACACCATCAAATACTACCGACGCCGGATATTCAAACGGCTGGAGGTGAGTAATATCGCAGATGCGCTGGCTCATTTGCCTCACTTTTCCTTCCTTCACCAGCTCGCCCATCGCATCAACGGTTTCATCGACGGGCGTACTTATCAAACCGATGCACATCTGGCTTACCGCTGCAACATAATATCCAATATCACGCAGCCAAGCCTGGTACCAGGATCATCCACCTGCGTAACATTATACACAAATTGCAGTATATTATCTGACAGCTGATGCACGGCGGTTGTAATGTCATAAGGCACACCGACAGGCATAATACGCCCGGGATGGACAGCAACGCTATCTACCACAAGCCTGGTTTCCGGCAGTTCTCCCAGCACGTCCTTTATCCATTTTTCTGCTTCCAGGTGGAATAACCGGAACAGGAATAGTGCCGGCACGCAGGGATACCCCTCGAAATGGCCGAGGCAATGTATTTCATCCACAGGAGATAACCGGGACTTATAATGCCAGGCATTCTCAAAAGAGATACGACTGATAACAGGCAGGGGCACCAATTCGCCCGGTGCCGGTCTTCCAGTACTTTTGAGAGAAGCAAACTTACGCTTAAAGTCTGTTTCATTCCACATATAGTAATCGTAAAGCACCTGGTAGACCATATCTCCCGCGTCATCCAAAATACGGATAACACTCTTTCGCTTTCTCTTACTAATTTCCAGTGAATAAAGCACCGCTTTTAAAGACGTATCTGCCAAAAAGTTGCCACTGCGCATGCACCTGAACCGCTCTGCCAGCATATACTGGTCTGTCCCTTCACCGTACAGGCGACAGGCATTCCACCCTTCAGCCGACAGGCACTGCCGGATCATTGTCACAAATTGGACACCCTGAAAATTACTTGCAGGCCCCAGGTCCACCTCCAGGTATTTTCCCCTGGTCACCGGAGCGGCAGCGGGCAACTGGAAAAAGGGAGGCCGCATGCCTGTTTGATTGTCCCCCGCCGGAACAACCGCCTCCTGGTATATCCTGAAAACATAGTCACAATTGCTATTTTCATCTACCGCAGACGCAAGTGTTGCAACCTTCCACCCCGGTGCAGCCACATCCCGTATCCCTTCCAGAAACGGCAGTATCACCGGCCATTTCAGGAGATGGGTTATTTGCAGTTTCCGACAGATCCGATGATAACGATCTGTTCCGCGGATAGTGAAAGTTACTTCAGCCGCCGTGTAGCTATTGACCTCGAAATTAAATTCGGGGCTGGCGGTAAAGATGGCAGCGATAATAATTTCGATGACACCTCTGGGATCGCGCTCCAGTAACGGATATGCTTCCATTACTCCCGCGGCTTTGTTTTTGCCCAGCGTGTATATCAATGAATAGGAAAGCGCTTCCGCCATAGCAGGTCCGTTCAGTGCCACTGCCTGTTGCAGCAGCAAGCCATAAAAGGAAGCAGTGATCTCTGACATCCCCAGCATCAGCTGCTGTAAACTCCCCGGGGAATACCGGCTGAACACAGCAGCTGCATCCATGTCCGGATGATAATTATCCTTGTTTCTGAGAGCGGATAATTCCCGCGCAAGCGCGGACAACGGATATTTTTCAGGAGACATGGTTACAAATATTAGACATTAAAAAACAGGGAAACAACAGGCCTCTTACAAAGCTACAGCCACACCATGCACTTTAGGCAGCAGTTGAAATATGCCATGTTACTTCAGCAGCTGTTCATAACTTTGAACAAGTCACTGTCCATTATCCATTTTGTTAGACATACTCATTGTTACCCCTTTTTACTATCTTAAAAAACCTGGCTATGAAAAAGTACCATGCGGTTGTCACAGCAGTCGGCGGATACGTTCCGCCTCACATCGTTTACAACGAAGAGTTGGAACAAAAAATGAATATCCCGTCCGGATGGATTCCTAAATATCTTGGCGTTAACGAGCGGCGGTATATCCGGGAGGAAGGCGTCGGCACTTCTGCCATATGCGTGCAGGCAGCCCTCGAAATCTGCCGTAAACGCGGTATACAGCCTTCAGAACTGGATGCCATTGTACTGGCCACGACCACGCCGGATATGATCACGCCTTCCACCAGCAATATTGTTGCCCGTGAAATCGGCGCCAGCAAAGCCTGGGCTATCGATATCAACGGCGCGTGCAGCGGGTTTCTCTCTGCACTGGATATTGCCTCCCGGTATATAGAGCAAAACATATACCGCTACGTGCTGGTACTGGGAGCAGATAAAATGAGCAGCATTATCGGCGGCCAGGACCGTATCACCTCCTGCCTTTTCGCCGATGGCGGAGGCGGGGTATTACTGGAGCCCGGGCCTCCCGACAGCGGAATACAGCACTGCTTTCTTCGTACAGACGGCAGCGGCGCGGACCTGCTGTATGTGAAAGCCGGAGGTTCGCGCTGGCCGTCCTCTACAGCCACGGTCAACAACCAGGAACATTATCTCTACATGGACGGCAAAGCCATTTTCGATTATGCAGTATTACGCCTGACAGATTCCATTACCAATACAATGATGACAAACGACCTGTCAGCACAGGACATTACCTGGCTGGTGCCTCATCAGGCTAATCAGCGGATCATTGACCGCACGGCGGAAGTGCTGTCTTTTCCTAATGAAAAAATAATGCGGAACGTTGACCGCTACGGGAACACCACTTCCGGTACAATTCCTCTCTGCCTATGGGATTACGAGTCACGCCTGAAAAAAGGGGACCGCCTGCTGCTTGCCGCTTTCGGGGCCGGGTTCACCTGGGGAGCATTGTATATGATCTGGGGATATGATGGTCAGGGTTAGTATTGTCGGCATGTCATGCCGGAGCTTACTCTTTGCTATCTTTGCACTCAAAATATAAGATAAAAATCCCCGCTAATGCAAATATTTAACGGACGTTTGTATCCCGAAAGGGAATTATTTATCTATCTTTTTAAAGCAAAAAATGCACGAAGGATATACTGCTATGTGGAAGGTAACAACATGCGCTCCCAAAAGCTTTGTCGTAAAAACGAATTGTATGATATGGGGCATTAAACATCAGGAATGTTTTTATGAATAATCTGTGCCGTAGCACCATTTTCAATACCGCAGTTGTGCCAGTGTCAGACGCTTTCCCTTTGTTGCAAATATGGAAAATATAACGGGGTAATAGTAACGGGCTTTCCTTCAACTAAACGCTCAACTAAAAAACAAAACCCCGCGACTAGCGCGAGGTTTGTAAGTTGTCTGTGATCCCGCTGGGACTCGAACCCAGGGCCCATACATTAAAAGTGTATTGCTCTACCAACTGAGCTACGGAATCAATCCCTTTTTCTAAAGGACTGCAAAGATAGAAAAATAATTCATCTCACAAAATAAATATTTGATTCCCAACACATAGAATGTAAGTTTTTTACACCAACCCTCCTGAAACGCCGTCGTACTTTTGTTCCATGCAAGCTATTATCACCCTCACGGGAAAACACGATGTCACGCTGAAACCCATTGTCCGCGGCGACTTACAAGACCTCGCCATACTGGCCAACAACCCGGCCATAGCGGCCAACCTGCGCGATAGCTTCCCTTCGCCGTATTCACTGAAAGATGCGGAGACGTTCTTCTCTTTGCTGCAGAACGGTCAACTGGAGCCCACCTGGGGCATCTACGTAAAAGATAAGATCGCCGGTGTGATCACGTTGTCACGGCAGGCGGACATCTACCGTCATTCGGCGGAGATAGGCTACTGGCTGGGGATGGCTTATCACGGCAAAGGCATCATGACGGAAGCGGTGGCACTACTGACGGCCTGCGCGTTCAGAGAAATGAACATCTACCGGATTTATGCGGGTATATTTGCGGGTAATGAAGCGTCTAAAAAAGTATTGTTGAAAAACGGGTACCACCTGGAGGCGGTCAGGGAGAAAGCGATTATCAAACTGGGCCGCCTGATGGATGAACATCTCATGGTTAAACTGAACTGCTGATGACGGACCATATAGCTCAGAAAATAAGTGATAAAACCGGCATGCCGGGCCTATTGGAAGCGCTAGGCGCGCTCAGCGGCTCCGACCTCTCGTCGCTGCTGATGGAAGTGTACCGCCTGCGGGCGGAGCGACTGAGCGCGGGTACGCTGTTGCAGCAATACCAGCGCAATGCGTTCGCTCAACCGGCAGACACGGACATGGTGCTGATGCTGGAAAAGGAGCTGGAGATACTGCGTTACCTGGGACAGCAAGGCTATCAGCCGCTGGAACTTTCTCCGGTGGGACAGTTCGGCAGCTGCGCCGTGGTGGGCACTGTGAGCCAGAAAAAGATCATCTCTGCGATCCGGCATACGGAAGTGATGGCTGACGCGACCAATGCCCTGACCCTTCATATGGCGGGCATACGCAGCGCTGGCGGCTTCAACAGCGAGATACTCCGGTACAGCACCGTCCACCGGCATATCCGGGCGATGCGGCTGCCCGGCAAAGGCTATACGCCGCATTTTAAGGTGGCTTGCATGGTGGCGGCAGGAAAAGACACGGGCAACTACGCCTTCGAACGTACGGCGTTAAAGGAACAGCTGCTGCATATTTATTGGCTGTTAACCGTTATTTTTGCTATCAAGCAGGTATCCGTGAAAATCATTCCCCGCAGCGGCTACAAGGAGGATACGCTGATCGCCGCGATGAAGGAAGGCTTGCCCATGCCAGTAACGGTTGAACCGCATCCGGAGGAAAACAACTACTACAAAGGACTGCAGTTTAAAGTACTGGTACAACCGGCGCAGGGCCCTGAAATGGAGATCGCGGACGGCGGCTTCACCGACTGGACCCAGCAACTGACGGGCAACAGGAAGGAACGCTGCCTGATATCGGGCATCGGTTTAAGTCTGCTGATTAAAATATGCGCAACACCGCCAGAGTAATATTTGAAAATGAAACGGGCCATCCCCTCCGGATCGCCTACCCTCTTCCTGCGCTGTGCTCTTTGGTGGAATATTATTTTGAGATAGACCTGTCCCATGCTACGGCGATGCAATCCATGAAAGGACTGCCGGCCGTAACGACATTGCTGGCTTTTCCGCTGCGCCCCGTAGCATGGACTTCCATCGACGATGCCAATGGCAAAACGCTCCGGCTGCAACACGCACAGCTCCTCGGACACCTCACCCATTCTTACAGCAGCCTGTACGCCCCCGGCACCCTGATATTCTATATAAAATTAAAACCCGGTGGCGCTGCCAAACTTTTCCGCTGCCCTCCCGCTGAACTGGAAAACAGCCAGCTGCCCCTGCCCTTCCTGTTTAAAAATACGGGCCTCTTTAAAAATACGGACCTGGAAGAACAGCTGGGTACCGCCGCCAGCTTTGCGGACCGCGTCCGGCACTGCGACCACGCCTTACAGCAAATGGCAATGCAGCTTCCGGGCACCGATTACCGGTTTGAGATAGTGGAACACTGCCTCCGCAAATTTGATTCTTTGCAACTAAAAGATGAAAAAGGCCTGCAACATCTCTGTGGCAGCCTGCACGTGACGTACGCGTCTTTGAGAAGATATTTCCTGTCTGCCTTGGGCGTAACGCCCAAATTTGCGCAGAAGACCATCCGCTTTAAAAAAGCCCTGCAGGAGTACAGGACCCGGGGTTATAATTTCTATTATGAAGATTTCGGGTATACCGATTTTTCGCACTTTGCCAAAGATGCAAAGGCGCTTACCGGGAGCAGCCCCCTCGAGTTGTAAATTCCTCTATACTCCGGCCTGAAAATTGTGCGAAGACAACCATGGAAATACCAAATATCACCAGGCACCTGCAGGTACCGGTAGCTCCGGACCAGGCCTATACGAAATTCGTCTACGAAATCAATGAATGGTGGCCCAAAGCCTATACCTGGTCGGGCGAGAAACTGCTGAACATCCGCATCCATCCGGCGGTCAACGGCCTTTGCACGGAGACAGGCCCGCATGAGTTCCGGTGCGACTGGGGCCGGGTCATTTACATTACAGAAGGGGAAAGCATCGCCTTTTTATGGCAGATAAGCCCTGACAGAACGCCCGAGCCGGACCCTGACAAAGCCAGTGAAGTGTTCCTGCACTTTTTTAAGGAGAGTGATCACAAGACAAGGATCGATTTCGGACACCGGCATTTTGCCCGGCACGGACAAAAAGGCGGTTTGTACCGCGAAGCGATGAACAACCCCGAAGGATGGGATTTCATCCTGGATAAATTTATTCAGTACTGTTCAGCATAAAACGCCTTTCCACCGGGGCCCGTTCCGGCAGAAAGGCGTTTTAGCATCAGTTCTCGTCAGCACTTGGCCCGTAGCTGCCGGGAATCGGTATGTCCAGCAGGCGCAGGTATACGCCCAGCTGTGCCCTGTGGTGCACAATCTGGCAGTACGCCATCCGGATTACCTCTGCTTTGGTATTGGTACTGATCACATGGTCTCCGTCCCGTAACGTCCATAGATCTTTCAGCTGCTCCGGATCGGCGGCTTCGAGGTGTTTTTTTCCGTCTTCCAGGGTAGCTTCGAAATACGCCAACAGCTCCTGCGTGTTCTTCACAGGCGCCGGCTTATAGTCCATTTTAGAGAAATCCAGTTCAGGCGTGTTCAGCGTCATGGTAACCCAACCAGGCAGCTCCGCCACATGGGTAGCCAGCCGCAGCAGGGTCATGCTTTTGGGATGGGGCTGCCAGTTGTATTTGTCCTCCGGGATGCGGGACAACATCTTACGGGAAGTCACTGCTTCCTCGTTCATCTCTTTCAGTAATGCTTGAATCACAGACATGGTAGTTACGTTTTGTTTTCTGAAAACAAAGTAAAAACCAGGGTGTGACAACCCTATGTCAGCAGCATCAGAAAATATTTTTAAAAGCGGTATTAAACCGCTCCCCCAGGGCGATGACACGCTCCACCACTGCGGGTTTCACCACCAGCAGGTAATAATCCTCCGGGGAGATGTCCATATGCAGCAGCTGCCAGTCCATCGGGCGCAACTGCGCCTGTGCCTGCGCAAACAGCGCCGGCCCCTGCAGCGAAGCAGGCAGGTTAAAATCCTCACCGGTCAGCTCACTCACACACTCCTCCAGCCCGGCCGCCGTCGGGAACAAAGGACACCGCACCACTGGCGCCGCTTTTATCAGTACGGAAAGAAACAGGTCCTCCCCTTCATCCTCCTCCATAAACTCCGGGTGGAAAGCCGCAAAAGACAAAGGCGCGCTCCACGCCAGGTACAACGCATGAGCAATGGTGTCCAGATCGGCGTCGTCGGCATATACGCCCGGCGTCAGCAGGGCTATCAGCTCCCGGAGATCCGCCAGCTCCTCTTCGGCGGACCGCTGCCGCAGCAATTCAGGAATCTCGATGGCCCGCGCAATAGCAATATGCAGTTCCCGCAACAGCGCAATGAGCGCTATCTCCAGGTGTTCATTAACACCCGTTAGCAGCTGCTCCTGGTAAAATACTACCGGCTCCCGTCCCGTAAACACATGAAACACCTCCACCGGATCTGCCGGATAACGTACCTTCAGCGCCGTGTCGAACTTCAGCTGAACGCCTTCGGGCAGCGCTGCCAACAGCGAACTGCCGTCCACCAGGGAAGCCACGATGTCTCCCTTTAACCCTCTTACCGGCAAATGGATATGCCTCCCCGGCTCGCTCTCCAGCGCCCGCACCAGCTTCTCAACGTATCTTGTTTGCAGAATATGCTCGCTCATCCCGCAAATTTAACTGCATCTCCATAAAAAAAACATATATCTTTGCGCGCTTATATATTTTGTTAACCTTAAAACATTACTTACCCCATGGAACGTAAACTGGCGTCTGTCGTGGTGATAGACGACCTCCAGCCCATAGTCGGGGCTGACCTGATCGTAGTAGCGACTGTAAAAGGATGGAAACTGGTCGTTAAAAAAGAAGAATTCCGCATCGGCGACCTCGCCATCTACTGCGAAATCGATGCCTTCCTGCCGGAAAAACCGGAATTTGAATTCCTGCGTAAAAGCTCCTTCCGGAAAATGGGCGAACAAAACGGCTTTCGCCTCAAAACCATGAAACTGCGCGGACAGCTCTCACAAGGCCTGCTCCTGCCAATGTCTGTTTTAAACAGTGACGGCTACACGCTGGGAGAAGATGTGTCCGCCAGACTGGGCATCGTCAAATACGAACCACCGGTCCCGGCATCCCTGGCGGGTATGGCGAAAGGCAGCTTCCCCGCCTTCATCCCTAAAACAGATGAAGAACGCATCCAGAACCTCAGCGCGGAATACGAAACGTACAAACAAGAGACCTTCTATGTTACTGAGAAACTGGATGGCTCTTCTGCCACCTTCTACTACCGTGATGGTGATTTTGGCGTATGCTCCCGTAACCTCGACCTGCTGGAAACGGAGAACAACACCTTCTGGAAAATCGCCCGTCAGCTGGAGCTGCCGGCCAAACTGTCGGCCCTGGGTAAAAACATGGCCCTGCAGGGAGAACTGATCGGCGAAGGGATACAGGGAAATCCGTATGGCATTAAAGGTCAGACCGTCCGGTTTTTTAATGCCTTTGATATCGATGCCTACGCTTACCTTACCCTGCCCGCTTTACGGGAGATGACCGGGCAACTGGGACTGGAACTTGTGCCTGTACTGGACACGGCTTTCACCCTGCCGGCCACGGTCGACCAGCTGCTGCTGGCAGCCGAAGGCCCTTCTGTGCTAAGCCCGGCGGGCAAACACGTGGAACGCGAAGGGCTGGTCATCCGCTCCGCGGACAAACGTATATCCTTTAAAGTGATATCCAATAAATTTCTGCTCAACGAAAAATAGACCGTGGCGCTGTAGGGAATTACAGCGCCACATTTATACCGCCAAAGTAAGTGCGGCCTGGCGCCGGGTTGTAATACCGCTCCCCTACGGCGTTCAGATCATTCCCCAGGCTGTACGACTGGTTCAACAAATTATCTGCTCCCGCCTGTACACTGATTTTACACTTTCCGGAGATGGGCAACTGCCACGCTGCCTTGCACTGCATCAGGTGGTAGCCACGCGCATAGGCGCTGTTAGCGTCGTTCAACGGAATACTGCTGGTGTAATTATGCGCTACATACACATATACTGCCTTAGGTAAATACACGGTCAGCCCGGATATCACCACCGTGCGCGGCACGCCGGTCACCCGGTTGCCGGAGAAATCCTTACCGCTGCTGACATATTCCCTGAAATAAAAATCACTCCAGGTATAACTGCCGCGCAGCTCCAGTCCGCGGATAAATCCGCGTGAGCGCGGCGTCAGCAGCTGCAGCATACCCTCTGCCTCTATGCCCGTCTGGTTTACGCCGCCGGCATTGACGAAGAACTCTGCACCGTTGTCCCGCAGCTTACGCACGATGGCGTCTTTCATGCGGTAATGAAAACCGGTCAGGTCGAGGGAGTAACGGCGCGACAAAGGCAGCAGCCGCAGTCCCGCTTCATAGTTCCAGCCCGTTTCCGGACGCAATGCAGTATTGATGATATTATCCGAAGCCCTTACTTCCGCTGTAGCCGGAGGAGAATACCCACGGCTGACGGTCACACGGCCGGTCAGCTGCTCATTGATAAGATATGACAACGACAGGCGCGGCATCAGCTGCGGCGAAAAAGCCACTTTCGTATTGCCGTCACGGTTATAGGTGTAGTGATAGTGGTTCATACTGGCGGCAGCCTCCAATGTCCAGCGTTGCAGCTCCGCATGAAAACGGCTGAAATAAAAGAGCTGTCCGGCCGTCAGTTTATCTGCGGCGCGTTTTTCACCACGTTCTCCGTGGTTGTTGTCGTAGTTGATAATATCGGAAACGGTCCGTTGTCCTTCAATACCCGCCTGCCATTTCCACTGGAACAGGGAAGCCGACGGCTTGTTGATCCAGGAAAGATAGGTCCGGAAGCCGGCGGTATTTTCATCGCGTGCTTCATAGTTGGTGATAAACGGATTCTCGAAATGGGTGTTAGCCCCGAACACGGCGATCACATGCTGCCAGCGGGGACTGAATTGCGCTTCGTGTACCAGTCCGCCCTGCACGGTACGGTTATAGATACCCGCCTTTTGTGCCACGGCGCCGGGCAGCGCCATGGAGCCCGGACGTGCTGCACGCGGGTCTTTGTCCAGCTGCGCGAGCGTTAGTCCGCCAGGCGTACTATATCCCAGATCGGAATAAAAACCCAGCATCTTCAGCACATAACCCGGTTTGTATTCCCAGCGCTGGCCCAGCTGCGTATAGGAGCGCTTCATGGCCGTATTCTGCCGGTAGCCGTCAGCCTGCTGATAGCCCTGGAACAGCTGAAAGCCATAGTTGCCCAGCTGTTGCCGGTAACCGGCTGCCGCATGAAAGAGGCCATAGCTGCCTCCCTGTACGGACGCCTCGAGGCGGGTGCTGTCGCCTACAGGCGGCAATACGTCGAGGCGCACCACGCCGCCGGAGTTAGCGCCAAACAGGCTGCCGTCAGGGCCTTTCAGCACTTCGGCGCCGCTCAGCACCACCGGGTCCAGCAGGTTGAGGTAGGTGTTGCCCCCCGCATCGGTGAGGGGTATTTCGTCCATGTATATTTTCACATTGCGGATACCGAAGGGCGAACGCAGCAGGCTGCCGCGGATAGACAACCGGTAGCTGCCGGGCGAACGCTCTTCCATCCGCACGCCGGCGATGCTGTTGAAAGCGGGCACCATAGAGGCCCCCTGCTGCAGCGCCAGTTGCTGCGGTGACAGCACGCTAACGGCGGTGGGTATACGCAATAAGGATTCTTTCGACAAATAGGATTTCACCACTACCTCCGGCAGGCGATGCAGGGTGTCCTGCTGGGCGGCCAGCGGCAGTGCAGACAGCAGTGACAAAGTGGTCAGCAAAGGAAATTTCATCTGGTTGATTTGTCTGTTAGAGCAGCAGGATATCTATTCTGTGAGCTTGTACCATCTGCTTGGGCACGGACCAGGAAAAAATGGTGAAATAGCCGTCCTGCGAAGCCACCAGGGCAATCGTGTCCGGTTGGTCATGCACAAACTGGGCGGCCGACAGGTGCCGGGTACCTCCGATGGAGGACGGATGCACATAAGAAGGACTGCCACCCAGCACCGGCTCCATCATCAGCACTCTTTCCACCGGGGAGGAATAAGCGGCCCTCGTGATCTTGGCCCCGAAAGCCAGCAGCTCGTGATGTTGATTGATAATGGTAGCGCCGTCTACCGCGGTGAGACCGCTGATATTTTCCACTTCGCGGCGCAGGGCGTTCTGCCAGAAGATTTCGCTGACGGTAGAACTCTCCTGCCGGATCAGGTCCGCCACGCCTGCAAAAGCCGGCGATATGGGATATTGTAAGGGCTGCACGATCGACTCCTTCCACGACGCGTTTTTGTCCGGCACCACCAGCAGGATGCCGCCGCGCTTGTGCGCCCGCATGGACACCGCTATTTGTATGAGTACGTTTTCAGGATTATTCCAGAGAGAAGAGGAATCCACGCCAAGGAGGGATTTCAGTAGTGAAGGGCTACAGGTGGTACTACCGGAGTTTTCGTCTACCACTTTTATCTGGTCGCCTTTGAGCATGGCCACGTTGGTGAACTTGCCCAGCCCCATGATACGGCGGTGTTTTACGACCAGCAGTCCCGGCTCGGACACATCCAGCACAAAACAGAAATTGGGCAGTTTGATGGTGGTGCCCCAGATGCACAGTTCATCGCCGTTAAACCAAACCCCTACATGGATGCCGGCCCTTTCTACCCCGGGCGCCAGTTTGGTGAGTACCTGCGGCGTGAGCGGCAGCGGTTGCTCAAACAGCAACGGCTTGCCGGCCTGTTCAGGGCTCATAAATGCCAGCGACATGCGGGTGGCGTTGCCCTCCTCCCGGCGCAGGCTGGCCCAGAAAGCCACGTCGATGATCTTCTCCACCACACGCGCCGACGGCGCCGACGCCAGATTGTCGACACCCTCCGCCTGCGCGGTTTCCAGGTGTTTAATAAAATGCGCTTCTATAATGTCGGCTACTGCTGATGCTGCCTGGTATGTTGATTCTGTTGTCAGTGCCATGCCCGTTTCTCTTGTTTTCAGGCATAAATATACGCAAAGCCGCTCTATTCAGAGCGGAGGCTCCTTACCGGGTTGACCACGGCCGCTTTGATGGCCTGAAAACTAATGGTCAACAGTGTTACGATCAGCGCCAGCAGGGTAGCATAAAGGAACACGGCAGGGCCCAGTGTAATACGGTAGTCATATTGTTCCAGCCAGCGCTGAAGTGAATATAAAGCGATGGGAGAAGCTATCAGGCAACTTAAAAGTACAAGCATAATGAAGTCTTTGGACAGCAGGAACCAGATCTGTGCAATTGATGCCCCCAGCACTTTACGGACCCCGATTTCCTTGGTACGTTGTTCCGCCATGTAAGCCGCCAGTCCCAGCAAACCCAGACAGGATATCAGGATCGCCAGTAAGGCAAAAATACCCGATAACCTCCCGGTAAGCATCTCCTGGTGAAACTTATTATTGTAGGCCTCATCCACAAATTCATACACATATGGGAAGGCCGGGTTATGCCTGTTGAAGATAGCCCCCAGCTGATCTACGGCCCGGTGAGGTGCTACGCCAGGCGCCAGCTGGTATAATAAATACATTTCATCGCCATAGGACTTTAAAAATAAAGTCGGGTCGGCCTGGCGGAAAGGGTTCACCATCAGGGCATCCTTCACTACCCCTACTATCCGGTACCACTTATCGTTCCATTTAATCTGGCTGTTCAGCGGATCTTTCAGACGTAGCCGCTTTACAGCCGCTTCATTCAGCATGACATTCAGCGTATCTGACAGTCCGGCCCTGAAATCACGACCTCCCTGCAGTTTCATCCCCATGGTGTTAACATAATCATCGCCGGTCAATACCATTCCCATTTCCACGGTTTCCCCCGGCAGTTTGCCCGGAAAATCCTGAAGATCGCTGTGCCAGTTGATATCCGCCGGCGGACAGGAAGCTATACTCACATGGTTCACCAGTCCGCTTTGCAACAGGTCCTGCTTTAAGGCATCTTTGGTTTTCAGCATGTCTTCCGTGAGCATGGAAGACATCAAACGAGATGTTTCAAAACCGGTAGGCCGGTTTTTAGCGTATTGCATCTGGCGGTAGATGACGAGCGTACTGATCACTAATACCACCGAACAGGTAAACTGTACTACGACCAATGTCTTGCGGGACCAGGTGGCAGATGTGCCAACTTTCATGGTGCCCTTTAACGTTTTAACCGGATTAAAGGACGACAGATAAAATGCTGGTTTCAGCCCGGCGGCAATACCCGTCAGCGCCACGCCAACGATGGTGATTCCCCAGAAGCGGATATCTCCAAATGGAATATGTACCGCAGCGCCGGTCATC
Organism: uncultured Chitinophaga sp.; assembly: GCF_946479755.1. The sequence continues at coordinate 166,999 of NZ_CAMLHC010000001.1, read as the reverse complement.
CGGTTAAAATAAGGTAATGCCAATGCCACAATAAGGAAGCTGCACAACAACGCGATGAAGGTCAGCGTCAGGGATTCCGCCAGAAACTGGAACACCAGATTACGGCGACGGGAGCCAACCGCCTTCCGGATACCCACCTCCCTCGCCCGCTTCTCTGAACGCGCGGTGGTAAGGTTTACAAAGTTGATACAGGCGATCAGCAGTACCAAAATACCTATGCTGCTGAAGATACGAATGTAGTTGATGAAACCACCCGCCTCCTTTCCGTTCCTGTATTCGCCAAACAAATGCCAGCGGTCCATGGCCTGCAGGATCACAATCGACTTCTCCGCGTTGACATTACCTTTCTCACGTTTTTCAACAAAAGCTATTTTGGCAGCCACCTGGGCAAGGTTAGCATCTGGCCTGAGTTTCGCAAAAATCTGGAAAGCATTTCCGTCAAACCCGCCGGATTTACGATTATTGATCACAAAATCATTGGTCTTATCCAGGAAACTGAAAGGATACAGGTATTTAAACCGAAAAGTGGACGTCGCTGGTAAATCTTCCAAAATACCCGTTACAACCAGATCGTGCTGATTGTCTATCCGCACCATTTTACCAAGCGGGTTCTCACTGCCAAATAATGCCCGTGCAGCCGTCTCCGTGAGTACAATACTGAAAGGATCTTTAAATACGGAGGCAGCATCTCCCTGCAGCAGACGAAACCGGAAAGCTTTCAGAAAATCGTCCTGCACCCCCCCGCCATTCATCACCACCTTGCGCTCGCCCACTTTTAATGCATGACTGCCTAACCAGTCGGTTTCACATACATACTCCATCTCGGGAATCTCATTACGCAATACATCGGCGAGCTTCAGAGACACGGTTGTAAAAGTGAGCGTATCACCATTACTGTCAAAGTTGCGCTGCACCCGGTACAACCGGTCATGGTCCGGCAAAAACCGGTCATACGAATATTCATGCACCACCCACAACGCTATCACCATGGCTACAGCCATACCGGCCGCCAGCCCGAAAATATTAATGGCACTGTAGCCCTTATTGTTGAGGAGGTTGCGCCAGGCAACCAGGAAGTAGTTCTTGATCATGCCGGTGACAATCTAAGAAAAATGCCAAACTGAAGAGGATTTTAAACCAGCTTTTTTTATATTCAAACAAATAAAATATGTCCGGTTTTGATACAGTGGCTGTTCGCTTCCGTGGCAGCCGTCCGGTTCACCGATTAGCGCCTCCGGCTTGCATTCCAGGTAAACAGGTAACGCATCGTACTTGTTTCCCGGGAGTTGTACAAAAGCAAAGAGGCCGGCCTTTTTGGCCAGCCTCCTATTATCGGGGTCTCTCTTCTTTGGGGGGATGTATCAATACGTAAAGAAATAATCCTGAAGCGTTTTCTTGTCTTTTGTCTGCGTAAGTCCCAGCATCAGCAGGATCCGGGCCTTCTGCGAACTCAGGTCGTCGGCCACAAAAGTGCCCAGCTTGGCGTCGTCGGTTTCATCAAACAACGTTACACGGCCAGACACCACCCGTGAACCACGGCATACGGTCACCCCTTTGGCGACAGCACGCGTTACCGCGTCCACATTGGCTTTGTTCAGGTTGCCGTTACCCAGACCGGAAACAACGATACCATCCACGCCGGAAGCCACATAAGCGTCGATAGCAGTGGAAGGTGCATCGGCAAACAGTTCTGCCACCACCACATTAGGCAGCTTGTCAAGACCGGTAATATCAAAAGGCGTATTCTTGTTGGCCTTGCGGAGATCGTGCATATAATATACCACCTTGCCGTCATACACCTGTCCCAGCGGACCGCTGTTAGGCGATTTAAACGCATCCACATGGGTAGTGCTGATCTTTTCCACGCCACGGCCATCGAAGATATTTTCGCTGAACACCACCATCACGCCGCGTCCTTTGGAATTAGGACTGGCAGCTACGGTGACGGCGTCGTAGAGGTTCTTGGGACCGTCTGCGCTGATGGCCGTTGCCGGACGCATAGAGCCGGTGAGCACCACCGGCAGATCGTAGCGGCAGGTAAGACTGAGGAAATATGCCGTCTCCTCCTGTGTATCGGTACCATGCGTGATCACAATACCATCGGCCTCGTTGTTTTTAAAGATCTCATTAATCCGTTTGTTGAGCTTGATCCAGATATCTACCGTCATGTCCTGGCTGCCCACATTGGAAATCTGTTCACCTGAAATTTCCGCTACCTTGTCAATACCCGGCACTGCATCAATCAGATCTTTGATGGGCAGTGAACCGGCCTTATAGGCTGCGCGGTCTGCCGACGCGCCTTTCCCGGCAATAGTGCCGCCGGTGGCCAGTATCTTCACACGGGGCAACTTCTGCGCGTATACCGCGAAACAAATCATCAGCGAACAGGTAACACATAACAGTTTTTTCATACAACCGCTTTTTAATGTTGGGGGAAAATTATTTTTTCAAAGTTCCGTTACTTCTCCATACGCCGGCGTATTCACGCATAATTTCTGTGATGTGCTTGCCGATAACGGAGTAAGCTTCTGTAGGCAGGTTGGCCAGCGATACGCGCACCGACCATTCCGGACCATCGAAGCCGCCGCCGTTCAGCAATACCACGCCGGTCTTCTCCGCCAGGCGGAACAGGATATCTACCGGTTCAAAATTTTGTTGTAACCATTTAAAGAATTTGTCGCCATATACTTTTTCGGCCCACACCTGTATGTCTATCTCGGAGTAATAACCGGCATTGAGCGGGTCTTTTACCAGCGGGATCTCCAGTTCGTTCCACAATAATTTCAGCCGTTTCTGCACCAGCACCTGCGTGAGTTGTTTGTATTTATTTTTGGTGTCCAGCAGGGCAAAAGCGGAAAACAGCATCATCTGTGTCTGTTGCGGCAACGACAGTCCCGCTGTATGGTTCAGGGCCACCTGGCGGCTGTCGGCCACCATGCGGTCGATGAACTTCAGTTTCCCCGGCTCCAGTGTAATGCTGCCGTAACGTTTGTTCAGCGTTTTGGTAACGGCGGGCGACAGCCGGCGGATGTTATCGTCGAACATATTTTTCTGATGGATAGCGATCACGCCTAAACGCCATCCGGTGCAGCCGAAATATTTGGAGAAGGAATATACGCCGATGGTATTGTACGGAATAGCGCCCATCAGGGATTTGAAGCCGGGTACAAAAGTGCCGTACACATCGTCCGTCACTACCATCAGTCCCGGATTATCTTTCTTCACGATTTTAATGATCTTCTTCAGCGAATCCGGATGGATAGCAGAAGACGGCGGATTGCTGGGGTTCACGGTAAACAATATACGAATAGCCGGGTCTTTCAGCTTCTCCAGCTCACTGTCTGGGTACTGCCAGGTATGACGTCCGTCTTTGTTCATCGTGTTGGACTTGATCTCCACCACCTTGAAACTGTAGCGGTCCAGCTCCGGTATTTCGATATAAGGCGTAAACACCGGCACCATCAAAGCGATCTTGTCTCCTTTTTTGATGAGAAAATTCTGCATGAGCGAATCGAAGATGTAACACATCGCAGCCGTGCCCCCTTCTACCGCAAAGAGATCGTACCTGCCGGCAGGTGGTTCGTTGTTGCACATCTCCTGTATAATATAGTCGTGCACGATAGGCTCCATATGCGCCAGCATCCTGTCCGGCACGGGGTACTGATCGCCGATCACGCTCTCCGCCAGCTCGTGTACCCAGCTATCGGCGTTGTAACCATGTTGTTTGAGGCCATATTTATAGGCTTTCTGCAGCAGGTCTATCCCCGGTGCGGTTTTATTGGTGGACAGAAATTTCTCGAATCTTTTAGCGATGCCTTTTTTCTCCGGAATACCGGCCAGTCCTTCTGCATTGTCCATCACCCTGCGGCATTCTTCGATACCGAACAACCCAAGGGTAAAAAAAGCTTCCCGGGGCGTGGTGGCCACCCAGTTGGGGTTGCCTCTTCCTGCATTCAGCATGACGGTGGCCGCTTTGCGGCTTTCATCCTCTGCAAGGTTTATCAGGTTGTCTTTCAGCTGGAAAGGGCTGAGGCTTTCCAGCAGGTGTTCTCTTTTTCTGCTGGTTTTAATTTTTGTGAGGGCCATACAATAATATTTTTGGGAGATCACTGACTACTGTCTAATATGGTTTTCATCGCATCAGCATGACAATCACCACGCCCCAGATGATCAGCAGGGTATTGCCCACGGCGTAGGTAACCGTATATCCGAGGGCGGGCGTTTTACTGTCCACCGCATCCTGGATAGCGCCCAGGGCGGCGGTGGTGGTGCGCGCACCGGCTGTGCAGCCCAGTATCAATGCGGGATGGAATTTGAAAATATATTTACCCATCAGTACCCCTGCCAGCAAAGGCAAGGTAGTGGCCACGGCGCCTACCAGGAAGAGACTTACGCCTACCTGTTTAAAGCCATCCACAAAACCGGGGCCGGCGGTGATGCCTACTACAGCTATAAACATATTCAGTCCTACATTGTTCATCACCCATAAAGCGGGTGCCGGAATGCGTCCAAAAGTAGGATGCTGCGAGCGGAGCCAGCCGAACACCAAACCGATGATCAGCGCGCCGCCGCTGGTACTGAGACTGATAGGCACGCCGCCGATACGCACGGTCAGCACCCCTATCAATCCGCCAATCACGATACCCAGCCCTACGAAGGTCATATCCGTTTTCTCCGTAGGCCTGTCAGCGTAACCTATCTCTTGGGCAGCTTTGTCCACCTCTTTTTTAAGTCCCACCAGTTCCAGCACATCTCCTCTTTCCAGCACCGTGTCCGGCATCACCGGCACTTCGATGTCGGCAGCTTTGATGCTGCGGATAAAGATACCATGCATGTAGGGCTGCGCTCTCAGGGTACTCACTTTCATGCCGGCAATATTTTTCTTTGCGACCAGTATCTGTAACGCTTCCGCCGGGAAATGCAGCAGTTCGGCGTCCTGTATCTCGGGGCCTATCAGGCCTCTTTCGCCCATCAGGTCTTCCCGGCGGCCGCTTAAAACAATCTTATCACCTTTACGGATGACTACGTCGGGGGCTGCTTCTACCAGTTTGGTTTGTTGCCGCAGCCTTTCCACGAACAGCCTTGCATGCTCCTCTGCCAGATGCGCTTCCAGCTGCTGTACTGTTTTACCATCGCCAAACCAGTCGGCCGTAACAGTATAAGCGCGGAAAACCACCACCGTGTCGGCGGAGATCATACCCGGCTGCGAGCTTTCGTCGCCGGCGCCCATGGAGGCTTCCAGCTCTTTACAGGCTTTCTTCACTTTTTCCAGCCCGCCCAGCATGGCGGGTGCCAGGCTGGCCAGCACCCACGCGGAACCGGCAGTCCCGAATATATAGGTCACCGCGTAACAAACTGGTATGGCATTGTTGTAGTCGGTTTTCTGCGCAGCGGTCAGCGGCAACCCGTTGATCGTATCTCCTGCCACGCCGATCACGGCGGAGATAGTCTGCGACCCCGCTAATAGTCCGGCCGCCTGTCCCATATTATAACCCATAAAACGGGCGCAGAGCCAGGGGAAGATAAGGCAGGTCAGCAACATCAGCACCGCGAAACCCATCTGCGGCAGCCCTGTTTTCTTCAGCCCGCGGAAGAACTGTGGGCCTACGCTATATCCAACCGCAAATAAAAACATCAGGAAAAATACAGACTTCACCGTGGGGGAGATATCGATCCTGAGCTGTCCTACCAGCACGCCGACCAGCAGCACTGCCGTAACTGTACCGAGACTGAAAGTTTTTATCTTTAACGGCCCGATAGCAAAGCCCAGTGCGATAGTGAGGAAGATAGCCAGTTCAGGGTATTGCTGCAATACATGAGTAATCCACTGCATAAATGGTCATTTTCGTTCGGGAATAACGCTGTTACAGCACCTAAACAAGAGCTGCTTTGTTTTTGTTCAATGACCGTGAAAATGACGCTGGTAAAAGGTTACTGCTTATAATCGGGTAATAGCAGATCAATGTCCGCCCATTCATAATTTTCGATACAGCTTACATCTATAGCACCCTGCATGGCCGCCACAAAGGGAGCGGGTACCCAGCAATACAGTACCGGGTTGCTGCCGCTTATCCCCGCTGTGAGATAAATCCAGGTATCTACCGGTGGCAGGTCGTATACATCTACATATCCCTGGCTATTGGCTTCTGATGTACCATCTGTCACCGTGGCATTAATTTCGTGCGCCACGATCTTTCCTTTTGCCCTCATCTCCTGCCATGAAACAGCCGAACTGCCGGACCTTTGGTTCAAAGCGGCCACCAACACACATAGCACATTGTCGGCTTCACAGATATCCATATTCCAGGAAACACCATCCGCTTCCAGCTGGAAAGCCGGCACACCACCGATCTCAGGATTTGTTTTCCTGAATATAGTACGGTTGTTCCACTCCCCCGAAGCACTATCTGCCATTAACTGGTCTGTCCAGCTAACTACTTCCTGCAACCGTTTTAAGAACAGCAGTTGATCTACCGGCTGTATCAGCGAACAACTACTCTGCGAGGCCGCTGGCCGTGGGGGAACAACAACAGGCGCATTTGAGCGTGAGAAAAAAAAGTGCCGCCACAGTACCACGATAATCATCGTTACTCCCAGAATAAGGCATAGCCAAAGGTTCAGGTCAAAATGTTTCATGCTGTGTGGGATAACCTATTTTCACAAAATTCAGAAAAAAACATGAAACCATCACCTTATACAAAATAACCACGGCACGAGGATCAACTATCTTTTTAATGTAACAATCACCGGATCACAGACCCTGTAAGGCGGTGCCACCTTTGTCCCGATGTTGAAACGTTCGTCGGCTGTCTTTCCCTCATTGAAACTGTTTGCATTCGGATCATTCTCTATGCGCACTACAAAAGGCACGGCTATACTAAAATCATCACTGGCTGCGAGTCCAGGAAATATCTGCCGCCACTTTGCATCCCTGATCACTCGCTCCGATTCCCAAAAACACCGGCGAACTTTCTGTGGTATGCCCTCGGGAAAACAGCGTATGGTTCGTTTACCTTTCGTATGGGTATACACCAGGGCGAACTCCGTCGGCTGCCCATGATCGATAAAATCAACGGACAGACGAACGCTTTTACTGACAGCTCTCATAAACTCAGTATACGCAGTACTATCCATCTGTGCCTTTCCGGCAAATGGCATCAGGATAAAAATGAACAGGAAAAAAGACGTAACAAAAGGTAGTTTCCGCATATAGTGGCAGGATTTCAGTGAAAGAATGAGGTATTTGCGTCCCAAGCTAAGACTTAGTACTGAAATCTGGTTGCCGTAAATATATAGTTGTCGCTATTGCCCGATGGCGGTATCCATACCCAGCGGATTACTGCTGCATCACTTTATCCAGGTAAATAGTAAAGGTACCGGATACCTTTACCTTTTTGGCGCCGCAGAGGTCCGGGTTGTACATCGGGATACGGCCGGCGTTGGCAAGACCTTCTTTTATACAAGGTTCAGACAGCGGGCTGGGGCTATAGGCCGCATTATACCGGAATCGTCCGCTTAACTTCAGCAGATGGGCAGTATCTTTTACTTCTGTTAATGTGAGATAGGTTTTACTGTTGTTCTGATCAGGATCGGTATCGTAATACTGAAAGTAAGCCATCCCCGAGTACTCCATCTGGCTGTTTCCGTTCTCTGCTATCAAAGAGCCGGTGGCCGCTCCCTGTTGTTCTCCTTTTTCCTGAAGCTCAACTTTCATCAACCCTGTGTTGACGGTCGTCTTGGCATCCGTATTGTTGTCAAAGACAATACTGCCTACGCCGAATCCTTCCAGGGTCGTCCTGGTAAACTTCAGCAGGCCCACATTCACATCCTGGCCCCTGCTTTCTATTTTCCGGTTGACGTTGCCTTCTATGGTAATGGAAATACTGTTCAGGTCAACGGGATCAGTATTCTTGTCCGTATCCTTGCCGGATTTGCTACAGGCGGTGATTGCGCACACCGCCAGTGGTAAACAAACTTTTTTATAAAACATGGTGCACAAGATAGCATACTTTTCCGATCTTCCCAATCCCTGCAAGCTGGTCGTGCAACCTGAAGCAGTGGAAGATATCCTGAACGAGGGCTTATGGCATCACCACTGGCTGTTTGTCGTAGGTTATAACAACCTTCCCTGTAAAAGTTTTTAAATTGAACTCAGAAACTATCGGCTTTTTTTATAGACGTTTCCTTTCCAAACCAGTGTATTATTATCAATCCCGATAATTTCTCCGTCGACGTCCATTGCTTCATAGAAACACTGATTAAAATTTTTAACGAGAATAGTAAAATAATTTGCGTCATTATTTAAAGGTTTGTAGGATTCAAATACCTTAAAATAAACACGCTGATAGGATTTCACTCCATAATACACATTAGGTGCAATATTCTGTATAACAAATCCGAACGATCCATTTTTCCATAACTGCCGTGATATAGCAAATTCTGATTGGCCTGTTTGTTCGAATTGACTGTAAATCGGAGTTGTGGTAATTGAAAATCTGAAATTACGATAGCTAAGGGCATCTTCTTCGGGGAGTACAATTCTAAAGTATACAGAATCTCTGCTATGTCTTTCAGCTTCCACTACTGCATAGTAAATCTCATTAAAATTACTATCGTTCTTTAGCATAATAAATCCATTCTTTAAGCTCCAGAAGCCTTTACACAGTGTATCACACAGAGGGACTACCACATCGGATTTGTTGATATAGTTTCTAAGGCAGACGAATGTTTCGTTCTTATTTAGAAACAAAAGTTCGCTGCCGTTGACTTTCTGATATCGGCCGGATACTTCGGTAAGCGAAACTGCCTTTGCCGGGAGTTTTACCTGCTGGCTAAAGCAGGTAAAACATATAAGGCATAAAATAGTACTTACCAAAAGCTTCGCAAAGCATCCTTTAAAATGAATATAAGGGCTGTCCATTATCACCAATTATTGTTCTTAATGTTGTTTCGTTTATATCATCAAGGCTTCGTGCTCCGCCAGGTGCAGGATACGAGTTTCTGTCAAAAGAAAACTGCACCCGGTATGAATCTACTTCAAACGCTGCTTTTTGTACTGCGTTCACACCCGCATTAAGCAAGCGCCCCAATGTCGCCGGCCCTGAACGCTTCCCGTCCAAAAGCATCATATACCACCGGCGTCACCATATCATTACCAGTACCTCCCATCCCTTTCGCCACTGTTTGCAGCGGCCGGCCAAGGCCATCAAAGTATTGGGTAGTCTGCTTTACATCGGCTACCGGATTGCCCTGGGCAATTACGGTAGCGGGATCGGTCAGGGGCCTGGATGGCTCCCAGGTCCGGATATAATTTATAGTTGTGTTCGTATAGGCGCCAGGGATGGTCACAGGTGTCGCCGAAGGAAGAACGCCGCCGGGAGTTTGGCCGACAGCTGCCTTCCCATTGGATATAACAGCAGCAACAACAAAAAGGCAAAAATCCGGGCTGCGCGATGTTGATTTTTTTCTCTCATAGGTTCTATACTCGGGTTACAATCAGGAAAGGGCTACGTAAATTCATTCAAATAAAAACAAATCTATAGGTAAATATAAAAAATATCAACGGTAAGCGAAAGTAAAAAATAAAGGCTTTAGCGATAAAAACCGCTAAAGCCTTTACTTAAAAAATCACATCACTTTATTTGTACCCCGGATTCTGCACCAGGTTGGGATTCGCATCCAGCTGGGCCTGCGGGATGGGGAACAACTTCCTGAACTCCGCATCCGCAGGGTGGAACTGCCATTCGCTGTTCCATTTACCGAAGCGGATAAGGTCCTGCCGGCGGCAGCCTTCCCAGATAAACTCCCGCCCTCTTTCGGCCAGCAGATTATCCAGTGTGAGCGCCACGAGCGGCTTGGCAGTGGCGAAGTTACGCGCCCGCACTTCGTTGACCAGCGCCAGGGCCGGACCGGCCTGACCTGTACGCAGCAGGCATTCTGCTTTGAGCATGAGCGCATCAGCATAACGGAAAATCACCAGGTCGTTGTCCTGATCGGAGTATGGCGTGTTCTTCTGGATTTCATACTTTACGATACGCACGCCTTCTGTCTGGGTGGCGTTGGCCAGCTCCTTGATTTCCGGGGTGAAGATCAGCGGAGCGCCCTGCTCCGTCTTCAGTGGCGTGCCGTCCTGCGCATATTGCTGCCCTACGAGGAACATGGTTTTACGTTTGTCGTCGTTGTCGTAGGACTCATAATGCGCTTTGAGCGTACACCAGCCGTTCCAGGGAGCGCTGGGCAGACCGTAAGTGTAGCGGTTGTTGTAATGCAGCGTCAGGTAGTGCAGCATCATGCCTTTGGCATTGATGGCGTCGTAAGGCACCACGAAGATGTTCTCTTTGGAAGATTCATTCTTCGTGGCAAAATTGGCAAAGTAGTCCGCCTCCAGCTGATACCCTTGTTTGGTAACGGAATCGCACATACGGATACAATCGTTCCAGCGCGGCGTGCCCGTATATACCTGGGCGTTGGCGTACAACCTGGCCAGCAGCATGAAACCCATGCCTTTGGTCACTTTACCGTAATTTTTTGTATTGAGTTCTCCGGGTAGCGCCTGGATATTGTCCAGGATCTCTTTTTCAATGAATGTAAAGGCCTGCGCCCGGGGTGTGTTTTTAGGCGGCTCTGACTGACTGAAAGACGTCACAATGGGAATATTGCCGAAAGCGTCCATAGCGAGATAAAAGTGAAACGCACGCAGCACCTTCATTTGTGCCTTGATCTGGTCTTTGGTGGGCAGCTGAATGGCAGATTGATCCATCTTCTGCAGGATGGCGTTGATGGGGTTAACGCCATTCTGGTAGATGCTGTTCCACATATCATTGATATACTGATGTGTGACGGGGAACTGGTGGCTGATCAGCACGCGCCACAGGCCACCCTCGTTCCAGTCGGCCCCGCGGGAGGGCACCGTGGTTTCGTCGGTGGTGACTTCATTCATTTTCCAATAGGCGTCCCGGTAGTTGCGCATATTGGCATAGGCCCCATTGGCGAAGGCGTTCAGCTCATCTTCCGTTTTCAGGAAGTTATCGTCGGTACCGCGGTCGTAAAAGGTTTCATCCAGCTTGGTACAGCTGAACGCAGCGCAGGCCATGCCTGCCAGTAAAGTATATTTTAAGATGCTAGTCTTCATGATCATATTTATTTAAAGTTCACCGTAAAGCCCACTGCGAGGGAGCGTGTTTTCGGATATACGTTCCGGTTATCGATACCGGGGGAAAGCCCGTCGATAGGCAGTTCAGGGTCCAGACCGGAGTAAGCGGTCAGGATGAAGAGGTTCTGCCCGGAAACATACACCCGCGGGTTGGCGAACCGTTTACTGTTGGCCGCAGGGATGTTGTAGCCGAGGGTGAAGTTGTCCAGCCGCAGGAACGCGCCGTTTTCGATAAAGCGGTCAGACACATACGTACCGCGGATATTGCTGTCGGCATATTTGGCGATGATATTCCTTCCGGGCAGGCGGCTGAAACGGTCGCCGAGCACCAGTTCTGTAGCGTTGAAGATCTGGTAGCCGAAGAGGCTGCGCAGGAGGAAATTAAGATCGAAGTTCTTGTAACGGAAAGTATTGGCAAGACCGGCCTGGTATTTAGGCAGACCGTTACCGGCCACGCGGCTGTCGCTGCGGAAGTCGAAGGAACCGTTGCCGTCGAGGTCTTTGAACTGCTGGTTGCCGTTGGCGTCCACCCCGTCATATTGCGGGATGTAGAAGGTTCCGATAGAATACCCCGGCACTACTTTCACGATCTGCACCGCCGTAAGGCCACGGGCACCCACGGTACCGGAATAGATGGCATCACTTTTAAACTGGTCGTTGGCGATAGACAGTATCTCGTTGTAGTTGCGGGAGATATTGAAAGAGACATCCCAGCTGAAGTCATTCCGCTGGATAACGCCTGCGCTGAGCGACAGTTCCACGCCTTTGTTGCTGATCTGTCCTACGTTGGCCAGGATCGTCGGGAACAGGTACGGCGGAGAAGGCACGTTGTAGTTAAACAACAGGTCTTTGGTGCGTTTGTCGTAGTATTCGAGGGTACCTGTCAGCCGCCCTTTGAACAGGCTGAAATCGATGCCGGCATTGAACTGTGCGGTGGACTCCCAGCGGAGATTGGCATTTTCATTTTGTCCGATTTTGTAGGACGTCACCCAGCGGCCGTTGTCCAGCACTTTACCACCGGGGCTGTAAGTCAGCGGCGATTTATAGTTTTCGATTTCCTGGTTACCGGTAACGCCATAGCCTACACGCAGTTTCAGGTCTTCCAGCCAGGAGCTGCCGGCGAGGAAAGGTTCCTGTGTCAGGCGCCATGCGAAGGAGGCTGACGGGAAGGTGCCCCATTTTTTTTGCCTGCCGAAACGGGTGGACCCGTCACGACGAAGGGTACCGGTGAGCAGGTATTTATCGTGATAGCTATAGAAAGCGCGGCCGATAAAGGACACCAGTGCATTCTCGCCTGCTCCGGAACCAACAGTAGGCAGATCAGCCTGACCAGCGCCCAGGTTATCATATCCGAAGATATCCGACACAAACTGGGTATTACCGGCATTCATGGAATTGGTGAAGAAATTCTGATAGGAATAACCGGCAGTAAGTTTCAGGTTGTGTTGCTGCCATTGTTTGGCGTAGGTGAAATAGGTCTCCAGTGTTTTGTTGTCCCATGTTTTGGATTCACGGGTGGCGGTGCCGTTGCTGCCTGCGCCTTCGATCACCGGCGACTTTTTGGAATAATACATGCCTCTGTCGCTGGAAGCTCTTTCCAGTCCCAATAACAGATCGTAGGTCAGGTTTTTCGTGATGTCGTAGGTGATCTTGGCGGACCCGATAAATTTATTGAAGGCGCGCTGATGTTTGATCTGGTTGGCCAGCGCTACCGGGTTATAGTTATCGTTGATGTCCAGTTTTTCGAAGTAGGTGCCATCGGGTTTGTAGATGGGTGCGGTGGGGTTATAGGCGATGGACTGTTCCCAGAGGCGGTTATCTCCCTGGTCGTCAGGGTTCTGGCCCTGGTAGCGGTTCTTCTCCCCTACATAGTTCATAGACAGGCCGATGCGGAGGCGGTTATCGAAGATGCCCTGGTCCAGCGTGATGCGACCGATAATACGTTCCAGGCCGGAGTTGATCACCACACCTTCGTTGTTGAGATAGTTGACAGAGGCGCTATAGCGGGTGTCTCCTTTGCCACCGCCCATGGAGAGGTTGTGGTTATGGCTTACGCCTGTGCGGGTGATGGCTTTCTGCCAGTCGGTGCTGGCGCCCAGGTCAAACCCGTTGGGGTCGATATTATTATCCTTCAGGTATTTCCGGTATTGGTCGGCATTCAGTACGTCGTAGGTGTTGGCGATCTGGTCGAAGCCCACGTAACCGCTGTAGGATACCTGCGGGGCGCCCTCTTTACCACGGCGGGTGGTGACGATGATAACGCCGTTGGCGCCGCGGGAGCCGTAGATCGCTGCTGCGGAAGCATCTTTCAGCACGTCGATGGACACGATGTCATCGGGTGGCACCACGTTGATGTCTATCCCGGGGATACCGTCCACCACGAACAGCGGCTGACTGCTGGCCGACAGGGAGGAGGCACCTCTGAGGCGGATGCTGATTTTTCCGTTGGGATTGCCGCCGGGTTTACTGATGACCAGACCGGCTACCTTGCCCTGCAGCACCTGCACGGGGTTGTTGATGATCCCTTTGTTGAAGTCTTTGGGAGAAACGCTCACCACCGAGCCGGTGAGGTCTTTTTTCTGGGTGGTACCGTAACCTACCACCACCACTTCGGAGAGGGCGCTGGAGGATTTTTTCAGCTGCACCTGCATATTGCCTTTCACCGGCATTTCCAGCTGGTCGTAGCCTACGTAGCGGAACAGCAGGGTGCCGCCGGCAGGTGCATTCAGCTGAAAATTACCGTTTTCGTCCGTCAGCGTGCCGATGGCGGTACCTTTCACCTGCACCGTTACGCCCGGCAGGGGACTGCCATCGTCGGCGCCGGTCACCTTTCCTTTTACCTGGATGTTTTCCCAGCCGGTGTTCTCCGGGATGATGACCACCAATTTGTTTTCCAGTTCTTTATAGGTAAACCCGCTGCCGGCCAGCAGTTTGTCCAGCAGTACGGGCAGCGGTTCTTCTTCCGCATGGAGGCTTACTTTCCGGTGCAGGTCCACTTTACGGTCACTGTACAGGAAACGTACGTCCGTCTGTCCGGAGATCCGGTCCAGTACTTTTTTGATCTCCGTGTCTTTGACCGACAGGGTCACCCGGCGCTGGGAATAGCCGCTGGCAGCCACCTGCATACAGGAGATTAAAACAATAATAAATGACAGCTTCATAATGACTAGAGGCTTTAGTACCGCCGTTCTTCGCCGGCGACAACGCGATTGGTTGACATTTTGCATAAATTTGTGATGATGGGTGAGAAAATAACAATGCCTTGTCCGCCCGGCCAAAGGGGATTTGCATTGTTTCTTTACCTGGAATAGCAGGAAATGTTCGTAGCATTTCCTGTTTTTTTTCTGTGTTGTTCTACTGTGTTTTAAGGATTCATAACGGTTTTTACTGCTTATTTTTTAGTTGACGTGCCAAATATGGTAATGTTGTTGCCCTGTACTTCATAGCGGAAATCTTCTGTCAGCTGCAGGGCGTCCAGCGCCTGCGTGACGGTTTCGCCGGCAAAAGCGCCGCTGAAGATATAGTGCTTCGGTTTTTCGTCCCGGAAAGTGATACTGACGCCGTACCAGCGTTGCAGCAGGCGGGCCAGTGCTTCAAAGTCCATCTCGTCAAATTGCAGCCGGTTGCTGACCCAGGCTGTTTCAGTCAGACTGCTGTCAGCCAGCGGTGTGGCGACTGGTAATGTCGCCGGGGCGCCGGCGTGTATGGTTTTCAGGTTTATCTTTTTTACCGGGGCGGCGATAGAGGCCGTGCCGTCCAGTGATACTTTTTCGTAGGGCCGAAGGCGTATCCTGCTATCAGGGGTTTTATCCGCATAGACTTCCACGGCGCCTTCCAGCAGCGTGGTCTCACAGGAAGGTTGTCCACGATAGGCTTTTACGTTAAAAGCGGTGCCCAGCGCGTGGATATTGACGCCGGAAGCATGCACCACGAAAGGGCGTGCCGGATCAGGCGCCACCTCGAAATAGGCTTCTCCTTCCAGCCACAGCTCCCGGCGGGAGCCGTCCAGTACGCACCGCAGCTGGCTGCCGCCGTTGAGGTGTACGGTGCTGGCATCCGCCAGACGGAAGGTTTTCCGTTCACCGTCGGCTGTCCGCACCACCTGCTCATGTGCCCTGCCGTCGGGTCTGAACAAAAAGAACAAGCCCAGCAACGTGACTGCTGCCGCTCCCCAGTGCCACCGGAACCGGTAGATGATCCCCCTTTTTATTGTTTTTTCGGGAGATGGTTGGGCGGGCTCCGCCACAGCCATGATGTCCCGGAAAATATCCCCGGGTGCCTGGCTGTTTACCGGGACGGCGTCCCAGTATTGCTCCAGCAGCGAGAAAGAGGCCCGTTGTTCGGGATATGACTGCAACAGGGATTCCAGCTCGGCCATTCCATCCGCATCGATGGTACCGGCCAGCCGGGCAGTGATCAATTCGTTCAGGCGTTGTTCATCTGTCATCATTCTTCCGGAAAGAAGTGCTCTCCGGATAACCAGACACGAAAAAAAGTACGATTACGTACAAACGGTAAAAAAATTTTTGAACGACGGACAATTGGTGGGAATCACACTCAGACGATACGATTGTTAAAAGGTTACCGTCAGGGGTATACAGACAGACAGGTAGACAATGCAGTTTACTAAATGCAACTATTTTCTGCGACATCAACAAATCCGGGATACTGCTCTCCGCTGCACCAGCAATACCGTCCCTCATCGTACAGGATGCTGCACGGCCTGCAGCGTTTCCCGGAGGCGCGCCACTGCCCGCACCAGCTGGGTTTCCACGGTACGCGGCGAAATGTCGAGAATGGCAGCCACCTCTTTATATTTAAATCCTTCTTCGCGGACCATACGGAAAACAGTCCTGCATTGGGGTGACAGGCGGTCTACCGCGGCATCCAGTTGCTGCCGCAGCTCTTTCCACTCCAGCGAGGGATGTTGCACTGCTTCCGCCGGCTCCTCAATACTGTCGAGCCCCAGCCACCGGTGCTGCTGATGGTCCCGTATATAATTATAGCTGCGGTGACGGACCGCCGTATATAGATAGGTCTTCAGTCGTATAACCCCTGCCGTTTGCCGCCGGTTTTTCCATAACTGCACAAAAACATCCGACACGATCTCTTCCGCCGCTTCACGGGTGCCGGCCAGGTCGGCTGCAAAACGGACCAACCGCTGGTAGAAACCATCGAATAACGTACGGAACGCCGACTGATCATCCGCTCCGCAAACCGCCTGCCACAGGGTGTTTACTTCAGCGTCTCCCATACCATGATTTTTAATGATGCGTGCACCGGGGTAAACTACTCAAATTTTCTCGCAAAGGGCGCAAAGATTTTAGCGGATAGTAAGAACGCAAAGCTGGTTTAAGTCAACGCTCGTTTAATCTCTTCGCCCTTTGCGTGACTGCGTTGCCGCTTTGCCTGAAAAGCCCTAACTTCCTGTTATGAAAAATACCCTGCTGCTATTGTTACTATGCATAGGCAGTATCCGGGAGCTCACTGCACAAACGACCGAAAAATGCTGTGACAATGCCACCTGCAGAGCTAAAGCGGTATCCTATGCACAAACCATATCTGCGCTCACGAAAACCCTCGGAAAATACCAGCCGCAGGACAGCGCCAACGAACAGCTGCTGGCTCAGCTGCAGCGAAAAAATCCGCAAGGCTACCAGGATTTCATCCGGGTCAGCCGGCAAACCGCCATTTTCATCAACGATACGCTCAACGGTACCTGCTTCGCGGACGCGCTGCCGGACAATGAAGCCAACAATGTATTTCAGTGGCTCGTGTATATGAACCGGCAACACACCGCCCACCCCGATTTCCCTTCTTCGGAATTCTGCGGTGGACTGGAAAGACGCCTCGAACTCAGCCAGGGCGCCGCCAATATCCTGAGCAGCCAGGTAGCCTACCTCGGCACGCTCCGCGGTTACCTCAGCTACACCTTCGCCCCTGCCGGGCAGTGTGGCGGCCGCCTCCGCCTGATGGCCGGCCCCGCCGTCTTCCTCCGTGGCAATACTTTTTATACCACGCTGAGTACACGGGTGGCCGTCCGCCTTACCGATATCTCCGTCAAAAAGATACCCATCGGCGTTGGAAACGTCAACGCCTATACGGAATACAACACCAGCTTCGTGCACTTTAACCAGGTGGCGCTGGGGGCGGAAGTACAGCTGGGACCTTTTGGCCTCAACCTGTCGGTCAACAATGAACTGAAATCCGCCCGCATGGGCTTTGCCGTTGGCCTCGTCCTGTTTCACCAGCCTTTCAAAAAAAGATCATGAACGTACTTATCACCAGCGGAGGCGGCGCCAAAGGCGCTTTCAGCGTGGGCGCCCTCCGGCAACTGATGGCCACTACCGGCATCCGCTCCTTCGACCTGATCAGCGGCACCAGCACCGGCGCTCTTATTGCAGCCATGGTGGCAGCGGGTAAAATACCGGAGGTGACAGATATCTACCTGAGCAACAGCAATGCAGATATCCTCAACAAACAAAACGCCATCGACAACATCCTCAACAACAAACCCTACCTGTACGATACCACGCCGCTGGAAAACCAGATCCGGCAACAGATGGACGACGCCGCCTGGAACACCATACGGCAATCCTCTTCCGTGCTGTGCCTCAACGCTGTATGCCTGCAAACAGGCCGCCTCAGCATCTTCTCCTCCCATCCCATACAGGCAGGCCTCCATTACGACAACCTCGTCATCAACTCCACCGACATGCTGGTGAAAGCGCTGCAAAGCAGCAGCAACCAGGCCGTTTTTATGCCGCCTGTGACCATCAACGGTCTCCAGTATGTAGACGGTGGCAATCGCGAAGTGATCCCCACCCGCACCGTCATCACCAACCTTCCACCCGGACAGGAACACCATATTTATATCCTCAGTAATAATCCGGACGCTCAACAGCCAGGTAACAGTAACTATACCGGCTTGCTGGACGTGCTCCTGCGCGCCGTCACCATCTTCATACAGGACGTACGGGAAAACGACCTCGAAGCGCTGCGCCACTTCCAGCGGACAGCTGCGGCGCCCATAAGGGTTTATTATATCAGCCCCGAAGCTGAACTGGACCCCGATTTCCCCACCGGCCTGCGTTTTGACCGGCTGCTGATGCAGGCATGGATGAAACAGGGACAGCTACGCGCCAAAGCCATCCTGCAACAGTACCCTGACGGCAACTGGTAGCGTGCGAAATTGAACACGGCTGTATCAAAAACGGACGCGCCATCCCCGGCAACTCCCTCACGGTGAATGATTTCAAACATGGCATCTTCTTGGCGGCCGGTTACCGGCAGATTAAAATTCCCGACTATGTTGAAAAACTACTTCACCTCCACCCTCCGGGGAATGATCAAAAACCGGCTTTTCACTTTCGTCAATATCAGCGGGCTATCCATAGGCCTCGCGCTGGGCATTATTTTTCTTCTTTTTGTAAAAGGAGAACTGCAATATGACCGGTTCCATAGCAACCTCTCTGCTATCTACGGCATCATGGTCAACGACCCGCGTGAAAATGTGATCTATACCGGTCGTGCCACTACGCCGGCACTGGCAGCCGCCATCCGCGAAGGTCTGCCGGAAGCGGACCACGTAGCCCGTATGGTTACCAGCGGAGATCAACTGCTGAACACCGGCGAGAAAAGCACCTATGAAAACGGTCTCTATGCCGAACCCGATTTCCTGCGCATCTTCCGGTTTCCCGTTATCGCCGGGGATCCTGTTGCCGCCCTCTCCGACCCCGGCTCCATCGTTATTACCTCCCGTACCGCACACAAATTCTTTGGCAGCGACGACGCTGTCGGTAAAGTTTTTATGCATAACCAGGCCCGTAGCCTGAAAGTGGGCGCAGTGCTGCAGGACATCCCGCAAAACAGTACCATCCGGTTCGATGTAATACTTCCCTACCGGCTGGCAGAACTGCAGACGCCCGGTATCTCCGATCGCTGGGACTATAACGCCATGCAGACATTCATCACACTTAAACCGCATGTTGATCCGACTGTATTTAACGACAAACTGAAAAAGCTGGTCAGCACCCGCTACGGCAACAGCACACCGTTTGCCTACCCCTTTGCTGATTTTCACCTCCGCAGCAGATTTAAGAACGGGCACCCCGCCGGAGGCAGAATACAAGTCATCCAGTTCACCGTTATTGTAGGCATCTTCGTCCTGCTACTGGCTTGTGTCAACTTCATGAACCTTGCCACCGCCCGTTCGGCACAACGCGCCAGAGAAGTAGGTGTGCGCAAAACGTTGGGCGCCACCCGCCGGCAGCTGGTGTTACAGTTCCTCTCAGAGTCCGTGGCCATGGCTTTGCTGGCGCTGGTCGCCGGGATACTGCTGGCCAAGCTGAGCCTGCACGGAATGAACACGCTCCTCCATACCCATTTGACGATGGATGTTACAGACTGGAAACTGTGGCTGGCCATTACCAGCCTGACCCTGGTGACAGGCCTGATCGCCGGCAGCTATCCGGCCTTTTTTATCAGCGCCTTCCGCCCGGTCAAGGTACTGAAGGGACAAATACTCCCTCAACGCAGCGGCACCTTCTTTCGCAGGGGCCTGGTCACCTTTCAGTTCATGATCTCTATTTTCCTGATCATCTCCACGATTGTAATTTTCCGGCAACAGCAGTATGTGCAGCAGCTGCCCATTGGCTATGATCCGGAAAACCTGATCGACATACCCACCCGCGGCAATATGGCCGGCAAGTACGACGCTATCCGGGAAGCCTTCCTGCAAATTCCCGGCGTACAGGGTGTTTCAGCCGGCAACGACGATTTGGTACGCTATGGCGGCGCTACCAATGACCTTTCGTGGCCCGGCAAAACGGCCGACCAGAACTTTATGGTCCATATCAGTCATGTGCAATACGATTGGATGAAGACAGCAGGACTGTCGCTGGTAGAGGGGCGCGACTTCAGCCGCGAATTCGGGGATACCCTGGGCTGCATCCTGAATGAAACAGCCGTCAGGAAAATGGGCCTGAAACCACCCGTCGTGGGCACGCTCATCGGTAGTAACATGGTGATCGGTGTGGTAAAAGACTTCTCCTTCAACGATCCTTTTGAAACCACCGCCCCACTGGCAGTATTCCTGAATACCGGTACGCTCAACCATATTTTTGTACGCCTTGTCAACGACGGGCAGTGGCAGCAGCAGGTAGCGCAGCTGGAAGACGCCTTCAAAAAAGCGGCGCCGGGCTTTCCTTTTGAATTTCATTTCACGCAGGACGCACAGGAGCGCAAGTTCGAAGGCATCCGTTCCACCTGGCATATGATCAGCGTGGTAGGCACGCTCGCTATCATTATCTCCTGCCTGGGGTTACTGGGATTATCCACTTTCATGGCAGAAAAGCGCATCCGCGAGATAGGCATCCGCAAAGTATTCGGCGCCAGCATCACGCGGCTGTGGTTTATGCTGTCTGCCGATCTGATGAAACCGGTACTGCTGGCATTCCTGCTGGCAGCGCCGCTCGCCGCCTGGGCCATGCGCACGTTGCTGGACCACATGGATTATCACGTCCCGCTTTCCTGGTGGATGTTTTGGGTCGCCGGCCTGCTGGCGGCTGTCGTAGCCTTGCTGACCATCAGCTACCAGGGCATCAAAGCCGCCATGACCAATCCGGCCGACAGTCTGAAAGCAGAGTAATCACCTGCTGCCGAAAGGACCGCTAGGCGCCCAGGAGGTACAACACCTTGTCAGCCTCGCCATTTCTTCCGGGAAGTACGTGCAGATGCACCTCCAGTCCGGGGCTGACAGGGTGCTCCGTCTGCCGCAGGGGCTTCAGCAGATAAAGGGTATCACCTATACGAATATACGTTTCATGAAGTCCTTTTCCCCGTTGTAAGGGAACCAGCACTTCCGTGATTTTTCCGATAATAATCATCTTCTCCCGGTCACGGTGCTCGCTCACCAGCCGTTTATCCGTTTCCGTTAACACCGCCGGCGCCTTCACAGCCGGCGAATCAGGGTATACCACCCGCAACAGTACGCCGGTAACACTGATATGCAGCTGCACACGTTCGCCCGCAGCTCCCGTAGCATGCTCTATCACCCCGGGATACCACGAAGCCAGCTGTCTGCCCAGGACAGACACACCCGGCAATGGCACCGCCAGCCGGTACACCTCGCCATTGTCCGCCACATAATCCACCCCACCACGGCCGTTGGCCTGCAGCCCCTTCAACTGTATGTCAATAATCCCCTTGCGACCATTATCAATACTGCGCTGACTCCGCCGCCGCATCAGCCACACGCCCCGCCACATAAAATAACAAAGCGAAAACATCAACAAAAAGATCAACGCCACCCCAATAGTGAAACCAGCCGCGTCAGAAGGAATAAATAACAATAATCCAAAAACCAGCGTCACACAACTGAAAAATATCAGCAGTCTCAAACGACGCCCCTTCACCTGGCCAAGGCTTTGCAATAATTGAACGTCAGTTTCCGTCAGTTGGGTTTCTTGTCTCGTCATACCGCGAAGGTACTAAAATGAAACTGTCAGAACGATGACAAGGCACGGTACTCAAAGACACCTCCTCCCCGGAACCAAACAATCATCTAAAAAAGGAAATCATGACGCCTATATATATTATTCGCGGGAAGGGAGAAAATATCACACGGCCCGGCAACTTTCTGTAATTATTTTTGAAATGGTCACGGCAACACCGGCAGCACCACGGCCGACGGATGCGCCGGATCATGATACACCCGGATGCGGGCCTCTTTAAAATCTTTTTCCTGCGCTTCGTAAATATTGATGAACTGCTGCGGGTTCCTGTCCGCCAGCGGAAACCAGCTGCTCTGTATCTGCACCATAATACGATGTCCCTTTTGAAAAGTATGCGCCACATCCGGCAGGTCAAAACGGACCTTCTCTACTTTCCCGGGCGTAAACGCCTCCGGATGGGAAAAGCTGTTACGGTAACGGCCACGGAAAATATCTCCCCGCACCAGCATCTGGTAACCACCCATCGGGTGCGGCCCGCCGGCATCCCGGGTCATATTGGCCTGCGGTGCGCCGGGGTAACGGAAATCATCGGGAAACACATCGATGAGCTTCACCACAAAATCAGCATCGGTACCGGTAATGGCTACACTAAGATCGGCGGTGACAACACCGCCCAAAGTAACCGGCGCTGTCAGCGGCTCCGTCTCAAAAGTCAGCACATCTGCCCGGCGGGCGGCAAACCGCTGGTCATCGGTCATATAATCCCTGGTACGTATATAATGGACATCTGCGGTATAAGGCACCGGATGCGCAGGATCACTCACATACTCACTGTAGGCACGGGCGGCGGCCGACGGAAGCTTCCACCCCAACGTACAGCCGGACTGCAAATACAACGGCTTGTTTTGCACTGCCGGCGAAGGCCACGCCGCAAACTGCCGCCACTGGTTCTCGCCTGTAAAGAAAACAGTAGCCTCCGGCAGACCGGCCAGCGAACCTTTGTCTTTCAGGTAATAATTAAAGAAAGGTACTTCCACCTGCTCCTGGTACCAGGTGGCGGTATTGTCGCCAAACTGTACATTGCCCAGCCGGGTACCGTCCGAAGAAGCCCATTGCCCATGGTACCACGGCCCCATCACCAGCCTGTTAAAATGGTCCGGCTGCTTTTTCTGTTCTATGGCTTTGTACAAATTCCAGGCGCCGTAACAATCCTCCGCGTCGAAAAGGCCGCCCACCACCAGTATGGCGGGTTGCACCCGTTCCACATGCTGCCGCGGATCGCGGGCCTTCCACCAGTCGTCGTAATCAGGATGAGTAATAAGCTCCTTCCAGAAAGCCAGGCTGTCGCCCGTCAGTTTGGTGAAATTAGGGATTGTGCCTATCTGCAGAAACGTCTGGTAGTTGTCGGCGCATGGCAGCTTCAGCTGCTGTACCGGCGCCACAGACACGGGATGCGGGTGAGGGTAACCGAAGCCTTTGGTATAAAAACCGAAACAGTCCATCAGGAAAAAAGCACCGTTGTGATGGAAGTCATCCCCATGGAACCAGTCCGTCACCGGCGCCTGCGGACTAACGGCCTTCAGCGCCGGATGCCCGCTTAAAGCGCCCATGGTGGAATAAAAACCGGGATAGGAAATACCGAAAAGGCCCACCCTCCCGTTGTTATGCGGTACATGATGCAGCAGCCACTCAATGGTATCATACGTGTCGCTGGCTTCATCGATATCCGTCCCACGCTTGTCGGGGTTAAAAGGGCGGATATTGACAAAAGCCCCTTCACTCATCCAACGGCCACGCACATCCTGTATCACGATGATATAACCCTCACGGGCATACTTGTTCCAGTAAGAATCCCACAGCCTGGGCGACAGGTCTTTACCATAAGGAGCACAGGAGTACGGTGTGCGGGTCATCAGCACCGGGTGCTGTTCACTGCTGTCGAGCGGCTGGTAGATGGTGGTGAACAACTGCACCCCATCACGCATACGGATATACTGTTCTTTCTTGACATAGTGGGATTGTACCCATACGGAATCGGTGGCGGACCGTGCGGCTGCTGTCAGCGACAGCAGCACGCACAATATGCCTGCATAAACATGTTTCATGGTTCCCTGTTTACCCGCCGCTAGTACCCTTTGTTCTGCGGGAAATTGGCGGGATCGTTGTGTATATTGATTTCACTCTGCGGTATCGGAAACAGGAGCCGGTCGGCATTCAATACCGGCGTAGCCAGATTGTACTCCTGCTTCAGGTGCGCCTGCAACACCGCCACCCCGTTGGCGCTGCGGGCCAGATCGAACCAGCGGTCATTTTCAAAGGCCAGCTCTACTCTCCGCTCCCGGAACACCGCATTGCGGAAACTGGCCTGGTCCGGCAGCTCTGCCGCGGTTTTCTCCGGCAGGCCGGCCCTTTTACGCACGGCATTCAGGAAACCGAACGCCGTGCCGGCGCCGGTAGCGCCGCTGTACGCCTGTTCATTGAGGGCTTCTGCCTGCAACAGCAGTATATCGGCATAACGCAGTACCGGGAAATTGCTGCCCCCGTCGTTGGTGGCGCCGGGCACATCGAGGTATTTTTTTACGTAATTGCCCTTGACAACATTAGTGGCGCTGTTATTATAAATGGTGTCCAGCGAGACCCCGAGGCGCTTATCGGCCGGCTCATAGCTGGCCACCAGGTCATGGGTAGGCCGGTTGTTATTGGAGCCGCCGTACAACACGCCATTATAATAGAAAGACACGGGTACCATATCAGCGAAGTAGTTGTTGCCCTCGGAAGGGTTAAGCCCTTTTTTGAAACGGACGGCAAACAGGATCTCCGGATTCACCACATTGGCCGGTTTGTACAGGTCGGCATATTCGCTGACCAGGCTGTAACCATTGCCCACATTCTTCAGGGCGGTCAGAGCAGCAGCCCATTTTTTCTGCGTCACCAGTACTTTACCCAGCAAACCCGCAGCACTGCCGGCGGTAGCCCTCCCATAGTCGTTGGCGTTGGTGTACGAGCCGGGAAGCAATGTCACGGCCGTTTGCAGGTCGCTTTCTATCTGCGTATATACTTCCGCGGTGGCATTCCTTTTATGGTTCAGCGCCTGCGAGGTCGTCTCCATTCTGGTGACCAGCGGCACTGGTCCGTATAGCCGTACCAGGTTGAAGTACGACAGCGCCCGCAGGAACAGCGCCTCTCCTTTGTACTGTTTTTTGGAAGCGTCGGGGATACCGGAAGCATCGATCTGGTCCAGCACTGCATTGGCCCGCGTGATGATCACATAAGCGCCGGCATAACCGTCACTAATAAAAGGATTGGTGGTCACCTCGGTAAAGAAGTCCACCTGGGAAGCCACGCCCGCCAGGGCGCCCCGGTCCCAGATATCGGTATTGTCACTGCGCACTTCCATCAGGTAGTAATAGGCTTTGCCATAGGTCTGGGTGCTCTGAAGACCATCATAAATGGCGTTCACCCCCTGCTCAAAATCGGAGGCGGTCTTAAAGAAGGTGGACGTAGTTTGGTTCGACTGCGGCGTGAGGTTGATGAAATCCTTGCTGCAGGCGCTGAAAGTGAGCATTCCCAGAAGCGGTAATATATATTGACGTTTCATATAGCCCAGATTTTAGAATGAGAGATTTAAGCCGGCGATAAAAGTTTTAGGCAGCGGATAGGTGCCATAGTCTTCTCCCTGTGACAGCGGACTGTCGGGCCGGGCGTTAACTTCAGGGTTGTAGCCGGTGTAGTGTGTCCAGGTGTAGATATTCTGGCCGGATGCGTATACCCGCAGCGCGTTGATACGGTTGCCCAACAGTTTTTTGTTGAACGTGTACCCCAGGGTCACGTTACGCAAACGCACAAACGAACCGTCTTCTACATGGAAAGAGCTGATCTGGGCGCTGTTGGCGTTGGTGACGCGGTTGGCCCGCATCACGTTGCCGTTGCCGGGGTCCTGCGGGGATTTCCAGTAAAACAGGGCGTCGGCCATCTGGTTGGCGTTACCTTCCATATTAAAGATAAAGCGGCGCTGCAGGTTCAGGATCTCGTTGCCATGCACGCCCTGCAGGGATATCGCCAGGTCGAAGCCCTTGTACCGGAATTCGTTGGTCATCCCCCAGATAAAATCAGGGAAATAGCTGCCGATGGCGGTACGGTCGTTGGCATCGATTTTTTTGTCGCCGTTCACGTCCACAAAACGACGGTCGCCGGGTTTGGCAGTGGCATAGTGCGGATAACCGTTGATCTCTTCCTGGTTTGCGAAGACGCCGCCGTTGACATAACCGTAGTAGCTACCGATGGGCTGCCCTACCGCGGTGATAAACAGCTGGGAGATGGTGCCGTTGCCGCCGTCTGAGAGGATCGGCGCGTTACCGGGGCCCAGCTGCAGGACTTTGTTTTTATTGGCCGACAGGTTGATGTTGGTATTCCAGCTGAAAGCGCCGGTAAGGTTGCGGGTGGTCAGCCCGAACTCTATGCCGCTGTTCTGAACTTTGCCTACATTTTTCAGTGCGGTGGCGAAGCCGGAGCTGAAGGGCACCGGCACATTCAGCAGCAGGTCGGACGTGGTGGTTTTATAATAATCTGCGCTGAGATAAATACGGTTGGTGAAAAGGCCGAGGTCCAGGCCGGCGTTGAACTGCACCGTCTTTTCCCAGGTCAGGTCCGGGTTGGCCGGCTGTGAAAGGCCTGCGCCGTTGACCACATTACCGTTGCCGCTGCCGAGGATATAGTTATTGGAGGCCAGCAGATCGTAAGAGGCGTAGTTGGCGATCTGGAAGTTACCGGAGGTGCCATAGCTCACACGGGCTTTCAGTTCAGAGATCACGGGTACTTTAAAGAAAGCTTCGTTGCTGATGAGCCATCCGCCGGAAACGGAGGGGAAATAACCCCATTTGTTATTGGCCCCGAAACGGGAGGAGCCATCGCTGCGCAGGCTGGCGCTCACAAAATACTTATCGTCGTAGTTGTAGTTGACACGGCCAAGGTAAGAAAGCAGCGACCACTGGGAGGTATTGGAAGTACCGCTGGTAATGGTGGCAGCATTGATCGTGTGTACGGCATCGTTAGGGAAGCCGGTGCCTACGGTTTCATTGGCTTTGGTGGTATTTTTCTGGGAGGTGTAGCCTGCCAGCACATCAAAACGGTGTTTGGACACTTCGAAATGATAGTTGAGCGTGTTTTCCCAGAGCCAGTTCACCGACTGCGCCGTTTGGGCGGAGCCTTTGGGTACCGTGGGCGCGGATTGCTGGATGGGCTTATAGCTGCCCAGCGTAGACGGCCGGTAGTAGTTACGGTTGAAATAATTGATATCTGCCCCGAAGAAAGTCTTAAAGGTCAGTCCTTTGATAATCGTGTATTCGCCATAGATATGTCCGAGGTTGCGGATATGATCCAGCTTATCTTCTATCTGGGTGGCAAGGGCGACGGGGTTTTCACCGCCGGAGTAGCCGAAGGCCCACGCGTTTTGTTTATTGGTGGCCAGCGAACCATCGGGGTTGTACACCGGGAAGATGGGCGCCGCTTTCAGGGCGTTGCTCAGGATACCGTCAAAAGTCCAGGGACCTTCGCTATTGATCAGGTCATAATGATCATAGGACGGGTTCAGGGAGAGCCCTACTTTCAGCCGGGGCGTAAGGTTGGCCGTGAGATTAGCCCGTACCCCGTATCTTTTATACCCCGAAGCGATCACGATGCCCTTTTGATCAAGATAATTTCCGGAGATGTAGTACTGGAACTTATCATTGCCGCCGGAAGCGGAGAGCGTATGGTTCTGTACCGGTGCGGTGCGGAATACGGCATCCTGCCAGTCGGTATTCACCAGTCCCTGTTCCCCTCTGAGGTAAGGCAGTATTTCCGGGGGGATCTGGAAGTTGGAGTTGCCACGGGTGGCGTTGTCGTCATTGATGCTGCCGTTGGGTTTGGCATCGAGGTACGCATTGTTTTTAGCGTCGTAAGACAGTTTAGCCCATTGGTAGGCATCCAGCATGTGGATCTTTTTGCTGACCTGCTGGAAGCCGCCGTAGGCGTTATAGCTAAAGGAAGGCGGCCCTTCTCTTTTCCCTTTTTTGGTGGAGATGAGCACTACGCCGTTGGATGCGCGGGAGCCGTAGATGGAGGCGGCGGAAGCGTCTTTGAGGATCTCTATGGACTCGATATCGTCGCTGTTGAGGGTGCTGAGCGGATCGGGCGATTTCTGAAAAGACGCCTGTCCGGTGATGCCTACCACGTCGGTGGTGCCCTGCAGGTTCTTCAGGTCGTTGGATAACGGGAATCCATCTACGACGTAGAGCGGGTCGGTGCCGGCGGAGATGGAATTGAGGCCCCTGATACGGACGCTGAGGCTGCCGCCGGGGGCGCCGGTGTTCTGGATCACCTGTACGCCCGCCACTTTACCGGCGATCGCCTGGGCAAAGCTGGATACCGGCTGGTCTTTCAGTTCCGCTGCGCGGATGGAGGACACGGCGCCGGTCACTTCGCGGCGGCGTTGCACGCCGTAACCTACCACCACCACCTGGTTGAGGGATGAAGCCGATTCTTTGAGGGTGGCGGTGAGCTGCAGGGGTGTTCCTGCTTTGACGGTGTAACCCGACAGTACCTGCGGCTCCAGGCCCACGAAGGTGATCCGGAAGATGTAAGGCCCTGCGGGCAGATCGGGAAACTGAAATACGCCGGCCACGTTGGTCTGCGTGGAACTGGTGGCGCCCGTAGCCGTGTTGGTGGCGGTCACCGAGGCGCCGGGCAGGGTTTCGTTGCGGTCATTACGGACGGTACCGCTTACGCCTGCACGTTGTTGCGCCAGCAAAAACAGTGGGAAAGCAAGAGTCAGTGTCAACAGGAGGATAGCCCATGTCCGCTTGCGTGCCTTAAGGTAAAATAAGTACATAGGTAACTTTTGGTTTAAACAAATGAGTGGTTTCACCAGATGGCCTGGTGTGCTCCGAGTGGTAACAGCGTGACAATCTTTTTGTTAAAAATAAGGGCGCAGGAGTGCCAGCGCGATACCAACTGCGATCGATTCCGGTTGCTGTACTGCTGCCCTTTTGTCAGCAGAAAAATGATGATCTGTAAGCGCAATAAAAGTAAACACAAGTTTTTAGTCTACCAAATTTATAGACTTTTAACTTTCCTTGTGTGCTACCGCTCATGTATTTTTAAATTCTTCCGATGGCTTTATCAATTTAAATTAAATTATTATATTCGTGAAAATATATATACACGATGACCGCAATCAGTCATGATAAATTACTGGAGTTGGGTTTCATTTTTCAACCAGCCAAAAGGTCGTATAAAATCGAAATCGGGGGGTCGGCATTTGGGGTGGTAGCGAGCGGTCCGCGGTGGTTATTTTCTCCTTTACCGATGGAACATGTCTCCCTTGTGACTGTCAACTCGCTGGAAGAACTGGGAGACCTGGTATTTGCCGAAACCGGGGTGAGACCAGGCGCCGGACAGAGCGTATAACCAAAGTATCAAGGCGTTACTTAAAGTTTTACTTTACTTTAAACAATTTTCATAAACTAATTGATAATCTGAAGTTTACAACAACACTATCTTATCAGCCAGGTATAAAAAAATGCAGGTCTAAAAAACCTGCATTTTTATTAAGTAATACATAAAAAACGACCTATTTCAGCCACTTTTTGAGATCTTCGAGGAACAAAACCTGCTGATCGGCGAACACATTATGCCCGGCTCCTGCTAAATAATCGACCCGGTTACGACCGATGATCTCTGTCACCTCACCCACCTGTTTTTCAGAAAACAGGCCATCCTCCCTCCCATAGACTGCGTAAACTTTTGTCTTCTTTGCCACCAGATTTTTGAGCGCCGGCAGCATGTTCAGCGTGGTGTAATGTTCATGCTCCCAGTAGCCCGTTGGCGCCTGCCGGGTCATCTGGCCACCGTATTTTTTTACTACTGAATCTTTCTTCATTTCCTGGTAGATAACCTTCGCCTCTTCCGAAGGATGCACTGGTCCATACAAACCATTCAGCATCGCATGCCCCAGCGTATAGGAATTATATGCCAATCCGGCAGTATCCATTTGCCTGATCATCCCGATGTACCGGAGGCTCATACTGTCCTTTTTTGCCTCATAAATGCCCTCCACTTTTGCCAGCACGGTACGGTAAGTTTCCTGTGCATCGAGCAACGCATCCGCCAATACAATGGCGTCCACGGCGCCCGGTTTTTTCTCCGCATATTTAATGGCCAGCACGCCACCGAAACTATGCCCCAGCAAAACGGCCTTCTTCAGCTGGTACGTTTTATAAAGACCATCAATATCGGCCAGCGCCTCGCTGAACGTAAACTGTGCGGCGCTGTCCGGCGAACGGCCCTCGCCCCTCCGGTCGTAAATGATCACAAAAAAGCCTTTGTCAGCCAGCCGCGCTGCCGTGCTCCGCTCGAAAAAAGCAGCGTTATACCCCGGACCGCCATGCAGGAAAATGACCGGTTTGTCTTTGGCGTGGCCGTAAGTCTTTATATATAAGGTCTGGGAATGGGCCCGGCACAACACCAGGCAAAACAGGGCGGTAAGGATTTGTTTCATGAAACGGGAAGGGGATTTTTTTACCGGACGAAAGTAGTAAAAAAGCATCTTACATTTGCGGTTCAATATATATTATGAAAGCGACAATTTGTGTAACCTCCCTTTTGCTGGCTATCCTGTGCCTCTCCTTTACGGCAGGGCCCAGAAAGCAGTATTGCAACAACCGTTTCCAGTTCTGTATGGAGTATCCGGACGACTTTAAAGCTGAAGGCGAATCCGGCAACGGTGACGGTCAAACGTTTTCCGCCCCTAAAGGCACAGCTAAGATATTCGCCTTCGGTCAGCTGGTCATGGACCCCGCGGATATCGACGAGCATGTTCAGCCGGGCACGGATCCTTTGAAGTATAACTTCCGGTCCGTCACCAAAGGCCTTAAAGTGGCCTACCAGGTCATCAAACCTACTTACTACATTTATTCCGGCACCAACAACAAAGGTGAAATTGTGTACTGCAAGACCGCAAAACGCAAAATCGACTACATGGGCAGCGAGTCAGATGTCTTTCAGACCATCATGATCACCTACCCGGCAGCCGAACAGGATAAATACAAAGATTATTGCACCTATATCGCCGGAAGCCTCAAATAAGAGGCTTCCTTTTTTTCCCTTCCTCCCCTTTTGCTGATTCTACGCGAATTATTCCTACCTTCCCTGTCTGAACAAAAACAACCAAAGTCAGTAACTGTTACCACGTGAATAAGAGACAGGATGCTAACCAACCATCCTGACAAACAGCTGAATAATTCGGATGAACAATGAACCAGTAACTTTCCGCAACCAGCACGCTGCCGGCCAACCGCAGGCGGATACCGCCAACACCCTGCTATGGGAAGAAGTGCGCCAGAACAACCAGGAGGCACTGGTAGCCCTGTACGAAAAAATGTACCTGTCATTGGTCAACTATGGCATCCGCAGTTGCGGCGACGCCGAGCTGACCAAAGACGCCATCAACGATGTTTTCCTGGAAATATGGGACAAACGCCACCAGCTGACCACCGTGCGGAATGTGAAGTCATACCTCTTCACCTATCTGCGCCGGAAAATATTTGCCGGCATCCGCCAGTCACAGCAGACCGGCGCCGCTGCGGATGCTTTCGCCACCGCCGCACCCTATGAACTCTCCTACGAGGCCCGTATCGTGGCGGTACAAACCACAGAAGAGCTTCGCCGGAAAGTACGCCGGGCCATTGCACAGCTCACTCCCCGCCAGCAACAGCTGGTGGAGCTCCGCTATTTCGACGGCCTGCCCATGGACGAAGTGGCCCGCCGTACCGGCATCACCACCAAAACCGCCTACAATACGCTGGGCTCCGCCCTTAAAATATTGTCTGCCGCCTTCTCCCTGCTGATGCTGCTGCACATCAAATCGCTCCGTACCCTGCCCACACAGGAGACAACCCTGTCCGTTCACAAAAGAGGTTCCCTGACAGGCCCTTTTTCGGTCAACCTCTATTTAAATATGGTGAACACCCTGAAATAACGGTCTTTATCTCCCTTTATCCGGCACTGAAAAAAATATTTTGGGATTCTTTGGGAATAACCCGGGATTCCGCACACTATATCATAGCAACACGTCATGGAAAACGCTTTTACCTCCGCTGAAGATTTCTTACAGGACGATTCCTTCCTCCGCTATTGCATGGGCGTAAGCGAGGAAGATACCCGCCGGTGGGAAGACTGGCTCCGGGAAAACCCGGACCGGCAGGCTTCATTTGAGCAAGCCAGGAAAATATTCGGTGTCATCAACGGGCAACAGGGACAGCTGCACGCTGCTGTCGGCAATTTCAGGTTGTTGCTCCGGGAGCATGTTGCCAACACAACAGCACAGGCGCCTGCTGCCTTAACCCCTCCTGCCCGGGGCCAACAACGCCGGCACTACTGGTGGTCCGCCGCAGCTGCCGCAGTGCTGCTGTTATCCATTACCGGGTGGTACCAGTATAGCCGTTACCGTGAACAGCAACAGATCGCTGCAGCACCAGCGGCACATGACGCAAAACCTGGTACCTCCAAAGCGGTACTCACCCTGGCAGACGGCACCACCGTTCCTCTCGACTCCGCAGGCGCCAGCCAGTTCGAAGAAAAAGATGGCACCCGCATCAATAAAGGCCAGGGCTCCCTCGTATACGATCACTCCGGCAATACCGAAGAAAAAATCCTTTTCAATACCCTTGCCACCCCCCGCGGCGGTGAATACCAGGTCACCCTGCCCGATGGCAGCCGGGTATGGCTCAACGCCGCATCCTCTCTCCGCTTCCCTACGCGCTTCGCCGGCAACGGACGCACCGTATACCTTAACGGGGAAGCCTACTTCGAAATAACCCCCAACGCACGACAACCTTTCCACGTACAGCTCAGCGACAACCAGCAAATCACTGTATTAGGCACCAGTTTCAACGTTATGAATTATGCCGATGAAAACAACAGCACCACCACGCTCGTCACCGGGAAAGTCATGGTATCCCGGCCCGGCGGACAACAAGCTGTGCTGGCCCCCTCCCAACAGGCGGTCATCACCAGGGGACAAGACCGCATCGCGGTATCCGAAGCAGACATCGATAAAAACATCGCCTGGAAAACAGGCATGTTCGAGTTTGAAGACGACGATCTGCCATCTATTATGCGGCAGCTCGCCCGCTGGTATGATGTAACGGTCGTTTATGAGGGCGCCATCCCCGACCAGCACTATTCCGGTTCCATCCGTAAAACAGCCGCCCTGTCCCAGGCACTGCGCATCCTGCAGACAGCCGGCATTCAATATTCCATCACCAACAAAACCATCACTATACAGTCCAAAACCAGGTAATAAAAAACCGGACATGTCGCCACATGCCCGGTCAGCTGTTCTGGTAAACAAAAAACAAATATTGTCGTAAAAGCCTTATTGCTCACCAAAAACCTAACAAAGTTATGCCATTTAGAAATGCCGTCAAACACCGGTGGTCCCCGGTGTGCGCGCAAATGCTGAAAGTTATGAAGCTAACTGCTTTTCTGCTGCTGGTGCTTGCCCTGCAGGTCAGCGCTACCGGTTACTCGCAAAAGCTGACCCTCGACATGCACCGTGTGCCGCTCACCAAGGTGCTCCGGGAAATCAGGAAACAAACCGGCTATACCTTTTTCTACAACACGGAAATGCTGAAAACAGCCGATAAAGTCTCCGTTTCCGCCAGCCACGCCAGCCTGGAAGACGTAATGGCCCAGGCCCTGGCAGGTAACCGTCTCAACTACAGCGTGGTGGACAATACCATCATCCTGTCTGTTAAAACCGACGGCACGGAAGTAAAACCGGTCGCCAATATCTCCGTTTACGGCCGTATCACCGACGCCCTCACCGGCGAACCGCTGACCGGCGCCTCCGTGAAACTGAAAGGTACCTCCAAAGGCGCCAGCTCCGACGCCAAAGGTAACTTCACCCTCGAACTGCCCGATGGCGGCGGCACCCTCGTCATCTCCTTTATCGGCTACGAGACCATCGAAAAGCAGGTGACCAAAGCCGGTCCGCTGGACATCGCCCTTCGCCAGAAAGCGGTGCAGACGGAAGAACTGGTGGTGGTAGGTTACGGCACCCAGAAAAGAAAAGATGTGACCGGCTCCGTTTCCTCCGTTCGCGTCAATACCATCAGCGCCAACGTCTCCAAAAATATCAGCGGCGCCATCCAGGGCCGCGTCCCCGGCGTATCCGTGGAATCCGCCAGCGGAGCCCCCGGCTCCGGCCTCAATATCACCATCCGCGGCCTCAGCACCCTCGGCAACAACGCCCCGCTGTTTATCGTAGACGGTGTCTTCGTTAACAGCATCGACGGTGTCAGCCCTAACGACGTGGAATCTATCGAAGTGCTGAAAGATGCGGCCACCGCCAGCATCTACGGCTCCCGCGCCGCCAACGGCGTAGTGATCGTCACCACCAAAGGCGGCCTGAAAGAAGCCGTGCCCAAACTGGAAATCGACAGCTGGGTCGGTGTACAGTCCGTTCCCAAGAGAATGAGCCTCCTCAACGGCGAACAATGGACTAAACTGATGCAGGCCAACATGACCGGCATCCCCAACTACAACGGCATCAACAGCGACTGGCAGGACGCCATCTTCCGTCAGGCCACCATCGCCCGTACGAACGTTAACTTCAGCGGCGGCTCCAAAAACTTTACTTACAACCTCTCCGGCGGATACCTGAAAGAAAACGGTACCATGATCAATACCGACTACTCCGCCGCCAACTTCCGCGTAAAAACACAATACGAAAAAGGCAGAATTAAAATAGGCGAGACCGTTATCATCAAAAGAGGCGTCAGCCGCCTCGCTCCCAGCGGTGGTGACCAGACCCACAGCCTCGTGGGCAGCGCCCTCGTAATGCCCGCCACCGTTCCGGTTTACGACCCTACCCAGGACCTCGGCGGATACGGCAGAAGACCGATATACATGAAAAATCTGTCTAACCCCGTCGCCCTGCTGGAAAAAGTTAACAGAAGCGCCAAAGACCTCAACCTGCTGGCCAACGCCTTCGTGGAAGTGAAACTGATCGAAGGCCTCCGCTACCGGTTCAACGTCGGTCTTACCGAAACACAAGGCCGTACCCGCACCTATACCGGCATGTACAACGATGGCAACGCCGCCAATACCCTGCCCGACCTCGAAGAAGGCAGCACCACCGCCAACTCGTGGCTCCTGGAAAACACCCTCGCCTATACGAAAAAGCTGGGTAAGCACAACATCGACGCGGTAGCCGGTTATACCGCCCAGAAAAACACCTATTCCGGCTTCAGCGCCTCCCGCAACGACCTGCCGGATGGTACTTCCGTGCTGGGCGCAGGCACCGCCGGCTCCCAGAAAAACAACGGCGATGCCAACGTGAGCGCTATCCTGTCCACCTTCGGACGGATCATGTACTCCTACGATTCCAAATACCTGTTCACCGCCTCTATCCGCCGGGACGGCTCCTCCCGGTTTGCCAACGACTACCAGTTCGGCTCCTTCCCCTCTTTCTCCGCCGGCTGGAACATCCACAACGAAAACTTCTTCTCCGGCCTGCGTAGTGTTGTCAGCAACCTCAAACTGCGCGGCAGCTGGGGCGTACTGGGCAACCAGGAAATAGGCAACTATCTCACGCAGACGGCCATCACCAGCGGTATCAACTACGTACAGGGCAATGTGCTCTGGCCCGGCGCTACCGCCAGCTCCTACGCTTCCCCGGTAGACCTCTCCTGGGAAGAAACCAAGATCGTCAACGGCGGCATCGATGCAGGCTTCCTGGACAATAAGCTGTTCGTGATCTTTGAAGTCTTCCATAAAAAGACCAGCGGCGTACTCCTCGGCGTACCGTTCCCACCGTCTGTCGGTAAAACGGGCACGCCTACACTGAATGCCGGCGTGATCGAAAACAAAGGCTACGAAGCCTCCGTGGAATATGCCGACCAGACCCGCAGCGGCCTTAAATACCGCGTAATGTTCAACGTTTCCCATACAGCCAACGAAATGACCGCCATCACCGTCGGCTCCGGCAGACAGGAATTCGGCGATATCTCAAGGGCTAAAGTAGGCGCGCCTATCGGTTCCTTCTTCCTGATCAAAACCGACGGCATCTTTAATTCAGAAGAGGAAGTGAAAGCGCATAGCGGTAAAGACGGTACCCTCATCCAACCCGACGCCAAACCCGGCGACATCCGTTTCGTAGACTTCAACGGCGACGGCAAGATCGACAACCAGGACGTACAGAACCTCGGCAGCCCCTTCCCCAAATTCACCATGGGCCTGGCCGCCAACCTGTCTTACAAAGGCTTCGATCTGAACATCTTCTTCGAAGGCGTTTCGGGTAATAAAATCTATAACGGCAGAAGACAATGGATGGAGAAAATGACGGAAGTGACCAACTTCTCTACCGCCGTTCTCGACGCCTGGACACCGGAAAATCACTCCAACTTCCCACGCTTCACCCTCTCCGATCCCAACAACAACAAAAGAGAGAACAGCGACAGATGGCTGGAAAACGGTTCCTACCTCCGCTTCAAACGTTTTGAATTAGGTTATACCATGCCCTCCTCCATCACCGGCAAATGGGGCATCGACAGGGTGAGGTTCTTTGGTTCCGCCGAAAACCTCTTCACGGCCACCAAATACAAAGGCTACAACCCCGACCTGGGCGGTGGCGCACTGTCCCGCGGCATGGACAATTCCTGGGACGCCTATCCCCTGTCACGCACTTTGCTGCTGGGCCTGAACCTTTCCTTCTAACCGTCAAAAAAACAACCCATGAAAAAATCATTCAAATATATAGGTGCACTGGCACTGACGATAACGCTGGCCGGCAGTTGCAATGAACGCGACTTCCTCACGCAGACAGATCCCAACAGGATCACCGAAACCAATTTCTGGAAAGATGAGAGCAGCCTGAGCATGGCGCTGGCAGCCGCTTACAGCCCGTTACGCCTTCCGCTCTATGGCTACTGGGGCGCCTTCACCGGCCTACAGGACATCAACGCCATGGGCGACGACGTGTTTACTCTCCCCGGCGAAGAACCCGGTACCTGGGCCATCGCTTCGTATACCAACGACGAAAACAACGGCGACGCCGCCGATATCTTCGAGAAAACGTACCAGTGCATCCACCGCGCCAACCTGGTACTGGCGCGTATCGATAAAGTGCCCGTCGACGCCGCAAAAAAGGACAGCTACATCGCGGAAGCCAAATTCCTCCGTGGCATCTCCTATTTTATCCTGGCGGCCAACTGGGGAGGCGTACCGCTGCGCACCGAACCGGTGGAAACAACCAATGCCTATGCCGCCCCCTGCGCCAGCAAAGAAGAAGTATGGCAACAGGTGATCAGCGATCTCACCGCCGCCAAAGATAAACTGCCGGTAACACGCGATCCCAAAGAGCAAGGCAGGGCCACCAAAGGCGCCGCCACGGCCTTCCTCGGCAAAGCCTACCTCTATATGGAAAACTATCCGCAGGCGGAAGCCACGCTGACACTGCTCACCCAGGCGCCTTACAACTACGGCCTCGTGGATAATTTCGAAGACAACTTCACCGATCAGAAAGAGTTCAACAAAGAATCCATCTTCGAATGGGTATGCGCTCCCCTCGGCGATCCGTACGGCCCCTGGGGCGCTGAAACGGCCAATTCACCGATGTTTAACTATATCCCGCAGTTCATCGGCCCACCGGCCGGCGGCGGATGGTTTAAATATGTACCGTCCAACTACCTCGTGTCCCAGTTCGTAAAAGAACAGCGGCCCACCGGTGCGGATACCAAATTCGACAAACGCATGTATGCCACGCTGATGTGGAAACGCTCCACCCTGGGCGAAAAAGACACTACTTTCTACGACAGCAAATCCTTCGATGAACTGTGGAGCTCCGCACGCTCCAAGATCGTGCGCCTCTATCCGGACACGAAGCTGGACACCACTACCAATGGACGTTTCCTCATCAAAAAATACACCGGCGCCTGGCGCAACGTGGCCAATGCCGATAACTACTGGGGCGCTACGCCTTCCACCGCCAACTACCGCGTGATGCGTTTCGCCGAAGTACTGCTCCTGCGCGCAGAAGCAGCCACCCGCAACGGTCACACCGGCCTTGCACTGGCAGACATCAACCAGATACGCACCCGCGCAGGCCTCGCTCCTAAGACAGCCGCGGAACTGCCCGGCCCTGACCAGCTGATGGCGGAAATAGACCATCAGAAGCTGTTGGAGTTTTTCTACGAACAAAACAGGATCTACGACCTGCGCCGCTGGAACAAGTCCGCCGCACAACTGGCCTCCATCCTGACCACCCGCCAGAAACAAGGCGCCAACACCTTCAAGGCCAAACATTACGTTCTGCCTATCCCTGCAAGGGAGCTGAATGCCAATCCAAAAGCCACACAGAGCGATCTGTGGAAATAATATCCAGGCGTGGAGAGCCTGGTGCTCTCCACGCTTCCTAACCAGCTAACAGCCATGTACACACGCCTGCTATGCCTGCTGCTGCTCTTCTGCAGCTGTACCGCCCGTACTATCCGCATCAACATCGACGTGCCGCCAGCCCTCCAGGACCAGCTGAAAGCCACCACTATGGCCGGAGAAATGCTGCCAGAGGATTTCCGCAACGGGTTCCTGCTGCTCAACCAGCGCGATGATCCCGGGATGATTTACCTGGTCAATGCCGGAGGACGTATTGTCTGGTACCACCAGGTACACGGTACCGGCTTTAAAACCGCCCACCTGACGGAGCAACAGACTTTCCTCTGTATCCTGGGCGACAAAACGTTTTCCACCAGTTACGGCGACGAGATACTGGAGATCGGCCTGCGGGGCGATACGGTGCTGCATTTGAAAAAAGGGCAGCGCGACTTTCAGGCCGATGTGCATCATGAAGTGCTGCGCAAAGGCGCTGACGAAATAGTGGCGCTGACCAGCGTGCAAAAAATAGTGGACCTGTCGCTGCAGGGCGGCGGTGAACAGGATACAGTCAAAAGCGACGGCATTGTGGTGTATGACCGGGAAGGGCGCCGGCGCTGGCAGTGGAGCGTATTTGACGCGCTGGAGCCAACGGCGGATACAGCTATCGTGCGCACGCGGCACGACTGGATGCATGCCAACAGCCTGAGCTTCGACAAAGACAGCAACTACCTCGTTTCCTTTTATAACAACGGGCAGATATGGAAAGTCAACGCACAAAGCGGCAAGGTGATGTGGAAGTTTGGCCGTGGCGGCGATTTCGCTATTCCCGATTCCGCTGCGTTTGATATGGGCCACGCCGTGCATATCAACGCCGGCAACGACCTGATGTTATTCGACAACGGCGTTTCCCGGCAGCAGTCGCAGACGCTGGCCTTCCGGTTGAACGACAGTACCGGTCAGGCTACCCTGACCATGAAAACCGTCCTGCCGCCTTATCTCTTTAATGAGCGGATGGGCAGCGCCTATCTCGTGGGACATGATCATGTAGTGCAATGCTGCTCCAAACGCAACACGGTGATACTGACCACCCGTAACGGCCATCCGCTGTGGACGCTGCGTACCACTTTTATTCCGTACCGGGCGGAATTTATCGCTCCCGCACAGTTATTACCCTATGTCATTGCAGAATGACATGCAAAGCTTTTGTTTATGACGACAATGCAATACATCCGTACCGGTTGTTTTCTGGCGGCAGCTGCCGCTGTGATGGTCTGGTCCTGCAATACCGGCAGCAGCGCCAAAGCGCCGGCCGCCACCGTGGCAGACGCGCCCGGGTTGTTGAAGGTAGATACCAATGCTATTCCCAACGACCCATACGGTGAGCTGGTCCGCTATGGCCGTGCGCTGATGCTGAACACCGCGTATTATATCGGTCCGGACGGCGTCAATGGCCGTTACCTGGGCAATAAAATGAACTGCACCAACTGTCACCAGGATGCAGGCACAAAAGCCTTTTCATTTAACCTGATGACTTCCCATCAGCAATACCCGCAGTACCGTGCGCGGGAGGGTAAGGTGCTGACGCTGGCGGAGCGTATCAATAACTGTGTAACGCGCCCGCATAATGGTAAACCCTTGCCGCTGGATAGTAAGGAGATGGTCGCTTTTCTGTCGTATCTCCGTTGGATCAATAGTTTTGTGCCGAAGGACAAGCCGCACCAGGGCAGCCACAATCTTGCCGTGAAGCTGCCGGATGCCGCTGCAGATCCGGAGAAAGGAAGAACGTTATACCAGGAATACTGTGCCCGTTGCCATGGCAAAGACGGGGAAGGCCAGCTGGCCGGTGTTACCTACACTTATCCGCCGTTGTGGGGACCTCAAAGTTACCAGCCCGGCTCCAGCATGCACCGGGTAATCAAGCAGGCGCAATGGCTCAAAGCCAATATGCCGTATGATAAAGCGACGTGGGACAAGCCTTTCCTTACCGACGAAGAAGCGCTGGATATCGCCGCTTTCGTGAATAACGACAGTCTGCATGCCCGTCCCGATGTCAAAAACTACGACTATCCTCACGTAGCAGAAAAGGCGATCGACTATGACAAAGGTCCGTTCGCAGATACGTTTTCCGCGCGGCAGCACAAGTATGGCCCTTTCCGTCCGGTGATCAGTTACTGGGAACAGAAGGGCATGAAAGCACCTTATTAATAAGGAATCCTAATCAACAGCTATACTATGTCACCCTGTAAGCTTCCCGTTCGCGGGAAGCTTTTTTATTCCCGCTGAAAAATAATTTGGTTGTAAAAGAATTAATTTCTACCTTAATTGTCGGATTTCTACTATGCTCTTTTTTCCTGGCAGCGTTGTTATTGAACCTCAAAGATTAGTGAATACCCCAAATATGCCAGGAGGAAGACCCGAGACTAGTATTTCAATTTGTTTAAGACGAGCAGTTCAGAAGAGAAGTAATTTCATTGTTGCTTTATGTCATTTCCAGCGGCGACTATTGGGGATCTTCATGTGTGTTCACATGGAGGAGGACCTGTCCTTGGCCCGGGATGCCCGACCGTACTAATTGGCGGCAAACCTGCGGCTGTTATAGGAGACAGTTGTGTTTGTCCTATAGCACCTGATGCCATCATTACCGGATCTGCCACAGTGTTGATAGGTGGTAAGCCGGCAGCGCGATTAAGCGATAGTACAGCCCATGGAGGTGCCGTAACAACAGGTGCCATGAATGTCCTGATTGGCTGATTTCACAGATGACTACATTCCCATTTGATCATTATTTGCTATGCAGATAATGAAACGGTACGGGTTTGCCTTTTCCTTACACTGGTAGTTTGCCTTCGGCAGATGGCCGGCCGGGAGTGGATTGTTTTTTCTTTTCGTTGGTAGTTTGCCTTCGGCAGATGACCGACCGGGAGTGGATTGCTTTTTTCTTTTTGCGATAAAGGATACAGTTTAAAATATACGTATGCTGACCGAAATACTGACCATCATCAGGGATAGCCTCACACCGCAATTTGCGGGCGGGGACTTCGATCTGGGCAACATCGCCAGTCCGGGCAATGCAGCGCCGTCCGTACTGCTCACGCTTGTGAACCTGAAAGAAGAACCCTCCTTAAAAAACACGGCTTACTCCCGGGTGAACAACGCCACGCTGAAAACCGAATACTTCAACCCCTATGTATTCCTCAATGCCTACATTCTTTTCAGCTCGCGGAAAAGCACCTACAAGGATGCGGTATCAGATATCGGGAAAATTATCCGTTTCATTCACGGACAAAACCAGTTTTCCACCAACTATAACGGCACAGACTACCGGGTGGTGCTGAACATGTACTCCCCGTCATTCGAGGAAATGAACCACCTCTGGGCCATCCTCGGCGGTAAAGTATATCCCAGCGTCATGTATGTGATGCGCGTGATTGAATTACATAACAGCAATGTGGTAACGGGCGACGGCGTGATCGAAACCATCACCGGAAAATTCAGTGTTATTGACCCTAAAAAGTGATTGTCTCTGATGGAAAATATTTCTGTAGCTTATCAGCATGTTTGCGAAATAGCCCTGTCACACCAGTATGTGACCGCCGCGCAGCCCTCCATGCCGGTAACGGAATGGATGCAGTGGTACCCCGACGACGACACGCTGCGGCAACTCGACGATAAAAAACTGGTCGTCCGCCCCTTCAACGGCGGCCTGCGGCTGGCCACGGCCATCAAGGCCGACAAAGACCCGGTTTGTGATCTCAGCTATACAAACATCAGGATAGGGTTTACATTTATTCCGGTCGTTGCAGCGCATACCAAACTGGACGCCCACTTCCTCGTGGGCGCAAAGGAAGGAAGATATGTATTCGGTAATGCCGTGGCCAAAGCCAACGGCAGCACCTATCCTGACATTTCCAAACAAACGGTCACCGTAGCCGCTCCTACCGACAACGAAAGGCTCTTCGGCTACATTGAGATCAATATCATCCGCGGCCCCGGCAACTACGACCTGCTGGACCCCGGCGGTAAACTCAAATACCAGAAAGGAACGCCCAACAGCAAATTCACCCTGCTATTCGAACAATAAACTTTTTATAACCATCACATCTTAAACCCCATCACATGCTCAATTTAACTGCCATCAAAACACCCGGCGTTTATATAGACGAAGTGCCCAAGTTTCCGCCTTCCATTGCAGCGGTGGAAACAGCGATCCCGGCATTTATCGGGTATACGGAAAAAGCAGACATGCTGAGCCCCGGCGACCTGCTCAATACACCGACCCGCATCGGCTCTATCGCCGACTACCAGCTGTATTTCGGCGGCGCCGCCAAACCTGTTGTCACCGAAGTACAACTCGACCTCAACAACCAGTTCTCCAGTGCAAAAGTAGACTACCAGTGGTTCCTCTATGATTCCCTCCGACTGTTCTACGCCAACGGCGGAGGCGACTGCTACATAGTGTCCGTAGGCCTCTACACCGCCGGCGCACCGGTACAAAACGATATTCAGAAAGGCATCGACGCCCTCGTTAAATACGATGAGCCTACCATCCTCCTCTTCCCCGATGCCGCCACCCTCGCCGGCACCGCCCTCTACGACCTGCAGGTGTCCACACTCAAACAATGCGAAGACCTGAAAGACCGCGTAGGCCTCTTCGACCTCAAGAGGACCGACGTACAGGGCACCGAATTCCGCGATAAAATAGGTATCAACAACCTCAAATACGGGATGGCCTATACGCCCTGGGTGCAGGTAGCCCTCGACAAAAACATCCTCTACGCCGATATGGTCGGCAAAATCAAAAAAGCCGGCGTGCTCATTGCCTCCCTCAAAAACTTTACGCCTGATACCAACGTGCAAAAAGTGATCGACGACCTGGACAACCTGGCGGCCGACAGTAAAAAAATCAAGCAGGAATTCACTACGCTGCTCGCCACAGAAAGCCTGGACAGCCTCTTCAATAAAAAGGTGAATAAGTTCGTCCTCAGCGGCACTGCCGCCGACCTGCAGGACGTCTTTAAATACCTGCTGGACATCGCCAATACCGTTAACACCCTCGACACCGCCGCCACGCTTAAAAATGCGGACATGGTGACGAACCTGAAAAATACGGTGATCGCGCTTAAAGACCGCTACACCAACCTGATCAACTACCAGGCTGATCTGAAAGCACTTCCCACCGCAGGATACACCACGCAAACTTTTTCCGGCACCGCCACCGCCAACTGGGGCGGCGTACTGGGCGCCGCAGGTACCGCCAACAACGTCCTCACCGGTCCCACCGAAAAAGCAAAAATGCTCAGTGTCATCCCGCTGGTGCAAAATGAATTCTACGCCATCCAAAGCACCATACAGGCAGGTATCCTCGACGCCGCCTCCATCCTGGAGAAAGCGAAAAACGATGCCCTCGCCGCCGGATTCCCGCTGTTCAAAAGCATCATCGCAGGTATCAACAATACCAGCATGGCACTGCCTCCCAGCGGCTCCATCGCCGGCGTATATGCGCAGGTGGACAATGCCCGGGGCGTATGGAAAGCACCGGCCAACGTCAGTATCCTCGGCACACCCGACTTCATCTACTCCAACAGCGAACTCAATCAGCTCAACGTAGACGTGGTGTCCGGCAAATCCATCAATGCTATCCGCGCCTTCACCGGCAAAGGCACCCTCGTATACGGCGCCCGCACCCTCGCCGGCAACGACAACGAATGGCGCTATGTCAGCGTAAGACGCTTCTTCAATATGGTGGAAGAAAGCACTAAAAAGGCCACCCTGCAGTTTGTGTTCGAACCTAACGATGCCAATACCTGGGTAAGGGTGCAGGCCATGATCGAAAATTTCCTGCTTACCCTCTGGCGCCAGGGAGCCCTGCAAGGCGCCACCCCCGATAAGGCATTTTATGTGGCAGTAGGCCTCGGCAAAACCATGACCGCCCAGGACATCCTCAACGGCTTCATGATCGTCGAAATAGGCATGGCTGCTGTAAGACCCGCGGAATTCATCATCCTGCGCTTCTCCCATATCCTGCCACAGGCTTAATCTATCTTCTCACCAATAAAACTTTATCACAATGGCTGAATATCCAATTCCTAAATTTCATTTCGAAGTCAAATGGGGAGATACGACCATCGGCTTCACAGAAGTAACAGGGCTCGACAGACAGGTAGACGTCATCGAATACCGCGAAGGACAAAGCAAAGACTATAACAAGGTGAAAATGCCCGGCCTGCAGAAAAGCAGTAACATCACCATGAAACGCGGCACCTTCCCCAATAAAACCGAATACTTCGACTGGTTCAAGGAAGTCAACAACCTCGGCAAAATAGAAAGACGCACCATCACCATCAAACTGCTGAATGAAGTGCATCAGCCGGTATTCACCTGGTCCGTGCTCAACGCCTTCCCTGTGAAGGTACAGGCCAGCGACCTGAAAGCAGATGCCAACGAAGTGGCGGTAGAAACAATAGAAATCGCACACGAAGGTATCAGCCTGGTTAAATAACCAAATTTCACATTCGTAAATCCCGATATTCTTTATGGCTGGTTACTACCCGCCGGTAGGGTTTCACTTCAAAGTGGAATTTACCGGCCTCGGCAAAAGTGATAACGACACCCGCTTCCAGGCCGTCACCGGTCTCACGGTGGAATATGAAACCGAAACGGTCAAGGAAGGCGGCGAAAACAGGTTTGAACATACCCTGCCGGTCAGGACCAAATACCCCGACCTCACCCTTAAAAGAGGCATGCTGCTGACAGACTCGAAAATATTCGAGTGGTGCATGAAAGCTTTTCAGGACAGGGAGTTCACCCCCTCCGATATCGTCATCACCCTGCTCAACAATGAGCATGAACCGATCCGTACCTGGAACATTTCGCAGGCCTGGCCTAAAAAATGGTCCATTACGGAACTGAACGCAGAAACCAGTTCCATCGTAGTCGAGAGCCTGGACCTCCGGTACCGGTTTTTTACTGT
This sequence comes from uncultured Chitinophaga sp., assembly GCF_946479755.1. The sequence goes on along the minus strand of NZ_CAMLHC010000001.1, from coordinate 122,010 downwards.
CAGTTAAAAAAATACTGCTATGCCCATCCAGATACGGGAACTACATATCCGGGTGGTGGTCAACGCCGCTGAAAGCCCGCCCGGCAGCACCCCCAACACCGGCGGCGGCGGCAACCAGCCACCACCGGCAGACAAAGCGGATGCCGATAAAGACCTGATCATCGCCGAATGCGTGGAACAGGTAATGGCCGTGCTGCGTGATAAGCTCGAAAAATAACCCCGCGTAAAACAATAACCCCATGAGCGTTGACAAAGGAAAACTGGAGAAAGTAAAGATCATCGCATACAAAAAACCTGAAATGGACGACGCGTCCAAAACAGGTGACTTCGATGCGTTCATCAACCCCGAAAGCTACCAGTTAAACTACAAGATCGAATACGCCGAAGGACAGGGACAAGGTACCAGCGGCAAACAACAGAAGTTCAAAGCCATCGCGCCGGATGAACTGGCGCTCGAACTGCTGTTTGATTCCACCGGTATCGCCGATGAACAACCCCGCGCCGATATATGGGACGATATCAAAAAGTTCAAAAAACTGCTGACAGACTATGAAGGAGATGCGCACGAGCCACGGCACTTCCGCGTCATATGGGGGCCCATGGCTTTTGCAGGCAGGCTCACCTCCCTCAACATCAACTTCAAGCTGTTCAAACCCGATGGCCGTCCCATCCGCGCGCTCGCCAAGGTAACGTTCAAAAGCAGTATTGATGACAAAAAACGCGTGGCCAAAGAAGATCCCCTGTCGCCGGACCTGACGCACCAGCGCACCGTGGCCAACGGCGATCATCTGTCACTCATGAGCTTCCGCCAGTACGAAGACCCGGCGTATTACTTTCAGCTGGCCCGCGCCAACAACCTCACCAATTTCAGGAAACTGACACCAGGTACCGTTATTAACTTTTTACCACTGGAAGATGCCCGATAACCGCGACATACAAACCAACGGAACACCCTCTGTGACCACCGTCACCGTCCTCTCCGGCGGCCAGGAAGTACCACGCTCCTACCCGATCGCATCGGTGATGGTCAACAAGGAAGTGAACCGCATCCCAACCGCCACCCTGATTTACCAGGACGGAGAAGCCTCGAAACAAACATTCGCCCTCTCCGACACCGACCTCTTTATCCCCGGTAAAGAGATAGAAATCAAAACCGGCTATGGCGGTAAAGATGAAACGATCTTCAAAGGCGTGGTGATACGGAACAGCATCAAAGTGCGCAAAAACGGCTCCCTCCTCACCATTGAATGCAGGGATAAAGTATTTGCCGCCTCCATTACCCCCCGGGAGAAATACTACAAAGACCAGAAAGACAAAGAGGTCATGGAAGACATCCTCTCCGCCTGGGATATGCAGAAGACGGTGGCTGCCACCAGCTATAAACATCCCGGACTGGTGCAGTACCACCTGAGCGACTGGGACTTCCTGCTGGAAAGGGCCACCGCCAATGGTCTGCTCGTGGTGGTAGACGATGGCAAAGCCACCATCAAGGCACCGGACCTGGGTCAGCAGCCGGTGGAAACAGTACAGTACGGCTCTTCCCTGCTGGAACTGGACCTTGAAATGGACGCACGCACCCAGCCACCCGGACTTAAAAGTTACCTGTGGGACTATTCCGGTCAGCAGCTCACCCCTGTGGAAGCAAAGGAACCCACCGGCACCCTGGGCGGTAACATCAACGGCAAAGACCTTGCTGCCAGCATCAAAACCAAAGACACGGAGCTGAAATTCAATAACAGGATCAACAGCGCGGAACTGCAGCCTGCCACGGACGGGCTGCTGCAACAAGCCCGCCTGTCGAGGATCACCGGCCGCGCCAATTTCCAGGGCACACCGAAAATAAAGCCCGGCAACATCGTGGCGCTCAAAGGGGTAGGTAAACGCTTCGAAGGCAACGCCTTTGTCTCCGGCGTCCGTCACCAGATCGTGAAAGGTAACTGGACCACCGACATACAAATCGGCTTTCAGCCACCGGTGCCCCCTGGTGCCCAGACCCCGGCATCCCGCATCACCGCGTTGCAGGTGGGCATCGTCACACAACTGGAAAATGATCCGGAAGGTGAAGACCGCATCAAAGTCACCCTCCCTTTCATCGACAGTAAAGAAGAAGGCGTATGGGCCCGCATCAGCACGCTCGACGCAGGCAAAGAAAGAGGCTCCTTCTTCCGGCCGGAGAAAAATGATGAAGTGCTGGTCAGCTTCATCGACGGCAACCCCAACTATCCCGTGGTGCTGGGAGGCCTCAACAGCAGCGCTTTACCCGCGCCGCTGAAAGCCGCCGACGCCAACGACGAAAAAGGGTTCGTCACCCGCAGCAAAATGAAAATGATTTTCAACGACCAGAAAAAAAGCTTCCAGCTCGACACGCCGGCAGGAAAAAAATTCCTCGTATCGGAAGACGCAGATGTGCTGCAGCTGGAAGATGAACATGGCAATAAAATCATCATGAACAGCAGCGGCATCAGTATCGAAAGCCCCAAAGACATCACGATCAAAGCTACCGGCGCCATGACCGTAGAAGGCAAAACAGCCGACGTAAAAGCCACGATGGGCTTTAAAGCTGATGGCGGCGGCGGTTGCGAACTGGCAGCCGGCAACGGTATGACGAGCGTCAAAGGAGGACTGGTAAAAATAAACTGATAACCCCATGGACAATAACAGCTTTCTGGGCAGAGGCTGGAGCTTCCCGCCCGCCTTCAATAAATACGGCACCGTAGCCATGCTCGAAGATGTGGAAGACATCTACAGCAGCCTGCACATACTGCTCACCACCGCCACCGGCGAACGGATCATGCAGCCCCGCTACGGATGCGACATGCAGGAGTTTGTATTTGAACCGATGGACACCGGGCAGAAAACACTGATGCTCGAAAAAGTGGAGACAGCCATCCTCTTCTATGAACCCCGCATCAAACTTGAAAACCTCGAAATCGATGGTAGCAACGAATGGCAAGGCGTCGTGTATATCAAAATAGATTTTATCGTGAAGACCTCCAACTCCCGGTTTAACTATGTCTTCCCCTTCTATATCAAAGAAGGAACGGAAATACCGAATTTTTTATACACTGCCCCCAATATCACTGATACTTTGTAAACCACTATTATGTCACAGGATTGCCCGTTGGTATTGGACCCCTTATTTGTGCCGGGTAGCGGCACTTCACAGCAGGACAGACAGCTGCCCGCGCTCGACCCTGCCTATGCCCCGGTGGATGAACACAGCATCGCTGACCATCTTGTGTTCACCCAAAAATTATCCGCTTTCCTGCTATTTATCAACAACGACAACAACAGCGACGGCACCACCTGGGAGAACTTCTTCAACAAAGACATTTCTACCCAGCTGTCACTGATCGTCACCCAGCAGACCAGCGATTTCGCCGATACCCTGAAAAAATTCCTGCTGCCGTTGCAGGAAGGCACCGCCACCCTTGCACAAGCTAAAAACTACTACGGTAAAATTTTCAGCGCCCTCTTTTCCCTCGCCTGGCAGATCGAAAAAATGCGGGATCAGCTGCCGGATACCCTGCTGCTGAAAGCAGTGGTACAGTCACTGATCACCACCCGCCTCAAAGATCAGCTCAAAAAACTACTGGCTTATTACAATAAAGCCGTTACCGACGGGCTGATCAACCCTAACGCCAACATCTATACGACCATTTTCGGCGCCGCCACGGAAGATGCAGATATCGCAGCCGGTCACAGCTTCCCCGCCACCTGGAACAGCGCCATCACGGTAGATCCGGACATCTACAGTCCGGCCACCACCAAAATCAAAAAGCTGTACTTCGCCGCCAATCACAATTTTTTCAAAAGCGCGATCGATATCTTTATCAAAGCCATCGTTAAAATAACCGCCGCAGCGGCACAGGAGTTACAGGACACGCTCGGCCAGTGGGACAGCCACGAACCGCATAATGCGCTGTTCCTCGCCTTCCTTAAACTGCTGCAGTTCTCACGCACACAACTCAACGAACTCACGCAAAGGCATCTCGAACTGTACTACCAGGAGATCCTGCGCCTGCGGAAGAAACAACCCGTGCCGGACAAAGCGTTTATGACCTTTACCCTGGCCCGGTTCACGGAAGAGCACCTGCTGCCCAAAGGTACCCTGCTGAAAGCCGGTAAATTCCCCGCCGGCAGCGATGCCTATTACGCTACCGATGCGGATCTGGCTATCAATACCGCTACCATCAGCGACATACGCAGCGTGTATGTTTGTCCGACAGAAGACGCAGATCCGGCCATATCGAAAGACCGTGTATATGCATCGCCACTGCCCGCCAGCAAAGACGGCGCCGGGCAGCCCTTCGACGAACCGCTGACGCCCTGGCATCCTTTCGCCGGTAAAACACTGGCAGACTATACCAAAGTGCAGCGGGTAAACATGCCGGCGGCCGCAATAGGATTTGCTTTTGCCTCCCATTATCTCTTTCTGCGGGAAGGCAACCGCACCATCACGATCAGCGTCACCACCAGCAGCCCGGTCACTGCCCTCAACGCGGCCGATTTTACCGCAGCCGTGACCACCGCCGCCGGCTGGACGCCCGTCACCATCACCGGGCTGGCAGCAGTGCCCACAGGCGGCTTCGTGCTGACCTGCACCATGGCAGCTACCCTCCCCGGCACCGTGCCTTTCAGTAAAGCCGTTCACAAAGCAGCCTACGACACCAACGCCCCCGTACTGCGCATCCTGCTCAGTGGCAACACCGGCCAGGCATCGGCATGGGCAAAACTGAAAAACACGGTCATCACCGGTTATACGCTCACCGTCAGCGTGGACAAAGTGAAAAATATCCATGTACAGACAGACACCGGCGTGATGGACCCGTCCAAACCCTTCCTGCCCTTCAGCGCAGTACCAGTGCCCGGCGCCATGCTGCTCGTAGGCTGCGACGAGATCTTTCAGAAAAACAACGCGCGCGTAACGCCCATGTTTATGTGGAAACAAGGCACGGAGCACGATTTCGGCGACTCTCCACAACTGTACATCCTGCGGCATAACGACGGATGGAAAATTATCCGCTACCCGCTGGACATCTTCGATGCAGACATCGACGGGATGCTGCACAACAAACCCAGAGAACATTTTTATATCGACGATAAAACCCAAATAGCACCGGTTTACAGTAACCTGAATACACCTTACTCTCCCGCCAGCGTGACCGGCTTCGTACGGTACAACCTTACCAACGACCTCGGTTACCAGACCAGCCTGGCACAACGCATGAACTACCTCACCAGGGCCGCCAACGGACTGAGTCTCTCCGGCGTGGCCACAGGGCTGTTCACCCCGCCCACCCTCCAGGAGATATACCTGCAGTATGTGGCCGACACCCAAACAGAAGCGACTTTCTTTCACGTGTATCCGTTCGGAGAGAAACAAACCGCTGTCGGTCAGCACCTGTTGCCGCAGTTCCTGCACGACACGGCCAGCAATACGCCCAGCCTGGCGGAATGTTATCTCGGCTTACAGCACTTCACGCCGCCAAGGCAGGTGACGCTGCTGTTCCAGATCGATGAAAGCACCGCCAACCCGCTGGTGAGCAAACCGGAACACCAGGTGAAATGGCACTATCTCAAAGGCGATGAATGGATTCCCTTCAACGAGGCAGCAGTGGCGGATGGTACCGATAACCTCATCCGCAGCGGCATCATCGCTTTTAACATCCCCCGCGAGGCAGGCCTGGACCATCATGTGATGCCCAATCAGCAGTATTGGCTGAAAGCCACTATTGCGGAGGCAGACGAAGCGGTCTGCAAAGCCGTGTCTATCGTTACGCAGGCGGTATCCGCCACTTTCGTGCCGGGCACAGTACCCGCGCAAACGCTCGCCTCCCCCCTGCCCGCCGGCACCATTGCCAAACTGGCTACACCGCAACCGGAGATCAAAACAGTCATGCAGCCGTTCTCCTCCTTTGGCGGCACACCGCAGGAATCAGACACACAGTTCTATATCCGCTGCAGCGAACAGCTCCGGCACAAAGGACGCAGCGTCAACAAATGGGACTACGAACACCTCGTGTTACAACAGTTCCCCAGCCTCTACCGCGCCAAATGTATTCCGCATACCCGCTTCGAAAACGGTATCTACAACGAAATGGCGCCGGGGCATGTGACGGTCATCACCATCCCTTCGCTGCTGCAACGCAACGGGATAGACCCGCTCCGCCCTTTCACCTACATGAGCGATCTGCAACAGGTGAAGGAATACCTGCAAAAACTGGTGTCCCCGTTCGTACACCTGCATGTCTGCAATCCGGATTACGAACAGGTGCGGGTGGAAGCCAAAGTATGTTTCTTTCCGCAATACGACGAAACACTGTTCACCCACCAGCTGCAGGAAGAAATTACCCGTTTCCTCGCGCCATGGGCCTATACCGAAGGAGCAGACCTGCGGTTCGAGAACAGGATCACCAACGCGATGATCGTCAACTTCATGGAAAAAAGATACTATGTCGACTATGTGACAGACGTCAAACTCTATCATGCCGGCATACTCAAAGATATCATCACGCCCGACCGGCAATCGGCCATCATCGTGCCGGTAAAGGCGACCGATCACGTGATCACCCCTATCCCCGCCACGGCAGCCGCTACGGTTGACAACGGGGAAGACTGCGGGTGCGCATAAAGCATAAGTCATTGTATCATGGAAAAACAGCGCGTCATACTTCGCAATAGCAAACTGAAACCACCGGAAGACTTCAACTTCCTGCGGCAACAGGGCATGAACTATATCCAGCAGCTGGGCAGCCGGTTCTGGACAGACTATAACCTGCACGATCCGGGTATCACCACACTGGAACTGCTGTGTTTTGCCATCACCGACCTGGCCTACCGTACCGGTTTCCCGACGGCAGACCTCTTCGCTGCCTATATGGACAAAAGCCAGCTGTATAAACAGGCTTTTTTCCCGGCACATGAGATCCTGACGATGAATCCGCTGACGGTCAATGATTACCGTAAGCTCATGATCGATCAGGAAGGCATCCACAACGCCTGGCTGGCGCCACGCCACTGCAGCTGCGATGACGCCACCGCGACAGCCGCGGCAGACGGGTGCGCCGACGACTGTAACTGCGAAACAGAGATCTATGCCGATGAAAAGAACGGACAACTGACGTATAAAAGTCATACACCCGACGGGAAACAGGCTTTTGAAAAAGTAAATATCAAAGGGCTGTACGACGTGCAGATTGCCCTCGAAGATGACCCCGTATTCGGCGACATCAACGATGGCAGGGTATATCAAACCCTCACCTATGGCAACAGCCGGGCTACCATAGAGCTCCGCTTACCGGCCTATGAAGACATCCTCAAAAAATGGAATGACTGGAAAGACCTGGTAGACAATACCATCACGGTCACCACTGTGGCGTTGAATAAAATGGTGGACAACAACGGAACGCCCGTTACCGACAGTAATCTGTCCAAAACCATGCAGAGCGCTATTTTCATCGATCTGCAACTGACGCTCAGCAACGCCGTGGTCATCACCTTGAAGAACGCAGTGCTGAACATATACCTTTCCTTTTCCGACGCCGGCAGCCTGCTGGTGGCAGATATTACCAGTGCTCTGCAACAGGTGCCGGGCATTATCAGCACCTATAAAAACGGACTGGAAAAAACACATGCCCTGATCAACGCCACCCGGGCCAACCTCAACGCACACCGTAACCTGGACGAAGCCTTTTGCCACATCTCCCTGGTGCCCATGGAAGACGTCAGCATCTGCATGGACGCGGAGTTAACGCCGGACGCGGACATAGAGAAGGTACAGGCGGAGATCATCGTGAAAATAGAACAATACCTGAACCCCAATATCCCGATATATTCACTGGCACAGCTGCTGAAAGAAGACACCAACATCACGGAAATATTCAACGGGCCCAGGCTGCATAACGGGTTTATCAAAAATGAAGACCTGGACAAGGCAGACATCAAACAGGAGATACATGCGTCAGACATGATCAATCTCATCATGGACATACCGGAAGTGGTGAGCATTACCAATTTCCTGATGACCAGCTACGATGATCGCGGAGAAGTGATTTATCACAGCCAGCCATGGACACTGCCGGTAACGCCGGGACACCAGCCACGGCTATACGTACAGCGCAGCAAATTTCTCTTTTATAAAAACGGGCTCCCCTTCCTTGCCGCCAGCGACATGGAGCTGAACAGCATCCTGCAGGAGCTGCGCAGCAGTGGCGAATATCTCAAAGCCACCGGCATCAACAACGAACTGGAAATACCGGCGGCCACCATCAGGAACATGGAAGATTATTACCCGGTACAGTACTCTTATCCGCTTACCTATGGCATCGGCGAATTCGGACTTTCCGATACCGAGCCCGCCCTGCGTAAGGCACAGGCACGGCAGCTCAAAACCTACCTGCTGTTTTTTGAGCAGTTGCTGGTCAACTATCTCGCACAGCTGCAACATGCCGGTGATCTGTTCCTGGTAGACAGCAGCCAGCTGCAGAGTTATTTTACGCACTGGCTGTCAGACAGCGACATCAAAGGTGTTACCGCGCTCTATAACGGGCTCACCGCCCCTTCGCTGCAAGCCCTTAGCGAGCCTGCCAACAGCGGACTGGCAAGGCGCAACCGCTTTCTTGACCATCTGCTGTCACGGTTTGCAGAAAGCTTCAGCGAATATGCGCTGGCACGGTACAGCAGCATCCCGGCCGAACAAACCGCCATGCAGACGGCGCTGCTGCAACTAAAAACAGACTTCCTCAGCAATTATCCGGAAGCCAGCTACAACCGCGCCCGCGCGATCGACTATACCATCGCCGCCCCCTGTGCTCCCGGAAATATTGCGGGGCTGCAACGGCGGCTCAATAGTCTGCTTAATATCGATGCCGCTACCAGCTTCGTTATCATAGAACACCTGTTACTGCGGCCTCGTATACCCGGACAGGCACTGCTTCCCATCTGTCTGGATGGCAGCTGTCACACCTGCTACGATAACGATCCCTACTCTTTCCGCCTCACCTTCGTAATGCCGGGATGGCTGGAACAAAACATGAAGATCGACTACCGGCGGTATGCCGAGAAAACCATCCGCCAGGAAACACCAGCCCACCTGCTGCCGAAGATATGCTGGGTAGATAACAAAGCCTGCGATGATTCGCTGCTCTGTGACCTGACAGACCTGCTCTGGGGCTTACAGGTGCCGTTGCCCGCCACCCGGGACGAAGATATACTGCGCCAGCTGTGCCTTGTGGCCCAGGCTGCCATCGCCGCCATGAACAATGCCTACCGGCAGGCGCTGAGCACCGGCAATAACGTATTCCCGGTAAAAGCGGAAGTCGAACAGTTTTTCGAAGAGAAGGTGAAAGACGGCATCACCGGCGGGGTGACCGGCATCACGCCGGCAGGTGTAGCGACGGTAAAAATATGGATCGTGGACTACTGGCTGGCACATACCGACTGTTTCATCTTCACCCGGCTGGAACTGGCCTGGTGCGCCTGGCTGGCCGCCAACGCCAAACTCACCGCGAAAGACAACTATCTCGAAAATATATTAACAGACGCCATACTGAAGGCGAACCCGGGCAAGCAGCAACAGGACATCTGTTCCTGTGTACACAACCTGGTGGAGCAGTATGGCGAAGCCATCCGCCTGTGGGTAGTGTCGCAGCTGTCCGGAGGACTGCAAAAGGCGGCCTTCGACACGATGATCAACGCCATAGCGCCAGTATGCAATGGTATCATCACCACACCTGTCAACACTGTTTTCACCACATTTTATGATACGGACAAAATACAGCTGCTGCAAACACATGCCACGCTGTTACAGGTGATGTCGGCCCTGAAAAGCATCTACCCGCCGGCAACGCTGCACGACTGCGAAGACGGCAATGATGTAAACCCCGTCCGGCTTGGCGCTACCGCCATCGGATAAAACCGGCAGAACAGGATAAAGCTATTGTTAAATCAAAGAAGTCATTATCATCATTATGATACCTTCCATCCAAAAGTACCCTCAGTTTGAGGCGAACCAGATACTCACCAACGAACAACTGAACCTGTTGTTCGGGTACAATGATGAACAAACCCGGCTGACCAGGAGCCATCTGATCGGCATCGGTATCATTTGCGGGCTGGACGCCATTACCGCGGCAGATGGTAAATCCGTTACCATTACCAAAGGGGTGGGCGTTACCTCGGCCGGGTATCTTGTCATCCAGGAAACGGACCTGGTATATGCCGCCTCGCAGAACTATGCCCTGCCGAAAGAGGTCGCTTATCCTGTGCTGCAAAATAATGCGGGCGCCAATCTGTACCCGCTGTGGCAGCTGCTGCCGCAGATCCCCATCAGCAATCCCGATCCTTCTGCGCGAAACCTCGACATTCCTTTTCTGCAGGACAAAGTGGTGATGCTGTTCGTGGAGCTGAATAAAACCGGCAACAAAAACTGCCTGCCTAACTCCTGCGATGATAAAGGTTCCACCGTAGGCGTCACCATACAACCGTTGCTGATACGTAAAAGCGATGCGGATAAAATCAAGGCGGTCATCCCCGGCTATCCCAACCTTGCTGCGTTGCCGGACATCCGCATGCCCCGCTTCGACGTTTCCAAAACAGCACTCAATACCACGCCGGACGTGATCAAGGCCTATAAAATCATACTGACCAAAGCCTTTATCGATAAGGTGCTGGCCCACCTGAAGAAACTGTCAGATACTTTTGCCTTCCTGAACAGCAATGCCACAGCGCTGGGCAACCTGATACAGAACAATACGATTTTCAGTTATGACAACGACAGCACCATTAAACTGCCGGTGGAATATTACTATCAATATTATTTTGATTTCGTCAGCGACCTGGTAGATACCTACAACGAGATAAAGAACAAATCCGGCGCGGTACTGGCTACCTGCTGCCCCGACCCTGCCTGGTTTCCGCGGCATCTCTTTTTGAAAGAGGCAGTGAACCCGCCATCACCCAGCGCTTATCGCCATTATTTCCTGCCGTCGCCGGCAGTGGCGCGGGAAGGACAGCGAACAGAAGAAATAGTGCAGCTGCTGAACCGCCTATATATGATGCTGCTGACATTCCCGAAAATAGCGGCGCCGACGATCATCGCCGGCGGCGGTGTCAGCAACAGCGACCTGCGGGTGACACCCAGTTATCTCGGCAGCTACCTGTCAGGCAAGGCTATCCCCCACTATTACAGCGAGGACAAACAAAGCAACAACCGGCAACTGTTTGAATACTGGAACTACCGACTCACCAAAGCAGGTAAGGCCAATCAGAATTTATCCTACCGTGCCATCGAATATCCCGCTACGGAAGATTTTGTAAAGAATCCGCTGCGGTACGATATAGAGCCGTATAACTTTTTCCGGATAGAAGGTCATGTAGGCAAGCACTACAAATCCGTGGTGAACTACCTGCAGGGCATCATCAATAACAACCGGTTGCCCTTCGATATAGTGGCCATTAAAACCGGCAACAAGCCGGACGCCCTGACAGGCAATACTTTCGAGGCACAGTTTGCCGACCTCGAAAGCGCGTTCCTGCTGATACAGGCCGACATTATCTGTAAAGGCGGTACGCATCCCACCATCGAAGCGTTCAAGAAACTAACCAGGCTGGCACAACTCAACGACCCGATACCGCCCAATAACCAGACGATGCTGGCGATGCTGAAAGCGCTGACCATCGGCGGTATCCCATGCGACGTATCCGAGCTGGTGAAGCTGCTGGACATCTACAACAACCGGATGACAAAACTGCAGCAGCAGTTCCTGCTCAGCAACTATGCAGAAAAACATGTGGGACTGCAACATAAAGCCGGCGTGCCCACCGGTGGTACGTTTGTGATCGTGTATCACGGTGAAGTCGTTACCACCTCACAACCCGGTAAATACTTTGGCGACCTCATTTACCTCGATGCCGTCAGCAATAAATACAAGCTGGACAAACAGGCGTTTAAGTTCTACCAGCCGGATGCAGGCACCGCATCCGTGATCAGCACCCTGCTGGGGCAGGTAGATGCCAACGACCCGCAGGCCGGGGAGTTCATCGAAAAAACGTTTCAACCCATGCTGGGCAAATACAAAGCGGGAACGCGGAGGCCGCCGTTTGGCAGGGGCGCCGTCGCTGGTTTTGCCACCGGCGTGCCGGTGAGCATCGCCGAAGGAATTGTGTTTGCGGACTTCTATCTGCCTTATCAATGCTGTGGCGACGGCAGTACCGTCCAGTATACGATCAATGAAAGCGTGCAACCACTGGGCGTGGACATCACCGGTTCCGAATGTAAGGACGGTCAGCAGGTAGTGCACTTCCTCATCACCGGCGGCACACCTCCCTATAAAGCCAATAACAACAACGTCAACAGCCGGTTCGAGCTGCAGTTCGGCAGTAACCAGCCAGGCACGGTTGTCGTCACTGACAGCAAAGGCGGCAGTGTAACGGTACAGGTGCCCGCTAAAACCTGCGAACCACCCTGTGAGCTACCCTGCAAGGGACTCGTCACCCGCTGTCTTTATCCTGTATGGATGGTGCTGCCGGAACAGAAGATCTTCCCTGCTAAACTGATCCGGCTAGAAGTCGCCTATCTCACCATCACCGATGAAAACGGCATGATACTGATGGATGAACAGTTTGTTAAAGATATCACCGACTACCTTCAACAGACCGGTGGCATCAAAAACGCGAACTATCATGATTTCATGAAAGCGGTGACAGAGATCATCAATAAGCGGATAGACAAAGTGGCCAAAGGCAGCCTGAAGATCGAGTATGTGGTGAAAGATGCCAAGCTCAGCGGACAGTTCATGATCACGTCTTTCCCTTGCCAGTCATTTGATTTGCGGATACGCATGGACATCGACGGGTACTATTACGACTACCGCTATACGAAAACAGGCGTTGATGCACAACTGCAAATCCGCAATCAAAATAGCCATCAGACCCGGATGCCCAAATACGGGTGTAGTATTGACGACCAGTGCAAAGGCGTCAATATCCAGAAACCCTGCACGAGCGATTCGCTGGAAATCAAGCGGGAAACCGACACCTTCTACTTTGTGACGGGCGAGTTTAAGGCCATTTACTGGATCGCGGAAGGCGGAATACCCGGCTTCGGCACAGGGCCTGAGTTCCACCTGGACAGCGTAGATCTGTTGCCTGAAAAAATCAGGGCCATCGCGATTGATAAAAACGGTTGCTGGGCGTATGCAGAATTTCTTGTAAGAAGAGCTTAAACCGGTATTCTATCAACAGTACTAACAGACGTCCGGCCAATACCCGATAAAAAATAATCCAATAACCGAATAATCAAATGACCAGATAAACATGCATCTCATTCAGAAACAGCTGGTAGAAGTGACCTTCAACGGTCCGGAATCACAGGCGCTGCAACTGCAGCGCGAAGTGGCTGCCCTGTGCGAAAATGAGTTGCTGCCGGCGCTCGAAAAAGTGCTGGCACCCTATGATTTTTTAGAAGATGATCTGATTTTTGATTATCTTAGTATCAGCGTGGAAGACCTGCGGACCAACAATCTCCGGCAGTTGTTTACAGACGCTGTAGCGCAACAGTTAAAGGCAACGCTTGCGCAAAAGATACCACCCGCTTTCCGGGAAGTATCTGCCACTACCTTCGACGTAATAAGGATAGAAAATAGAGAAAGAAGAGAAGCACAAAGTGCCAATCATCGGAATGTTGAGCAAATACTCTTCCATTTTCTCCTGCATGGCGTGTATCCCTGGTGGGTATCGCAGGACAGGACCACGGAATGGAAGGGTGTTATGCTCAACATTTTTTTTGCCTCCTCCCCACAGACTATTCAGCTACTGCATATACTACGCACTTCTTCCATGGCACGCGAGCGGCTGGCGGCACAATTCTCCGCGGCCTGGCAGCAACAGCTGCTGCAGCAGGTAGCACCGGACACATTCGCTGCTACAGTATCGGCGATCGTCATGTTACAACAGCATATTCCTGACGCACGCCATATAACGGAAACAGCTATACGCCGATGGCAACTGGAAGCGATGCTACAGAAGCAGACGACGCCATCAGCGGAAAAGCTGCTGGCGGGCGCGTTGACCAGGCTGTTGCCCGGCACACTGCCGCAACTCCAGACGATGGTGAAAGCACATTTCCCCGACCCGCTACAGGCCCGGTTACAGGAGCACCTGGTGCAACAGGCAGGCGTCTCCCCCAAAGAAAAAACAAATACAGGCGCCCTTCGGGAGGAAGCTCACGGCGCTCCCCTCTCCGACGGATACTATGTACATAACGCCGGACTGGTACTCCTATCGCCTTTCATCAGCCGCTTCCTTCAATACTGTGAAGCTGCCGGTGAAAAAAAACTGCTGCGTCCCGGTTATGCCGCCGCCCTGCTGGAATGGCTGGCGACGGGGCGGACAGACGTCGGAGAAGAAGAAATGGTGCTGAACAAAATACTCTGTGGCATCCCGCTGTCACAAACCATCGAAAGGGTGACAGCCATTGAACCGGCCCACCAGCAAGAAGCTGCCAGCCTGCTCACCATGGTGATCAGCCACTGGCCCTCGCTGAAAAACACCAGTCCGGAAGGGCTGCAAACCAGCTTCCTGCGACGGCCGGGCAAACTGTCGATCCGCGAAAACGATGACAACTGGCTCCTCCAGGTGGAACGGGAGAGTTATGACGAATGGCTCCTGTCCGACATCCCCTGGGGCTATAACATGATATTACTGCCTTATACCCCGCATAAAATGATCTGGGTGGAATGGATATAACCTATTAAACCAAAAGGAATGAAAGCAGGTGCAGATGCGGCCCCCAAAACGTCTGCCGCACAAAAGGCCCCCAAAAGCGCGCCTTCATTGAAAAATGAAGAGAAGCCCTTTTTTGCGCCTGCCATGCCACCGGTACAAACCAAGCTGAAAGTAGGTTCTCCCAATGACCCCGCTGAAAAGGAAGCGGACAGCATGGCCGACAAAGTGATGCGCATGCCCGCAGCCACAACGGCCACAAAGGTACCCGCAGGAAAAAAGATACAGACAAAAAAAGAAGACCCTAAGTTACAGGCGAAACATAAAGACCCTAAAAAAGTACAGGCCAAAGCGCAGGAAGGGCAAAAGATCCAGGCCAAACAGGAAGAAAAAGTACAAAAAAAAGAAGCGCAAAAAATACAAAAGAAAGAGGAACAGACAGTACAGAAGAAGGAAGACCAGCAAGTACAAAAGAAAGAAGATCCACAGGTACAGAAGAAAGATGACCCTACCGTTCAGCGCAAAGGAGAAGGAACACCCATTACCGCCACCAACGAAATCGGCGAAGGCATCCGGCAACAAAGCGCCGGCGGCTTCACCCTCTCCGACGATACACGCGGTTTCATGGAGAGCCGGTTCAACGCCGACTTCAGCAATGTACGCATACATACCGGCCCGGAATCGGCGCAACTCAACAACCAGCTGGGCGCCAAAGCCTTCACCTATCAGAACCATATTTTCTTCAACAACAACCAGTACCAGCCCGAAGCACCGGCAGGCAAACAACTGCTGGCCCACGAGCTGACGCATACCATACAACAGGGACAGAGCGTACAGCGCAGCACGGCTGCACAGCCGGCAGGCCCCATGGCCACCGCTATGGCGCCGCAGATACAACGTTTCCTCGGCATAGATATCCCCTCCTGGCAGGATGTGCTCGACTGGCTCGCGGAGAAAGCCTATCACATCCCCGGCTACCGTATGTTCACCATCGTGATCGGCGTCAACCCGATCAACGGCGAATCCGCCGACCGCAGCGCCGCCAATATCCTGCGGGCCATCGTGGAATTCCTGCCGGGTGGCCACCTGATCACCGAAGCACTGGATAAATACAACGTCTTTGAAAAAGCCGGCAGCTGGGTAGAACAGCAGCTGGCACGTTTCTCCGGCCTGATGGGCGAAGTCAAATCTGCCGTCAGCCAGTTCATGGACGACCTGGATTTTCTCGATATCATCCTCCATCCGGTACGTACCTGGGAAAGGGCCGTGGCCATCTTCACCAAACCGGTGAACGATATCATCGACTTTATTAAAAGCATCTTCCAGGCCATTATGCAGTTCATCCGCGATGCGGTGCTGAAACCCCTCGGAGAACTGGCCGCCAAAGCGCCCGGATTTGACCTGCTCTGCGCTGTGCTGGGCTTCAACCCCATCACCGGCGAAACCGTGCCCCGCAATGCCGATACCCTCATCGGCGGCTTCATGAAGATGATCGGACGGGAGGATATCTGGGAAAACATCAAAAAAGGCAACGCCATACAGAAAGCTTTTGCCTGGTTCCAGAATGCGATGAAAGGACTGGTAACGCTGGTCACCAGCTTCCCTGCACAGTTCATCGCCATGCTGAAGTCGCTCGAAGTGATGGACTTCATCATACTGCCCAACCTGTTCAAAAAAGTATTCGGCGTATTCGGCAGCTTCGCCACCGCCTTCTTCAACTGGGCGCTCAACACCATCTTCGACCTGCTGGAAATCATCTTCTCCGTGGTGGCCCCGGGCGCAATGCCTTACCTGGCCAAGGCACGCAGCGCTTTCCGCAGCATCCTGGAAAAACCAATGGTGTTCGTAAGGCATCTTATGAACGCCGTAAAGAAAGGTTTCAACCAGTTCAAAGACCGCATCGGCACCTGGTTCAAAAAAGCGATCATCGGCTGGCTGCTCGGCTCCCTGGAAGGCGCCAATATCTACATTCCGCAGTCCTTTGCCCCCAAAGAGCTGCTTAAACTGGGCCTCTCTGTATTCGGCCTCACCTGGCAGAACCTCCGCGTAAAACTGGTGAAAGCCCTCGGGGAAACAGCCGTAGCTGCACTGGAGACCGGCTTCGATATCCTGAAAACACTGGTCACCGAAGGCCCCGCTGCCGCATGGGACAAGATACAGGACAAGATAGAAGAGCTGAAGGCGCAGTTCTTCCAGGAAGTTACGATGTACGTTACCGTAACGGTAGTACAGAAAGCCATTACCAAACTGCTCTCCAGCCTCAACCCGGTCGGGGCGTTCATACAAGCCATCATCGCTATCTACGACACCATCATGTTTGTGATCCAGAAAATCAGGCAGATTGCACAGGTGGGCCTCGCAGTGGTGAACAGCATCGTGGAAATCGCCAGCGGCAATATCGGCAAAGCCGCCAATGCAGTGGAAAACGTGCTGGGCGGACTGCTCAAGCTGGCGATCAGTTTCCTGGCCAACTTCCTCGGCCTGGGCAAAATAGCCGACAAAATAGTAGAGATCATCAAAAAACTGCGTGCACCGGTAGACAAAGCCATGGACAAACTGGTGGACTGGATCGTGACCAACGGCAAAAAGCTGCTGGGCAAAATAGCACAGACCGGCGTGCCCAAAGACCCGGAAGAACGGCTGAAAGTAGGGCTGCAGAAAGCCCAGGCCGCCGCCAACCGCTTCGCCGGCAAGAAAGTGGGCAAACTGGTACTCGATCCGCTGTTCGCCGCGATCAAGGTACGGTACGGCTTCCAGTCGCTCGAAGCCATCAAACAGGGCAACAAATGGAGCATCAAAGGCGTGGTGAACCCCTGGAAGGTGGTCGGCACCGATGTGGAATACGTGGATGCAGCCATACCAACAGACGACGCCGTGAAGTTGGACCCCTTCCCGCTGACTTTTGCCATGCAGGTGCAAACCGCCAAAACCCAGTTTGACAGGTCAGCCCTGATATTGGCGGTAGCACACCACCAGGATTACCTCAACAGCCTGACGGTAGAACGATGGATCAACAACATCGATTCCTTCAAGAGTTTTACCGTGAACGAAAAACGCACTTACCGCGACACCTACAGGGAGCATGACCTGAAGAAAAAAGCGGAAGCCATCCTGAAAGACGCCAAGTCAAAAGGAATAGCCATGAAGGAAGAAGATGCCCTCGCCATCGCGCAGGCACAGCAATCCGGCACTCACGCCTCCCATAGCGCCGACTTCATCCTCGGTGGCGACGTGAACGTGTTCCACTCAATGGAAGTCGGGAAATACAATAGTTATGTAGGCTCCGTAGGCTCTAAACACCGTGCTACGCTGGAAGGTTACAGTGTTACGCTGAAAGGTAAAATACCCAAAGAGAAACAGTCGAAGATATACATGAACTTCCGGTTTAATACCGTCATCACCTAAAACCATGACTATGGAAAAATTTCTCACCGTTCACCCCGAATGGAAAACATACGCCGGCGACATACAGATACCCGCCGGCGCGGCTGTACCGCCAGACATGCGGGAAACGCTGCAGGGCAGAAAGGTTACCGGGTACAACAGCGGGTTTGTGACGTTGGTAAACCCGGCAGACTATAACGACGTGCTTGAATTGTGGAACCTCCGTCCGGAGCAGTGTTTTCCTTTTCTGAAATTTGCATTCGGGCAACTGATTTTCTTTCATGATACCAAATTCAGGATCATGGACCCGGTGATCAACGTAGTGGAGATCATCGGTGATGATGACGACTTTAACTATATCATGAACGACCTGGTGGTAGACGAAGGGATGCTGATCGATAACCTGTTGATGGACCTTTATCAGCAGACCGTTGATAAACTCGGCGCACCGGACCTCGACGAATGTTACGCCTTTGTGCCCGCCCTTGCCATGGGCGGAGATAAAGACATCAATAACATACAACGCGTGAAATACAAAGAACAATTGATCATCCTGTCACAGTTCTGACCATGAATACCTCTTTTCATATCCCCCTGCAATACCTCCGTGAATATATTCTCGGCCGGTTGTCGCTGCATTTTGGCAAAGCCGCCAGTGTGACCATCAGCGCCGATGCCTATGTGCATGACAGCTCCCCTTTTGCCAGGTGGATGGAAGAAGCCCAGCCTGATGCCGGCGAGTTTGTCGCCCTCCTGCTGGCACTGGCGCCGCATCTGCAGCCGGGATTCTTCGAAGACGTACTGTGGGAGTATATTCCCGAGGGCGGCGATTTTATCCCTTTTGGCGGCATCAAATCACTGCATCACCGCGGCATGCTGCCCACCGGTGAAACCCTGCTGTTTGTGCTGGCCGGTAATGATCCGGACAAACGGGTAGACCTGCAAAACAGCCTGTTGCAACAAAGCCGCTTTTTCCGTCAGGGTACGCTGAGCATTGAAGGGGTGAGTGCCGGAGAACCGGTCATGTCCGGTCAACTGATACTGGCGCCGGAAACGCTGGATTACTGGCTCACCGGCCGCGTGATCCATCCGCGCTTCTCTCCTGAATTTGCGGCGGAATATATCACGACGGACCTGTTGTGGAGCGACCTGGTGTTGCAGGAAAACACGCTGCAGCAGATAAAGGAGATCGAACAATGGGTGATGCATCACCGCACGCTGCTGGACGACTGGCAGATGATCCGGAAAGTGAAACGAGGCTACTGTGCTTTGTTCCACGGCCCTCCGGGTACCGGCAAAACCATGGCCGCCACGTTGCTGGGAAAATATACCCATCGCGATGTATTCCGGATAGATCTGTCCAAAGTGGTATCCAAATATATCGGTGAGACGGAAAAAAACCTGTCCCGCATTTTCGACCGGGCAGAAAGAAAAAACTGGATCCTGTTCTTCGATGAAGCCGACGCGCTCTTCGGCAAAAGAACGGAGATCCGGGATGCGCATGATAAATACGCCAACCAGGAAGTCGGCTATCTGTTGCAACGCATCGAAGCGTATGACGGGCTCATTATCCTGGCGTCCAATTTCAAGGGCAATATGGACGAAGCTTTTCTGCGCAGGATGCAGAGCGTGATCTATTTCCCGGTGCCTGCAGCGCAGGAAAGGCATATCCTGTGGAACCGGGCGTTCCCCGACAAGGTGACCTTGTCCCCCTCCATCTCGCTCGAACAAATATCCCAACATCATGAACTTACCGGCTCCAATATCAATAACATCGCCTTCCATTGTTGCCTGAAACTCATCAGTGACCAGCGGCAGGAGCTTACCGTTCCGGATCTGCAAAGTGCTATCCACCGTGAGCTGATGAAAGAAGGTAAATCATAATCCTCTGCGCTGTCGCCCGGTGCTACCGCTCCGGGCTCGGGGAACGCAAATTTTATAAGTGTTTCCCGTAATTGTATAACGATTCCGCCCCCTAAGTCCGCCAATTTTGTCATCATAAAAAACTGATGACATGCAACCGCTTACGTCCACATCCGACACCATCACCCTGGCCGTAAAACAGCTGGCTGAAAAAATCTACGGCGGCGATTTTGTGTTCCCGGACCATTTCCATCTGCCCACAGCAATATCCCAGTCCCTCCGGCTGGACTACGCTATTGTCTGCCAGGCTTTCCTGGCGACTGAAAACATTACATTAGAAAAATATATAGAAAATCTGCGTACTGAGAAGACGAAGGAATGGCTGGTGTACACCGACATTCCCCTGCAGCAGATAGCAGTCAAACTGGGATACCAGAGCGCGCGCCAGTTATCGGCCCATTTTAAGGCCGCTACGGGGCTGAATCCGGGCTATTTCAAGGAGATCCGGAAGTCCAGGCAGTCCATACAGGCAATGCCCGGAAAATCATCTTAAAATTATATACAAATCATCCTTAATCATATAACAACGCCGCCCCGCACCGTCGGTACCTTTGTTAAAATTATAAAACAGACCGCTATGACCACCTTAACGCTAAACGATACATCCAGGGCCAACAGCCATCAACATAAAAAAGGACTGATTAAAGAAACTTACCCTGTATTGGAAATGACCTGCGCCGCCTGCGCTGTCAGCGTAGAATCCATGCTGGGCTCCGTAGAAGGTGTTAATGCCGCCGGCGTGAACTTCGCCAACCAGAGCGCCTGGGTGGAATACAATCCGGCCGTCACCTCTCCTGAAAAATTACGCGACGCTGTCAGAAGCGTAGGTTACGACATCGTGATCGAGAAAGAAAACCAGGACGAAATCAAAGAAGCCGCCCAACAGGCGCATTACAAAGCGGTAAAACAACGTACTATCTGGGCTTCCGTGCTGTCGCTCCCCATCGTTATCATCGGTATGTTTTTCATGGACATGCCCTATGGCAACTGGATCATGATGGCACTGTCCACCCCGGTAGTTTTCTTCCTCGGCCGTAGTTTCTTTGTCAACGCATGGAAACAGGCCCGCCACGGTAAAGCCAACATGGACACGCTGGTAGCCCTCAGCACCGGCATCGCCTGGGTATTCAGTGCATTTAACACCATTTACCCTGACTTCTGGCATCAGCGCGGCCTGCACGCACACGTATATTTCGAGGCAGCAGCCGTGGTGATCGCCTTCATCTCTTTAGGTAAACTGCTGGAAGAAAGAGCGAAATCCAATACCTCTTCCGCCATCAAAAAGCTGATCGGCCTGCAACCGAAGACCGTTCTGCTGGTAGACGCTTCCGGCAACACCCGCGAAGTACCCATCTCCACGGTGAAAGTGAATGATATCCTGCTGGTAAAACCAGGAGAAAAAATACCGGTAGACGGTACCGTAACGGCCGGCGACTCTTATGTAGACGAAAGCATGATCACCGGTGAACCCGTGCCCGTACTGAAAAAAGAAGGGGAATCCGTTTTCGCCGGTACCATCAACCAGAAAGGCAGCTTCCGCTTCAAAGCCGACAAAGTAGGCGCAGACACGCTGCTGGCGCATATCATCAAAATGGTACAGGAAGCCCAGGGCAGTAAAGCGCCGGTACAGAAACTGGTCGACAAAATCGCCGGTATCTTCGTACCCGTAGTGATCGGCATCGCCATCCTGACCTTCATCACCTGGATGGAATTCGGCGGCGACAACGCCTTCACCCATGCACTGCTCACATCCGTGACCGTACTGGTGATCGCCTGCCCCTGTGCCCTCGGCCTCGCTACCCCTACCGCCATCATGGTAGGCGTGGGTAAAGGCGCGGAAAACAATATCCTTATCAAAGACGCGGAAAGCCTGGAACTGGCGCATAAAGTAAATGCCATCATCCTCGATAAAACCGGTACCATCACAGAAGGTAAACCTGTTGTCACCGATCTTTTATATGTAGATGACCAACAAAAAGAAACAGACCAGGCGGTGCTTTTCGCCCTCGAACAACAGTCCGAACACCCGCTGGCAGCAGCCATCGCGCAGCATCTCCAGCAGGCAGGCGCCAGGGCAGTCACCCTCTCCGCTTTCGAAAGCGTTACCGGTCAGGGTGTGAAAGGCAGCTATAACGGGGAGACCTATTTCGCCGGTAATAAAAAACTGCTGCAGGAAAACGGCGTGGTGCTGGACAGCAAGTCCGTCACCCTCGCACAAGGCCTCCAGGCTGCCGCCAAAACCGTGATCTACTTCGCCCGCGGCAAACAGGTACTGGCCGTGGTAGCCATCGCCGACCGTATCAAAGAAAGTTCCGCAGCAGCTATCGCAGCGCTGCAACGCCAGGGCATCGAAGTATACATGCTTACCGGTGACAACCAACAGACTGCCGCCGCAGTAGCGCAACAGGTGGGCATCACCCAGTATTTTGCCGAAGTAATGCCTTCCTTCAAAGCTACTTTCGTACAGCAGCTACAGGAAAAAGGCAAAACCGTAGCGATGGTCGGCGATGGTATCAACGACTCCCAGGCGCTGGCACAGGCAGATGTGAGCATCGCGATGGGCAAAGGCTCCGACATCGCCATGGACGTAGCTAAAATGACGCTGATCACTTCCGACCTGAACAGCATCCCGAAAGCGCTGAAACTGTCCGGCAAAACAGTGGCCACTATCAAACAGAACCTGTTCTGGGCCTTCATTTACAACGTCATCGGTATACCGGTGGCCGCCGGCATCCTCTTCCCTGCCTACGGTTTCCTGCTCGACCCGATGATTGCCGGCGCAGCCATGGCACTCAGCTCTGTCAGCGTAGTATCCAACAGCCTGCGTCTTAAAACAGCTAAACTCTGATCTTTTACTTTATAAAATTTTTTCATCACACCACAATGCCTTTATCATATACCTGGTACACGCAACAGGTGATCCGGGAAACAACAGACACCGTCACCATTATTTTCGATACACGCGGGGAAACCTTTCAATATCTGGCCGGCCAGTTCATCAACCTCACCCTGAGGATTGATGGACTGCCGGTCACCCGTTCCTACTCCCTCAGCTCTTCTCCCGGTGCCGACGCCGCACCGGCGATCACCATCAAGAAAGTAGCCGGCGGCCTGATGAGCGGGTACATTACCGAAAACGCGGAGACCATCCACAGCTGGGACATCGACGGCCCTTACGGCGCTTTTACCCTGGACGATGACACCAGCGATTACCGCCATATGGTATTGCTGGCCGGCGGCAGCGGCATCACCCCGCTGTACTCCATCGCCCGTACACTGTCCCGCCAGCAGCCAGACACCCGTATCACGCTGCTTTACGCCAGCCGCAGCATCCCGGAGACCATCTTCAAAAATGCCCTGGACGCATGGGAGGCCCAACACAACAATATCCGCATACAGTATGTTTTATCCCAACATACCGCTGCCGCGGACGATCCCGCCAATGTTATGACCGGAAGGCTCAACAGGATCATCATCAAAAAGCTGGTCAAACAAGCGATCGGTGATACCAACGGCCCCGCACACTTTTTTCTCTGCGGCCCCACGGAACTGATGAAGCTGCACCAGGAATCGCTGGCATCGCTGGGCATACCGGAAACGCATATACGGCTGGAATCATTTGCACCGGAAACGACCGCCCCGACAGTGGAACTGCCCGGCAGCACACAGGAAGTGCTGCTGCATTATTACGAGCAAAGCAACCTGCTGGAAGTGCAGCCCGGGCAAACAATACTCGCCGCAGCGCTGGAAGAAAGGATACCGCTTCCCCATTCCTGCCAGTCGGGCACCTGCGGCCGCTGCGCCGCCCTCCTGACACAGGGCGCCGTGCACATGCAACAGAACTTCGCCCTCCGGAAAGAAGACGTGGACGCGGGCTATGTGCTGCTCTGCCAGGCGTTTCCGCTCAACAATGAAGTAACGGTGACCATTGACGAATAACACCTCATAATTATATAAAACGATTACTCAATTGTATAACAGCGCAGTACCGCATCCGATGTAATTTTACATCATCAACAAAAACAAAAACATTCACCACATTAAAAGTTAAATAAAATGGAAACAGTACAGTTCAAAACCAATATCAAATGTTCAGGTTGCCTCGAAAAAGTAACAGCAGGATTAAACGAAACCGCCGGTGCTGACAACTGGGAAGTAGACCTGCAATCCCCTGACAAAGTACTCACCGTTTCCGCTGACAATGTAGATGCAGCCGCTATCCGCAAAGCAGTTGAAACAGCCGGTTACAAAGCCGAAAACATCGCCTAAAAAAATTACAGATATGAAAAAGTTTATTTTTGCCGCATCTATGCTCACCGCCCTCTTTCAGTTCCGCGGTGAAGCCCAGGACAAAGGACAATCCCCTCTCCTGACCAATTACTACAGCATCAAAGATGCACTGGTAAGTGGCAATGCCGACAACGCCGCCAGCGCCGCCGCCTCCTTCGTGCAGGCCGCCAAAACATCCGATGCAGCCGTAAAAGACAAACTCATTGCCGACGCATCCGGTATCACCGGCACCAAAGACCTGGCCCGCCAGCGGGAAGCTTTCAAAACTCTGTCTGACGACCTGTATCAGCTGGCCAAATCATCCAAACTGTCTGACCAGCCGATCTACCAGGACTACTGCCCCATGAAAAAGGCCTCCTGGCTCAGCAGCAGCACTGCTATCAAAAATCCGTACTACGGCAGCCAGATGCTGACCTGCGGTAAAATAAACGATACTATCAAGTAACAGCCGTGACCAGGGGAGCCGGGCCCTCTTCCCGCTCCCCTGGCCGCTTTACTGCCCTCCTCCTGCCTTCCGTCGACAAATATCTTTTATGAAACAGCTTCTCTCGCTACTCCTGCTGCTCTTTACCAGTTACACTGTCTTTGCACAAAAAACCATCCGTTACGATCTTTATGTGGGCGATACCATGGTCCACTATTCCGGTAAAATGAAGCATGCACTGGCCATCAACGGCACCATCCCCGGGCCCGCCCTGCACTTCACCGAAGGCGATACCGCCGAAATATATGTACATAATACCCTGAAGGAAGAAACTTCCATCCACTGGCATGGCCTGATACTTCCCAACCAGGAAGATGGCGTGCCCTACCTGACCACACAACCTATTAAAGCCGGCCAAACCCATAAGTTCCGCTTTCCCGTGGTACAACACGGCACCTACTGGTACCACAGTCACACCATGTTCCAGGAACAAAGCGGCATGTACGGCTCCATCATTTTCCATGAAAGAAACGCCGCCCCGCAGCAGGAAGAAGTGGTGCTGCTCAGCGACTGGACCGATATCCATCCGCACCAGGTGAACCGTATGCTGCACAATGCGAGCGACTGGTTCGCCATCAAAAAAGGTTCTACCCAGAGTTATGCCGAAGCCATCAAAAAAGGTTATTTCGGCACGAAAGTCACCAACGAATGGAAACGGATGAACGCCATGGACGTGAGTGACGTATACTACGAGCGTTTCCTCACCAACGGCCAGCCACAGGCCGCAGCGCCGGCTTACAAGGCGGGCGACAAAGTACGGCTACGGGTCATCAACGGCAGCTCTTCCACCTATTTCTGGCTCAATTACGGCGGCGGCAAGCTCACCGTGGTAGCCAATGACGGCGCCGATGTGGAACCAGTGGAAGTAGACCGTCTGCTGGTAGGCGTATCAGAAACTTATGATGTGATCGTGACCATCCCTGATAATAAAAGCTACGAATTCCTGGCCACCGCAGAAGACCGTACCAACAGTACTTCGCTGTGGTTAGGCGCCGGTGATAAAGTAGCAGCCCGTCATCTCCCTAAACTCAAATACTTCGAAGGGATGAAAATGATGAACGACATGATGCGCATGGATGGCAACCTCGATACCAGCGGCGGTATGATGATGACCAACCAGGCCATGGACATGAACACCGTCATGTACCCGGAGATCACAGACCCCGATTCCACCGCCGGCGATATTGTGACACTCAACTACGGCATGCTCAAAGCGCCCGAAAAGACCACGCTGCCGGCAGGACCAACCCGGGAGTTTAAGTTTGAGCTGACCGGCAATATGAACCGTTATGTATGGACCATCAACAACAAAACCGTCTCCGAAACAGATAAAATACTGATCAAAAAAGGAGAGAACATCCGCATCATCCTCTACAACAACACCATGATGCGCCACCCCATGCACCTGCATGGCCATTTCTTCCGGCTGCTCAACGGCCAGGGAGAATATTCCCCGCTGAAAACCGTGCTGGACATTATGCCTATGGAGGTGGACACTATCGAGTTTGCCGCCACCGAGAGCGGCGACTGGTTCTTCCACTGTCATATCCTTTATCATATGATGAGCGGGATGGGCCGTGTGTTCAGCTACGAAGACTCCCCGCCCAATCCGCAGGTGCCCGACCCGGTGAAAGCTTACCGGATGCTGAAACGCGATGACCGTATGCTTCATCTCATGGGACAGGTAGGGCTGGAAAGCAACGGCAGCGATGGTGAGATCATGCTCTCCAATACCCGTTACCGCCTCTCCGCCGAATGGCGTATAGGCCTCAACGACAGGCATGGCTACGAAAACGAAACCCACTTCGGCCGCTATTTCGGTAAAAACCAATGGCTGCTGGGCTACGTAGGCTGGGACGTACGTTACCGTAAAATGGGCGATGACGACGAAAAGAACCTGTTTGGCCAGCGCAGTACGAAGGACTTCCGGCAGGTGCTGCATCTTGGTGTACAATACACCCTTCCTATGCTCATCCTGGCCGACGCCTCCATCGATACCGACGGCAGGCTGCGTATTCAGCTGATGCGCGACGACGTGCCCATCACGAGAAGATTACGGTTCAACTTTATGGTCAACACCGACAAAGAGTATATGGCCGGTTTCCGGTACATCTTCACCCGCAACTTCGCCCTCTCTACGCACTACGACAGCGACATGGGCATTGGCGCAGGGATAACGTTATCGTACTAATCATGGCTCCCGGGGCGTGGCCCCCGGGAACCAATAACGCATCAAATAAAATATTATATTCGATGCATGAAAATCGCAATCACCGGCGCAACGGGTTATATAGGCACCGTCCTCACACCCTTGCTGCTGGCTCAGGGACATCAGTTGAAAATTCACGCCCGGAAAACCCAGCCACCCGCCAACGGAGCTACCTACGTATATGGCTCCCTGTTAGATCCTGATTTTGTCGCCACATTTGTAGCAGAGATGGACGCAGTCATTCACATGGCGGCGGTGATCTCGGTGAGCGATACGCCGGATATGGAGGGGTTTCATTTCAATACCACCACTACCCGGCTGTTGACCGAAGCAGCGCAGCAGGCCGGCGTCCGGCGGTTTTTATATATCAGCTCTATCACGGCCTACGAGCAGGCCCCTTACGATATGCCGATGGACGAAACCCGTCCATATACCCAGGCGATGCGTTACAGTTATGATCATTCCAAGGCGGTATCCCAGGAGATAGCGTTGGCCTGTAACGGGCCGCAGCTGGAGGTGATCGCGCTGGCGCCTACGGCCGTCATCGGCCCGTTTGACCGGCGCCCTTCCTTGATCGGGGATGCCGTGGTGCGTATTTACCGGGGGAAGATACCCGCAATATTCCCCGGCGGCGTAGATTTTGTGGATGTCAGGCAGGTGGCGCAGGCCGTTTCCCGGGCGCTGACGGCCGGCACGCCCGGACAGGCCTACATCCTCAGCGGCGATTGGATGACGCTGAAAACACTATCCGCGCACATTGCACAGATCAAAGGAAAACGTATATTCCTCCCCGTATTGCCCCTGTGGCTGGTGATGGGACTGTTGCCGCTGGTACGTATCTTTGCGCGGCTGACCGGCGGCGCACCGTTCTACACAAAGCAGTCCGTGTACAACCTTATCCGCAGCAACCGTAAAATAGACAGCAGTAAAGCAAGGCGGGAACTGGGCTTTCGTCCCGGCCGTCTTGCCGACACGTTACAGGACACCATCGTATGGTTTAAAGAAAACAAGATGCTCCCATGAATGCATATCCTACCCTTCAGCAATACTACCTTTTTATTGGCGGCTGGTCGGCCATCGGCATCATCGCCGCGCTTTACCTGCTGCGGCGTGAGGCGCCTTACGGACGCTTTACCTCCGAGAAATGGGGCCCCATGATCAGTAATAAACTGGGATGGATCATCATGGAGACCACCGTGCTGGTATCTTTTTTTATATGGCAGCCGCCGACAGCGGTGAAGTGGACTTCGCCGGCCGGTGTAATGACCGGTATGTTCCTGCTGCATTACCTGCACCGCAGTTTCGTATATCCGTTTATGATACGTACCCGGGGCAAGAAGATGCCGCTGGTGATTATGTTGTCGGCCGTTTTATTTAATACGGTCAATGGTTCGTTGCTGGGTTCCTGGTTTGGACACTATGCCACGTATGCCGACGACTGGTTTACCAGCCTCCCTTTTATAGCAGGCACCTGTTGCTTTTTTGCCGGTATGCTGATCAACTGGTCCGCGGACTATCACCTGATAGGCCTGCGCGGCAAACATGACACCGGTTATAAGTTGCCACAGGGCGGACTTTTTGAATACGTTACCTCTCCCAACCTCATGGGCGAGATCCTGGAATGGGGCGGTTATGCGCTGCTGACGTGGAGTGCGCCGGCACTGGCTTTCTTTATCTGGACCTGCGCCAACCTGGTACCAAGGGCCGCCGCCAATCAGCGGTGGTACCGGCAGCGGTTTCCCGACTACCCTTCACAGCGGCGGGTATTGATTCCTTTCCTCTGGTAATGTTTAGTAGGCTTTGATCTGTAGGCAGGAAGGCGCCGGCATGGTTAACTCCGTACCCGTTTTCCTCAACAACCCTGTTTGCATATTGCGTTCAAACACCACGATGTTATTGCTCATCTGATTAGCCACCAGCAGGTATTTGCCGGTAGGATCGATCACGAAGTTGCGCGGATGATTCCCCCCGGTAGACTGATGTGCTATTTTTCTGAGCAGTCCCGATGCCGGATCGATTGCGTAGGTCACGATGATATTTTCGTCCATGCGGGTGGAAACGTAGAGGAAATGGCCATCCGGCGAAGCGTGGATGTCTGCGCCGCCATAGTTGTCGCCTTTTCGGGGTGTGAAATGCGCCGGTAACCGTTGCAGGCTGTCGAGCCGCCCGTTGCCATACCGGTAAACACTGACCATGCCCGACAATTCTTCTATACAATACGCCAGTGGCAGGCGGGGATGGAAGGTGAAGTGCCGCGGACCGCTGCCGGGCACGGTTGCGGTAAAAGGCGGCGTGGCCGGTTGTAATGGCTGTACGTTATCTGTGTCAAAGGCGAAACAGCGGATTTTATCCGCTCCCAGGTCCGGCAGAAAAAGAAAGCGGTGTGCCGGGTCCAGTACCGCCGAATGGATATGTGAACTGCGTTGCCGGTCCGTGAGGCTGCTGTCTTTGAATACCAGCACCTGTGCAGCTTTACCGATATAGCCATCCTTTACCGGGAGTACTGCGGCGCTGCCGCCGGTATAATTCGCCACCGCCAGCCAGCGCCGGCTGTTATGTTCTGTGATATATACCGGGTTTTCACCACCGGCAGACTGGCTGCTACGCCAGGCAGCCTCTCCTGTTGCCGGGTTAAAAGAGTAGCTGGTCACGCTGCCGGCTCCGGGCGTCTGCGCGTCCGTACAGGCGTAGAGGTAATGGCCGTCCGCCGAAGGTACCAGGTAGGCGGGGTTCAGCACCTGGCTGACTTTGCTGACCGCCTGTAGTGTGCCATTACCGGGATTAAAACGATATATGTAGATGCCTGCCTTGTTTTTATCCTGGTTATAGGAACCCACAAACAAATAGTAACGCTGTGCAGACAGCAGCTGGCTGACACCCAATGCCAGCAGGCACAACAAGCGGAATTTCTTTTTCAAGGGATGGATTGTTTTTAACGTGAAAAGATAGCGCGTAGCTGTCTGTACAAAACTATCAAAGCATCTCCGGAAATCATAATCATATCTGCCGGAAAAAATCAATCTACAAACCAAAGGTTCCCTATCTTTATACAACCAAAAGGTTGCGTCTTGATGAGACGAGCGCTGTTCGTCCAACCAGAAAGGAAATAATACACATGATTGCCGTTCCCCCCTGAATGTTACCACGTGAGCCACGCGGCTATTTATAAACACTGTTATCACGAAACACCCATAAATAGCTATCACATGAAAAAAACAACTGTTCTTTATTGGATTTTCACCGGTTTACTCGCTGCGGGAATTACCATGTCTGCCATACCGGATGCACTGTCTGTAAAAGAAGCCAGGGATGTCTTCCGGCACCTCGGCTATCCGATGTACCTGCTCCCGTTCCTGGGCATCGCCAAACTGCTGGCTGTTATTGCGATCGTCACTCCCGGCCATCCGCGACTGAAAGAATGGGCGTATGCCGGCCTGGTGTATGATCTCACCGGCGCACTCTACTCTGGTATTGCCATTGGCGAAGTTTCGTCTTCCTGGATGTTCCTCATCTTCTTTGCTGTACTGGCTGGCTCTTATGTCTATCACCACAAAAGATTGAAGGAAAAAGACACATCGAAGTTGTCAGTTGTGTGAAATGATCCACAGCCCTGTCCGGACAGGGCTGTATTTTTTTAAGGTATCGCTGACTGATCTGATATTTGGTAACACCAACAAGTTAACGTATTTTTGACGCAAAGTAAATCTAAAAGCAGATGAGCGAGATCAGGTACATCCAGGGAGATGCCACGCAACCTGTTGGCGACGGTGAAAAAATAATTGTTCATATCTGTAATGATATCGGGCGTTGGGGAAAAGGATTTGTGTTGGCCTTGTCTGCCCGCTGGCCGCAACCGGAAAAAGCATTCCGCGACTGGTATGCCTCCGGAGAAAATTTCGCTTTGGGGAATGCGCAACTGGTAGCGGTGGAATCGCAACTGTGGGTAGCGAATGTGATCGGCCAGCATAAAATCACCAACGGAAAAGGCGGCGTCCCTCCTGTTCGTTATGAAGCCATACAGGAAGGACTGGGGCAGGTAGCAGCGTTTGCCACGGCCCACAACGCCACCATACATATGCCCCGCATAGGCTGTGGCCTGGCCGGCGGCACCTGGGATAAGATAGAACCCCTTATTCAGCAGGAACTGACAGCCAAAGGTATTGGAGTAACAGTGTACGATTTCAATTAGGGATTTCCGTTAGTTCTATTTTTCGGCCGTCAGGGTCGAATACCAGGGCATACCAGCTATTAGCAATCAGCGAAAGATATCATTAATCATACAGCTCTTTTATCACCAGTGTGCTATCCAAAGCATGCCACCCCTGGCGGTCGTTGACATAGGCAATAGTGAACCGCGTAGTGTCAGTAGGCGTCGGGATGCCGCCTGTATTCCTCTGTTGCAATACCGTATAGTGCATCCGCAAGGTGTCTCCGTTTAGCTGCCGCACGCCGGATATAGCCCGGATATAGCCGCCTGTGCTCATCCATATATTCTGCGTAATGCTATGAAGACTGTCCTGCGGAGTGACACGCTTAAAAGCAAAAAGATGTGACGCCGAAAATGCGCTGCCCGTACCGCAGATTTTCAGAAAGTAATAATCATCTGTCCGGGAAAAGCCATCAAAGCCATTCCAGCAATTATCATAATTCCAATGTATATAACGTTCCTCTTTCAATATGGAATCATATGAATTGATCTCCATTATCAAAAGCGTCGCGAAAACGGCTGATCCCAGGTCCATCAAACACGCCATGACAGTGCCATCTGGTTTCCGGTAATATTTCCCAAAAGTATCGGTATCCGCTGCCAGCCTCCAAAGCTCCGAAGTGCTGTCTGTCAGGTGATTTACAATGAGGAAAGGTTCCACCTCCTTCTTAAGAAGGTAGCCGGAGTCCTGCGGAAACAACGCCGAAACAGGACGAGAACGCCCGTTGCAGGCCATCAGCAGGAGCAACCAACAAAACAGGACATAGCGCATATATTCACAGGTGTATTCTAAAGGTAACTGTTATTATTTCCCTTTCACCAATTCCTCCATAAAGGCCGTAAAACGCTCCGCATACACTTCAAAATCCCAGTCTCCCTGTCCGTGCAGCGCCATCAGCACCGGCGCATCGCCGTCCTTAATGGCCGACAAGTCCAGGCAATAGGGATCAGCACCATCATCGCCAATGACCAGCAGGTGGGAAGGCCAGTCGGTCAGTGGCTCGCCGCTGATACCGTTGTAAGCATAACCGCCCTGCCGCGCTGCCAGTTCATGTGCGCCGTACAGGGACAGTCCTTCTGTAAAATCCGGGCCTGTGAAGGTAACTTTCAACGGGGAATAATATCGCAGAAAATTAAGATAGACTTCCGGCAGCGTCCAACGTTCACGGATGTACGCGATGTCCTTTTCATCGGCTACGGTTAGCCAGTCGGAAGGGTTTGCATGATCCTTGTTTTTCCGCCGTTTTTTCTCCAGCTGCTTATCCAGTCTGGCCATCAGTTTCTCGAAATCATTACCGGGATGCAGTAACGACGGATGCACCTGTGGCGGTGCGTACCCTGCTCCGTCAGGGTATCCCTGCTCCTGCCAGGCTTGCAGTTCTGCGAGTCGCAGCTGTGCTGGCTTCCAGTAGCCGGGGTCGGAAGGCAGTTCTCTGTCGAAAGGCTGACGGCTGTACATCGCCAGGCTCTTGATCGCTTTGGCACGTTGTTCGGGCGACCGGTCTTCGTTCAGCGCCAGCGCCACCAGTATAGGATAGGCATCACGGCCGGCTGTTGTCAGCAGCCCGTCTGTGGCCCAGTAGGCCAGCGACGGCTGCGTCAATGCCCATTCAAAGAAAGGACGCCACACGCTTTCACCGGGTGCCACCAGGCGGACGGTTTCTGCTACCAGGGATCCCCGCCAGTGCAACAGCTGGCCTTCGCGGGCGTAACGCATCAGTGCTTCTATCACTGCCTGCCGGTCTTTGCCAGCATAACTGCGAATGAGTTTATCTTTCAGGGTGGCGAATTTATTACCATCCTTTTCTGCAAACAGAGTATCGGTCAGGTTAACTAAAGTATTGCTCATGGGCTGCAAGGTACAACATATCTCAGATGCCTGCACGCTGTATCGCCTGTTCAATATCGGCTTTCAGGTCTGCAACATCTTCTATGCCGGCAGAGAGCCGCAGCAGGTTGTCAGCGATGCCCAGCTCCTGCCGTGCCGCAGCTGACAGTGCTCTGTGGGAGGTGGTGGACGGCTGACAGATCAGGCTTTCCACGCCACCGAGGCTCAGCGCAGGTTTTATCAGTTCAAGATGGTCAAGGAAAGCTTCCAGTTTATCCGGTGTGGTATTCAGTTCAAAGGATAACATCCCGCCGAAGGCGGACATCTGTTCACAGGCCAGCTGGTAATCACGGTGGGAAGGCAGGCCGGGATAGAACACCTGCCCCACTTCCGGGCATACCGACAGATACTCCGCCAGTGCGAGCGCGTTGGCGTTATGCTGCTGTACCCGCAGCGCGAGTGTTTTAAGACTTCTCTCGGCCAGGTAACACTCCTGGGGCGCCAGTGACCCGCCATACATTTTAGCGGTGTCCATGATCCTGCTGCGATGGTCTTCATGCGCAGCCACCAGTATGCCAAAAGGCAGGTCGTTGTGGCCGCCCAGGTATTTGGTGCCGCTGTGTATAACGATATCGATACCCAGCAGTAACGGCTGCTGATTGATCGGCGTGGCAAACGTATTGTCTACGATGGTAACAATCCCCCGGCTGGCCGCCAGCGATGCTATGGCTTTCAGGGGAACGATGCTGAGCAGCGGGTTGGCCGGCGTTTCGAGGTAGATCACTTTGGTATCTTTTTCAAGCTGCGCTTCGAATTCCGCGAGCGTATTGCCGGCATAACTGCAACGGATACCCCGTTTGGGCAGTTCCTGTTCTGCCAGTTTCCAGGTGCCGCCATAGAGATCGCGCGAAAAGAGCACATGGTCCCCCTGTTGCGCGAACGAAAGGATAGCCGTGCTGATAGCGGCCATCCCTGAGCTATGGGCGATGCCCCAGCTGCCTTTTTCAAGATTGGCAACGATCTGTCCCAGCCGTTGCTGGTTATAAGTAGAATAAAAACCGGGATACCGCAGCGTATCCGTATCTCCATAGGCGTAGGCCACAGCGGGCATCACGGCGGCGGTCACCGCCCCGCCGAGGACGCCGGACGGCTCCAGCGGATGCACGCATAACGTACCAGTGCTTTTCATGACTACTGCTTTTGATTCTTCCTAAAATTACCCAAAAGGGTAAAGGAAAGCAAGCAGCAGGGACATTACTTTTGCTGCAACGCCTGTAACTGCTGCTCCAGCACCTGTTGTTTGTTCCTGAGTGCGCTCATTTCCGCCTCCAGCTTTTTACGTTGCTGGTTTTCTTCCATCAGGTATAACGTCAGCTCCTCCACCTTCTTCAACAGCGCCTTGTTCATCTCCCCTACGTCCTGCCCTTCTTTTTCCACTACCGCTGCTGCCGGTATCTCCGGAAGATGACCATACACCCGGATATACTCGCCCACTTCCTGCAGGGAAGGCAGGCGGTAATTGCTGTGGAACACATAGTCAGGCCAGCCTGCGGCGGTTACTTTTACCCGTTGCGCGGTGATGGTGCCGGCCACCGCCAGCCTGGACTGCGGCGTGCGGGTACCGATACCGACATTACCGCTGGCAGTAGCTGTCAGCGCTACATTGGCCGCCGCCGTGTCTCTCGGGTTACCGACGAACAGGTTCCATTCGTTGGTCATAGGCATCAGTCCCACAGGCGCAGTGTTATTGCCTCTCACGTCCAGGGCCGCCCAGCTGTCGTTGAAGTTGATGGCGCGGACTTTCACATTCACGCCCACAGCATTGGTGGCCGATCCGTAGGTGTTGATGGCCCTTATGCGGAAACGCACATTCCCGGACTGACCATTCACATCTACCGTGAAGCTCTCATCCATGGCTGCCAGAAAACCACTCTTGTTGATCCGTCCCGCTTCTCTCCACTTATCAGGATTGGCATGGGTAACGCCCACCAGGAAAGTAGCCGCCGCGGCGATACCGCTACGGGTATATGCAATAGAGACTTCGTAATAGCCGGAAGCACCCACGGCGGAAGGACTGGCCTTCAGAAATTCCACATAGTCGCCTACGGCGTAGCCGGCCGGAAAGGTTACTGCTGCTGTATATTGATCAACAGTTTCAGCACGAACAGCAGAGAAAGCCACAAAAAAGGTTAACACGGTTAACTTACAATAAAGGGATAATTTTTTCATATGTCAGGTTAAATAGCCAGTTGCAAACATAATAAAAAAACCGGGAACAATGTTCCCGGCTTGTAATGGAAGATTCGAAGCGTACGGACAAGCATCAGTACAGGAAGGCTTCGGAGATGGCCCGGTACAGCAGGACATCTCTTGTTCACTGCTTGACGGCGTTAGCTTTTGCCTTCAAGCCAGCTCTTGAATTCCGCCACCCTCTCACGGCTAATAATAACATCAGTATCAACATAAGGCGCTAATTGAAGAATTAATCTGCTATTGTAATAGGTCGTTATTTTCTTGATGGCATCAATATGGATAATAAACTGCCGGTTGATCCGGAAAAACACATTGCGGTCCAGCATCTTCTCTATCTGGTCCAGCGAGTAGTCCAGCGGCAGGCGTTGGTTCGTGACCGTAGTCGCCACTGTCATACCCTTGGAAAAATGCAGGTACGCGATGTCCTGCGCTTTCACATATACCAGCTGATTGTTGATCTTGCCGATAAAGCGGGTGCTGTTGCGTTTCATAAACTCTTCGGCGAGCTTCTCGATACTGATAGCGGTAGCGGCGGAAGGCCGGAAGTGTTCGTATTTCTGCAACGCCCGGTTCAGCTCTCCGGTTTCTATCGGCTTCATCAGATAGTCGATACTGTTCACCTTAAAAGCCTGTAAGGCGAAACCGTCGTAGGCTGTCGTAAAAATAATCGGCGTGTTCACCTTCACCTGGCTGAACATTTCGAAGCAGTTGCCGTCGGACAACTGGATGTCCATCATCATCAGGTCGGCAGTGATACCCTGTTCCAACCATTTGATGCCGTCTGCTACCGACTCTATTACCGCTACCACTTCTATCCGTGGATCGTACTGGCGTAACAGTTGCATCAGACGTTCGGCATTATGCATCTCGTCTTCAAATATGACTATCTTCATGTGACAGTTATAATGGGAATTTTTACAATAAACATGTCGTCCGCCTGTAATACTTCGATTCCCTGCTCACTGATCAGCGCATAGCGCTTCTGTATGTTTTCCAGTCCTATGCCGGACGATATTTCTGTGCTGGCTTTACGGCGGATACGGTTCGATACCACCAGGCAGCTGTCTTCGCTGTTGACAGTGATTACCAACGGATCGGCGGAAGAAAAGCGGTTGTGTTTGATCGCGTTTTCGATCAGCAGCTGCAACGATACCGGCGGTATCATCCCTTTGCTGCGTATTTTTTCATCAATATCTATCTGGAACTGTATGCTCTGCTGATGACGGATGCGCATCAGGAAAAGATAAGACTCCAGGAAATCCAGCTCCGTCTGTATGGTGACCAGGTTCTCGAACTTTTTATCGAGAATATAGCGGTAGGTCTTCGCCAGCTGGGTGATGTAGTCAGCCGACAGGTCGGGGCTTTTATACACCAGGTTGGTCAGCACGCTCAGTGAATTAAAAAAGAAATGCGGATCTATCTGGTTACGCAATGCGTCATACCGTGCCTGTATGTTCTCCCGCTTCAGCCGCTCCGCCTGCACCTGGTACTCCTTCCACGCGCTGTAATAATAGATGATGCCGTTGAACGTCAGTATCAGCAGGTAAAACATAAAGATCCCGAAATTAAGATCGTAACTCAGCCGCTTAAAGCTCTCCCACGCCTCATACCGGTGAAACAGTAGCATATCGGTAACAGCATACAGAAAACCGAAACCCACCGCCGCCAGCATACCATACAGCACCAGCGCACAACACAGCACCGTCAACCGGCGGGAAGCGCTGCCGCCGCCTATCCGTTTCTCCAGCATCCGCGCAAGCCATACCGCCCCTTCCCATACCACCAGCCCGAAGACCACATATACCACACTGAAAGTCCACCCCCTGACATCCATCACCCGCAGATCATTCACAAACGTATGATCGAACGATTTAAAGATGATGCTGAAAGTGAATAGTACCAGTATCCTGGAAAGATACAGGAACAGTTTGCTGGAGAATAAAGGTTCGTTTTCCTGGAAATTCATAGTATGCCTTAGTCCTAAAAATAGTTATTTTCCCGGAACCAGTTAAATGCGCCGCTGACAGCATCTTCAATCGGCGTATACCTTACCTGCAGCTCCCGCTCTGATTTTTTTCCCGAATAATAATTATCGATGCACAACAGATAGGCGGAGGTGTAATTCAGTTTGCTGCGAAAGCGCGTAAAACGCTGCAGCAGTGAGCCCGTCATCCCCGCTATCTTCAACACTGCCTTCGGGATACGTACCATCAGCTTCTTCTCTCCCGCTACCTGGTTGACCAGGGTAAAAAACTCCCGGTAGCTGAGGTTCTGACCGGCCAGCAGGTAACAATCGCCCGTTTTACCATAGGTGATCGCATTGATGATCCCGCGGCACACATCCTGGATATGGACAAAGTTTTTTCCTCCCGGCGGATAAAACAGCACTTTTTTACCGAGGCCGTACAGCAGCAGTTTACCCGAACTGGGTTTTACATCGCAGGGGCCCAGCATAAAGGTGGGATTAACCACCACGCCCGGCAGGCGTGCCGCCGCCACCTGCTCCAGCACGTATTGCTGTGCGAGGTATTTGGTGTTGATATACCCCGAATTGGCGTTGAACAGGGTGAAGCCGTTCAACTCACTGCCC
Organism: uncultured Chitinophaga sp.; assembly: GCF_946479755.1. Next base: position 84,118 of record NZ_CAMLHC010000001.1, on the reverse strand, counting down.
GGATGTTGCCTGCTGCCCGGACCGATGGTATTGGCGGTGCTCACATAGATGAAACGCTCCACCTGGTGCCGGATGCAGGCCTGCACAATATGGCGCGTGCTGGTATAGTTGATCCGTTCGTATTCCTCAAAGGGAATATCCCACTGGTCTGTAATGCAGGCGGCATGCACCACGATGCTGCAACCAGCTACTGCTGCCATCACATCGTCCGGATTGTCGATATGCCCGTAGTATACCTCACAGGGAATATCGGCAATACCTTTCAGATCGGCCGTAGGCCTGATCATCGCTTTGATGTCATATCCCTGCCGGTACAGTTCCCGGGTAAGATTGGAGCCCAGGAAGCCATTGGCGCCTGTCACTAGTACTGTCTTCATGTATTGATCAGATGGTAAATTGTATCTCCTTTTTCACTTCCCTCGACACCAGCTTCAGCTTAAAAGACAAGGGCAGCAACTGCATCAGCGTATGATTGATGCGGTTCATCAGTCCGGGGATGATCACCCGGCATTTGCTGAACGTGCCTTTCAATGCGATGGCCGCTATCTCCGAGGTATTCAGCAGTCCCATTTTTCCTTTGAAGCCCTGCCCGATGATACGGCGGGAAGTATGCGAGTTGGTCATGATCGGCCCCGGGTACACCACGCTTACAAACAGCCCGGTGCCTGCCAGCTCTTCCCGCAGCCCGAGGAAAAAGGAAGAGATGAACGCTTTGGAAGCGGGATACACCGTTTTATAAGCGATAGGCGTAAAAGCCGCCATGCTCGCGATATTCATAATATAACTCTCTTTATGCTGCAACAGGTGCGGTATCAGCATCCGGGTAACGATCACCGTACTGCGGATATTGAGCTGGATAATGCTGTCAATCCGTTCCAGCGAAGTGTCTGTAATGGCTGATGTGCCACCGATCCCGGCATTGTTGATCAGGAAATTCACCTGGTATTGGGACATCACCTCTTCCAGCGTCTGTTGCAACAGCGCGGTGTTGGTCATGTCGAATTCAAAAAACCGGACATCCACCCCATATTCCAGCTCAAGGCTTTCCGCGAGGGAAAACATATTACTGCCCGGCAGCGCCATCAGGATAAGGTTTCTGCCGCCGGCAGCGCATTGCCGGGCGAATTCCTTTCCCAATCCTGAACTGGCCCCTGTGATCAACGTGTACTTTGTAGGTTGCATATGATTGTTGGCTTTAAGTAATCAAAACAGCGGCTGTTTTCTTTACGCTTATTACCGGACACAAAAATGCAGTAGCGGGAGGCTACTGCAAACGAATTTCCCTCGAGTTGAGGAAAAAAGACCCTGAGCTGTCAGGCCAGCTTTTCAGCCGGCGTTAACTGTTGCCCGATACCGCCATCTACCAGCAGCTCTTCGCCGGTGGTGAAAGTAGCGTCAAAAGCGAGGAACAGCACGGCTTTGGCCACTTCTTCGGGGGAACCGTGGCGGCCCATAGGGGTGAGAATGTCACCGGTCTTGCGGAAGGCATCCCTTTCCGCTTCCGTGGCGTCTGTTACACCCATGGTAGGGGTGTCTATGAAGCCGGGACTGACCGCATTGACCCGGATGCCTTTGGGCAGCAGCTCTGCCGCAAAGTTTTTGGTGAACGCCCGCAGCGCCGCCTTAGTGCCGGCATACACGCTCATGCCGGCGTAACCGGAATTATCGGCCACGGAGGTGGTGAACACAATAGATCCTCCGCGGTTGATCAGCGGCACCAGCTGCTGCACCGTGAAATAGCCGCCGCGGGTGTTGATGGCAAAGGCCTGGTCATAGGCTTCCGGGGTGACTGTCTCCAGTAAGGTGAGTGAAGAGGTCCCCACGTTGATATACAGCAGGTCGATATTACCCAGTTTTTCCCGGGCGATGGCGCCCAGCGCTTTGATGTCTGCTATGCTGGCGGCATCGGAGACAACGGCATGGGCACGGTCGCCCAGTGTCCGGCGCACCTGTTCTACGTTAGCGGGATTACGGCCTGTCAATAATACCTCAGCGCCTTCTTCCAGTAACATCTTTACGGTGGCCAGTCCGATGCCGTGTGTTCCTCCGGTTACCACCGCCTTTTTCCCTTCGTATTTTCCCTGTTTCATGTTGATGATTTTTTTTGTGGATGTTGTTCGTTTTTTGACAACACAAAGGGACGGAGATAAAATGAAAGCATCAATAACGGCGATAATGTTCGGATACGGATAATTTTTTCCGTATTCCCCGTTTCGGGAAATAGGGATAAATTTGTCCATGTATAAAACCGAAGACGATGTACGAAAAGAAGATTCCTAAAGACTTCAGCTGTGGCATGGCCATCCTGATGGAAATTATCGGAGGCAAATGGAAATCCTATCTCATCTACCTGATCGCCAACGATGTCCGGAGACCTGCGGAACTGCAGCGCGCTATTCCTTCCGCCAGCCGCCGCGTGCTGGACCTGCAGCTGCGGGAATTGGAATTCCATGGTATTATCAAAAGGGTGATTTATCCGGAAATGCCGCCAAAAGTGGAATATTTCATGACGCCTTTCGGTGAATCGATGTTACCCGTAGTGGCATCTATGGAAACATGGGGTGCGCAGTACATGGAAACTTTCCGTCAACTGATGGAGACCAAACAGAAAACGATGCATACCGAAGGTGAGTGCATGGAGATAAAAGATAAGCCGGTGATCCGCGGCCGCCGCACGCTGGCCAAAGCGGTTTAGGCGGTGGGGGCGGCGTCCTCCCCGCCGGCGGTAATGCCGATGGGCAGGTACACTGTAAAACGGGTGCCTTTGTCCACGTTGCTTTCTACCGTGATGGTCCCCCCGTTCTGCTGGGCGAACTCTTTACAGAGAATAAGTCCGAGGCCGGTGCCGCGCTCCCCGTTGGTGCCGTAACCGGGGCTCTGGTTGTAGGAAAACAGGTGCAGCACCTGTGTAGGTGGCATACCCGTGCCGTAGTCCGTAATACTGATGGCCACCTGTGCGCCCACCGCCTGTGCCTTTAGTTCAATCAGGCCACCGGTATGACTGAATTTGAGGGCGTTACTTAAAAAATTACGCAGGATCACAGACACCTGGTCCTTATCAGCATACAGCATCAGGTCCTCCGGGATGCTGGTCTCCACCCTGATCCCTTTCTGCTGGATGGTCATCTCAAAAAAATACAATACTTCTGTCGTCAGCAGGCCCAGGTAAAAATTAACGGCCTGCGCCTGGATCCCTTTCATACTGCGGGAGCTCCAGCGCAACACATTGTCCAGCGAACCTCCCAGCTGCGATATCTTCTTATGCAGCATAGCGGCAGCCTCTTCCATTTCCTCTTCCGGATACTCTCCTTTCTGGAACATATCCAGCAGAATTTCCAGCGTAGCGAGGGGGCTACGGATATCGTGCGCTACGATCGAGAAGAGTTTTTCCTTGTCTTTGTTCATCGTGGCCAGCGCCTCCCGTTGTTTTTCTATCTCCCGCTGGTAATCCGACTGGATATGTTTGAAAAAACTCAGGGCGATGATGATGAAAAGAAGGGAAGTAGCCACGTTGACCCATACCCTGCTTTGCGGCACGGGATCGGCGAAGCGCCAGTGTTGGGGCATGAACACGATCAGCACGAAAGCGCTGATGATCAGTACGCCCAGCCCGGCGTTGAGCCATTTATTGTCGTAAACCAGCAAACAGCAGATCAGGATATTGAGCAGGAAATATTCGGCGCCGTTATGAAAGAAAAGACCTGTAAAAGTGTATATCAGCACACTGCAAAGGATGGCCACCATGCGGGCGCTCAGGTAACGTTGTTTCCAGTGCAGCCATAGTACAAATACGTTGATGCAGCTGGTCAGCAGGTTAAAGGCGGATAACAGGTAGCGGCCCTGGTAACAGTTCAGGGCGGCGAAAAACAACATAAAGGGGATGCAGGGAATAGCCAGCAGGTTTAATAACCGGGTACGCCTGGACTCAATAAAGGGCATCAGCGGACTTACGCCAACATTGACGATGGAATTCCACGCTCGCAGTGTAAGTTGGTATAGATAGCCTGAAGGACCCTTATGCATAGGACTGCAAATATACCGCGAAAATCGGCTTATCAAGCATGCCCTGCCCTCCTGTCCCGGGGCGAATGCCCCGGGCTGCGATGTTAAATCCCATTATGGTGTTTCTTTTCCGGCTGGCCACAGGGTGATGTCCAGCAGGACGGCAGCTGTGAGCAGCAACATGAAAAGAATGATCCTGAAGGCCAGTATCACGCCATGGACCTCATTTTCCCGGTATTGACGGTAGGTCTCCACCACTCTCCCACCATATTTCACGATCAGTACCGCTTCAATGACGAGAAAAACCAATATTACTGTCCATTCAGAATAAGGATGCATAGGCGTTTTAGTTAACGGTGACAGCCTGGCGCCGGCCGGCTTTAAAATATAACGTGAAAAAAGAAGGAGGTGCCTCATCAGCCGATGAGGCACCTCTATGTGCTGTGTGCGCTTTAAAGTTAATGAAAATAAATTCGTTATATAGATCGCCGTTTCAGTTCTTCCACGGCATGGTTGGCTGCCCTTGCGGTGAGCGCCATATAGGTGAGGCTCGGGTTCTGGCACGCGGAGGAGGTCATACAAGCCCCGTCGGTCACGAACACGTTTTTGACGGTATGTACCTGGTTCCATTCGTTGAGCACCGATGTTTTGGGATCTCTGCCCATCCTGGCAGTGCCCATTTCATGGATGGCCATTCCGGGATAGGACTCACGGTCGAAAGCCTGTACGTTTTTCAATCCCGCTGCTTCCAGCATGGCGGCGGCTTCCGCGGCCATGTCCTTGCGCATCTTCATTTCGTTCTCTTTGAATTCGCAGTTCATTTTCAGTACCGGCTGACCCCATGCGTCTTTGACGCTGGTGTCCAGGCTAACCATATTTTCCTTGTAGGGCAGGCATTCGCCGAAGCCCATCAGTCCCATCTGCCACGGTCCCGGTTCGGAGATATAGTCTTTAAATGCTCCGCCTACGCCCAGTTCGGCGATACCCCTTGCCCAGCCGGAGCGACCACTGAAACCGGTGTAACCGAAGCCCCGCAGGTAGCCCCGCTTGTCGTTGCCCACATTGGCAAAACGTGGGATATAAAAGCCGGCGGGACGCTGGCCGTGGTAGTATTTATCGGCAAATTCTTCAGACCTGCCGCTGGCGCCGGCGTGGAAATGGTGGTCCATCAGGTAATGGCCCAATACGCCGCTGTCGTTGCCGAGTCCCTGCGGGAAGCGGGCAGACGTGGAATTGAGCAGCACGAAAGTGCTGGCCAGCGCGGAAGCGTTGAGGAAGATAATCCGGGCGTGGTATTCGGTCATCTCTTTGGTGTGTTTATCGATGACGCGCACGCCGGTGGCTTTGCCTTTGTTTTCGTCGTAGATGATACTGTTGACCAGCGAGTCTGTCAGCAGTGTGAGGTTGCCTGTTTTCACCGCGGCCGGCAGCGTAGACGCCTGGGTGCTGAAATAAGCACCGAAAGGGCATCCCCGGGAACAGCGGTCACGATACTGGCATTTGTTGCGGTCGCCGATAGCCTGTGTGAGGTTGGCCGTACGGAAGATGGTCATGCGGCGTTCGGGAAAAGCTGCTTCCAGCTTCCCTTTCACATGTTTCTCAAAACAGTTCATCTCCATCGGTGGCTGAAATACGCCGTCCGGCAGGTGCGGCAGCCCTTCGGCCTGCCCGCTGATACCGGCAAAGGCTTCCACATGGGAGTACCAGGGCGCCAGGTCTTTATAGCGTATCGGCCAGTCGATGCCGATGCCTTCTTTGATGTTGGCTTCGAAGTCCAGGTCGCTGAGACGCAGCGATCCGCGGCCCCACATGATAGAGCGGCCCCCTACGATATCGGCGCGCTGCCAGTCGAACCGTTTCTCTTCGGTATACGGGCTGTCACTGTCCTTCATCCAGTAGCTGTGGTTGAATTCTGTGTATACTTTTTCGCGGATGAGGAACTGGTGTCCTTTTTTCTGTTCGTTGGTGATGACGCCGCGGTGAGGTACTTCCCAGGGGGCGGCGGTAGCGGTTTCATAATCTTTTACATGTTCCAGCTGACGGCCCCTTTCAATCATCAGCACTTTAAGTCCTTTTTCACACAGTTCTTTGGCCGCCCAGCCACCGGTGATACCGGAGCCTACTACTATTGCGTCGTACGTATTGGCCGCTTCGGCCTTCAGGTTCAAATTGATCATTCCACGGAATTTACTGGCAGGCCGAAAAATAGTAAAATATTCATACAAACCTAACAGAAATAGGACGACCGGAAAGATCAGTTATCTTTTTTCAATTGTACCACCACGCCGTGTTTTTTTCCTTTTACACCATACTGTTGCTCTAAAGCGGCTTTATCGAGGATGGCAAGGCTAATGAACGAGTGAATGTTAACCGCAGCAAGATCGCTTTCCGCGGTCGCTGTCTGCAGTTTTCCGTTCACGATGTATGCTACCGATCCGTCTTCTTCCGGTGAGGGTACCAGCTTACGATAAGCGGCATCCTGGCTGAAGATCAGCCAATAACGGTGACGAACAAACGTTTTCGTTTCAATAAAAATAGTTTTGATGTCCTGCCCGCTGTGCAGGTCCTTGCTTTTCAACACACATACATACGCGACATTGTTGGGATTGAATTCTGCCAGGTCAGCTGCTGTCACCTGCACGCTGTCTACAAAATAAACAGGAGGCCGGTCGTCCCGGCTTGTTTTGCGTGTGGCAGGCTGGCCGGGTGTTTGGGCGAAGGCGGGGGTACCACAGGTTATTGATAACAAGAGGAATATAAATGGTTTCATACTATCGGGATCAAACGGTTTCCCTAAAGGTAAATAAAAGAACCGCACCAATCGGAAGACGGTACGGCTTTTTTCACTTCAAACCAATTACTACTATATGGCAAGGCCGGGAATCCGGGACCTTTCAAAAAGGTTGGGGTACAACAAACAATGGCACATACTGATTAAGACGACGTAGATTAGAATGGCGGAAGAAGATGCTATCTGAGAACCCCTTGTCATTCATACGGTTAGGTAAAGGACAGACAAAGGCACTCCTCTCTTCCGGTCTCAAAATTATCGTGATTACCGGTAGGTGAATAGTACAAATGCGACATCTTTTTACGGCGTCATCATCCGGTGCAGACGGATGGTGTTCACGAGCGACGCTTCGTCAATAAAGGAAGGGGTGATTCCTGCAAACTCTTTAAAATCGCGGATAAAGTGCATCTGGTCGTAGTAGCCGCTCATGTGCGCGATGCGTGTCCAGGTGGCTTCGGGATGCAGCTCTTTCAGGTGGTAGGCTTTACAGAAGCGGATCAGCCGGGCGTACCGTTTAGGGGACATACCGGTACGCTCCACCACTTTGCGTTCGAACTGCCGTACGCTGACACAGGCGTCGGAAGCCAGCCGCTCGATAGTGATATTTCCGGTATGCGCCACCAGGTTGCTCATCACGAGATCGACCGGCAGCTCAGGCTTGAGGCGGGACACTTTTTTGAGCAGGTAAGTCTCCACAACGCGGACCATCTTGTCCCAATCGTGTGTATTTTCCTGGAGCTGTTCATTGATGTCTTTTATTTCGTTGCCCAGCAGCAGGCTGGTATCAAAATCCTGTTCATGCAGCTCGGTCATGGGGATGTTCAGCAGGCGAAACAGGCCACCGGGCTTAAAAGCCACGCCCAGGGCGATATGATGCCGTCCCATGTCCAGCGTCACGGCCCGCTCCAGCGGTCCTACCGTCAGGGATACGGATTTGGTCTCATAAGTATCGTTATATACCCGCAGCACTTTTATCGGGTCTTTGACATAAAACATGATGTACCGCTGGAAAGTAGGCACGAACCGGTATATGTTGGAAAGCCCCGGCATCTGCGAGAAATCAGCTTCATAGACGCCGATGCTGGCGACAAAATCTTGCAGGACAGGGTGCGGCGTATAGGCTTTCATACGTGGTTTCATCTTCCTCGTTTTATAGGTTAATGGGGCGGCCGGCACTCCAACCTATGCGGCCGCCCAACAAATGTAAACATTCCGGCCAACAATCGCCGGGCTTCAGAAAACACCAGCCGCAGGTAATATTTGCGGGGAAAATGCCGGAAAATTTAAAGATCTTGGCACCTATACCAATTGTATGCTTATGTCTTCGAGAAGAAATTTCCTGCTGCAAGCCTCCGTGGGACTGGCAGCCACCGGCCTCTCTCCTTTGTTGTCCGCCGCGGCAAGCCCCGCTGTTGCAGCGCCGGCGAAAGACCGTTTGTCTGTCGGCGTGGCCGGATACACCTTCGCTCAGTTCAAGCCGGACCAGGCCATCGCGATGATGCAACGGGCCAACATCCGCCATATTTCCGTGAAAGACATCCACCTGCCGCTACAGAGCAGCCCGGAACAAATAGCAGCCGTGCTCGCTCAATTCCGCGACGCAGACATCAACGTATATGCGGTAGGCGTTATCTATATGAAGACCCGGCAGGCAGTGGAAGAAGCTTTTGCCTACGCCAAAAAAGTGGGGGTGCCTATGATTGTAGGCGTGCCTGTGCCTGAACTGCTGGACTATACCGAACAACAGGTTAAACAACACAACATACGCCTCGCCATCCACAACCACGGCCCGGAAGACGCCTTGTATCCCGGTCCGCGCAATGCATGGGAGCATATCAAAAACCGCGATGCCCGTATGGGACTGTGTATCGACATCGGTCACGCTACCCGCGCCGGCGAAGACCCGGCCAAAGCGGTACTGGCCTATAAGGAAAGAGTCTTTGACCTGCACCTGAAAGATGTCACGGCCGCCTCCAAAGAGGGCAAGCCCACCGAAATAGGCCGGGGCGTCATCGACTTTGCCAGCCTCGTCCGCGCGTTGGATAAAGTACGCTACAAAGGAATCTGCAGCATCGAATATGAAAAAGACATGAAAGATCCCCTGCCCGGCATCACCGAATCCGCCGGTTATTTCAAAGGGGTGGTCAATACCGTGAAATCGTAACGGAACATTCTGCTTTCGGTCCCCAGGGCGTTAGCCCTGGGACGGAGAGGCCAACAGCTATTCCGGCAGTGCCGGTATCGAGAGCAGCGGCACCGGGGAATTATAGGCCAGTTCCTTGGATATGCTTTTGTGGAAGATGGAAGAAATAAAAGAATGTTTTTTGGGCACCGTTACGATCAGGGAGGCATGGTGTTCCCGGGCAAACTCCAGGACGCTGTCGGCAATGTGGGTACCGGTCACATAATGGAAAGCCGGCGTGTACCGCTCCAGCACATCATGTAATGCGGTGATCTGTTTTTTGGTGTCGTCGGTATATTTATCTGCCGCAGGCGGTTCCACGTTGACCACATGCACTTCGGGGCGGAACAGGTCCAGGAAACGATATAGCTGTTCCAGGGAGGCTTTGGAGATATTCTGCAGGTCCGTGGAAAAGACGACGCTGCTGATGCCCTTCCCGACAACGGCCTCTTTGGGCACTACCAGTACGGGATACTCACTTACTTTCAGCACCTGCGAAGTGTTGCTGCCCATAAAAAACTGCTGCAACCCTGTCTTCCCCGCAACGCCCATGACCACCAGCGCCACCTCTTTTTCCTGGCAGAGTTTGTTCAGCTGATCGGGCAAAAACGCGTCTTCCGCCAGCAACTCGTATTTAGGATCGGCGTCTGTCATCATCCGGAGCTGGTCCTGCAGGGAAGCCAGCTTTTCCATATTTTCCACATATACGAGATTTTCCACCTGTGGGGCAGGCACCGGCACATCAGAGCCCTGCACCATGGTACGGTAGGCGTGGTAGAGGATCAGGCGCTCTACGCCCAGCGCCGGTGCCAGGCTGGTAGCGTATTCTGCCGCCCGGAAGGCGGCATCCGAAAAGTCGGTCAGAATTAGTATCGTTTTCATATTATCTTCTTTTAGGCGAGGTGAAAAAGGGATTGAACATGCCGGGTTTTAAACCCCGGACCCACCCAATCCCTGTTCGCTGGTCAACGTTTATCATCAAGCCGGAACGACACTTTACAGATTGCCCCGTAGGTGGTGATTTTGCCATCCTGTACATGCACCTTAAAATCCTTTACAAATACAGAATCTACGTTGTGAATGGTTTTGCTGACTTCCTGCACTGCATTCTGTACAGCATCTTCAAAACCTTTTTCGGAGGAGGCAATCACCTCAATCACTTTAACGATAGCCATAAGAAAAGTTTTAAATGGTGAAACAATACGGCGTGTATACAGGAAACAAACAGCCTACCGGTTTGGTTATCGCGGTACTGCGGCGGATTACAGCCGGAAAGCGCCGATAGCGGGCAGGCAATAATCCCCCCGGAATGTGCCCCGGAATGTGCAATCTGTGCTACAATGAAAGCCGTTGCCCATAACGGTTTCCATTGAAAATCAGCACTTTTCTTCTGAGCGGCCTTCCGGCATGATTCTTTTATTATCTTAAGCAAGATGTTTCTGAAAAGGGGTGGTTTGGTAACACAACACCTGAGATTATACCCTTACAACCTGAACTGGATAATACCAGCGTAGGAAAGCAAGAAACACCAGGGAGGCACTGGTAAACCCGGCGCCTCTCTTTTTTGCCCCCACTAGATAAGTTGTCATTTTGACAGCAACAAAAACGGCAAACAGGCCGTTATCCTTCCTTTAACACTGCAATTTTTTCATCTCCGTGTAGTATTATATGTTATATTAGCCGGCGAACACTACGGCAGGCTTTTTGATATAATCCCGGCTCAGTCATGCGTATAACTAAAAAAGGAATGTCCTGTTTGTAAACAAAACTTATATTCACACTATGCGACCATAAATAGGTTTAACCCTGATTTGTGCGGACTCCCTGATATGCGGTGTCCGTGAGCATTATACACCATAACCAACTGATGAATAAATACCAGCATTACTCCTTTGATCTCTGGTTAACCTTGATCAGATCCAATCCTTCCTTTAAGCGGGAGCGGACAAAATTCTTTTTTGATCATTTTAACCAGCAGCAAAAAACGCTTGAAGAAGTGGAACGTATCTTCCGCCGGATAGACGTGATGACCAACGCCATCAACGAAAAAACCGGCGGCAACATTGATACGGACACGCTGCATCTGATGGTCATCAGTGAGATGAACGATCATCAGTACGACTTTGGGACGGTGGACCTGCCGGCGCTCTACAACGAAATGGAGGCGCTGGTACTGCAATACCGGCCTACCGTATATTGCTCTGCTACCGCAGCTGTTCTGCGTACACTGCACCAGCGGCAGGACTGTACCCTCAGCCTCCTGAGCAACACCGCGTTCATTAAAGGAAGTACCCTCCGGAAAGTATTACAGGAACTGGAACTGGACCAATACCTGCATTTTCAGCTGTATTCAGATGAAACCGGCGTGTCCAAACCCAACCCTGAAATGTTCCGGCTCATGCTGGGCTCCATTGCCAACACCAGGAACGGGGAGGCCGTCCTGCCCCAACAGATCATACATATAGGCGATAACGTAAAGGCAGATATCAAAGGCGCCAGCGAGGCCGGCATTCATTCTTTACTGGTCAATTCCAACAATCAATGTATTTCAAGCCTGCTTAACTGATGACAACGACTTACTCCCTGCATAAAATCACAGATACCAGCCAGTTCGGATTTTGCCCGGATGATTACAGCCGTTTTAAATTCGGTGACGATCTTGTCGCGGAAAAGTTCGGCGTTACCCTGGCGGACGGGTTTATTGAACATCACCTGAAAGGCCGCACCGTGCCGCAACTGGTGGTAGTATCCAGCCCGTATGCGTTCATTCCCACCGCTACCTTCTCCATGAAGAACCACTTCGTGTTCCGGCTCAACCGGTGGCTGGCGGCCAATGGCCACCCGATCGTACAGGAAACGAAAGTACACCGTACCATCACCTATAAGGAAGATTACGGGGAGCTGGACGCCGAGCAGCGGCTGAAACTGATCGGCAACGATTCCTTTCATATTGACCGGGAATTTCTCGCCGGCAAAACCGTCGTGTTCCTGGATGATATCCGTATCACCGGCGGCCATGAACGCATGATCCTCAAAATGGTGAACGCCTACGGCCTCACCAACGAGATGTACCTGCTGTATTATGCCGAACTGCAGAATACCGGTATCCATCCCAACATTGAGAACCACCTCAATTATCATTTTGTCAAATCGATCTTCCACCTGGAAAAAATCATTCAGGACGAACGGTTTGCCATCAATACCCGCATCGTAAAATATATTCTGAACTACGATTTCGATTCATTTTGTATTTTCCTGCAAAATCAGTCAGACCAGTTCATGAATATTTTGTATGATATGGCCATCGGCAACGGTTACCACACCATCGAGGCCTATCAGCAAAATCTTCAGTATATTAAACACTATATTTTCAGAAAACATAAAAGCATACAACATGGCAATTAATTTGCAAAAAGGACAACGGCAGACGATCAATGCACCCAAATTCACTATTGGCTTAGGCTGGGACGTAAACTCCTCCTCTACCGGCACCAGCTTCGACCTCGATGCTTCCATCTTTGTGATGGGTGACAACAAAAAAATCCTGTCCGATCAGCACTTTGTGTTTTATAACAACCTCGTTTCTCCGGACGGCAGCGTGGAACACACCGGCGACAACCTCACCGGCGAAGGCGGCGGCGACGACGAACAGATAAAAATTGACCTCTCCAAAGCAGCGGCCAACGTGACTGAAATTTGCGTGGTAGTGACCATCCACGACGCTGAAACCAGAAGACAGAACTTCGGCCAGGTGAGAAATTCCTATGTACGTATATTCGATCCCGTTACCAACGAAGTGATCCTGAAATATGAACTGGAAGAAGACTTCTCCATCGAAACCGCCGTGGAATTCGGCCGCATCTACAAACGTGGCGACGAGTGGAAGTTCGAAGCCGTAGGCGTAGGCATGAAAGGCGGTCTGCAGGATTATCTGAACAAATACAACTAGTATAAACGAACCTATTCCATACCCATTCCATTAAATTACCTGACCAATGGCAATCAATCTTCAAAAAGGCCAACGTATCAGCCTCGAGAAAAGCAACGGTACCAAACTGCAAAATATCTGTGTAGGCATCAACTGGGGTGCTATCGAAAAAAAAGGCCTCTTTGGCATGTCTAAAACCAAAGAAGCAGTAGACCTGGACGGCAGCTGCGCCCTTTTCAGCGAACAAAAACAACTGCAGGAAGTGGTTTACTTCGGTAACCTGCGCTCCCAGGACGGCTCCATCCGCCACAGCGGCGATGACCTGACCGGCGACCTGAACGGCAACGACGGCCTCGACAACGAAGTGATCACCGTAGACCTGTCCCGCCTGAACCCGAACGTCAACTACGTGGCTTTTGTGCTCAACAGCTTCCGCGGCCACGACTTCGGCACTATTCCCTTCGCCTCCATCCGCATCTACGAAGGCACACCTTCCCGTGTGAATGAAGTATTCGCCACCTACGATATCGCCGGCAGCACCAGCTTTGCCGGACATACCTCCATGGTCATGGGCGTTTTCTATAAGAAAAACGGCGAGTGGAAATTCAATGCCATCGGTGAACCTACCCGGGACCAGAAATTACAGGAAACCGTGGACACTGTGTCCAGGCAATACCTGTAGTCCTTACCTTTGCAATGCTATCACTCATTAATCATGATACCTTATGGAATCTAATCCGAATGTTACTGATCAGGCGCTTCCCGTGGTAAGACTGGACAAGGACGGCAATGCCGATCTCGCCCGTATTACCCCCGAAGAAACGCAGAAATATAATGAGCTCAACAAGTCGCTGGTCACCACCGACGTGAACTCTATCCTGAACTACGGCGCTGAAGTACAAAGCTCTATGGAGCGCTACAGTAACGAGTTCCTGACCTCTGTGCGCACCTACAACTCCGGAGAAGTAGGTGGCCTGATCAATGACCTGCTCAGCGAACTGAACTACATCGACGTGGATGAGCTGAACCAGGGCGGATTTAAGAGCTTTCTCTCCAAAGTCCCGTTCCTGAAAAAGCTCGTTATGGACGCGCAGAAACTCTTCCAGAAATATGATACCGTAGTGGCCAATATCGACAAGATCACCAACAAGATCAAAGCGGGCCGTATCAACTCCCTGAAAGACAACAGCTCCCTGCAGACCATGTTCGACAACAATGTCAACTACATTAAACAGATGGAAGACCTGATCATCTCCGGTCAACTGAAGTACAATGAGCTGACACAGAAACTGGCCGAAATGGAAGCCAACGCCGGCAACTATAACGACTATGAAATTGCGGACCTCCGGGATTTCGTGGGCCGCCTGGACAAAAGGCTGGCAGACATGAAGATCGTACGTTTCATCATGTTGCAGTCCCTGGCGCAGATCAGGCTGGTGCAGAACAACAACACCTCTATCGCAGAAAAAGCGCAGTCTATCATCTCCACCACCATCCCCGTCTGGAAAAACCAGCTCACCATCGCGGTGGCGCTGCAACGCCAGAAGGCCAACGTGGAAATGCAGCGCAAAATTTCCGATACCACCAATACCATCCTGCAGAAAAATGCAGACCTGCTCAAACAGAACAGTATCGAGGTGGCGCGGGAAAACGAAAAGACCGTGGTGTCTGTCGAAACACTGAAACGCACCACCCAGTCGCTGATCGAAACGTTGCATGAAGTGAAGAGAATCCATGAACAGGGCGCCGAAAGCCGTAAAGTGCTCAACGGTGAACTGCAAAACCTGGAGACAGAGCTGAAGAAAAATGTAACTAACGTTCGCTAACCGTGTATAGATAATGGAGGATAACCTGGCGATTATATTAAATGACTCAAATAAAACCAACAGCAAACTACAGTTGCTGTCCGCTTTTTTTGAAGAAGAGATTATTTACAAAATATATCTCCGAAGCCAGGTTGTCCATAAATTATTTGAAACCAACCCTGAACTGGACATCAATAAGCTGGAGCTGTTCCACCTGCAATACACCGCCTCTGCCATCGAACTGCTGAGAAAGATCAAGGCCTCCAACGAAAGAAATGTAAGCCTGATCTATGACGAAATGCAGCTCAACAAAGAAATGATGGAGAAGCTGAACAGCTCCGTCTTTTCCGAAAAAAACTACGACCTCGACAAACAAAAGCAGGCGCTGAAAATAAACCTGTCGCTCCGCAGGCTGTACCAGACCTTGTCTGACAACACAGACGAATACCCGTTTTCCAAAAACATCAACACCTTCAGCAGCCGCTTCTCCCAGGGTTTTTATTACGATATTTCCGCCGACCAGATGATGAACCTCATCCAGTATGAGACGGCAGACGTTTACCGGAACAGCTACGCCATCATCCAGAAAAAACTCATGGGGCTCCTGTGCAAGCACGAGTTCCGTACCGAATTCTTCTGTGGCCTCAAAACCGGCGGCATGATCGCCGAAGTGTACCGCTTCCTCGACGTGGACCGGCATTTCCTCTTCTTCCCTTCCAAAAACCTGTTCCTCCTCTGCGATCTCTCTGAGGTCCCGGACATCGACTGGACCAACTCCCTGTCCAAAAAAGCACGGATCATACAGGAAATGACCGACAAAAACGACCAGCTCGAAAGCAGGGCCAACATCCTGAAAACCGCTATCCCGGATACCGTGCGCACCTTACTGCAGGAGTATTATGATAAAATCTCCGAAGTAGATTTCCTTCAGAAAATCGGCAACTACGACGTGCAGACCAATATCCTGCGCACCATGCTCAACACCGATACCTTCTAAAAAAAAATTGCATCAGCCCGAAGACCGATGCAACTTTCTCATTTAGTTATTTTCTTATTGGTGATTATGCTTCTTTGCCTTCCAGCTGGGCAGCAGTACCTCTTTTAGGTACGTTGAACAGCGCAGAAGTAACGATGGGCACTACAAACACGCTCACTGTCAGGATGGAAGTCCATACGTCTGCAATGTGGCTCTCCAGGAATTTGGTGATCGGAGACTCTGTGTTATAGTGTTCCCACAGGGACAGGGACAGTTTCAGGCCCAGGATAGCGATCACGATATAGGCCGCTGTTTCCAGGAACGTAAATCTTGTCATCAGTTTCACGAAAGCCTGCGCCACAAAACGCATGGCGAGGATACCGATAAATACGCCGAAGCATACCAGCAGAATGTTGTCCGTGAAAGCTACCGCCGCGAAGATGTTATCAATAGAGAAGGCCATGTCCATCAGCTCCACCAGCGCCACAGTGGCCCAGAAGGGACCGATAGCACCTACCGTCATTTTGTACAGCCAGTTTTTTTCCTTGTCAATGGATTCTTCTTCCTCTGCTTCCGCAGCCTTTGCTTTCGCACGTTTATCCCTTACCCAGGCAAATACCAGGTAGAGCAGATACAAACCGCCGAGTGCTTTCAGCCACCAGAACTGGATCAGGAAGGAAGCAAACAGCATCGCGAGACCACGGAACAAATAAGCGCCAAAGATACCGTACTTAAGTGCGCGGTCACGTTGTTTTTCGGGCAGGTCCATTACCATGGTGGCCAGTACCGCCGCATTATCAACGGAAAGCAAACTTTCGATGATAATCAGGTTCCCCACTACGATCAGGGATGGGATGGGATTGTCAAGAATTTGTTGGAACAGTTCTGCAAAATTCATTTCAGTGTGTTTTTTATAGGTTCTTATTTGTTCGCCATTGTGATTACCACTACCCTGCCGCCTTCTTCGCGGGAGAGCAGGAGTTTTTTACCATCTGTCAGTTCCACCATGGTGCCGGGTGGTATCTCCTTATCTTCTGTCAGGTCTTTGAGCGAGGTCAGTTTCTGGTTGACCAGCACCCATTTGCCCTGGTGGAAGGTAAAATACCCGACGGGCACTTTCTGTTCGGGTGTCAGCCTTTCATTGCGGATGACGTTCCGGTTGGCATGCCATTGAAACAGGTATTGGTTATGGTAGACCATCAACCGGTGGTTTTCCGGTTTCCAGACGGTCGGTTTAAATTCATAGTAGAGGTCCAGCACCGGCAGCGTGCCTTTATGCGGCGTGCCGCAGAACGGGCATTTCGGGGAGATGGTATTGTCAAACACATACCATTTCTGTTCGCAGGCCGTGTTGCTGCAAGGCTGCATCAGGTCAGTGGTTTTCAGCAGCGCCTGTTCCCACATTTCCGCCGGCGGGCGGTTGTTGGGCTGGTGCAGGCCGGTAATGAAAGCCTGGTCGAACAGCTCCTTCAGGTAAGGGCCGGTGATGGTGTACGGCAGTTTGGTGATATCTGCCCAGGGCAGCTCTTTCGGATTCAGCTGGTTGAGCTTGGGCCGGTTGGACGTGTCCTGCGGATGTTCGATGAACAGGGCTTTTTCGCCCATAGACAGCAGGTCGTCTTTTTCGGTGTCCAGGTCATGTACTTTACCTCCTTTCAGGGGATGGCGGTACAGCAGGTACATATAGATCATCACCGCCAGCGCGTGCAGGTCGGTCAACCGGTTGGGCAGCTTGCGGTTAGGGTCTTTTACGTCGAGGTGTTTGGTGGCCAGTACTTCCGGCGCAATGAAATCGGCCGTGCCGATCACGTCCGGCGGAAAAAGGCCGGGCACTACGAGGCCGTCTATATCAATGATGGCCGCCGATTTGCTGACCGGGTCTACCAGCACGTTTTTATAAGACAGGTCGGAATGGGCCAGTCCTGCCGCGTGCAGGCGTTTTACGCCGCGGGCGATATTGACACAGATCTGAAAGTAGCTGAGCCAGTTGCCCAGTTCTGCTTCATCGAGCCGCAGGGCGAACTGTTTGTTCCTGAATTTGGGTGAGGCAAACCATTTGCCTTCTTTTTCCTTGCCTTTGATCAGGTCATTGGAAGCGTATCCTTTTTTGAAAAAGAAGTTTTGATTATAGCAGGGAACGATGAGTCCTACTTTTTTGTCCAGTTCCACCATATCGGTAGGCCAGCAGTACAGCTCTTTGTAGTAGTGGCCGCCTTCGCGGTTAAAGAAGCTGTTATAGTATTCCGTCACAATTTTGCGCAGGCGTTCGCGGGAGCTAAAATCCTGTTCATCCCGGTAGAACGCCACCACATATGATTTATCGGGGCTGAAGTACACGTCTTTCATCCCGCCACGCATCGGTTCGCCGTTATCGATATACTGATACGATTTGCCTGTGTTAATGACGGAATGGACAGTTTTAGTGTTCATGGTGTTATGGTGTTACCTAATCAATATGCAATTAACTGATGATCATCAGGGTCCTGTCGTCGTGATTACCGGGGCTCCAGAAGTCCATCCAGGCCGACAGGCGGCCGGCGCTTTCCGGGGAGTGCGCTCCCAGTGGCAGGGCCACGTTCTCGGGGTTGTTGCCGTTCAGGTCCGCCAGAAACGCTTTCCAGGTCTCCAGTTTCTCCAGATTAGCTTCCACCACGAATTTGGGATCGTAGATACCGTCGGTCATCAGCATGAGATAAGCGAAGTCCGGGATCAGTTTAAAACCGAAGCGGGTAGGGAATTTGTCGCTCGTAAAGAT
Organism: uncultured Chitinophaga sp.; assembly: GCF_946479755.1. The sequence goes on along the minus strand of NZ_CAMLHC010000001.1, from coordinate 65,679 downwards.
TTCAGGCATGGTAATGAACCGCGTGCCGCCTCCGAATTCTCCTACGTCAAGCCGGTTCATCAGCGTGATAGCGGAACAGTCCTTGTTTAACAGTCCTATGGGGCAGTCTCCCACCCCGAAGCTCATGATGACATAGCCAAATGCATACTTTTTCAGCAGCACAAAGATAAGGGTGGAATGCAGATCTTTTATGGAAACCTGTTGAGCGGCAGCAAATTCTTCCAGTTTTTTATGCACTGCGAAGGCGGCCTTGCCCAGTGTGTCATACACGAGGCGGTTGATTTTCTTCTGGGTGTCGGTACCGGTACCAGCGGCATGCTCCTGGAAAAGGGTATCGATATCGGCCGTGGATGCGGTCTTAAAGAACTGTTCGAAATAGTCGGTGATACCGTTGCAGGCCAGCCGGGAGCCTTCGCGGGACAGTTTGGCGCTGCCGGCGCCGTCTGATACGGCCAGCACGCTCCAGCCGGAGGCTTCCAGGTGCCTGAAGGCGTAGTCGTCGTCCCGGAACGAGCCCACGTTGGCGTGGGAGCGTCCGCGTTTGGAGGCCACGGTCACGAAGCGGTCGCCCAGCGGCGCGAATTCAGCCACGTCGTCTGCTTTCCAGAAGGGACCGGCCATATCGCTGGGGATGCTTTTCCAGAGCGAGCGGGGGTCGGGGTTGATGACCAGCGGCAGCAGCTTTTCATGGGCTGCTGCGTTGGCGTCGCCGCCGGCGAGGCGGAACTGCAGTTTCAGGCGGATATCGCCGCTTTTCACGGGGACGCCCTGTATCCCGCCGGTGGCGGGATCGTATTGCAGCCCGTATTCTTCCAGTCCTTCTATGGCTGTCCACGTTACATCGGACCAGTTCAGCTGCCGGAAATCGAGCGTGGCCTGGTAAGGCTTGCCCACCGTAGCGTTCGGGATGGTGACCGTTTGTTGCTGGATATCAGCCAGCCTGTTTTTATACTGCCATATGTCCATGAGTCGTTGTTGGTTTTCCAGTATCTGACGGGCTATTTGCTGATGTTGTTCATCATCTACAAAGGCGTCGAACAGGTGTTGTTTGCTGCCGGCAATGGTAATATTTTTGGCGGCAAACAGTTCGCGGATATATTTTTTTGACATGCTGTTGATTCCTTTTTAGCCCTGGGCGCGGTTAACGTCGAATCCGCCTTCACCGATGCCGTAGGTCCCTTTGTTGCCGCACCAGGGGCAGGTACTGATATGTTCCTCCCCGATGCAGTGTATCTGGCCGCAGACGCACATGGCAAAGGCCACCTGGTTGCCGCAGCACGGGCAGGTGGGGCTTCCGATCAGTTCATCGCTGTTGATACGGGAAGGGCCTGCGTTTTCGTCCGACAGTTCCTGGTAGGTCTGATCTACCTGGAAAGCGCCTACCAGTCTGTATGACAGCCGGTTGATATCTAAGCCGTATATTTTAGCTTCTTCCTCGGAGCGGCGGTATTTCATCAGGTAGTTCCTGTGGAGGTTCTGGCATTTGCCTACCAGCACAGCGTAGTTGCTGTCCATATAGGACGGTGGCGGGATCGGTTTGGTGAGGTCTACCTTGCTCAGGGTATCGTCGCCATAGAGCTTCGCCAGTTCAAAGCCGGAAGCGTTTTTCTCCACGCTTTCGCTGCTGGTTTTGATGGAGTCGGTCACCCATTTGAAGAACTGCTTGTAGGCCGCGGCGTTACTGTTTTTGAAATGGATGATATTTTCCGTCAGTTCTTTCAGTACGTGCACGTCCGCTTCGTTGCCGAAGGAGATGGCCACCATATTGGCGGTGCGCTGCCAGTTCTGTTTCCATTCGGTGATGGCGGCGCGGGTATCGTCTGTCGGCACGCCGTCGGTGAACAGGAACACGATGGGTTTCCAGTCGCCTTTCTGTTCGTAGGTGGTTTTCACCTGGTTTTTGCGTAGCTCGTACATAAGGTGTCCGAGGCCTTTGCTGAGCGAGGTGCCGCCACCGATGGGGAAACGGGGTGGGTAGAAATTGATGATCTCCTGCAGGGGCACCAGTGTTTTGGCTTGTCCTGCGAAGACGATAATAGAAACCCAGACAGTTTCAATAGCGTAGGGGTCGGCTTTGAGTGCCTGAATAATTTGTGACAGGCCTTCTTCCACCTGTTGTATCGGCTCGCCGACCATGGATTCGGAGACGTCTATCAGAAAATAAATGGGGAGTCTTCTCATTATCTGAAGTTTACGGAGGTGATGTATACGGTGCCAGGCCCTGTGATTTTGAGCATGGAGAGCCCTTCCCCGCCGAGCATATTACTGCCGGAGAAGTGTGACGACATCCTGTTTTGCATATCAGCGTTCATACAGATAAAACTTTTCTCATCCACAAAAACCGTCTGACCGGCGGCCAGGTCCAGCGTGGTGGCAGTGCCGATCACGTCGAGGAACACGGTGCAGAAGCCGGTGATTTTCTGCATAATGAGGCCGGTGCCGCCGATGAGCGAAGTGAGGTTCAGCTTCGCGTCGATATCGACTTTATCGGAGGAGGCCACATAGTATCCGGCCCGGCAGATGATGCCGCCGGAGATGTTTTTCAGGTTAACCGGCAGCATACCTACTTTACCGGCCACCATGAGTTTCTTCGGGTTAATATTGGTGTTACAGAGTTCCACCTGGAAAATGCTTTCGCCGGTGAGTTTTCTTTTCAGTACGCCGGCGATGCCTTTGTCAAACACGTTGAGCGAAGAATGGATACCTTCTTCGTAATAGATCAGGGCTCCTTTCTCACAGTAAAATTTCTCGTTGTGGGTTAATTCTACCTGCAGGCTTTTAAAGTCGTGCCCTATAAGTTTTACGTTCATAATTCGTTGATCAGATCACTAAATTCACTTCCTGGGGTGGCGGTGGCAGGGCTACCTGTGAGGTGGTGCCCATGCTTTTGTTGCCTTGTTCGATGGTATCGGACACCCATTTAAAGAACTGGCGCAGGGTGGCGCTGTCGGCGGTATCGAGGTGGACCACGGTATCGGTCAGTTCTTTGAGCATATCGTTGTCGGCCGCTTTGCCGGCGGCGCATCCTACGATGGCGCCGAAGTTGAGGCTTTTTATTTTGGGGATCATCTCCCGGTAAAGCAACTGGTCGGATGGTTTCCCATCTGTAAAAATGAATAACAGCGGGCGCCAGTCTCCTTTCTGGGTGGACGTTCCGCGTTGCACATCGTTCATTACTTTGCCGTGGAGATATTCCAGTCCCTGTCCGGTATGGGTAGGTCCGCTCTGCGGACAGGTGATTTCGGGCAACTGGAAGCTCACCAGTTCGGTGAGCGGTACCAGTTCCTTTACTTCCCTGTCGAAGGTGATGATGCTGAGCCACAGGGAGTCCAGGGCATGGGCATCCATACGAAGATTATTGACCATTCCGCTCAGGGCATTGTTTAATGCCTGGATGGGTTCCCCATACATGGAACCGGAGGTGTCCAGCAGGAAATATACCGGTAGTCGTCGCATATAGGTGCATTAAAGGCTTACACTACAATATTCAGTTCAGAGGGTGGTGGCGGCAGTTCGGACAGGCCGGTCACTTCTTTGCCGGAATCTTCCACGCGGGTGGAGGTTACGCCGATGGAGGCGGTCACCCAGGCGAAAAAGCGGGAGATGGTGGCGCTGTCGGCCGTATCGAGGCTGACCACATTTTCGGTGATCTGTTTGAGCACCGAGGTGTCGGCACCGTGACCGGCAGCACAGGCGACGGTATAGGCCGTTTTGCGCTGTTTAAAGGCGGCCAGGCCGCTCTGCCAGTTGTCCGTAGGCACGCCGTCGGTCATAATAAACACGAGCGGTTTCCAGTCGCCTTTTTGTTCGGCGGTGGTTTTGGCCACTTCTTTGTCCATGCACTGGCTCACCAGCTGCAGAGCTTCTCCCAGTGAGGTGGTGCCGGTGGCGCGGATATCCGCCATCTGGAAGGAGGCCAGGTCTGTCAGGGGCACCACCTGTCTGGCGGTGCTGTCAAAGGTGATAATGCTGATAAATGCAGTCTCGATGGCTTGCGGATTCTGTCGTAATGAGCTGATCATTATCTGGACGCCATTCTTCACGGCCTCTATTGGTTCTCCGCTCATAGATCCGGAGGTGTCCAGTAAGAGGTATACAGGTAGTCTTCTCATAAAATAAGTTGGTTAAAGCGCTGCTGTTGATAAGGGTTAACAACATTGCTACAGTTACACGTATTCAGGTACTCAGGAGTACACCATTTTCTTCAGTTCATCCACGAAGCTGTCTGACTGGTGGGGGTTACCGAGGGCTCTGAATTTCCAGGCGCCGTCTTTCCGGTAAATTTCCGCAAAAGTCATGGAGCACATGCCGTTATAGGTGCTGTCACCGGAAAGGCTGTATTTGGCGATTTCTTTGCCCCTGGCGTCTACGGCACGGATAAACGCATTGTCAATCATCCCGAAATGCTGGTTGTTCGTACGTCCCTGGTAGATAGTGACCATGAACAGGATTTTGTCATAACGTTGGTCCATCTGGTTCAGTTTGATGATGATCTGTTCATCATCACCGTCGCCTGCGCCGGTCCTGTTGTCGCCGGTGAGCCAGATATGGCCGGAAGGGTGTTTTTGTGAGTTGAAGAACACCACATCGCCTTCGTACAGGCCCTGGCTTCTGCCGTCGCGGGTTTGTACGGTGCGGCCCAGGTTGGCAACTTTGCCGTTGCTGTCCAGCAGGAAAGCTACTGCGTCGAGGTCATATTCTTCTTCTTTCTGTCCGCCGCCGAAAATTTTTCCGAAGAAGCCGCCTTCTGCTTTTTTCTGTTTTACGTCCCAGCCGAGGCCGATGGTAACAGTAGAGAGGTCAAATTCTTCTCCCTGATCATTTTTACGGAGGTCGATAGTTTGACCTTTTACTAGATTGATCGCCATATATAGGTTATTTAATGATCTGTCCTTTGAAATATTTAGAGAGGAAAAATGCCAGGTCTTCCTTGTATCCTTTACCGGAAGCTTCGAATTTCCATTGACCGTCTTTGATATACAGGCGGCCGAATTCCACGCCGGTTTCGATGGAGAAGTCTTCCCCCAGTTCGTATTTTGCGATCTCCTGCGAGGTCGCGTTGTCAACGATACGGATGTACGAATCTCTTACCTGGCCATAGTTCTGCCTTCTCGCGACAGCGTCGTGGATGGTGACAACGAACAGGATCTCTTTCACGCGGGGGTCTACTTTGCCCAGCTCCACTTTGATGGTTTCATCATCGCCGCCGTCGCTGTTGCCGCCCGTAGGGTCGTCGCCGGTATGATGCAGGGCGCCGTCCGGAGAGTCGGTGTTGCCATAGAATACAAAATAACGTTCTTCGGGAATCGATCTGTTGTCATCGATCATAAAAGCAGAGGCGTCGAGGTCGAAAGCCGCGCCGGTTCCTTCGTTCGGCTCCCATCCCAGTCCTACACTGATGCTGGACAGTCCAATATCAATCCTTTGTCCCTTTTGTAAGTTAATAGCCATTTTCAGAAATTTTAAAACGTAGGTAAGATAGTGTTTTTAATTAGAACGGGCGCTACATACGTTGAAATTATTATGTGTAGCGGATAATATATCAGCAAGTCACGAATCTGACTTGCTGCAGGAAGGCGGTAGTGCCGGGGATGTCCAGCAGCGTGCTGCGGATCAGTTCTTCCTGCAACGATGGCGGAAGGTATTGGCCCCATTTGAAAAAGGCGCAGGATAATCCCAGCTTTTCCAAATTATCAAGATCAAGGCTACACAATACCGCTAACTGCACTTCAAGCTGTGGCCACAGTTTTGCCGGCTCCCAGGCTTTACCGGTAATGGAGAACATGCTCATATCGTCATCAAAAACGAATTTGACTTCAGCAAGTTGCAGTAGAACAACCAATGTCCTGTTAATCACAGAACCGGTAAATGTATAATACTGATAGCCGGTTTCTTTGGCAACATAGGGCCGTTCCATTTTTTCAGGCGTCAGCACCGCCTGTTTTAACTCAAAACGTAGCTCATCCAGGGCTGCAATAGCTTTCTCGTCCATAATGCCGGCAGGTAGGTCCTTATAAATAATTTCCAGCATCCTGGCTCTCACCCGGGGATGCACGGCCGGCCCCTCGCCTCCGAATATCGGCTTTTTGCCATCATGGGCCGGCTCCACCAATATTTTAGCCGCCAGGACATCTTTCAGTTTTACCTTCCAGATTTTTGCCGCCAGATAGATATTGACATCTTCTGCCAGCGAAACCGAATCAGGGATTTCTCCGATGGTATTGCCGGCATGAATCACCTTCAATAACCGGTCGGTGAAAAACACGCTGTAAAAATCCCGGGAATTGGTCAGCTTCTCTCCTTCGTAACCAACAATCAGTTCACGGCCCAATACCTCCACATACTCCGCCCGGACCATAAACTCCAGCAACTGGCTGATGATAGCTGCGGGTATCTGTTTAAAGGCATGGTTAGCGGTAAGTTGCGCTGTTAATGAAGCGCTGCTGATACCATTGGTTTCCTTTAATATTGAGAGGATCTGATGAAACAACAGATCATAAGGTTTGTCCGTCACCACTATCGGCTCCATAAATCCTTCTTCGTACAACTGCCAGCAGGCCAGTGATTGCAGCAGTGCCCACGGGCGGGTGCCGTATAACAACAATTCACTTTTAGCGCCTTCTCTCCTGCCGGCGCGCCCCATTCGTTGCACCAGCGACGCCACGCTGTTGCTCGAGTCTATCTGCACCACCATATCCACGGTACCGATATCAATCCCCAATTCCAATGTCGATGTACAACAAATACAGAAGGGATGCCGTTCGTTCGTCTTCGCGAAATCCTCTACATATTCCCGTAAGTCCTTGTCTACAGAGGAATGATGTGAAAAATAATACGAATGTCCTTTTTTCCTGGCGGCTGTTTTGGAAAGCTTTACAGCAATTTCTTCCGCCCTTCCCCTGGCATTGGGGAAGATCAATACCTTTTTATCTTTTGTCAACGCGTACAGGGACTCTATGAATTCCACCGAGAATTCAGCTTCTTCCCTACTGAATTTTAAACTGACCTGGTTTTCTTTTGCAGTCCGGTCAATCAATACTTTAGCCGGAAGCGTATTTTCAATAAACCGCTTCGCCACCTGGAAATTTTCATCACCAATCGTTGCCGACAGGCCCACTATCCTTACCGGCGCTCCTGTTTTAAGGCTGCAAATTCTCGATAACAACGACTGCAGATGCCTTCCCCGGTCGGTCCCCAGAAAGGCATGTATTTCATCAATAATGATAAATTTAAGATTGGAAAAAAGTTGTTTGGCCCTACCGGGATGATTCACCAGCATCGCTTCTATCGATTCCGGCGTAATCAGCATTACCCCCTGCGGATCAGCCAGCAGCCGTTTTTTACCCGACTGGTTGGCTTCTCCATGCCATTTGGTCACCAATACATCCATATAGCGGCAAAGCGATTCACATCGCTGAAACTGATCGTTGATCAGTGCTATCAACGGTGAGATATACAACACCTGTACTCCTTTCTCTCTGAAGTCGACACTCGACAATACGGGCAGAAAAGCCGCTTCTGTTTTGCCCGAAGCAGTGCGGGACGCCAGGATATAATGCCCCTCCGATCCCATGATCGCTTTAATTGCCGCGTCCTGGATAGGCCTGAGCGCCTCCCATTTTTTCTCCCGTATGTAACGGCGCACCGGTTCGGATAACAGTTCGTATGCCATTATATTTCTTCAATGTGCTTTAGAGATTCCTGCGGTCTTTCGTCTGTGATTTCGATATCACTGATCAGCTTCCGTTTATCCATCTCCGGGTGCTGACGGAGGATACTCAACACATTCAGAAAATCCCTGATCACCTCGCGGGGTGTCAGGAATTCACTGGCGCCCGGTTTATTGAAGAGCTCCTCCATAAACAACTGAATATCTGTGTCATCTACCGGGACATTGGTTTTATAATTAAAGTCAAAAATCTCTTTGAGATGCTGTAATAACACAAAGATCTCCGTGTGGCTCAATGGCATCAGGCGCAGCACAGGTTGTGCGAAGTCACGTACGCCGGCTGTTTCAAACCTGTTCGTTTCCAACCGTGATTTTAACGCCTGATAACTAAAGAGGCCTCTTCTTTCGTTTTCCAGGAACTCCCGCGTACCGGCGATATTCACAAACAGATGCCCCACCTTTCCTTGAAAACAATCATTATAAATAGACAGGATCTTTTCGTAGTTTTTTTCCCGCATCGCGCTGGTAGAGATTTTATAGAGGTTAATAGCCTCGTCCAGGTTGATCATAAATCCACTGTAACCGATACTGACGAACAGTTTACAGAAGTTTTTCAGCATATCGTAGAAATTCTGATCATCAATAATTTCCCGGACGCCCAGGTCCTGCCGCGCTTCTGTCTTGGTGCTATATTCTCCTTTCAGCCACCGCAGTGCGTTTTTCCGTAGCTGCTCATCATCCTGAATATACCCTTCGTAATATTTGGTCACCACCAGTCCGAAATCGAACCCTCCCACTTCCGTGATGTTATTGATAGTACGCATAATGTGCCGGCGGATCACCTCCGCATGCTCCGGCTGCCGGATCACCTCCGGCGCAATACCCGACTCCTGCGCAGCCCCGGCAATAGCCTGCTCTATCCATTTTTCCAGCAGCACCGCCAGCGCGCCGCCTTCCGGCCGGGTCTGAATAGCAATGTTATCCATGATGGCGGTGTAGAGCGCCACCGCCTTTCCATCGTTGGCATACAACCTGTTTTCCGGCGTAAAATCCGCATTGGCCACCACAAACTTCTGTTTAATAGCCACGGTATTCAGCAAATGCATCATAAACGACTTCCCTGAACCAAAATCTCCGATCCAGAACTTCACCATACTGTGCCCGTTCTTCACGTCCTCCAGCGCGGAGAGAAATGCATTTACTTCTGCCGTGCGGCCTACTGCAATATGCTGAACGCCTATTTTAGGCACGACGCCGCCTAAGAGAGAATTGATCACAGCCGTCGCTTCTTTGGGTTTGATGTCACCTAACATAGATTAATTATTTTTTGATAATAAAATTCGTTCACCTCATACCGGTCTTCTGTTTCCTCAATTAAATTATCGTCCAGCTCTTCGTAACAACAATCGTTAATACTCTCCACCAGCTGGTTTCTGAACAGGTTCCGGCTTTTGGCATAGGTGGTCACCTCAGTGGTGGTCAGATGATACTGATGGTCTTTAAACAGTGATAGTAATTCCTGCTGATGCACATTGAGCTGTACACCCGCAATAAAGACAGGGTCCTGCAGCGCCGCTGCGACCGGCGTAGCGGTGGCCAGTTGAAGGGTTACAGTGGCCTCAGGCTCCTCTGTTATCTCTTCCTCCTGCAGTATTTCGTTCAAACGGCCTACCGTTTCCGCGCTCTGTGAGCGCACGGCAGCAATATCTGCCGCATTCAGCTCAATTTTCTTTCTTTTCTTTTCGAAGACTTTTTCTGCCGCAGCGAGAGCAGCCGGCAGATCACGGGTGGCGACCAGCTCGTTGGCTATTTTCCCGAAGGCATCCAGTTGTTCCTGATCCGCGAAGAGGCTTTTCTGGATCGACTTTGTCAGCTGGCGGTTATCAATCTTCTCTGAGTGCAGGTCCGCGTACAGGTATTTCAGATAAAAGCCAATAGCGATCACCTTATCCACTTTCACAAAAGCCTTTGAAGCTTCGAAATAGATATTTTCCAGCGCGGGGTTCTTTTCGTTCATGACCCCGAGCCTGTCCAATTGTGCTGCTATCTGCTTCGTATTACTACTATTCAGCGTCGGTATGATCTCGTCGAAAAAGGTTTTCCACCGGGTAACGTTCATTTCGTTTAACAGAAGCTCCGTGGCGTCATCGGCTGCTGCCACCGTATGTAGCGCTCCCGCCAGTATGTCATTGACTGCGTTTCCGAAAGTCTGTTCAAAATCCCTGGCGAAAACGGGATAGTTAAAGTCATTGCTGATTTTTCGCTTATGACGGTAGACTTCCCTGACAGTATTTTCCGATCTTTTAAAAATAGTCAGGTAAATATGGGTTTCCAGATTCTGGCGTTCATAACTGATGGTATAGGTGTTGTTATTGCCCTGTATGTACCGGTCCTGAAACTGCTTTACCTGCCGGGCAATCGTCGTGCCTTTTTTATCGAACAGCTTATTCAACTGTTTCAGACAGCACAGATAAAGCCGGATCGTCTGTATACAGCATCCTTCCACTTCGAGGAAAGCATTACATGGATTCCAGAATTTATTCAACCATGCTGTTTCCTGGGTATTCAACCCCAGCTTTTCCTGGTACTGATGGCCAAGTTTCCAGTTGTCGTCATAAAGCTGGCCGTCTGCCTGGGCGGAAGGGGCAGCATCAACACCAAAGTCAATAGGAACCGGATCTCCGGAAATATCGATGATCGTATCGTCAGTGTCCTGTATTTCTATAACTGCCTCCCTGCTGCGCTGTTCCTCCAGAAGACAAAGTTCCTGCTCCTTCCGGAACCGGATGATATCGGTGAAGATCTCCCGGGTGGAAAAGACAGACAGCCGTTGCGTTACCAACGGTTCCAGCATCGCATCAAACAGCCGTTCCTGCAATCGCCGGATGACTTCCACCGGTTGAGGGGACGGGAAGGCAAACCAGCGTTCCAGCAGCTCCTTTTCTTCCGGCGTCATCGCCTCAAATGCCTGGGTAATGGTCTTTTGCAGCCAGTCGTTTGCCGGTACCGGCACGCCATAGTCGTACAGGTAGGCGGCCCAGTCCTGGCCAAAAGCTTGTGTCGTAAATGTCAAACCGTCCATACGTCGGGAAACCCTTAACGGCCATGAAATACAGACACCTTACGACGATTGTCAAACGGGGAAAATTCCCGGGTATATCCGGGCATAGCTGCACTTAAACAGGAAATGGCTCTTTGGGACATGGGATAATACATTCAAATGATGATCATTAATAACCAGTGAGGGCACTAGTTGCCGGTGTCACAATAAGGATTGGTCAAATTTTTAATATACAGATGATAAACCTAAGCTGCTTTGGGTTCAAACTGTCATTCAGGGGGCTTTAGTACAAGTGCCTTATTTGCAATATATAAATAAAATCAGAGAGCAGCAAAATTTGTACATTAATGACCATATCCTGTGGCTAACCCTACGCGGTTCCAGGCTAAACAAATGCCGCAATAAATAACAGTGCTCCGAATCCCATAACGACCCACCCGCCGATTGGCCATAGTATCCATAAGATGGCTCCAACAAACATGATGAGACCTGCCGTTTTCATGACGGCGTTTCTGCTCTCCTTTCTTTTTTCGGGATTATTGCGTAGTTCCAGCTCCCTCCTGAGATTTTCTTCCTGTGCCAGAGAATCCAATTGCTTCTCCCGTTGGCTCTTCAATCGTTGAAACGCTTCTACGGTAGTCTCCTTTTTCGCTCCCGGCTTAAACTGATGACCACATGCCAGACAAGTGATAATCACTTTATTTCTTCCAATTCCCCCGGCGAGTAACCCAATACCGCCTGTTAAAATGACACCGGCAGCGGCTTTGCCAACGCTAAAACCTTTCTTGTTTGCGGTAATCTGTGTTGAATTGCATTTGGGGCAGTGTACCTGGTTGTCCATATTGTCAAGGATTATTTGATGATACCGGACAAAAATAGCTATCCTATGATCCAGCTTTTTACGGTTTCCCGTATAGTCTCCAGGGCTTCAGGAATGTACGGAGATACGGCAAATTTTGTACATTTATGGTATTATCTTCCCGTTAGCCCTGTGCTGTTTCCCGACAGGCAACAGCCGAAAACGATCTTCAGATGAACCACTTTCTGTACCGGGTCTTTTTCTCAGCCATCACCCGGATGGCGCTGGGTATCGCCCTCTTGTTCACAGACCCGCTGTCTGTAACATTCCGCGTCCTTATCGTGGTCCTCTTTTTACTACCGATAGTAAGATATATCGTTCACGAGCGGCAGCAAACGGAAATGGACGTTTTCTTTAGCGGCTATCCGGGGCTGGGGCTCATCAGCCACGTGTTTATCACCGTTGGTATGGGAGCGTTATATGTGTTTGTGCTGGCACATGTGTTTCAGATATACACCACCTCCTACTTCTGGTGGATACTTATCATCATTACGCCTGCCATAGGCTGGTACCTGTTGTTTGGTAAAGACGCCACACCCGCAGATTGGCATGCCCGCAACAAACGGGCATTGTTGCGAACCCTGGCATTTTACATCCTTCCTTTTCTCTTTGCAGTGAATTACGCTTTCGATTTCTCCGCGCCGAAGCAGACAACGTATTATATCGCCCGCACCGGTCACAGTACGCATACCACCTACGAGCCGGATATCACCGAAACAGACGTATATTATTTTTACTTCCTGCCTGCCGGCAGCATGACGGGACCCTCCCAATGGCAGCAGGTTTCGCAAAATGACTACTATCGCACTGCGAACTACAGCCGGTACAAAGGGAAAGACAGCCTGAACTATCTCGTCATGGATAAACAGAAAGGCCGCGACAGCACCGTGGCGCATTTCAGGGAACAGTTCCGGTTACTGTTACTGCGCACAGACACGGCGCCCACCCGCCAGACCGTCCCCTACCGCTTATACAAACAGTTTAAGGAAGGGGACTATCTCAGCAAAGCCGGGCACCGTGGCCTGTTAGGAATTAAATGGGTGAACTACTCGATCATATCCACAAAACTGTCCAAAAATCCGGTAACAAAAGGCGTAATATAAATCTCGTCAAAGTTAGCGCCACCCAACTCCTCATATGCGGTAAGCGTACAAACCACCTTCTGCCCCGGCAAAAAATATACGATATCACCTGTAGAAAAAAGCAAAACACCATGCTTCCCGAGCCCCGGCCGGGCTGTATAACCGGGAACGGTGCTCTGATAAGCGATCTCACGGGTCCCTTTTTTCAGGACATCACAGGTATATAGTTTTCCGTCGGGAAGTGGCGGCAACTCCACCGATACGAACTGTTGACCGGCCGGGACGGTCACCCGGAGCTCCGGCTGCAGATTTTCTACTTCCTCTGTAATTTGGTCCCGCAGATAAAAAACGATGTCAACATCTCCACCCAGAAAAGCTGTCTGGCCAAATTCCACATCAGGAAACAGCTGAAAGGTCAGCAACATTCCTTTGGGATTTTTCAAAGCAGGTAGCTTCAGTCGCTCTGTCAGCTGCTCTCCGTCGAAGTAAAATTTCAGGGCCGCACTGTCATCCGCTATCGTTATCATCCTTGATACGAGCACGGCCTCTGCCCCATTTTTTTTCACCGTAAGTTCCCTTTTCTGTTCTTTCTCGATCGGTATCTTCAACTCATGCAGCGTTGCTCCCGGATACAGGTTCTGGTGAATCAGCTTGCCATCCAGGTAAAAATCCAGGCCATCTTTTTTGGATAAAATCTGTAAATTATAGATAATCCCCGCATCGTATATTTTTCCGTCGTCATAGAAAATCCCAAACTCCTGCTTAAAGCTTCCCTTTTGAACATCGTACGTTTTCAGTATCGTTGTTTTTCCCTTTTCCCGGACAGCGACCTTCTGATCACCATCTGTTACATTTAATTTAAATGGAGCAGGAAGACCATTTAAAGGTCCCCGGGTGCTATCCACCACCACATTGTTATAAATAAATTCCAGCGGCACCGTAGTGGAACCGGCAAAAGACACTTCCACCACCGCCGGAGCAGACGGACTAAACATCTCTCCTTTCTGGCAAGCCTGCAGGATGATCAACAGCAACATACACAAGCCTGCTGCACCTACGTACTGTTTTTTATTCTTTCTCATCACGATCTTAAAATTTATAGGTGATTGTTGCGCTGAAGGTTCTTCCCAGCCGCTGTTTGAACGTATATAAATCCCCCTCTTCGTAGTTATCGGTAAAACCAGCTTTCAACCTTTGACTGTTGCTGATATCTGTAGCGTCCGGATTCATCTCATAACTGCCCCTGTTGTTGTAGAATACAGAAGCAGTATTCAACAAGTTACCTCCGTTGATCCTGATCTCCAACGCAGGTTTTAAGAATTTATAACTGACTTGTGCATCCAGCTGCGCTCTTGGTTGCTCATATTCTGTATTGGCAGGTGAGGTGGTCACGAAATAGGTTTTCCGGCCCGATTTGTTATAGACAATATTGAAACCCAGCTGCTCATCCTGGTATTGCAGCCCGGCATTCAATAAATAAGGGGCCTGTCCATAGAGCGCCCGTTTCTGTTTCATGGGAGCCATCACAGGTCTTTTGGTAACAGGATCTGTCTCTCCTGTCTGATACAATCCCTCTACCTCAGATTGCTGTAAAGTCAGGTTTCCGTAGAGCGTCAGGTGGCGCAACAATGCCACGTCCCTGATAAAGCCCAGGTTTTTCCGCGCCTCCAGTTCAAGCCCGTACACCTTCGCCCAGTTGGAGTTTTTAAGGGTATACTGAAATCCATAATCGAGCGTTTCTATCGCAATCATTTCCGCAGGTTTGTCAAAATACTTGTAATACCCGCCTATGGAAAGCACCTCGCCTGCCCCGGGAAACCACTCCGCCTTTACATCCCAGTTGGTGATACGGGTACTGCTGATGCCTAAGCTACCCACCAGTCCTTCGTAAAAGGCACTGTAACGAAAGAACTGGCTATTGTCCATCATCTCCGGCCGTACCACCGTGGCGGAATAAGCAGCGCGGATATTTACCGTACTCACAGGACTATACGTCAGATTGGCGGAAGGCAGCCATTGCCATTTCTTTTCTTCCGGAAGATCGAAAATACCGTTGGCATCCTTCTTAGGCGCATTGGAACCATTGTTGATCTCGTTGTATTGATAGTAGTCGGCCCGCAATCCCCATACGAGACGCCATTGGCTATTGAGCCGGTTGTCAAACATCACGTAACCTGCATGATTCTGGCTTTTTCCTGCGTAATAGTCATTGCCCCATCCGTCCAGTAAAAACAGGTAACCGTCGGCACGCATATTTTCAGGCTTCAGCCATTCCCCGATAGGCAGATAGGCTAAAGAAGGATCAAATACTTTATCATCTGCAAGCAACGGCAGAATCTTCCACTCAAACCGGGAGGTGCGTTGTGTTCCGAAATACCCCATCTTGACCGTATTGCTGAAGCTCCCGATATCGAATGGCCTTGAAGCGGACACATTCCAGGAATAGTGAGTCTCCCGATTGGAATAGCTATGCCGTGATGCAGGCGTGAACCGTGGGCCCGACAGCTGGCCGTAACCATACAGGAACAGGGTATCGTTTCCGAGAACCCGGGGCGACTGCGTGGCGATACCAAGATCTTTCTGTTTGCGGTCTATGCCCGTCCGCGCGAAATCCCATTCTATCCTGGTCTTCTGCAGCTGATGCTGGCCTGTCAGCTTGTTTTGAACCAGCGTTGTAAAGGTCGGATCATCTGTTTCCCGGATCTGGTTGGGCTGCTCGTTGAAATCGTTGTCCGAATTCACGCCCTTGATCCGCGTAAAAGCATTATCATACAAATGCGTGTAAGTATTGCGCAGGCTCAAACGGTGCTTCCCCAGTTGCAGTCCCAGGTTAAGCACACCTCCCAGCGTGGTATTAAAATCATATGAATGTCCGCCGGCAGCAATCACGGTATTCGTATTCCACTTTCCGCGGCGGATTTCTTCAATATTATTGATGGTTTGATTGTTCCGGTAACTTAAAGCGCCGGTAAAGCCAAACTTGTACTGTCTTTCTTCATTCCATTTGTACACCTGCCCGATAGCGAACTGGTAATTTTGCGCTGGCGCGGCTTTGTATTTATACACTGTAAAATTATCGTTGGTAAAACGTCTGCTCTGCGCTACCATTTCTTCCACGCTGGCCGTCGTTTTCAGGTCTTTCGGAAAACTCCTCCGGCCATCATCAAAGCCCAGGTAGTCGTACTTACCACGCTGGTGACTTAAAAATTCTTTACCGGTAGACTGATCGTTGACGGAGGTACCAATGCCTGCAGACATAAAGTTTTCCGTAGGAATGTCTTTGGTGTTAATCTGGATAGCGCCCCCGCCGAAGCCGGTGTTCATATCGGGCGTCACCGTTTTTACCACAACGATGTTATCGACAATCGCGTTAGGGATCATATCAAAAGAGAAGCTGCGCTTCTGCGCCTCTGTGCTGGGCAAAGCGGTACCGTCGAGCGAAGCCGCATTGTACCGCTCACCAATACCCCGTACAATAACAAATTTATTGTCTGCCGTATTGATCCCGGATACACGCTTCAACACTTCCCCTACGTTACGATCGGGCGTAGCGGCAATCTGTTCTGCTGACACGCCGTTGCTGATGGATGCCCTGTTTTTCTGCTCGGCATACACGCCGGCGATGGAGGCTTTTTTGTACCCTGATGTCACCACTACCTGGCTTAGAGTACTGGTGGCCGCTTTCATGGACACGGTCAGCGGCGTAATGCTGTTGTCTTTCACCACCACGCCTGTAATACGCTGGGACTGAAAAGAGATGTAGCTGACTTCCAAAGTATAACTACCTGCGGGGACACTCAGCATATAGCTTCCGTCTGCGGCCGATTGTGTAGCCTGGCTGCTGCTGCCCGCGATACGGACAGAGGCGCCGATCAGCGGTCCTCCCCGATCGTCCACTATCTTGCCGCTGATACGGCCCTGCTGCCGGGCGGGCGTTTTTTCCTGTTCCTGTTTGGGGACAGCAATCCCGCCGGCGGGTTTTTCATCGATCATAACATGATATCCTTTCTGCGTATAACGTAGACCGGTAGCCTTCAGCACACGTTCAACGGCCTGCAGTACGTTGCCTTCTTTTCCGGTAAGACTGACTTTAATATGGTCATAACGGTCCACATCCTTGCCATAAAAAAACCGGACCTTGCTGTGCTGCTGTATCTCCCGCAGGGCGGTCTTGATACCGATATTCTGGGCGCTGACGGATATTTTCATGGCAGCGAGGTCCTGGCTATTGCCCACCTTCGGCAGAACAGCAAGGAATAGAAGCAATGGCAGGGCCATTAACAGATTCTTTGATCTGAGTTCACAAAGCAGATAAGTGCTTTTTTGCATAATATTGTAAAATGTTTACGGGTTTAATGCTATTGAGCTGTAAGCATGGAACATTCGGCCGGTCAGACGTCCAATCATAACGGCCTGGTGTCCTTCAGCGTTCCTGCCTTCCCGCAGGAACGTTTTTTATTTTTGAATGCTTCGTTTTATTTTTTATCCATAGGCTGATTTTTCACGTAAAGGGTGTACAGTTTTTTTTCACTATCATAGCGGTATTGGAACTTGCCAACAAAAGCCAGCATCTGCATAACGCTCTCCAAGGGCTCGGCAGCCGAAAAAGCGGCACTGACACTGCCCGTGGCCAGGGCGGGTTGCTGAAACCGGATGTTTACCCCGTAGATGCGCTGCAATTCATCTGCGATCCTGTCCATTCGTGCTTCTTCAAAATATACTTCGCCGGTGGTCCACTTTTCCAGCGAGGCCGGATCTACCGCCAGCTGCTCCACCGCCCCGCTGGCAGCGTTATAGCTGACTTTCCGGCCTTTGGTTAAAACGGCCAGCTGCCCTTTTTGATGGTCTGTCACCTGCACCTTACCGGAAGCTACGGCCACCTCCAGCGGCACCGCTTTAAATGCCGTGATGCGGAAGGAAGTGCCTAACACCTCCGTATATACGTCACCGGTTTGAATGATAAAGGGTTTCTTTGCATCCTGCTTTACGTCAAAAAAAGCCTCCCCTTCTAAAAAGACCTCCCTTTTATTTTCTGAAAACTGCGCCGGATACCGTAGCTGACTGCCGGCAGCCAGGTGTACTTCCGTGCTGTCGGGCAACAGGTATCTCACCGGCGCTCCTCCGGGATTACGTTGTTCCACATAAGCGGGTTGCGGCCGTTTATTTTTTAAGCTCCAATAAGAGATCCCGCTTAACACCAATATACCGGCCATCACAGCGGCTACGTTGCGCAGCCTGCGTGCCCATAATTGTTTCACCTTCCCTCCGGACTGCTGGCGTATACGTTCATTCAGCTGCGCTTTCCAACGTTCTATCGTAGGCTGCAGCGCTTCATCTGCATAGCCGGTATGCTCCCAATCGGCACCGGACTGCCCGGCGATCACCCTGTCCAGCAGTTCGCTGTTTTCAGGTACTTGCAGTAGCTGCTGTACCTGTTCCAGCTCTTCCGGGGAACACCGGTTGTCCAAAAACTTTTTTAATAATTCCGTAGGATGATCTTTCATTATTTGCAGGCTTCTACCTATAGAGTTACCAAACAGGTATCCCTACCACCTATCATAGTGACACTTTTTTTAGTTTTTTTTTAAAAGAGAAAGAAAAGGGGCAGGATCAGGGTTGCAGTGTCAACAGCATCGTTATCCAAAGGTGGACCGTATGGTTGCTAAAAAACTTGCGCAGACCGGCCAGTGCAGCGGTCATATAGTTTTCAACGGTATTCAGGGAGAGGCCGGTACGTTCGGCGATGGCTTTATAACTCAGGTTTTCCTCGCGGCTCAGCTGAAATACCATCCGGCGCTGAGGACTTAACCGCGCCAAATTTTCATGATAGATCAATTCTGTCTGCGTAAAGATAAGGTCATCATCAGCAGTGCGGGTAGAAAGGGGCAGTTCGTGTTCGGTCATTTCTTCTATGGGGCTGGTAGCAGGGATCTTCCTGCAAAGCTGCCGGGCAATCATATTGCGGTAAGCTTTGAAAAGATAAGCAGAAAGACTGTAGTCGATGCTGATGTCCATTCTGCGCTCCCAAATATTGAACAGCAGGTCCATGGCCAGCTCCTCTACCACGAACCCGTCACGGAGATAGCGCAGGCCTATTTTATGCAGACGGGGCGCATAGCGGTCCACCAACTCATTGTATGCCCTGATGTCGTCGTTCTTACAACAAAGCAACAATTCCATATCAGATGCGTGCTTATAGTCCATCGGAATGATTCATAACCGATGCAAAAATGGCTGTTTAAATATTAACGGGGTATTAAGTTTCTGTGAATTATGACCGCAGCGGGAAAAACAAAGGGCCGACCTGTTGGTCAGCCCCTGTTATCGTTAGCTTAAAAGAACTATCGTTTGGGCATCTCTTTTAAAATATGCAGCAGAAATTTATAGAACCGCTCTACGGAAGAAATCTGCGCACATTCGTTGGGCGAGTGCGCACCACGGATGGTAGGTCCGAAAGAGATCATATCCGGCCCTTTGAGCAGAGAACCGAGGATGCCACATTCCAGTCCGGCGTGGATCGCCCCTACTTTCGGCGTATGTTTGAAATGATCACCATACAGGGAGAGCATCAGCTTCAGGATGGGGGAATCCGGGTTGGGTTTCCAACCGGGGTAACCGCCGGCCTGTATCACTTCGCAGCCCATATTTTCAAAGGCGGAGCGTACCGCGAGGGCAACGTCTTCCTTGGTGCTGTCTACGTTGCTGCGTTGCAGTGACTGGGTGATAAACTGCCCCTCTTTCACGGTCACTTTGGCAATATTGTTAGATGCCTCCACGAGGCCCGGCATATCGGGGCTCATGCGGAACACACCATTAGGCGCAGCGTAGATGGCGCGCAGCAGCTGGTCGAAGTAAGCGGGCGCCATCACGGAAGCCGGCGTAGCTGCAGGCGTAACCTCCACTACCAGTCCGGTCTCCACGGTTTTGTATTCGTCCTTCAGGATGGCGGCAAATGCCTGTACCGCTGCTTCAAAACGGTTTTTGTCCGCACCGGGTACAACTACCGTGGCACGGGACTCACGCGGGATAGCATTTCGCAGGCTGCCACCGTCGATGGAAACCAGCTGCAGATCGAAAGCCTGGCGTGCGTTATACAACAGGCGGTTCATCAGCTTGTTGGCGTTCGCCCTGCCTTTATTGATATCTATACCGGAGTGGCCGCCGAGCAGCCCTTTGATGACGATGTCATAAGCAGCGCCGCCAGCTGCAGCGGGCACCTGCTGGTAGCTGCCTTTGGTATTGGTATCGAGGCCACCGGCGCAACCTATGGTGATCTCGTCTTCCTCTTCAGTATCCAGGTTGAGCAGTATGGTACCGGTATAAGGGGCAGGATCCAGTTGCATGGCGCCTGTCATCCCTGTTTCCTCGTCGATGGTGAACATGGCTTCCAGCGCAGGATGCGGTACATCTGTTGCCGCCAGGATGGCCATGATGGTCGCTATGCCGATGCCGTTATCTGCGCCGAGGGTAGTGCCGCGGGCCCTTACCCAGTCACCGTCCACGTACATCTCAATACCTTGTGTGTCAAAGTCGAACACGGTATCCCCGTTTTTCTGGTGTACCATGTCCAGGTGCGATTGCAGGATCACCGTCTGACGGTCCTCCATACCTGCCGTAGCCGGCTTTTTGATGCATACGTTCCCGACAGCGTCCCTTGTCGTTTCCAGGCCCAGCTGCCGGCCAAATGCCTCCACGAAGGCAACCACCTTCTCTTCTTTCTTCGATGCCCGCGGAATGGCGTTCAGTTGACTGAAATATTGCCACAATGACTGCGGGGCCAGTGATGTTAGTTCCATGTCGTATGTTAAATAACGTTATTAGCCCGGCAATGTAGGTAAATCCGGGCAAACGGGCAAAACCCGCTTTAACCGTTACTGATTGGCTGCCGCTAATGCATGGATGTTTTCTTCGCCCTCCTGTGTAAGCCGGTACACCCTGATCATATTTTCATCCTCAGCGGCGTATTTAAGGTCTCTGGTGGCAGATATCGCCTGGTTCATGGACTGCTGCAGGCTCTTTTTCAACGCGGCATACCTGCTGTTGTTTTGTAACTGCTTCTCAGCGTTACCCGCCAGTTCCCGGATTTTAGCTGCTGAAAAACCATGCGCTGTTAACTGACGAAGTGCGGAAGACATCAGGGCGGCATTGATACTATTGGACTTTATCAGTTCATCTGTATAAAACGCGATATTCTCCAATGCTTCCGGCGTACCTGCCGCCAGCAAATCCAGCTTCACCAACAGGATGTAGGCACCATACTGCCGGAACACATTGATGTATTGGTGGCCAGCGTGCTGCCGGATGTATTCCCGGTAAGCTTTATCGCCCTGCAGCCATGAACCGCCGTCCATCAGGAGCGCCCGGTTACAGAAATCATCCTGCTCCTGTATGTTCCGGACAGGATCGTCGATGCCTGTTTCCGCTTCTGTCAGGTGGTTGATTAACGAAGGAATCATCTTGTATTCACTGATAGCCAATCGAATGGAGTCTTTTATCATAGTATCTGTGGTGTCTGCCGATTGTGAAGATGTACTTGCCGGATGCTGGTTACAGCTTAACAATGCTGTCAGGGCTATCGGGAAAAAACAATGTTTCATAGTTCAGTTAGTTCTTCTTAGGCCGTAATGATAATCTATTAAAACGAGATATCGGCCAGATGATGGCCTTCCTTCGTATTATCAGCAGCTTTCATTTTTTTCATCTTATCAAGGCGCCCGGCAACATAGACCAGTCCGTCCAATCGGGCCATCAACTACAGGTAACGCAGGTACATCTCAGGATTGTTCAAAAAAGACTGTGTAATCCGAAAATGCTCCGTATCCCTGAAGTCCACCTGCTGGATTCCCGTTTCCTGGATTTCATACAGCCGTGCCCCGGGCATGCCCATCAGGATAGGCGAATGGGTGGAAATAACAAACTGGGTGTTGTTGCTTTTTAGCATATCGAGGACATAGGCCATGAGCGATAGCTGCTTCTGCGGCGAAAGCGCCGCCTCTGGCTCGTCCAGCAGATAAATCCCGTTGTCGGACACATGTTCTTCTATAATTTTCAAATATGCTTCTCCGTGTGAAAAAGCATGCATGGTATCACCGTAATCCTGATACATGTTTTTTAAGGTCCGGTTCATATTGTTATTCATCTCCTCAATCACACTGTCGGCCACCGCTCCCCTCAGCTCCTCCAGGTGGGCAGCTCCGCTTTGACGATCTCGTTTCAATGTATACAGGAATTCGCTGAAGTCTTCCGCCCGGAAGAAAAACCGCTTGAGTGGCTTTCTAACCTGATGGATGTCCAGGTATGGCAGTAAAGCCCTTGGACCTTCAAAGCCCCGTCTGTCCGCAATACGGCCGCCTATCAGCGGTGCATCGAGATAGAGCCCGATCGTTTCCAGTAAAGTAGACTTACCGCAACCGTTATCACCGGTGAAAATAGTGATCCGGTCATCCAACACAATATTATGTGCAAACCTGACACCCGTCACGTTGAATGGGAAAGGATGCTGCCGGGGGCTGTTGACAGAAAAAGAACGGATAAAAGGCATAACAAACTCAATTACGAATTACGAATTTAAGGCTTTTTTCAAAGAGCGGCTACTAACCACCCTTTCCAATAGAAAACCTTCAATTCGTAATTCGTAATTTCTAAAGGCTTTCTCCCTTTTTCATCTTATCAAGCACTTTCTCCTGGTATTCCTTTTGAAATTTTTTCTCCTTTGCGGCGAGATCACTAATAACACCTTCCTGTAAACGGATAGCCGTTGCCGTATCACCCAACCGGTACACCAGCATGGCCTGTACGCTCGCAGCGTCCGGGCCGGGGTTCTCTTTTACGGCACGCTCACTCCATGTGAGTGCGGTACGTAACATAGCGGTATCTTTCGCCTTACGGGCCACCGTGCGCGCAAAGCTGCTCAGGTCGGAAGGATCCAGTTGTTTATCATATTGTTTGATGTATCCCTTCACCGCCTTTTCAAACTGATCATAGTCTTTGCCCTGGTAGAACTGTAGCCTGAACTTATCTATCAGCCTGCGGGACAGATCGGGATATTTCTTTTGCAGCTTCGTTTCTATCACCTTAAAATCAGGCGTGATACCTTCTTTCAGGTTGGCATAGATTTCTTCTCCAAAAATGATCTGCTCAACTTTCTTTTCTGCATACTTTGCCCCCATTACCTGGTTGACTTTTGCCGGATTTTTACGGAAGATGACAAAACCGGTGTCTCTGCTGCTGTGGGTAAACTTATCCAGGAACTGCAACGTCTCTGATGTATATACACTGGGTACCGCCCGGAGATAACGACTGGCAAACAGGGCGGAGTAGCGGCCGTCATACATCTCCATAGCTTCTTCTGCCAACCGTTTCAGTGTATCCGGTTCATTGCCTGCATTTTTAGCCATCACTTCCATACGGGTGTAGTACTGTGTTTCCGGCTTCAGGGCTTTGGCAGAAGCTGCAATGAATGCGGCAGCGCTATCGCTGCCGACTACCAGGTGCACCAGCTTTCCGTCGGGCGCAAAATACAGGAATGTCGGATAGGCCATCACGTTATATTCTTTGGCGATAGCGTCGGCATCGTCATACCAGCGTTTTACAGCATCGTCATCCTTGGCGGTTTTGTCCATCTGCACTTTCACGGAGATGAACTTGTCGTTGAAGAAATCACCGACCGCCTGCTGGGGGAAAATATCGCGGCTCATCATCTTACAGGGACCGCACCAGGTGGTGTAACAATCCATGAAAATAAACTTACCTTCTTTTTGGGCTTTGGCGCGGACATCCTTCCAGCTCAGTTCGTGCTCGAAGTGGATCCCCTTTTCCTGCGCCGGCAAAGTAAACGGCAGGCAGGTGGCCAGCACTAATAATAATTTTTTCATCATACGTTAATGTGTTGGTTTGGTTTTTACGTGTACAATTTAAATGTCTTCCCGTATATAGCCTCCCATAACACTGCCGTTTTTTTATCAACGGTTCAAAAGGCTGTCCCGGTGGCGCGTATGTCCCGGGCCGGGACAGCCATCATGCCCCTACGGCGCCCAGGTAAAGAGGTCCGCCGTCTCCCTCATGGTTGGTTATCTTCTTTCATTCGGTTCCAGCTCCGGGTTCAGCTGCATCAGCTTCGGCGCAATAGGAAACACATAATGGTAGTCGTTGGGCTTCAGCGTAAATGTTTGCCCGCTGTAGGTATGCGTGACCGTTTTCGCGAAACGCGGGTCTTTATTCAATCGTTTCATATCGAATAACCGCTGGCCTTTGAAACACAGTTCCCGCCGGCGTTCAGACAGCACCATTCGCAGCGCCTCCTCTCCCGTGGCAGCCGTGGATGGCACGTATGCCGCCGTCGCAATACGCATTTTACGCAGCGTGTTCAGGTCCTGCACGGCAGCGGCCACGTTATTGAGCCGGGCGTTACATTCTGCGCGTACCAGGTACATCTCCGGCACCGTGGGCCCTACCAGCCGGGAGTCGAACGACAGGAACTCGCCATAGTAATAGAGGTAGCCCACAAACGGATCGGTGGTAGTGGTAAACAGTATTTTGTACCGCAGATCTGTCAGCGAATCTTTGAACTCCGCCTGTAAATCTTTACTCAGGGAAAACCAGCTGTAGCTGTTGGAAACGGTTTTCATCAGGATCGTTTCCGGATTACTCCTGTTTTCGGGGAAGGTGTTGCGCGGGTCCGCCACGGCTTTGTTATAGTCGGTCAGCTGGTTTTTGATCTCCAGTGTTTTCGAAGCAGCTTTCAGGGCTTCGGGATACTCTCCCCTGACCAGGTAAGCGCGGGCCTGCAGGGCGTAAGCCGCTGCCAGTGTAGGCTCATAAGCGCTGGTACTGGTGGTCCCCAGCAGCGATGTGGCCTGACTCAGATCGGCCAGCAACTGGTCGTAGACGGCTTTCACAGAGGCCCTGTTCAATTTACCATCGGTGGTAGGCGCCAGCAGCAGCGGCACGCCTTTGTCTGACGCCGCGGAGGAAGCATCATACTGCACCGCGTACAAATTCACGAGCGACAGGTAAGCAAAAGCCCGGTGTACCAGCGCCTCGCCCACCAACTGGTTGCGCTCTTTTTCAGCACCGTCGGTCACCTTCTTCATCCCTTCCACCACCACGTTGGCGAGGTACACATGCTTATACAGGTTGCTCCACTGGGCGTCGTTGTCGGTAGACATCCAGACATCGTCCTGCCAGGTATGTATCCGGTAGGTGGAAGTGCCCAGGTAGTCCAGTCCCTGCTGTTCATAGTACTCCACGTTGTCGGAAGCCATTTCATCTGCTCCGTACGCATTCACCAGGTCATTGTAGTTATTCATCAGCAAACGGTAATCCTTATACGCAGAAGGAATCACCTTGCCTTTCGGTTTTATATCGAGGTAATCCCTGCCACAACCGGCAAGGGTTATCAAAGCAGCGGCATATATCAAAGTGCGAAACATCAGGCTACATTTTTAAGATTAAAAAGTTGTTTTCAGGCCAACGGCAAAGGAACGCGCAGGCGGCAGCAGGGAATAATAAGCGCCGGGAATGTAGTCCGGATCAATCCCTTCCTTGTTTTTGGTCCACAGCGCAAGGTTTCGTCCATAAGCCATCAGCGACAGCCGCTGCATACGCAACGGGCGCAGCACCAGCGATGGCAGCTCGTACGCCAGCGATACCTCCCGCAGGCGGATATGGGCACCGCTTTCTATCAGCCGGTCTGATTTCGGATACCAGGTATTCGTATAGTTGACACCGGTAGCAGGAACTACGGGCACGTCTGTACGCGCTTCGTCGCCCGGCTTGCGCCAGCGCTCTGCCACATCGCTGTGAATGGACTTCTGCGTGAAGTAACTGAAGTAGTCTACTGTAGGGCGACGGAATACATATCCCATCTTATAGGTGATCAGGAAAGACAGCTCCAGCTGTTTGTAACGGACAATGTTCGTCAACCCGCCGAAGAACCGGGGCACGGTGGTGCCGCTGTAAGCCAGGGTAGACAGATCGGCGGAGATGTCAGCGTTCGCCAGGTTCCGTTTGCCGTCGCCGGATAATACGATCGGCCGGCCGATGCTGTCCAGGCCACCGTAACGGTAGCTGTAGATGCCTTCAATAGGTTTGCCTTTTACAGGATTGGCGCCTGTGCCGCTGTTACTGTAATAGGTCACGTTTTCCCGCTGCAGGTTGGAAGACACCACTTTGTTTTCGTTGTAGCCGAAGTTCATGTTCGCTTTCCACGAAAAATGTTTCCGTTGTATCAATGCTGCAGTAACATTAAGATCGATCCCGTTGTTACGTAATTCCGCCGTATTGACGGTCAGCATGGTGAAGCCGTAGGTGGCATTAAACTCCGCCGGGCCTAACAGGTCATAGCTGTGTTTGCGGTATACGTCCAGCGTTATATCGAGGCGGCTGTCCCAGAAAGAGAGGTCGGCGCCCACGTTGAAGGTTTTTGTTTTCTCCCAGCGCAACAGCGGGTTGGCCGGATTGCTGATGCTCGCATAAGGCTGTCCGTTATAATATCCCGGGGAAGACGATACGGCGGCGATCAGGAAGGGGCTGGTGGTTTTATCCACGTTACCATTCACGCCATAGGTTACACGCAGATTGAGGCGGTTGAGGAAAGGCAGCTGCATAAACGACTCCTCTCCCAGTTTCCACATGCCTCCTAATGACCATAGCGGCGTGGCGCGGTATTTATCGCTGGCGCCAAACAGGTTGGAGTCGTCCAGCCTGGCGCTTCCGGAGAATACATAGCGGCTGTTATAGGTGTAGTTGGCGTTGGTATACCAAGACATAAACCGGTCCCTCGTATCGCCCAGGCTATTCGGAGGGCTGGGTTTGGACTGGTTACCGGTAACGGCTGTTTTGTAATAGGTGTCATAATTCACCGGCATGAAGGCCAGCGACTGATCATCATAACCATACAGGCGGCTGGAAGCGCTGTTAGTCCATACCTGCCGTATTTCGCTGCCCGCCACGGCATCTATCCGGTGCCGCTTTCCGAACTGGCGGTTCAGGTTCAGCTGCCCACGCACGTCGTAGTGTTCCATCTCCGCGTTGGCAATATTCAGGATACCGCCCTTCGGCAGGCCGTACACCAGCGTGGCAGGGTTCCCTGCGGCCACCGAGGTAGCATTGTTAACGGTATTTCTGGCCGTGTAGGTATCGGGACTGTAATAGTTGCGGTTACGCTGGAAAGAGCGCTCATAGAGGCCGCTCAGCGTAGCCGTCAGTCCGGGGATGATGCGGTAGTTGAAGCCGGCGTTGATGCGGTAGAGGTTTTGGCGGACGGTGTTGTCTGCATTCGCCAGTTCTGCCAGGTAATCATATCTCCATGGCAGATAGCCGAGGCGCTGCAGGGAATCCAGGGCGCGGCCGTTGAAAGCGCGGGCGTACTGGATGGCCTTGCCGTTATCGTCTACGATACGGTCGTAAGGCAACAGGGTGTTGATACCCGGTTCCAGCGGCGACAAGCCAAGGCCGTTGTTTTTAGCAGTGTTCATCACCGCCATGATCCCCAGGTTGGCGTCAAGATTTTTATGAAGCCGGAAGTTGTTCGTGGAGTTGATGGTGACCCTGGTGTTGCGGTTGCCTTTGGCTACCGGCAGTTCATCGCTGATGGAGCCGGAGACGAAGTACTGCGCAACATCACTGCCGCCGCTCATGGACAGGTTGTATTGCTGTATTTGCTGGCGTTGCAACAGGTACTGCTGGTACTGTGATTTATAATCGTAACCCGCCAGTTGCGCTACCAGCGTATCGCGTTGCGCTTCCGTTATTTCGCCGCGTTTGTAGCGGTAGAAGATATCGGCGCCGGCGCTGACGTTAGGCAGGGTACGGCCGTTAGGATCGGGGATAAGGTTTTTACGTACCGCTTCACTTTCAAAGTCGAGGTAGTCGGCGGAACTGGCCACCGGGCGGTAGCCCAGGTCGGGCCGGCCTCCTACGGTGAAGTTAGTGGAGAAATTGATCTGCCGGCGTTGTTGTTTTCCTTTCTGTGTTTCTATCACCACTACGCCGTTGGCGGCACGCACGCCCCAGATAGAGGCTGCTGCAGCGTCTTTCAGGAAAGTGATCCGGGCAATGTCTTCCGGGTTGATCATTGACAGCTCTCCTTCGTACGGAAAGCCGTCGATCACGATCAGCGGGTCCTGCTGCGCTTTGAAAGTGTTTCGTCCGCGGATGGAGAACACCGGGCTTTTAGACGGGCGGCCATCGGTGCCCGGCGGGTTG
Organism: uncultured Chitinophaga sp.; assembly: GCF_946479755.1. The sequence continues at coordinate 37,801 of NZ_CAMLHC010000001.1, read as the reverse complement.
TTGGTCACCAGTAAACCGCTCACCATACCTTCCATTTTGTCCACTACGTTGGTGGTGATTTTGCGTTCCATGTCCTTCTCCTGTATCTGGGAGAAAGAACCGGTAGCTCTTTCTTTCGCGATGGTCTGGTAGCCGGTGGACACTTCCACCTGTTTCAGCTGGATATTGTCCGGCTGCAATACTATGTCCAGCCGCGGCTTGCCGGTGGCTGCCTGCATACGGTAGCCGATGAAGGTGAAAACCACCATTTCTCCCGGCTTTGACAAACGAACGATATACGAACCGTTGCCGTCGGTGAAAGCGCCGGCCCTGCCGGAAGCAGGTTTGATGGTTACGCCCGGCAGCGGGCTGCCGTTTTCATCTGTCACCCGGCCTCTTACCAGCAACGGATCTGCACCGGCAGCGCTGTTGTCCATGTCAGTCGCAACGCCTGTAACATTGGCGGGTGCAGCCTTCCGGCGTACGTCCTTCACAATCGTATAGGTGTTGTCGTTAACGTACAGAAAAAGGTACCCCCGCTGATACAATACTTCTTTCAGTACGGCTTCCACCGTTTTACCACGGAAAGCGTTCGTGTCCACGGTGGTGGTCACATTGTCCAGCAGGTTGTTTTCATACACGAAGCTGGTACCATAGCGACGGGTGATTTCCTGCAGCGCGGCACTGACCGGCATGGTCTTCATCTGTGCGTGTGCCAGCTGTATACACAACAGGAATGAACACACCACAGCCGCAGTTTTGTGTAACTGTGCTCTCGTCATCATTGATGTTTGGTTGGTTGTTGGTTGATAAAAAATCTCACTACCTGGTAGTGAACAAAAGCGTGTCGTTTTTTTGCTGAATGTCTACATCCAGTATCCTGGACAATACGAACAGGAGATCTTTCTCCCTTTGCATAGGTATCCTTCCTTTAATTTCACGTTCACCGATGATGCTGTCTTCCAATATTACCGTATAGCCGTAATTATCTTTGAGGAGGTTGATGACCTCTTTTACTTTGGTGGCATTGAGCAGGAGTTCATGCCGCGTCCAGGCGGTGGCGGCGGCGGTATCGACAGCCTGCATGACTACCGGCGGCTGCTGATGGGTATAAGACCATCCCTCTCCCGGTTGCAGGAATGCCGGCTGCCCTTCGCCGTTGGTGATGTCAATGCGTACACGCCCCCGTTGCAGCACTACGGCTGTTATATCCTCCCGGCTGCGTACATTGAAAGCGGTGCCCAGTACTGTAATACGCGCAGGCCCGGCCTGAACGCGGAAAGTATCGCCGGTATGTTTTACATCGAAGAAGGCTTCCCCCTCCAACAACACTTCTCTCCTGCCGGTAACGGCCCAGCTGCGGGCATAGGTAGCGGTGGAGTGTGCGTTCAGCATCAGGGAAGAATGATCGGGTAAAATAACTTCCCTTGTTTCCCCATAACCTGTACTGACAGTAATGGTAGCCGTAAAATACCAGGTGGCGCCCAGCGCCAGCAGTAACAGTACGGAGGCTGCCGCCAGCCATAGCCGGCGATAACGCCGCAGGGGCCGTACCGGCGTCTGTTGGATATTGTCCAGTACCGCCTGCCATATCTTTTCGCGGGCAGGATCATTTTTTTCCAGCACCGGTGTAGACAGGGCATACACCACCTCCCGGGCTTCCCGCATGAGCGGGGCTTTCTCCGGCACGTCAGCGGATAGCTGCTGCCAGAAGGCGTTAGCTGCCGCGTCAGGGAACTTCACCCAGCGGATAAAATATTCGTCCGCCAGGAAATCCTCCATCCGATAATCACGATAGTCTTTGTTCATCACTCATAAGACACAACAGGACATCCGGATTATCCCATTTTCAAAAAAAAATTTTGAAAAAAATTTTAGTAGCGGCGTTGCAGCAGGTATAAAAGTACCAGGAGGGAGAAGTCGCCGAATTGCTCTCTCAGGCGCTCCAATGCGCGGTAAACCAGTTTGTAGGTGCCTCCTGTGTTGATTTGCAGGATCTCTGCAATCTCTTCATATGACAGATCTTCGTAGTATTTGAGGAAAATGGCCTCCCGCTGCCGGTGGGTCAGCGTATCCATTAAGGCATCGACCTTTTTCTTCAACTCCGCTGCACGCTCTGCTCTGATCAGGGGATGCTCATAAGACAGTTCCAAATAAAAAGGAATATGTTCTCCGGAAAACGCTTCCTCCAGCCGGGAAGGGCTGTATTCCAGCTTGCGCAGCAAGATGCGCCGGAAGGATAAAAGCAGGTATTGTTTCACCACCTGCGGTGTGACAATGGAATCCCTGTTGCGCCACAATTTCAGAAAGAGGTCCTGTATGCTCTCTTCGATAAATGATTTGTCCTCCGTGAATTTAAATCCATAGTTGGTAAGCGGCATATAATAGGCATTATACAACCCTTCCAGGCCACTGATTTCTCCGGATTTGTACCAGGACCAAAGTTCTTTGTCTTGCATGTCAAATAGGAAAACCGATGAATTTACAATATTACAATTACACGAATTTTTTTTGCCGCCCAATTCAACGGGAAATACCCGCCAGGTGTTCACATCGTACCAGTGCCCAGTCCATATCGTCCATATCACCGGCGAGGGCCGCCTGGTATACTTCTTCCAGGCCGATGCGCAACTGGTAGGCGTCCAGCCGGGCTTTATCGATTCCCTGCGCTTCAAAATAACGTGCCTGCTGTTCCATACAATTCAGCCAGGTACGCCAGAAAAAAATGTTGGCCGTATCATACAGGCTGTCGCCCGCCATCGCTTCCGACCAGTCAATTACGCCGGTAATCACATGGCCGTCTGTCAGCACATTGTTGGAACCAAAATCACCATGCACCAGCTGCCGTACTTCGGGGATCCCCTGTATCGCCAGCATCAGGTGTTCCTGCAAGGGCCGGATGCGTTTCATCGGCACTCTTTTACCGGCAGCAGGCCAGTCATAGGCCACCTCTCCGCAAATGCTTTCCAGGTAAGCGCTCCAGCTGCCATACTGTCCTTCGCCCCGCGCGTTAAAAGGACCGAAGCCGGTCACCTTGTTCAATGGCGCCACGGCCATCGCCTGCATAACGGCAGCCAGCGGCGCGGTCACCGCCGGCAGGTAAGCTGCAGGCAGGTCCTGTAACGTTACGCCCGGCGCCAGGGCCGACAAACACCAGGCGACGCCGCTCTCCAGCAAACCGATGGCTTCTATCTCCGGCACCGGTAGTCCGGGGCCGGCCAGGTGCCGGTTGACGAAATCATCTTTCTCAAAACCTTCCGCCTGATGATTCACGCGCAGCACATATTTTTTTCCGGAGATGACCAGCCGGAAAGCAAAAGACTCCATTCCGTCCTGCACCGGCTCCATATGGTCAATCTTCCCGTAATGACTGATCACCGCGGCGGTCAGTTGTTCAATGTCTACAATCGGTTTTCGCATGTGTTTCCTTTTTAACCACAACAAGCTGAAAGCTGACTGGTTCAACCCAGCAGTAAAAGTTTCCATTAAATTTAACGTTTACGCCGCTAAAAATAAAAGGTCCGGCCCAACGCATTTCCCATCATCCACACAATTTACATCCGGGTCACTTTTAAATCTTACAACAGCTTATTATACCAGTTTAATGACAATTAATCCGGTTAGATCTAATTTGAGAAGATCGCTTTATTATTTAGGCGCACAGCATTGTTGTCATTATTTATTAGCGTTATGCATACAAAAGATATTGAGTCCTGTTTCGGGACAGAGAATTTATTCCGCGTTTTACAAATCGCTGTCCGCAAAGCGGAGTCTCTACAGGTCCTGGTATCCGTTTGCATAGCGGATGCTTCGGGGCTGTCATTGGCTTTTTTAAGAATGGACGGCGCCAGCGTTGTCAGTGTTGATTTAGCACCAAAGAAAGCGTATACTGCTGCTATGTTCAAAATGGCCACAAAAGATTTGGGGGCGTTCAGACAACCGGTAACTTCTTTCCCTATGGAAACGATACTTGGGGGAAAGATAGTAACGTTCGGAGGTGGCATTCCCCTGCTCTATAATGACCATTTGATCGGCGCCATCGGTGTGAGCGGTGGCTGGGCGGAACAGGACCATGAAATTGCCCGTGCGGCTACTGATGCTTTCCTGGACAACGCACATTAACGCCGGCTACATCTTCCTAAACCGGTTCTTTACTGCTGTCCTCCGGCGGATGTCACTCAAAACCACCCATTGCGAACTGTACCAGTCCGGCATACAGGAGATTTATTATGAACCAGTTAGACCATCATAACTTCTTTTTTTCTACTGCGGTTATATTTCAGTAAGGCTGACTAATTTGCTGCTCATTCGAACCCGGAAAACACAGTAACCATTTTTTTTCGACAAGTAGCAAATCCAAATCCTTTCCCTGTTCGTATATTTTTTTTGAAAACCGGATATCTTTAAAAAATCTTTTTTCTAATTTTTGGATGCTTTAGCGGGCCCTTGCCGCACATGTGAACCTTTTTTGCTGATCTTTCATTGACCTATCCGCGATTGATGATGTGAAAACCTTTTTGCTAATTTTTAAACCGTACACCTATCCACGATGAAGCAGACACCTATCCACCACGAAACCAGTGAACCTTTTTTGCTGATCTTTCATAACACACTATCACCAGACATGTGAACACGTATGTCCTGTCTTTAACACCACCGGACAGGCTAATTTTTATTGCTGAACTTTAAAACCACAACACACCACCATCCTTAGAAACTCCTTTTTTACACCCTCAATTTAAACCACAATCCTATGGACGCGATCCTGCATGATGCGCACGGACAGCAGCGGAATACCGTTGCCACCAATGGCGCGCAACACCTTGCTGATTTATTGACACACACAGCGTGGGAAGACTATAACTCCCGCGAAACCCTGGTCTCCCTGTTCCGGCAACAGGCAGAACGCACACCCGGTAACCTGGCCGTATCGTTCAAAGACCACACGCTCACCTACCGGGAGCTGGAAGCCAAAAGCAACCAGCTGGCGCACTACCTGCTGGCACAGGGCGTTACCACGGGCAGCTATGTACCGGTATACCTGGAACGCTCCGCCGAATGGGCGATTGCAGTACTGGGCATCCTGAAAACCGGCGCCGCGTACATCCCGGTAGACGCCATCTATCCCGGCAAAAGAGTGGCTTACATCCTGGAAGAAGTGGAAGCCAAAGTGATCATCACCCAGTTATCACTCGGCTCCAGGCTTTTCCAGGTACACAACACGGCCGTGGTGTACCTCGACAGCCTCTCCATCCTGCAGGACCAGCCTATCACCGCCCCCGCGAAGATGCCGGCGCCGGCAGACCTGGCGTACATCATCTACACCTCCGGTTCTACCGGTCAACCGAAAGGCGTGATGATCACCCACCTCTCCATCCAGCACCTGGTCACCTGGCACAAACAGCAGTACGCTGTCAACAGCAACAGCCGTTTGTCGCTCGTAGCAGGCCTGGCATTCGACATCTCTGTCTGGGAATGCTGGTCGGCCCTCCTGTCCGGAGGCACCCTCTTTATCGCTGACAACGAGGAAAGGACCCACGCCGGCCTCCTCCTGGAATTTTACCGGAGAAACCAGCTCACGCATGCCTTCGCCCCTGCCGTGCTGCTGCCTGAGCTGATAGCGCTCAGCCGCCAGACACCCGGACTGGCACTGCAATACCTGTTCTCCGGCGGTGAACAAATGAAGCCCGTACTGACCAGCGGACTGCCGTACCAGCTGATCGACTATTACGGCCCCACGGAATACACCGTGTATGCCACCCACCGCCCGGTAGTGGATATAGACGGACAGTATTTTCCCACCATCGGCAAACCCATCGCCAATACCCAGGCCTATATCCTGGACCGCGACCTGCAGCTGCTGGTGCCCGGGGCCGTGGGTGAGCTGTGCATCAGCGGCATCGGCATCGCGCAGGGTTACTTCAAAAATCCGACGCTGACCGACAGCAAATTTGTGCCGCACCCTTTCCTTCCCGGCCATAAGTTGTACCGCACCGGCGATCTGGCGCGCCGCCTGCCGGACGGCGATATCCAGTTCCTCGGCCGTATTGACAACCAGGTGAAGATCCGTGGCTTCCGCGTGGAGCTGGGTGAAATAGAAGCCGCGCTGCTGCAGGTGCCCCATGTGAAAAGCGCTGCCGTGATCACGGTAGACAATAACCGGCAACAAAAACAGCTGGTGGCCTTTATTGTACAGGACCATCCCAACGAACAACAAGGCATTGCCCTGGCAAGGCAACAGCTGAAACAGGACCTGCCCGGTTACATGGTGCCGGCCCGCTTTATCACTGTCCGCGAACTGCCCATGAACGCCAACGGCAAAGTGGACAGGGCCGCGCTGGCAGCGCTCTCCGCACAGGCTGCAGGCAGCTGCCAGGAGTCGGCCGAACCGGTAAGCGAAACAGAACGTATCATCACGGAAGTGTGGTCCGATATCCTCGAAAGACCGTATATCCACCACAGCGACAACTTCTTCGACATCGGCGGCGATTCGCTGCTGGTAGCCACGGTGGTGACTAAACTAAAAGACCGCTTCGGCGTGAAAATGTACCTGCGCGACCTGTACCAGTACCCTGAATTGCGGACACTGGCCACAATGATCGACAACAGGATCAAAACCGGCGAAACCGGCATCCCCGAAGAAGATGTGGAACCTTATGTGTCTCTTCAACAGGATGCCTACCTGTTGCCCGATATTCAATACCGGCAACCGTTTGACGCCAGCGTGCTGCAACGCCAGTCCGCCGTGCTGCTCACAGGCGCCACCGGTTTTGTAGGTATCCACCTCCTGCAGGAACTGCTGGACAACGCTACCGCCACAGTGTACTGCCTCGTGCGTGCGCGGGATGAGCACCATGCCCTCGACAAAATCCACCAAGCCTTTGCTGCCTATCATATCCCGGTGCAGGAGGATACGCGGCACCGCATTGTGCCGGTTGTGGGCGACTTCGGGCAGCCGTTCCTCGGCATCGCAGGCCAGGCCTACCAGGAGCTGGCCGGTAAAGTAGAGGTGATTTACCATTCCGGCAGCTCCGTGAATTTTATCGAGCCTTACTCTTTCATGAAGAAACCCAATGTAGACGGGCTGCGGGAGATCATTCGTTTTGCCGCCACCGGAAAGATGAAGTGCCTGTCGTTGCTGTCCACTATCTCCGTCTACAGCTGGGGTCATGTGTTCACGCATAAAACCGTCATGAAAGAGAGCGATGACATCTCCCAAAACCTGCTCGCGGTGAGCAAAGACATTGGTTACGTGAGAAGCAAATGGGTAATGGAAGCGGTGGCCGACCTGGCAGCTGCAGCCGGCGTGCCGCTGATCACTTACCGCCTCGGCTATGCTATGTGCCACAGCCAGTCCGGCGCCAGCGCTCCTTATCAATGGTGGGCCAGCCTCGTGAAAAACTGTGTGCAGTACTCGTCGTACCCCACCCTCCGCGAACTGCGCGAAGGACTCATCACGGTAGACTATATGGTAAAAGCCATTGTGCACATCACTAAAAACCAGGAAGCCATCGGACAGAAGTTCAACCTGATCTGCTCTCCCGATACCAATCTTACGCTGGAACAGTTCTTCCGGCGCCTGATCGATCTTTATGGTTTCAACCTGAAGCCGTTGTCCTACAAAGACTGGCGCAAACAGTGGGAAGACGACAGCACCAACCGGCTGTACCCGCTCACCAGCCTTTTCAGGGACAATATGCACGAAGGCCTCTCCACCGTGGAGCTTTATCAGGACACCTATGTATGGCACCGCGACAACGTGGATAAGTTCATGCAGGGTTCCGGCATACCGGAACCGGTGTTTGATAAAGCCGTACTGGATAAATACCTGCAATACCTCGGGCTCGCAAAGGCTTAAAAGCTTATCTTTTGTATTAATAAGACCGCAAAGAGCGGAGATCAAATTGGTCTCCGCTTTTTTTGTTTTTCTTTTTTTTTCTTTTTTTCTTTGTTTTCTTGTTAATTTAAAATAATACTTTGCGTCTTTGCTGTTCTTCGCACCTTTGCGAGCAGCCCCATATAAAAATGTTAACCATATGTCCGATCCGAATGTATTCCTTGTCATGCTCGAGAGTAGTAAACAAGAACAATTGCCTGTCCGTATCTTTTTCTCCTGTCATTCGGTCACGGGTATTGTATCCCAGCTGGACGCAGGTAGTGTAGCCCTTAGAACAGAAGAAGGCCGGCAGACGATTGTCCGGCTGGATAAAATTGACGCCGTCAGCGGCAGCTGATGCTTTTCTCAAAAAGTAAAAAAGATAGCATGGAAAATACGACCCAACGCCCGGAGCACGCTTTGCCCGGGCTTATCCGCAAAGTATTGGGCAGCCCTCATTCCGAACAGGTGATCAAAGCGCAGATCATCCAGATGGCCTCCCAGAACCTGCATGTGCCGGAAGTGGCCACCGCGCTGCTGGAAGTACTGCCCCTCACGAAAGATAAAGAAACGCGGGACCAGCTCCTGCGCTTCCTCTCCGCGCTGAACACCTCCCGTTTTGCCGATACCGGCGCTTTGTTTCAGGCGCTGCTGGACGTGTACCGGCAGGAGAAAGATCGCGATACCCGCACCACCCTGTTATACCGGTTACAGGAAAGTATCCACCAGGACCCGCGGCTGGCAGTATTCTTCGTGGAGCTGTCCGGGCAGGAAACACTGAGTGAACAGGAACGTATAGCCGTACAGGATACCCTCGCTTCGCTGCCTTCCATCACAGAAGACATTGCGCTGGCGGCACTGCTGAAAAACGTGAACGCCCCTACCATATTACAATTACAGGCCGTGGAGATAGCAGAGAAATGTCCGTCATGGAGCGACAAGATGGTAGCCGGCCTGCAACCCTACCTCGATGTAAAGAACGACCGCGGCATCCGCTTCCGCATCCTGCATAAGCTGGCAGCAGCGCGGTTGCTGGAACCCGCCTATGCCGACGTGCTGATACCGGTGCTGCGCACCGATAACGATACTGATGCCCGTCACGAAGCGCTGGCAGCCCTGTCGCGTATCAAACCGTGGAATGAGGCCATCCTGTTGCAACTGCTCTGGTCCGCCTCCCATGACGGCGACGCCGCCATCCGCAGCCAGGCTTTACAGCTGCAGGGAGAACAACCCGAACGCACCAACGAACAACTGATCAGCATGGCCGCCCTGCTGGCATCCGACCGTTCGGAAGGCGTGCGGCTTACCCTGCTGCAACAGCTTAAACCGGTGATGCGCATCGCCGACATCAGGAACCAGGTGGCCACGGCCTTTGCCGGCAACCCTGGTGTGTTTAACGATGACGAGTTCCATCAGCTGGCAGATATGCTGGCGCCTTACGCCGGCCGCGATGAAAACATCAGCCAGCTGCTGCTGCAGAGCCTCAAAGGCCTGCCCAGCACCAGTCAGCGTCAGAAAGTACTGCAGCTGCTGATCGGCAAAATCAGCCCCGAAAAAATGCTGGACCCCGTGGTACAGCTGTTCACACAGGAACACAACGAAGCGCTGCGGGAAGTGCTGTTCAACCAGATCAAAGCCCTGTCGGTGTCCCGTCATCCCCAGCTGGTGGACGTGTTCTGCGCCGAACTCACCGAACCGGGATCGCCTTTCAGGGTCACCTGCGCCGGCATCCTGGCCAACGCGGCCGAGCTGTATCCCCAGATACCGCCGGCGCTGGAAGACGTGCTGCTGTACGACAACGAGCGTGAGCTGGTACGCCTTTGCCTGGACGGGTACCTGCGCCCGGGCGTGGAGAAAAAATTCGATGTTCTCGTTCATGTAGTGAAAAACGAACTGATAGACACCGCCTCCAGGCAGAAAGCGCTGGACGCCATCCTGAAACTTTCTTTAGATGAACACCAGCAGGAGACACTGACCGACGCCCTGTCCGGCCTGAAACCCGGCACGTTAAAAACCTCCTGATAAAAGACCGTCAATATGGACCTTAGCCAAACCATCGCCACCATCCGCGAACGCAGGAACGCCGGCACCGAACAGGCCCTCCTGATGCTCGACATGGTGCCGCTTTCCGATACAGACAACAAATACACGCTGTTATCCACCGCTGCGCATCACCTGAATGATCCCGCTGTGATCAGCCAATGGATAACGCTCATCGCTGCAGAGACAGACACACAGCTGAAAGCTGATATGCTGCAACGCCTCGCCGCTGTGGGGTTGCAACAGATCCCCGACAAAGCAGGCTTCGCTGCACTGCTATCGAACGCACTGCAGCAGGACGAGTCGCGGGACATCATCCTGCCGCTGCTGGGCAAACTGTCGCTCTCCTACCCGCCCGCACGGGAACGCCTCATCGCTTTTTACCAGCAACAACACAACGCCGATGTAAACCGGCAAATCCTGTCCTGGCTGCTGATACCGGTCCATGCCACCGAAGCGGACCTCGCGTTCTATCACAGCCTGCTGGACAGCAGCGATACCGATGATAAACTGCTGCTGCTCAACCGCCTGCTGCTGCGCGATCAACTAACGCCGGAGCAGATAGCGCAACAACTGCAGCCTGCCACACCCGATGTGATCAAGGAAATGGTGCTGCGTTTCTGCTTTGACCGCTCCACCGTTCCGGCCGCGGCACTCTGCACCCTTGTACGCTCGGACAAAAATCCGCTGATACGCAAAACAAGTATACAGTTGCTCGCCGTACACGGCGTCAGTGAAAACGAAGTGCTGGACACCATTCTTCATGCGCTGCGCGAAGATCCCGACCCTGCCGTGAGACAGGCCGCGATGTTTGTATTTGCCTACAGTCTCACGCTCACCCCTGCCACCATTGAGCACCTGGCGCTGTGCCTGCAAACAGAAAAAGAGATAGCCGTAGCCTTACAGCTGCTGCAGCTGCTGGCGCCCTATACAGAAAAAAACGAAGCACTCGGCGAAGCGCTCTGGCAGCTGCTGGACCGCGACATCGCCGTTGATCTTGCCACCACCATTTACGATATACTCGGCCGGCTGGTACCTGTAAAACCCGCACTGCTGGAACGGTTCATGACGGCTTACGAAAAAGAACAGCATGATGCCTGCAAGGCGGTGATCCTGAAAGCCATCAGCAGCGCGATGAACACCGGCGAAAGCTGGAACAGGTTTTATCTCCGCGCGCTGGAAGCACCGTCTGCCGCCATCAGAAGCTGGGCGGTACAAGCTATCCTTTACCTCCCGCTGACGCCGGACAATAACAGCACCATTGCCGCGGCGGCGCCGGCGTTGTTACAACCCGGGCTGCCTTTCCAACAACAGCGTTTGCTGGCCCGTAAAATCAGTTGCATCCCGCAGCTGCCGGCGGCAGCCGTGCAGGTGTTCAGCCAGCTGGCAGACCACAGCAATGACGGGGAACTGCAAAGTATCGCCACCAAAGTACAGGAGAAGGCCATTGCCCATAACGGCGGCGCGCAGGTCAACTGGGAGCAGTGGTTGCACAAAGCCGAAGTGGCCGGTGACCTGGGTGGCATCTTCCCGCATATATGGCTTTTCTATGATGATAACCCGGCGATGGCAGACAAAATATTATTCGCCGCCATTAATCCTTCCAACGGCGGCAGCCTGTATCAGTGCGGCGTCACCGATATCGAAGTGCTACAGTTCCTTGCCGTCAAATCCGGTGTCAGCGATGAAATGAGCCGGTATGCCCTGAACCAGTTGTTACACACCGATCTGGGCAACGAATCCAAATTCAAATGGTACCTGCTGGTGCTGAAGAGCAATCCCGCCAATGCTGAACTGCGGGAAGGCCTCTGGCAGCTGCTGGAAAAAAGAGGCCGCTATCTGAATATGATACAGCTGGATGAACTGCTGCGTATCATATGGAAAGATCAGCTGGAAAGCGTTTTCCGTCAGCACCTGTTGCAACAGACTGCTGCGGCGGGCGTCATCCCGTACCTGCAATACCTGGAAGCCAACAACAGCTGGGAACCGGCGCCGGCGCTGCTGAAAGACGCCGCACAGTTGCCCGGCATGTTGTCCGACAGCAGCTTCAAAGACGCATTGCAACGCGCCTGCCGCGCCGCCGGTGTTGATATCGACGACCTGCTGCGCAGCGTCGCACCACCGCCTGCTCCGCAGGCCGACGGTCCTGGTTTTGCCGATTAACCGGGGCTGGTACTTTATTTCATCATCTTCAGCGTACAATATATGTCAGAAGAAATCTTATTATTCGATATACTATTATCTACAGAACGCAGTACAGCAGAGCGGCTGACGGCCCTCTCCGAGCTGCGTCCATTCCTGGAAGCGGCCGATGGCATCACGAAACTATGCAGTGCAGTGCAGACGGAGACCACCGTCGCCGTAAAACAGGCCATGTTGCAGCAGCTGTGTGCGCTGGACAGCGCCCGTGTGGCGGAACATCCTGTTTACATAGAAACGCTGGCGCTGATCGCCTGCCTCGACCCTGAGCGTCCGCTACGCTATATGGCCGTCAGCACAGTCGCTGCGCTGGCTGCCCATGTCCCCGATGTACAGGAGATACTGGCCGAAACGATGGCCCATGACCTGGACACCCACATCCAGCTGGCCAGCATAGAAGGATTACAGAACAGCGTCAGCAAATCCGCTGCCACTATCGAAAAGATAGGTGCTTATCTGCCACAGGCGCCGGCAGCCTGCCGGGAAGCGTTGCTGGCATTGGTAGCGCAACTGCCTTTGCCCGCCGCTGCGGAGATGGCATTGCATTTCACCGGACCGCTGGAAGCCACGCCACTGCGGCTTTCCGCCTTGCGTTTCCTCGCCGCGATGCCGCAGGTACCGGCCAACATATTGTCGCAGCTGGCGGCTATGATACCGGTTGAAACATCGTTACCCGTACGTACGGCCATTATCAGCCTGCTGGCTAGTATGCGGCAGGTGGATACCGCGTTGTTCAAAAATATATTCGAAGCCTTACAGCAGCTGCCGGACCTTCCGGACCTGCTGGCGCTCGTGACTGACAGGCTTACCGCCCACCCTGAACTACAGGATTCCTTTGTGGCATTGTTTGCCACCACGCCTTCCGCAGGATTGAAGATACGGCTGCTCCAGCTATTGCAACAGGCAGCGCAGCCACAGCTGATCGTCAGCGGACTGGAAGACGCCAACCCATATGTGAGAGAGGCCACGTTACCGCTGCTCACGCTCCGTTTCGCCGCCTGGCAGGAGCAGCTGGAGCCCGCACTGGCGGCAGCCATCAGCAAAGAGCCGCTGGTAGCGCTGCGCAGCGCCATGGTACAGGTACTCCTGCAAACAGGCCGTAAAGCCGCCGAAACAGACCGCCTGCTGGTAGCGCTGGCCGTGGCTGAAACGGACCATCACCTGAAAATACAACTCGCCACCGCCGCCTGTGAAGTGACACTGCAGGACGCTTTCCAGTCCTCGCTGCTGCAGCTGTATTGCGACATCCTGGAAGGACAATGGTATCCTGCCGCCCTCAGACAACAGGTGATGGAACGGCTGCAGACGTTCTCCTACAGCGACGATCCACACCTGCGTAAAAGCCTTGGGTTACTGCTGGACCAGGCGAAAGACATCCACGAGGTGGACCGCATCTACCGCGTACTGAAAACACTGGAAGCGGATTTCAGCCAGCTGGTGCCCTCCCTGCTGCAAGCGCTCTACCGGCACATCGCCTGGTACCCGCAACAGCCGCTGGATGAATGGGTACAGCTTATCGGCAAACTGGCAGAACAGCATCCCGCTTTAAGAGCGGAACTGCCTTACCTGGTATCTGTCACAGGGGCTACCTGGCTGCTGAAAGGCGCAGAAAAAACCGACCAGACCGGCGCTTTCCTGCCCACGCTCAAAGATGCCATGATGAAAAACAACGGCATGCAGAGCTTTATGGAAGTGCAACGCCTGATCAACGACGCGTGGAACAACCGCACCATCAAAAAAGCGGAGATCGTGGCGCTATACGGGATGCTGCTGCAAACGCCCAAATCTTCCGGACTGCTGCAACAGGTAACCGGTATCCTGCAACAGGGCAAGCTGGTCACCCCCGAACTGGTGACGGCCAGCCTCCAGTATATCCTTACTTCACCTGACACGGAAGGCATCTATGTGGTGCGTAAATACCTCGAACAGGTGGGCTTCATCGACCTCGAATACCGGGAACGGCTGCTGCGCCTTTTCACACCTGAACAATATACGCGGTTCATGCAGTACCGCCTGCCGCAGATACACTCCAAACGCCGCATACAGACCTTCAACGACTGGGAATATGCCGGTGGCTGGACATGCCCCTATCCGCAGTGGCCCATCGCTGAACTGGTATTTGCCATAGCACCCGGAGACCTGGTCACGCAGCTGTTTTCCGAACTGCCGGCAGGAGAAAATAACAACGCCACATTGCACTATCTCGTGCTGGAGCACCTGTTCCGCAGCGGCAACGGCGTATGGGCGAAACAGTTATATGGCGACAACCAGCAGCTGGAACAGTTCCTCACCCTGCTTTTCAAAGGATACCAACAGCTCACCGCCCGCAATCCGCTGGGCGACCGTATGATGTATACCTTCTGGAAAAAATGGAACGATTATGTGAACCGGCTCAACAGTCAGCCGATACCTCCCGCGCTGGCAGATGCCGCAACGCTCATCTACGCAGGAGTATGTCAGCTGGCACATCAGCTGGACCCCATCGTAAAAAACAAGCAGTATCCGCAAGTGCTCAAAGGCATGAACAAAGACCTGCTGCATCAGCACTGGCCGTGGAGCGAAGAGCTGTGGGAAGCATTTTCCTACAAGCACTTCCCTGTATACGACCCTGACCAGGAAGCTGCTGCAGCCTTGTTCCAGCAGGCTGCCAAAACCTTACAGGCCGGTCAGCTGGCCGAAGGTTATCAACTGCTGAAAGACCTGATGGCACAATATCCGCACACGCGGCAGGTAAAAGAACAACTGTCGGTGATCAATAACACGTTACAACAGCTGGAAGAAAAACTTCGCACAGCATAAAATGAAAACCGCGGCAGACCTGTCTGCCGCGGTTTTTTTATTTAAAACAAATTTCATAAAGCAATACCAGGGCCCCGTTACCAAAAAAGTAGCCAGCTAATCTCCTCATCGGGAAAATTCGTCAACTCTCAGGGAAAATCAGATATCAAATTGCCCTGCCCCACCGGTTACCTTTGTTTTGATTCCTAATAAAAAAACAGCAGCATGAAAAACAAACAACCGGTGTGGGTATCCTTTGTAGGGCTATCCCTGTTAGCATCCGCCTGTAATAAGGACGATGGCGACATGAATATGCCCTCGTCTCCCACCATCACCATCGAAAATGTACTGGACTCCCGACCGCTGGTGGAGTCAGGTACTTTTAAGAATACCGGTAGCTCGCCAGTGATTATGCCGGGGGAATCCATCTCTATCCGGTTTTCCGCAGGGAAAGGACAGGCGGTTTCTTTTGCCACTATGTACGGATGGTCCAACGATCTGTTCTTCGCTCCGGCCAATCCGGGCATCAAAGTATACAAAGACGACGGCACACCGATAGAGGGAGATGTTTCCGGTCAGATAATGCTGTGGGACAACGGTACGCGTATCAATCAGCCGCCTGGCGCTTCTGTCACACATCCGGGCACGGCGGAAACAACGGCTAAAAATGTGACAGTGGTAAACGGTACCGACAGCCAGGGCAATACCTACGCTCCCGCATCGTCGCTGATGAAGGCCAGTCTTCACTACAACGGAAGCTCCATTTTTACACTGACCATCACCAACACTTCCGGCGGCACCTCCAATCCTACGCCATTCAGTCCGGGCGTATGGGCAGTCTCTTATGCTGCGGGGGGCAACCTGTTGAGCCCCCATCCTCTTTATGAATCCGGCAAACCCAGTGCCAACGGGCTCACCAACATTGCCGAGATGGGCGACAATAGTGTATTGGGAAATTATATCCAGGGGCAAACCGGTATTTTCACGCCATTATCTCCTATATTGGTGGTGGTATACAACGGCATTGACAATCCAATTTATCAGACAGGCGAGAAAGACAGGGGGCAGGGACTGAAAAAACTGGCACAGACAGGGGACGCAAGCGAGTTGGCAGCTTACCTGAAAACCGTCAAAGGCGTGAAAAACGTATATGTGTTGCCGGCGCCCAATACAACAGTATTGTTACCCAAATCCGGTGCACAGGCAGGCAGTAAGGTTTCACAACAGCTGAGTATTACGTCCGGCGACAGGATTGCCATCGCAACGATGTACGGCTTGTCCAACGACTGGTTCTTTGCCTCAAAAGGGAATGGTACAGACGCCAGCCAGGCAGGCGATATCTCCGGATCTGTCGGTCTTTTCGACGATGGCACCGCTGTAGATCAGTACCCGGGAGCCGGTGTTTCACAGGCCAACTTTGGCGGCATTCCTCAACCCGAGAACAAGAACATCGTCGAAGTTCCCAACCCTAATGCATTTACCACACTGCCGGCAATACCCAATATCATTAAGGTAACCCTTCAGTAAATAGATATGGTATGTGAATACGAAGAAAAGGCAACATCGGCGCGGTTCATTATGCATGTTCACAATGACCGGTTCAAAGGAGCGGGACTGCACAAGCCTACCGCGCCGATCAATACTTTTGTCTATAACAAAGGTAAAGCGCAGCTGGTAACCATAGACGGGATAGCCTATGAAATGCCTGCTGCCGCCATATTGCCGCTGGTATCCAATCAACATTTTACGTTTGAAGCCCCCGATCAACTGGTTGCCTGGCAGTTTAACCGTGAGTTTTACTGTATCGTGGACCATGACGCAGAAGTAGGCTGTGTAGGATTTCTGTTCTATGGCATTCATCACCCGATGTTTATCAGGCTGAATAAAACACAGCAGGAAGAGATACGGCGCATGGAGCAGACCTTCTGTGCGGAATGGCCTGCCAAAGACGGCTTCCAGGGAGAAATGCTACGCACATTACTGAAGTACCTGATCATTAAAACCACCCGCATCGCCAAGCAACAGAGCGAGCACTACCTGCAGTTTCCCGATGAAAAAATGGACATTGTACGGAAATTTTCACTGTTATTGGAATGCTCTTTCAGAAAGGAACACAGCGTAAAATTCTACGCCGACGCATTGAATAAATCTGCAAAGACGCTTAGCAATATCTTTGCTTTGCTGGAACAGCCTGCCCCCTCCCGGCTGATCCAGAACAGGATTGTGCTGGAAGCCAAGCGGTATCTTCACTACACTGACAAAACCGCCAAGGAAATAGCGTATGAGCTGGGATTTGAAAACCCGGCCCACTTCAGCCGGTTCTTTAAAATGTATACCGGCATCAACGTTTCCGGGTTCAGAGACAGCCTGCCACAGTAGCAGTGCTACGCCGTTTGCATCTTCTCCTGTTCCACTGCCGCCGCTTCCTGCCTGTTCACCACCAACACCCGGTACATCACCAGTCCGCTGGTCACGATCAATGCCATGTAGCTGAAGGACAGGTTCTGGCCGTCTTTCGCGGGCAACACATAAATAATACCTGCACTGAGCATAGACACAATCACGTAAACAAGGCCACCGGTAAGGCCTCCGGCGATACCGGCGTTTTTAGGGAATCGTTGCAGGCAGTAAGTGAAGTAGTTGGTATAGGTAAAACCGGCGCCTACATGCACCAGGAAGGCAAACACGAGTACCGTCCATAGTTCGTTGAACAACAGGAAGGTAGCCAGCAGAGCCAGCGCGAACGCCAGCTGGCACGCGATATTGACGTTCATTTTACGGACAAAAGGTTTATTGACAGTGCCTTTGCCCACGAAACCGCCCACCATCCAGGCGAAGCCGAGGAAGAGGGAACAGTAGCCTGTTACGACCGGTGACAGATTAAAATAATGTTCAATAATGAAAGGGCCTGACATGTTGTAGATCATCACCATGGTGTAGGCCAGTCCCAGCATACCGATACCCAGCGTAAAACTGCTGGTGCGCAGCATCTCGTAGTAAATGGAGACGATCCTTGCGGGATGGAACGGCGTGGTGCTTTTGATGGTTTCCCCGCTAAAGCATATTTCCAGTATCAACAACAAGGCGGCATAGCCACCCAGGAAGTAAAAATTGGATTCCCAGCCGAAACTTTCTTCGAGATAACCACCGATGAAAGGCGCGATGATAGGCCCTGTGGACCAAATGATGGTGAAGAAGCTCAGGTAGTGTTTAAGTTTATCGCCGGAGAAGAGATCGATGAAGAGCGCCCTTTTACTCACCACCATGGCGGCGATGGTAATGCCGTGCACTATCCGCATGGCGTATACCACATATATATTATGCGTATTGGCGATGATGCCGCAGGAAATACAGAAAAGCAACATGGATACCAGTGCGATCCTGTAGCGGCCGTAGCTGTCGAGCAGTCCGCCGATGAACAGCTGGGACACACCGTAGCTGATCAGGAACAGGCTAAGCGTTAACTGCGCCTGGCTGCTGGAGATGCCCAGTGCGGAGGTCATGCCGGGCAGGGAAGGGATGTAAATGTCGGTAGCGAATCCCGACATGGGTATCATGGCAAAAGCAAGCACGGTAGCTATTCCGATATTACCCTCTTTGATGCGTTTAACAGTGCTGGTAGTCATTTTACAGAGGCTGATGATTCAATTCGCTGCAAAATTAGGTCTTAGCACGGTATGTATTGACACAGTAATATCATAAAAATTTGAAGTTATGCGAGGCCGCGGATGAAGCCGTCGAGGTTATCTTCCTTTTGCAGGCCCAGTTTCTGCTTCAGCCGGTAGCGCGCCATGCGTATGCTTTTGGGCGCCACATGAAGGCGGGTGGCAATTTCTTTTCCAGATAAGCCCATTAGGATATAGGCACAATATTTAAGGTCGAGGCGGGTGAGTGTATTTTGTGCGTGTTGCTGCAGCCGTGCCACGAATTCCGGGCGTATCTCCGTGAAATCGGATTTCAGCATTTCGAAGTCTTCATCCAGCCGTTTGTCTTCATGAATGATGCGGTCCATTTGTTTGAGCACGTTACCGGAGTCTTTACTCAGTTTATCCCGTAACGTTAGCAGCAGTCCGCTTTTCTCCTGTGCACGCAATGTACCGGCCAGCAGTTCTTTTTCGAGGCGGTCCTGCCGCTCCTGCAGCAGCTGTTGCTCCGCCAGCAGTCTTGCCGCTTCCTCTTGCTGCAGGCGGGCTTGCAGGTCGGCCTGCGTGGCGGCATCTTCTTTTTCTTTGGTGAGCAGT
This sequence comes from uncultured Chitinophaga sp., assembly GCF_946479755.1. The sequence goes on along the minus strand of NZ_CAMLHC010000001.1, from coordinate 18,688 downwards.
TGCTGCTGGCGCATGGAGGCTTTAAGCCGGAAATGATAAGAGCGGAACAGGAAGATGAGTGCCAGCAGGCTGGCTACGATGAGGCAGGCGTAGAAGAAATTGAGTTTCCGGTTGAATGCGGCGCGTTCCGCCATTGCGGCCAGGGCCTGTTCCTTTTTTTCTGACTGGTATTGGGCTTCCAGCTTTCGGAGGGAGTTTAATTTCCCCGCATCAAAGTAGGCTTTGTCGTATCGCACATAGTCTTTATAGTAGCGCAGCGCTTTGACGGTGTTGCCGCTTTTCTCGGCAACACCGGCCAGGGCGGTAAACAGCCGTGCTTTGGTAAAATCGGCCGTGGTAGAATCTTCTTCCGCGCGTGCGAGGCCCATGAGCAGTATTTTCTCTGCTTCGTCGTAACGTCCTTCGCGGATGGCGTATTCGCTCAGGAGGCCGTAGCTGTTGGCCACCACCTCCGGATACCGCACTTCGCGGGCGATGTTGAGCGCGAGATAAATATACTTCCGGACGCTGTCGCCATAGGCAGCGGGATAAAATTCAAAGTAGATGTCCCCGTTATTGAGTGCCGCTACGGCGGCAGTGTTGCGAAACACGAGCCAGTCCTTCTGTTGTTCGGCCACCCCGATGCTAAGACCGTTGTAATACAGCGCAGAGTCCAGGAAAACGCGCTGACTGCTGTCTGTGCGGTAACGTTCGAGAAAGGTGCTGCCCAGGGATTGATAGGCCCGGCAGATGTCATCCGGATTTTTGCTTTTGAGGGCTGTCTGCCAGCTCAGGCGAGCATACCGGTTGTAGTTGTCGCGGTCATGATTGGCCCAGTAGGTACCCGCGATGTAGTAGTATGTCACGTTTTCGTAGTGCCATGCCTCCTGCCCTTCGAGGTAGCGGAGCGATTCCAGCAGGCTGCTCATGGCTTCATCATATCTCTCCGCGGAGAAGGCAAGAATCCCTTTGCGGAGATATACAAACCCTTTTATCACTTTATCCTGTGTGCGGGCCGCATACCACACGGCGCTGTCGATGGCGGCATGCATGGCAGCATAGTCTTTCACTTCGGGGTACAGGTAGGCCAGCGTGGCGAAGGTGAAGGCTTTATACCGGCCGTCTTCCAGGGGCGCCGCTGTTATCAGCGCCTGCTGTTCCAGTTGAATGGCTTCCCGGATGTCTTTATAAAAGAGGGCACGTGCCAGGCGGGCGGTGGTCATGATACGGCTTTCCGGGCGACTGTCTTTCGTCAGCTCATGCCGGAGGGAATCGATCAATAAACGCTGCCCCATTCCCTTTTTCGCGGGCAACAGACATCCTGTCAGATACAAAATAATGAACCAGTGGCGTATCCTCATGTTGCAAAAATAACGGTTCTCCGGAAATGGTCTACAATACATTAAAACACAAATGTCTCTATAAATTATTTAAAATCAATGCACAATAAATTTTGTAGACGCTTTGTAGACAGCCATCTCCGCTACCCGTAGTTGCTGTGTAGTAGGGCAAAATTAGGTACCCGGCCGGGCCGTGTCCTACTTTTGCCCTGTACTAAAAACCGAAGCATTATGACAAAAAAGACGCTTGCCATCATCAGCTACATCACCCTGATAGGGTGGCTGATTGCCTACTTTCAGTATAAAAACGGCGACGGGAAAAGTCCGCTGGTGAAATATCATCTTGAGCAGGCATTAGGTATTATTATTTTCTCCGTTGTGTTGTCCGTAGCCCTGACCATCATCGGCATGGTCATCCCCTCCCTGGCCAGAATACTTTCTATAGCCGGCCTTCTTCCATTGATCCTGATGATTTTCGGTATTATCGCTGCTTCCAACGAATCGACCAGCCCCGTTCCCGGTATCGGGAAATTTTTTGAAGAGAAGTTCAGTTTCCTGTCTTAAAAAAACAGCCAGTGTGAAACAGATCACACTGGCTATCTTCTTTTACGACTTTTACCGGAGAAGGGTATTCACTTATTGCCCGATGGCCGCCAATCCTTTTTTCAGGTCTTCCAGGTTCATCACCGGCTGAAACTCTAGTTTGGCGTTCAGCTCCATAAAAAACGGTTCGGCGATGCCCGGGATTTCTGAAGGATCTTTCAGGTCAAACACAAACATACCGGTGCGGCAGCCTTCCGACGCCAGGAAAAAGCACGCTTCGGGGTGTAGTTTGTCTACGGTGGCTTTGATGATTTCGGGGAGCCTGGCATTCTTGATGGCGGCATTGGATGCTGTTACCTCCATCTGAACTTTGAGTAGGGTACGCATAACATTTGGGGTTTGGTTATGCTGTAATTTCGCACTTTTTAAGCAGGGGAAATGTTATCCGTACGTTATAGTCCATCCTGCCGCGGCTGCTTAAAAAAGGGCCATCTGTGTTTGCCGTGACTGTGCTTCCAGTCCGAATACCGTCCGTACCTCCTGGTAGAAATCCGCTTCATATTTCCCGTCGTGTACATGCAAAAAGAAATACAGGTCCTGAAGGCCCTGCCCTTTCCATCTATCCAGCCGTTCCTTCCATGCCTGCAGCCGGGTGAAGTCCAGCGGATGCCCGCCTTTGGTCACGAACCGGAGAAACAGGTGCGGGATGGTATGTGTCATGTGCAGGCAATCCCGTCTGCCCGGCGTGTCGGTCATCACCACACCAACGCCCAGCTGATGCAGTGTACGGAAGAACTCCTCCCGTTCCGCCGCGTTTTCAAACCAATCAGGATGCCGCACCTCCACAAAAAAGCGGATATCCTGCGGCAGCTGTTCCAGGTATTTATAGAGATTGAGCTTACGCACCGGTGAAAAATGTTCGCTGAGTTGCAGGAATACCGGACCCAGTTGCGTCTCAAAGGCCCTTATGCCCTCCAGGAAGGCCGCCGTTTCAGTGCCGGCGTTCAGTAAAGAGCTATGGTGACTGATAGACTGTGGCACCTTTGGGCAAAAACGGAAATCCCGTCCCCTGGTTTTGTCCGTCCATTTGCGAATATCGTCAGGACTATAGATTTTATAGTGTGTGGCATTTAGTTCCACACAGTTGAACAGCCGGCTGTATTCGGCCAGCGGGTCTTTGATACCTTTGGTGTACAAGGTCCCGGCGTACTCCTTGCGGCTCCAGCCGGAGGTACCGATCCTCAGTACAGGGTCACCGGCGGCGCCGTTCAATACCATCGCCGCAGGCCAGGCATCAGCCGGCAGGCTCAGGTCCAGTCGGTCATACATCTGCCAGTTTGCACCAAAATCCATGCTCTTCTCTCTTTTTACAGTGTCTTGTTAAAATTCAGCGCCAGCGTCACCCAATGGTCCCAGTCGGCCCTGGTGCGCAGGCTGTCTGCCGCCACATGTACATATCCTTTGTACTCCCTGCCTCCCATGATAACGGTGGAGCAGCCTTTTCTGGCAACAGACGCCTCATGCAGCGCCGGGTCGATGCGGCACATGATCCGGTCCGCCCCTGCTGTGAGGCACATCTTACCGTTGACCATGAATGCCAGTCCCCCGAACATCTTTTTCTCCTCTACGGCAGTTACCTGTTCCAGCGCCTTCCGGAGCTTTGTGGCCAGTTGCTCACTGTAAGCCATATACGTTTATTTAGGATGAACAATCGTTATCTTACCAGCGCACTAAATTACGGCTTTCTACTATTATTTGGTGACGGACCTGCTAATCAAGACCAACACCTCGCACAGTTTTACGATCCGGATAATCTCACGGCCGTCTCTCACGGGACGGTTTTTATTTACGCTCTCCGTGAATACGGATGGTTTTCAGAAATGAGACTGCTTCGGGGATGAAATGGTCGGTGATGCTATCTCTTTTTGCAGACAACAGCTCATAACTAAATTCAACGGGGCCATTATTAATGATCGTGGAAGCTGTCACTTTTTTTCGCTGAAGGGAATCAGAAAGATCAAAGGCAACAATGGAAAGATATCTGTCACCAATCAACAGGAAAGTATCCAGCCGTATCAAGCCGGTAGTTCCATCCTTTCGGGCCTCTTCTCTCTGAATCGCGAGCCATCTGTGATAATAAGTGGTGTCGTTTTCATGGTAGTCCATTTTGCGGGAATGCCGGATAGTAAATCTATCAATAGCGTCAGATCGGTCAATATATAAAAAACCTGACTCCTGTACTATACGCAATGCAGCAGGCTGATAGCGGTATTTCCATTCATCGCAGCGTATCCCGCAATCAGATTTGTGTATCCACAAGAAGCCGGTATCATACCGTTCGGGGACAGTCATAGTAACGAGCCCTAAACTATCGGCCAATTGTACGGCTACCCTCCTCGAATGTGGCGGAAAGCGATTATCTGTTTTGCCGGTATGACAGGTCGTAAGCCAGCACAGCACTGCAAGCGGATACAGGTATTTCATAGCGGGATGTAGAAACGGAGGCAGGGCTCGAACCTGCGTCTATCCGGATAACGTGCCGGAAGTTCTGCCAACTGAACTACTCCGTTAATTCTGTTCAGGGTACAACGGTGAAACATCTTTCCCTGAAAAGTATTTGTGTTGCTTTAATATTCTGGCAAGATAGGGATTTGAAACGGTAACGCCATGCACCAGTTCCGGCGTTGGCCGGAAAGGTACCGGCTGATGTGTTCTTGGGGCCAGCCAGCCGCTACGTTCAGGGTCCAGCTTAGCTTCCCTGCAGGCTGCTGCCACACGGTCGCGGCTACACGTAGCTTTACCCGAAAGCACTTCCCACGGTAAAGGCAACTGGTTCCACACTATCAGATTGGGATCGCCGGTATTACCCACGCTCCGGTGCCAGGCCGCCACATCACCGGCTATCAGCCGCATCGCTTTTCCGAAACACATCTCGTCCAGCAGGAACTCCATGCCGAGCGCATAGAGCAGGCTTATCCAACCGTCACGGGCTTTGTTCCAGGCGCCTGCGGTATGATTCCACGTAGAGGAGTCATTCCCCTTTCGCACTACCATCGTCTGCCGGTTCATATCATTCGCTTGCCAGAGCTCCTCCAGGAAAACAGCCACCTCCTGTAACAGGGTGGTCCATTTGCCCAGTAACAGCCCCTGCTGCTCCGGCGACAGCTGCTTCAGCACCTCCGGGAAAGGATATACCTGCGCCATTGCCCAACAGTTGGCCTTTTCACGTTCCGCCAGGCAACGTTTCAGCAGCATATCCGCGATATCATCATAAGCCCGCTGCTGCCCTTCGACTGTAAACTCACTACGCAGATTGCAACGCGCGGTATAGTAAGCGATAAAACAGGCGCTGTTAACATCCTGCATAAAATCCTCCCGGGAGATATCTTCCGCAAACGCATGTTTACCCACCCGCAGGAACAGGTTTTTCTTGTGTTCACGGAGCATGGTATGCAGTTTCTTTTCCAGGTGCCGCAGGCAACGGAACAGTTTATTATACTGCCGCCGGGAAATGTCCAGCCCTACCGCCATCCGTTCTTCGCGGTTCAACCGGTCTGCCTGATAGCTATTATACCCCGGATTTTTATGCAGGATGGCACTGACCTTTACGAGGAAAGCTTCCACCACCAAGGGGTCGTCGAACGCGGCGCCGGTGACGTCGTCATCTGTCTTAAACAGCTGGATGGCCCTTCTCACCTGCACCTGCGCGCCAGATACCTCCGCAAACTTTTCCAGCATGGAAGTGTATTGCCCCACCTGGTGGCGCAACGCACCCGAAGCGGCTTTGTCCAGCAGCAGCATTTCCTGTTCCCCGAGATCGCCCTGCAGCTGGTCTTTTATCAGCACGGCGATGTCCTCCGGTCTTTTCCGGAGGAACAAACTTTCGTATAGTGTTTCAGGATTCGAATGGGTCATTCCCAAAGCTACTAACTTCTCTCCTTTTTCCTTATTTTTAACAAAATCCCGACGATGAAAGTCCCTTACCTGATATTCTCTTTCCTGCTGCTTATCTGCAGCGGAGCATTCAGCCAGAACATAGATATCCTCAGCCGGTCAGACACGTTTGAACGCAAAGGGAAACAACGCAGTTTCATTTTCTGGAACAATCCCGCCGACAGCGCAGGGCTGGAATACGTGGCCACGCTCTCTTCCAAGGGTTCCGCCATGGGCGGCAATTCCTTATGGGAACTGTGGATACATGCGGGCAACCGGTCCAACAGGATGGGCTCCAATGTTTTTATCTTCCGTTCTTTCACCGACAGCGACAGCACGCGGCCGGAGCTGGTCGTAGATCTTTACCTGGCAACAGAAGAAGCGCTTCAGCGGAATACCGCCCGTGAAGAAAAAAACGTGGTATACCTGTTTGGCAATAAAGGCAAAGCGATGTCCGTAAAAGTAAATGCGGAGCAGAAAGATATCCCCGCCAACGGCACCCTGCGCTATGAAGTACCGGCAGGCTCCGAACTAAAACTCAGTAAAGGCGGCGCTATGGGCGCGTGGCGGAATATCAGGGGAGAAGAAAACAAAGCAGCACTGTATTTTTCCGTATCAGGCGCAGGCCTTGGCGGCGCTGTACCGCCCGCAGGCTCTATGGGTATCTCCGTCAACAGCGGCAGGATCACCGATATGAACCCGCACTTTGCACGCATGTTAATGGCGGTGCAACAGCAAAGCGCCCGATAATGAAAATCCCGCAGGTATAAAAGTTAATCCCGGCAATGCCACACGCAAGGCGCGGGAAAGATGAGCTTCGTCCTAAAAAGACGCTATGAAAAAAGCCATCATCATCGGAGGTGGAATAGCCGGATTAATGGCAGCCCATGTGCTGGCGGACTACTGTCCGGAGATATTGATCATTGAAAGAGACGTACTACCGGCCGGACCGTTAACACGGCCAGGTACGCCACAGGCATATCATCCTCATCATCTTACGCCCCGGGGACGAATGATACTGGAACAGCTGTTTCCCGGCTTAAACGACGAACTGCTGCAAAACGGCGCCGCCTCCAGCCTCGGAAAAGAAATCTGGTTCTCCTATCCTTTCGGCGACCTGCACATCCCCCAGCCCGCCAACGAAGCCGCCTGCAGCCGGCCTTTCCTCGAATGGCATATCCGGTCGCGGGTACTAAAAAAAGAAACGATACAATTACTTCCCGCAACAACGGTCAACGACCTCCTGATCGATAAGGTCCACAACAACGTTTATGGCGTGACCGCCACCCGCGGGAATGAAACCATACAACTACATGCCGATATGGTGGTGGTGGCGACCGGCTTCTATTCACATCTGGGTGAATGGCTTAACAGGCTGGGATATACGATTCCCGAACCGGAAATACTGACCACCCTCCTGGGTTACAGCACGCGGCATTATACGCTCCCCGCTTCGTACGCTGTCCCCTGGAGCCTGTTACATATCGAAAACCCGGAGCGGGCGGAAGTGCCCACCTGTGTGGTATCGTTCATGGAAAACAACGTACTCGAAATCATCCTGGGCAACATCGGTGGGCAATATCCGCCTACAGACAGCGACGGCTTTGAACAGGTGTTACAATTGCTGAACATTCCCGCTCTGCAGGAAGTCCTGCAACAGGTAACGCCGCTGGAAGCGCCGCGCGGATACAGGATCAAAGACGTCACCCTCCGGCATTACGAACAGATGGCATCGTGGCCCGGCGGACTGCTGGCCATCGGCGACGCTTTCTGTACGTTCGACCCCATCCACGGCACCGGGATGACCATCGCGGCCATGCAGGCGGAACTACTGCAAACGATGCTGCAACAGCGCTCCGCATTAGATGTTTCTTTCGGGAAAGATTTTCTGCAAGCAGCCGCCCGCATAGTGGAACCGGCGTGGTGGATGAACGCCGTAGCGGATTATGGTCAGCCTGCAGTACAGCACAAATACGCCATCCCACAGAAAGGGCTGGCATTCTCCCATGCTTTTATGGAACAGGCGATGCAGTTCGCAGTCCAACTGCACCAGCCGGCATTGTTCGGGTTGGTCTGGCTGGTGAAGACCTCTTTTCTGTCTCCCCGCGAACTTATTAACCGCCCTATGTTTGAGATGCTGCAGGAGGCCGGGCTGGCGGGTCCGCTGGAGGCGCTGATACAGGCAGGGGAAGCAACGGATGTTGCTCAATGGCAGGATGATATCTGTCCTGACATCCCGGATTATGAAGACGCGCTGTTTATTCCCCGGTAGGTGCTTTTCGGATAAGAGCAGGCTATTTGTGTAACAGGACGTCTCATACAGCAGTGAGACGTCTTTTTTATGCTGTTCCGTGTAAAAATATCAAGTTAACGATTTTTTTTTATGATCTGCATGTAATGCGTAATTTGTAGCACAGCGTGGTGTTGTTTAACCTGTTCGCAAACCACACAGCGATCCTATTTGTGACAGCTTTCATTAACCGATATCTGTTTATCTATTATCAACATAAAAAACGCCTATGATTTCACGTACTACTCCTTTCTATTGATTTTTTATTGCGTTACCAAACTGTTACCGTTCTGCTATCCGGAACAGCAATCCTTACATATAATTTATTTAAACCTAAAACCCTGTTGACAATATGAAATCGTTATTCATTTTGTGCTTCGTGTTCTTTTCTTCGACGTCTATGCATGCCCAGGTGATTGGATATACCAGAGTATGCCCCGATGTGGAATACAACTATTCTTATAATTCCGGCGTCCTGACACCCAGCAGCATTAGTTATTCTGTAATTGAAGGCATGGGTGTGGTTATACCTACAGGTGTGACCTGCAGGATCAAGTTTCCCAACGACCAAAACGCAGGCAAGAAACCACGCGTGATCGCCGATATAACCTGGTCAAATGGCGAAAAAAAAAGAGACACCAGTCAACCAATCACAGTCCTTGCTCTGGGAAATCCTAGTGAAAGTGCCTCCATTACTCGGTCCTTTCCCTGTAGTTTTCGTGGTAACACCACCATTACTTTCGACAGCGTCGCTAATGCAAATGTCTATGAGGTCAGCAATGATGCAGGATGGCCCGTCACCCGGGTTTCTGCCAAACAGTTTTCGATCAATATCAACAATGGCGCTGAGGGAAAGGTAGCATTACTTGTTAGAAATGATACCTGCAAGAAGGCCCGGGCCAGCTGGGTCGCCATATCTCGGTTCAAGCCACAACCTGGAGCAATTACAGGAACAGGCCCCATTTGTGATGGAACCGCCTCCGTCTTCAGCATACCAACATATCCCGACGCGACATCCTATACTTGGGTTGCCGGCCATCCTAATATCCGGATCAATGGACAGCCTTCACCAGTTACCATTACCGGCACCAGTGGAAGCAGCGTGCAAATCACATCCACAGGCGGAAATTACGCTGACGTTATCAACGTGGTAGCGAACAGCATTTGCGGCACCAGTGATACCACACGCCAGAGCATTACTGCCGGCATCTTGCCTATGAGTCGAATTGGAGGATTTGAAGAGAATGGCATGCATTTCGCCGCCGGCGAAACCTATCCGTTTTACATCGACTTTCCCACCAATCCCGGACCTATCTTGGAAGTTGCCTGGACAGTCAACGGAGGCACTATCCTCAATCCCGGACCCAACAAGGACATTATCAGTGTTCGCATGAACAAGCCGAGAGTTCAACCTTTGCCAGGAGCCTTGTATATGAGCGTAAAATACCGGAACCAGTGTGGATGGAGCTCTCCTCTGACCCGCACCGGCGATCTGGATGTTAACGGGCCAGCGTTTACTGTCAGCCCTAATCCCGCGGCTAGTTATCTTAACATCCACCTTACAAATAACGGCCCGGCGGAGCGGAAAACCATAGCAGCGTCTGCTGATGGCGTGGTCATCCTCTACGATCTGTATTATAAAGAAATCAAAAGAATGAAACTGGCTAGTGGCACGCAACAGTTCATGATGAATGTACAAGGTGTAAAGGAGGGTACTTATATACTACAAATAATTATCGGCAAGGAGAAATCCACCAGTACCGTGGTGATTTCCCATTCTCTATAAAGAATAACAAAAAACAAGGCTGTCTTAAATTACTTTGAGACAGCCTTTTGAAGTTCAACTACTAATAAAAAAACTGTTCGAGAATGATCTGGCCATCTTTCACTTCATACAGCATGATCTCGTTCATCTGAATTCTGCCATGCGGCTTCACGGTAATATCCGTCTCCCTGGCCACCGCAATATGATTGCCCGTTACGATCGGGGCGCTGGTGTATACGCGGTGCACCGCTTCAATCCGGCTAACGAAGTCCTCCGCTTTTTTCCGCACAGCCGCTTTCCCTATGGCATCCTGCATGTAAACAGATCCGGCCGGCTCGATGCTCCGCACGTTCTCTGCAAACAATTCGTCCTGGATATCGAACCATTTTTCCTGTGAGGCCAGCTCCTTAAAGCGTGCTACTACCTCTTCCGTTGTCAGCACTTTATCTGCTATCTGTGTCATTGTTTATTATTTTTTTAGGATGATATTTTATGTATCAAAACTACCAACTGCCGGCTGTTTTCTACCGGGGTTAAACAGACTTTGTAGCGTGTTGATCTGGACGGGGTCCGTGGATTCGTTTGTTTGTTTTTATTATTATTGTCATTATCTTGGATAATTGTTCAAATTACCTTTAATGAGTTATGGGGAACCTGTAGATGAAACACGCCAGACCGGCACACCGGCACCGCAGGATGCAGCAGCGCTTGAACCTATCTTTAAAGCGTGTTACGCCCTGTTGCGTGCCTATGCCTGTAAATATGTGACGCGCGAGACAGCAGAAGACATTATACAGGACGTTTTCATTCAACTATATAAAAAAGGTGCCTCCCTGAACATCGACACCAGCATTAAAGCTTATCTTTTCCGCAGCGTGCACAACGGTTGCCTCGATTATATCCGGCGGGAGGCTGTGCACCAGCGTTACATCAACACCACCCTTCCCGGGCTCAGTGAAGCGGAACTGGACTATTTCAGTCCCGACGGTCCCCGGCAAAGCCTGATCCAACAAGACAACCTGGCTGCCAGCGTATGGCAGGCCATAGAAGCGCTGCCGCCCAAGTGCAGGGAGGTGGTGAAACTGCGATACCAGCAGGGCCTTAAAACCGGTGAAATATCAGCTACCATGGGCATCTCCACCCGCACGGTAGAAACACAGCTGTACAAAGCGATCAAACAATTGCGCGGACTTATACGCAAAACCAACATTTTCCTCTCTGCGATGGTGCTTTTTTAACGTGGATATATATTATATTTTCATTCCCCGGGCGCTTACGAAATTTTTTTTTCGAATCGATACGTAGTTCCTATCCCTTTCTCGTCTAAATAATATGAAATGGCACCTATTAATACAAACCCGTTGGATTATACGCTATTAATAAAGTTTATTGACGGTCAGGCCAGTCCTGCCGAAACCGCGGAGGTAACTGCCTGGCTGGAGGCTGCTCCCGCCAACCGTGAGCTGTACTTCCGGGTGAAAGACATCCTGGACCAGCAGCGCGTATCGGCGGTTACCCGCGAAGAAACCGACGGACGATGGCAGCAGGTTGCCGGCCAGCTGCAGGCGGCAGCAGCGCCCGTACCGGTACAGCGCCTCCGCTGGCTGAAATACGCCGCAGCAGTGCTGGTGCTGGCCGGCGGAGGTATCGCCGCCTACATACTGCAGCAGTCACCCCGCGAGGAGCCCCTGCTGACGCTCGTATCACAGAAGGCGACGGTGCAGCATATGGTATTGCCTGACAGCACGCGCGTATGGATCAAACCGGGAAGCCAGCTACGCTACCGCAATGTAAAAGACGGCCTGCGGGAATTGTGGCTGGAGGGCAGCGGCTATTTCGAAGTAGTGAAAAACACGGCAACGCCGTTCAGGATACATACGCCTGGTATCACCGTAACGGTATTAGGCACTTCATTTACAGTGAACGATGACCAACACAACACCAACGTAATAGTAAATACCGGGATGGTAAAAGCCAGCGCACAGGAGCAGGACATGCTGGTGCGACCCGGACAGAGAGCAACGGTAGTCAGCAACACCCTCCGGATGGACAGTGTCAACGCGCAGCTGTTCGCCGCCTGGAAGGATGGCGATTACAAATTTGAGAACACCGCTGTAGGGGAGCTGAAAGAGCTGCTGGAGGCCAACTACGGGTATGAAGTCACCATATTACAACCGCAGAAATTCCGGACCACCAGCATCAGCGGCCGCATGCTGATAACAGATGCACAGAGCCTGTGCCACTCGCTCTCAGGCATGCTGGAAGCCGATGTCAGGAAAGAGGGTAACCGGATTATTATTCAACCAAAATAAGCACGTCCCAGATTTTTCAGAACAAACAGCAGACTTAACAACATCATTTTTTAACCAGAAAAAAATTATCCGGAAATCCCGATCGCCGCAGCATAGCCTGCGGGAACAGTGACTTTGTTTTTTCAATGGAAAGGATTTTCTCTCCGGGCCGCACGACCCCCGAAGCAGACAACTCCTCCACATATCGCTTTATGTAGTCTTTAACCAAAATTTTATCCGTTATGAAATTTGGATCTCTACGGCTTTGCCTGAAGGGAATGGCCGGCCTGTGCCTGTTACTGGGCATCAACTCACCTGTCACACAGGCACAGGACGCAGTGGCTGGCGTACAGTCATCACCGTTATCACAACACCAATACCGGAAATCCGGCAATGCCGATACCAGCCCTGCCCGGCAGGTGCTCTCCCTGTCCAATGCGCTGGAAAAAGTATATACCAAATACCAGCTGCGGATAGCGATGAACGAAAAATATGCGAGGAACATTTTCGTGCCCGACAACCTGCTGAACGGCGGGGCGTCTGCCGCTATCGCTTCGCTGCAGAAAATACTACAGTCCTATGGCCTCACCCTTAACATGACCGGTCCCTCGCAATACATCATCACGCCTGCCGAGCCGCGTCCGGCCCCCGTCACGAAACCCGCCGCTAAAATCCACGTTTCCGGCACTGTCAAAGACAAACTCGGCTCACCGCTGCTGGGCGTGACCGTAAAAGTCATCAAAACACCCACCGGTACTACCACGAACGACAAAGGTTTTTACGAGCTGGACGCAGAGCCGACCGACACCCTCGAGTTTTCCTACATCGGTTACCAAACGCAGCAGATCAGCGTCCGTAACCGCTTAGACATCAACATAGAGATGCTGGCAAAACAGGGCGGTCTCAATGAAGTAGTGGTAGTAGGCTTCGGCGCGCAGAAAAAAATCAGCCTGGTGGGCGCACAGTCCACCATCAAACCGGAAGAGCTGAAGCTGCCGGTGAGAAGCCTCACGAATGCGCTGGGTGGCCGGCTGGCAGGCATTGTGGCCGTTCAGCGCAGCGGGGAGCCCGGCTACGACGGCTCCGACATCTGGATCAGGGGCATCTCCACCTTCGGCTCCAGCCCCCGCGGACCGCTCATCATCGTAGACGGCGTGCCGGACCGCAGCATCAATGACCTCGACCCGGAAGACGTGGAGAGTTTCACCGTACTAAAAGATGCATCTGCCACCGCTGTATACGGTACCCGTGGCGCCAACGGCGTTATCCTCGTCAACACGAAATCCGGTAAGCCAGGGAAGCCGCAGATCAACATAGAGCTCAACCAGGCCATCACTAAATTTACACAGCTGCCTAAATTTGTGGATGCGCCCACCTTCATGCGCCTGTACAACGAAGGACTGGAAATGCGCGGCCGCACGCCCCTCTACTCAGAAGAAAGAATACAAAAACATATCAGCGGTGAAGATCCGGACCTCTACCCTAATGTGGACTGGTTTAAAACGCTCTTCAATCAGTATGGCCAGAACAGAAGGGCCAACCTGAACGTACGTGGCGGTTCCGAATTCGCGACGTATTATATTTCAGCAGGATATTATTCAGAAGTAGGCATGCTGAAGCGGGACAACCTGCAATCCTATAATTCTGAAATAAAGCTGGACCGCTACAATTTCACCACCAACGTAGACGCCAATATCACCAAGACCACCAAGCTGGAACTGGGCGTCAACGGTTATATTATCAACAGCAACTATCCCGGCATCGGTACCGGTGCTTTATTTGACCTGGCCACCCAGGTACCGCCGCACCTGATACCGCCGCAGTACTCCAACGGGCAATGGCCTAAAATACCCGGCGGCAGCTACCCCAGCCCGTACCGCAACCTCACACAATCCGGCTACGCGACAGAATACCGCAATAACATCCGCTCCAATATCCGGGTACGGCAGCAGCTGGATTTTATCCTGAAGGGACTCTCAGCCACCAGTATGTTCGCCTTTGATTCCTACAGCTGGAATAACCTGAACAGGAAAAGGGAAGTACAGACCTACTACGCCTCCGGCCGCGATTCCGCCGGCAACCTGCTGACCCGCGTGGTGGACCCCGGCTCCAACGTATTGGGCTTCGAAGTGGCCAGAGGCGGCGACCGCCGTTTCTATACCGAAACAGCCCTGAACTATGCCCGTAAATTCGGCGACCACGACGTATCTGCGTTATTACTGTACAACCAGTCCGACTACATCGATGGCGACGCCGGTGATCTGATCAGCTCCATCCCTTTCCGCGTAAGGGGCTTGAGCGGCAGGGCCACCTACGGCTACAGGAGCCGCTACTTTGCGGAGGCCAATTTCGGGTACAATGGTTCAGAAAACTTCACCCCCCGGAAGCGGTATGGTTTGTTTCCTTCCTTCGGCGCAGGCTGGGTAGTGTCTAACGAACATTTTTTTGAGCCGCTGAGCAACGTGATCTCCTATTTCAAAGTGCGGTACACCTATGGGCTGTCCGGCAATAGCAACACCGGCTCCCGTTTCCTCTTCCTTACAAGGATAAAAAATAATGGCGACCTGGGCTACACCTTCGGCGTACCTGGCAATACCACCTCTTACTGGGGCATGGAAGAAGACCAGATCGGTTCAGAGGTAAGCTGGGAGACTGGCAAGCGTCAAAACCTGGGCATCGAAATAAAAGCATTTAAAGATGAGTTCTCTTTAATCGTGGAACTGTTTAAAGAAAGGAGGACGGGCATCCTGCTGCGTCAGTATGACATCCCTTACTCTTCCGGCTATACGACGGATAACATTCCTTACCGCAACATCGGCATCACCGAAAACAAGGGTATCGATATCACGGCAGAATACAATAAAACATTTTCCAAAAACTACTGGGTGGCCTTCAGGGGCAATTTCAACTTCAACATCAACAAAAACGTGTATGACGGCCTTCCACCATGGCAGTACCCATGGCTGAACCGTACCGGCCACACCATCGATCAGCGTTTCGGTTATGTGGCGCTGGGCCTTTTCTCCGATTCGGCCGATATTGCCAAGTCTCCCAGGC
Source organism: uncultured Chitinophaga sp. (assembly GCF_946479755.1). Next base: position 3,490 of record NZ_CAMLHC010000001.1, on the reverse strand, counting down.
AGTCCGGTGATGTGCGTCCGGGCGACATCAAATACCAGGACCTGAACGGCGATGGTATCATCAACAGTTACGATCAGCAGGCCATCGGTTACGGCCCGGTGCCCCGCATCGTATATGGCCTCAACTTCAGCGTTGGCGCCAAAGGATTTGACCTGAGCCTTTTCTTCCAGGGCGTAGCGATGGTAGACTTCATGTACAGCGGCGGGCATGGCACCAACCCGTTCTATGAAGGTCCTACTATCGGCAACCTCTATACAATAGCCACCGACCGCTGGACACCGGACAATTCCAACAGCAAGCCTTTCTATCCACGTATGTCAACCCGACAGGACATCACTACCAATTACTATGCGAGCACCTGGTGGCTCAAACGGGCGGATTATATCCGTCTTAAAAGCGCGGAGCTGGGATATACCTTCGGTATGCGAAGGCTGCAGAAATACGGCCTTAAAACACTGCGCGCCTATGTAAACGGGACCAACCTGTTTACTATTTCCCCATGGAAAATATGGGACCCGGAACTGGGCGACGGCAGAGGCACCGCCTATCCCAACACCACCACTTACAACTTCGGTATCCGTGCGAGTTTCAAATAAAACGTAACATCATGACCTATTCATATAAAAATATACTGCTGTTCTTCCTGCTGTTGCTCTGTGCCGCAGGCTGTAAAAAAGGGTACCTCGATACGGTGCCGGACAATATCACCACGCTGAAAGACGTATTTACCAACCGCTCCATGACAGAGCAGTGGCTGGCGCGGCTGTACAATCCTATGCCCGATATGTGGGCGCAGCCCTATACTACGCCGTGGACAGGGCAATGCGACGAAGTCGATTACGCCTGGTCACAGCCCGGCATCAACTCCGGCGCTATCGCTCCGGACAATGCCAGTCCTTCGTACTGGAACAGCTACTACCAGACCATCCGGCAGGCCGCCATCTTCCTGCAGCATGCAGACGAGAACCAGGAGATCAAAGCACTTCCCGACGGCGACAGGCTCCTGAAACAATACAAGGCCGAAGCCCGTTTCCTCCGGGCCTACTACTACTGGCTGCTGATGCGGCAGTATGGCCCTGTGGTGCTGATGGGCGAAACGCCCAGCCTCCCGGAAGATGACTTTCAGATTCCCCGCAGTCCGTGGGACGCCTGTGTGTCTTACGTGGTTTCGGAAATGGACAAGGCATTTCCGGATGTGCCGGTACAGCATGTGAACCCGGTAGATCCCACACAGCCCGATGTTACACAAACCGGGCGTATCACCCAGCCGATTATCCTGGCTGTCAAATCGCAGATACTGTTGTATCATGCCAGCCCGCTGTTCAACGGGAATAAGGACCTCGCTTCTTTTACCAACCCTGATGGCACCGTATTATTTAACCAGGCTTATGACAAAGAGAAATGGAAGCGGGCCGCCGATGCCGCCAAAGCTGTCATTGATCTCAACCGCTGGGAGCTGTACACCGTGTCAGACCCCGATCCCTTCCGCGCCGCCTATCTCTCCTGCCGCAACCTCTTTTTCGACGGCTGGCAGAAAGAGGCTATCTGGATACGTACATCTTCCAGCCACGTCGGCAACTGGGAACGTCACTGCTCTCCACGCTGCGCCAACGGCCAGGGCTGGAACGGGATCGCCGTCACCCAGGAACAGGTAGACGTTTTCCGGATGGCCAACGGCAAAGCTACCGGTGATGCCGGCAGCGGTTATTCTGAGAACGGCTTTACCGATACCGCCACCCCTTATTACGTGAGTGGCACTTACAATATGTATACCGGCCGCGAACCCCGTTTTTATGTAGATGTGACTTTCAACGGCGCTACAGTGCCCGTCGTTCCGGAATCCGGACAAACAAGAGTGGAATTTTTCTTCACCGGCAATTCCGGTAAAAACGGCGCTCCTCGCGACTGGCCCTCCACTGGTTATACCGCCCGGAAAAACATCCATCCTAACACCGATTTCCGTACAGGGCGCAACTTCACCCGGCCTGCCATGATGATCCGCCTCGGCGAGATCTATCTCAACTACGCCGAAGCGCTCAACGAATACGAACCCGGCAACGCCGACATCCTCAAATACCTTAACAAGATCCGCAACAGGGGCGGCCTGCCCGACCTCCAGCCCGGTTTGTCACAGGCAGAAATGCGGACACAGATACAACTCGAACGCCGCATCGAACTGATGTTCGAAGGCCACCGCTACTGGGACGTGCGCCGCTGGAAAGTGGCCGACAAGCCCGACCAGCACCAGGGCGGCGCCTTTCACGGGATGAACATAGAAAAAGGCAGTTCTCTGTCAGATCCGGAATTTCATAAAAGGACCGTTTCGTTTACGAGGGCTAACTGGCAGCCCAGGTTCTATTTCTATCCTGTTCCGCAGAGTGAGATAGACCGGAATAAAAAGCTGGTGCAATTCCCGGGGTATTGAGGAAAGACTTAAAAACAGCCCGCCCGGAAAGAATCCGGGCGGGTTTTCAAAAAACGCGGCCTTTGCGTTCCAAAGAACATTTCCCGAACGAAAGACTCACATGTTAGCTCCTTTAATAAATAATTTTATACCGCTCTATCGACATCCCTCCTACGATACCCAGCCCCCGAAGCACATTACTGAATACAATTACTTTCTCTGACAGCACATCTTCATTTTTTTCTTCCGCCAGAAAAGAGCTGAGCAAATAGTTGTAACTACTATACGTCAATGTTGTTACCTCCAGCTCCAGCGGATGTTTGAACCCAAGATCACTGGTGGCGGTGAAGTTCAGGCGGCGTGTACGGCCATCGAAAAGCCGGTCGTCGGTAAAGAATTCACGCCGTTCTTTTTTCCCGAATAAAATATCGTACGGATCAGCGGATAGAAAAGAAAGTTCAGCCAGCGCCATGGTCGTATCATTGTCTGTCAGGTGTTCATACATCCTGATGCGGTAGTAGTTTTTTTCACCCGGCTTATCTATCAGCTCCAGCGTGATGTTGGCTTTGCTTTTTGCGTCATCACTGGGTATTTTACGGAACGTAAGATTCCCCGGGGTGGTAGGCAGCGGTATCGAGTCTGTTCCTTCCATTTCCCGGAAACCGTTCACCCTGACCGTCACGCGATAGGTGACACCGGGTCGGGCTTTGACGGTACTTTTATAATAGGTGCCCCAGAAGTTGGTCTTCACCTGAAGTTCCTCCCTGAACACCCCATTTTCATACAGCGATACATGTGCATCCGGTATCGTAGGAAAGCCAAGCCGTGGGTCCTGGTCCATCGGGCCTGCATACTGGGACCTGGTCACCAGTGCAGTGATGAAACTGTCTTTGGCCATCAGCAGGTTAATCACCGGCTGGTCCACCATATCCTGTAAATCGATAGTGATTTGTTTTTTGCATCCGAAGGCGATCAACGCCATTATCAGCAGTACCAGTCTCGTTTTCATGATCTAAAATTTCAGTTCATAAGAAATACCGGGAAGGAAAGGCACCAGCGAAAGCGCCGTAAGCTTAGCCTGTGCCT